>LXQE01000060.1 GCA_003326195.1 Nostoc punctiforme NIES-2108
GCCCTTGCCACTCGGTAGGTTGCTTTTCTAGGCTCTGTTTCACCGTAGGAACTCCCTGTTAGCACCAGTGTCACCCCGCAACGGCTGTCTGATTGTGCCCTGTTCCCAGCTTCACCCTCCAGACACCGAGTCTGGTCAGTGTGGGCAGATAAGGAGTCAATTCTGAGTCTGAATGACAGGACTTGCACCTGCATCAATCCGAGAGTTCAGCCTTTAATGACAGTAATCTGCTGTCGGGCTGGACTAGTTATTTACGGACTGATTACCGTGATTCACTGGTCAACGAATCGCACCATCAAACCGAGAGTTCAGCCTTTAATGACAGTAATCTGCTGTCAGGCTGGATTAGTTATTTACGGGCTAAATACCGTGATTCACTAATCAACGAATCGCACTGGTATTCACTCCGCGATGCCCTCAGTAACAGCAATTGCCAAATGCCCTGGACTGATATTTGTCAGACCGAGATTCGACGTTTACCGAGAGATTTCTACTGCAATCCACGCTATCTTTAAACGCTATACTGATTTAGTGGAAGGAGTTGCACTAGATGAAGCATATTTGGATGTGACTGAGAACAAGCAAAACATCACCTACGCTTCTACTATCGCAAGACATATCAAAACTGCGATTTTCCAGGAAACTCAGTTGACAGCAACCGCAGGCGTGTCGATTAACAAGTTTCTTGCAAAAATGGCATCCGGTCAAAATAAGCCGAATGGATTGACAGTGATTTTACCAGAGCAAGCAATTGAATTTGTAGAACAGCTGCCAATTGAGAAGTTTCACGGCATTGGAGAGGTTACAGCAGCGAAAATGCACTCGCTCGGCATTCATACTGGCGCAGATTTGAAAACGCGATCGCTCCTGGAGCTAACACACCACTTTGGTAAAGCAGGTCATTATTACTACAAGATTGCCAGAGCATAAGATGACCGCCCAGTTGAAGCAAATCGAGTTCGCAAATCAATTGGTGCAGAAACCTCGTTTGCACAGGACTTAAGCGATGTCGGTCAGATGTTACAAGAACTCGAAATTATTGCCCAAATTGTCGAGCAACGGTTAGAGCAGCACGAAACACGAGTCCGCACATTAACGTTAAAAGTCAAGTTTTCTGACTATCATCAGTTAACGCGCAGTAAGACAATGCTTGCTCCCATTGGTGAACTATCTACGATTTTTGAGATAGCCAAAGCGCTGTTTGAGTCGATTGATTTGGAAAACCGCAGTATTAGGTTGTTGGGAATTTCCTTGTCTAATTTGGATAACGCCAAACAGACTCAAGTGATTCAATTGCCACTATTTCAGAATGGGAACATCATATTTTAGGGTAGGTGTAGTCTGTTCAGACGCTGAGAACTCGGTTATTGTGAGAGAGCGAATCAACTCCCGAATCACATCAGTTGCAGGTCTACCTGTATTTGCACAATATTTTTCAAGTTTTTCGCTTTCAGTTGATGCAAGATTTATTGTGATTCGTTTGACAGCCCATTTTTTGTTCATGACTTGCAATATTTATCAAATTTAATGAATTATTTAGACTTTAAATGCCTTGTGCAATACTTAACAAATATATAGATGTTAACCACAGCATACTTGCCGTAAAACTATTTTTAGCATATCTTTTAAGGGGTATTTACTTATAATCTAAAACTTCACTGATAAATCATCTATATGAAATTTAAAACATTAGTAATAGGTTGCGCGAATAATTTGGTTGTCTGAAAAAGTTGTTATATCAAAGAACTTTTTAATTAGGTAGCTTGCTGCTAGACAGAGGCTAGGATTACAAATTACGGATTAGTATAAGTGGGTGTGCCAGAGTTTTGCCTTTACAGACAATGTATGATTCTTGAGAACAGGGAGCAGAATAGAGCGTGATAAAAGCAGAAGTAGCGTCTTACGGATGTTGGCGATCGCCCATAACAACAGACTTAATTACTGCAAGTACAATTGGGTTGGGACAAATTGCCCTCTGTGGCGAAGAGATTTACTGGAGTGAGTTACGACCATCAGAGTCAGGTAGAAATGTCATAGTGCGGCGGGGTGCAGATGGTAAAATCCAGTCCCTCACGCCTAGTGGCTTCAATGTGCGTACTCGTGTGCATGAATATGGTGGCAGTTCCTTTCTTGTGGTGAATGGCACTGTTTACTTTTCCAACTTTATTGACCAACGCCTATATTATCAAC
>LXQE01000061.1 GCA_003326195.1 Nostoc punctiforme NIES-2108
CTGGTTGCGGCGCATTCTCACTGGCGCAAATGGCTATTAGTTCATCTCTGGTATAACCTAAGTGCGGCGCTAGCTTCTCAAGGGTTTTAAGTTCTGGCTCTTTCACCTCACCTTTTAAAATTCGCTCAATAGCTGGAGGTGATAAACCGACTTTTTTAGCAAAAGCCCTTTTTGATAGATGCCCTCTTGCCTTCTCAATAATTTCTGCCAGTTTTTCTATGCCCTCGTAGGTGTACACAGTTTTTGCCATACACCCAGAATTACTGTTATACGTGAAACTTTACAAGATAGCATTGCAACACTATGTGTTTCATGATAAAGTGCAACATATAGTGTTTCAAAGAAGGTTTATGCGCGTTAGAAAAAAGGAAATAGATGATTTTGTTAGTGAAAAAATCATCTATTCACCCACTAATGAATATCGTCATTGCTTGCATATCTTTGCTGCAATCGGCAAAGAGTTAATTTCTATTTACGCTTTGAAGTCTTGCAAAAAACAGATTGCTGGACTTTCACCATTACATTTCAAAATTAAACAGTCTATAGGAAAAAGAGAAAATCCGGTAACTATTTATATAGATAGGGAACTAGATGAACTTTTGAAAAAGTTTGAAGGGATTCCCCGCTCTCATGTTTTAGAAAGATGTTTAATTTTGGAGGTTGATGAACGAATTTCTAAATGGAGATGTGAAACTCCACTGCAATTTATTGGTTTAATGTCGTCAGAAACGCCTTTGAAAGACCTTAAGGGCGAGGTTTCATTAGGCAATGAAAGCCCCGCACCTATTGGGCGGGGAAATAAGTACGCGCAGGTAGCGGCATGATAACACCTGCACAGCTTCTCAATTCATCAGCAACCAGATATCAACAGGCTCTTAACAACCTGCTTAAGTTTTGGCACATCAACGGGCAGTGCAAAACCTGCCCATATCGCACAAATTGCAGGGTACTGATTGAGCAGCAGATAGCTATTAAGGAGGAGGTTAAAGTCCTAATAAAAAAATAAGTTGCGAATCTCACCTCGCAACCTGAATAATTTATTCCTTTGTTTACAAACCAAATAAGAATCTAACAACTTGATATTTAGCAAGCGCTAAATACGGGATTGTTGTTACCTGATTGCATATTGGGTCTTTATTAGGTTTTTATTATCGCACAAAAACCCTTAGATTTCTAGGCTTCCAACGACATATTTGATAATGCGATTTTTTATTAAAATCGCGTGTTTACGTATATACTTACATACTTTACAAGGAGAGTATACCAGTGTCCAATATCACGATTTTATCTGGTTCTGAATTAGATAAAAAGCACCAGCTAGAGCAATCAATATTAGAGGGCATTGAAGCGGGTAAAAAAGGCTTTCAGCAAGCCGCCCAAGCTTTATTAAGAATTGATGAACTTGCACTATGGAGGGGCGAGGCAGTTTCATTTGATGCCTATCGCCAAAAATTCAAGGCGGTGCTAGAAGATTTAGATATCACAGACAGACACTTAAACAGGTTACTTGCTGCTGAGAAGTGTGTACAAATGTTAAGACCAATTGGTCTTAACATTTGTACACACAAAGAAAGTCATATCCGACCGTTGACCCAACTTAAGGAGCCGCTTCAGGTACAGCAGGCTTACAAACGAGCGCTAGACATGGCTGAGAAGGAAGGGTGCAATCTCAAAGCCGAACACGTACAAAAGGCTGTAGAAGAGATAAAACCGCCCAAGGTGAGGCTTGGGAAGTCACCACGCCCCCCAATTGGGGCAACAGTGCGGATACTTCCCCACTATGCCGAAGAGGAGTTTCACGGTGCAGAAGGTGTAATTGCCCAGCATCCATCAGTCGATCGGTGCATTGTCAGATTTGGAGATGAAACCAGCAAGCTGATTCCTGACAACATGCTTGTGTGGGTAGAAGAAGTTAGGGAAGTAACCTCAACCAAACAGGAAGCTAAGGAACAAGCGATCGCCCTTGGGGTAAGAGTCGGATTACAAGCATTGCCAGATATCG
>LXQE01000062.1 GCA_003326195.1 Nostoc punctiforme NIES-2108
TTCAAGTATGTTAAGTAGGGCTTGCTGAAAAAAAAGAAAAGGTTGCAGTCTCTAGATTCTCAGACCAAAGAAGTATATTCAGGTGCAAGACAAGAAGGTAAAATAGCCCAAAATCCTTGCATCACAGTGGTTCGTCGCAGCATAGTGTATCATTATTAACTATGTACTGAAAAGAAGAATCAACTCCAATTCCAGCAGAAAGTTTTGAGCTTCCATTTGAGGGAAAGTTATCATCAGATAATCGTTGGGTAATTATGGCCGATTTAATACCCTGGACAGAATTTGAGTCGGAATATTCTGCCGGATTCTCCGCAGAGATAGGGGCACCAGCAAAGTCATTTCGGATGGCGTTAGGTGCATTAATAATTAAAGAGAAACTAGGTATAAGCGACAGGGAAACAGTAGAGCAAATCAAGGAGAATCCTTATTTACAGTACTTTATAGGGATGTCATCTTATAGTAACAAAACTCCATTTGACGCATCCATGTTAGTACATTTTCGAGAAAGAATCAGTGCAGAACTAGTCAATAATGTGAATCAAGAAATGGTTAAGAAGATGCTAGAGTTAGCATCTTCTATTGACACCGAAAAAAAAACAGAAGACGCTCGCGAACTCGCTAACGCTGCGCTATCGACAGAAAAAGCAGCAGAACAAGGTAATACGCTAAGAAATCGAGGGAAATTAATATTAGATGCGACTTGTGTGCCTAGTGATATCAGCTATCCAACAGATTTAAACCTATTAAATCAAGCGAGAAAACAGACAGAAAGAATAATTGACTTGCTTTATGAACAGATAAAGGGAATATTAGAGAAAAAACCAAGGACTTACCGAGAAATAGCTAGGAAAGACTACTTAGAAGTAGCTAAAAAACGTCGTGTATCTCAAAAAGAGAGGAGAAAAGCGATTAAAAAACAACTCCAATATATTAAAAGAAACTTATCCTATATTGACCAGCTAATTGTAGCAGGAGCATCTCTAAAAAGTTTAACTAATAGACAATATAAGATGTTGCTGGTAGTCGCAGAAGTATATCGTCAACAACTATGGCTGTATGAAAATAAAAAGCAGAGCATTGATGACCGTATTGTAAGTTTAAGCCAACCACATATCCGTCCAATTGTCCGAGGAAAAGCGGGTAAAGCCGTGGAATTTGGCGCTAAACTATCTGCTAGTTACTTTGATGGATATGCATTTTTAGACCATATTAGATGGGATAACTTTAATGAATCAGGAGACTTAAAAACACAAATAGAATCCTTTAAAAACTACACTGGATATTATCCAGAATCTGTTCATGTTGATAAAATTTATCGCAAAGCGAGAAAACCGATCTTGGTGCAAAGAAAGAGGTATTAGAATCAGTGGAGTTCCTTTAGGAAGACCGCCAAAAAATGTGAGTAAAGAAAAAAAGAAGCAAGCTTTACAAGATGAGAGGATTCGTAATTGTATTGAAGGCAAATTTGGACAAGCTAAAAGAAGATTTAGCTTGAGTAGAGTAATGGCGAAACTTCCTCATACAACTCTAACTGTGATTGCTATTACTTTTTTAGTCATGAATCTTTCTACTCACCTGTCACGGTTTTTTTGTGCCTTTTTATGTCTATTTTGGAAAAATAGACATTTTTTAGCGATTGACATAACCAAGCATTATGATTTTGCTAGCTATAGGCAACAAAAACTTATCTTTGACCTTGCTTAAATAACTAGTCAACCCAAAAGAATTGCTTTTTTATGACTTTTTCAGCAAGCCCTACTTAGTTTATTTATCTACGTCAATTTGAATGGGTGATGTATCGAAAAAATATCTCATATCAGTCCATATAAATCGATTTTTTATTGTTTGTGAGAAATTTGCGTTAATGCGTTTCTTTTCAACAGAACACTTTTTACAAGCTTCTTTTACAATCTTGATTTCATC
>LXQE01000063.1 GCA_003326195.1 Nostoc punctiforme NIES-2108
TACCAATGTCAGCGATGACGCATATCTCAAGCCTACAGATATTGGCGAGAAAGTTGGAATGAGTGCGGTAGCTGTAAACAACTGGTTAGTCCATGCTGGCTTACAGTACAGAACTGATGACAAGAAAATCCCATATCGCCCAACTGACTCAGGTAAACAATGGGGGCGAATGGTTGCAGCGATCGCTAAAGGTTCAAACCAGACTGTGTTTCAACTGCGGTGGTTGCCAAAGGTGACGCAATTGTTTAACGAGTCTAATTAAGGTGAAACAGTGGAAGAACAAATTGACGAAATCGGTAAACAAATCAGTCTTGCCTACAAATTTTACCAAGGATACGGCTACTTTCTCTCATCAACTGTAGCCGAATGGTTAGATGTTGAGTCTCTAAATTGGCAGCACCAAACAATTTTGGATCTGTGTGCAGTCGATTTAATTAGCGATGCTGTCCACAACTTGGGAAATGAGCAAGGGAGACGATACCTTTCATACTTCATGCTGCATGGAACTTACTCAGGCAGACACACAGTTTTTGATGGTGGCGTGAATACATCTTCGCTTGAAACCATCTTAGTTGTGATTAACCTACACAAAACAATCGCACCCCAATTCATTCCAGATTTTGAGGTAGATAAATGACACGATTCCACGATCCAAGAGCAAGTGCGATCGCTAAACAGATAGACACTATYAACGCAACCGGTTGGCAGTCAGCGTGTGACCTTGCCCGACAAAACCACGCAGTAGAAGGTGGACTCTCACCAGTAGAGACAGTATTGCGTTTCGATATGTTTCTGGCTAAGTCAAAAGACACAGCCGATAAAAGGCAGTCAATTTGGGCAGAACAAGTAAGCCAGGGTATTAGCGGAATCGAATGGTACACCGTCGAATATGGTGGTGTCACTGTAGAGCTTCCAAGGCTGTGCGAGGAACTGACGCTTGTGCCGGGGGATAAGGAAATTTTGATGCAGTCCAAGCCCGTGGCTCTCGACTTCCTGGCGCACTGGAACATCGCCTTCAAGCTGTGGCACTACAACCGCGAAGCTGAATCACGCTGGAATCAAAGTTGGTTCTGTCAGTTTTACGCCGAGTACTTGCATGGGGAATGGCTGGAACTCTGGGCTGAAGATGAGGTTTCTACTGTTCTCCTGCAAGACGGAACTTATAACGAAGTTCCTACATTCGCCATCAACGCTTGCTGTTGTTGGGGTAATCCAGAAGCAATCCACCGYACYACTGCATACTCTGATTCTGGCTCAAGCTGGTTTCARTGGAATAATTTTACACCTTGGAGATAAAAGCGATCGCTATTAAACAAGTAGCAATCGCCACGTTAAACACTTTTTCATATTTGGCATAACCAACATGAGAGTTATTGTTAGAGTCACCGAAAAGATTATTAGTGAAGCTCACATTAATATCCCCGATGGGCTTTCAGAATTAGGCATTAAACAGCATATTGTAGACCGCTATAACACTGGCGAGATGCTGACTGAGATGAACATTTTTCAAGTGGATTTTG
>LXQE01000064.1 GCA_003326195.1 Nostoc punctiforme NIES-2108
GCTATTTCCCCGAAAGCTGAAGCCGATCGTCTCCGTGATCTACAATTCTACTCCCCTAACTGCGCTCTAGCATTCGACCCCTGGCAAAAAGCTCTAAAACTTTACCAACAAATCTCCGATAAGGAAAACCAAGCTGTTATCCTAGAAAAACTTGGCAACGCTCACTACTGCATTGGTTATTATACCAGCGCGATTCAAAGTTATACTCAAGCAACTGCCATTGCCCAGAAATTCAATTACCCACAACTCCAAGCCAACAATCTTTCCAATCTCGGCAATGTTTATAACACCCTAGCTGACTATGAAACTGCAATTAATAAATATAACGAAGCCTTAAAGCTCCTCCCCAAAGATAACTCCCCAAGCAAAGCCAAGATTCTTCAAGGACGAGGAAATAGTTACAATTCTCAAAGTAAATATCGTGAAGCTATTCAAGATTACTTGCAAGCATTAGCTATCGATGAAGTAATTAAAAATACCTCTGGCGTAGCTGAAAATAAAGTCAATTTGGCAAGTATTTATCTGGCTTCTGGAGATACCAATAAAGCAACTCAATATTATAAAGAAGCATTAGATATCAAGCCGATGGAAGCACTATCTGGTTTGGGAAATGTTTACTGGACGCTTGGTGAAATCAATAAAGCCATTGACTTATATCAGCAGAGTTTAGCTAAAGCACAGCAACAAGAAAATAAAGAAGGTGAAGGAAATGCACTCAATAGCTTAGGATTTACTCTGTATAAATCAGATAGACTCACTGAAGCAGAACAATATTTGCGTCCAGCGATCGCTATTTGGGAAAATCTCCGCATAGTATTAGACGATGGCAATAAAATTTCCATCTTTGAAAAACAAACTCGTACCTATCGTCTGTTACAAGAAGTGTTGATTGCTCAAAATAAAATAACTGAAGCCTTGGAAGTATCTGAAAGTGGTAGGGCAAGAGCTTTTATTGAATTATTAAGTAAACGATTATCTCCTAATCAAACAGAGCAATTAAAAGTTCCTGTATTGAATACTGAACAGATGAAACAAGTTGCTAAAAATGAAAATGCAACCCTGGTTCAATATTCGATTATTACTGATGAATTTAAAGTTGGCGGTAAACTGCAAACTCAAGATTCAGAACTATATATTTGGGTAATCAAACCTACAGGTGAGATTAAATTTTATCCAATTGACCTCAAACCCCTATGGCAGCAACAAAATACCTCCCTAAGAAATAAAGTTGACCAAACCCGTCAGTCGATTGTTAAAGATGTGAGCCTTACTAGTCGTAGTAATAACATCACTCTCACACCAGGAGATCGCGTTAAACTCAATGACGATGAGCCAGACTGGGAAGCTTGGCAAGTAGTATCAGTTGATATTAAAAACGGTAAAATCACTATTCGCTTGCCCTCTTGGGAGGCAGAAAAACCAGCAATAGAACGTCCAATAATAGATGTAGTGAAAAAAATCGGTATAAATAGTTTTGTTGCAAACGCCAAAAACTTACAGTTACAGGAAC
>LXQE01000065.1 GCA_003326195.1 Nostoc punctiforme NIES-2108
TACATGCCAACAGTTGCTTGCCTCACAAAAAGCCCAGAGGTGGTAAATTAACCAAGCAGCAAGTTGCTTGCCTCACAAAAAGCCCAGAGGTGGTAAATTAACCAAGCAGCAAAAACAGTCCAACCGTGCTCTGGCTTGTCGTAGAGTAGTGATTGAACATATCAACCGCCGTTTAAAAGTGTTTCGCATTTTGAGTCAGCGCTACCGCAATCGGAGAAAACGATTTGGGTTGCGTTGTCATTTAATTGCTGGGATTTATAACTACGAACTTCAGAAAGCGTAAATTTCTCTGTTTGCTTAGTTAACCCTTCACAATACCATAAAACTTTTTTGCAAGAGGTCTATTATATCATTGACACACTAGTACAACACGGCGGAAATAAACCACCCATTTGAAATGTCTGAAACCCTGGTAAACAGGTAATTACGAATTACGTTAGTGAGTCTTCGAGCGTCATTACGAATTACGAATTACGCCTTGCGGTACTAGTAGGGTGCGTTGCATATTTTGTCCAAACAGACTCTACTAGTCTATGAAGAGTGCTGAGTTCCGTTAGCGGTAGCGGTGCGTTTAGCCCGTAACTTTTAATAAAAATGAGATACAGCTTAACCTCACTCACCAGTAGATGTAGTAAAAGCAGTTTTATCAGGTGCGATCGCGGCATTCATTATTCAACTTGGACTGTTATTACTAATAGCTACTATAATTTTGCGCCTTTTTATTTTACTATTTACTCGACCGAGAATTTATGTATGCAATTATTACTTTAATATTTCAAAGGTTAAAGGGTAAAATGAACCTTTTACCCTTCACCTAAGAGCATTAACATACAGTCATAAATTATTTTTACGACCTATTACGAACCTTGTAAAATGTCATTAATTGAATTGATACTCTGTTTTATTTGTTCTGCCAGAGAAGTTTTTAATAAGTCCAGGTTTACTGTTGAAAAATTGAGTAGTCCCCAAGCATAGAATAGACTCGAAATCCCAATAAATAAAGCCAATATTCTCCCAAAGCAACCAGGATTTATTTCAATAAAAGCTAATTTAGATTGCCCAATGACAGCAATCGTTATAAAAGCAATCCCTACTATTAAAAAGGTGCTATTTGGAGTTAAATCTGTCATTTTTCGATTAATCTACATCAGCACTTTTATTGTAGCTATTATTAGTTCAAATTTCTGCCCCTGCTAGATGCAAAAACATAAAAATTTTACAACTCAACATTTACCCCAACCTAATAATACCAATTTTATATGAAGCTGCATATAATAGAGAAAACAAACTTGATAAATTAAAATAACCATGAGCCGCCCTTTTAAGATTGAAATCGCAGAGAGCGAAGAAGAACTTAAAAAACGTCTACAAACAGTGAATTTAGGAAACCAGAAAGAAAAGCTTATTATGCTGTGGTGGATAAAAAGCGGGCAGGTTAAGGAGCAGCAAGAAATCGGAAAACGCTTGGCAAAAGATACTTCAACGGTCACGAG
>LXQE01000066.1 GCA_003326195.1 Nostoc punctiforme NIES-2108
CATTCCCGATATGCTTCCATTCCCGATATGCTTCTGTAACAAGAGGATCGGTTCCTAACCCAGTGTTACTGCCTACCCTACCTATGTGTTGATGACAGGTAAAATTTGGGTTCTTGCCGCGCTGAACAATCCCTTTTAGCCTAGCTTTTGGGTTCCTCTTAAAAATTGGCTCATTCGCTTGCCATTTTGCGTATATGTACCAATAAACATCACCATCTTTTTTGTATTGCTTCCGCACCTCATACTGATGAATCCAGACCCCAGGTTCTGACATTGGTTCATTGACTAACTGCTGTCGGATTTCCTTTAGTTCTCGAAGCTTCTCTATGATTTGGTCGATGCGATCGCCGTTAGGCGTACCGGAGGTATCAGTCATGGCAGCAATAACAGTTATGCTTAATTAAAAATTTTAAAGCATAACTCCTATGACCGCACTAGGGAAGTTTAGCGATGCAAAAGGCGGCAGGCGCGATGCCTGCGGCGGGCGTAGCCATCGCACCTACTACACACCCCACAATCCCCTACAGCGAAGCCAGGGAAATCCACAGCTAACCTACTAGAGCCTGTTTAAACCCTAAATTAAGCTTACTCCAGTGATGAAGGGCAAAGGGACAGAGGGGCGATTTCACTTGACTGCAAAAAAACTTTGGTGATTGTTTCTACTTTTCCGAAAAAGAGGAATCGTAATGTGATTACCCTTATAGAAAACTTCCAATGCTTATTTTTATTAAATAAAAAGGATGCACTATGAGTACACAGAATGGAAAAAATTCCTTAGTCAAAACACAGTCTTTACTTGAAGAAAGTAAACAACCATCAACTCTCAATGATTCAAAAGGTCAGCAAGGTTTACAACAAAACGCAGATGCAGTAAATAATACTTTTAATCTACCACAAAACTATATACAAACAGACCCCTGGATTTACCGCATGGTTGTTGGTACACTTACCTCTACAGTATTAATTTGTCTTATAGGTGCAATTGGTCTACAAGCAAAGGGCAACAAACAAATTCCTGACCTTCTAACCGCTCTTGGAACTGGTTCTTTGGGTGCATTATCAGGATTATTAGCACCATCCCCGATAAAAAGATAGTGTTTTCGTAATGCATCTTTTTTTTATAGCATCTTTCTCGTACTTAACGCTGATTTTACCTTGCAGGACATAGCGCTCAAGGAGAGCGTACTGTATTTTTCGCGTTTCGCTCTACAGCGACGAATTATTTGACCACAGCGACAAATAATTTGTCAAGTTCTTCAAGCTTGTAAGCTTCGCTCTAGAAGAATCTGATTTTTAGCGTTTCTGATATGAAGCTATAGAAATTGTTTGAACAAGCAAGTAGAAGAATTTGGATTGCTGACAAAAAAATTGCCGTTTTGGTCAAATAATTTGTCCCTCTACAACATCGAGTATCCGCAAAGCGATCGCTGATCCCGACCATGTTAACTACTACATCTCAGCAGGATTTCAGCGAACTCGTCTTGTT
>LXQE01000067.1 GCA_003326195.1 Nostoc punctiforme NIES-2108
TGGAATCCTTACCCTTAACATCTAACGGCAAAATAGACCGCCGCGCATTGCCAAAACCGGAGTTAGACAGCACACTGCTAGAAAAATTTGTCGCCCCACGCACCCCAATTGAAGATATGCTGGCACAAATTTGGGCACAAGTGCTGAAAGTAGAACAAGTGGGCATTTACGACAACTTCTTTGAACTTGGGGGACATTCACTACTAGCAACCCAACTGCTTTCCCGCATACGTAACACCTTCAAAGTAGAACTACCATTGCGTAGCCTATTTGCAGCAGCGACAGTTGCCGAATTAGCACAAGAAATTGAGCAGTTACAGCAACAGGGCTTAGAACTAACTTCCTCACCCATCTTACCAAGGGTTGATAATGCAGAATTACTACTGTCATTTGCTCAACAGCGTTTGTGGTTTTTAGACCAGTTAGAGCCGAACAGTGCTTTATACAACATACCCTTAACTTTGCGTATTGTTGGAACTCTCTCAGTTAAAGCTTTAGAACAAAGCTTAGAAGAAATTATTCATCGCCATGAAGCGTTACGCACCAACTTCATCACTATTGAGGGAAAACCTTCTCAAATCATTCAAACACAAACAAATTGGATAGTCTCAGTTGTTGATTATCAGCATTTATCCACAAGTGAACAAGAGATTGCYACACAGCAATTAGCGCAAAAACAACTTATTCAACCCTTTGATCTAACAAGTGAAGCGTTAGTCAGAGCAACATTAATCATCCTGTCTGAGACAAAACACATTTTATTAGTGTGTATGCATCATATAGTCAGTGATGGCTGGTCAACGGGTGTATTTCTCCAAGAATTAGCGGTGCTGTACAATGCTTATTCTCAAGGTCAACCTTCACCCCTAGCATCACTGCCAATTCAGTACGCAGATTTTGCCATTTGGCAGCGCAACTGGTTGCAAGGGGATGTATTGCAAACCCAACTGAATTACTGGCAACAACAACTAAAAGATGCACCAGCCCTGTTAGTGCTGCCCACTGATAGACCTAGGCCTGCTGTGCAGACATTCGCTGGCACACATCAAAAGTTTGCACTTTCAGAGAAACTCACTCAAGGGTTGATACAACTGAGCAAGGAACAAGGAGTTACCTTGTTCATGACGCTGTTAGCAACTTATGACACTCTGCTTTACCGATACACAGGACAAGCAGACAGTTTGGTGGGGTCTCCTATTGCTAACCGCGATCGTAATGAGATAGAGGGATTGATAGGCTTTTTTGTCAACACCTTAGTGATGCGTACCAACTTAGCAGGTAATCCGAGCTTTAGCGAATTGCTGACTCGTGTTCGCTTCATGGCAATGGAGGCATACACTCATCAGAACTTGCCTTTTGAAATGCTGGTAGAAACATTGCAGCCACAAAGAGACCTCAGTTATACACCACTGTTCCAAGTGATGTTTGCACTTCA
>LXQE01000068.1 GCA_003326195.1 Nostoc punctiforme NIES-2108
TACATGCCAACAGTTGCTTGCCTCACAAAAAGCCCAGAGGTGGTAAATTAACCAAGCAGCAAAAACAGTCCAACCGTGCTCTGGCTTGTCGTAGAGTAGTGATTGAACATATCAACCGCCGTTTAAAAGTGTTTCGCATTTTGAGTCAGCGCTACCGCAATCGGAGAAAACGATTTGGGTTGCGTTGTCATTTAATTGCTGGGATTTATAACTACGAACTTCAGAAAGCGTAAATTTCTCTGTTTGCTTAGTTAACCCTTCACAATACCATAAAACTTTTTTGCAAGAGGTCTATTATACCAGGGTTGTAGTTATTGGTGGCCCTGGGAAGGGGAAATCTACACTGGGGCAGCAGTTAGCGCAGGTACATCGTGCCAAGTTGATTGGAAAAAAAGATTATCAATCTAAAAAACCTAAAACTGTAAGGATTCCCTTTCGGATTGTACTCAAGCACTTTGCCCAATGGCTTGCTAAAAAGCCTGATTTGGATAGCTTAGAAGCTTATATAGCTGAGAGGATGGGCGTACTAACCTCACGGACTAACTTAGTATCCGCAAAAGATATTCAAGATATTCTTTGCTGCCGTCCTTGCCTTTTGATTTTAGATGGACTGGATGAAGTCGGAATTACTGAATTACAAGAGAAGATGCTGATACGCATTAAAAACTTTCTGTCAGTAGCAGAAAGTTTAAATGCTGATTTAATGGTAGTAGGAAGTTCTAGACCAAAAGAATTTGATAAACAGTATAAAAGTTACTTTAATAGTAAAGAATTTTTGCATTTAGAACTAGTTGATATGTCAGCCCAAAAAGTTAATGAATATGCTGATAAATGGGTATTAGCAAAAAAAATAAAAGATGAAGAAAAACAAAGAATAATTTCTACTCTTGAAGAATGCCAGCAAGATACTAATACCTCTGTGTTATTAACAAGTCCTCTTTACGTAACAATTATCCTACTTATTATCAAGAATCGTGGTCGTCCTCCCAGTCAAAAAGAAGATTTATTTAATAAATATTGGGAGATTATATTTGCTAGAGAACAAAGTAAAGATAAGGGAATTATTAAAAGTGATGAGTCGCTCTTATTTGGATTACATTCTTACTTATACCAATTTTATATGAAGCTGCATATAATAGAGAAAACAAACTTGATAAATTAAAATAACCATGAGCCGCCCTTTTAAGATTGAAATCGCAGAGAGCGAAGAAGAACTTAAAAAACGTCTACAAACAGTGAATTTAGGAAACCAGAAAGAAAAGCTTATTATGCTGTGGTGGATAAAAAGCGGGCAGGTTAAGGAGCAGCAAGAAATCGGAAAACGCTTGGCAAAAGATACTTCAACGGTCACGAGATGGTTGCAGAAGTACAGAACTGATGGTATATCAGGCTTATTAGAAATCAAA
>LXQE01000069.1 GCA_003326195.1 Nostoc punctiforme NIES-2108
GTTGGCGCATGACTAGCCTCTTAGATATTCTGAAAGAGACTGATTTGCGAGTTAAGTTTAGCCAACACTTTCAGAGTGTATCAACACGAGAGGTTTTAGGCGAATATACTTTACAAAAACGCTTGCTACTTTGTTTATATGGTTTAGGAACGAATACTGGATTAAAGCGTTTAAGTGATGAGATTAAAGGCGACAATTATCAAGATTTACTCCATGTTAAGCGTCATTTTATTCAGAAAGAACAATTACGTAATGCTATTGCCTGTATTGCAAATGCAATTTTTACTGCCAGAATTTCTACTATTTGGGGAGAGGGTACAACCGCCTGTGCTTCTGACTCGAAAAAGTTTGGTGCTTGGGATCAAAACTTAATGACTGAGTGGCACATCCGTTATGGTGGAAGAGGTGTGATGATTTATTGGCACGTTGAGAAGAATTCTGTTTGTATTTATTCACAGTTAAAAACTTGTTCTTCTTCTGAAGTGGCAGCCATGATTGAAGGATTATTACGCCACTGTACTGAGATGAAAGTGGAGACAAATTATGTGGATAGTCACGGTCAAAATGAAGTGGCTTTTGCTTTCTGTCATTTACTGGGTTTTCAGTTAATGCCGCGTCTTAAACGTATCAATGTTCAGAAATTATACCGTCCTTCAACTGGAAATAATGATGCTTATCCAAACTTGCAACCTATTTTAACTCGCGCTATTAATTGGGATTTAATTCGCCAACAATACGACCAAATGGTGAAGTATGCTACTGCTTTGCGTTTGGGTATGGCAGAAACTGAAGCCATCTTAAAGCGTTTTACTAGGGGTAATTTATTACACCCTACTTATCAAGCCTTGGCGGAATTGGGCAAGGCTGTAAAAACTATATTTTTATGTAAATACCTGCATTCGGTTGAACTGCGACAAGAGATAAATGCTGGACTCAACGTGGTGGAGAACTGGAATAGTGCTAACAGTTTTATTTTTTACGGCAAGGGTGGGGAGATTGCTACTAATCGTTTGTCTGACCAAGAATTAGCTGTGTTATCTCTGCATTTACTCCAGATATCTTTGGTATATATAAATACGTTGATGATTCAGGAGGTTTTGTCCCAACCACAATGGATGAAGTTGATGAAGTTGGAGGATTTGCGGGCGCTTTCGCCTTTAATTTGGGGTCACGTTAATCCCTATGGTACTTTTCGTTTGGATCTTAATGTCAGGTTGCCAATTGAGACGGGGTAAATGTGTCTAAAAATACGCTTTGTTCGTATGTCTCTTAATCTTATAGTCTGAAAGTCATCCACCGCAGTACTTTCAGCCTATCTTGCCCCTGGTGACAGCTTCGCTATATTTACCCCTAGTGGGTCTTTTT
>LXQE01000070.1 GCA_003326195.1 Nostoc punctiforme NIES-2108
GATAGGACGAATTGGAAAAGAAAAAATCTACTAATGATTAGTGTAATTTTTCAAAAAAGAGCTATACCGATATACTTTAAGCTTTTAGCAAAATTAGGTAGTAGTAACTTATCAGAACAAACTAAGGCATTATCAAAGATAATTCCCTTATTTAAAAACTATAAAACGGTAGTGTTAGGAGATAGAGAGTTTTGTTCAGTGAGCTTGGCGGAATGGCTTGATGAACAAGGGTTTGAGTTTTGTTTGAGACTCAAGAAAAATGAGAATATTGAGTTGAAAGCTCATTTATGGTGCGAAATAAAAGATTTAGGTTTAAAACCAGGAACATCTTTTTTTGTATCAGATGCAACGCTAACAAAAACTAAACAAGTGAAGGGATTTAATGTGGCTTGCAAATGGAAAAAGAATTACCGTCAAAACAAAGCCAAAGAAGGATGGTTTATTTTAACTAACATGAATAGTAAAATAACGGCGATTCCGGCATATCAAAAGCGCTTTGATATAGAAGAGATGTTTAGAGATTTTAAAAGTGGCGGTTACAATTTAGAGAAGACAAATGTGGAAGGTAAGCGGTTTATTGCTTTAGTTTTAATCATCTCATTAGTTTACACTATTGCTACATTACAAGGTCAGAATATTAAGAGTAAAGGAATTGCAAAATATGTGGCACGTCCCAAAGAATATGGACGTTCTCACAGAAGGCATAGTAACTTTTATATCGGTCTTTATGCACAGAACTGGGTTAATTTCATTGGTGATTGTTGGAGTTTAGTTCAAGATTTAATGCGATTAAGTCGTCATAAACTAGAGAATTATTTACAAGGGATGAGAGCTATGAAGCTTATACAGTCAGCTTTATAGGCTTCATGTCGCCCCTTCAGGTATATTGGTGCTTGTTAGAAAAAGATGGTTGCAGTAACTTCCAAGAGCAACAAAAAGTTTTACGCCCAGTGATTCGCTTGTTAAAAAATTACAAAATAGTGATTATTGGCGATAGAGAGTTTCATAGTATAGAATTAGCGGAGTGGTTACACAGGAAGAATCTCAGCTTTGTATTCCGTCAAAAAAAGGACACAACCTTCCGAGAGAAAAGACAAAAATTTCAGCCTTGAAGCAGCATTGATATTTATCCAGGAATCCGCCAGTTTTATTTGGGTATCAATTTGACTCAAAAACGAGGGTTTGGCAGATTTAATTTAGCAGTATATTGGAAAAGAAAATATCGCAATAAACAGGAACCAGAACCTTGGTATTTATTAACTAATCTGCCTGATTTAGAAACTGCTGCTCAAATCTACGGAGCGCGTTTCGGCATTGAAGCTA
>LXQE01000071.1 GCA_003326195.1 Nostoc punctiforme NIES-2108
GTGGGGGCGATCGCTCGTGTCTTACTGGAAGAATTTGGACATTTTGTTGACTCCAGAATCAATGTCAATGACACACCCGGAGATGAAGGGCAAATTTTTTCTGAGCTTGTCTGGAATAAAACCATTACTCCTGAGCAATTAGAGATCATCCGCAGTGAAGACGATACAAGCTTAATTACCTTAGATGGGCAAACTATTCAGATTGAACAAGCAGTCGCCGATCAAGTTTTATGGTCTCAAAGAATAGGAACTTCTTTAGGTGGAAATTGGAAATTTGGCGATTTATTAGGTAAACCAAATGAAAATGAAAAAAGTTTCAATACTAAGGATATTTTTGGCTCCAACTTGGTCAAAAATGATGTTCTTGGTGTAGATACATCTTTTCGACAGTTTTTCAATTTGCCAATTCCAGGAATTGATCTAGGCGTTGTGGGGGCAAATGCTGATTTATCTTTAGGAATTGCCAACTCAAAAGACAAGTCTAAACCTGCAACACTCAAAGCAGGACTTCAAATTAACGCAGGCTACAACTTGGGTGGAGTCAACTGGAATATCCCCATGTTTGCTGACGCATCGTTAGGAATTAATAACAGTAAATTAAACTTCCAGTTAAACCGTGATCAAAGGGGAGCTTTTGTTGATTACATTTCTCCTTACCTATTTCTCAATGTTGCAGGAGTGATTCAGTCTAATGCTGCTGCATACATTAATGGAAGTTTTAATGCTGAATATGTTGATATTATCGAATCGTTATTTTCTTATAAGAAGAAGGTCAACACAAAATCTATACCTTTTGATGCGAAAATTAACTTATCTTCTAATTTCAAGCATGACTTCATTAAGTTTGATACTCGTAAAACCACTCAAGTAGTTGACTGGATTACTGGAAAAAAGACGTTTCAGATTGGTAATTCAAAGCCAGATCCAATCAAATTAGGTGATCTTTTTACTCTGGGGTTTGGGTTGCCTGATTTTAGCAAAGTCGATTTTAAACTACTTAATTCAGATGCTAACTCCTTAACTTACCAAGTTAAGGATAGTTTTAAATTACTTGATTTCACTTTTGATATAGATGGTTTTATTGGCCCGAAACTACCAATTCCTACTACTCTTAAAGGTGGTGATAAGTATGATTTATTTGGAAAAAGTTTTGGTTATCAGTATGATCTAGCTCTCTTCGATGTCAATTTAAAAACCTCTCTTGAGGTTGTATATGAAATTAAATTAGGCATTAAAGGCTTACAACCTCAAATTCAGATTGAAGATGTAAATG
>LXQE01000072.1 GCA_003326195.1 Nostoc punctiforme NIES-2108
ATACCTGAGTTTTCTAAATAGTTTTTGGCAAGCTGGATAACGTGCGATCGCAACCTTATTGATTGTTCAACTTTATCGATATAAGTATTAATTTTATCTTCAGCTAAACCAAAAGGAGCTTGTTGTAAACACTCTTTTAGTTCTAATAGAGTTGTCGGGAAATAAAAGATAAGTGAGGCAATGCTGGTCTTGTAATTGGGATTCTCTTAAGCAGCCATCAAGTAGAAGTTCCATAATCCTGCTGCGGTCAGCATCAAATGGTCATCAAAGTTTTCAATCCGATTACGATAAATGACACTGGCGGCGTTGTAGCGCTTCACACCAGCAAAGGCATTTTCGCAAACTACACGGGATTGACTCAATTGACGATTCTCCGTTTTTTGAAGGTCACTTAACTTGCCCCCTTTGGGCTTTTTGTGAGGAAGATGGAGATTGTCATACTGCTTCTGTAATCCCTGAAAGCCCGAGTCTACTTCAATCGGAATTTCATCAGGCACACTACCTGCAATGTCATCTTCGTCATGAAAACGTTTGTCATGCAGTTTGCCTTCTCGTGCTTTGCTTAAGATCAAGACCCGTTTGGTTTCATCAACTGCCGCCAAGTGTTTACGCGTATGACGTTTCTTTTTACCGGAGTAATTCTGTTGTTGTTGTTCTCTTTCTTGAGGTCGCGCAATTGGGCGTTCTGTCCCATCAATCATCACTCGTTGCACTCCTGGAAAGCGTGACAAAAATGCTTCAATGCTTTCGAGATGGCGTTCCGGCAGCGCCATCTTCTGTCCCAAAGCCGCTTCTAATATTGGCTGCAATCGATGCATCCACTCATGTGCCTGGGAGCGATGCATATCAAAGAGCAGTCCCGCCACATCAAAGGTCGGATAACATTTGAAATAGAAAAGGATGAAAAACAATTTGTCTTGGGCTGTAAGTAAGCGGGCTTTGCGTCCTCCACCCAGGCCACGTTGACGAGGCTTGGCCTGTTGAGTATCTAGGTACATCGTGGTAAACGTGGGCAAAAGGGCATCAAATGCTTTCCGGTTCAACCCAGTTAATGCCCTCAACAGTCGGTCTTGCTTCAGCGCACCTTCAATATTCAGCATCATTCTTCCCTACCACTGCTGTCTATTCTCTCTTATTTCCCGACAAGTCTATTAGATATATAAATCTTGGTGTAGAGACGTTGCACTGCAACGTCTCTACAAGGGTTTTGAAATCACGCAAAATCATTTTTATACCTGAATTCAGCAACGTCCATTTTTGACCG
>LXQE01000073.1 GCA_003326195.1 Nostoc punctiforme NIES-2108
GGTTGGATTTTATATACCCTTGTTCTACTGCAAAGTTAAGCAAACTTTGTAATATTGCTTGATGCTTGTGGTGTGTTGTGTATTTTAAATGACTGAGATTATTTAGATACTCAACTAATGTTTGCTTACTGATAATTTCTATTGACCAACTTCCATACTTTTGCAGTAAAAGTCCGAGGGTCAGTTCATAGGTTTCTCTAGTACTTGGTGCGGTTGGATTTTATATACCCTTGTTCTACTGCAAAGTTAAGCAAACTTTGTAATATTGCTTGATGCTTGTGGTGTGTTGTGTATTTTAAATGACTGAGATTATTTAGATACTCAACTAATGTTTGCTTACTGATAATTTCTATTGACCAACTTCCATACTTTTGCAGTAAAAGTCCGAGGGTCAGTTCATAGGTTTCTCTAGTACTTGGTGCTAGACCAGGACGCTCTAGAAATTCGGTCGTGACAGTGGCTAAAGTTACAGCCGATTTCACGGTTGTTTCTGTATTCTCTCGCTTGGTTTTTTATTGATAAATTATATATCTTTTTATGAGTTAGCCCTGAGCTTTTTATGGATACTTTTAAAACTCCCAATAGCGATGAATCCCTTGCTAGTTACGTGTCACGGGTCAGGAAGAAACTCAATTTAACTCAGTCTGAGTTGGCGGATGCTGCTGGTATACATGGACGCTCTGTCGGGAAAATCGAGCGAGGACTTACGCTTAAAATTAATCGTAGGACACTTCAAGGGTTAGCGATCGCACTTGGCGTACCTCAAGAATATTTTGATGCTGTGATCAAGGGTGAGGAAGTATCTCAGGTTAGAGGGGTTAAGTTTTGTCCCCAATGTTGGAATCCTGGCGCGGCGGTTGACCCTATGTGGAGTCATATCAAAGCCAAGTTTTGTTATCTCTGCGGTACACCGATTCGAGCTAACTGTGCGAATTGCGGTGAGTTGGTGTTGTCTTTGAGACACCGATTTTGTCCAATTTGTGGCTGTGCTTATAAAACGCCTGTCAAAACCGCTAAAATCCAATAATCAACTCTTTTTCTCAAACCCAGACTCCACAATACTTTCAGCCTATCTTGCCCCTGGTGACAGCTTCGCTATATTTACCCCGTTTAATAGTAAAAAAGTATATAGAAATTTGAATTAAATTTACAAAACTGGTTTGGTTCTAGTTAGTTGTACTAGAGTTTTTTTATTGTTCCTTTGCAAAATAATTGATTTTGACAGGAAATCAGATTTATTCCTAGTAATTAAAGTGTGTC
>LXQE01000074.1 GCA_003326195.1 Nostoc punctiforme NIES-2108
AACAAAGAATTTGACGCGCTAACGAGTGACGAGTGGGAGCGGTTAAAGAGATACGTTCCACAAGCGAAACATTTGGTTGCAGCGTAAGGAAACGGGTGGGCAGTCATCTCCAATTCGCAATTACCAATGGGCTAACGCCCCGCTCCGCTAACGCAATTCGCAATTATTACCCCACACCTGAAGGCGCTTGCTCTGAATATCGATAATATTTTTTATTTTCTTCATCAATAATTTGAGGAGCTTGTAACCCTAAAAGAATCAATTCCCAATTTTGTCCACAATTGCGAATTGCGAATTGCGAATTGCAAATTGTTCGGTAAGACCCACCTGTATGGCGAGGAGCAAACTTAAATTTTATCCAAATAGAACACCACAACTCATTGAATAAACCAATGGAACCGATAGAAATCCTAGAAGAATTCAACTCGTGCTACGCAAAGATTCAGGCGATCGCCCAAGATGAAAACTGGCTTTTGTTGATTGCGGATAAAAAGATTGACCCAGAAGCAGCAACTCATGTAGGCGATACATTGCATTACTTGGGCGAGGTAATGGGTTGTGTCGAAGAAATCGTTGAAATCAAGTTTAATCAGCAGGCAGAATAATGCAACCAACAATCACCATTCCACACGGTTGGAAATACCCCCGCTTCACCTTGAGACAACGTGCAGAACAAGGACTGATTATCGGCATCAAGTAAGTATTATCCAAGCGACAGCTTTTTAGCTCGTGAATCCGATAAAGGCTGGCATTATCTAGTCATACCTGACATCAATTCTGAAGGAGAAGAAAATCGCTTAGAGAACGAGCTTGAATTACTGACATCACAGGAATTGAAAACACTTTTAGAAACAGAGATAGCAAAACATTTACACCAAGCTGAACTGCTCACTTATGAGTTAAAAACAATTCCTGGCATTGTCATAAATAGCTAAGTCGAACACTATCCAGTATCAACACAATTTTTAGCAACAACAACGAAATTATGGAAACAATCATTATCAACAACAGCGTCTTTCTCATTCCACCCAGCCAACCGAAACTACAAGCGAATTGCGCTAAAGAGTACGGGCAATTTCTTCTCGATTGTCCTCCAAAACTGACGATTCTAGAAGCACAAGCAGGGGGATATCTCAAAGGGAATAAGGCTGATTTTGCGATCGCAATCTCTCGCCCTGACCGTCTACTCACAATCAACGAGAACTTCACCAACGAGCCATTTACTGAACTCTGGGTGATTCCGGTTGC
>LXQE01000075.1:2500-361055 GCA_003326195.1 Nostoc punctiforme NIES-2108
TCTTCAACAGGCACGCGGTCAGACTTTAAATAGTCCTCCCACTGCTTGTAAGCTAACGGTTTCATGTTCTATTTCACTCCCCTTCCGGGGTTCTTTTCACCTTTCCCTCGCGGTACTGGTTCACTATCGGTCACACAGTAGTATTTAGCCTTACGAGGTGGTCCTCGCTGATTCACATGGGATTCCTCGTGCCCCATGCTACTCGGGATTCAGCTACTATCCTTGAGTTTTCAACTACAGGACTTTCACCTTCTTTGGTGCAGTATTTAGCTGCTTCGTTTAACCGCCAGATTCGATCTTGCTGTCCCACTACCCCAATCGGTAAACCAATTGGTTTAGGCTCTTCCCCTTTCGCTCACCACTACTTAGGGAATCTCTGTTTTGATTTCTCTTCCTCCAGCTACTAAGATGTTTCAATTCGCTGGGTTGGCTCTCTCCTGCCTATATATTCAGCAGGTAGTATATAGGGTTGCCCCATTCGGAAATCTCCGGCTCAATGTTTGCTTCCAACTCCCCGGAGCATATCGTCGGTAACCACGTCCTTCGTCGCCTCTGTGTGCCTAGGTATCCACCGTTAGCCCTTATTCGCTTGACCACTCAAATATTTTGGTCTTTCAACAAATGCWTTCACAATCAATTCCTTTCGGAATGTCTGTGTCTGCCTGCTTTTTTCGCGTTACTATGCAGTTTTCAAGGTTCTGGCTGAGAATTCACTCAGCAGTCTGACTCTATTAAGTCATGTTGCTGAACTCTCACAAAATTTTTCGTTGGCAATCGCCATCAGGTGGAGGTTAGCGGACTCGAACCGCTGACATCCTGCTTGCAAAGCAGGCGCTCTACCAACTGAGCTAAACCCCCAGATACAATTAAAAATTGATAATTTAAAATTAAAAAAAATTTTTAATTTCTAATTTTACATTTTTAATTGATTCAGGTGGGCCATCCTGGACTCGAACCAGGGACCTCACCCTTATCAGGGGTGCGCTCTAACCACCTGAGCTAATAGCCCATATCGAACCTTCATCATAGTTTGAAAGCTTTCAACAATATGCAAATGTCTGCGACCGACCTAAGGAATGACCAACTTAGTATCTATTTAGCTGTTTGCTTTTCGATATCTAAGGGGTGTAGGTCTCCCTAAAAAGGAGGTGATCCAGCCACACCTTCCGGTACGGCTACCTTGTTACGACTTCACCCCAGTCACCAGTCCTGCCTTAGGCATCCTCCTCCACGAATGGTTGGAGTAATGACTTCGGGCACTACCAGCTTCCATGGTGTGACGGGCGGTGTGTACAAGGCCCGGGAACGAATTCACTGCAGTATGCTGACCTGCAATTACTAGCGATTCCTCCTTCACGCAGGCGAGTTGCAGCCTGCGATCTGAACTGAGCTCCGGTTTACGGGATTTGCTTGCATTCGCATGCTTGCTGCCCTCTGTCCGGAGCATTGTAGTACGTGTGTAGCCCAAGGCGTAAGGGGCATGCTGACTTGACGTCATCCCCACCTTCCTCCGGTTTGTCACCGGCAGTCTCTCTAGAGTGCCCAACTTAATGCTGGCAACTAAAAACGAGGGTTGCGCTCGTTGCGGGACTTAACCCAACATCTCACGACACGAGCTGACGACAGCCATGCACCACCTGTGTTCGCGCTCCCGAAGGCACTCTCAACTTTCGTCAAGATTCGCGACATGTCAAGCCTTGGTAAGGTTCTTCGCGTTGCATCGAATTAAACCACATACTCCACCGCTTGTGCGGGCCCCCGTCAATTCCTTTGAGTTTCACCGTTGCCGGCGTACTCCCCAGGCGGGATACTTAACGCGTTAGCTACGGCACGGCTCGGGTCGATACAAGCCACGCCTAGTATCCATCGTTTACGGCTAGGACTACTGGGGTATCTAATCCCATTCGCTCCCCTAGCTTTCGTCCCTCAGTGTCAGTTACGGCCTAGCAGAGCGCCTTCGCCACTGGTGTTCTTCCTGATCTCTACGCATTTCACCGCTACACCAGGAATTCCCTCTGCCCCGAACGTACTCTAGCTATGTAGTTTCCACTGCTCTTATCTAGTTGAGCTAGACTCTTTAACAGCAGACTTACATTGCCACCTGCGGACGCTTTACGCCCAATCATTCCGGATAACGCTTGCATCCTCCGTATTACCGCGGCTGCTGGCACGGAGTTAGCCGATGCTTATTCCTCAGGTACCGTCATTGTGTTCTTCCCTGAGAAAAGAGGTTTACGACCCAAGAGCCTTCCTCCCTCACGCGGTATTGCTCCGTCAGGCTTTCGCCCATTGCGGAAAATTCCCCACTGCTGCCTCCCGTAGGAGTCTGGGCCGTGTCTCAGTCCCAGTGTGGCTGATCGTCCTCTCAGACCAGCTACTGATCGTCGCCTTGGGAGTCCATTACACTTCCAACTAGCTAATCAGACGCGAGCTCATCAACAGGCAGTTAACCTTTCACCTTACGGCACATCCGGTATTAGCCACCGTTTCCAGTGGTTGTCCCAGACCTGATGGCAGATTCTCACGCGTTACTCACCCGTCCGCCACTGTGTCCGAAGACACCGTTCGACTTGCATGTGTTAAGCATACCGCCAGCGTTCATCCTGAGCCAGGATCAAACTCTCCGTTTTGNCCTCTCAGACCAGCTACTGATCGTCGCCTTGGGAGTCCATTACACTTCCAACTAGCTAATCAGACGCGAGCTCATCAACAGGCAGTTAACCTTTCACCTTACGGCACATCCGGTATTAGCCACCGTTTCCAGTGGTTGTCCCAGACCTGATGGCAGATTCTCACGCGTTACTCACCCGTCCGCCACTGTGTCCGAAGACACCGTTCGACTTGCATGTGTTAAGCATACCGCCAGCGTTCATCCTGAGCCAGGATCAAACTCTCCGTTTTGGAAAGCTCTATAGCTCATTTAGCTGCTCTTTTTTAACTTCAGCTTAGTTATTTTTATTTGCTTGACGCAATACACTTGCTGTATAATCGCTTTCAAACTATAATATTTTCAAGGTTCGGTGTTCTTTAAGCGTCGCTCTTTCGCGCTCCGCTTCAAGCACTTATTCAATATAGCGAACCTACTTCATTGTGTCAACTATTTTTCCCAAAATAACTTTGGACCGCTTCTGTGTCTCCTGAAACTGTCCACAGTGCCGGATTCTAGGCAACAATGGTTTATGCACTGTGTTGACTAAGGATGGAACAAGCGTGAATTTTCAGTCGGTAATAAGTTTATTGCATGATTTCTGGGGCGATCGCGGTTGTCTTATTGCCCAGCCCTACGATATTGAAAAGGGAGCTGGTACTAAGAATCCCCAGACTTTTTTAAGAGCATTGGGGCCGGAACCTTGGGCTGTTGCTTACGTTGAGCCTTGTCGTCGTCCTACTGATGGACGCTACGGCGAAAACCCCAACCGCTTCCAACACTATTATCAGTACCAAGTTCTGATTAAGCCATCACCAGATAATATTCAGGAGATTTATCTTGATTCGTTAAGAGCTTTAGGTATTCGTCCTCAAGACCACGATATTCGGTTTGTAGAGGATAACTGGGAAGATGCGACTGTGGGAGCTTGGGGTACTGGGTGGGAAGTATGGTTAGATGGGATGGAAGTTACTCAATTTACCTACTTCCAACAGTGTGGAGGAATTGATTGCCGTCCGGTGTCGATTGAAATTACATACGGGTTAGAGCGGCTGACAATGTATCTCCAGCAAGTAGAAGCATTTACTAAGATCCAGTGGACGGACAACATTACTTATGGCGATGTTTTCCTGCAAAGTGAGATTGAACAGTGTACATACAACTTTGAAGCGTCAAATCCTGAGTCGCTACTGACATTATTTAATTTGTATGAGCAGGAAGCTACCCAATTGACAGAGAGAGGATTGGTATTGCCTAGCTTAGATTATGTAATGAAATGTTCGCACACATTCAACCTGCTGGATGCTAGGGGTGTGATTTCTGTGACAGAGAGAACTCGCTATATTGCCAGGATTCGGCATTTGGCTAGGAAGGTAGCTCATTTATATGTTGAGCAAAGGGAGAAGTTGGGTTTTCCGTTGCTCAAAGATACTGTGAGTTCAACAGGAAGCCTAATATCCTAAAGGTGCGTCTACACAACTAAGTACAGCTTTGTGTAAAATAATAGCGTTTTTCAACGCAGAGTAAAGGCAAAGGTACGCAGAGTCGTGCCAAATTTAATTCACTACGATTTTATGTTCTGTTTATCCTTGTGCGCTGAGGTTTAAGCTAGGTATATCTTTTTGATGCAGGCAGCTTTTGCTAAAGGACAGAAATACGGTTAAATATTGAGTCTAGAACATTCAAGCTACAAGGATAAGGCCCGCCTGTGCGGGCTTTGTTTATATAAAGTTGATGAACTATACTCACTACAAGCATAAAAATTTTTTGCTGTTGTTGATTAAAGAGATAAAAAGCTCACGCAGAGGTGCTCCAAGCACAGATAATAAGAGTTTGGAATATTTTATTTTTGAATTTCATAACCAAATTCAGCAACGCCGATTTTTCTTTCTTGCTGCCCTATCTATATTTAGATCACTGTAAATTCGGATTGCCAGGTGCTTTTACAAAAATCTTATGATTCAAACCAGTGGTGTAATTATTTGTCTTGGCTACATTTTTGGGTTGCTGCTTACAGCAGTTCCTTGGGGTGGTGTGGGGATTTTGGTTGTGGGGATTGTGGGAGCAATACTTTTTAGAAAACGCACTACACTACAGCAATTTGCTCAGAAACCGGAAAATGCTGGAAGCAAAAATAAGGCAGTGCCTAATATTTGGCAAAGTACTCCCCATCCTCGAATATGGCTAGCTGCTGGCTTGGTGGGATTATTGGCAACTCTATATTTTCAATGGCGAATGCCACAACCGGGTGCAAAAGATATTAGTCAGTTTGTCCCGCCTGGAAATAGCAGCAATCAAGAACAACTTGTGATTGTACGCGGCGAAGTGGTGAGTAATCCTCGCTTAACTCGCAGTCAGCGAGGACAATTTTGGCTGGAAACGACTCAGTTAGATGAAGTTAAAAATGATAAAGGTTCAGCAGGTGTCCCAAAAGGGGTTACAGGCAAATTGTATGTGACAGTCCCTATACTTCAGGCTACTGGGTTATACCCTAGTCAACAAATTGCCGTGACTGGGATTTTGTACAAACCAAAGGCGGCTTCCAATCCTGGTGGTTTCGATTTTCAGAAGTTTCTCAAGCAGGAAGGAACGTTTGCCGGTCTAATTGGGCGGCAAATAAATGTTTTGGATCGGGAACGGAAATGGGGATGGTGGCAAATTCGTTCCCGAATTGTGCGATCGCAAGTTCGTTGGTTGGGTATTCCTGAAGGGCCTCTTGTCAGTGCAATGGTTTTAGGCAGCAAAGCTGTTGATTTACCCTACGATATCCGCGACTTATTTGTACAAGCCGGATTAGCTCATGCTTTAGCGGCTTCTGGGTTTCAAACTTCTTTGATTTTGAGTGTGATTTTACAGTTAACAAGGCGGGCAAGAAAAGGAACGCAATTTACCCTTGGCTTTTTGGCTTTAATCATTTTTCTGAGTTTAACAGGGTTTCAACCTGCGGTTCTCAGAGCCGTAATTATGGGTTTTGCAGCATTAGTTGGTCTGCTATTAAAAAGGAAAGTAAAACAGTTTGGATCGTTACTATTAGCAGCAACTCTCCTATTAGTATTTAATCCTCTATGGATTTGGGATTTAGGTTTTCAATTGAGTTTTTTAGCAACATTAGGATTAATTGTAACAGTACCCGCATTAGTCAATCGCCTAGCATGGCTACCACCTGCGATCGCTGCTTTGATTGCTGTTCCCCTAGCTGCCACTATTTGGACTTTACCTGTGCAACTTTTTGTTTTTGGAATTGTACCATCTTATAGTCTGTTGCTGAATGTGGTTAGTACTCCATTAATTTCGATCATTAGTATAGGTGGAATTATCAGTGCGTTAGTCGGTTTAGTTTGGACTGACGCAGGAAGCTTGCTAGCGGGGGTGTTACATTACCCTACTGATTGGCTAATTAAACTAGTGGAATTTTTTAGTAAGTTGCCTGGAAATTCTGTTGCTGTGGGCAGCATATCTACATGGCAGCTTTTGGCTATTTATATACTAATTGTATTGGTCTGGTTAGTGCGTTGGTGGCAAAAGCGGTGGTGGTTTGCTAATATGATTGCGATTGCTTTAGTATTCATCCCCCTTTGGCATTCTAAAAATATATTGTTTAGGATAACAGTCTTAGAATCGGGTACAGAACCAATTATAGTTGTTCAAGATCGAGGTACTGTAACTGTAATTAATAGTGGTGATGAAGGTACAGGACGTTTTACAATTTTACCGTTTTTACAACAGCAGGGTGTAAATCAAATAAATTGGGCGATCGCAACTGATTTTCAAGGTAATGAAAGTAATGCTTGGTTTGAATTAATGCAACGTTTACCAATTGATAAATTTTATGAATATTCACCCCAAACAGATAATTCTATTACGGCTCAAGCAATTCAACAGGAACTACAAAAACATCAAGGAATTTATCAATCTTTGGCAGTTGGGCAATCGGTGAAAGCTGGTTCGATAGTAGCGCAATTAATCAACGACCAATTACCAATTTTACAATTGCAAATTTTAGATCAAAATTGGTTATTAGTAGGTAATGTTAAATCTAAAGAGGTGCAGCAACTAGTTAAAAATGGAAGTTTGCCTCGCCCACAAGTGCTTTGGTGTGCCCCTGAATCATTGAAAGATTTAGTTATTGCTCTGCAACCACAAGTAGCGATCGCTTCTTCTGCCAACTTTGATCCAAAAACTTTATCTGAACTGAATCAAAGTCAAACTAAACTATTCTTTACAGGACGAGATGGGGCTATCCAATGGACTCCTAATGGTCAGTTTGAGGCATTTATTGAATCAACAGAAAATAAATCATCTGTTTTATAAAAAACTTACAAATTCAGTAAATTCAAAAAAAATGTATTAATTTTTATGACAATTTATTTTTATAGTACTCGTGAAGAGTATGGCTGTTTCTCTAACTTTTCGTCCCACGGCTTTGAATTAGATGGATTGTATTGGTCAACTAGCGAACACTACTTTCAGGCGCAAAAGTTTGTAGGTACACCTCATGTAGAACAAATCCGCCTAGTTAAAACACCTAAAGATGCAGCAAGAATGGGGCGTGAGAGAACGCGTCCCTTACGCCAAGATTGGGAACAGGTTAAAGATGACACTATGCGGCAAGCTGTGCTGTGCAAATTTCAAACTCATACAGATATTAGAGATATTTTACTTTCTACAAACAATGTAGAAATTGTTGAAAACTCGCCTATCGATTTTTACTGGGGTTGCGGAGCCGATGGGAGTGGTAAAAATATGCTAGGAAAAATTTTAATGGAGGTGCGGGATATTCTGCACCATACATACAGGATAGATATTGATAATAAAACTATTAAATAAGCTTGTCAAAAATAATTTTTTAATCGAACTACTCCAGACGTAGAGAACACGAATAGAGAAGAAATAGAGACGATCGCAAACGCTCTAAGACTGCTATATAGTTATTACTCTTCATGAGTGGAAATCTGAAAGCCTCGATTAACGATCGCTACATAAACTCTCACCTTTCCTAAACTGATGCTGTGGTCAACCAGACTGATGAAAGATGCATCCTGGTTTTGGGAACACTAAATTTAGCACTAGACTTCACAGGAAGGAGTTGATATCTAAAGGCGAATGGAATAACCAGATCGAAAAATACAGTTCCCTTGCAATTACCCATAACATACCTAAAAGCAGTGAAGCGTAATACAATTACCCATGAATTTGACTCTAGTTCGCAAGCAGGAATAATACCTCTACAAGAAAGTGATGACCAGTTGTCAGAAGCGGTAAAGCTACTACGGCAAGGAATTCAACAGCAGCAAGGTGGCGAATTAATCACGGCTATAAAGTCTTTACAGCAATCCTTGGGGCTGTTTCAGGCAGTTGGCGATTTAGAAAAACAGGCACAGGTACTTTCTTTTTTAGGATTGGTAACTTACAGCGCTGGAGACTACAAAGGTGCTATATCTTACTCGCAACAGTGTCTGTCTTTGCTCAATAACACCTCAGATTTAGCATTGCAAATGCAATCTCTTTCCCATTTAGGCAATGCATACCGTCACCTAAATGACCATAAAAAGGCTATTGAGTTTCTAGAAAAATGTTTGAAAATAACGCAGCAACTCCAAGACAAACGAAGTCAAGTGGCAGCACTCAATAATTTGGGATTGGTGTATAAAGCTTTAGGTAACTTTACACAGGCTATTGAGTATCAACAGCAAAGTCTAGAGATTGTGCGGGAACTCAAAGATAATTGGGGCGAAGAACAGGTACTCAAGAATTTAGGTAATGCTTGGTATGCTTTGAACAATTACCCAAAAGCGATCGCCTATTATGAGCAGTGTGTAGTACTATCACGCTCCTTAAAAAATGTTCGCAGTGCTTCTCAAGTGCTAAAGAATCTGGGCAATGCTTGTTATGCTTTAGGTGATTATACTAAAGCCATTAAGTATTATGAAGATCGCTTGCAATTAGCCAAAGAAATTCAAGACAAGCGTAGTGAGGAACAGTCTTTAAGTAGTTTAGGGGTTGCTTGTGAAGCTTTGGGTGACTATAACAAAGCAATTACGTATTATGAAGAACGTTTGTTGTTAGCTAGAAATATCAAAGATCGTCGCAGTGAAGAACAAGCCCTTGCCAGTCTGAAAGTTGCTTGCTACGCCTTGGGTGATTATGCCAAAGCTATGCAATATCAGCAGGGAACATCTTCAAATAGTTAAAAAGCAAGATTGGAAAACAATTCAAAATTACTCGCACAGATTAATTCCCCCGATTGTTTTTTGTTGGAGATATACGAGAACTTCTAATGTATCTACTTGGGGAAATTCTGCGTAAAAATTACTCACACTCCAGAAGGGTTCGGGTGTTTCCAAGACTATTGTGCGATCGCCCCACTGTTCTAACCAAGGTAGCAATTTTTGTGGGGCTACTGGAGTACATAACCAAACTGCTGCTGGAGAAAGCGCTCTCATAGCAGTTGCTGCTACCGCTATTGTCATACCTGTAGCAATACCATCATCAACTAAGATGAGCGTAGCATTCTCTGCATTCACTTGCGGACAAGCAGGAATTAATTGAGCCTCAAGAAACTTAGCAAGGTTCATCGCTTTATTTAAAGCTACATCCCGCCACCGCGCATCATGTTTAGGGCGAAATAGCTTTTGATCGGCCCAAAGAACATTTTCAGAAGTAGTCACTGCACCAATTGCTAACTCTGGGTTTTCTGGATGGCTAATCTTTTTTGCCACAACAATTGTCAACGGACAATCTAAAAGACGTGCTATTGGTGCTGCTACTGGTACACCTCCTCTTGGCAAAGCATAAACAATTGGTACAGGCTTTACCCCAGAATCAATAGTTTGCTGAGTCAAAACATCATGAATTACTCGCGCCAATAACTCACCTGCATGGGTACGATCGGCGAAAAGTGGGGTATGTGACATGGTTTTCCCCCAGCATCTTAGGACGGCAATGCTCTTATCATGACTGAATTTTGTCTCAAATTAACTGATACAATAAGATTTGTATAAATAATTAAGTATTCAGCAAAAGTTTATTGTTCTGATAAATATTCAGCCAGAGGGCTATTTAACTCAGATATAACAGCTGGCGCTGATGCCAAAATCCTGATTTTCATGAGCAGCGAAACCCAACTCAGCCTCTTCGACGACTCAAGCTTTAACCAACGAGAACTGATTCCTACAGACGCGAAAATTCCGATCGCTCCCGGAACTTATTCTGACATAACGGAGTTGACACAGCATTGCGATCGCTGCCACCGTTGTGCATTGGGAGACACTCGCACTCATGCTGTTGTTGGACGTGGCAATCTCAAAGCACCAATTATGGTTGTGGGAGAAGCGCCAGGTCAAAATGAAGATGAAACGGGTTTACCATTTGTAGGCAGATCGGGACAATTGCTAGAGAAAATTTTGGCATCAGTGAATCTGACTACCGAGGATGATGTATATATTGCCAATATCAATAAATGTCGCCCACCAGATAATAGAGTTCCCACTCCTGTAGAAGTCGCGGCTTGTCTACCCTACCTACTAGAACAAATTCGCTTAGTTGACCCCAAAATAATTCTATTAACGGGTGCGACTGCTGTCAAAGGTATCACTGGCGATAAGCGGGGGATTACCAAAATTCGCGGACAGTGGCTGGAGTGGGAAGGGCGTTTATGTATGCCAATTTTTCATCCTTCCTACTTGCTACGTAACCCTTCTAAGGAAAGAGGGGCGCCGAAATGGTTGATGTGGCAGGATATCCAGGCAGTGCGTGCCAAGTTAGACGAAATCCAAAATAATAGCTAATGCTTAATTCCGTCTTTTTTAAAGCTTGTCACTACCAACATCTTTTCAATTGCTCACTTCGTTGCTATCGCGGTTGGAAATAAATTCTAAACGCTAATAGCTAAAGTCTTCTCAAGAGGACTCAATACAAGATTTTAAGCGATGTAGATGACTAGACTCTCTGAAAGAGAAAATTTCAGTCTACTGATTGCGATGCTTATTTTAATTAAATATGATGACACTTGCTCACTAGGGGTAAAACTGAAGCTAGCGTACCCCTTTGGCAAGGAGCACGCTAGCACGGGTAAGGTACTTTGGTTATTGGTAATTGAGCAGACTCGATATTACCTTTTACCTTTTAGACGCGAAATTTCAAGTCTCTATTCGTCGTCGAAGTCATCCTCGTCGTCTTCCTCTTCTTCCTCGAAATCGTCGTCGTCTACTACTTCGTCAGCAATTAATTCATCTTCTTCATCTAGAATTGACCTTTCTGCACGTCTGCTGCCAAAGCCAGATTCCCCAAGAGTAGGAGAATCTAAATTATAGGTGCGAGCTGTGCGATCGTCTAAGACCATATCTAGGGGATCATCAACTTCATCTAACACACTACTGGTAATTTCAGCAGTATAGTCATCGATCGCACCGGGTTCTTCATAAGTATTGTACCCAGTACCAGCCGGAATCAATCGCCCGATAATCACGTTTTCTTTTAATCCGCGCAGCCAGTCAGATTTGCCTTCGATAGCTGCTTCGGTAAGTACCCGTGTTGTCTCTTGGAATGATGCGGCGGAGATAAAGCTGTCGGTGTTCAACGATGCTTTGGTGATACCCAACAATACTGGAGTATACTGTGCCCTCGCACCGCCTGTAATTGCCATAGCTTCATTCACCTGCTCAACTTGGCGCAGTTCTACCAATTCGCCAGGAAGCATAGTAGTGTCACCACCATCATCAATCCTGACTTTGTTGGTCATCTGGCGAACAATTACTTCAATGTGCTTATCGGAAATATCAATCCCTTGAGACTGATACACCATTTGCACTTCATTCACTAAGAAAGTCTGTACCTTCTGCAAGGCAAGGCTAGCACAAGCATAGATTCCGTCTTCAGAACCCAGACTAAAGAAGATTTCCAAAATTTCGTGGGGATTGGATGGGCCATCAGTTAACGGTTGTCCCGCTAATACCATTGAGCCATCTGGCACAATCAAGTTYTGTCCAGGGCCCAGAGGATAATCTGTCACCACGCCATTTGATTCTACGACCTTAATAGCGATCGCTTCATCACCACTYTCAGCGTAAACTACCTTAACTTCACCSSCCCGCCGACATAAAATACAGGCTTCTTTAGGTTTCCGAGCTTCAAGCAGTTCCTCAATCCGGGGCAAACCTTGAATGATATCTCCGGTTTTGGCGCGTTCAAACACCAGCAACACTAAGTTATCACCCCGTTGTACTAAATCGCCGTCTTCTATCTGCAATACAGCACCAGGGCTGACTCGATAAGGGCGACCGATACGAGTAGTAATAACGWAGTTTTTAKTACTMAGAGCTGATTCYCCACCAGATGCAGCAGCGGCATTTTTAATATCTACTACCTGTCCTGATTCTGGGGCAAAAACTCCAGGAGCAACTTCTGTACCTTCTACTAGCAARTCACCCACTTTCACYTTKGGCTGAGTACTAGTATTAATGGTGAGCCTGTCAACGTCGCGCAACACTAAGCAACGACGTACGTTTTCGGTTCCTTTTTGGACACCCCGTACTTCCCCACCTTCTTTACACAAGATTTGGGTACGTGCGACTACAGAACCTGGGGCAATGGTTAGCCCATCGTGTACCTCAAGTGTAGTCTGGGTACTACCTTGGGTGGCATCGGCGGTAATGTCTCGACGAATTACCAAGGATTCCAAAATTACCAGTTGTAAACGTTGAACTTCTGGGTCTTCGGTATCCTCTACTAATTCAATATCTGCTGCTAGAGGTGAAGCATTATGATCTTGTTCCCCTTCTTGCTCAATTTCCAGCACTAGCTGGGTTCGCAGCAGTTCCACACCTTCAACAGATTTGACGCGTTCTGAATCTTTGTAAGGTAGTCGTTGCACAGCCCGCAACTGAATCGATCGCCCGGTTTGTTGACTTACAGATGTAGTGGATGGCACATCTGGGTTATCTGGTACAGCAAACTCAACGACTGGACGGCTCAACAGGGCGGGGCCTTCTGGTGTCTCCACATACTGGATATAACGCAATTCCGCGGCAACATTACCTTGGAATTCCTCACCTGGTTGGATGAAGGTGTTATCTCGCCCGATGACTGATTCTGGATCGTCCACCATCAACAGTTCGCCTGGCTTCACCACAACTTCCCGCAGGATGTCGTTTTTCTGAGTCACTTCTACCACACCACTGTTTTGGCAGAAGATATCTTTCACGACTTCGGTGCCAGCTTCCACAAACTGACCGTCTTCCACCAACAACAAGGAGATATCTTTATTAACTTCGTGGCTTTCTTCAGGAATCCACAACAAGGTACCGCCCTGAACGACTTCATAACCCAGCTTGGCTTTACCTTTTTTCTGGACTTCGACACCTGCGAATTTTAGGAATCCACCAGTGGTTGTGCGATAGCGGTCATCAATTAACTCAGCTACTACTTGACCATTTTGCACTTTTGTGCCTGGTGTAGCTCGGAGGTTAAATACCTGGTTGTTGCCAGTAGATACTAAGTAGTTATTACGACCTTGAGAACTTTGGACTGTCACGGTTGCCTGGTCTAAAACCACAGAAGCAGTGATAATCTCAATTTCTCTGGTACTCTTACCTGGGGTAGCTTCTGGCAAGCGCACCACACCGCCGTGTAAACTGGCTAATTTGGTTTCTGCTAAAACTCCATTAGCAGCGATCGCATCACCATTTTTCACCACCAATTCGGCCCCTGGCGGCAAGTTGTAAACTTCCCCAGACAAAATCCAAATCAAACCACCGCGTGCGGCTGTGGTTGTGGTATTGCCTTGACGGTCAGTTTTTTGTTCTGGAACAACTTCGGCAAATTGCACTTCCCCTGCTAAGTCAGAGGCTACATCTTTAACTGCTTTTTCTGTATTAGTCCGAGTTGTCCGTCCACCAAGGGCAACCTCTGCCAACAACTGACCTTGTTTTACCTTATTTCCATCAAATACATATAGTGTTGAACCTTGGGTAAGATGAACCTCTTGGTTCTCTGGAGTAACATCACCTACTTTTGTTGGCTCCAAAAGCATGATGCCATTAGCCTCAACATAGAGGGCATCTTCCCCGTGGCGGGTACGATATGTTCTGGTTTTCAGTTTGCGGGGAAGTTTGACAGTCCCATCAATTTTGGAACGAACTTGTTGTGCCACTTCTCCAGTAAACACCCCACCAGTGTGGAATGTCCGCATGGTTAACTGAGTACCAGGTTCACCGATACTTTGGGCAGCAATAATCCCTACAGCTTCGCCCAAGTCCACCATCTTGGCGTGTGCCAAACTCCAGCCGTAGCAGTGTTGACAGACAGAACGAGCGGCTTCACAAGTCAGGGGCGATCGCACCACAACTTCTCCCACCCCAGACTTTTCAATTTTCTTCGCCAAGTCTTCAGGAATTGGCGAATTGCGTGCTGCAATCAATTCTTTTGTGACCGGATGCACCACATCTTCGCCAATTACCCGTCCCATCAAGCGGGTTCCCAGAGGAATCAAGGTTTTGGCACCTTCTGTCATTGGTCGAATCGCTAGACCTCTAGTGGTGCCGCAGTCAAATTCCCGAATAATTACATCCTGGGAAACGTCCACCAATCGGCGGGTGAGATAACCAGAGTCAGCCGTCCGCAACGCAGTATCCACCAATCCTTTTCTGGCACCGTAAGACGAAATAATGTATTCCGTCACAGTTAGCCCTTCACGGAAGTTGGTTTTGATAGGTAAATCGATAATTTCCCCTTGAGGATCTGCCATCAGTCCCCGCATCCCCACCAACTGTCGGACTTGTGAGATGTTACCCCGTGCCCCGGAGAATGCCATCATATATACGGAGTTCAGGGGATTAGTCTTCTTGAAGTGAACGACTACTTCATCTTTCAAAGCTTCACTGGTACCATTCCAAGTATCGATTACCTTTTGGAAGCGTTCTACTTCAGTGATTTCTCCCCGTTGATAACGGGTTTCAGTAGCACGAATTTCTTCCTCGGCTGCTTCTAAGAGCAATCGTTTAGTTGGTGGTATCATCAAGTCATCTACACTGATGGAAACCCCTGCTTTGGTAGCGTAGCGAAATCCCAAATCTTTCAATTTGTCCGCCATCACTGCGGTTCGCGCTGTACCATAATTCGTAAAAGCCCAAGAAATTAAATTTCTCAGTTGACCTTTGTCAACCACGCGATTGCGAAAAATCATTTTTTCGTTAGTCATTAATCATTAGTCCTGAGTCATCAATAATTAATAATTCGTAATACTCGCCAAACTCGAGAAGCAAGCTACGTAATTCGTAATTAATTATTTAATTACGAATTACGAATTAGAAATTACGAATTAACTTGCTAGTGCTTCCTGAATGGCATTGTTGTAAATAACGCGACCAGGGGTTGTGTATATATACTGGGAAAGTACATTGCCCTTAGCGTCTTGTCTGACTCGACGGAACTTATAGAGTAATGTGCGGGTACCATCCTCGTTTTCCGTCACTTTCACGGGTTCTGTATCCGGCTGGTCTGATTCTATTTCGCCGTCAAACCTTACGTAAATATAGGCGTGCAAGTCAATTTGATCTTGCTGAAAGGCCATAATTACATCTTCCAGTGAAGAAAAGTAATTTCCTGCCCCTTTTGTCGCACCGGGATTTTCTGCTGTTAAATAATAGGCTCCCAACACCATATCTTGGCTAGGCGTGATGATCGGTTTACCCGTGGCTGGTGACAAAATATTGTTAGAAGCCAACATCAACAACCGCGCTTCAGCCTGACTTTCTAAAGAAAGAGGGACGTGTACCGCCATTTGGTCGCCGTCAAAGTCGGCGTTAAAGGCTGGACAGACTAGAGGATGCAGTTGAATCGCTCGACCTTCTACCAAAATCGGTTCAAAAGACTGAATACCCAAGCGGTGCAATGTTGGTGCCCGGTTTAGCATCACAGGGTGTCCTTCAATCACCTCTTCCAGCACATCCCAAACACTGGGATCATTGCGGGATATCAGTTTTTTCGCAGCTTTGATGTTATTTACCATCCCGCTACGAATCAGGCGGTTAATTACAAATGGTTGAAATAGCTCAATTGCCATTTCTCTAGGCAAACCGCATTGGTGAATTTTCAGCTTTGGCCCGACCACAATTACCGAACGTCCAGAGTAGTCAACCCGTTTACCTAACAAGTTTTGTCGGAAACGTCCTTGCTTACCCTCAATAATGTCGGACAAAGATTTCAGGGGTCGATTATTTGCCCCTACCACAGTGCGTCCCCGACGACCATTGTCAATCAAAGCATCCACTGCTTCTTGCAGCATCCGCTTTTCGTTCCGCACGATAATCTCTGGTGCTAAAATTTCTTGCAAGCGTGCCAAACGATTGTTGCGGTTAATTACCCGCCGATACAAATCATTCAAATCGCTCGTGGCAAACCGTCCGCCATCTAGCTGCACCATTGGCCGCAAGTCCGGGGGAATCACGGGAATAACTGCCATTACCATCCACTCTGGTTTGGAACCAGTGGCGATAAAGTTGTCAATCACCCGCAGTCGCTTAATTAGCTTGGCTCTCTTTTGTCCCTTGGCGTTGCCAATTTCTTCGCGTAGGCTTTCGGCTTCTTGCTCCAAATTGATATCGGCAAGCAAACGCAATAGCGCTTCAGCACCAATACCTACCTCTACGCCTTGCAGCACAGAATCTTCGCTATAAATTTGGTCTTCTATTTCCAACCACTGGTCTTCACTCAGTAGCTGTTTGTAAGTTAAAGTTTCGGCATTACCTGCACTCAGGACAACATAAGAGTTGAAATAGACAATCTGCTCGACATCCCGCAATGGCATATCCAACAGGATGGAAATATAGCTAGGAATGCCTTTGAGATACCAAACGTGAGCTACTGGTGCAGCGAGTTTAATATAGCCCATACGGTGGCGACGCACCCGTGACTCGGTGACTTCTACCCCACAGCGCTCACAAACAATACCTCTATGACGAACTCTCTTATACTTGCCACAATGGCATTCCCAATCTTTCGCTGGGCCAAAGATGCGCTCACAAAATAAGCCATCCATTTCTGGCTTGAGAGTTCGGTAATTAATCGTTTCTGGCTTGGTAACTTCACCGACTACTTGACCATTAGGCAATGTTCTTTCGCCCCACTGCCGAATGCGTTCGGGGGAAGCCAAGCCGATTTTTACGTAGTCAAACTGATTAGTTTGGGCAGGTCTCATACTTAAGTGCTGAGTTTCGAGTTATGAGTTTTGAGTATATTTAGTTTTACAACATTGGGAACGGGGCATTGGGCATTGGGCATTTTTCCCAATTCCCGATGCCCGATGCCCGATTCTCTAATTCTTATTCGTCATCTTCCAGCGATTCGCGGGAAAGAGATTCATAAGTTGGTCGAGGAGGTGTGCGACGGGCTGATTGGTCTGCCATCAAATCGACTTCCACATCTAGGGAACTGCCGTCTGCTTGGGTTTCTACCTTGTGTACAGCAATATCCAACCCTAATGATTGCAACTCGCGCATTAGCACCTTAAAGGATTCTGGGGTTCCAGGTCTAGGAATTGCCTTACCTTTAACGATCGCATTTAACGCTTCATTCCGTCCTTGCATATCGTCAGATTTAACTGTGAGCAATTCCTGTAAGGTGTAAGCCGCACCAAAGGCTTCCAATGCCCACACTTCCATTTCTCCAAACCGTTGACCACCTTGTTGTGCTTTACCACCCAAGGGTTGCTGAGTCACCAGTGAGTATGGGCCTGTAGAACGGGCGTGGATCTTATCATCCACCAAATGCACCAGCTTCAGCATATAAGCCACACCGATGGTAATTGCTCGGTCAAAGGGTTCGCCTGTACGACCGTCATATACCATGATTTTACCTGGATTATCTGGGTTATATACCCAGTCTTTCCCTGTTTCGTCACGTGCTTCTTGCAATTTGCCATGCACAATACGGCGCGATGACTCTTCACCGTACATTTCATCAAAGGGAGTAATCTTAAATCGGACTCCCAAAGTTTGACCAGCCCAACCCAAGAGGCACTCAAATACTTGTCCGACGTTCATCCGACTGGGTACACCCAAGGGGTTAAGTACAATATCCACTGGTGAACCATCGGGCAAATAAGGCATATCTTCTGCCGGTAATATCCGAGAAATAATCCCTTTATTACCGTGCCGTCCTGCCATTTTGTCGCCAACTTGGATTTTGCGTTTTTGGGCAACGTACACCCGGACTACCATATTGGCTCCTGGTGGTAGTTCATCGCCTTGTTCACGAGTAAACAAGCGTACATCAACTACGCGACCTTTTTCACCGTTGGGGACTCGCAGGGAATTGTCGCGCACATCCCGCGCTTTTTCACCGAAAATCGCCCGTAATAGTTTTTCTTCTGGTGGTTGGTCAGATTCACCTTTGGGTGTTACCTTACCCACCAAAATATCTCCCGCTTCTACCCATGCCCCAATGCGAATGATTCCTTGTTCATCCAACTGACGCAAGGCATCTTCCCCAACGTTGGGAATTTCTCTGGTAATTTCTTCTGGCCCAAGTTTTGTTTGTCTAGCTTCAATTTCATATTTTTCAATGTGAATTGAGGTGTAGACATCATCCTGCACCAGTCTTTCAGAGATTAAAATTGCATCTTCGTAGTTGTACCCTTCCCAAGGCATATAGGCAACGACGATATTTTGTCCTAGCGCCAATTCACCGCCTTCGGTGGAGGAGCCGTCAGCCAATACCTGACCAGCAACAACCCGTTCACCAATGCGGACGAGAGGTTTCTGATTTAAACAGGTGTCTTGGTTTGAGCGTTGATACTTGGAAAGGGTGTATCTAATTTCGGAGGTGTTAGGTTTCGGACGGACGCGAATTTCTGTAGCATCCACATAAGTAACATCGCCATCGGTACGCGATACAACCACCATCCCGGAGTCTCTTGCTCCTTGCGCTTCTAAACCAGTCCCCACTAGAGGACGCTCTGGCTTAAGCAAAGGTACTGCTTGCCGTTGCATGTTTGACCCCATCAGCGCTCGGTTAGCGTCATCATGCTCCAAGAAGGGAATCATGCTGGTTGCTACCGACACAATCTGTACGGGAGATACTGCTACGTAGTCCACCTGTTCTGGTGTTGTGGTGGAAAATTCTTGACGATAACGGACTGGCACTAGTGGCCCAATAATGTGTCCGGTTTCATCTACAGGAATATCTCCCGGAGCAACCCGCAGATCGTCTTCTTCATCGGCTGTCATGTAGGCTGGAGGCAGATCAAATCTGACTCGCCCATTTTCTACAGGTCTAAATGGTGTTTCGAGGAAGCCGTACAGGTTAACCCTTGCATGGGTTGCTAAGGAGCCAATCAATCCGGCGTTGGGACCTTCTGGTGTCTCAATGGGGCAAATACGTCCATAGTGGCTAGGGTGAATATCCCGCACGGCAAACCCAGCGCGTTCGCGGGTTAAACCACCAGGGCCAAGGGCGCTTAGACGGCGTTTGTGGGTCAGTTCTGCAAGAGGATTGGTTTGATCCATGAACTGACTTAACTGGCTGGAACCAAAGAATTCTTTAATTGCTGCTACCAATGGTTTGGGGTTCACCAAGGAGGCAGGGGTTAGCACTTCAGCATCGGATACGGTCATCCGTTCCCGAATGATTCTCTCTAGGCGGTTTAAGCCTACTCTTACTTGGTTTTGCAGCAATTCACCGACGCTTCTCACTCGACGGTTGCCTAAGTGGTCAATGTCATCTATGTTACCGATGTCATATTCTAGATTGATCAGGTAATCTACGGCTGCCAAAATATCGCCAGCAGTTAACACCCGCATGGTGTCTGGGACTGAAAGGCGCAATTTCTTGTTGAGTTTGTACCGTCCAACGCGACCAAGGTCATAACGTTTCGCGTCAAAGAAACGAGAGTCTAGCAGTTGTTGTCCACCTAAGACCGTAGGTGGTTCACCAGGACGCAGTTTCCGATATAACTCCATCAGGGCTTCTTCTTCAGAAAATTGCCCTTCTTTTTCGATGGTTTTTTGGAAATATTCGGGGTGGCGTAAGGCATCAAAGATTTCGTTGTCTGATAACCCTAAAGCTTTTAGTAGTACCTGCGCTGAGAGTTTACGGGTTTTGTCGATACGTACCCACACTAAATCGTTACGGTCTGTTTCAAATTTCAGCCATGCTCCCCGGTTGGGAATTAAGCTAGCTGAATAAGTACGTCGCCCGTTTTTGTCGATTTCTGATTTGTAATAAACGCCTGGAGATCGCACTATCTGGTTGACAATTACCCGTTCGGCTCCGTTAATAATAAACGTGCCGCGATCAGTCATCAAAGGCAAATCACCAATGAATACCTCTTGCTCTTTGATTTCCCCGGTTTCCTTATTAATCAACCGTGTGGGAACATACATTTGGACGGCATAAGTACTATCCCGCCGCTTGGCTTCTTCGACGCTATACTTTGGCTCCTTGAGTTTGTAGTTATGACCCAAAAAGTGCAATTCTAATTTGCCCGTATAATCTGTAATAGGACTAAAGGAGTTAAGTTCTTCTATCAGCCCTTCTTCCAAAAACCAGCGAAAGCTTGATCGCTGGATTTCAATCAAGTCGGGCAACAGAAAGGCGGGTTCCATATATGTTTCTTTAGTCATGCCTCTTCCTTTGTCAACCTGGTAAAATTTTCCCTTGGACACGCTGTTTGACGCTTCCCACTGCTAGCCAGTGCCCTTGGCTGTCTGGGAATTTTTTCTTAGACACTTGTGATTTACCTCTTTGGGCAAAAGCAGCGATTAAATCTGGCTGGAATGAGCAATTTTCCCAAGGAAGCAATTGCCCCTAATAAGGGACTAAGTAATGGGTAATGGGTACTATGAAAGCATGGTAAGAGTTCCTGAAAGTCTTTTCTCTTTGCATCTCATGCCCAATAAAGCCAATCGCATCTCCGACAAGAGAAACTACGCCTAGCTTGCTTAAAAGCAGGGAGAAAAGTCGGCAGAACCACCCAACGCCCTGGCTCCCCAATGCCCATTTCAAATAGAATATCCAGTTAAAATATTCCTGAATTTGATTTACTTTCTTCACTTCCCCTCCAAAAAGCGCGTTAATTTGTTGACGCAGCTCCACACAGTGTGTTTTAAATCCACCCCGCTGTTTATACTCTCAGTGATATTTTAGATATCCTAAGACTGAGGGAATGATCCGCACCTTGTCGATTTTGAATCAGAATCACTTCATTTTGCTTGATTGTACTCACAAGGCAATTTTTGTTTAACGATTTTGAATAGGTTCAATACAAAGTAAACCGATGTTGTGCAAAAGTCTAGCTCAATTTAGGTTGGCACAGTTAGTCATGTGTGAAGAGCATCCGCTTGTAGAGATATTGAGGATGGCCAAGCCATAACAGCATGGAAGATTAAGATGAGAACTTATATGCTCCTTCTTTTATCATTATGACGCAAGCAAAATGTTTTTGAGGGAATAATATTAGCATATTTTTGTCCCCCTACAGGTTTATTTTTTTTACACAACTTAACAAAAGATCCTAGAACACATTTGATATTGACAACCCGAATAATTCACAGGCATTTTGGGTGGTTTGATGGGCGATCGCTTCTACCGTTTCATGACGCAGTTTAGCTACTTGCTCGGCTACATAAAGTACGTAGGCAGGCTCGTTGCGCCTCTCGCCTCTTTTCGGAACTGGAGCGAGAAATGGGCAGTCTGTTTCAATCAGGAGGCGATCGCTACTTACCATTGCAGCTGAGGATTGGATTGCTTTGGCATTTTTGAACGTTACCGTACCGCTAAAGCTGATATAGAAGCCTAAATCGAGAAACCATTGGGTTTCTTCTGGCGTTCCTCCCCAGCAATGCATCACACCCCGCACTCTTTCTCCCTTAAGTTCCCGCCATTTTTGCAACACTTCTCTGGTTGCTACAGCAGCATCGCGGCAGTGGATAATTACTGGTAAATTCAGTTCAGATGCGATCGCCAACTGGGACTCGAACACCATATACTGTTGTTCCTGGTTATCAGCTTTGTAAAAATCCAGCCCCATTTCCCCAATTGCTACCACATTTGAGTCAGAACTCGCTAAAGTTTTGATTTTCTCAGTTGTCTCGCTATTCCATTTATCAGCATCTAAAGGATGTAATCCTACAGCAAAACTAATTTCGGGAAACTCTTGGGCTATGGATTGAATACTGGAAAACTCCTCTGGGTGAACACAGGAATGCACTAAATGCACTACACCAGCTTCTTGCCACCGCGATCGCACTGTTGCTAAATCCGGCTGGAAACTATCAAAGTTAAGATGTACATGGGTGTCTATCAGTTGCATCTTTTGTCCTTTGTTGTTTGTCCTTCGTCATTTGTCGTTTGTTTTGTTACCAATGACTAATGACTAAGGACAAATGACTACTCAGCTATTTGTGTGAGAGGTTTTAGTCTGTGAGCTAATCTTGACTTTTTCCTTGCCCCATTGTTAGGGTGAAGAACACCTCGTTTGATCGCCTTATCAATTTTGCCGTAAGCTTCGGATAACCTAGCCTGCGCTTCTTGTTTTAATTCTGGGGTAGGATTAGCTGTATAGGCAGCTACAGCATTGATGTATTTCTTCATCAGCGTCTTGACTGCTGATTTGTAAGCTTTATTACGCAGTCGGTTACGTTCTGCGATTTCGGCACGCTTGAGAGCAGACTTTGTATTCGCCACAGTCAATTCCAAAAATACGGTTATTAATTATGTACACACACTACTAGACTTACTAATATAGCATCCAAATTGCCAATGTTATAATTTCCTAAAAAAATTATGGGATTAGGTATTGGGCATGAATGAAGAGAAATATTAGTATTAGTTCCATAGTCTATACTCGCCAATTCAGTATTTCGTCAATTGAGGAAATGCGTTAAAATAAAATACATCTAAATAACTGTCACCCTAACTCATCAGAACCTGATTAAGCAATGTGATTGCCAATAAATATAATTTGTCCGTAAACCAAATGTATTATTTAGAGGCAGGAACTGTAAAGAGCTAAATTTCAGGGATTCTCAAGTATAGAACCGACATATCGTGCCTGTACACAAATTAACTACTAAACAGTTAGGGAAATAAGTAAAAATTATACTCAGACCCTACCCCCAGTAAATTCAGGGGATTGGATGTGTAAACACACGATCTGCACCCCACAATAATTGAGGGAAAGGGTGTTGTAAGGGTAGCGGGAAATGGCATACCTGCTTCCTGCCTCTAGCCAGTCAAGGCTTGTCGGATTGAGCAATTAAGTAGCCTTCTCAAGCAAACTATACGCTGGTAGCCTTGAGAGTATCAAAAAAATCCAGGTTAAGCTAGAGAAGAGAATTAGAGTCAGCTTGTACACCCCAGTGGGCCAAGAGCAATACTAAATCTCAGGTGGCAATATTATAATTTTGGCATTGTCCTTACTCCATGCTGCGAATTATTACTCAGCAGGCAGACGTTAGAGCAGAACTACAACGGATCTGCGATCGCACCCATGACGAACAGGTGCTTCACAAAGAAGCAACGGTGCGGGAAATTTTGCAAACAGTGAAGCGCCAAGGCGACAAAGCTGTATTGCATTACACGGACGAATTTGACAAACAAACCCTGAAAGCAGAAGAACTCCGAGTTACAGGCTCGGAACTGGATGCAGCCTATCAGCAGGTATCAAAAGAGTTGTTGAGCGCAGTTCGGCTAGCTTGCCGCCAAATTGAAGCATTTCATCGTCAGCGAGTACCGAAAAGCTGGGTACACTTTGGTGACGATGAAGTAGTACTGGGCAAACGCTACACCCCTGTAGACCGAGCCGGGTTGTATGTGCCGGGTGGCCGTGCCGCCTATCCCAGTACAGTGCTGATGAATGCAATTCCGGCTCATGTTGCTGCTGTACCCCACGTGGTGATGGTAACACCACCAGGCCCAGGGGGTGCAATTAACCCAGCAGTCTTGGTAGCTGCCCAAGAAGCAGGGGTGAAAGAAATTTATCGCATTGGGGGCGCACAAGCGATCGCCGCTTTAGCTTATGGTACAGAAACGATTCCGAAAGTGAATGTGATTACTGGGCCTGGTAACATTTATGTCACCCTAGCGAAAAAACTTGTCTACGGAACCGTCGGTATTGATTCTTTGGCGGGCCCCAGCGAAGTGCTGGTGATTGCCGATGAAACCGCAAATCCAGTGCATGTAGCTGCTGACTTGCTAGCTCAAGCCGAACACGATCCAATGGCGGCAGCGATTTTGCTGACGACAGATGCTGCTTTGGCGAAAAACGTACAATTAGCCTTGGAAAGACAGCTAGTTGATCATCCACGGCGAATAGACACAGAAAAAGCGATCGCTCACTACGGCTTGATTATCGTCGTGGAATCGCTCCAAGCAGCAGCAGAACTCTCAAATGAATTTGCCCCCGAACACCTGGAATTAGAAGTCAAAGACCCTTGGGCACTCCTACCACAGATTCGCCACGCTGGGGCAATCTTTTTGGGTTACTCAACACCAGAAGCTGTAGGAGACTATTTGGCAGGGCCTAATCATACTTTGCCAACTTCTGGTGCTGCCCGCTATGCCTCAGCATTGGGTGTTGAAACTTTCCTTAAACACTCTAGTATTATTCAATACTCCCAAACCGCACTGCAAAATGTGGCTGGCGCTATTGATGTGCTAGCAACAGCAGAAGGTTTACCTTCCCATGCTGATTCAGTCCGACGCCGAATTCAGCAAGAAGAGTGATTTGGAATGCTTAATTTTTTCTGATAAGCCAGTGCTGAGTAAAAATCCCAGTCCCTAGAAAATTTTCATGCGTGGCTGTGAAACTCGTTTCATCGGGACTGGCTTGAGTCACGCTTTAAGCGTCCACAAGTCGGGCATTGCCAATAGACAGTAGTTTATAGGAGAGGAAAAGCCTCTCCCATAAACTTATGAAAAGCTTCTCCAGAAAAGTTGCTATAACCCGTTCTTATTAAAGTGTCGTAAAGCTCACTGACCTATGGCGTAGCTTTAAATCCATAAACTAAGTTGTCAGATAAAAAATTAGTTTCGTGTCACTGACGACTAATTTTGCTAGATACTTATGTATGTAAGGGGTCTACTCTTTAGGAGACGAGAGCAGTGCTAAATAGTGTTTTGGTAGCTCTGGACGGTTCGGATATTTCAGAACGAGTAATTCAAGCTTTAGATAATTTGGTGTTTTCAAAAGACGCCAAGGTTATTCTCTGTCATGTGTTTCTCACACCAGAGTCAGAAATGGAACTACCTGCTGATCGCCCTCAGCCAGAGTCCCCAACGTTTTCTTATTTTCATATTGAAAAGCAACTGCAATTATATCAGGAAAAGTTATCAGTTAGAAGTGAGTTAGAGTTAGTAACTGGCGATCCCGCTGAAGAGATTATTCGTCTTGCCAATATTTATAAAACTGACTTGATTATAATCGGCAGTCGGGGGTTGATGGGGATGAAACGAATTGTTCAGGGTTCTGTTAGCAGTCAAGTTGTAGAAGAGGCTAATTGTTCAGTGTTGGTCGTAAAACCAAGGTAAAGATTTGCAAGGGGAACCAATGGCTATAACCAGCCCAAGACTAAATTCCCATAAGTCTAGAAAGTGGTCAACATTGTGCATTAGGGTTTAAGAATTTTAACCCATAGAATTCTGTGTTCTCTGCGTCTGGAGTGGTTAGATAAATTACTTTTAAACCGCAGATGCACAGAGGAGGACACTTGCGTTAGTGGGTTTCCCTACTTGAGCAAAGTGTCCGTGGCGCAGAGAGAAAAAGAGATTTTTCGAGTTACCTTGAAAGGGATAGCCATAGAGACAAGGAGAATCCCGTTTCTACGTTCAGTCGATTCAGCGTTCTTGAGTTGCTAAAAACTGACGCAAGCTCAACAAGCTGAGTGTTTGACCCAAATTCAAGGGCAAAATTGAAATTCCTTCCAAGCGGGACTGTACCCAACCTTCTCCCCAGTACCATTCGTGGAACCCATCAATGCCTCCGCTGAGTACTAAGCGGAGGCAGTTGGATTTGACAATTTTTACTTGATGATGAATCGCGATTGGCCCAGTCCAGGTTGTAAACTGGAATCCGGGAAGCAGTTCTTCTGGCATTCCTGGCGCAAAACGTTGCCCTAAAAGCCATTTTTTTAGTTGCACGGGATGTAGCAGACTGTCACGAATTACATCTGTTGATGCTTCGATTTCGATCCGCAGTTGGCTTTGTTGAAAATTACCCAGCATTTTTCTCGGATTACCTAAAGATTAAGACATCGCTATTTCTAATATTGCAAATAGTTTTTGTCATTAGTCATTAGTCCTTTGTCCTTTGCAAATAACTAATGACCAATGACCAATAACCAAGGACAGCCATTTCTTTGCATAACACCCCACTACGTTACTTTTCTCGCAGCAGAGAACTTAGAATAGAAAAAGTGAACTTGTTAAGAAATGTAAGGTTATTCATGGCGGATCAGTTAATTCGTGCAACAGCAGCCGAAGGTGGAATTCGTGCCGTAGGTGCGATCGCCACACGTTTAACAGAAGAAGCACGGCAGCGTCACAAGCTTTCTTATGTGGCAACGGCAGCACTGGGTCGGACTATGACGGCGGGTTTGTTAATGGCTTCTAGTATGAAGCGAACTGGATCGAGGGTGAATGTTCGGGTGAAGGGCGATGGGCCTTTGGGTGGCATATTAGTAGACGCAGGCTTAGATGGTACAGTACGCGGATATGTCGGGAATCCATCTGTAGAATTGCCTCCCAACGCCAAGGGGAAATTAGATGTTGGTGGTGCTGTGGGTGGCGGCTACCTCTACGTTGTGCGGGATATCGGTTATGGTTATCCTTACTCTAGTACGGTAGAACTAGTTTCTGGCGAAATTGGTGATGATGTCGCTCATTATCTCGTGAATTCCGAACAAACACCTTCGGCTTTAGTTTTAGGTGTGTTCGTGGGAGCAACCGGAGTAACTGCTGCGGGCGGATTACTGATACAAATATTGCCCAAAGCCGCCAGAGACGAAGCCCTAGTAGAAACGTTGGAATCACGGGTTGCTGGTCTAGCAGGATTTACGCCGTTATTACAAGCTGGAAAGACCTTACCTGAAATCTTTGGTGACTTATTGGGAGATATGGGGTTGGAAATCTTTTCCGAACGCCAAATGTTGCGCTTCCACTGTGGTTGCTCTTTCGATCGCGTTTTGGGGGCACTGAAGATTTTGGGAGAAGCTGAATTGCAAGATATGATTCTTAAAGATGATGGCGCTGAAGCAACTTGCGACTTTTGCGGCAACGTCTACCAGGCAAGTAGCGATCAGTTAGCTCAACTAATTTCCGATTTGCAAGCCGAATCTGCTGTTTGAGGATAAAGTATAAAATAGCACTGATTTTTGAGATTGATAATGGTACTCTGGGGAGAGAGATAATCAAAAAAGTAGCTTTTTAATGATGAGAAAGTTACTATGTCAACAATGGAATTATCAACCTAAAACAGAGCGCTATTCAATTATTTTGGTGTGAGAGATGACAGAGCGGGATATTCCAGACAGTTGGTCTTCAGCCAGTGGAAGAGAGCCAGATCAAAATAAAAGATTATCCCGAACAGAACAATTCGGTGAAACTCAGCCATTTGATGTCCCAGCTACTGGTTCTAACTCCAAGTCAGTGAAGCGGCGAAAAAAAAACCATCCGAAAGGATCATCTATAAATAGTCATTCACAAGAAACTGCCCAACTCAGTAGTACTTCTGGGAAATGGCCACGCTGGATGAAAAGTTGGACATTGTGGCTAGTACTACTAATGTTGATTCCCGGCAGTGTAGGATTCTTGGCAATGGCAATGCTGCTAAAGTTGCCAACTGCTCCTAATTGCCCATCGATTTTCTGGCCGCTAGCTAGTGCTTCTGTGCGGCTACATTGCGCTCAGTTAGCGGCTTCTAAGCAAACAGTGAACGACCTATTGCAAGCGATCGCTCTGGTGAAGCAACTACCACAAAATCACCCGTTGCATGGAGAAATCGATCGTTTCATCGAAGAATGGTCGCGGGATATTTTGAAGCTAGCCGATCAAAGTTTCCAAACCGGAAATTTAGAGGAAGCGATCGCTACTGCTCAGAAAATACCCGAAGATGTAACAGCTTATAAATTAGTAGATGAGCAAATTGACAAATGGCAGTCGATTTGGTCGAAAGCTGAAGCCACATACAATGGTGCGATCGCTGAAGTAAAAGAACGGCGCTGGCAATCGGCGTTCATGTTATCCGCTAAAATGCTGCGCGTAGACAATCAATATTGGGCGGGTACTAAATACGACCAATTGAATCGTCTCATTGCCACAGCACGGGAAGATGGCGATAAGTTAGGAAAAGCCGAAAGTTTAGCAAACAGCAAAGTAGTCGATAATTTATTAGAAGCGATCAAGTTAGCCGAGTCCATTGGGCAGGAAAGTTACCTTTACCAAAAAGCTCAGGAAGCGATCCCGGCATTTGGACGCAAAATGCTGGAATTGGCACAGGCAAAACTAGATAAGCAGGATGCGGATGAAGCGCTGAATATTGCTAGGCAAATACCGGAAAGTACGAAACTACAAGGCGAAACTGATGATTTTATTGCCATAGCTGACGCGAAAAGGAGTGCTTGGCTCGGTAATGTTTCTGGTTTAGAGGCAGCGATCGCTCAAGCACAACAAATCGACCCCTCCAGACCAGTGTATAACGAAGCACAGCAACTAATTGCTCGTTGGCAGTTGGAAATTGAAGATGTTGCCCATTTGGAAAAAGCAAGAATATTAGCTAGCCAGGGAACAATCCCTAATTTAACAGCAGCGATCGCCCAAGTACAGCTGATTCCTGCTAGCAATCCTAGAGGCACAGAAGCTAGGCAAGAGATCGGTCGCTGGAATGCCCAAGTGGAGACAATTGAAGACCAACCTTACTTAGACCGCGCCGAACAGATAGCAATATTCGAGGATATTAACTCCTTGCAAGCTGCGATCGCCCAGGCCAGCGAAATTCGTAGAGGTCGTGCTTTGTATCCAGAAGCACGGAAAAAAATTCGTACTTGGGTAGGAAAGATTGAGCGAATTCAAGACCAACCTTACTTAGATCAAGCACAAGAACTGGCCCAGAGTGGAAATCTCACCGCCGCTATTAGCACAGCTCAACAAATTGCCTCATCGGGAAGGGCGCTTTCACAAGAAGCGCAAGCTGCGATCAATGACTGGGAAGGGCAAATCCGCACTAGAGAAAATTGGAAAAAAGCCCAAGAAGTCGGGGCTGCTGGTACTCCAGAAGCCTTAGTTGAGGCAATACGACTGGCGGATCGAGTTTCAAACAATAGCATCTTACGTATGGATGCAAATCAGGCTATTGACCAATGGAGTCAGCAATTGTTAGAAATAGCACGCACTCAAGGTCAGTCTGATATTGCTAGAGGCATTGACATTGCCAAATCAGTTCCACGCGGTAGTGCTGCTTACAGTGCAGCGCAAGAGCAAATTAAGGCTTGGCAAGATTTTCTCAATCCTCAACCTGAACCTCAACCTTCGTCTGTGCCTGAATCTCTACCATTTCCCCGCTCAACTACTATTAATGGTCAGTGATCGTCTATTAGAGCAATTTTTAAGTCAATAGACCATAGGGTGGCTACTCACTGATCATCTCAAGATCGCCGATAGTGAGCAGTATTACTAATCTTTATCCTCAGTAAGAGGTTGTTTGAAAAGTTGTAAAGTACATATACTCAAAATCTCTCTCCTAGCCTCTCGCCGAAAGGTCAAGAGGGTTTAAAACTCCATTCTCTTGTAGGAAATGGCGGTGAGGAAGGGTTAGGTTTTCGAGGCTTAGATGTTACAAAAATACTTTTCAAACATCCTTTAAGACTTTAAATTTTCTTACTCAAATAAGCACGAAGCTATAACCAGAGACAATCTAGGATTAAGTCTTCAATTCTTAACTGGGTTTCTGGAAAGTGGATTGCTGCCAAATAGCTTGATGATGGTTTCAGCAAATTCTTTATTATCGTAAAACTCATGCATCAAAGTAATAGGTTGGGAATAAAGTTGATCGCTGGAAAAGATCGACTTCCAATCTAGTTGAGTGTTATTAACAACTCCAACATCTTTCATCTTTTTGAGGAATTCATAAGCAATCAACCCTTGACCAATGGCAGATGGATGAATCCCATCTAAACTAAATAGTCCACCTTGTCGTAGTCGTCCAGTTGTGTCTGCGTGGTAGTATTTTGTATTGACCTGGGGATAGACAAACTTGAATTCTTCTGGGAATTCATACTGCACTTGTCCAGCATTTCGCTTGAAGGCAATTTGTTGTAAAGCATTGGCAAGATCGACAATATGATAACGCGGTTGCGGATACTGACTGTTCTTGCTCTTGACCAGTTCTTTGATTACTTTATTGTATGTGCGAATACAGTCATCAATGTAGAGGGCATCTTGTAGCGTCAGGTATAAGGTTCCGGTTTCTCTAACTGTGTCCTCTTCAAAGGGGAAATAGGTATAGTATTTGTAGTAACGCGAAGGTTTATCCTCTCCTGGCACATCAATTTCAGTAATTGAACCTACACCTTTTGCCAATGGCGCAATAGTTACAAGCGGTATTGTGCCAATGAAGACATTCCAATTAGGGTTGGTGTTATTTTGCATGATTGCATCAACCCGATTGAGCAATTCTCGATATTCAGCCTCGAAATCATTGGGATGCCACAGGTTCCATTGTTCTCTTACCTCACGAAATGATTGAGGATTTTGACTTGGGCTGTTAAGAGTCTGATTTGGGTCATTGGGAGTTTGATTAATTTGTAAACTGATCACAGTTCCAAGGGCATTGTTTGCTCCTAACCAAAGAATTAAATTATCAACTCCTCCTGAAGCGGTTGCATGATGGTTCAACCAATCAAGTTGGCTATAGTCGTCAAAAAGAGGATTTAAAGACGGGTTGAGAACTTTAAGTGCAGTTCGATAGAAGGCAGCATTGGGCAGAGTCAAAAACCCAGGCTTGCCATCTCCTTTGTCGTTACTAAGTTTAATTTGATACTTGCAAATATTGGGTGTTATCATCCAAGAATCAGCAATATCAAAGCCCTGAATTGCTACATTGTGGAAGAATTCAATTCCTCCTGGATAAGGGTGTTCAGCACTACCGGCTCCCCGTTCAAAGAAATCTTCAGTTTCATCAAGTACAGCTTCAAGAGTTGGCAATATGGTCAGCCAATCTAGGGCGTTGATATCTGAGCCATATTTTTTCTCCAAACGCCGGAGAATCTTCTCAATATTGGCTGGTAGTCCGCCCATTAACCATTCAGGATAGAGATATTGAGTACCAACTCCTTGCCCCATTGACCTAGCAATCAAAGTTGAAAAACAAAGGTCTGTCCGGGCTGCTGCCAAAGACATAAAGCCTTGAGAAACACTGTCACCAATTGTAAAAAGCCTCATTTAATACCTTCTTTATTACTTTTTAAGTGTAAATACTAAGGTAAAAGTCCTGATTTTCAAAGTATATTCGGAATTTGACTATATTTTAATTTTAAAAAGTTTTAATTTATCTTTTTCGAGGTAGGTTAAGAAAAATTGCGCTTACTGTCTTGAATATTAGCGAAGCCCAACATTACCAAGGTATTTGTTGGGCTTTGCTCGTCAAACGCCATTTGACGTGAGAAGAAACTGCTGTTAGAAATGCTATACGAATAAGTCGGCGAAACTAACAACAATTCCTTCTTTTAAAGGAAGACGCTGGGTGTAGCTTGCTTCTGGATAGGGGTATAAGTCAGGAAACCTGACGTTAGCGCCTAACTCCCCACTACCTTCAGATGTGAGATGAGCTTAAACTCTTTATTCCTCCATCACTCTCCCCATTCTTTAATTACAGAAAATAGTGATGAGTAATCATCATCGGCAAATGACATTTTCACGGCTGTTTGCAAGATTTGCCGCACACCTTTAATACTGCTGAGATCCAAACTTCGAGATTTCGCTTCTGAGATAAATAATTCCGTATCTTTGAGCAAGTGTTTTGTGGGGAAATTCGGATCGGCATAATTGCCATCTAACATCCGTTGTAGCTTTTTGTCAAAGGTAGGTGCGTAGAGGGGACTGTCGCGCAAGATTTGCATAAACACATCCACATCGACACCTTGACGCTGGACAAAAGCTAGACTCAGAGCAAAGCTAGTTGTTAGAGAAGCTATTAGTTGATTTAGTGCCAATTTAAGCGCCGCCGCAGATCCCACTGGCCCGATAAGTAAAGGTTCTGTGCCAAAATTTTGGAGTAACTTTAAGTGCCGTTGATATTGTTCTGGCTCGGCCCCTACCATAACACTCAACTTACCAGCTTTTGCTTCTGGGATACTCCCTAATACGGGGGCTTCTAAATACTCACCACCACCCCCAATAACTGCATCTCTAATTTCCTGGCTTTCTGTGGGCGTAATTGTTCCCATTTGAATGATTGTGCGCCCTTCCAGAGTTTGCCAAGCAGTATCTGAAAGCAACACATTATAAATAGCTGGGGCATTAGTCAACATGAGAATTACGCACTCAGCAGCACGAATGGCATGGCGGGGATGTGTAGCAATTTCAGCCCCAGCTGCTTGTAGTGGTGCTAATTTTTCTGGGGTGCGATTGTAGGCAACTAGCTGTATATCTGCGGCTAATAACCTTTGAGCCATTGGTAGTCCCATTAGTCCAGTTCCCAGAAATGCCACCTTCATTTTTTACGTTCCTTTAATACAGCGTCACCGATAGCGATCGCATAGCAACTCTTAGAGAGGCTGCGCCAACGCTTAGAGCGAGTCATTGAGCTTCATAGCCCATTATGAACATCGCATTGTTTGATTTAAATTTAGTGGGGAAGTAGTTATTTGAAATTTAAGATACAATCCTTAATCCCAGTTTTCTTACTCCCTAACTCTGGCAATCAACCACCGGCAGCAAAAGTCAACATAATTATGACTGAAAGTAAAATACCAGGGGTAAGTAGTGTTACTAGCATTAACAGGTCGTGAGTGGACATAATTATTACTTTGGTAGTGTGTTTAACTTTACAGTAATCACTGTTATGCTAGTCTAAATAAGGCTGATACTGCATTCTTAAATAGAGTTTTAACTTTTCTTTCTTTACGCTTACTCTGGCAGAATCAATCCTTTTAATGGTTGAGAAATTTCTGTATTGTCCAGACCTTTGCTCTGAATTAAGACTCCAAAGCCGCCGAGTCCTGTGGGATCTATAAGTTGGTGTAGTGCATCTCGATGCTGTAGTAACTGCGAGAGAGGTTGCTTTTGCTCGGAAAGGGCTGCAATCCGATCGCCTAACCCCAACGCCATCAAAAATAATCCCTGCTGGATAAAACCAATATTCTTTAAATTGCACCGTTCGCCCCAGCGTTCCAAAGCCGTAAAGTCAACATGGGCAGTGATATCCTGTCGCCCAATATTAATATAAGGGTTGTCATGGAAACGATGATGGTAATAACACTGTAGTGTTCCTTGCGATCGCCTGGGATTATAGTAACGGCTGGCGGGGTAGCCATAATCAATTGTTAACACATAGCCGCGCTGCAAGCGGTCTGCTACTATACTCAACCAGTCTAGAGCAGCTAAATTAATTTCACTACGGTAGCCATCTGGATATGCACTTTGGGTAAAGTTCATTTCCACTAAGTCTAAATATTCAGCCAGTTGGGGGGTTGAAGGTTCTCCTGTGACTTCTATAAATGATGGGCATGGGGCATGGGGCATGGGGCATGGGGCATTGGTTTCTTTCTCATTCTTATCTGTGGTTACATAAATTTCTCGGAGTTCTCCCGTTTCTAGGATGAATTGATGTACGGGGAAGGCATCTACTAACTCGTTAGAGAAAAAGCAGCCTGCGATCGCATTTGGTGGTATCTCCTCTAAATTGCACCAACGCACAGGGAAATCTTCTAAGCGTTGCTGCTGTTCTTGTCTTAAAGTTGGGGACTTTTCAACAATGATGTACTCCAGCGCCGTAAAAAAATCTGGGTAGTGCTGTTGATAATATTTAAGGATATGCAAAGCTAGCAATCCTTGACCTGCTCCCATTTCTACCAGAGAAAAGGGTACAGGTTTTCCTAAAATCTCCCACATTTGCAAAAATTGTTCTGCTAGTAACTCACCAAAGTCAGAACAGAGGTTGGGAGAGGTGAAAAAATCACTATCTTTAAAACCTATTTTGACCGCATCGCTGGAATAGTAGCCGTATTCAGGGTGATATAGTGCCAAATCCATGAATTGGGCGAAAGTAATTCGTTGTTGAGGACTGGTGGTAATGTGATTTGCGATCGCTGCACACAATGCTGGATTTGAATCCATAAAATTTGATATTTGAGATTAGGATGTTGACAAAATAAATTATGAGTAAAGCAAAACAAAATTCCTAATTTATCTAATGTTCTACAAACCCCATTTACTTTAACTGACAAATCATGTTCCATCAGTTAGAAACAGATTGTTAAACTAGTCGGAATCGAAGGTCAGCGTACCATTTTTGGCAAATATCCTAAAACCATCTAAAAATTCTATGGCTGCTTCATTCTCTGCATGAGGTCGATTTTGCTCATCAAGCAGCACTTTATATGGACGTTGACAGATAAAACAGAAATCTTGAAAAAAGAATGTCCAACCACACTCAGAAACGAATGTTCTTAGTGTGTTCCATAAGTCTTCTGCTATGAAGCATCCTAACTCAGAGATGCAGAAGTCCAACAATCCACAAATACTACACTGTGTATCTGGTGAGGCTAAACCTGTTGCCAAATAGAACCAAAATTGCTCTATTTCCCTTTGTTGATTGGGTTTACCATTCCAGATTAAAGATGATTTTTCAGTACCGCGTAGGCTTCCAGGTATCAGATTATTAAGCGGTGACCAGAACGTTAATTGCTTATGCAAAATGTTCCATAGCTCAATGTCAAACTGTTGTCCAACAATTTCAATCAGTGGATAAACAATATGTCGGTGAAAAGAATCACGCAGAAATCCATGTTTGATTAATTGATTTTTAACTTTCCTAATGATGTTGTTAAGCTTACGTTGATTGGATAAGTTTGCCGCCGGATGAATATGGTTTATAAAGCTGAGGTTAGCCACACTACGCGGACTTTCAAAATAGTATATGTCAGGTATTTCTGCGTTTGATATTTTCTTGTAAACTGCCTCAATTGCGGAAAAAGCTTTTGCTTTATCAACTGGCTGAGTTGAGATTGCTATTAAATACCACTTCATTCGATAGTCAGCAATCAGAGCTTTTTGCTGTCCTGTCAACTCAAAAATTTTTGACATCAATGCTCTCATTGTTCAAATCAACGGTGTGTTCGAGATTAAGTGCCCCAAAATGGCGTTCAAATCTAGCTCGTGCTGTCTCCTTTTCTGCTTCAGACAGCAACAATTTAAAAACTTGCCCAAACTGTTGCTCTAGCAATGTTGCAGCTAGCCGTTCAGGAGGAACGCCAATTGCCTCAGCCTGTCGCTGAATCGCAGCGAAAATCTGATCGTTCAGTTCCAGTGTCAGAAGGTGAGTCATAGAAGTATGGAACATGGCTAGAGGCTATGGTAATTATAGCTTTGCTTGTTTGAAGCCCGAATTACTAAAACCCTTACGCAATGGTAATTACAAATTAAGCGTAGCGTCTCGCACAGAAGCAGTACTAGCCACTCACCAACGACACCAGCACACCATTGGGATCGCGGACACGAGCAATCATTTGTCCCCCAGGCTGAGATTTAGGAGCATCTAATGTTTTTGCACCAGCGCCGATCGCTCTCATGTAAGCGCTACCAACATCGGGGGTAATAAATGATATCTGAATTAATGGCGGTGGTTGTGTGGGATCGTTGGCATGGAAGCCACCAGGAAATAACTTCTGTGCTTCGCTACTTGAAGAGAAAGCTAATGTAGTGCTGCCAGTTTCGATTTCCGCCCAGATAGATTGTCCTTTATCCTGGAGAGTGCGACGAACCAGACCAAAAGCTTTTTCGTAAAACTCAACCGTTTTAACTACATCGTCTACCCAGATGACCGTGTAACCAAATTTCATAATTCTTTCTCCTTAATCTAGAAAAAATTGAATGTTTGAAACCCACGGAGGTGGGTAAAGCCTTGTGTAGACGCAGTTTCTAACCGCCCTTTTAACTACGAATTACGAATTACGAATTACGAATTATTTTAGCTCTCCAAAATATTACGATCTGTTGCTAGAGTTTGCGCCCCTGTTTGCATCATTTCTATATCTGATGCCGACCAATCATGAGGCCCTTGACAGTGGTGTGCTGCTAGCAATCCCCATAATCCTCTAGGAATCAAAATTGGTACAACCAAGTTTGCACGAACCTGCATACTGCGGAGAAAATCTCGGTGACAAGGCTGGATTGATTCTAATTCAATATCAGCAATCGCCTTTACCCGTCCTGCTAAGTATAAACCAGCATACTCGTTGTTAAAACAATCATCTGGGCCAGTGGAACCAAGTATTGAAAATTCTTTAGAACTCAAAGATTCAAAAGTCACTTGTCCTTCCCACTGACTGTAAAAATAATACAACACCACCCGATCAACCTGAAGCGATTCTCTGAGTTGATTTGTTGTTTGCCGGACTAACTCATTTTGCTCTATTGACCTGACAAGGCGATCAAGCAATTTTTGCAAACCCTGCTCGCGGCGATCGTTGCTATGGTTAAATTCGGAGTGAGGATGAATTTGCACGGTTTTAAAATTACGACTAGGTAAATGCTGCCGGATTTATATGGTAATTTATTAGACCTTATTTAAATACATTTTTGTATTTATAGCAGCAATTCAATTTTAACGAAACATAATCGGAGTCAACCTTTTTAGGAAATTTAAAATAAATTATTAAGAAACTACAATTTTTAATTCTTACCAAAAATAATTCAAAATTATAAATTTAGTATTAAGAATTTTGGAGATTTACAAATAATATGTTTTGTCTTTCCCTAGCTTGAGGCAATAAATATACTTCAAACTTTAATGTAACAATTTAGTTTGTATTCCTCGTTACAGATATTAGAGGATGTTTGAAAAATCCTTTTCATGGTAGCAAAACGTTTTACCCCACCCTAACCCTCCCCTTGTAAAGGGGAGGGAACTAGATTTCCCCCCTTTGCAAGGGGGGATTGAGGGGGGTAATTCGATTTGTGTGTACACCATAAAGGGGTTAAGGGGAATCAATAAGTGCAAAGATACAGCAAATTACTTTTCAAACAACCTCTTAGTCATACTGATAGTATTCTTTGTTTCCATACTCTGCATGAGAACGAGAGACTAACGAGAGACTAATTCTGAGTTTCCAAACATTGGCACAAACTTACGGTAAGCTGACAATGCTGCTTCTTTAACAGTTGCATTCACAATCGGAAAGGTAGTGAGGATGTAGCTAAATTCATCTTCAGTTAAGCCATAAAGATGTGCTACCATTCCATCGAGTTCGGCGCGGAGTTTGGCGCGTTTTGCTTCGTCGGTAATGCCTTGTTGATGGGAACCTAAACCGACTTCTTGCGCGAGTTCGTCAAATTCTGGTGTGGTGCAGATGAGTTTGGCAGCGCGTTGTACAATATCATTGAAGTTGCGATCGTTTTTTGTTAAACGTAGTACGGGTAACTGGTAAATGTAAAACATATTTATATTGGCAGATACCATTTGCCGAGCATAGAAATCAAGTGTAAATGAATTTAAAATAGCTTGAGCAAAAACTATTTCGCAACTTGATATCATAGTCATTCCAGAAATAACTAAAATCGAATTGCCACAAAATACATTTTTTGGTATTGCTCCTATGATAAGTGTTCTAGCATCAGTATTCCTAGCTATAGCTCTAAACCCTAAGCGGTAGCTTTGATAATCTAAATATTGACCTGCTCAGAAAATAAATCTGTGGCTCCAAAAATTAAGTCCGCGCTGGCGGACTTCAAGAAACCCTGTTTATAGGAGTTAAATTTTTACCATGCTTTTTATACTTTATAAATCCTTTACATTTAATTAGGCTGAGAAGTTATACGTAAAAATTATCAATTTCTCTAAACGTCGGCTTTATTTGTTTGTCCGTGATTTTTTATTGTCAAGTATATTTGCTGATTACTTTATCAAAATGCCTAATTGCTTTATAAAAAGGTCTGTTTACTTTCTCAAAACACTGAAATGCTTTCTAAAAATAAGCTTTTACTTATTCAAACCCCAGTTTGCTTTCTCATTTCAGTGTTTTCCGCAAGCAAAATGAGCTTTTACTTATTCAAACCCCAATTTGCTTTCTCATTTTGGTGTTTTCCGCAAGCAAAATAAGCTTTTACTTATTCAAACCCCAGTTTGCTTTCTCATTTCGGTGTTTTCCGCAAGCAAAATAAGCTTTTACTTTCTCAAACCCCAGTTTGCTTTCTCATTTCGGTGTTTTACGTAATATAACAAAGACGCGATAAATCGCCGTCTGTACAATAATCAATCCTTTGTAGAGACGGCGATTTATCGCGTCTTCAAAGATTTATCGCGTCTTCAAAAATTATAAAAAAAAGAGCAGTTGCATAATACAACTCCTCTAAAAAATACTTAGATAGATATTTACTCTACCTATCCACAGACCCCATGATTACGTCAACACTACCGAGAATAACCACAATATCTGCAACCTTCATGCCGCGTAGTAAATGTGGAACAATTTGGAGGTTGTTAAAATCTGCGGCGCGAATCTTCCAACGTGCAGGGAAGACATTATCATCGCCAACCAAATAAATTCCCAACTCACCTTTGCCACTTTCGACACGGGCATAGATTTCACCTTTGGGCATCTTGAAAGTGGGGGAAACTTTTTTACCGATGAATTGGTAATCAAAAGCGTCCCACTCAGATTTTTTACCTGCGGCTAAACGTTTTGCTTCCAGATTTTCGTAAGGGCCACCAGGAAGTCCTTTAACTGCTTGGCGAATAATCTTCACAGATTCGCGCATTTCCCGCATCCGCACTACATAACGGGCAAAGCAATCACCGGCAGTTTCCCACTGTACATCCCAGTCGAAATCGTCGTAGCATTCGTAATGGTCAACTTTCCGCAAATCCCATTGCACACCAGAAGCGCGTAACATTGGGCCAGAAAGTCCCCAGTTAATTGCTTCTTCACGAGTGATAGTCCCAATACCCTCAACACGTCGCCGGAAGATGGGGTTATCTGTTACCAAGCGTTCATACTCATCAATTTTGGGCAATAGGTATTCGCAGAATTCCAGACATTTATCTACCCAACCATAAGGTAAATCGGCTGCTACTCCACCAACGCGGAAGTAGTTGTTATTCACCATCCGATAACCTGTAGCAGCTTCCCACAAATCATAAATCATCTCCCGTTCCCGGAACTGGTAGAAGAAGGGAGTTTGAGCGCCTACGTCAGCCAGGAAGGGGCCAAACCATAGCAAGTGGTTAGCAATGCGGTTCAACTCCAGCATGATGACGCGGATGTAGCTAGCGCGTTTGGGGACAGCAACACCTGCAAGCTTTTCTGGGGCGTTAACAGTGACAGCTTCGTTGAACATTCCCGCAGCGTAGTCCCAGCGACTAACGTAAGGAACGTACATTACATTAGTGCGGTTCTCAGCAATTTTTTCCATTCCCCGGTGCAAATAGCCGATGACCGGTTCACAGTCAACGACATCCTCACCATCCAGAGTCATGATTAACCGCAGAACCCCGTGCATTGAGGGGTGGTGTGGCCCCATATTTAGCACCATCGGTTCAGTGCGGGTTTCTAGTCTGGTCATAGATTTCGTGTTCTCCTGTTGTGTTCGTGTAGCGTGCTAAAGGCAAAATTTTGAATTGAACCGCGTAGATGCCAACCAGACCCGATTTATCTAGTCTGCCAAGCCAAAGTTAAGCTTGCAGGAGCAATACTTTTAAGAAAACTGCCCGTTAAGGCGTTTATAATGTATTGCCCATACAGGGGTATGTTGGAGAGGGAGTGACAGAGGAGGGACTTTACTTGATGTTTAATTTTGTTGCACTTCTTCAACTATTATATGGAAGCTTGATCTGCACTTAATTAAGGCATCGGATTTTTTTATATAGCGGTTCTCAGTTGCATAGAATACAGACCTAACCCCCAGCCCCTTCCCTTCTAGCGTTGGGGAGTAAAATTCAAAGCCTCTCTCCTAAAAGGAGAGAGGTAAAAGTGTATTGCATCCGAACGAGAAACGCTATAAGCAAGATGCGGAGAGTGGGGGAGGCGGTAAAACTGAGAACCCAGCCTACCCTTCTTTACGGGAATGGGAACGGCGAAGCCAAGGCTGGGTGGTTCACATTACCTCAACAAAGCAGCAAAAGGACAAGAACTGGCTGGCAAGTTTGGAGTTGTGAGTTCTTTTCTTTTTGTGAAAATTTGCTTGATGAAAGCCCAGAATTTTTGATATAGAGAACCAGGAGATTGTATTCCGCCTTCTGCTTGTTTTGACTGAGACAAATTTGCTAATTTGCCACCAGATGTCAATTTGTCTAGAAAGTTATTATTGTCGTAATAGTGTTCTAAAGACAAAATTTTGAGATCATCTGTGATATGAACGACACTTATGCCAATAACCTCAATCATCTCGCCAGTAGGTACATAATCTTTATATGCACCATGAAAATATCCCCAGTGTCGCCATTTGAAAGTAATGGTTGGTGGTGCTGAATAAATTTCCACTACTTCCCACAAGAAACCATCAGGAAATGCTGTATGAAATAGATTGGTTGAGGTTTCAAAATTTTCCTCAGAAGCTCGATAATGTTGTGTATTACCAATCAACAGTTTATAAGTACCTGATTGGACTAAATCTGCAACTGTGTATTCAGTGCCACCATTGGTACTCATACGAAACTTGTCTTGGACAATAGTCAACCATTCAGCAGGATTGGTTTTGAAATTTGCTTCAACATCAAAACTTCGCACTAAATTTTGTACAAGTGCTGCTAGTGAACCTTGAGGGTGATTGTATTTACTTTCACTGGCTAGCTTTTCATTAGAACGAGTATAATCTGGCTTTTTACCATAGCGCCATTGAACATTCTGACTATATTCCAGAACTGTATCTCTGTTCTGTACCCAAAGGGGAAGATTATTGTTGTCAATTGAACTCATAAATACCTCTGCTGAAATGTGACTGTGAAACAACTGTCAATACCGATACACACTCAGATTTCGCAGTGATAACCCCTCTAATTTGGCAGTAGTAACCTATACAGTTTTGAGTACAAGTTTAAGAAATAATCAACTGTGGTATTAGAACTGCCTGTCATTGCATCTACGACAATAATTGCACTTTGAAGCCAGTCAACACCAGGGAAGTTCTGGAAGTTAACGAATTTCAAGTAAATTTTGATAAAACAATATAGTGAAAGCTTTTATTAGCAATTATTTCAGCCTTCTCAACAAACAAAAATATTGTGATTTGCAAAGTTAATTAAAATCACAAAAGATCCTGAACTTCAGGATTTTTATATGCGTCTATAGCTAGTGCTTTGAGAAATAGGCAACGAATGAAACAGACATCTCGTTACTTCATAGTCGATTCTGTATTATGTGTTTCTTGCGAGTAATTACACCCTAATGAATCAGCAGCAATCAAGAAGTAAACGCGGAGTCATACTAACAACATTAGGATGGCAGCGACTCCAAGAGGCGCAACGAAACTGGGAGAATGAGAAAAATTTTGGTGTCGCTTCCACTATTGAAGCCTTAAGCGATCGCACAGGGTTAGATCCATCCACAGTTTCTAAGGTGACGGATCGGGAAGCAGGGGTGGATAGGCGCACTTTAGAACGGTTTTTCAGGGCTTTTGATTTGGAATTGCACAAAAATGATTATGCCAAGCCAGAAGTTGTATCGGTTAAGCAGCAAGAAATCATCACTTACTCAAATCAAAATTGGGGTGAAGCCCCTGATGTGTCAGTATTCTATGGGCGCACGCAAGAATTACAGCAACTAGAAAAATGGATAATTAGCGATCGCTGTCGTTTAATTACACTCATTGGCCTTGGTGGTATTGGTAAAACTACTTTGTCAGTCAAATTAGCTCAAAAACTGCGAGAACATTTTGATTACGTAATATGGCAAAGTCTTCTCAATGCTCCGCCACTTTTAGAAATGCTAGCAACCCTAGTACAATTTTTGTCCAATGGCGAAGAAACAGATTTACCAAAAAACATTCCCTACAGAATCAATCGCCTACTTGAATATCTGCGTTCATCACGTTGTCTTGTAGTTATCGATAACGCCGAATCGATTTTTCAAGGTGGTAATTATGCAGGTTTATATCGGGAAGACTATGAAGGCTATGGCGAACTTTTTCGCCAGATAGGAGAAGTTAATCATCAAAGTTGCTTATTACTCACTTCACGAGAAAAACCTCAAGAACTTGCTGCGATTGAAAGTAGTCAAGGACTGGTTCGTTCTTTACAAATTACGGGTTTGACAATCTCAGAAATCCAAGAAATTTTTAGAGGTAAAGGAGTTATCGGCGGTATAGATGCCGACTGGGAAAAATTAATTATTAACTATGCAGGGAATCCGCTTTATTTTAAAATTATTGCTACAACAGTTTTAGATTTATTTAATGGAAATATTTCTGAGTTTATCTCTCAAGATCCAGGAGTATTTGGAAATATTCGCCTGTTAATGGAACAGCAATTTCAGCGTTTAACTGAATTAGAACAATCATTAATATATTGGCTAGCTATCAATCGAGAGCCAGTTGGCATCACAGAATTAAAAGACGATATTTTAGATTCAAGCACTACATCAAAGCTATTAGAAACAATAGAATCTCTCTTAAGACGCTCTCTAATTGAGAAAGCTACACCTTCGCTGATTAGCAAGCATGGCAATTGCTTCACGCTACAACCAGTAGTTATGGAGTACGTAACTATGAAATTCATTGATCGAGTTTGTCAAGAGCTTGTCAAAGGAGCTGACTTTTCACGGGATCTCGAAAACCTCTCTCCAAACCTCTCTCCTGCGAGGAGAGAGGCTTTGAATTCTCCCCCTTCCCTTGTAGGGAAGGGGGCCGGGGGGTTAGGTTCCGCGTTAGCTTTTCCACATGACGTGAAAAGTCAGGTCAAAGGAGAGGTTTCATTATTCAAAAGTTTTGCTTTAATCAAAGCCACATCACCTGATTATGTCAAAGATTGTCAAATTCGGCTGATTCTCAAACCTATTATCAATAATTTATGCTTGCTGTTAGGAAACTCTAGCCAAATTACAGCACAACTTACTAATATTATCAACCAATTTCGCGGACAGTCTCCTTACATAACTGGCTACATGGCAGGTAATACGATTAATTTACTTGGTCAGTTGTCAGCAAAAATCAGTAATCAAGATTTTTCTCATCTAACGATTTGGCAAGCTGACCTCCAGAATTATATATTAAATCATGTCAATTTTGAAAATAGTAATTTTGCTAAATCAGTTTTTACTGAAACCTTTGGTATAATTTTTGGTCTAGCTTTTAGTCCCGACGATGCACTTTTAGCAACGGGAAGTATTGATGGTGAAATTTGCTTGTGGCGATGGCGGGAGAATCAGCAACTTTTGAATTTTCAAGGGCATAGCAATATAGTAATGTCTCTTGCTTTTAGTCCAGATGGTCAAAAACTTGCTAGTACTAGTGTAGACAGAACTGTTAAATTGTGGGATGTTGCTACGGGTGAATGTCTATTGACCTTACCCTCAAATTATGGGGTAATAGTTGGAAACATTATCTTTAGTAGAGACAGCAGAAAGCTTTTTACTTGTACAGAAAAGCAGATATTATTCTGGGATATTGAAATAGGTAATTGTGTCTTAGCTATCGAACACAGCAACCGAATTACTTCAATTGCTTACGAACCTGAACGTCATATTATCGCTTCTGGTTGTTTAGATGGTACTGTAAATATCTGGGATGTGAATACTGGTAAATGTTTAAAAACCGTTCAAGGAGAAGGTGGAGCAGTTTTGTCAATCGCCTTTACTAGTGATAGTAAGCTTTTGGCTAGTAGTGTAAAAGCTAAAATTATCAGCATTTGGGATGTAATTACTAGCAAGCCTATTCAAACATTACAAGAACATAGTAGCTATATTTCATTGGTTGCTTTTAGCCGCGATGGTCAGACTTTAGCAAGTAGCAGTAGTGGCAATAGAACCGTAAATATTTGGGATATTAAAACGGGAAGATATCTGCAAACTTTAACAGGACATATCTCAGCAATTAACAGTCTTACTTTTAGCAATTTTGGGAATTTAGTAACTGGCAGTGTAGACCGGACAGTTAAACTTTGGGATGTTGTAAATGGCAAATGTTTGAAAACTTGGCGGGGACGAACTGACTTTGTAAATTCAGTTCAATTTAGTAGTAATGGTGAAATTATTGTTAGTGGTAGCCAACATACTATTGCTCTTTGGAATGTGACTACAGGCGAGTGTATCCAAGCCTTTTATGATTATCAAGATTGGCTTAATTGTGCAGCTTTAAGCCCTAATGGACAAATACTAGCTTGTGGCAATATAGGCAATGTCAATAGTATTATTAGACTTTGGCAAGTTAACCAACTGAGTAATTTTAGCCAACTTCCAGATAAAATATTACAAGGTCATACAGATAGTATTTGGTCAATTGCCTTTAGTCCAGATAGCAAAATCTTAGGGACTGGTAGTAGCGATCGCACCCTCAAACTTTGGGATTGTCAAACTGGTCAATGTCTCTTCACCTTTGTGGGGCATACTGGTGCAGTTCTTTCTGTTGCCTTTAGTCCCGATGGACGGACAATTGCCAGTTGTAGCGGTCACTCCACAATGAAACTTTGGGATCTTGAAAGTAAAGAATGTTACCAAAATATACAGGAACCCGCAGGTTATATCATTGCTTTTAGTCCCAATGGTCATCTTTTGGCTAGTGCAAATACTATGGGCATCGTCAAGCTGTGGGACATCAAAACTGGTGAATGTTGTACTACTTTTGGCAGACATGGGCAAGCTGTAATTTCAATTGCCTTTAGTGCCGATGGAGAAACCTTAGCTAGCGGCAGTAAAGATGGTACTGTCAAGCTCTGGGATATGAAAAATGGTGAGTGCATCAAGACATTTCTGGCTGATATCGGTTCAGTATGGTCATTGGCTTTTAGTCCCAATGGTTTGCTAGCTTGTGGTGGCAATGCTGAAACGATCAAGCTTTATGATCCTAATACAGATAATTGCCTGAAAACATTAAAAAGCGATCGCCCCTACGAAGGCATAAATATTAAAGGGGTTACAGGTTTAACAACTGCGATGATTGCCAATCTCAAAGCGCTGGGGGCAATTAGCCTGTGAAGTCGCTCGTACCTAGTACCGCAAGGCGGAATTAAAAATTAAAAATTAAAAATTAAAAATGAAGACAGCGTAAGGGTTTTGTTGATTGGGAATGGGTGGTTTATTTCCGCCGTGCTGTACTAGTATCTTGGTGGGTTAAAAACTATTTTTAATTAGGAACACACAAAGACACAAACAAAAGAATACATAATTAAAGTTCATCTGTGGTTTTGTGCCCTAAGTCTCATGAATCGTCAGCTAGCTATTGAAGAACCGATATTTTCTCATCTACCAGTGTTACCGCAAGAAGTAATTGCAGGTCTAGCGGTATCTTCCGGAGGTCATTATCTTGATACGACGGTAGGCGGTGGAGGTCACAGCCGTTTGATTTTAGCAGCTGCACCAGATGTAAAATTAACGGCAATTGACCAAGATGAGGATGCTTTAACAGCAGCGAGGAAAGAATTGGCAGAGTTTGGCGATCGCGTACAATTTATTTACAGCAATTTTGCTGACTATGAGTTTCCCCCTAACACTTTCGATGGTATTTTAGCCGATTTAGGGGTGAGTTCTTACCATTTAGACCAAGCAGAAAGGGGTTTCAGCTTTCGCCAAGCTGCAAATTTAGATATGCGAATGGATCGAGGGCGATCGCTAACTGCTGCTGATGTGATTAATAATTGGGATGAAGCGGAATTAGCTGATATTTTCTTTAAGTACGGTGAAGAAAGATTATCGCGACGCATTGCTCGTCGTATTGTAGAACGGCGACCGTTGCACACGACTACAGAATTAGCTGAAGCGATCGCTTCTTCTGTTCCTCCCAAATATCGTTATGGTAGAATTCACCCCGCTACCCGGGTTTTTCAAGCTCTGCGAATTGTCGTCAACGATGAGTTAAAATCCCTAGAAACCTTTTTAGATAAAGCACCAAATGCCCTTGTTCCTGGTGGCAGAATTGCAATTATTAGTTTTCACAGCCTAGAAGATCGCCCGGTGAAGCATGGTTTAAGAAATTCACCTTTATTAAAAGTTTTGACAAAAAAGCCAATTATTGCTCAAGAAGAGGAAATTAGTAAGAATCCGCGATCGCGATCGGCCAAACTAAGGATAGCAGAAAAGCTGCTGTAAGCCTTAAACTGCTTCATCTTGTGGCTCAGAAGTGCTGCGAATACGCTCAATGAACTGAGGATAATTTTCTAAATCTTGTTCTGACTGTAACGGTGGCATTTCAATCCAATTACCTTCGAGATGCAGCTTATCCACATAAGCGTAGAAGGCTTCCTGATCTTCCCGGTGAGCAAGAACGTAATCATGTAGCTCTTTCTGACTCATTGCATGAAAATTAGGCTTGCTCATCCTATATATCTCCATTTCCCGTTAGGGTATATCTCATAAAAGGGAAATGGCGTTGTGGTACATTACTCTACGCCATCCTTGAAAATGGATTTTCCTCTACTCGCTCTTGACTTTACCTAGTGAGAAGAAATCTGATAGCCTGATTTTTAAAGCAGAAATTACCAGGATGACAGTTTTCAAAACATTATTAAGATTAACCTGCCAACGAGGATAGTCTTTGTGCAGCATCTCCCTATTGACTTCGTACAAATCCCCTAGCCATTCTTCACGTCGTTCTGGGGGGAAGAGGTAAGCAATTGGCGAAGCTATCCACCTACTAGCCCAAGTTTCAGCAGGTTCAGATTTTTTATACTTGCGTAATCTCTTCTTTAATTTAGAGAGCTTCTCTAAATTTTCTACTGAGTCTTCTAAGTCTTTCACCACTTTCTGAACTATCAACTCTTCGACAACTTTGATAGCTTCCTCTGATTTGAAAGATGTTATGACTTCCAGGTGTTGTGTCTTGAGTTGAATTTCTTTTATAGTAAATTCCCAATCGTTATCTTCAATTTCTGTGCCTGCTGTCCCACTAACTCGGTTGCCAAGTAAGTAGGTTAGAACGGAAAGACTGGACGGCTTCGAGAGTCGCAACGCCGCTACCTGTAAGTTTGTAATAGCGCCGTCTTGCTCCACCTCGTTCTTCACGCCCTTCATCTCCCCAACGGGATTCGACAAGCCCTTTCTTTTCCAGAGAATGGAGAACAGGGTAAAGGGTGCCAATCCCCATCTTAGTATTACCGCCGCTGGCCTCTTCCATAGCCTGCGGGATTTGGAGACCATAGAGTTCTTTGTTGTAGAGTGCGAGCAAGACGATTTCTTCTCGTGGTGAAACTTGGGCATTGGTTGAGCCTTTATTGAGTATTTCGCTTTGATTTAGTGTCATAATTGCGACCATTATTCTCTAAGTAAAGTTAGATATTTCTCGTTGTTACGACCCCTGTAATGGGGCAACAAGCCTACTCGCTGTTACAACCCTTGTTATGGGGCAGCAAGACTTTTATCTTAAAAACAGTATATCTTAAGAATTTGATAATTGCTGTAAAACATCTATGCACCTTGGGCAAGCCGTACTTGCTGCTAACACTTTAAAACTTGCAGAGCAATTCCTTTCGGGAAATGATATCGGCTTTACCAAAACAACGATCTGTTAACCTAGCGTTGTTGAAGAGTTAAAAAAGAATAAATGGAAATTAGTAATCTGTTTACAGCAGGTGGCGTGGTCATGTGGCCTCTGCTGGCATTCTCTTTGTTAGGGGTGGCGCTAATTATCGAACGTATCATCTTTTGGGTAAAGATAAATAATCGGCAAAACAAGGTAGTGCGAGAGGTGCTACAGCTTTATCGCCTTGATAATGTAGTTAGTGCTTTAGATAAATTGCAGAAAAATGCTGATTTACCCATTGCTCGAATTTTTTTAGCAGCTTTAGAATTGGAGGAGCCGACACCAGAGGAATTTCGTTTGGCATTAGAAAGTGAAGCACAAGCCGAAATTCCTTTACTCAAGCGATCGCAAAATATTTTTGAGACAATTATTGGTCTTGCGCCCCTATTAGGACTTTTAGGAACTGTATTAGGATTAATTAACTCCTTTGCTTCTCTAAATATCGGAGATGTGGGAGGTAGTAAAACAACAGGTGTAACATCTGGAATTAGTGAAGCTTTGGTATCCACAGCATCAGGGTTGGTAGTAGCAATCTTTACACTTCTATTTGCTAATACCTTCCGAGGACTCTACCAGCGACAGATTGCCTGGATTCAAGAATATGGCGGACAGTTAGAATTACTCTACCGCCGTCGCTATGAAAAAGGAGATAAATCATATCTGCCGAATAGATGAAGCAAAACTGGGTAATTGTCAATTAGTAATCGGTAGTTAGGATTAGTTCATTATTTGTTACCGATTTTGCTCTAAAACTTTTTAACTCTAATAGTATTCTAAAATGACTAATAGCTTTGTTCGCTACAGTTATTGAGGAAATATTCCATGATTATTTGGGTAAATGAGCAAATTGATCCGTCTGGGATGATTCATGCCTGTATTGCCACTTGTAATGAATCTCAAGCTAAAGAGTGTCATGATTCCTTTCAGAATAATTTGACCGAGAGGCAAAAGGCAGCAGGTTGGGTAGCGCAATTGCGGACAGTTGATTCTTGGGATGAAGTGCCGGTGAATTCTTTAAAACTCAATTAACTGAGTGCTATAGAAATTAGCCTGTATAGCTGAAGTACCTCCTGGCAGACATAATTACTTTTGTCATTTTCTGCTTACTCCAACCTGCTTTGCTTTTTTGGGATTTTGCTCGAACATATTTCATCTGCGTAGGCGTAGCCCGCCATAGGCATCGCTTGTCTACCACACACTGTATCTATGCCAATTCCGAGAGCGATCGCAGCAAATTCTATGAGAACAGGTTAATAAAGGATAAAATTCGGATTAAATTTTTCAAATTATTATTAACTACTTCCAAAAAAAGTAACATATTATAGGGAAATGATGATTTTTCTTAACTTTTAAGAGGTATCATCTATAGCGTAGATTAAATTAAAAAATTTGTATAAGCCGAATCAATTTAGTGAACTATCCCAAAGTTTACACTTCGGAGGAAGCCTGTCCCATTAATTTAGTTGGCGAAACAGGACAAGCAGTTCAAATTTCCATTCATGCTCCCAGTCAATATATCTGTGCCAACTGCGAACGGATATTACCAGATTGGAAACGGCAACCATTTTTGCGAGTAGTGATTGTATTACAGCAATCGCGTTATCAATTAGTCGAAAAGACGGCAGAAGTAGAGTCAGAGAAAGAACGCTTACGAGAAAAGTTTATGAGATTTGGCTGTGATTTAGCATTTAATTTGCGCGATCGCGGCTATTTAACTGATCTGATTGATCCTCGTACAGGCTATCCCTTGCTTTCTCATCCCGGAGCAATTCCTCACGACGACACAGCAGTTGTCAAAGCTTTGCTCAACTATCCAGTGATTAAAAATCAATGCCGTGTGTTAGTTCATCCTGATTGGGGTGCAGCAGTTTATCCTAGTATTTTGATATCAGAAGCTCCTCCAATTGCGATCGAATGGGTTACAAAAGGTATAGCATCTATGCATGGGTGGAAAGAAATTAATTATTAGTCATTGCAGGGTAAGCGCATCTAATTTTGTAGTTAAACCTGAAGGGGCGACACGCACCTCATATTTCAAGCGCTGCAAAGGTTTGACTGAATTATGGTAAAAAAATATAGGTCAATTATTGTCAAGAAGACCAATAAGCTTGAAAATTTGACCTCCATTGGATCAAACTAAGTTAGAAAATCAACTATTAGAGTCCAATTGTTGTTTTTAAATCTGCTGATTAATATACTACAAGATATTAAAAAAGTCAGTATTAATATTTTTTAGCTATTTTCAAGTTTTTATTTATTCTAAATCTAATTATGATGTATTTTTTACCTATAATTATTAACTACTAACTTTTTATAGACTCCGAATCGCAATTTCCAACCCTTCACATACACGAGTAAGAAAATCTAAATCTAAAGTAGCGATCGCATCACTTGCTTTGTGATAATGTGGATTTCGCAAGAATGCCGTATCTGTCACCATCATTGCCGGATAACCCAAATCCCAGAATGGTGCATGATCGCTAAGTCTGGTTTGGGGAACTATTAAACCTCGATTCGGCACGGGTAGCCATTGACTAGATACGCCAGCTTTGCGAATATTACGGCTCATCCCAATTAAGTCAGGCAATGTCCGCAAGTTGCCAATTAAAGCAATAAAATCACCTGTATCTGGGTAAAAACGTTCTAGAGGACGAGGGTAACTTTGGGAACCAGGTGTAGAATCCTTATAGCCCAGCATTTCTAAGGAGATCATTAAGCGTAGCTGTTGTTTTTGTTGATGCAACAGAGCTGCATAGTCAGCACTACCCAGTAAGCCGTATTCTTCCATATCGAAAGCAACTAACCTTAAGGGATATCTGACAGCTTGGGCAGCAAACTTTCTCGCCAATTCCAGCAACACCGCCACACCTGTAGCATTATCATCAGCCGCAACTGTTCCCGGAACGCCATCATAATGAGCGCCAATTAAAATTGGTAGCAAATTCTTTTTTTGCTCTCTGGCTTGGGATGGTAAATTTAATATCAAGTTATTGCAAGCTTTACCTCTAACTTTAAAGGTGTGGATTTCCACACTCCCCCATTGAGAAAATTGCTGGCGGATGTATTCTTGGACAAAAAAATGTCCAGCCGTTGCCATGTAAGGATCGCGTTCTCGTGCGATCGCACTCAAAGAAGTCTGTAATCGCTCTGTTAAATTCAAATCTTTTAAGTAGTAGCAACAATATTAGAATTTTCAGGCACTCAAAAAAGCAGAGCAAGCATTATTAAGATGAACTTACCAATTTGCAGATAACTTAAACAAAAGTAGGCGGATATCAAGAATTGAGGCTGCTTGGGCACACCAACCATCTCAATGCTATCCTAGTCTTGCAACTATCTCCTCTAGCTGCACTTCTTAGCTTACTGCCTTAATGATGAGTATTATACATTGAGGTGTTTTTATCTTGTAGCACAAAGCTAGAGGTAGTTCCGCCCAATCATAATAAATATATAAGACACTTTAGGAGAAGAGTAACGCATGGGCAAGGTAGTCGGCATCGACTTGGGTACAACCAACTCAGTAGTCGCCGTTATGGAGGGTGGCAAGCCGGTGGTGATTGCCAATGCAGAAGGAATGCGAACAACCCCCTCCGTAGTTGGCTTCAGCAAAGAAGGTGAAAGGGTGGTTGGGCAAATGGCACGGCGACAAACCGTCCTCAATCCCCAAAATACCTTTTTTGCAGTTAAACGCTTCATTGGGCGGAAGTATGGCGAACTTAATGCAGATTCTAAGCGTGTGCCCTACACCATCCGCAAAGACGAAGTAGGTAATATAAAAATTGCCTGTCCTCGTCTGAATAAAGATTTTGCCCCAGAAGAAATTTCGGCAATGGTGCTGAAGAAATTGGCAGACGATGCTAGTCGCTATTTGGGTGAACCAGTCACAGGGGCAGTGATTACAGTACCCGCCTATTTTAATGATTCTCAACGGCAGGCAACCCGTGACGCTGGCAGAATTGCTGGTTTAGAGGTGTTGCGGATTCTCAATGAACCGACGGCGGCATCTTTGGCTTATGGATTAGATCGTGGTGACACGGAAACTATCTTAGTCTTTGACTTGGGTGGTGGCACCTTTGACGTGTCTATTTTAGAAGTAGGCGATGGGATATTTGAAGTCAAAGCTACCAGTGGAGATACGCAACTTGGTGGGAATGACTTTGACAAAATAATAGTCGATTGGTTAGCAGAGCAATTTCTGGAAGTCGAAGGGGTAGATTTAAGACGCGAGAGACAATCTTTACAACGCTTGATGGAAGCTGCGGAAAAGGCAAAAATTGAACTTTCCTCTGTCAGCGTTACCGATATTAACTTACCTTTTATTGCTGCCGATCAGGAAGGCCCCAAACATCTGGAAACTCGTCTAACGCGTTCCCAGTTTGAAGGCTTATGTGGTGATTTAGTGGGGCGCTTACGGACACCCGTGAAACGCGCCCTGAAAGATGCCGGACTTTCACCTAGAGATATTGAAGAAGTTGTGTTAGTTGGCGGTTCTACACGAATGCCAATGGTAAAGCAGCTTGTGCGCGACTTAATTGGCACAGAACCCAACGAGAATGTCAATCCCGATGAAGTCGTGGGAGTAGGCGCAGCAATTCAAGCCGGAATTCTGGCAGGTGAACTCAAAGATGTGCTGCTTTTGGATGTTACACCCCTATCTATGGGATTGGAAACCATCGGCGGCGTGATGAAAAAACTTATTCCCCGCAATACGACAATTCCAGTCCGTCGTTCTGACATTTTTTCTACGTCTGAAAATAACCAAAACACTGTAGAAATTCACGTAGTTCAGGGCGAACGGGAAATGGCAGCAAACAACAAGTCTTTAGGGCGGTTCAAGCTCTATGGCATCCCACCAGCGCCACGAGGAATTCCTCAAGTTCAAGTGTCATTTGATATTGATGCTAATGGTATTTTACAGGTAACAGCCTTAGATAGAACCACTGGGCGAGAGCAGAGTATCACCATTCAAGGCGCTTCCACCTTGAACGAGTCGGAAGTGAATCGAATGATTCAAGACGCTCAGAAATACGCCGATGTCGATCGCGAACGTAAAGAGAGAATAGAAAAGCGGACTCGTTCTGAGGCGTTGATTTTCCAAGCAGAACGACAACTTAGAGAAGTCGCACTGGAATTTGGTATGCAGTTTGCCCGCAGCCGCCGCCAAAGAATTGATAATATTTGCCGACAACTAAAAGAAAGTCTTCAGGAAAATAGCGATCGCGGTATCGATCAAGCCTACGCCGACTTGCAAGATGCTCTCTATGAGCTAAATCGGGAAGTCCGCCAGACTTATGCTGAAGATGAAGACGATGACTTGTTTGGGACTATCCGTGACATCTTTACTGGCGGTGATAAAGAACGAGAACGCGAATCTCCCAGAGATACATATCGAGAACGCGACTCATACAGTAAAGACTATGGCAAAGATTACGGTAAAGACTATGACAGAGATTATAGCCGCGATAATCGTTCTTCCTCTTATGAAAGCCGTCCTCCCCGCAAATCCCGCCCCAGCTACCAAGATAACTGGGATGATGAAGAAGACAATGATTGGTTATAAGAAAAGTTAGGAGTTAGAAGTTAGGAGTTAAAAATAAATCTTTCAACTCATAACTCCTAACTCATAACTCATAACTCCTCTCTCCTAACTCATAATTAATCCAAAATCTAAAATCTAAATTTAAATAACTGAACTATGCAAAATTTGCCGAACTTTCGCGATTACTACGAGATTTTAGGAGTATCTAAAGATGCCTCTGGTGAGGAAATTAAAAAGGTTTATCGGCGGTTAGCAAGGCAATATCATCCCGATCTGAATCCGGGTAACAAAGAATCTGAGGAAAAATTTAAGGATATCGGTGAGGCTTATGAAGTTCTTTCCGATCCAGCCAAGCGATCGCAGTACGACCAGTTTAGCCGCTACTGGAAGCAAAAAGGCTTTGCAGGCAACAAACAAACGCCAAAGGCTAAAACTTGGCAGAGTAATCCTAGCGATCGCAACGGGAATCAGGATGTAGATCCCAGCCAATTCTCCGACTTTGAAAGTTTTATTAATCAAGTTATTGGTGTCAAAAATAAGAGTGCGGCAAATAACTCTAGTAATGGCAATAATAGCGATCCCTTTCGTTCCCCCAGAACAAAAGTTGCCTACACAGTTAACACTCCACCTCGGACAACGCGTCGAGATATAGAAGCCAGATTAACGCTTCCACTAGAAAAAGCTTATCAAGGTGGTAATGAACGGATTCGTTTGGAAGATGGGCGATCGCTAGAAGTTAATATGCCTCCAGGGATGGTAACAGGTCAAACTATTCGTTTACGGAATCAAGGCGTTGGTGGTGGCGATCTATACTTAAAAATTACCGTTGAACCTCATCCATTATTTAAGTTAGAAGGTTTAAATATCGTCTGCCAAGTACCTGTTACTCCCAGCGAGGCAGTTTTAGGAGGACAGGTAGAAGCACCTACTCTTGATGGCCCTGTGAAAATGACCACCCCTCCCGGAGTTAGGTCTGGTCAAAAATTTCGACTAGGGAATAAAGGCTATCCCAGTGATGACGGTAAACGTGGCGATCAATTAGTAGAAATTCAAATAGTTACACCGAAAAATATTAGTCAAGAAGAACGAGAACTTTACGAAAAGTTACGGCAAGTTGAAACCTTTAAACCCCGTGCTGATTTAATCCGTTAGGGATAAAGTATGAATCTTAATAAAACGTGAGTTCGACGGAACTAATAAATACAAGAGTGAGAATGCGCCCGACAGTTGTGACAAAGATTAATTGGTGTGGAATCGATAAAGGTAGTTGAGCAAATTCATACATAGCAAGCTTTTTGTGCTTTCCTATCCATCGAACTCACATGAGGTTAACATCTTATGCACGGTTTTGTAGCCGAGTCAGGAGGGTGACTTCTTCGCTTAGACATCCATCTAGCAAGTGCCAAAATATTTTCGCTACTTCTCGGTAAGTTTTTTACATTTTATCTACAATGACGCTTTAATCAGCCTTTTAGGGAACACTAAACCACAGTGTAACAAAACGGTAGTGACAAAACGCTATCTTATATCGTTTGTTTAAACCTTTTAGATTCATTTTTCCACAAGCTAGACAGAGCCGTTTTTATCAACAAAATATTGGGCGATCGCTTCCCGTTGCGATTGGCATTATCATTTCAATTATAGTTTTGTTGCTCTGGCAGAATTTACTAATATATCAGCACACTGAGATTACCCATTTAATTGCTCAGGAGGCGACGGCTGTCAAAACTGGGTTAAGCAGCCGACTTGACCGCCGCATTCTCGCCTTAGAACGGATGGCGAAGCGGTGGGAAGCCAGTGGAGGTACTCTTCGGCCAGTATGGGAAGTTGATGCAGCCACTTATTTGAAGGATATTAAAGGATATCAGGCGATCGAGTGGGTTGATTCCACTGCTCATGTCCGTTGGATTGCTCCTCTAAAAGGGAATGAATCGACGCTCAATCTAGACCTGAGCCAGAGTGCCCAACCACGAACTGCACTCTTAACCGCTCGCAATTTAAGGCAAACAACCTTAACTCGCACCCTAGAACTGACACAAGGTGGCAAGGGCTTTTTGGTATGTGTTCCTTTGTATGTTGGGGAACGTTTCGATGGCTACCTTGTTGGAGTTTTCCAAATACAATCACTTCTTGATCGCATCCTACCAGAACAAGTTATTCAGAATTATCAGATTGCAATTTTTGATGAGGATGAACTCATCTACAGGCATGGATCTGCGTCTCTAGCAACTTTGAGTTGGACACAGAAGCTAACTATTAATCTGCATGGAATTAATTGGCAAGTTCAGATTATCCCTAGTTCAGCTTTGTTACAACAAAAGCGATCGCTACTTCCGAGCCTTGTCCTGATTGGAGGTCTTTTCATCGCTTGGTCTTTAGCGTTGGCTCTGTATTTTGCTCAATCCGCTAAACGGCGTAGTCGTCGTATTGAGTTGATCAACCAGAAACTCGATCTCAAAATATCTGAACTTCAGCAAACAGAGATTAATCTCCAGTCAACTATGACACTCCAGCAAGCCATCTTTGATAGTGCCAACTACACCATTATCTCCACTGACACCAATGGCACGATTTGCACCTTTAATGCGGCGGCTGAACAATGGTTAGGATATACTGCTGCTGAAATGATTGGCAAAACAACTCCTGCCATCCTTCACAAACCAGATGAAGTTGTGCGACGAGCCGCAGAACTATCACAAGAACTCAATCGTCAAATTGCACCGGGGTTTGAGGTTTTTGTTGCGAAAGCACACCTGGGACAAATTGATGAGCGAGAATGGACATACATTGCTAAAGATGGTTCTCACTTTCCAGTATCGTTGTCGTTAACTACACTGCACGACCGCACAGGTAAGCTGACAGGATTTCTAGGTATTGGCACTAACATCACAAGGCGTAAACAAGCTGAACAGTCGTTACAAGAAACGCTACGTGAATTGGAATTTCAGAAATTTGCCCTCGATCAGTCAGCGAGTGTTGCAGTCACAGATGATGCGGGAATCATTACCTATGCCAATAATAAGTTTTGTGAACTTACCCAATACACTAGAGAGGAATTGATTGGACAAACCCATCGATTAATCAAATCTGACTATCATCCACCCGCTTTCTTTAAGCAACTCTGGTCAACAATCGCTACTGGTAAAGTTTGGCGAGGAGAAATTCAAAATCGAGCAAAAAACGGTTCTTCTTATTGGGTTGATGCGACGATTGTGCCTTTTCTAGATAATAGTGGCAAACCCTTCAAATATTTAACAATCCGTTTTGATATTACCCCAATCAAAAAAGCAAAAGAGGAACTGAAAGAAAGCGAAGCAGCCATCAGATCGTTGCATGAAATTACATCTGCCCACTATCTTAATTTTGAGTCGCGCATTCAAAAGCTACTCACGATGGGATGTCAAGTATTTAATCTGGAGTTTGGCATTTTGGGGCGGGTAGAAAATAGCCGCTATGAAGTGATGGCTGCTCAATCGCCCAATAATACCCTGAAGAAAGGCGATATTTTTGATATTAAACAGACTCTATGCAGTGAAGTTTTAAATACAAATGAACCTCTGACGATTGAACATACAGGAGCTTCTAGATGGCGTAACCATGCCGCTTACACTGCATTTGGCATAGAGTCTTACATTGGAACGCGAGTTTTAGTCGGAGATCAAGTTTATAGTACCCTCAGTTTCTCTAGCTATGCTCCTCGTACAGAACAATTCAAATCTGGTCATAAAGAACTGCTCAAGCTAATGGCGCAGTGGATTAGGAGCGAAATCGAGCGCCAGCAGGCAGAGGAGATATTACAAAAGGAACGAGAGTTCCTCAAAGTTCTGCTGGACAATGTGGGAGCAGGGATCGTGGCTTGTAATGCTGATGGCATTTTGACGCTTTCTAACCGAACCTTACAGGAGTGGCACAATTTACCAGAACAACTCATCTCAGCAGAAGAATGGGTGCAGCGCTACGATCTTTATTTGGCTGATGGTAAAACTCCGATGCCAAAGGAGGATAGTCCACTATTTCGAGCTTTGCAAGGAGAGCAAGTCCATGATCTAGAAATGGTGATGATTCCAAAGTATGGGTCCGCACGGACGTTAATCGCAGGTGGACAAGCCATTATCGATGCTCAGGGGCGACAATTAGGTGCAATTTGTGTCCTAAATGATATTAGCGATCGCAAAGCGTCAGAAGAGTCTTTGTTGCAGAGTGAATCCATGCTAAAACAGCAGCTTCGACAAACCGTTCTGCTCAAACAAATCACTCAGCAAATTCGTCAAAGCCTTGACACCAAAAAAATCTTTCAGACGGCTGCAATTCAAATTGGACAAGCATTTCAAGTAGATCGCTGTCTAATTCACTCTTACATTAGCGACCCCAGTCCACGAATTCCCGTAGTGGCCGAGTATGTTGTTCCTAGTTACAGTTCCATGCTGGAATTAGAGATTCCCATCGCTGACAATCCTCATGCCAGGAAAATCATCGCACAGGATGAGGCGATCGCTTCAAATGATGTGTACGCCGACCCTTTACTCCAAGGAATGCAAACAATTTGTCGAAACCTGGACTTAAAGTCCATGTTAATAGTCCGCACCTCCTATCAAGGAAAAACAAATGGAATCATCGGAATCCAACAGTGTAGCCATTTTCGCCAATGGACTCTAGAAGAAATTGAATTATTTGAAGCAGTTGCAGCGCAAGTGGGTATCGCCTTGGCACAGGCGTACTTGTTAGAACAAGAAACTATGCAACTAGAAGAACTCACCTGGAAAAACTGGGCCTTGAAGCAGGCAAAACTGGAAGCAGAAGCTGCAAATCGGGCCAAAAGTGAATTTTTGGCGATGATGAGCCACGAAATTCGTACTCCAATGAATGCCATTATCGGGATGACAGGGCTGCTGCTGGATATGGAACTCGCTCCCGAACAACACGATTTTGTAGAAATTATCCGCAGTAGCAGTGATTCCTTACTGACTATCATCAATGATATTTTGGACTTCTCGAAGATTGAGTCCGGTAAATTAGATTTAGAGGAACATCCTTTCAACCTCCGCTATTGCATAGAAGAAGCTTTAGATTTATTAGCTCCTCAAGCTGCGGCTAAAAATCTAAATTTAGCTTACCTAATTGATGCCCAAACCCCAAGCACCATCGTCAAAGATGTGACGCGAGTCCGACAAATTCTAGTCAATTTGATCGGTAATGCCATCAAATTCACCGCAGTTGGAGAAATTGTAATTTCTGTAACGGTCAAACAAGTAATCAGCAAAGACGAATACGAAATTCAATTTGCTGTTAAAGATACAGGCATTGGCATACCCCAAGAACAGATGGAGCGACTATTTAAGCCTTTTAGCCAAGTCGATGCCTCAATGACTCGCCAATATGGCGGTACTGGATTGGGTTTAGCAATTAGTAAGCGCTTATGTGAAATGATGGGTGGCAGCGTGTGCGTTGAGAGTTCTGTGGGAGTTGGCTCAACATTTTATTTCACACTACTAGCTCACTCAACTTCTAGTAGCGAAGACATTGACCTTGGGGTTGTTCAACCAAATTTAATCGGAAAACGCCTGTTAGTGGTCGATGACAATGCTACTAACCGACAATTGATTAGCCTACAAGCCGCTAATTGGGGAATGTTGGTTCACTCACTGGAGTCAGGTTTGTCAGCTTTGGAATTGATTAATTCAGGTGAACAATTTGATATCGCCCTTTTAGATATGCGGATGCCAGAGATGAACGGTTTAACTCTGGCAGGACAGATTCACTCCTTAGCAAGCTGTCAAAACCTACCTTTAGTAATGCTGAGTGACGTTGAAAGATTAATCCAGAAAGAGCATGAAGAAAAACTAGGCTTAGTTTCTATCTTAACTAAACCAATAAAGCGATCGCAGCTTTATAACATATTCGTCCATACCTTATACAACGAAAAAATTTTTCTATCACCAACAAAATCATTTCCACCAGCATTTTATTCTCAGTTGAGTCAAAAGCTGCCATTGCGGATTCTCTTAGTGGAAGATGTTTCTTTAAATCAGAAGGTAGCGCTACTCATGTTAGAGCGGATAGGCTATCGTGCTGACACTGCGAATAATGGATTAGAAGTGCTGTTAGCTTTACGCCAACAATCCTATGATTTAGTCTTCATGGATGTGCAAATGCCAGAAATGGACGGGTTGGAAGCTACTCGGAGAATTTGCCAGGAATGGCCAGACAACAGCCGACCTTGGATTATTGCCATGACCGCTCATGCCATGCAAGGCGACAGAGAGGAATGCCTTAGTGCCGGGATGAATGATTACATTAGCAAACCTATCCGTATGGAAGCTCTCGTCGAAGCTTTCAAAAACTATCGAATTTTGCAGCCATCAGCTAATGAAAATCAAGACTTAAAGGTTTTCGTTAAAAAGGATGAGCAAGGTTCTCAATCTGAAATAGAACAACAAGTAATCCTAGCTCCAGCAATCGATGCCGAAACCTTTCAAGCTTTAAAAGATATGGTAGGTGATACTGAAATTTTGGCGGAGTTTATTGATAACTATTTAGAAGATGCGCCACAAAGGTTATTGGCTATTCATAACGCAATTGACAAAAAAGATGCTACTGAGCTTCGTAGTGTTGCTCATTCCCTGAAATCTTTGAGTGTGACTATCGGCGCTATGCCTTTTGCCGAATTGTGCCAAGAATTAGAAACGATGGGTCGTACTGGTACTACACTCAGTGCTTCTACTTTAGTTCCAGAACTCGAAACAGAGTATCAAAGGGTAGAAGCTGCTTTAGTATTACAACATCCCAATAGGTAAAATGATTAATTACGATTTTCAAAATAACCCACCTTTAGTTCTTGTTGTCGATGATGAGAGAGGCTTGCGATTAGTGCTGCATCGAGCTATGGAGAAAGAAGGATATCGAGTTACCGAAGCGTGTAACGGTCAACATTGTTTAGATATTTGTCAACAGCAAGTGCCAGATCTAATTTTGTTAGATGCGATGATGCCAGGCTTGGACGGCTTCAGTTGTTGTGCTCAGATGCAAACGCTTCTAGGTGATAATTGTCCTCCGATTTTAATGATTACTTCTCTCGACGATCAAGAATCTGTTGACCGAGCTTTTGAAGCTGGTGCAACAGACTACATCACAAAACCAATCGATTGGAGTCTACTTAGTCAGCGAGTCAATCGCTTGCTGACATCAAGAGGGGGGATAGCAGAACTGCAACAAAAGATTCAACGAGAATGCTTACTAACAGCACAGATGGAAGTTGCAAATCGCGATTTGCAACGCCTCACTTCTATAGATAGCGTAACTAAAATTGCTAATCGTTACTACTTTGATGAATATTTAGAACGCGAATGGAAGCGCTTGCAAAAGTATAAATTATCTCTTTCTTTGATTTTGATGTGTGTTCACTTTCCCAAGGCTAATGATGAGTATCAAGCTAGAGATGGATATATGCGGCAAATTGCTGACACTCTAAGTAAATCCAAGCGGCGGGGAGCGGATTTTATAGCCAGTTTTGATGTTGACAAATTCGCTATAGTTTTGCCAAATACTCAGGCTGAAGAAGCTTTGCAGATTGCGGACAATATTCTGTCTTCTGTAAAATCTATTAACATAGCCAATGATAATTCAAAAACCGACGAAGTTATCAACTTCAGCTTAGGTGTGACAAGTGTTATTCCTAGCTTGGAACTATCTCTAAATAAGCTAATTAGCATAGCAGAAAAAGCTCTTTTACAAGCAAAATTAGCTTCAGGCGATCACATTGTTATTTTAAACCCACATTCCGCACTTCAATTTGAAGTATAAAGAAATGAGAGTTAATAAAAATGCAAAATGCCAGCCCACAGAATTTTTACCCCATTTCACTAATCCTTTAAATACAAGAGTGAGAATGCGCCCGACAGTTGTGACAAACATTAATTGGTACTGCGTAATGCTTCTAACTTGAGTTTTTGTAGTTCTTCCTCAAGGCGCTGGAGTTCATCTATCATCTGCTGAAACGCTTGCGCTTCATGCACCACAATCTCAGCTTTCCCATTTACCGTTAGTACAAGTGGGGACTTTGTTGCCTTGATTTGCTCTACGTAATCTTTGGCATTGCGCTTGAAGTCGGTAAGAGTTTGAATATTTTCGAGATTAATTTTGATGTGCATCGCATCTAATTAAATGCTTTATTAAGATATCTTATCAAATGCTAGACCTGCTGTGTCTTCTCCAAATTCACAAAGGATTTAAAATATAAAAAATATCTTTGAGCAAAGTGACTCAAACAGATGTGAATCAAAACGGGGCAATGCCACAAAGCAGCGAACCAACTTATTACTCTCTGCTAGGACTGCATCCCTGGGCATCGGTAATTGACATTCGTCGCGCTTATCGGCAACTGAGCAAACTCTATCATCCTGATACTACAGACTTGCCCACTGCGATCGCCACTCCTAAATTTCAGCAAATCAACGAAGCTTACGCCACCCTTACCCATCCAGAACGCCGGTTAAGCTACGATTTCAAAATTGGCTATTCCCGTTTTGGAGTGATTCAACCACCCCCTGATTTGAATCATCCCGTCTCGCGTTCTCATGACTGGTCAAAATCAGCTTACCTCGATGCGAGCGATCGCCCCTTATCATCTGGCGAAATCTTTGCTTTATTTATGCTGGTGTTAACATTTGTAGGTTGTCTGTTATTAGCAGTTGCCATTGGCTTAACTCGTGGCGAGGCTGCAATCCATTCTCATTTGCTGCAACCAACTACATCTGTACAACAGCAGATTATCTATATGTCGCAACTAATTACCTATCTGATCATTAAAAATTAAACAATTCCCTAATCCAAAATCTAAAATTCCTATGGCTCTTCTTCCCTCTGATACTCCCCTATATAATCATCCCCTGCCACAAATTGAGCAGTGGCTAAAAGACCAAGGCTGTCAACAAGACGAAACACAAAGGCATTGCTGGCGTGTACAGCGACCTAGTTGGCAAGCTGAATTATGGCTTGATGTTGAGCAAATTGTCGTGCGATATGTCCAATCTGGGGAAAATGGACAAGATATCCAACGCTCATTCAAGTATTCTCTTAGTCGGGATGATGTAGAACAAGCTGTCTTTTCTGGGCCATAAGGAAGTGCTTATGTAATATTGGTAGAGCTTCCAATGAGCCTGTTACAGGGCAGCAACCCTGTAACGAGAATTATGTATCAGAGTTTGTTATCAATGCTTTAGAAGTAAGTTCGCTACAAATTTCCAGTAGTCTATTAACAGCACGCGTAGCTGAAAAGTTTTCCGCAACGTATTGGCTGGACTGAAAACCCCGATTAATTGCTTCCTCTGGATTATCTAAGCAGTCTCGCATACATTTAGCTAATTCTTCTGCATCTTCATTTTCAAAAAATAGGCTGTGCGGCCCTCCTACTTCTGACAAGCCTCCCATTTTTGAGACAATCGAGCAGGTTTGAACGCTAGAGGCTTCTTGCACTACGTAAGGTGCTGGATCTTGCCAACGAGATGGAGCAATTAAAGCCAAAGCATCTTGAACTTTTAGAAGTACTTCTTTTTGAGGAACTTTACCTAAAAAATTAACTTTGTTGGCAATTCCTAAATCAGACGTTAGCTGTTTTAATTCCTGAGATTGTTCGCCATCACCAATAATAGTAATTTTAAATTCTTTATTTTCATCTTGTAAAATCCGCGCTGCTTTTAATAAAATATCTACGCCTTTGTCTGTAGCTAATCTACCGACAAAAATAAAATTATATGGCTGAGATAAATTTTCTAAAGTTTTAAGCTGGTTTTCCGACTTGATTTCAATGGGATTATATAACGTATCAACTGGCCAAGGAAAAGCAGAAGATTCTCCTAAAAAGTTACTACAAGCTGTATGATAATCGGCTAAGAAGGCAGTAGAAAGGCGGGTGATTAGGCGTGCCCATTTGACAAAAGTGTGTAATTTCCACTTTAATGGATAATTAGCTTTCGGCAATGTGTGTTTAAATTCAGCTTTTAAACGTTGCGTCAACTTCATCTGCTCATAACTAGTATGAGTAGATTGATAAAGGGAATAATGGTATTTAATAATTATCTTTTTTCGCAAGGCTTTACATAATAAAGTAAACAAGAAGTCATTGGAATTCATGTGTACTATATCTGCCCAAACAATATGACTAAACCATTTTGCGAGATTATCTTGTCTAGTAGAAATAGTTTTAACTTCAATTAATCTAGCTTCCAACTCAGGAATAATAGAATAAATGTAAGTTAAAACTCCACTAATTTCATTGTCGTAATGACGGTGTTGAATTAATATTTTCATACATCAGGTATGGGAAATTTTGTATTTATGGGACTTGTGGTTGAGCATAACTCTGAAACAAGTATTTCACTTTGCTCAGAATCAATTTGGTGTCTAAGAGGATGTTTGAAAAGTCTTATTGTTGGTAGCAAAACGTTCTAAATACCCCTAAATCCCCCGATAAATTGGGGGACTTTAATTCCGGTTCCCCCCTTAAAAAGCTACGGTGTATACACAAGTCGAGTTGGGAATCAAATGGACAGAAAAGAACGGATCTACTTATATGCAGAAAGTTGGGAAAAGGACTTTTCCCGATAGTTATAGTTATATAATTCCCGCAGATGCTGCTAAAGTACCATTCTCTTCACCACGGGCTAAAATTTTAGTTTGACAGTAGCGAGTAAAATTATCATCAATTTGAAATACCTGCCGAGCAGCCTGAGTGTTACCCAAACAGGAACCAAAAGCCATTATCCCCGGCTTGACTTTGTAGCGTCTACTCGCCGCTTGATTCGATTTTTGACGATTGCTCCAAATTCAATGCGTTGAGTGCAATCCGTCGCAGCAATCACAAATTTTATGGAGCATGACTAGTACCGCAAGGCGGAATTAAAAATTAAAAATGAATACTTTCAAGACTAAAAATAGTTTATAATGCCTACTTTAATCATATATTTTATGTGTGCGATCGCGCATTGGGAGTCAAAGTAATTAAATCGTCAATATTGCGCTTCATTGTTTCACAAATTGCATCTAATGGTAAATCATTAGCGTCATAACCAAAGGGGTTTTCTATCTCTAAGCCAATGGCTTCAATGCCAAACAAAGTAAACCCAACCAAAGCAGAAACTAAACCTGTCCACCAACCGAGACTCTCTACTATTTGAAATGGTAGCAAAAAGCAATATAGTATCAGTAATTGCTTCAAATGAATAGCATAAGCAAGCGGCATAGGTGTTTTTAAAATACGTTCGCAAGCACCTAAATTATCCACAAGACTATTCAATAATTCTTGCAGAGATGTTAGCTGATAGCTATTAAGACAATTACGGTCGTACTGTTGCTGTAAATAATCTCCTATCCAAAAGGCAACCTCTATAGGAGGATTATTCATAATCTTCAGTTTTATGTACTTAGTAGATGGCATTAAGTCTTTTAACTCGCTATTGACAGCTTCTCCTCGCAAATGTAGTTTAGTTGTTACAGCAAACGCTACCAATAAGTTTAATGCCGTAATTTTATTTTCTTTATCTTCTGGTGAAATTTCATCAACTGATACCCAAATTTGCCTCGCTAAATTTCGGACGTTATTTACTATAGAACCCCAGCATTTTCTCCCTTCCCAAAATCGCTCATAAGCAGTATTTGTACGAAATACAAGTAACAAACCTAAAACAATACTAGGAATCACATTTACTAAAATAGGCTGGGATACAGGTTTTTCAAAATGGTGAAGCAGAGAAATTAAAAATCCGAAAGCTCCACACCATAAAACATGTTTGAAAATTGCTTTCATTACTGAACCTTTAGGTTGTAATGCTGTGCGGAACCATTTGATTTTTTCGTTCATCATGTATTCACCCTAATAAAATATTTATTGAACCGATATGTTCAGTATTTGTTAGCTTAAAAACAAGCATTATAAAAAATGTATAGACATAACTTATTTGGTTATGTCTTTTTTATTGTCATTAGTCTCAAAACGTTGAATTTCAATTAAATAACCATCAGGATCGCGGAAAAAGCAATGGTAAATATTGTACTTTTCATTTAGTGTAGGTGACTTTTCAAATTCGACGCCACGTTCTTTGAGATATTCAAACCATTCATCCACTTGCTGTGTTACTAGAGTAAAAATAACACTTGATTGCTTATCGCTTGGAGGACTTAATTTTTCGCTTGCTTGACACAATCCTAAGTATCCAGAACCACTAACAGTATAAATTCGGCAGGTTCCTTGGTCAAGCCATAACTTCAAACCTAGCTTTTGTTCGTAGAATTCTGTAGATACATTGAGATTATGGGTAGAAAAGAAGGTAATTTGCTGGTCTATTTGCGGATGAGTAGACATAAAACACATTTGAGTATATACCCTAACGACATCGGGCGATCGCAGATGTAAGAATTGATTGATGTTAGAAACCTGTTACTGCTCCAGAATGCTTAAGTGCATCTGGAGTTTCTTTTTGGAATAAACCCATTAAAATTTTCCCAATCATCCTGATATGCCAAAATATGACTGAATAAGGATGCATACTGAATTATCTATATTTAACACGGGCATCACTTATTGATGTACCCTTCCTACCAAACAACTCTCGCAAAACAGCCTCAGCTTATCTGGGGCTGTTTTGCGTTACTTCTCACAGAGAAGGTGTGTAAATGAGAATCCTCAAACACTTTTATCTGCATTTGAGTGTATACCCTGATGACGTAGGATTTTCTCAGGGTGAAAATTTGGTATAGGTAAATGCGTATCTTTCCTGACTCCAGATTTGCCACAAACACTTCTGGAGTTTTTTCATTACTGGAGTTTGAAATCAGCAGTTTCGCACCGGAAACTAGTCTAAACTCAAGTGAATATTTGATTTTTCTATAGATTGCTAGAATGAAAAAGCAAAATAGTACTTGAATAAGTAAGAAGTACAATTGATATTTTGTAAACTTAGTCATAAAAGTGAGTCTTTACAATCAAGACAAAATAGTTAAGCGATCGCACTTCCAATTTTGACTAACTCAAAGTGCGATCGCACTAAATATAAATGTTTATTTCGTTGTATACGTCACAAAAATATCCTTTTTCATTTCAACCTCTGCTGGGGCATCTGGATTATAAGCTGGTGATAATAAAAAACTAGCAAACGACGGTAAAGGAACTCCAGTTTTAGAACTACATGAGGGATAAAATAATGTGTAAAATGGTTCGGCGACAGAAGGAGTACTAAGTTTAACATCCATCGCAGTTGCTAAAGCCTGAGCGCGGCTTTGAGCATCTTTCATCGCTGATTGATAAACTGAACTCTGCAAAGCCTGACAGTCATTTACTGCATACTCAACACCCACACTCTTGACAGAAAGGTTTTCAATCTGGCTCGTGGACTTGTTCGCTGTAGCAACAATTTCTTGAACGCGATCGCGCGTTGGTTTTTCTAGTCTCACCAATATCTTGGCGTTATTTTCACTGGTATTAGGGTTAATTTGCACTTGAATTTTATCAGCCCTAATACCTTTAGCAACTAAGCTATCCACTACAGGCTGAAGAGTTGCTTTAGTTAGGGATTTTTTGTTTGGTAAAGGTTCTGCTGCTGTTTTGTAATTAAAAACTAAAGTTGGTGAGGCAGCCCGGTCTTGTTGTTCCAACAAAGAGGGACTGCCGAACCCGGAGGGTAAGGATATGCGGCGGGTTTCGGGTAGAGATGATGGTTGCGTTTGTAACTCATCATTGCTACCTCCACTACTGAATACCAACTCAATATCCGCTGTATCTGCTGGCACTCTTACTACCCCTTGACCTATTACCATTAATGAATGGCGATCGCTTGCTGGTGGGTAAAACAACTGGGCATTAGTGACTTTAGGTGTTAATGCTCCCACCCCGACAGTCACGGAAATACTTAGCATTAGAGCAGTTATTTTTCTCATATCCTGGGAATATCCTTTTAACTTAGTAATTGTCAAATTTTACACCTCAAGAGGAATCTACTTAAAAAAATATTGAGCTAATCCCATAGCCTTTAGTCGTGGGATTAGCTCAAAAATTCAAAATTCACTGCGGGCGTTATGATATCTCAGCAGAGAGCCAAATCTCGTTAGAACTATTAACCAAACCAGTGAGAAGGTTCACAAGCGGGTTGAACTGTTTCACAAACACGATGGCTAATCCAATCTGACTTTTCTTGAACAATTAGACAAATACCTTGGTGAATCAAATTCTGTAAATGTAGTTGCTGTTCTAAGGGTTTACGAGGCAATTTATAATAAGCCAAGCTTCCTTGTTCAGCCTCTGCTGGAATCTGCTCATCAGGCATGACGCTGTAAAAGGAGGGAATGCGGTTGAGAACGAAAGTAATTAGCTCTTGGCGTAAATCAGGAATCGCAAAGGCTTGTTGATATGGATGGGATGGATATGTATTCAAAATACTTTCAATTTCTCCCACTATTGATTGTTTTGTTAAATTTACTACCGTTTTCATGATTTTTAAATTCCTTTTTTAATCAAGTCAATACTTGGTGGAGAAAATAATTTTTTTAGATGGCAATGTCTTAATTACAATCAGTTAACTTACTTTCAACTGATAGCTACAATCTCCCTGAAACTAGCCTCTTATCTTAGTACAATCTCAGACATTTGGCTTTGCTTATTTTAGTTAAAGTTTATACTGCCTCACAGCCTGACTTATTAAAACAGCGTCCAATCATCTGGTAATTTACCGACATTTTATATTTATAATCCTAATTATTTAAAATTTCTGCCCTTTTGGTAGAAATCTACATAAAACGCAGCATAAAAGATAGGGGATCAAGATTAACAGCAATCAAACAACTTGAATTAGGAGCAAGTTTTTCGTGAAGTTAAGCGTTTAGGGTAATTGACATCACTTTTTAGGTTTGCGACAAAATTTGCTATTTCATCTAAAAAACTTATCTGTTGCACTTTGATTTAGTCAGTTACAAAAATACCGACTCACTATAGTGCAAAATCAGTCTAGCGACAGATGAAATGATCAAGTAAAAACGTTTAAAAAGTTCACATTATCAAAAGGTAGATGACGTAACTGATTATTAATTTCATCAGCCGCAGCTAATCCAGAAAGCATCGCACCTTGTACAAGATTGCCGCCACACCAATCACCACAGCAAACTAAAGGTAAGGGAGTTTCGGTAGACAAAAAAGCTTCGTGCCAAGGACGGCTAGGAAAGGCGTAACGCCAACGATGTACTTGCATCCATTCGGGAGTATTCAGCCAAGGAAGGGACAGAGATTCAGCTGCTCGTTGCAAGATATATTGTCCGGCAGGTTGTAAATCCTGTGATTCTAGATGACGTTGGGCAAAATCAGCGCTACTTTGCACCACGAAATGTGGTTGTTGAGGGTTAGGACGCTTGCTACTGTCTAAACCAATCCATGCTAAATCAGCATCATTCACAAAAGTTAGGGCTTTCCACTGAGGGAGGGGTTGAGATGTGAGAGGATATCCAGCGATCGCACTAATCGAAGGATAAAATTCTACAGAACCCAAGTTATCAAGAAAAACTGCATCCAATCCACTTTCACTCAAAGGTTCCAACAGCATCACAGCTTGGGGTGCAGGAATGGCGACAACTATAGCTTTTGCAGTTAATTCTTCATTGCTAGATTCCAGAGTGAGACGCCAGCTATTTTCGGGAGTTGGAGTAATAGCGATAACACGCTGATTCAGTAATATTTCTAAACCTGGGGCGAGGGATTTAGCGATCGCACTCATTCCCCCAGGTGCAACATAACGAGGACTGCGGTTTTTCGGTTCAGATAAAGGAGCGCCTGTTGTAAGTTCGTAAACCTCATCTGTCCAAACTTCTAGGATATGGCGCGATCGCAATATCTCCACAAAACGTCCCAACAATTCACCCTTTGGCTTCAGGTAACAAGCCCCATGATCCGCCAAAGTTCCATGCAAGCGGCGTGTAGCTAGTCTTCCTCCCAAACCACGCGACTTTTCCACCACTACCACCGAATATCCAGCTTGACTTAACTGCTGGGCGCAGACTAAACCGGCAATTCCGGCACCAATCACTGCAATATCAGTCATGAGTCAATAGTCCCTAGTTAATTATGGTCATTAGTTATTGGTTATTATCAAAGGACAAAATTACTACTAATGACTGCTGAAAGCTAATAGTAGAATAAGGTACAGAAAGCTGCACGGAAGGGAGGAAGGGAAATTGGATGAAATGAGGGCGGCGCTAGAGTTAGCGACCGAAGAAGAATTGCAAGATTTAACGGCAATTCTATTTAGTCGTAAGTTCAATCCCTTAGACTATGTACACACACCCGAACCCATCGAAGTGCAAAGCCAAGACCGCAAAGCTTGGTTAGATGCACTAGAGGGCCGCTTTCGTTTTTTGGCGGCAGATGGGATGACAGTATTACGGGGACGTACAGGCCAAGTAACTTACCGACAAGCGTTAGTTCAAGTATGTAAGTATCTAAAAATTCCCTATTCTCATCAGCTGGCAACTATTGATTTAGAAGCAGAAGTATTTTTGCATCTACTAGGACAGGTGTGGAAAAAATTACCGGAACAGGAAAAGCAAAAATTGACTGTACAGGTGCAGCGTCAGCTGCTCAAATCAGAACTAAAACAACCCCTACCACTTTTATTACAACGTGACCCATTGGGTTTACTTTTCAAAGGCGGTAGTGCGATCGCGGTTACTTCTCTTCTTCAGCCACTTGTACTGAAGCAAATTGCCCGTCAATTTGCCATCCACTTTGCTACTTATGAAGTAGCCAAACAAGCAGCGATTACAGGCACAGAAGCAGCTGCAACGCAATTTCAAAGCTATGTAACGATGCAAATGGCGCAACGGGGTATGACAGTGAGTGCAGCTCGTTATGGGGCAGCCCGCACGATGTTTGCCGTGATTGGGCCAATGATGTGGACTTGGTTTATTGCGGATTTAGGCTGGAGAGCGATCGCTACTAACTATGGTCGAATAATTCCCACCATCTTCGCCTTAGCTCAAATTCGCCTCACCCGTGAGGAATGTTGGGAGCCAGCTTGAACAAAGTTTTTAACTATTTCAAGTCTCGTTGGCAATCTTCTTGGAACTACTCTCTATGGGCACTGTTAATCTTCCCATTGAGTCCTTTAGTGGGGGCTGTGACTGTAGGTTTTGTCTCATTAATAACTTGGCTAAAACAATCCCGCAAAATTAATCACCGCCCCCTTAACTGGGGATTTGCCCTGTTGAGTGTATTACTGATCGTGAGTGCTGGGTTTGCCCAGGATAAAACAGCAGCTTTCCTCGGCTTATTTAATTTATTACCATTCTTTTTACTTTTCGCTGCCCATAGCGCTCTGATTCAAACATTTGCCCAATTGCGGCAAATGGCTTGGGCTTTAGCGATCGGTTCCATGCCAGTAGCAATTATGGGCTTGGGACAATTATTTTTAGGCTGGAGTTTCAAGTTCCAGTTTGTGTGGGTTGTGTTTAGTTGGACAATCACACCAGGCGGAAACCCACCAGGTCGTATCGCTTCACTTTTCTTGCACGCTAACACGTTCGCAGCTTATCTAGTAATAGTTTTCATCCTTAGTCTAGGGTTGTGGATCGAACAATGGCGATTAGGAATGAGTTATTGGGGATTGAGCATCAGAGACAGAGGGGCAGAGGGGCAGAGGGGCAGAGGGGAAAGACTTACTGCACCACACTCTCCAGTTGCCTTTATCTTCCTAACCTTGGCAGTGATTACAAATTTCATTGCCTTAATTTTCACCAACTCGCGTAATGGTTGGACGATCGCTATTTTTGCCTGTTTAGCTTATGCACTCTACCAAGGTTGGCGCATTCTTGTAGGTAGCGTTGCTGCGATCGTTTCTAGTGTGTTTTTGGCAGCTTTTGCTCCCTCAACAATCGCTCACATTTTTCGCTGGGTAGTTCCTGCCTTCTTTTGGGCAAGGTTAAATGACGATATGTATCCAGATAGACCAATCGCTTTAATGCGAAAAACTCAGTGGGAGTTTGCCTGGTCTTTAGCTCAACAACATCCTTTGACTGGTTGGGGGTTACGTAGTTTTAGTACACTTTACCAAGCAAAGATGCAGATTCCCTTGGGTCATCCCCATAACTTGTTTTTGATGTTATCTGCTGAAACTGGTTTTCCCAGTGCTTTTTTATTTTGTGGCTTACTAGCTTGGATTTTGATTATCAGTGTCCAACTACTGCAAAAGTCAAAATATATAAATGCAGGAGACAAATTGATATTTTTCAGTTATCTTTTATCCTTTGTTGGGTGGATTTTATTGAATACAGTAGATGTAACCCTCTTCGATTTCCGTTTGAATGCGCTTTCATGGCTAATTTTGGCTGCTATTTCTGGAGTAGTATATCGCGATCGCGAAAAAGACAGGCTCGCGTCTCATCAAAATTAGCTATTAGTTTTTTCAGTGTATGCACTGGGGACATTGAGAGTTTTAAGTTAATAAGATTGTTACATTCACGTCTGTGAGTGTGACTAATACCTAATTAGTCACTGTTGCTGATTGTTGGGAAGGTGTAGGGACACCCCTTTGGGGTTTTCCTGCATGACGGGCATCTCTTGTAGATGCCCTTTTGTATATTTATTATTTTTATTCAGTTCAACACTATCTTAAAAAGATTGAATTTGACGCAATATCTGAAAAATTTTATCCTTGACAAAGGAACATAAAACATGATTGCTGAAATTAAACTAGGTCTTTGTAACCCTCCAGAACCTATTTATTTATATGTGAAAAAAGGAGAATTAAGCGGGGAATCATACTTGTGGTATAACTACAATAATGATAAAACTATTCCTGTACAACAAACAGGGTTGACTGGGTATATATCCGAACTTAAATTAACGACGAAAGAATTTAAAGAAAAAGACAATAATAAGTTAGACATCGTTGTTAGAGCGGATGAAGTTTATATTATTAGGACTGGGAGAGAAACGAACTTTGCTAAAAGTTTTCTTTTAGCTGCATCACTAATCCAGGATTTTTCCAAGCCCTTGATTATCGCTGCAACTGCTGGAGAAGAAAATGTGGTTTTTTGTAACCTCTACGACGCAGCAACTAAAACCAGGATTCACTCTGAATGGAATAGAGATGCTGATTGGCTAGCAATAATTGATAGTATTCAAACTAGGTTGCAGACATCCAAAAAGTCCCATATCGTCTCTGGCGAACCAATACTGTTCTAGGAAAACTAGGGAGGCGGGGAAATTTTGTCAAGAAATTTATTTCCCAGATTTATTAGCTACAACTTAACAAAATCGTATTACTCCCTAACGGAATGATTACACGTTTTTTGCTATGGATCTAAGCCTTTGCTACGCTTTTTTTGGATGATTTGTTGTAGCTAATCTACTGAATTAAGACGTTTACCATTAGACTTAATATGTAATGCTAAGGCGTGAATTGCTTCTGTATCGACACGATTTTGTAAGATATAATCTCGCAATTGCTTGCGTGTCATTTCTCTAAAGTTAGGCTTATTCATAATCAACCTCTCTTTCTAGATTAATTACTAAAACTGTCTCTTCACCTGCTATTACTACGATGTTATCTGTTCGCTCATCTAAGCTAACTAGGTAAACCGAGAGATACATTCGCGTTAGGCAAATCAAGACTCTGTATAACTGTTTCAATTGTTCTGAGGTTGACTCCATTCACCGCTAAACTTAGGCTAAACAGAAGTTGAAACTTTATTATGACTGATAACCTTATGCTGTAGTACCAATTCTTTTAGGACTTACGCAATAACTCTCTGAAACTCTCATTCCTTTGTGTCCTTTGCGCCTTCTCTAATGAGACGCTGCGCGTAGCTTGCTTCTCCGTAGGAGTATGCGGTTCGTTTTTCCATTATTTTGCATAAGTCCTGTCTTTGTGAAACTGCACAAAAATTAGGCTTGGTGATACAAGCGACTTGAGCAAGTTGTTGTATCTATGCAACCTCACAGGTAATCGGTGTAAGCTCTCGGTAAAATGGGTGTGTCGGTAACGAAAAAAAGACGCCTCCATAACCAACCTTATGCTCACAACAGCTAACTTTCTTCAGTACACCCAATGGTCAGGTATAGCTACTTTGGTATTTGCTGCCTTGACATTTTTGGCTTTTATTCTCAAATGGGGCATCCGCTTTCGGTTGGTGGGTACGACTGGCTTTATGCTGGTGGTGACTGCTGGTTTATTTGGACTCTCAATAGTCCCCTTGAGTCGGACTGTGATTCCTGGAGCAGCCCGGTACACTCTAGTTTATGACAATGGCTCAACACAAGCGGTGATTGCGACATCACCCCAAATTACACCCACACAATTAGAAGCAACTTTACGTCAAGCAGCTAGTAATTTGTTTTCTTATGGTCGCTCAGGTTCACGGGAAGACGGAAATTTGACAGTTCGCGCCCGTACCATTATCCACCCAGAAACAGGGATTTCTGTCCCAATTTATTTGGGTGAGGTCAAGCGATCGCTCGCTTCTCATCAAAATTCCCCAGTAACAGTCAAAATTTACACAGACAATTTCGCCAAATTGCCAAAACCGACTGCTTAAGACGCAGGGGAGCAGGGAGCAGGGAGCAAGGGAAAAGAGTTTTCCCCTCTGTCCCCCCGCACTTCTGCCTATTTTCAATGCCCAATGCCCAATGCCCAATGCCCAATGCCCAAAGAACAAAGAACAAAGAACAAAAATAATTTACCTGTTATCAGGATGACAAAATTTATTTTGTATTTACTGATACATTAATGGTTATATTTAGATTAAGATATTTACACTTTAGTGGTTATACTGTGGGAAAAGGTTAATCAGCGTGCGGGAAATGGGTACTGACAGTTGTGATTTGTCAGTTGTTGTCCTAATTTCCCCTGTTGCCATTTTTAAAATTATTTACAGCAAACCAAGGGGTTATAGGGGCATATCTTTGCATACCTTTACATCTAAATCTGTAGCTAAGGATTGTATGAAATAGCACGATCGCCTACACGTTATCAACTATCGATTGCTTTTCTTGATAATCTGACAATGGTAATGTTAATTAATTATACGGTTATTCAAAACTTTGATAGTTCGGAATTTCAGGTTAATGGGTATTTATAGATTCAAGCAATGTCGTCAAACTACTCAATTGGTCGGCAACAGGACTTGTCTATTTAATTGCTTGGCTCAAATCTAGATGAGCCGGGTGGAAGGTTGAAGCCATCCAAAAACCAGATTGGCAACAAGTATCCTCGATCGCCAGTCTATTTGATTAAGAAATATCAAGGTTTTGACAAACGAGATTATATGCCCAATAATTTTTCTACTCAACCTTCTTTGTCTACTCAAACCTCTAGTTCATTCTTTACGCTCACAGTTTCTCCCGCAAAAGTAATCCGTGGTTCTGGGGTGTTGCAAACAGCCGCAGCAGAGATTGCCTGTTTGGGAAGTCGCCCCTTAATTGTGGCAGGGAAGTCTACTCTCGCTATCAGCCAACAAAATTTACAACCAGTTTTAGAAGCGCAGCAATCACATAGTGTCCAAGCTTCTTATGGTGCAGATTGCTGCGAAGCTAGCCTGAAATCTTTACAGAAGAAGGCAAAAGAACATAAAGCTGATGTCATTATCGGTATTGGTGGTGGCAAAGCCCTAGATACAGCGAAATTAGTCGCACAGCAGTTACATCTACCAGTCGTGACAATTCCTACTTCCGGGGCTACTTGTGCAGCTTGGAGTGCCTTATCAAATGTTTATTCGGAAGATGGGGCTTTTCTCTACGATGTGGGGCTATCTCGTTGTCCCGATTTATTGATACTCGATTATGACTTGATTAAAACTGCACCACAACGTACCTTAGTAGCTGGAATTGGTGATGCGATCGCTAAATGGTACGAAGCCTCGGTTAGCAGTGGACACTTGCAAGACACTTTAATTATTGCTGCGGTGCAACAAGCACGAGTTTTGCGAGATATCTTGTTGCAAAAGTCAGCCGCCGCTCTCGAAGAACCAGGTAGTGAGGTTTGGCGAGAAGTGGTAGATGCCACTGTTTTACTCGCTGGGGTAGTTGGGGGACTTGGAGGAGCGCAGTGTCGCACAGTTGCCGCCCATGCCGTGCATAACGGTTTAACTCATATTTCAGGACATGGCAGTATTCATGGCGAAAAAGTTGCTTTTGGGATTTTAGTGCAACTGCGTTTAGAAGAAATGCTACAAGGCAATCAACTAGCAGCATCGGCACGGCAACAGCTGTTAAAGTTCTACACAGAAATTGGACTACCCCAAAAATTAAGTGATTTGGGATTGGGCAATATTACATTAGGCGAATTGCAAACAGCCGCCGAAATGGCTCTAGTTCCTAATTCTGACATCCATCGACTACCGTTTAAAGTCGCGCCAGAACAGTTAATGGCGGCAATGGTTTCTACCACTGCACCTATAGATAGTAGAGATACTACAAATCGAGTTTCGCCCAAGGGAATGAGTGACGAGGTTTTATGAGTTTAAATTGGATTGTCCCAGCAGAACGCATACAAAAACTACCACCTTATGTATTTGCCCGTTTAGATGAACTGAAAGCTAAAGCACGAGAACAAGGGTTAGATTTAATTGACTTGGGTATGGGAAACCCCGATGGTGCAACGCCAGCACCAGTAGTAGAAGCGGCGATCACAGCTTTAAAAGATCCCGCCAATCACGGTTATCCACCCTTTGAGGGCACAGCTAGTTTCCGCCGTGCAATTACTAACTGGTATCATCGCCGTTATGGTGTGGTTCTCGATCCTGATAGCGAAGCCTTGCCATTGCTGGGTTCTAAAGAAGGATTAACTCATTTAGCACTCGCCTACGTTAACCCTGGTGATTTAGTTCTGGTTCCTTCCCCGGCTTATCCGGCACATTTCCGTGGTCCGGCGATCGCTGGCGGCAAAATCCACAGCTTGATTCTTAAACCCGAAAATGACTGGTTAATTGATTTAGCTGCCATTCCTGACGAAGTTGCAAGACAAGCCAAAATGCTCTATTTCAACTATCCCAGCAATCCCACCGCCGCCACCGCCCCGCGCGAATTTTTTGAAGAAATCGTCGCCTTCGCCCGCAAATATGAAATTTTGCTGGTGCATGATTTATGTTATGCCGAGTTAGCTTTTGATGGTTATCAACCCACTAGCTTGTTAGAAATTCCTGGTGCGAAAGATATTGGTGTGGAATTTCACACCTTATCTAAAACTTACAATATGGCTGGTTGGCGCGTCGGCTTTGTCGTGGGGAACCGCCATGTAATCCAAGGTTTGCGGACGCTGAAAACTAACTTGGATTACGGCATTTTTGCAGCATTACAAACAGCAGCCGAGACAGCTTTGCAACTGCCAGATGTGTATTTGCACGAGGTACAACAACGCTACCGTACCCGCCGCGATTTCCTCATTCAAGGGTTAGGAGAGTTGGGTTGGGATATTCCCAAAACCAAGGCGACGATGTATCTTTGGGTGAAGTGTCCCGTTGGCGTTGGTTCCACAGATTTTGCCCTGAACGTATTGCAGCAAACAGGAGTTGTGGTTACTCCAGGTAATGCCTTTGGGGTTGCAGGTGAGGGTTATGTCAGGATCAGTTTGATTGCAGACTGCGATCGCTTGGGTGAGGCTTTACGTCGCTTCAAGCAAGCTGGCATCCGCTATCAGCCTGAAGCTGTAGTCCCTGCTCCAGAAGCGATCGCCGATCTCGTTAGTTGATTAGAGAAAACAAAACCAATATTACATGACTAAAATGTTTGCTGACGATCTTTGAGATCGTTTGTGTAAAAAATAGGTGAATCAGTTTTAAATTTCTCTTCTTTACCCGCAAACTAGGATATTGAATGAAGACGGAGGGCAGTTCAAGCTTACGCAAGACTGCCTTCTGCTTGCTGTATTTCTTAATAAATACCTAATCTTAAATCCAATATCTAATTTTTTTGCTATGGTGATCCCAAAGGAATTGTTAAGTGCTTACGAAATGTTAAATAAGTAATTAATTACTTATTCAGTATAATAAAATACGAAAAATTGTAAGTAATTTATTTGAAAAATACATCTTTATTGTTACTTAGTGGGTTGGGCAATACGCGTTTCAATATCTTCTAATGTTTGTAACAATAAACGATTTGCCTGCAATTTCCAACCCCATTTCTGAACTCTATAAGCTAATACAGTTCCAACTACAGACGCTAACAAGCCTATGGGTTGATTTAAAGAAATTCCTAGTAGCAAACCCAATCCAGCAATTCCCCAAAATGGTAAGGCTACTGCTTGTCTTTGTTCTTCCACAACTTGGGTAATTATATTAGATTTCATCTTAGCAAGTAATACCTCTTTCACTTGCTGCTGTTCTGTTAACGATACTGTTAAACCTATTTTACGGCGCAGTTTTTCTATTTTGCGGGCATCAGTGCTGTATTCAGTTAGTTCATCTTCTGCCATTTTTAGGAGTCGTTCTAGCTGCGCCATCATGTATTACATCCGGTATTTTAATCGAGTTATTAAACTGAATAATTGTTAATTTTTATTGCTTATAATTTTGTATTTCATCGCCAAATATCAAACTCCGCGACAGAACCAAAAATCTCAAGTTGAATATGGGAAAAATAAATATAGTAGCAGTTATGCACTTACAAGTTGAGTATAAACTAAAAAGGTAATATTTATGACTACAGTATCAAAAAGCACTTTGTCTCTAGCTGCCCAAGAGCGATCGCTCATTCTCTGGTTTGATGAAATTGGGATTGCTGATATCCCAGTAGTGGGTGGTAAAAATGCCTCACTGGGCGAAATGATTCAACAGCTAACACCCAAAGGCATTAACGTTCCCACAGGATTCGCCACTACTGCTTACGCTTATCGTCATTTCATCAAATCAGCAGGTTTAGAAGCAAAGCTACGCAAACTCTTTGCTGACTTGGATGTTGAGGATGTCAAAAATTTACGAGAACGCGGCAAAAAAGCGCGATCGCTATTAATCCACACACCATTTCCTGTAGAATTGCGCGAGGCGATCGCCACAGCATACCATAGTCTCTGTGAACAGTACCATGCAGACACAGATGTGGCAGTCCGTTCTAGTGCCACTGCTGAAGACCTTCCCGATGCTAGTTTTGCTGGACAGCAGGAAACTTACCTCAACGTTGTCGGTGTCGAAGGAGTTTTAGCAGCTTGTCATAAATGCTTTGCTTCTCTATTTACCGATCGCGCTATTTCTTATCGCCACGCCAAGGGATTTGACCACTTTAGCATTGCTCTGGCTGTGGGTGTGCAAAAAATGGTGCGTTCTGACTTAGCAACCTCTGGGGTAATGTTCTCCATTGATACAGAAACAGGCTTTAAGGATGCGGCACTAATTACAGCCGCCTACGGTTTAGGTGAAAACGTTGTCCAAGGGTCTGTCAATCCCGATGAATATTATGTTTTTAAACCAACATTAAAAACTGGTTTCCGTCCAATCATCGATAAAAAATTGGGCAGCAAAGAACTGAAAATGATTTATGATGACGGCTCAAAATTTACGAAAAATGTTTTGGTTTCGCCCAGTGAAAGAGGTAAATTCGCTCTGAGTGATGAAGAGATTTTACAACTAGCAAGTTGGACGTGTTTAATTGAAGACCATTATTCCCAAGTCCACGGCATTTTCACTCCAATGGATATCGAGTGGGCAAAAGATGGGATTACTAACCAACTTTTTATTGTGCAAGCGCGCCCCGAAACCGTCCAGTCGCAGAAGACGGGAAATGTGTTGCGGAGTTATCGTTTGTTATTGGGGAATCGGGAATGGGGAATAGGGAATGGGGAAAATTCCCACTCCTCACTCCCTGATTCCCAATCCCCAATCCCTCTGGTTACAGGAAGTGCAATTGGAGAAGCAATTAGTCAGGGAAAAGCACGCCTAATTTTAGATGTTCAGAAACTAGAACAGTTCCAAGTCGGGGAAGTCTTGGTGACAGAGAGAACCGATCCCGATTGGGAACCAATTATGAAACGCGCTAGTGCAATTGTCACCAATTCTGGAGGACGCACGTGTCATGCAGCAATTATTGCGCGAGAATTGGGTGTACCTGCGATCGTGGGATGCGGCAATGCTACGGAAATCTTGAAACCTGGTCAAGAGGTAACAATTTCTTGCGCTGAAGGGGAAGAAGGAAAAGTTTATCCAGGCTTATTACCTTTTGAAGTTAAAGAAGTCCCTTTAGAAAACTTACCCCGCACCCGCACTAAAATTTTAATGAATGTGGGTAATCCCCAAGAAGCATTGAGTTTATCGGCAATTCCCAACGATGGCGTAGGTTTAGCGCGAACAGAATTTATCATTGCTAACCAAATTCAAATTCATCCAATGGCGTTGATTCACTATGACTCGTTAAAAGATGAATTTGTCAAAGCTAAAATTGCTGATATTACTTCACTGTACGACGATAAACCCCAATATTTTGTAGATAAATTAGCTCAAGGCATTGGTAGAATTGCCGCAGCATTTTATCCCAAACCTGTGATTGTCCGAACCTCAGATTTCAAAAGTAATGAATATGCAAATTTATTAGGTGGACGACAGTTTGAACCCCATGAAGAAAACCCAATGCTGGGTTGGCGAGGGGCGGCGCGTTACTACGATGAAGGCTACAGAGAAGCTTTTGCTTTAGAATGTCATGCCCTCAAACGGGTACGGGAAGAAATGGGTTTGACAAATGTGATCCCAATGATTCCTTTTTGTCGCACTCCTGACGAGGGACGTTTAGTTTTAGCAGAGATGGCAAAAAATGGTTTAAAGCAAGGTGTTAACGACTTGCAGGTTTATGTGATGTGCGAGTTGCCCAGTAATGTGATTCTGGCTGAGGAATTTGCTGAGGTATTTGATGGTTTCTCCATTGGTTCTAATGATTTAACTCAATTGACACTAGGGATAGACAGGGATTCAGCGTTAGTAGCGCGATTATTTGATGAACGCAGTCCAGCTGTTAAGCGAATGGTAAAAATGGTCATAGAAACAGCGAAAAAATGCGATCGCAAAATCGGCATTTGTGGGCAAGCACCCAGCGATTATCCAGAATTTGCTCAGTTTTTGGTGGAACAAGGAATTGACTCGATTAGTCTCAATCCAGATTCGGTTTTAAAGACGATGTTGGAAGTGGCAAAAGTCGAGGGTACTAATTCGTAATTTGTAATTCGAGTAATTTATGCCAGCTAGAGACCTTGTGTTAGGGTTCCGGTCTGAAGAACTGCGGAAAAATTCAGAATTTGCGTAGCTTACCGCCGCAGTCATCGCATAACCAACAGTAGTTGAACTTCTGGATCGCTGCCTGTAATATAGCGATCGCTAGATTCTGGTGATTATTAACCCATGCCCAATGCCCCATGCCCGATACCCAATACCCAATACCCAATAACCAAAAAATGGTTCCGAATTGGGCTGTTGGGTATATTTATCCTCTCACTCGCCTTGAGGTTTTGGGGATTGGAGCGATTCAATACTCTGGTATTTGATGAAGTTTACTTTGCCAAGTTTGGTAATAATTATCTCACGCATACACCATTTTTTAATGCTCATCCGCCGTTAAGTCAATATATGATTGGCATCGGCATTTGGATTGGCAGTCACATTCCTTTTTGGCACGATACCGTGAATGGGCTGACAGGTTCATTGCGATCGCCTTGGACTTATCGTTGGTTAAATGCTCTCACAGGCTCATTTATTCCTGTAGTTGTGGCTGCGATCGCTTATCAGTTAAGCTATCGTCGTACCTTTGCAATACTTGCAGGATTATTCACAGCTTGTGATGGTATTTTTCTAGTTGAGTCTCGGTATGCTTTAAGTAATATTTATATCGTCATTTTTGGTTTGTTAGGGCACTGGTTTTTATTATTGGCATTAGATAATCAAAATCGGCGACGTTCTTTTTGGTTAGTTTTTGCTGGTATTGGTTTTGGTGCATCAGTTGGTACTAAGTGGAATGGTTTATGGTTCTTATCAGGCGCTTATTTCATTTGGATAGCAGCTTGGCTAATTCATTTGATACATTCTTTTTCTAACTCCAAATTCTTTTTTAGATCCCCCTTATTAGAGCAGGAGGCAGGAGGTAAGAGGCAGGAGTTAGGGGTTAGTACTTATTCTCCACCATCCCCTTTATCGCCCTTATCTCAGACACCACTACAAAACTTGACTCAGCTAAATATTCTTCAGATGCTGTTTTATCTAGGAATTATCCCAGCTTTTATCTACAGCATAATCTGGATTCCCCACCTTCAACTAGATAAAACTTATGGATTTATTGCAGTACATCAGCAAATTTTGAAGTTTCACTTACATCTAGGTGGTAATAGTCCTAACGTGCATCCTTACTGCGCTGCTTGGTATAAATGGCCTTTGATGACTCGGCCAATGGCATATTATTATCAAACAGCTGAAAGTATCACCGAACCGTTACCTGTAATGGGGCCTCCTTTACCTGCTGGTGCTGGACAAGTTGTTTATGATGTCCATGCAATGGGTAATCCATTTTTATGGTGGTTTGGTGTTGCTGCCATGTTGTTTTTAATAGGGATGCTGGTGTCGCAAGCGGCAATTCCTTGGGTGAAAGAAAAGCGTTTTTCTGTGCCTGCAACTCTTAGCGTTGATACTTGGATTGCCTTGTATTTAGTTATAAATTATGCTGCTAACTTATTACCTTGGGTGAAAGTGACAAGGTGCGTTTTTATCTACCACTATATGTGTGCAGTAGTATTTGTATTTTTAGCGATCGCTTGGTTTGTCGATCGGTGTCTTTGTAGTTATTATCAACAACTCCGAGCGCTAGGTGTCACCATTACTTTTATCATTCTGGCTGCTTTTATTTTCTGGATGCCCATTTATTTGGGTTTACCCCTCTCTACTGAGGGTTACAAGCTGCGAATGTGGTTCAACTCTTGGATTTAGATTGAAGAAGAATTCAGTAGTCAGAATCAAGCTGCTTTGGTGCGATCGCATTTTCGTCATTTTTCAGCGCTTACACACGCGGGATGAATATACTGGTACAAGTGTGTCGATGCACACGGGGGCGAAATCGTAGTTAATAGTCAAGTTGGAGTCGGTACAATTTTTACCGTCACCCTTCCTTTACTAGAAGTTTAAGGGGTTACAGCAATTTTTATATATGGGGAATACAGTTCATTATTGGGGCACAATAAATATATTGTGACCTTACGTATGCGAGTTCTCAAACGAATTTTCATCCGTGGCAATGGCGAGTCAGTTATAACTTTTTTCTCTTCTCAGAGAAAATTTATCTTTACAAAAAGGTTACTAAAATTTAACGACTATTTTCGGAATTTACAAATTGGATTTGTAGCCTAATATAGGCTTACAAAAAGAATACTTAAAAGCCGTTGTAAAAGATATTACTTAGCGTACTTGCTTTTTGCATAAAATAAAAAATAAATAGTAATAAGTATTACAGGTGCAAAAAAATTAGCTTTTGCAATATCTCTACTTTTAGAGATATTGCAAAATTACGCATCGTTCAGAAGACATTTGTGTGTCCACAAATCTACTTAATTATACGTGTATGTCGGACTGCCAAAATAAAATTGAAACAAGATACATAAATGTAACTAACAGTAAGTATTTAACATCATTTCAGCGGAAATTACTGTTAGCAAGTTTGGAAAAAAGTTTACCTGAATCTTACCGTCAACGAATTGAAATCATGTTGTTGGCAGATGAAGGAAAAACCCAAAGATCAATTTGTCGAATTTTGGGGTGTTGTCCAGCAACAGCAAGGCATTGGATGCACATAGCGCGGACAGGGATGGCGCACCAATGGCAAGATTGCCCCATTGGTCGCCCGAAGGCAGTAAATGACGAGTATTTAGAACGTTTGAAAGAACTGATTAAAAGTAGTCCCCGCGATCATGGCTATTCTTTTCGTCGGTGGACAACAAACTGGTTAGGGAAACATCTAGCGAAAGAATTTGGGATTGAGGTGAGCGATCGCCATATCAAGCGACTGCTCAAACAGATGGGATTATCCACACTACCAAAACCCAGCAATTCTGAAGCAAACAGCAATGAGCAGACTAAGAGTCCCAAAATTTTGATTAGCGATCTCAAATCCGCAGCTATTCCAGATGATACCGAATTTTTACCTATTAACTTTCCAAAATTAGGAAAGGATTCAGACATTTATGGCGCAAGATATATCTGCTCAGTTGATTTTTCTGGAACAGTTCAACAATACTCTGGGTTATTCTCTTTCGACAGAGGAATTTCAACACTATCTTCAACAAGTTAAATTTATCAACCCGAAAGTTGGCAAATTCTGGCAAGGAACTGATGTCCAACCAGGAATTTATATTGCGATCGCTGGTAAGGTCAGGTTGCTGGATAGCGCCGATGAGTTAATCGCTACTTTAGAAGCAGGTGACTCATTTGGGGAATTTACCTTATTTAAGGAAGGTGACTTTAAAGCTTACGCTGCAAGGGCTTCAGTAAACTTGCAACTGTGCTTTGTTTCGGGTGAAGTGTTATGGCCATTGATGGCTAAATATCCCCAAATTCGGGAGCATTTGTGGGCTAAGGCGCTATCTCGTAATCCCCAACAGGTGGACTCAGATAACCCCCTAGTACTGCCATCTGACTCAAAACCACTGCATGAAACAAAGATTTTGTCAACGCCAGCAATAGAGCCACGCCAGAAAAAGATTAGCAAAGCCTATTTTCCCAACTCCACGCAGCGAGTCGGGCATTTATTACAGCGTGTGATTCGGCGTTATCCGTTTTTTGCCCAACAGAGTGGATCGGATTGCGGTGCAGCTTGTTTAGTGATGGTGTCTCGCTATTGGGGGAAAAATTTTAGTGTAAATCGCCTGCGGGATATCGCCAATGTTGACCGCAATGGCTCGTCACTGCGGGGGTTATCGGCGGCGGCGGAAAGTATTGGGTTTGCCACGCGACCTGTGAAAGCGAGTCTTGACCAATTAGCGAAGCAAAAATTGCCTGCGATCGCTCACTGGGAAGGCAAGCATTACATAGTTGTCTACGAAATTACCCCCAAACACGTAATTGTCGCCGACCCCGCTATTGGTCAACGCACCCTCAGCCACGCCGAATTTAAAGCTAACTGGACTGGTTACACATTGCTGCTGCAACCGACAGCAATGCTCAAGGATACTAAAGAGACTTCTACCCCATTTTGGCAATTCTTTGAATTAATGAAGCCTCACTCTTTAGTGATGCTGGAAGTGTTTGTCGCTTCCTTATTTATCCAGATATTTGGGCTTGTTACTCCCTTATTTACCCAGTTAATTTTAGACCGCGTAGTGGTGCAGCGTTCTGAACTAACCTTAACGGCGGTGGGGTTAGGATTACTAATTTTTAGTTTATTCCGTGTGGCGATGACAGGGTTGCGGCAATATCTGTTAGACCACACGGCGAATAAGCTTGATTTAGCACTAATTGTAGGATTTATTCGCCATACCCTGCGGCTACCCTTGAGTTACTTTGAGTCGCGTTATGTAGGGGATATTATCTCTCGTGTACAGGAAAACCGTAAAATTCAACGTTTCCTCTCCGGTGAGGCGTTGTCCATCCTGCTAGATTTAGTCACTGTCTTTATCTATTTAGGATTGATGTTTTGGTACAGTTGGAAAATGGCGTTGTTGGTGTTGGTGATTATACCGCCTTTTTTCCTGCTGGCATTGATTGCTACACCTTTTTTACAAAAGATTTCTAGAGAAATATTTAATGCTGTTGCTAATGAAAGTAGCTATCTGATTGAAGTCCTTTCTGGTGTACGAACAGTTAAATCTACAGCAGTAGAACAGACAGTTCGTTGGCATTGGGAAGAGTTATTAAGTAAAGAAATCAAAACTAATTTTTCCGGGCAAATTATCAGCAATCGCCTACAAATATTCAGTAACACAATTGAAGCAGTGGTAACTACCATCTTGTTGTGGTTTGGTGCTTACCAAGTGATTCACAATCAGCTAACCATTGGGCAATTGGTGGCATTTAATATGTTGCTAGGAAATATTATTAGACCCTTCCAACGATTAACAGTTTTGTGGAATCAATTGCAAGAAGTGGTGATTGCGGTGGAACGGATTAATGATGTGTTGGATGCGGAACCAGAAGAGGATTTGCAGCACCAGGTGCGGCAATCTTTACCACCCATTCAAGGTAACATTCGCTTTGACAACGTGACGTTTCGGTATCACCCTGAAAGCGATATCAACGTTTTAGAAAATCTCAGTTTTGAAGTCCACAGTGGGCAAATGGTTGCCCTGGTGGGACGGAGTGGTTCGGGGAAAACCACAATTTCTAAGCTGGTTTTGGGGTTATATCCCCCCACAGATGGCAAAGTGTTGATTGATGGACAGGATATTACCAGTCTTTCGTTGCGTTCTCTACGCGAGCAAGTTGGGGTAGTTGACCAAGATACCTTTTTGTTTGGCGGAACGATTCGGGAAAATATTAGCTTGGCACATCCTGGGGCAACTTTGGCAGAGATAATTGAGGCGGCGCGATTGGCGGGTGCTGATGAGTTTATTAAAAAGTTACCTATGGGTTATGAAACCCAGATTGGTGAAGGAGGGGGGATGTTGTCTGGAGGACAGCGACAAAGAATTGCGATCGCTAAAGCGTTGTTAGGCAATCCCAAGCTGTTGATTTTGGATGAGGCGACTTCTCATCTGGATGCAGAGTCAGAAAGGATTATTCAGACGAATTTAAACACAATTCTTCAGGGTAGAACCACCTTAGTAATTGCCCATCGCCTTTCAACTGTACGAAATGCAGATTTGATTTTAGTGCTGGATCGCGGCGTGTTGATTGAGAGTGGGACTCACCGAGAGTTGATGGCCAAGCGAGGACATTATTTTTATCTCAATCATCAGCAGATGGATGTTGCGGGGTGAAAAAAGAAGATAAGCAGGAAACTTTTGTTATCTCCCAAAATCCAAAATTGATATCAGGAAAAATTATGCCAAACACATTAAATGGAAGAGTTCAAACCCAAATTTATGAGGTAGAACAGTACGACGAAGTTTTAAGAGAGCAAACACCAGCTAGCTCAACTGATGATTGGGCTTACGCAACCAAAGATTTACTTGATAGTTTGCCCCAGGTTTGGACAAGGGGATTGCTGTATTTTTTGGTGGTGTTTGTGTCGATTATTTTACCTTGGGCGATGCTATCTAAGGTAGATGAAACGGGTACAGCACGAGGGCGACTTGAGCCAAAGGGAAAGACTGTTAGACTGGATGCTGCTGTGGCAGGTACTGTTGCCGAAATTCGAGTCAAGGAAGGTGATTTAGTTAAAGCTGGGCAGACTTTATTGGTGTTGGAATCGGAATTAGTGAAGGCGGAATTGCGGCAGGCACAGGATAAGTTGGAGGGGCAATTAAATCGACTTTCTCAGCTAAATTCATCTAAAAGCCAGTTAGTTGTATCTTTGACAACGCAACAGCAACAAAATCAATCTCAACAGTTAGAAAAGCAGGCTCAAATTGACCAAGCGCGACAAAATATGAATGCTCTTAGGAATTCCTATGATTTACAAAAAGACGAAAAATTAGCTCAAGTAAATCAGGCACGGCAAACTCTTGAACATAGTCAAACTGCTAATAAGTTAGTTAACAGTAGTTTGGCGAGTACCGAGCGGGAAGTTGAACGTTATCGCAATCTTTGGCAGTCAGGGGTTGTTCCAGAAATTAATGTTGTCCAGAAGCAAGATATAGCTCAAGACAAGCAACAGTTATACGAACAAAATAAGTCAGATATTCAGCAGGCTAAATTACGTTTGGCAGAACAAAAAAGTAGTTACGAGCGGACTATTCGGCAAGCAAATGCAGATATTGAACAGGCACAGTTGCGACTTAAAGAACAGGAAAGGAGTTATCAGACCTTAACTCGTTCCAGCAAGCTAGCTCTACTCAAAATCGACGAACAACAGAAGAATTTGGAGACAGAAATTACTACACTTCAGGTAGAAATTGCTCAAAGTAAGAGTCAGATTGTTTCCTTAAAGTTTCAGTTAGGACAACGAGAGTTAAGAGCCACTGTGAATGGTAGAGTATTTCAGCTACCAATACAACGGGCTGGATCTGTAGTGCAGCCAGGAACAATGATTGCGGAGATTGCACCCCAAGGTTCGCCTTTAATAATTCGGGCGCAAATGGCGACAACTGAGAGTGGTTCTTTGCGAAAAGGATTGCCAGTCAAGTTAAAGTTTGATGCTTATCGCTTTCAAGATTATGGCGTGTTGGAAGGAGAATTGTTAGAGATTTCTCCTACTACCATAGAAGTGGACACACCTAATGGAAAGGTGGCAGCTTATGACTTGGAAATTGTCCTAAAACAAAATTGTATTCCTTCGGTTAATAGATGTATTGCTCTGCGTCCTGGGGATACGGCGACAGCTGAGGTAATTGTGCGTCAGCGTCGGATTATTGATTTTCTGCTTGATCCGTTTAAGCAGTTGCAGAAAGGTGGGGTGAAATTGTAAGTATTTCACAGTACTTTTACATTTCTCAACTTCATCACCAATCCCTATTACTTTTTAGGGAAAAAGTGATTATTTTACTTTTAATTTCAGTTACCTAATTCAAGGATAAACATCATGTCACAATCTATCACTATTACCAACGAAGATATTCTTTCTCAAGTCAAGCTATCTTGCAAAATTCCTGAGTTTGTTGAGGGAATTGTTACCCGCAAGATTATTGCAAATGCCGCAGCTGAGGCGGGTATCAAAGTAGAGACTGAAGAATTGCAAAAAGCAGCAGACCAAATGCGGTTAATGAACAAACTTATTAATGCTGATGATACCTGGGCATGGTTGGAAAAACATAGTCTTTGTATAGATGATTATGAAGAAATTGTCTACAGCACTGTAATTTCTGGAAAGTTAGCTGCTCATCTGTTTGCAGATAAGGTTGAACCCTATTTCTTTGAAAATCAACTAGATTATACTGCTGTGGTCATGTATGAGGTTGTTCTGGATGATGAAGACTTAGCAATAGAACTCTTTTATGCAATTAAGGAAGGTGAGATGAGTTTTTATGATATTGCTCACAAATACATCCAGGATACGGAATTACGTCGCAAAGGAGGATATCGAGGGATAGTGCATCGCAAAAATCTAAAGCCAGAAATTTGTGCTGCTGTTTTTGCTGCAAAGCCCCCCCAACTTCCCAAACCTATAGTTACATCTTCGGGAGTACATCTGATTTTGGTGGAGGAAATTATTCAACCGCAATTGGATAATGTACTACGCCATAAAATTGGCTTAGATTTGTTCCAGCAATGGCTAAAGCAACAAATTACTCAAGTTGAAATAAAATAGACTTTTAACAAGCAGCCCAAAACTTATCACCTTGGGCTACCGTCTAAACATTACTTCTAATAGTTAGAATTTATAGAAATTTTATGTGTTTATAACTAGTGCTTACCCCTAATGCAAAGTAGTACTACCCCCCCCATTTCGATATGGATATGCAAGCCACCCTAGACATTTACTATTTCCTGCTCCGTTAAGTCATTGAGAAGCATTTTAGAATCCAGGGACAAGTTAGTACCGATGGTACGTAGGTCAGATATTGCAATGTTAGCCATTTTGAAATGTACTCCTAAGCAAAATTTTTTTGGTTGGAATCAGGCTTTGAATCGCTGAAGTTTTAATAAGAAAAAGAGAAGAACAAAATATTGTATTCTCCTCTTATCTATCTAGTTTAATGTAGAATACCAGTATCCACAATTTTAGCGGGAATCTGCCAAACCATCATGTACACCTCGCCAAAAATCTGCCCACCAGCCTGAGCCAAATAATTGACTCGCTTCTTCGTTAGTTAGCTCGGCTAAATAGCCTGAATCAATGTCTCCAATTTGGATCGTCGCTTTCATAATCTAATTACCTTTTAAGCTAATTGAAACTATTGACAACTTACAGTTAACCTTAGATCATCATTAAGCTAATTGGAAAGACTAAAGATGACCAATGAGCCAACCGATTGCGTAACCAAGTGCGTAAGCAGCACTGCCACCATACACTTCATTGGAGTCTTTATAAGACAAGTCCTTCAAGAAGCTTTCAGAATTACCGAACAGGCTAATATCGGTAGAGTGTAGATCGGAAACTGTAATACTACTCATTTAGAAATCTCCTACCAACTAAGTTTATTTCGTTTGAGATTAAGATTTTAATTGCCTTATCCCATTACCATAATCTGTTATTTCATTTAGTATTTCAAGGTTTATATCATTAAATAAGATGCCATAAATAATGCAGTTAAATGTTTGTTTATTATCAACTTTTCTATGTTATCTTTCAAAAAATAAAAATATTATATTTATTTAAATAAATTATTTAACTTTTGATGATATAGATAAAATATTTATGTCCTTTTTCTTTCTTGCTTACTTGATTTATAAAAATTATAAAAAGCAATATAAAATCAGCCCAAGAATTCTCTTAGACTGAACGATAAAAATTTAAGGCTATTTCATTGTGGCAGTATTGAGGGGTTTGCTAGCCTAGTTTGGATCTTCTTTTAACCTAGTAAAAATGGAGTTAAAGTTATAATAATAACAGGTGTAATTCCGCCTTGAATGCTGAGAGCATCGCTTTCTGACAATTCTGTTAACTGATCCAAATAACTTTCAGAATCAGAGAAAAATTCGTTTCCAGTGACAGATAAATTATCAATTTTGATTGTAGCCATTGGTTTGTCTCCTTTGAGATTTTATATTGTTGTGTTCAAGCAAGTATTAGGTTCTGTTTTGCCTAATCCCTGTACTTATATATTTGCATTAACAAGGGGTAAAAGTAACTATATATAAGTATTTAATAATGACATAATTATTTTAATACTGACATTAACGTAAATTGAAAAACCCTTAGTCGAATTGAGGGTTTTGTTATTAGTCTAAATTACAGTTAGAAGATAAGTAGGTCAACTTAATTAAACATAAAACAATAGTAAGGTGTGTTGTCGTGCAACGCACCATCTTGAAATTGTTTATTGGGGTGTGTTAGGCGTTCCGCCGTAACACACCCTACATCCATACTAAATTATAGTTACAAGATACAAGCCAAACCCTTTATTATTATCGTTATGCTTAGTTTGAGAGGACATAATTGTTTTAGTATTGACCTTATTAAACAATAAAAAAATCCCCTAATAAAATTGAGGGATTTGCTGTTAGCTTAAACTGATGCTTGAAAAAAATAAACAATTTCGCACTTTTCTCAGAAAAACTAAATTTATTTGGATGAAAGGTTATTTTCAATAATAACTCAATACAGCTTTTGATATTGCTGCTATTTGTGTGAAACTATCAGCCTAAACCACCGGCTATGACACTTAAGCTTGCTGCATATGAAGCTTCTCCAACTCCAAGAGTAATCAATGCTGCTCCTATAGCAGCTATCAACAAGTTTTTTAGCATTTTTTAGTCTTTTTTGGAATGAAAATTTTACAGTTCTAAAAGTGTATAAATATCTTCAGAGTTGGCATTAAGATATGAACGCTGCAATTCGATTCCCAAAGAAGAAAATTGCTCAATTATAGCCCTCATTCGCCTCTCAATTGAGTTATCCTCTTGATACCAAGCTGTCAGCAACCCATTTGCCACAATCTGACAGCGATTCATCCCAAAGCTTTCTTGAACAGCAAACTTTTGGTCTGGTTCTTCTGCCAACCCTAACCCTGGTGCAAGTTGCATAGTGAATAGCGGCACCTTTGGCTGAAAATGCGATTGGTTTTCTGCATAGACAGTCTCAAGGACTTGCCGGACAGCTTCATAGTTGCCTTTTTCAAAGTACAGTACCCCTGAATCGTAACGCTTGTAGTCATCTGGGTTATACAGCACCTTAAAGTGGAAGAAAATGGGAATGGCATTCAGTCGCCGCGTCAAGCTACTCATAACCACCACTGCACCTTCAGGGCTGAAGTTAAAGTACACCCGTACCAGATTTTCACGACTTTCAGATACGACATTGCTAACTGCCACGTAAAAGCCATTTTGCACCAGATTCTTCGGCATCTGGATAGCAACAGAATCACCTACCACAGCTGCCACTTCAGTAGGTTGAAGATGCTTATTCCGTTCAATATGCAGCCTCAAACCGCCTTTAGTCACGGCTAAACTGCGATCGCGTTCTTCTCTCAAAACAGACCAACCAGGGTCAAAGTAGCCCTCTCCAAAATTACTTTCATGCAATCGCTTATAAAATCCCACATCTACCCCTAAAACAGTATTATTCTCCAAATCCAGGGGCAAACCATTTTCCTCTCCATCTAGTGCCAACGTACTTTGCATAGAACCGTTGTAATAGATACCGTAAAGAAAACTCCGCAATTGCAGACTCAGATATTTCTGTTGCATCTGGGTTGGCATCTTCTGAAAACGTTCAACTGCCTCAGATGGTAATTCTAACGGTTTGTAATCTGGATGGTGGATGGAGAAATCAGATTTTATCTCAATTTTCTGAACAATATCTTGCAGAATATCCAGTAATTGCCCAGTTAAAACAATTTCTAGCTGAGTTTGAGGAGAATTTAATAATTGCATAACGACTACTTTAGTAATAACAAAATGATTTAAACAGCAGAACTACTCAGGTGATTTAATTCAACAGCAGCATCACCAAAAATTGTTGGCATCGATTGTATAGGACGGCTTAATAATGTCTTAGCAACCTGAAGCATAGCAATCCCCATATTGCCAAAAGATTTTTGATACTGAATCATTGCCTGAATCTGTTGAATCAAAGCAAAACCTGTAAATTGCACCACCCGTTGCAAGAAATCAGGACGATGTTCTAGAATTTCTGCAAAAGTGTTTAAATAAGCTTGGGTTAATGTACCAATTGAAGGCTGAAGTAGTTCTAAAGGTGTTATTGCCAAGCGTAGAGACTCTTCAATACTCAAAGAATTACTGATAACCAAGCTAGCAAGCCAGATTTGTACATAGCTACCAATAAGTGTTCCCAAATCAAAAGCTGGATCTCCCCAAGTCGAGCGTTCCCAATCAATTAGGCGGACAATATTATTACTGGAATTATGCCAATCTTTGTAAAGGAGAATATTATTTAGTTTCAAATCATTGTGGGTGAGACAAGAGGGCGTTACAGCATTACCCAATTCAGCGATCGCCTGCCCTAAGCTATCATAACGTTGATATAGAGCAAAAAACTTTAACCCATCCCCAGGAACTAAACCAAAAATTTCCGGTTCAACTCGTTCTAATCTCTGAACTAAATGTGATACTTGATCAACCATTAAATTATCTGAATTTTTAGAAAAGAATTGCTGATATTCTTGGCGGTTGAAAGTATCACGATGGATAGCCCCTAAAATTTTACCAATTGCCGTAGCGATTTCGGTAGAAAATATCTTTTCCTTGGTATAGAAATCCATTAAATCCCGATAATCATCCAGATAGCTGAAGACAATAATCGAATTTTCGGCATCAAAATGCAGCACCTCTGGTAAAAATGAGCGATAGTTTTCAAGGTTGGTAAATCTTTGTAACAACTCTTGAATTTGCCACTCATTTAAAAACTCACCAGCCGCTTTCCCTTCCTGATTGTGTCGTTCTTGTTTAACAAGAAGCTTTCTATCATTTGGTAAAGTAACTAACAAATTAAAGTTTTTAGCTGCAATTAGTTCTACCTTAATCGGTGGTTGTTTTGACTGATTACATAATCCCTGTTCAACTAAATAATCGACAACATTATGAGAGTTTAAGAGAAATGTCATAATTTTTAAATTTATAAAGTAATTCTGATGTAGATAAAATTGTGGTAGTTAAATTACTACCACAACCTGTTTTTGCAAGGATTTTTGAAACTACTACCGCACAACATCAATAAACCATCTATTCCAAATTAATCAAATGTCTGCGGTATATAAATTACAAATTACGCACAGCAGTACTAACCCAGTAGATAGCCGCCTAATAAAATTATCGCATCTCTCACATCTGTTGCTACTCCACTACCTGTAATGTTTTTCTGTTCTTCTTCAGACAATTCTGAGAGCGAGTTTTGTTCTAAAACTTGTTTTCGTCTTGCAGATGCATTTACAACGGCTTCTTCAATTAAGTTTGTAATTTCAATTTGACTTGTGAAATGTTTGTGATGAATGTTCATTGATATGATATTCTCCTTAAATTACTTCAATAAACTTTGTAGCTTTGCTTAAATAACAGTCGGTGTCGCCACTTTAAGTAGTAATTCAGAGGGATTGTAATTATCTGTAATAACTTGTGGACAACGCATACAAGCTGCCTTACCTTCCTGCTCCCACCATTGGCAATCTCGGCGTATGGAACAAGGTGGTAGATCCTCTACTACCGTTGGCAAATTTTCTACAACTCGCATTGCCAGACGACAATCTTTACCATCAAAATGTTGACAACCCTTAGTTGCACAAGGTGCAGCCGTCCGAAAAATTTCAGTGGGTGTTACTGGACTAGCCTTTGCTATTAGTTCATCTGTGACAGGTTGGGGGTGCTTAAGATAAGCTACGCGGGGTTCTGTGACTGTGCCACCAACGACGCCGAAAACAATACTGTCTTGCCATTCTGGTCTTGCACTAGGGCAAAGTGTAGTCTTTTCTGTAGCGATGTCTTCCATAAATTGAACCTATGTGAATTGTATTTTTAAGCTGATGGAGATTGACAGATAATTTCGGGTCAAACTCCTCTCCATCAACCTAAATAAGCAAATTAAATGTCTAAGAGTTTAATAGTTACTAGCAACTTAAAAGGCTTGTGCACTCAAGTTCGGATTTTGTGCAATTATTCCACAAGTAATCGGTTCTCTCACAAAAATACCCCCTGCAATGGTCGGCCCTTTCAGAAGAGAAGCAGTAGCTAAACCACCTGCAACGTTTGCCATTTCTTCATCAGACAGAGTTAGTAAAGTATCTTCTAAATCCTCAGCTAGATTCCGTCGTGCTACAGCATTGTTAACAGCATTATCAATCAGGTTGCTAATGTCAAATTTAATATCTGAATTCTTTTTATTCCTTTCCATTTTGCTTTTCCTCAGAATATATAACTAGATATAGGCTCAATCACTAAGTAGTGTAATTACCTAATCTTTCTATATTCTAGGGATGAGGAAAATGATTTAACTATGTTTTACAAGTTTTTACCAGATATAAATAAAACTTTTATGTCACCAACTAATAAATCGACACTTTTAGTTAAAACTATTTATTTATCAAGGTTATATATCTATAAATTACTATAAAAACAAATTTTTGCACTAATTATCAGATAATATTTCATTAAAGTTTTAACCTTTAATAAAACATTTATGTCCCAAAAAATTTTCCAAATTATAGGCAATACCTAACGACAAGATAATAGGTAAGACTTCAGTCTCTACTACTAAATAGTCTTAAGGCTAATCAATAAAACTTGCAATTCGGAATTGTGGGAGAAAGTTGATATTTCTAACATCTCTAGTCAGTACTCTTCACCCTTTCAAACAAAGCTCGATAGACAGGCTCACCCTTTTTTTGAGTGCCTATTTCCCGTTCTGTGGGAACTGGTAGCGGATTTTCGGCTAGCCATTCTTCTGTACCAACTTTCTGAAAAGCTGAATTAGCAGCAAAGCGATCGCGCATTTCCACAGCCACAAATTCCATATCTGATTGCAGAAATACCAATCCCCCAACTGCAAGATACTTAGCTAAGTCTGCCACTAGTTCTGGTTGGACTACACGACGTTTAGCGTGACGGGTTTTAAACCAAGGATCGGGAAATTGAATAGTAACGCGTTGTAAACTTCCTGGAGGCAGGGAAGATAAAAGCGAATGCAGTGAGTTATTCACATTGCAAAATAAATAGTGCAGGTTTGTTAAACCTAATTCAGAACGTAACTTATTAGCTTCCACCACCAGCGGTTCCCGAATTTCCAAGCCGAGAAAATTCCAGTTGCGTTCTATCTTGGACATATCCAACAAAAACAGTCCCTTAGCGCAGCCAATATCTAAATGTAGTGGTTGATTTGGCTTTGCATAAATTTTTTCCCAGTCCAGGGGACTTGCTGGTGTTTGATACTTTTTACCAAGTGGATTAACATGCTGGCGGACTCGGACTGCTGCCAAAATTTTTTCTCCTTTACGTGAAAATATCCTGTGGTGAAACTTCAGGTTATATCAATTCAAAAAATGTTTGCGACCGAGACCCCATCTTCACTGACGCACACCCTCCCCGAAGCCTTGTAGAGGGTTGGGTAGGGTCTTATCTATTTTTTTCAAATTGGTATTACAAGGAAGTCTAGCAAAAGTATGCCAAAATTTATCGGTCTATCATTCAATTGCCTACGCAGCAGCAAGTTTGTACAACAGTCTCAGTCAAATACGTCATGCTTACATTGTTTTTTTAGGTTTTTGAGAAATTTATATTTTGGAAGTCCCTCATTTTGCATTAATCTCTAGAATTAAAATGCCTTAACACATTTGCTCTAGTCGTGGAGGAAGGAAACTTAAACAGTGGATATTTTAGATTTATTTTATAAGGGTGGGCCAGCGATGTGGCCATTGCTAGTTCTATCGATTCTGGCTTTGAGTGTGATTTTCGAGCGTTTGTGGTTCTGGCTGCGAATGTTGACTCAGGAAAAGCAAATAGTCGATCGCATCCTGGATGCTGCTCAGGATAATTGGGAAGTAGCTGCCGACATCGCCAGACAAGCAAGCCATCAGCCTGTCGGGCGTTTTCTCTACGCCCCTCTACGTTTAGCGAAAAGTGATGCGGAAACCTTTCGACTAGCACTGGAGGCTACGGCAGAAGACGAATTAGCTGGGATGCGGCGGGGCGAAAAACTTTTAGAAGCCGTGATTGCCTTAGCGCCGTTGCTAGGATTGTTGGGTACAGTTTTGGGTTTAATCCACTCTCTGCGCTCAATTCGGATTGGCGATTTGGGAACTGAATCTACTGCTGGGGTGACTACTGGTATTGGTGAATCCTTAATTAGTACGGCAAGTGGGCTAATAGTTGCCATCATTAGTTTGGTATTTTACCGCCTATTTCAAAGTTTTGTAGTCAACCAAGTCAAAGTTTTTCGGAAGGCAGGGAATGAGATGGAATTGCTCTATCGCCAGTCTCCTCCTGACTTTAGCAATAGGACATCCGCAATTGTGGCAGAAAATTTCACTCCACCCCGCAAGCCAGGAAAGACTAGAGTTTCTGAACCTCCTGAACCCCCAAATACACCTAATTAATAATCAATAATTCAACCCCTGAACCAGGCTTGAGAGTGAGACATGAAAGTTAATCTACATACTCCAATTGAAGAAGTCCAAATTCAAATCATTCCTTTAATTGATGTCGTTTTTTGTATCCTGACATTTTTTTTATTAGCGGCTTTACAATTTACACGGCAACAGGCAATAAATGTTGATTTGCCTAAAGCCAGTCCTAGTACAGTCTCTGGAATAACGTCACAGAGTGGAAGTGTGATTGTTACCATCGATGCTGTGGGCAATACTTACATAGAAAAACAGCCTGTAAAACAGGAAGATTTGAGACAGAGTTTAAAACAGTATTTGCAAGCAAACCCTAATGCCGTTGTCGTGCTGAATGCTTCGCGCACAGCAACTTACAATGATGTGATTGAGACATTAGATTTGCTAAGACAAGTAGGGGGCGATCGCGTTTCTTTGGGAATTATTCCTGGCCCATCTCAACCACCTATAAACTCGCCTAACCAGCTGGCTATCCCCTTTTTCCCAATCAATCCTGGAACTGGTGCAGTACCAGGAATCAATCCCGAAGGGAATATTACCCCAAAATTCCCCTTAGCACCTAATTCTGTACCCTTTCCTAGCATCACTCAGCCTCCAACTGGGCAAGGCATCAGTCCTATCAATCCTGGTATTTCTCCGGTGGTTCCTAACTCAGCAGCGCCTCAAGCGCCTATAGCACCCAAACAAACCCAACCTCCTCTTAAAAGATGAGATAGGGGAATGGGGAATTGGGGATGGGGCATAGTAGTTCCGAGTTCTGAGTTCTGAGTAAATAAGTGAAATTTCCCACTCAAGCACTTAGCATTGGCTCAAGGCCCCGCTACCGCTAACAGCACTCAGCACTCCTGAAGGGCATTGGGCATGGGTTATTCTCTTGTGTCCCTTGTCCCCCACTCATCACTCCCAATTCTCCCTTCAAGCCTTTTACCAAACCTAAAGATATCTAGAATAAATCTCGGCTAAAGAAAAAAAAGCTGCTAATTTACAAATAATTGGTTGAGCTTTAAAGATTTTTCCACCTATAGATTGAGCAACATAATCACCAATTACCATCCACATTTCATACCAAATTGGGGAAGGATGTCCAAATAGGTTAACAGATTGAAAAGCGCTTGATACAAGCGTATTTCAGTGTGTCCTAATTACGAATTACAAATTACTAATTAGTATCAGGGGTTGTGGCATGAATATCGTGACGCTTTTAATTGTTTGGGTAGTAACAGCTATCAGCTTGTTGATAATTAGTAAATTGCCTTTGGGAGTTGAAATTGATACTCCTGGTAAAGCGTTTCTTTCTGCCGCAGTGCTTGGTATCGTGACGGCAATAATCAGACCAATTTTAAGCCTCATTTTTGCAGTACCAAATCTACTCACATTAGACTTATTATCCGGCATTTTCACATTTATGATTGCCGTGGTTTGTTTTAGTATTGCTGCTTGGTTAGTAGAAGGTTTTCGCCTGCGTTACGGGATTTGGAGTGCTGTTATTGGCGCATTTACGCTGACTATAATTAACAGCTTAATCTACAAAATATTGGGCGTCTAAAGCTAAGAGTTAGGAGTTAGGAGTGATGAGTTGTTAGTGACTCTAAACTCTGGCAATTTTAGATTTTGAATTTTGGATTGAAGTAAAAATCTCAAATCTAAAATTGAATAACTCCCATCTCCTAACTCTTAACTATTCGTTGGAACTTGGAGGAGCAACTGGGGTAGTTGATTGTTGTTTACGTTGCTCGCGTTTTTTGCGATCGGCTGAGAGTATATCTGCCATCACTACTAGCGCTTGCGCCATTTTGTCTAGGTTAGAACGGTATAATTCCAAATCCTTATTGAGTTTGTCATCGGAGAGGTGCAAGCCAGCAGCGATCGCTTTTAGCGACTCAGTGAGTTGCTTTTCGTCTTTGACTAATTCGGGATCTGATTGTTCTAATAACGAAAATACACCTATTGCGAACAAACGGTTGTATTTAAAGTTAGGATTATTGGCGATCGCTTGTAAGGTTGCTTGCAAGTCAGCATCTCGATCTAAGTGAGTAGTTTGGCCTAGCCACCCAATTAAATCTTTAACTGGCAAACCTTGAGCTACAGCTTGCAATCTCTGGGCATCCTGCCGATAGAGTTGCGGATCTGTTTCTATAGCCTGACATAAGGCGTTAAAAATTGATTCTTGATCCCGTTCTGGTTGATAGCCTTCCATGAAGCGATCAAAAGTAGTGACGACACCCAAGGCATAAATTGGATTGTAGCTAAAATCGATATTTACTGACAGCAGATGCATTTCCACCATCAATTCTTCTACTACCCGACGATAAATAGTGTTGATCGGACGGGTGTGAAGATTGTAGAAAGTTCGCTTTGTATCAGAGACTGTACGGACGTTATTCACAAAGAAAAAAGAAATGTTAAGGGCGACGTATCTTTATTTTCTCGCTTAAAGGCTACTTTGCCAAGTTGAGCTTTGAGCGGGTTACGGTTTCATTTACAATATATACACATCAAAAGTATTTTATAAGCTTGTAACTACAGCAAATAAGACCTTTTCTCCTAAAAAACTAGCCAAAAATTATTATCCTTAATGATTTATTTATTGTATTTATGAACTTATCGCCGCAGTTAATTGCTTTAGGTGAGTATCTAGCTGGTGAATTTGATAATCGCGAACAAGCCATAGCAGAACCAGTTTGGTATGTCCACCTTTGCCTGTGGCAAAGACCGATTAATCTGTTCACAGAAGATAGCATCACCTTATTTGCCGAACAGGCTAACGTTATTACTCTAGATAAACCTTACCGCCAGAGGGTTATCCGGTTGCGTCAAAGGAGCGACTCTGACGCAACTGTGGAAGTACAATATTATATGCCTCAAGATCCCGGTGCACTAAAAGGCGCAGGTGACAACCCTGCTCTACTAAAGACACTAACATCCGAACAATTAGATTTACTACCAGGTTGTATCCTAACAGTTACTCAAGAGAAACTAGCTGGCGATCGCTATAAGTTTACCGCTACCCCACTACCAGAGACTCGTTGTAGCTTTACTTATCTTGGCAATAGCATCTACGTTTCTTTAGGTTTTGCAGCTACAGCAACAGAATTTCACAGCTACGACAAAGGAATTGATCCCGCAACTGGAAAAGCAACCTGGGGGGCGATTATGGGGCCTTATCGCTACACCAAGCGAAATCAGTATTCAATAAGGTAAAGTTATGAGTTTTTGAGTTATGAATCAACTTCTAGCTCTTAACTTCGAACTCTTTTTTAGCTGGCAATGCTACGAGGTACACCTTCTAAAGCTTCCTGTTCTGTTTCAAAGATTTCAAAAACAGTATCCATCATCGTCACTTCAAACACGAGTTTGGCTTCTGGATGTACATTGCAGATGCGGAAACTGCCTTTGACTTTATCAGCATCACGCATTCCAGCTACCAAAGACGTAAGACCAGAACTATCAATAAAATTTACCTGAGCCAAATTTACAACTACATGGCGACTGAGTTTGGAAATACACTCTTGTAACTTCAGACGAAATTGCCAAGCCGTGGTGATATCCAGACGGCCTGATGGTGTCAAGACGATAACAGTGTTTCCGTCTTGGGTTGTATAAGTTTTTTGGTCTATATGAATCACTAAAGCCCTCCCGGTGGCATTCCTTTTAAGATTAACTAGTGACAGAATTTTCTAATGCTGTCACTTGAGATTAACAAGCTATAGCTAAAATTGTCACCTTTTTCGGCTAAGTGCTTAACTTTAGTAGTTATAACTCACCAAAATAGTGGGAGAGAGGAGGGAGATGAGTGAGATGAAGGAGTCGGGGAAGATCAGGATAATTATCATAACTCCTAACTCCTAACTCCTAACTCAGCACTCAGCACGGGCTAAACGCCCCGCTACCGCTAATAGCACTCAAAATTATTTGGGTGTCCAATTAATCCAATCTTGAGGTTTAAGGAAAGTTTCATACAACTCGGCTTCAGGGGAATTGGGTTCCGGTTTATAGCCGTATTCCCAGCGCACTAGGGGAGGTAGGGACATGAGAATTGATTCGGTGCGTCCGTTGGTTTGCAGACCAAAAATAGTGCCTCGGTCATAAACCAAGTTAAATTCTACATAACGTCCCCGGCGGTAGAGTTGAAAATTCCGTTGGCGATCGCCATACTCTATCCCATGTCGCCGTTCTACAATTGGTACGTAGGCTGGTAAAAATGCTCTGCCACAGTCTTGCACAAAGCCAAACAAATCTTCCCAATTGCGGGTTGCTGGTGTTCCCACCTGGTTGCTATAAATAGCAGCTTCCCCATTGGGATTTGGCCCGCGATATAAAGCACCTTGGCCATCTTGGTAATCAAAAAATAGACCACCGACGCCCCGTGTCTCATCACGATGCTTCAGGTAGAAATATTCATCACACCACTTCTTAAACACTGGGTAATACTCTGGGTGGTGTTGGTCGCAAGCCTGCTTTAATGTTTTGTGTAGATGTGCCGCATCTTCAGCAAAGGGGTAATAAGGTGTCAAGTCAAGACCGCCACCAAACCACCACACTGGCCCCGCTTCAAAGTAGCGATAATTTAGATGAACCGTGGGCACATAAGGATTGTGAGGATGTAATACCATTGAAGTGCCTGTGGCATAAAAGCCATGCCCTGCGGCTTCTGGGCGTTGAGCTAAAATCGAGGCTGGCAAATGGGAACCCCAAACTTCAGAAAAATTTACACCTGCTTGTTCAAATATTGCACCATCTCGCAGCACGCGCGATCGCCCTCCTCCTCCTTCTGGGCGTTCCCAACTATCTTCATTAAATTTAGCCACACCATCTAGTTTTGCCAATGATTCGGTAATTTCGTCTTGCAGTTGTTTCATAAACTGACTGACCCTAGTCTGGGCGTCAGGTGCTGGCAAAGACTTTGATGATTCTGCTTCTACAGTTGGTGTTTGCGAGTTGGTCAACATAGATTCCCGAACCTAAATTACAATTTCCAGAAAGCCACAAATTTTTCATTTTAAAATTTGGGGGAAACACGCGCCAACAATCTAGCTCTATTTGCCCAACCCGCTTTTTTCTTACTGGGTTAAGCATTTATACGATTGATAGGCATCACTAGAGTTATTTTCCCTCAAATGCGTATAGGCTTGTATATTGAATTAGTTTTTTTTGAAATTATTAATTGGAATATTCTGGTATAAAGACTAAATTTTAGTCTTAAGCTTGAAGTATCGAGGATTTGACTGGTCTACTCAGAACTTTTTTGCCATATTGCTGATGTCGGCTGTTTGGGTCTGTATCGAATCGAGGCTTGTTATGTTTAGGGCATTTTTGAGTAAAGTTTTAATTTAGCAGTTGATCGTAGTTGCACGCCATACCAGAGTTACCAGAAAGTATCTAGGGAGGGGGATTAGGAAAATGCAAGGTTGGTTATCCAAATTCATCCACCGCAAACGTCGTCGGTTTTGCGCTTCTCTAGTGTGGACGTATCGAGAGATTAGTTCTGCTTCTGTAGATGAACTGTGGCAAAAAGTGGTTGACTTAACAGATGTTTCCTGGCATCCGCAACTTAAGAGTACTAATGTCCCCCACGGATTAGTACCTAAACCAGGATTAATTTTTCAAGCTGTAACACGCTTTTCGCCGATTCCCATCAGAATTTTTGTGGAACGCGTCAATCCCAGAGAGATGCTGAGTATCCGAGTGATGGCGATTCCTGGAATAGAAGAACGGGTAACTTACCAAGTAGAGTCAACGGTTTGTGGTACTTGTTTGTCTTATTCTGTAACCTTACGGGGTTGGTTATCGCCCTTGATTTGGTCTTTATCCCGTCCTTATGCAGACCGCGTTGCACGATCTTTAGTCGAGGCAGTAGAAAAGACGGCATTACCAGCGGTATCTAGTAAGAAAAAATCTCTTAGTGACAGTTGTTTTGATTTTTAGGTACTGCGGAAGAAGCAAGGGAGCGGGGAGCAGGGAGCAAGGGAGAAGAGTTTTTCTCTCTGCCCCCTGTCCTTGCCCCTCTGCCTCTTTTCAATTTCCAATGCCCAAACAAAGTTAAGATTCAATTAGGTAATAATGCTATTTGCTAAGTTTTATCACGGCACTAACAGTGATAAAACTTAGCTGACCTTACTCAAGAAGGCATCCAGTTAATAGCTAAGATTTTCCCCACATAGTGTATTTATTCTTTTTGAATTTTGAATTTTTATGTACGATGTCCTCGATTCCCGCTCTGTCTTAGAAATTTTGCGACCAGTGGAAGACCCAGAACTTCGCAAAAGTCTGGTAGAACTCAATATGATTCGCAACGTCACAATTGACGGTGGTAAGGTTAGTTTCACTTTAGTTTTAACCACCCCTGCCTGTCCTTTACGTGAATTTATTGTCGAAGATTGTCAGAAAGCGGTCAAAAAACTCCCAGGCGTTACAGATGTCAGCATAGAAGTGACGGCAGAAACACCGCAGCAAAAAAGTTTACCTGACCGCACTGGCATTTCTGGAGTCAAAAATATCATTGCTGTTTCCAGCGGTAAAGGTGGCGTTGGTAAAAGTACGGTTGCAGTGAATGTAGCAGTGGCTCTAGCTCAAACTGGGGCGAAAGTCGGCTTGCTAGATGCTGATATTTACGGGCCCAATGACCCCACCATGCTAGGTTTGTCTGATGCTCAAATTACTGTGCGTTCTAGTGAAACAGGTGACATCTTGGAACCTGCTTTTAATCATGGCGTCAAATTAGTTTCAATGGGCTTTTTGATTGACCGAGATCAACCAGTTATTTGGCGGGGGCCTATGCTCAATGGTGTAATTCGCCAGTTTCTCTATCAAGTTGAATGGGGTGAACTGGACTATCTGATTGTAGATATGCCACCGGGAACCGGAGATGCTCAGTTAACTTTAACTCAAGCAGTGCCGATGGCAGGGGCAGTAATTGTCACCACGCCGCAAAACGTAGCTCTGTTAGATTCTCGCAAGGGATTGCGGATGTTCCAGCAGATGAATGTTCCGGTATTGGGGATCGTGGAAAATATGAGCTATTTTATCCCCCCCGATCAACCAGATAAGCAATATGACATTTTTGGTTCCGGTGGTGGCTCCAAAACAGCTGCTGAATTGGGAGTGCCACTCTTGGGGTGCGTGCCGCTAGAGATTTCCACGCGAGTTGGTGGTGACAGTGGTGTACCGATAGTTGTTGGCGACCCAGATTCAGCTTCAGCAAAAGCATTAACAGCGATCGCTCTTACCATTGCTGGTAAAGTATCAGTTGCTGCCCTGACATAATTATAAATTTTAATTTCTATCTACTTCCTGAGCTATAGCTTGGGAATACTAGGGACTGGGTGTTAGGGATTAGGGAAGTTGGGGAAGAATAACTATTGAATATTGACTAATTCCCAATTCCCAATTCCCAACAATTAAAGCTAAAGTCTAAACTGGCACAATGTTGTTAAAACGATCGCTCCCCAAAATTCGCTGGAAGTCTTGGGTTAAGCCCTGGCAGCAAGTAGATTGGCTACTTTTTTGTTTGCCGATTGCTGTCAGTATTTTTGGCGGACTGATGATTCTCAGTACGGAACTGAAGCAGCCAGTAACTGACTGGTGGTGGCACTGGATGGTAGCGGGTATCGGCGTGCTTATAGCCCTATTTTTATCTCGCATCCGTTACGAACTCTTGATGCAGTGGCACTGGGTAACATACACACTGACGAACTTCAGTTTAATCGCCGTGATGATTGCTGGTACTAGCGCCAAAGGGGCGCAGCGGTGGATTAGTATCGCCGGCTTTAACGTGCAACCCTCAGAATTTGCCAAAGTCGGCATGATTATCACCTTAGCAGCCTTGCTACACAGGCGGACTGCTTCTAGTCTCGAAGGTGTTTTCCGCGTTCTGGCAATCACCGCTATACCTTGGGGACTAGTATTTTTACAGCCAGATTTAGCAACATCACTGGTATTTGGTGCGATCGTCTTAGGAATGCTTTACTGGGCAAATGCTAACCCAGGCTGGTTAATTCTGATGATTTCTCCGGTGGTTGCCGCCATTTTGTTTAGTATATCTTGGCCTTTAACAGAGCCGATAGTTTTATTCAAAGAACTATCTTTTGGCCCATTAGGATTAATTTGGTCAGTTGCAATGGCTATTGTGGGCTGGCAAACTCTTCCCTGGCGTCGATTTGGTTTAAGTGCTATCGGTGCATGGACTCTCAATATACTGGGTGGTGAATTAGGAGTCTTCGCCTGGAACCATGTTTTGAAAGAGTATCAAAAAGACCGACTAACTGTATTCATGAATCCCGATCACGATCCACTCGGTGCTGGATATCACTTAATCCAATCTCGCATTGCTATTGGTGCTGGTGAAATTTGGGGATGGGGTCTGTTTAAGGGACCAATGACGCAACTGAATTTCGTACCGGAACAGCATACAGACTTTATTTTCTCCGCAGTGGGGGAAGAATTCGGTTTTGTTGGTTGTTTAGTAGTACTGTTTGTCTTCTGCTTAATTTGCTTCCGTCTACTGCATATTGCCCAAACCGCCAAAGATAACTTTGGTTCCTTGTTGGCTATTGGCGTTTTGTCCATGATTGTGTTTCAGCTGATTGTCAACATTGGCATGACTGTTGGTTTAGCACCTGTGGCAGGAATTCCCCTACCCTGGATGAGTTATGGGCGTTCTGCGATGCTAACCAACTTCATTTCCTTGGGAATAGTAGAATCGGTAGCAAATTTTCGACAAAGACAGAAGTATTATTGATTCGTCATTAGTCATTTGTCCTTTGTCCTACCCTGCGGGTACTCCTTCGCAGAACTCGTAGAGTAGCCGCTGGCGCGTCTATGTCCTTTGTTAATGACTAATGACAAATGACTATTAACAAGTATTAAGCTATTAAAAGGAAACAAGCGAGGCTAAAAAAATGATTCTGCCTGGAGCAACTGTTCGCGTCAAGAATCCCGCAGATACCTATTATCGCTACGAAGGACTCGTGCAACGGGTGAGTGACGGCAAAGTAGCCGTATTATTTGAAGGTGGTAACTGGGATAAATTAGTTACCTTCCGCCTGAGCGAATTGGAACTCGTAGAAACCACCGCTGGACGGAAAAAAGCCAAATAAGACTTAGTTAGGAGTGAGAAGTTAGGAGTTAGGAGTTATGATTCCTCAACTCATAACTCGTGAACTCCTAACTCTTAACTCAGCACGGGCTAAACGCCCCGCTATCGCTAACAGCACTCCCATGCGCCTCCCCCTACCACAGTTTGCCACTGGCGATCGCCATCCGAACCACATTGCGGAGGTGATTGAAACTACTAGTACTGAATTTTTAGCTCAGTGTTTAGAGCCGGAAGATTTAAGCTTTCCCTCAATGCCACCCTTTGGTAGTTGGGTCTGTTCTGTAGATGAAGAATCTGGCAATCAAATTTATGCTGTAGTGTATTATGCCACAACTATGCCGATAGATTCCGTACACAGAGCGAGAGCGTTAGGGTTGTCCTTGCAAGACTTACGGGAGGAACAACCCCAAATATTTGCTATGCTCCGCACAGAATTCCGGGCTGCGATTGTGGGATTTGAACTATCTTCCCAAAATCAAAGTTATAACCAAAGAGTATATCAGTATCTTCCACCCCGTCCCCCGCAAATTCATCAAGCTGTTTATCGATGTGAACCAGAAGCTATCATTAAATTTACTGAAGAACTAGATTTTTTACGGACACTGCTGTGTATCAATGGTGCGCCAATAGAGTCTTTAACCGCAGCTGCCATTCGAGATGTATACCAGTTACGCAAAGCTGACCGACAATGGCTCATTAAAGCTGGACGTAGCTTAAGTGTGCTACTTAAAGATGACTACGATCGCTTACGTTTCATTTTGAGTCAAATCCACCCGTAGGTAGTTAATTCTTAAATAATTGCCTAGTTAGTGTAAATTAAGAAGATTTTTGATTTTTCGTCAGGTGGCTTCTCTATTTATTCATATTGATCGGGCGATCGCCCCCAAGGTAATCGCTGTTTTTCCATAGCCCCTTCAATTCCTATATATGGAACTAATATCACAAGTTCTTGTTCTGGAACCAACTTCCCAAGTTCTTGGCAAAGAACCAATTGTTCCCTTTGCTATTTTGCTGGTGGTCATCTTAGTTATACCCATCATGTTTGAGCGGCTAAGATTACCAGGATTAGTGGGTTTGGTTTTCTCAGGGCTAGTACTTGGGCCCTCAGGTTGGAATCTTTTTCAGTCTGACTCACCGATGATTAACCTACTATCAGACATTGGGTTAATTTATTTGCTGTTTGTCGCTGGGCTAGAAATTGATTTAGAACAGTTTCGCCGGAAAAAAAGTCGTGCCTTTGGGTTTGCTAGCTTGACTTTCAGTCTACCCCTATTCATGGGAACTTTAGTAGGGCTGATTTTAGGCTATAGCTGGAATACTTCAATCTTAATTGGCTCTTTATTAGCTTCCTATACCCTTTTGGCATACCCCATAATTAGCCGTTTGGGAGTGGTAAATAACGAAGCTGTTACTGTCACCATTGGAGCTACGATTTTTACAAACATTGGTGCAGTACTGATATTAGCCATTTGTGTAGCGGTCTCTAATGCTGGAGCCTTCAGCTTTGCAAAACTACTCACCTTGTCGGGTTGGTTAATTATTTACTCTGTGGCCGTTGTGACAGGCTTTGATTGGGCAGGCAAAGAATTTTTCAAACGGTCTGGAGACGATGAAGGAAACAAGTTTTTGTTTGTGTTGCTTTCTGTGTTTCTGGCAGCTGTGGGCGCTCAATTGATTGGGGTAGAAAAAATTGTTGGTGCTTTTTTAGCGGGTTTGGCGGTGAATGAAGCTGTGGGTGAAGGCCCAGTCAAAGAAAAGGTGGTCTTTATTGGCAGTGTGCTGTTCATTCCCATTTTCTTTGTTGACCTTGGCTTACTGATCGATTTACCCGCCTTTGTGAATAATCTGAACACACTTAAGTTAACGCTGTTGCTCGTAGTTGGTTTGATTATCAGTAAATTGATCGCAGCTTTGTTGACAAAACTGGTTTACCGCTATAAATGGCAAGAAATGCTAACGATGTGGTCGCTGTCACTTCCCCAGGTTGGTACAACGTTAGCAGCAACGTTAGTGGGATATCGGGCTGGGTTGCTGCCAGTAGAAGTATTACACAGTGTGATTGTCTTAATGCTCGTCACATCAACCTTGGGGCCGTTGACGACCAGTCGAATAGCTGTTGGTTTGAATTCCCCACCAGATAAAGATCCAGCACCACCTCTAGCTGAGGAGAACACATCAGAAACAGACAGTGCTTTTACTATAGTCGTACCTATATATAATCCTCAGACCCAGCAGTATTTGATTGAAATGGCGGCATTATTAGCACGTCAGTCTCATGGCAAAATTATACCCCTGGCGATCGCTACTGCTGCTGCTCACATGGATGCACCCCAGTTAGAAGCATCTCTACAACGGAGTGAGTGGTTATTGAATAAAGCCACGACACAAAGTCGAGCCTTGGGCGTAGCCGCAGAACCAATGCTGCGAATTGATGATGCCTTTGCTCAAGGAATTAGCAGAGCAGCCCGCGAACAAAAGGCTAATTTAATTGTTATGGGTTGGGGTAAACGGACTGGGTTGCGAGCGCGTTTATTTGGGAATGTGATTGATGGTGTGCTTTGGGCATCCCATTGTCCAGTAGCGGTGACACGTTTAGTAGAATCACCGAAAAAAATTCAGCGGATCTTAGTACCAATAGAAAATTTAACAGCACCAACATTACAACCTGTACAATTTGCCCAGATGCTAGCAGAGGCAAATCAGAGCCACATTACTGTGCTGAATGTGTGCGATCGCCGCACTAGTTCTAGTAAAATTGCTTGGAGGCGATCACATCTATCACTACTGGTATCAAAATTGGCTTTAGCCAATGCCCCAGAAATTCAAATCATTGCTCACGAAAATGTTGCCCAAGCAATTTTGCAGGCAGCAAGATTATATGACTTAGTAGTTTTACCTTTTATACGTAATCGCACCAGTCCTGGCGGATTAGCCATTAGCGATGTCACAACCCAGCTAGCCAGACAACTCACCTGCTCAATTATCATGCTTGGAGAACCGCAACGCACTCAAACCACAAATTTAATTATATCTACCACGGTTAGCAGCATTACATCTGCTGTATGATGTAAGGCAGAATACAGTTCAAGTAAGTGGACTTGGGCTGCGTTAGCGTAGTCCGCCGGAGGCATCAAATTTCCAAAAATATTGGCAATAAATGAATCGGCTGTAGGGATTTACATCTGTATTATTTGCATATATTTGTAGCGCGAGTGTCAACCCGATCTCGACTAATTTTTGGTATCCAATTAAAAACTTAATAACCGTAAAAATACTTTATATTTTTGAAGATTTGATAAAGATCGGCTGAATAACAAGCAACTTTTAAACAATTTTTGTTATTTTGCTAATTGAATTCTTAAGAAAACAGGTAAAAATATAACAGAACTACAACTGTGAAAAAATAGGTCAGTTCAACAACAATTTTTGATTGAGCCTTATTCTTTTTTTTGTTTTGTATTTTTGTACCCAAGGTGGGTAATCTAAAAGTAAGTGCAATAGCTACTGAAAATATTTGTAAGTAACTGGGAAACTATGAGAATTTTGGTGACGGGCGGTGCTGGGTTTATTGGTTCCCATCTCATCGACCGACTAATGGCTGCTGGGCATGAAATAATATGCTTGGATAATTTTTACACTGGTCATAAACGCAACATTTTGAAATGGTTAGGCCATCCGTACTTTGAATTGATCCGTCACGATATTACCGAACCAATTCGGTTAGAAGTCGATCAAATTTATCATTTAGCTTGTCCTGCTTCACCAGTACATTACCAGTACAACCCAGTTAAAACTGTTAAAACTAACGTGATGGGAACCCTAAATATGTTGGGGCTAGCTAAACGTGTGAAAGCAAGGTTTTTCTTAGCTTCCACTAGTGAAGTATACGGAGATCCAGAAGTTCATCCCCAAACTGAAGAGTATAGAGGTAGCGTCAATCCCATTGGAATACGTTCATGCTATGACGAAGGTAAAAGAATTGCTGAGACTCTAGCATTTGATTACTACAGGCAAAATAAAGTTGATATTCGAGTTGTGCGGATATTCAACACCTACGGGCCGAGAATGTTAGAAAATGATGGTCGGGTGGTGAGTAACTTTATAGTTCAAGCCTTGCAGGGTAATCCTTTAACCGTGTACGGCGATGGTTCACAAACTCGTAGTTTCTGCTACGTTTCCGATTTGGTAGAAGGATTCATCCGCCTAATGAATAGCGACTACATTGGCCCAATGAACCTGGGCAATCCTGGTGAATACACAATTTTACAATTGGCACAAACTGTGCAAAATATGATCAATCCAGATGCGCAGATTAAGTTCGAGGCACTACCTTCTGACGATCCCCGACGTCGCCAGCCTGATATCACAAAGGCAAAAACTTGGTTAAATTGGGAACCTACCATTCCTCTGCAAGAAGGTTTAAAACTAACAATAGAAGATTTTCGTGATCGCGTTCAAAGCGATGTCAATAATTCAACCACCTGAGTTACGTCTAGCGTCGCTCTAAATTTTCATACAGGCTAATCCCATCAGTAGCTAGTATATTTAGTTGCTGAGTTTTCCGAAATGTGTAAGTGTAAAATTGAGAACTTCTTTTTGAAGATTAAGCCCAAATATAGTGAGGAGTTAAATAAATGCGTGTTTGCGTGATTGGTACTGGTTACGTTGGTTTAGTTACAGGCGCTTGCTTGGCTCATATTGGGCATGATGTAATTTGCGTAGACAACAACGAAGAAAAAGTTAAGTTAATGAAGTCTGGGCAGTCTCCAATTTTTGAGCCGGGACTCTCAGAAATTATGCAGTCTGCTATTCAAACAGAGAAGATTCATTTTACTAGCGATCTTGCGGCTGGAGTTTCCCACGGAGAAATCCTGTTTATTGCTGTGGGAACACCACCTTTACCCACTGGTGAAAGTGATACTCGTTACGTCGAAGCTGTAGCCCGTGGGATTGGCGAAAATCTCAACGGTGGTTATAAAGTCATAGTGAATAAATCTACAGTACCCATTGGCTCAGGTGACTGGGTGCGGATGCTTGTTCTAGATGGTGTTGCAGAGCGTCAGAAAACACTCATACCCGCAGGTGGAGTGCCGAGTGATGAGAAATTACCTGAATTTGTAGCCGAGTTTGATGTAGTCAGCAATCCAGAGTTTTTGCGCGAAGGTTCGGCAGTTCACGACACCTTTAACCCCGATCGCATTGTATTAGGAGGCAATAGCCAAAGAGCAGTAGCCTTAATGCAACAGCTGTATGCCCCAATTGTAGAACGCAAGTACGCTGACGATCAATCTTTACCCCCTGTGCCAATTTTGGCAACAGACTTGAGTTCCGCGGAGATGATTAAATACGCCGCTAATGCCTTTTTAGCCACTAAGATTAGTTTTATTAACGAAGTTGCTAATATTTGCGATCGCGTCGGTGCTGATGTCACCCAAGTAGCTAAAGGTATCGGTCTAGATTCCCGCATTGGTAACAAGTTTTTACAAGCTGGTATTGGTTGGGGTGGTTCTTGTTTTCCCAAAGATGTCTCCGCTCTGATTCACACTGCTGATGACTATGGTTATGAAGCCCAGCTAATGAAAGCTGCTGTCAGTGTCAACGAACGCCAACGCTTGATTGCTCTGGAGAAACTCCAACAAGTTCTGAAAATTCTCAAAGGCAAAACAGTCGGACTACTCGGACTGACTTTTAAGCCCGATACCGACGATTTGCGCGATGCTCCAGCCCTAATTTTAATTGAGCAGCTAAACCGACTAGGAGCCAAAGTCAAAGCCTACGACCCCATTATTTCCCAAACAGGTATGCGTCATGGTCTTTCTGGGGTGTTAGTAGAAACCGATGCCGAAAGACTAGCTGATGGCTGCGATGCTTTAGTACTCGTCACCGAATGGCAGCAGTTCAGCACTCTGGACTATGTGAAGATGGCGAAACTAATGGCTCACCCCGTTATCATCGATGGTCGTAACTTCCTTGACCCCGAAACACTGATACGTGCAGGATTCCAATATGTAGGTGTGGGAAGATAAAAAGTGATGAACAATCAATAATGGATAAGAATTGCTTGCAATTTATAATCCATAATTCCTAACTCCAACTCTTTTAAAAACTGAAAGATTTACAATACCGCCTAGATAGTTCTAGGCGGTATTTAATTTTGTTTTAGCGCTTCGCACAAAAATGCTAAAAAAACCTGAATTCGACTGCTTATTCATAATAGTGTCCGTCTGATTAGCTGAATCTTGACTACGTAAAATTGTCCCTCGCCGACTCGGAAAGGGACAGACTTGGACTTTAGTTCAAGGTAAGAGAGGTTAGACGAACTTACATTAAAAAATTTTACTTGCCTTATTTGCGTGAAACTATCATATTAAGCGCTATGCGGAATACGTTCAATTTCAGCATATCCACTGAAAATAATTTTTTGACCTTCAGTTTCTAATCGGTTGAGGCGCATTTTCACTCCATCAAGGTCAAAACGATCCAAATCGACCATATTATCTAAAATTTCTACCAGTGCTACGCTCAAGGTTTGCGAGATTTCCCGTTGTGCTTCTGGCACTTGGTCAAGTTGAATTTTCGGATCTTTGAAGGAAACTCGCCGCCGCCTTTCAATACCTATAGTTAAAATCATGCTTAGGGGTACGAGTTCGCCATTGTTTAAATCTGCTTTTGCTACAAGCTGTAAGCGATTTTCTGGCAATAGCTGTATCTGAACATCCGTAAAGGAAACTGGTTCACCGCCAGATAATTCTGTCAGTGATGGCACGGTAAGATTAAGCAAGCGCTTTTTCACCAGTTCCGCATTAAAGGCTTGGTTTATACCTGCTTCTGATAATATGACTTGAGCGATCGCTTGAGTGGGTTGCTTAAGACTAAGTTTGCCCTTTAAAACTGAGCCGAAGTCAATAGCCACCGCATCAGTTTCAAACGACATTTCCTCAACCGCGAAATCTTTCCGAATCACCAAGCCACGACCGCTCATTTTGAAGCTATCAATGCTGCCTTGCAAGAGCTTGCTGGAGGGGTAGCAGCGCACAAAGACTTCTACTGACTCGCTTTGGGTAAACAGGTGGCGAATCGTTTGGCTGGCGACCGTGTTGAGCATCCGCTCTCCCCAATCTGTGCCTTTAGGATCTTGTAAACCAGTAAGTCCGCCGAACATGTGGTTTTGGGTCTCTAGAAGTTCTTTGTACTTTTGTAACAAATCGTGAAGAATACAGCAAGCGATCCCGTGATTAATTGTGCTGATGGATAGGTATAGAATGACTGATGACTTATAATTAGATGTATAATTTATTACTAAAGTTTTTTATATTCGCATTAGAGAAAGTAGGAACATGTGGTTTTGGGTCTCTAGAAGTTCTTTGTACTTTTGTAACAAACTCTAAAGAATACAGCAAGCGATCCTTAATGAATTGTGCTGATGGATAGGTATAGAATGACTGATAGTTAGAAGTTAACTGTGTCAAATATTACTGATTGTATTAAGTAATCTGAATGCTAGCACTATCTTTATATTTTAGTTCCAGAAAATCTTTAGTTACTCTAACTATAGAATCTCCATTTATATAATTTGAAGTATAATTAGGCGTTAATGGTAGATTATCACCCGATTCTAGTACTAAAATAACCCGAAAAAAGTATTCATCTATACTAGTATCAATCTGTTCAAGCTTAACATCAGTAATTTCGTTCAAAGAATATTGAAAAACTGTTTTTCCTAACGTTCCAAACCACCTGTAACGACTAAGTTTTACAATATTTGCTTCTTTATCAAGGTTACAAGTGATAAATAAGCCTGCCCCTGCTATTAACAACGCTAATATTTCACAAAATATAGCAATGATAAAGTAAATGTAACCAACTAAGCTATCATCAAGTTTAACTGCTAAATTCTTCTCTGCTGGATTTGTCAAAAAATTATTAATTTTTAATACTATTGATTGCAATTCTTCAAATTTGATTTTTGGGTATTTAACGGGTGTAAAAGGAAATTTATCTGTATTATTCAATAGCAAAATCTCATATAATAATTAGGTTTAGTAGGTTTAGCCTGACTATCAGTTTCAATTGTAGTTTCCAATTTAGCCTCTAGTAACTCATAAACTATTATTTGACTTTTTTCTTGACCAAACCAATCATTGTTTGTTAATTTACATCCGACTGTTAGAGTATTTTGTGTTGTACTTAAATTATTATTTGAAATAGCTATATTGTTTGTAGAACGATTACAAACAAGTTGTGTAATAGGTGCAAACATCAAAGTACTAAATAAAAAGTAAACTATAAACTGACTCAAAAGTAGTCCCATACCTAGAAATACTTTTGGTCGAATATGAAAAGTAAGTTTAGTTGATGTTTGGTCGGAAAATTTTAGAGGATTAGCTAGAATAAAATAACCTCCTGTTCCTAAATTAATTAGCAACAGAATAGCTCTTAATAAGAAATTCATTTTCTCTGTAGCTCCAAAACCGCTTTAGCAGATAGAAATATTACGCGTTTACCAATTAGATAATAAATTAAGAAAGAATAACCTCAATTAATCTTCTGTGGCTAGTGCCCATCAAATATGCCAGTATTAGCTCAGTATTGCCACCAAAATCCGAAGCAAGTCGTCTATGTCAGCAGGAACACGATTCAAAATAGCTTCTGAAAGTGTATGAGTGATTTGGTTGAAGGATGGGAGTTTTGCTCATACTTGGATAATTCGTAATTCGTAATTCGTAATTGAGTTTTTTTAAATAACATCAGATTTTCAATAGGTTCGTTTGTCATACAACTTGTATGACAAACGTAATAGACCTCCTACTTCGTCAACAAATTGCGTCGCAGATTATCCAGTGCTGCATTCGCACTGACATGACGAATTAAAGCTCGACCTCGCACTGTACCAAACTGATATTCAAAACTTGCTACTTCATCCTTTGGCCCAGCTAAACCAACGTAAACTAAACCTACTGGCTTAGTATCTGTCCCTCCGGTTGGGCCAGCAATACCAGTAATACTCAATCCCCAAGTTGTTGCAAGGCGGGTTTTGACTCCAACAGCCATTTGCTCTGCAACGATCGCACTTACCGCCCCAAATTTATCTAAATCTTCCTGGTTAACCTCCAGCAGCTTAACCTTTACCGAATTGTCATAAGAAATTACTCCACCCCAAAAGTAATCAGAACTCCCAGAAATTTCGGTCAACATTTGCCCTAAACCGCCACCAGTACAAGATTCTGCCACTGAAAGCGTTTCTTCTGATGCCCGCAATAACTCACCGACCACGGAAGCAAGAGTATCATTATTAACGCCGTAAAAATCTAGTCCGGCAATTTCTTTAAGTTGTTTCTCAATGGGCGCAATTAGTTCTTCTGCGGCTGCTTCAGAAGTGGCTTTAGCAGAAACTCGCAATCTTACTTCCCCTTTACCTGCATAAGGGGCTACTGTGGGATTTGGTAACTTCAAATAAGAAGCAACTTTTTCTGCCAAAGCAGATTCACCAATACCCCAAAACTTTAAACTTCGGCTGTAAATAATTTCTTTGCCCCAACCTTGACTTTTGAGAAAGGGGACGGCTGTTTCTTCCCACATTGGGTACATTTCACTGGGAACACCGGGAAAGGTAAAAATCGTGATTTCAGGACGGGGTTGCCAAACGATACCGGGTGCTGTTCCTGTGGGGTTGGGGAGAATTTCTGCACCTTGGGGAATCAAAGCCTGTTTGCGGTTACTTGGTGACATAATCCGACCTCGTTGGGCGAATTTCTGGGTTATATCTTCGATGATTTCTGGGTTTTCTACCAACGGGACTTTAAAAAAATCGGCGATGGTTTCGCAGGTGAGATCATCTGGTGTGGGGCCGAGTCCACCAGTGAAAATGAGAATTTGCGCTCTGGAAATAGCAATTTCTATAACTTGCTTCAACCGTTCTGGATTATCCCCAACTACTGTTTGATAGTAGTGGGGAATTCCGAGTTGCGCTAATTGTTGCGCCAAAAATTGAGCATTGCCGTTGAGGATATCTCCTAACAGCAGTTCAGTACCAACACAAATAATTTCTGCACTCATTGGAAGGAATAGTAGGAAGTGAGGAGTTAGGAGTTAGAAGTTAGGAGTTAAAAACTTAAAACTCATTACTCTTAACTCCTAACTATAATGTCAGGCTAATGCTGGTACAGGAATTTCCAGGTGAGCATATAAGGGGAAGCGATCGCACAATGCCGCTACCCGTTGACGACAATCTTGGGTTACTACGTCGGAATCTGGAGAAAGTAAGCGATCGCTAATAATATTGGCAATCTCAGTAAATTCTGCTACTCCTAAGCCCCGTGTGGTCATTGCTGGCGAACCTAACCTCAGACCACTGGTAACAAATGGCGATTGCGGATCAAAGGGAATAGTATTCTTGTTAGCAGTAATATTCACAGTACTGACTAACTGATCTGCCTGCTTACCAGTTAGACTTACAGAGCGTAAATCTACCAAGATTAAATGATTGTCAGTGCCGTTAGATACTAACTTTAAACCACGGCTTTGGAGCTGTTCGGCTAAAGCACAAGCATTTTCAATCACTTGGGCAGAATAAGTTTTAAACTCAGGCTTGAGGGCTTCTCCAAAAGCTACTGCTTTACCAGCAATAACGTGTTCTAATGGCCCGCCTTGGCTGCCAGGAAAAACAGATTTATCTAGCTTTTTACCTAGTTCTGCGTCGTTAGTCAAGATTAAACCACCTCTAGGGCCGCGTAGAGTCTTATGGGTAGTTGTTGTTACTACGTGACAGTGAGGAATGGGATCGGGATGAAGACCAGTGGCAACTAAACCAGCAATGTGAGCAATATCGGCAAGTAAGTAAGCGCCGATTTCATCAGCAATACTACGGAACTTTTCAAAGTCAATTACACGGGGATAAGCCGAATAACCACAAATCAAGAGCTTAGGACGCTCCCTCAGCGCCAGCTCGCGAATTTGATCGTAGTCAAGTTGTTCTGTTTCTTGACTGACACCGTAGTGGCTAACTTGGAACCACTTACCTGAGAAATTGACAGGGGAACCGTGGGTAAGATGTCCACCATGAGACAAATCCATTCCCATAATTTTGTCCCCTGGTTCTAGGAGTGATAGGAACACAGCAAAATTGGCTTGTGCGCCAGAATGGGGTTGCACATTCGCATGAGTAGCCCCAAATATCTGTTTAGCGCGATTGATCGCTAGTTGCTCGATTTTGTCGATAAACTCACAACCGCCATAGTAGCGTTTGCCAGGTAAACCCTCAGCATATTTATTTGTCAGTACCGAACCTTGAGCCGCCAGTACAGCAGCAGACGTAAAGTTTTCACTAGCAATCAACTCTAAGTGATCTCGCTGACGCTGTAGTTCGTCGTTGATTAACCCTGCGATCGCCGGATCGCTGGAAGAAAGAAAGTCTGAATTAGTCCTAGTCACTTGAATTATCCTTATGGAAATTTATTTGTACAACGGCTGATTTTGCTTGGACGTAGCACCTAAATATACAGTCAAGGGCAATGGTTTTTGACTGCTGTACAGAGGCAATTAATCATCTCCGTACTCTGGAGGTTTATTTGTGCCAACTTATTTATTATTAGACCCAAGCTCGATTAATGCATTAATTATCATAACGTTGCTTTTTGAAATCCTCACGTTGCTGCGTGTTGTGAGGTCGTTAGACAGTATTCTTTATGAACCTATGTTAAATCATGCTTACTGCGTAGGCGTAGCCCGTCGGAGACATCGCTGCTCTGTGGAATGAACTTCAGAATGATTCGTGAACAACAAGAACCCCGACTTCTTTAATAAATCGGGGTTCTGCGGGTTGCAATTCTCACAAATCAAAAAATCAAATAGGATTCATATAGCGATTTTGATAATAAGCCAAAATCTGGTTAACTCGTTGCCGATTTTCTAAGCTAGAGTTTGGTGTCCACGAAAGGCTCAAGCCAGCAATTTGACTTTGATTGTAATCAAACTGTTGGGATGACTGGGGAATTAAATCCACTTCCACCCCTTCGACTTGACGTAAATGAACTGCTATTTCTCTATAAACAGCTAAAGGCAAACCAGCGAATTCAACTTTTTCCTTAGTCTCCATCTTTATGAAGCTCCCACATTAAAGGTATTTTGGGGGGGCGTTGTCACTGAAATAGCATTGCCGCTAGCAGATGCCGCTGACGACGTTGATTTGACAGTCCCTTCCCCTACCATTTTGGCAACTTCAATACCATATTGTTCCAAAATCACGATGGGGTTGTAGCCCTGATTCATTTCAATACGTTTAATTAGTACGCCATTTGCTAATCGCTGTCCCGCCTGTACATACCGACTTGTCGGCTCATCGGGTACTTTGATAATTGCCTGTGGTTCTTTACTAATTAGCACTACACCAGTCACAACCACTGCCATTGCTAACTCAGGCTGTGCTGGCGGTGGCAATACAGAGACTAAAGTGGGGTTAGGGACAACTTGAGGCAAAACTTTAGGCAACACTGAAGTCAAGGTAGGATTGACTTTTTTTGGTAGAGAATTTTTTGGTAGAGAAGAAACGTTGTTTTTCTTTGGATTTAAAGCGATGCTGCGTGTTGGAAGTTTTCGTACTGCTAGTGATGCAGTAGGTAGCTTAGGAACCACGGGAACTGGTCTTCCAGATGTTTTAGACATTCCGGGAACAGTCTGCCCAAAAAGTTGTGCAAAAGGATCGCTTCGATCTTTTGATACCACAAGTTCCCGTGTCCGCTCTGTAGCATTAGTGGATTGAATCAAGTTAACAGATGCAAGATTAACTTGTGAGACCTGTTTGGCCGGTATCACTGGATTCTTAAAAGATTGAGCCGCTGGTGGCGACTGTTTTGCTATTTTGGGAATTGGCACAGGATTGATGGCTTGTTGTGTATCTTCAGAAGCACATCCGGCGATCGCCAAAGCTAGAATAGCTGCAATTGTAATTTTTGAAGTTATGCCCATGAGCCTTTCTCAAAAGCCATTGGAAAATTGAAAAGTGGAAATCAACATGCCTAAAATTTGGATAAAAGGCAAAGTATGTTCCCTTTATAACCTAATTTTTTACATTTCAAGGGTTATTTTTAGCACTACACACGCAGTATAACTGCGGTTTGTTATTTGTTTGCAGTCAATCTTCTGCCACACCCATAAGCTCTTTCATCAAATCTAGTCCTTTCTTGACTCGACGGGAAACTGTTACTACACTGATGCCCAGATGTTCTGCAACTTGTTTTTGGGTCAAATCTTGCAAAAACACACATTCCAACACATCGCGGGTGCGTTTTTCTAGCTGAACCAACGCTTGTTGTAAGCGAAGTTGGTCTTCTTGTGCCAGTTGAAAACTGCGATAGTGAGGATCTGGAACCAATTCTCCCAAGCAGGTAGAACCTTCTTCTCCATCTTGGATTGGCACATCAAGACTCAAGGGAGCGCGATTGACCCATGCTAATTTAATTTCTTGCCATTCGTTTGGAGAAATTTCCAGTGCTGCTGCTAATTCCGAGTCAGTTGGTTGACGATTGTGTTTTTCACGCCAAGAACGTGATACTCCTATAGCTTGCTGTTGGAGCGCTAACCATCTCCGAGGAATTCGCACGGTGACACCTTTATCTCGGAGATAGTGTTGAATTTCACCCCGAATATAGGGAAGAGCGTAGGAACTGAAGGCATGTCCCTTGGAAATTTCAAATCTTTCAATAGCTCTGATTAAACCCAAACATCCAACCTGGAGCAAATCATCATAGGTTTCATGACATTGATTTGTCCAATAGTGAGCTTCTTTTCTCACAAGTCCAAAATTGAGTTTTACCAGTTGATTGCGGATATTTTCTGACGGAGATTGCTGATATTCTCGCAACAACTGCCAAATTTCGTGCTTTAGTTCATTGGTGACTGTGGTAGGCATAGCACCGGGTTTATTGAGCAAATAAAGAATCAATTATTCGCTTTTTAAATTCAGCTGCGATCGCACAATATCAAATGAAATATTGCGATATATTTCCTAGCAAATACTATGGTAGATAATAAAGAGTTTTTATCAAAATTCCATAAGCTACTTGACAATCGAGCAAAATTTAAATGGGCGAAATCGTTATTTAGTTGGTTATTTATCTTTGGTATGTCCTGTAGCTTTTTTAGAACCACATAGAAATAAAATATAAAATTAATCACTAAATATCAAACCGAGATTGTACTTAACTTGAATTAATTAGTTATGAAGTTAATTTAGATAAACGAAACAATAGTAGTCGAGCTTTTGTTTGATGAGCAAAAGTTGGATTTACAGTAAAATTACGTACTCATGAAACTGAGATTTATCCAATAGTTAAAAATTACTAAATAATTTAAAAAAATCTTATGTATATTTACGCAAGGCAATAAAAAAAGGGCGTCTCACCCTTTTTTGCACTTAAGTCTATAGTGTTTTAATGAAAGGGAAAAGGTTAAAGGGATGAATAAAGTGATCCATAAGACTGAGGGATAAAAATTTTCCCAATTACCGGGGCTATTTTGACCCCAATTTTACTCAGATTTAACTTTTCGCCATTTTTGTAAAAAATCTATCCACCCTCTTTTTTAAAGAGGGTGGATAGTTTAACTTTTGCGATCAAGTCTGAATACTTACAGAATTGTCGTTTTGAGTGCCAGTCAGTTGCCTTACTTTCGAGGATTTAGCCACGAGCCGATTCAACCCGTGCATAAAATAGACCACGAATCTTGACTTCTTTAGGTTCGCCAGCACCTAAATCTGTATCAGATGGCTGTTCGCTCTCGAAAGTGCCAGCAATTTCACCGCTAGAACTGTCTATTTTGGCGATTTGTAGAGAAATCTTGCCATTGAGATTTTCAGCACGTTTGACATTAGTGCGGGTAAGTTCTTCATCATCTGCTTGGGCAGGGAGAGCTACGGCATTATCATAGCCACTGACGACACCACGACCTTTGGGATCTAGGAAGGCAGCACCACGATAGGAAGGAACTTTAAAGCTGCCTTCAAAGTCCGTAGAGGTGTTAATACTGGTCAAGCTGGGTTGGCTTTGAGCAACCAAATTTTTGATGGTGAAGAGGAAAGGTACTCGCTCACCACCAGGAAGTTGCACAGTGATGGCTTGGAAGTCAAGACCATCAGTTTCCGTAAAGGTCAGGCTGTTATCTGCGTTGACTTTTAGATTACCTTGCACCTGGTCAATGGTGGAAGTGTATCTGGTCAACAATTTGCCAGCAACAAATTCTGCTTCTTGCCTTTTATTAGCAGGTTCTTCTTTAATGAAGAAGCTAGTTGGTTCCAAGCAAAGTTCTTTGATGGTATAAGACTGACTAGAATCAATGGGAAGGGAACCACGGCTTGTTTCTGCTAGTTGGGGGCATTTGTTCGCCAAGCCAGTGCCGCGAATTTGATCGTAAGTGAGTACATCTCTACCACTACTGCTAGCAGGAGCATCACTACAAGCGGTTATTAGCCCCAGGCACAAAGCCAAGAATGCAACAATTAAAGCGCGATACCTCATGGTCAACCTCAATCTCAAAAATTAATATCTAAGTTGTAAAACTGCATCGAAGCTTTGATCTCTGATGAGAAGCCGCTACTCTGCGAAAAGCTACCTTTGTTCGGACACGGCTTTGCTCTGATTAAGAGAGTTAAAGCAAGTGTTCGGGTGTCTAGTTATCAGACGCTGCTCAAACTTTTCTCTGCTAAACGTAGTTAAACGTATCGCTCTCTTGAGCTTGGGGTGTAAATTCCAGACTAAGTAGCACACTGCATCCATTTTGGATGTGTGTCACTAGGGGAGCAAAAAACCAGCAGTTTTACTGTTGGTGGCATTTGTTTAGAGTTGGGCGAGTGTATGATTAAGCCTCACACAGAGAAGCATAAATGCTTGTGCCTTGAAAAATGCGAACAGGGGTGTCTGCTTCGCACTTTGCTTTTGCTTATCGCAAAAGCGGCGTCGCCCAAGTCTTTTTGTATCATGTATGTGACGCCACTACATACAGCCCATTGTTAGATGGGTAAATCAGCCAGATCATACGATTTTTTTTAACTCAAAATCAAAGTTCTCAAAATCCAAGAAAGTCTCGTACCGATCGCATCTAGCTTCTGTAAAGCCTATGCTAAAGATTACTACGCTCTTTTTGGAGTGATCGCAATTGCTTTTGATAAAGATACAAATCTAGTTATATTCACCTCTAACTAGGGTAAGTGAGGAGATGCGATAACAGGGAGACAACTGACAAACTAGGGAAAATTAAAAATCTCCGGTAAATTTGAGTTGATCTCATTTATACGGAAAAGGTGGCATGAAGGATCACAAAAATATTGAATCAGAGAAGTTGTCTGGTAAACTGCAAGCGATCGCAACTGTAGTGTATGATGCCGCTACAGCTTGTAAAGGCGATACTGTAGCTCTTTTGGCTTTGCTGCGGCAATTAGAGCAGTTACACCGAGAGATCCGGGATGGGGTTTTTCAAGAGAGTTTGCCTGTTAACCGTCGCCAACTTTACTCACTGCTGAAAGATATTGAGTCTGAGGGAGGCTGGCCCTATATTGAGCGTATGAGGCTACAAGCCTTTTTAGCGAATTTGCCACAAGAGGCTCCCGAAGAAAATAGCCATGAACTTTTGGAGAGCGATCGCTCCTTTGGCTGATTAGCTCGAAATTTATTTCTAGCTCTGAATTAATAACTCTGGTCGCCTCATCAACCGCTAAACCAAGAGCGGTTGCTCATTGAGGCTTCAACCTAATTTATAATTCTTAATTAAAAAGGATTTGTACGGGTTATCCCATCACAAAGAAAGCGATCGCGCTCCTCAAGATTGTGGTTGTGCTTAAGGTAATCACCCACCCAATTGCAACCACGAACAAGCAGATCATCAAGATGTAAATTCCACAGAATTATCGTGTTGTCATCACTAGCTGATGCTAGTGTTTGACCATCTGGGCTAAAACTCACACTTAATACCGGAGCGCGATGCCCATTGAGACTTTTAATTAATTTGCCATCACGGCTCCAGAGTTTCACTGTACTGTCCCAACTGGCGGCGGCTAGTAATTCACCATTTGGGCTGAAAGTCACGGCATTGACGCTATCACTGTACCCTTTTAATAAAGTTTTTAATAACGTCCCATCCCGTCGCCACAGTTTCACGGTGTTATCCCAGCTAGCAGAAGCCAGCAATTCGTCAGTAGGACTAAAGCTGACACCCAATACCCAGCTATCATGAGGCGAGAAAGTTTTGAGCAAAGTACCATCCCGCCGCCAAAGTTTCACTGTTTGATCGTCACTGGCAGAGGCTAAAACGTGACCATCAGGGCTGAAATTGACGCTATTCACCCAACCCTGATGTCCCACTAAGGTTTTGAGCAACTTGCCCTCACGGTTCCAAAGTTTCACTGTTTTATCTTTGCTAGCTGATGCTAAAAACTGACCATCAGGGCTGAAATTGACGCTCATGACACTATCGCTATGTCCGTGGAGAGTCATGATTAAAGTACCGTCAAGCCGCCAAAGTTTCACTGTTTTGTCATAACTTCCTGAAGCCAGCATTTTACCTTTTGGGTCAAAACTGACACTAGGAACTTTATTTGTGTGTCCCACCAAAGTTTTGTAAAGTCGGGTTTTGACCTCGCCATTACTGGTATACCGTTGCCAAAGTTTAACAGTGCGATCGCTACTACCAGAAGCTAGCATCTGACCGTCGGGACTCCAAGCAACGCTCAAAACTCGATCTCGATGCCCTTGAAGCATAGACGGTCTTGGAGCATCTAAACTCCATAGTTTCACGCTTTTGTCGAAACTTCCTGAAGCTAACAATTTGTTTTTTGGACTGAAAGCGATGCTAACGACAGCATCACTGTGTCCTTTGAAGGTTTTGAGTAAATTACCAGTGATACTCCAGAGGTTTATGGTATTGTCTTCGCCTGCGGAAGCAAACTTTTTACTATCCGAACTAAAGCTCAAACTCCACACTGTACCGTTATGCTGCCGTAAAGTTTTGTAAGGAAAAAAGTCAAAACCGTCTTTAGTGTTGCTACTCTCCCGCCGCCAAAGTTTCACTGTCTTATCTCGACCTGCTGATGCCAGGAATTTACTGTCTGGGCTGAAAATAGACACAATCACGCCTTGCTTATGTCCCCGCAAAGTTGTAACAAGGCTACCGTCCCGCCGCCAGATTTTCACTGTTTTGTCGTCGCTAGCTGAGGCGATGAATTGACCATCAGGACTGAAGTTTACCCAGTTAACCCACCCCCGATGTCCTCTCAGTATTTTTACTAAGCTACCGTCTTTGCGCCAGAGTTTTACGGTTTTATCCTTACTACCAGTAGCTAACAACTCGCCATCAGGACTAAAGTTAACGCTGTAAACCCAATCTTTATGTCCTTTGAGAGTTTTATATGGTTTGGGGTCAAATTCACCTGTAACCGAGTTTTTGCGCCAGATTTTCACTGTTTTGTCGAGGCTGGCAGAGGCTAGGGTTTGACCATCTGGGCTGAAACTTACACAGGTAACAGCATCAGTGTGACCTTTGAGGGTTTGGAGTAAAGTACCGTCAGGATGCCAAAGTTTTACCGTCTGATCTCGGCTACCTGATGCTATCAACTGACCATCTGGGCTGAAAGTTACTCCCCAGACAATATCAGTGTGCCCTTCCAAACGGTTAACCTCCGTTACCCCATAAACTGCCTGTTGCAAGGCTGTTACCACCCGCATTCGTGTATCTGGTTCAACTCCATCTGCTTGTTTAAGTCCTCTCCAAGCCCGCAAACTTTCCAATAGGGCATCAAATTCTTTATTAGATGCAAACAGAGCTTCGCTAGCAGCAGTGATGACACCAATATTCAAGTTGGTTTCACTGCGTTCAGCTCGTAAAGTTTGGCGGACTGCTGCTCTTTTTTGTAAGTCGGCTTGCCACCATAACGCTGCGATTGTTCCCCCCATAATTGCTAGGATTGCACCTGCTATCCGTGCTTCCCGCAGTCGTCGTTGCAATACCAAATTTAGTTGCTTTTGACTAAGTTGTTGGGCTGCTTCCGCTCTAGTTTTTTCAAGTTTGATTTTTTCTAATTCGGCGAGCATACCATAGTTGTTCTTTTGACGAATTGGTTCAACTAAATAATCGTGAACCAACTGGTAGCGATCGCCTAATTCTTCTCTGACTCGCAATACCAAGCCTGAACCCACCAATATTTCTAAGATCAGTTCTCCAACTTTGTCAAAGCTTGATATCGTATCTATATCATAATTATTCACTAATGCAGCCGCTAAATCAGCTTTAGTTTTTAAAGGTCGCGTCCCCTTTTCATCTGTTAACTCAAATAATAATTTCCAACTTAACTCTTCGTTCTCCTGACCGCAGTCTTTGATAACTTCCCCCAACCAGCGTTCCACCAATTTGGCCGAGCCACCACAAAGCTTATATTCTGCCAGGGTCGTAATGTTTTCTATTTGTAGTTGAGCGCCGACTATTTGTAATTCAATTGGATGTACTTCATCTAGTTCTCCTGTCAAATCCTGAACTAATCGGTTAATTAATTCTTCACTTAGTTCATAATGTGAACGTTGAGTAAGACTGTGAATTATGGCTTTGGCATCTCGGCTAGAGAATTTCCCTAAATAGTAGCGAATGTCCTTATCAAGAATATTTTTATTAATTACTCCTAAATCATATAAGCCAGTACTATTTTTCTGGCTCAAACGTTCAAACTCTAATAAATGATGTAAATAATCTTCTCGTAATGAGAGAATAATTTTTACATAAGAGATATTTAAACATTCACTAAAAAATTTATAAAATTCTATTCTTTGTGTAGGAGGATTACTAACAAAGAAAAATTCTTCAAACTGGTCTAATATGATAACTATTGTATAATTGCGCTCACATGCTAGGCGAATTCTTTCTAGTATTATGGTGGGTGTAGAGTCAATATTAACCGATATTCCTGTGTATGCTAGTGCTTGGTTAATACTGCTGCTTAAAATTGTTATCCAATCAGTATAAACAGACAAAACAATCGGTATAGGAATGCGTTCACCGATAACTTTTCCCTTGAGTGCTGGGACTAAACCAGCTTTGAGAATTGAACTTTTACCGACACCTGATGGCCCATAAATAACTGTGAGTTTGTAGTCAGCGCGGGCAATTCTTTCAATTAAGCGATTGACATCTTGTTGCCGTCCAGAAGCAGATATTTCTTGAGCAATTTCTTCAGGAATAAACGGTATTTTGTGAGGTTCTAGTACTGGGTTAATTCTGGGGCGTTGTGGCTGTAATTGACTTGCTCCGATAAAGGCACGAAAGCCATACTGATGTTCTATTTTAATTTTTTCTTGCTTCAGCTTAAAGGCTTCTGTATAGTTATGACATTCAAAAAAGTAAAGCGATCGCAGTTCCTCTAAAATCTCTAAGTAAAGTAATGGCTGATGTTGTAGCTCACAAACTACCCTCGCCCATTCCAAGTTATTGATAGCTTCCTCGCACTCACCCAAATGCCGTTGTGTGCGTGCTAGCAAGAGAAGATACCAACTTTCTTGTTGTCGTCTTCGCAAAGCGTCTCGCAGAGAAACCTGTGTTACTTCTTCGGAGATAGAAAGTGCTGTATTTGCTAATTCATGAGCCAGTACCCAATTCGATTCTGAAGCTGCCACATTTGCCAAAAAACCATAATTTTGAGCAACTTGTGCGGGAGTTCCATAAGTTTTATGTAGATGTAATGACTTTTGAGCTAATTCTTTTAAGTCATCCCAGGCTTGTAAGCGTTGCAGCATTTCACAAGCAGGCAAAATGAATTTAGCAACTAAGTCTTCTCTTTGTACCTCCTCCAATAGCTCCAAGCATTGTTTAAACCACGACAGAGCATGTTCGCAATAGCTACTAGTATTTTGGTATAAGTCTGCCATTCGGTGATAACAAAGCCCCAGGTGGAATAGTACTATTGCTTGCTTGAGTAAAGATGAGGAGGGTATAGGTTGAGGACATGAGAGAGGCAAAGAAGAATTACTCTCCCACTCTGCTACTCTCCTCGCTTCCTGCTGCCATAATGCTAGGCTTCTTTGATAATTGGCTAAAGCACCATTAATTTGATCGTTGGCGTATTTATCTCGCCCCAATACAAACTCTAAACTAGCTTCTAATCCTGGTGTTAATTTAACGCCATACAGGCGTAGTAAATCATTACGGGCTGATTCTATTTCGTGGCGGTGTTGCGACTTAGGATCTAAATCTAGGAAGGCATTAGATAAAAACGTTTCAGCACCTGCTTCTAAAACTTTGGCAAATAGAGATTCTTCCTCTTGAGAGATCAAAGCAATTAAATCTGCTTTGGCCATTTCAAATTTAATCGTGGTTGCAGCCCAGCTTTTGAAATCAGGTGCTAATTTTGAAAGCAATGATGCTACTTCATCCTGTAGCCACAACACCACTGGAAATGGAAAAGTGGCAGCATAGATATCTCGTGCTTGGTTGATACCTGTAAGTAAGTTTTCCAGGTCGGTAGTTGACTCAATACCGAAAATCATTACAGCAGACGGTAAAGTGTCTGTAAGGACGGCAGGATTGTCTAAAGATAGTTCTGAGATTATTGTACTGTGTAAAGAAGTAGTCGATGGATTGAGAACGATTTCTTTGATATTAATTTCTTTAGCGATCGAGCGAATATTCTCTAACATTTGCTCACGTAATCGCCCATAGTTGCATCGAACTAAAATCAGAGCAAATTGACCTTCGGAAAGTGCGACCGCTCTAATCAATCTTTGCAAAGTATGTTGATTTTCTTTGGTGTAGACGCGTAGCTGTTTGTCATTAGTCATTGGATATGGGGCTGGACATTAGGTATTGGATATAGGGCATTGGTCATTTGTTAGTGAACTAATGACCAATGACAAATGACAATTGACTGTTACTTGTTTTGTTGCCAAGCTAAAACTTTTTCCGTTTCAGCCAAGGCTGGACTGATGCCAAACCAGCGCCCCGTAGGATCGCGATATTCAAACAGATACATGCTTCTTAGTAAGCTCTGATAGTCAGACTCACCTTTAACTCTCTGCTGCTGTACTACTTCAAACAATAATTCCCACTGGGACTCATCAATAGCTAATAGCAGATCGTCGCGGTAGTCCTTAATCACGGCTTCTAAGCAATCTCTAGAAAAAGGCGGATCTTGTCGTTGCAGGCAGCTATAAAGTAAGCCCAATAAGTTACGAATGTGACCACCACTAACGCGGCATAGACGATCCAAGGTTTGGGAGTGATCGAATAATTCTGTAATTAATAAAAGTCTGCTATTCAAAGGAACTTCTGGAAAAGCTCTAGCTAGAACTAACTGGCGTACTAGTGACATTCCTGGTTCGTAGTCACTGCCATCTCTTTGCCGGACTAATACCATCGGCAGTACTTTTGGTGCAATCCCTCCCCCCAGACGATTTTTCAGTGTCTCATACTCATTGGAGAAAATTAACGTTAAGGGAATTGTGTAAACTAGGTGGCATTTAAGTCGCCGTAACTGTTCGCCTCGGTCAATAAAGAGATATTCTGGTTGCGATCGCCCGGATGCTAAGGGACGCATATCCACTCGATCCAAATTATCTACAATCACTACCAGTCCTTTTTGACCCCTGAGCTTTAGCTGTTCAACAGCCTTTTCTAAAATCTCTTCGTTAATCGCTTGCAAAATACTATTGGTTCGCGGTTCCAGATATTGTCTTAGTTGATTCCGCATCTGGGTGCTATCTTTGGTTTTGGCGGTAATTTTGGCAATACCCAAGGACAACTCTGCTTGTCCAGAAAGCTCTATGGGGCTTTGCAAAAAATCGCCTACTTCTTTAAACAAATTAGTAAAGTAACCAGGTTTGAGTTTGATGCTAATACTTTCTAAACTGGCACTGACTTGACGGGCTACACTCAGCAAAATATCGCTGATATCAATATCCGCCATATCTAAGTCTTGACTAGACTCAAAATAAACCACATGAAATCCTGCCAATTCTAGTTCTGTCTTAAGGCGCTGCAATTCCGTTGACTTACCGCAGCCGATATGACCCGTAAATAACTGACAGGTTGGCTCATCAGGAGAAATCCGAATGATAGTTCGTTGCAATTCTTCGACAATCTTGCAACCACGTACATCAGCAAAATCTATGTAATACTGCCGATCTAGTACGTTACTTATATTTAGCGTGTAGCTAGGGTTACATGCTTTATAAAAACGTGACAAATTTAATGTCGTTTTCATGTATGTAGAGGTTTATGTAGATGCAGCTTAGTTTGGATTTTTTATACAATAAATCCCTATCTAGGATGTAGATACAGGATTGACTCACAAGGTAGTAGTGTCTTGCAAAAGACAGCGCTTGTTGCCAGATTACTGTCAGTAGTATGGTAGAGATTTAATTGACCCTAATAGTGAATGGCACTAAGATAATGCAAACCCATTATCTACAAAGCTTTGGGGTGTGGGGTGTAGGGTGTGGGGTATAGTGACGTTCGCGCCAGCGTTATGTAGCAAAGAAATTTGTTTATGTTCGCCCTTATTTTTACTTTTCTTGATTTTTTTCGAACCTACACCCTACCCTCTATACCCATACCTGGCAAGGATTTCATCTTTTATTGGTACCGTTCGACCTGTCAGGTCTTAAGCATATTTGTCCTTTTTACACCTGTCATTGAGGTTTTGACAATCTCTTCCTTCTGTTCGACCTGCAACAAAATTATATGGCTGAGGAATTAAGTAAAAAAAGCTACAAATTTTCATGGTTCTCAGTTTAGATAGCTGATGGGTGTGACTGGTATGAATTATAGCAAGGTATACAGAGATCCAGGAATACTTGTGTATCATTTCACATTCTATTTGTCAAGAAAGCAAAATCCTACACATCTCAATTAATATTTTGTAATCTTTAAGGAAAAATCTTTAAAAATAACTTGTCAAAAAGACTACAGTCAGTTAAAAATGGACACCGGAAACTTTAATAGGACTAATTACTAGCGCCATAATCATTGTGCAGTTACTGTAAAGTGTTACTAAAAATAAAAAAAGTCTTGAGGAGAGCGGCTAAAAGATGCCAACAGTGTTTACTGAAATTAATAATGATACGAGCTTGTCAAGGAATTTAGATTGCAATCAAAAAGGGGTGTGAATGGCTGGCATAATATCAGTTTCCCGCACGCATATAGCCCAGCGTCGTCAGAAATTGCGTCGGCAGCGGCAGATGAGAATTATTCAAGCTATTTGGCGAACCTTTGCCATTACTGGTTTGGCAGGTGGATTGTTCTGGGTGGCAGTCCAACCGGTGTGGATGCTAAAGGCTCCCAAACAAATAGTGATGAAATCAGGGAATAAATTGCTGTCGGATCAAACAACTCAGTCATTGTTGGTGCTGTCTTACCCTCAGTCTTTGTGGCGGATTGAACCGTCAGCGATCGCTAACTCTTTGAAGAAACAACCAACTATTGCTCAAGCGATCGTCAGACGGCGCCTGTTTCCTCCTGGATTAATCATTGAAATCCAAGAACGAGTACCTGTAGCAGTAACTCAAACACGTAGTAACAAAAAAGTAACTATCGGTTTGCTAGATGCAAGTGGGGCCTGGATGCCTTTAGAAAAATACACATCACTGAATCCCACTAGGAAACTACCCAATCTCAGAGTAATTGGTTCGCCAAATCAATACTGCCTCTACTGGCCTCAAATTCATGAAGCTGTCAGCCAAAGTCTCGTGAAAGTCATGGAAATTGATTGCCAAAATCCAACAAATTTAATTTTGAAAACAGAACTAGGAAATGTGCATCTCGGTGTTCCAGGCCCCCAGTTGTCTGAACAAATTAAGGTACTCGCCCAAATGCGCCATTTAGCAACAAAATTCAATTCCGGTCAAATAGAGTATATTGATCTGAAAAATCCCGAATCTCCATTAGTACAAATGAACCAAAAAGACCAAAACTTAACTCCCAAAATCCCTAAAAACATTTAGTATGTTTATTATTTTGATAGCTCTTAGTAAATTAAGAAGCTTTATGCTGATAAATATATTTATTATTTTCAGTTTTCCAGCAAATCGCCCGAAAATCGGCATTAACTTCTAATTAAAATGAGAAGATCAATCATAAAATCTCCATTGGGAGTAACAGACCCTCAATTGTTACCCTAACATCTAATAGTAGGGTGCAAGATGTCAGACAATCTAATGATGGTCTATGGCGTGTAAAACGCCTTGTGTCCATATATTCTTTGACTAAACCCAGTACAAAAAAGAGAAAGTTGCTTGAGCTTTTCATTCAGATTCAGACTCGTGAGCAGAGGGTACTGATGAGAACGGTTTACGCCGCCATCCCAGTGCAGAGGCAAAAGGCTCTGACTTTGGTTTGTGTGAGGACACTTCCAAAGACAGTTTACCGAAGTTTCAATCTGTAACGATACCGCCCAAAGTTGCGTAAGCATTGTTTCTGGGCAATAAGTTTGGACTAATCTGTGCCGTAATTCCTATTAGGTGACGAACTTCTTAGGAAATCTTGATTTGTTGACCGCACTAGTGAGTGTTCTTGTAGGATAGACTATTGCTCCAATAAAGTGTCCATTGAGACCACCCAAACAACAAATTAATCAGCTATAGTCTGACAAGTAAATTCTTGCTTAGTTTAACCTTAAGAATAAGTAAGTAGAAGGTAAATTTTGTGTCTAAAGTTGCAATCATCCCCAATGGTGAAATCTATTAACAATATTATTATTGAGGCAGAGAAGATACGCTGTAGTGTGTCTTTACAAGTTATACCCTCTGCTGAGAATAATGAAGAGATTAATGTCTGGTTGAAGTTATACAGGTCAGTTTTAGATAAATATAGGTATACTTCTCTAGAATTGGCTGTGCGATCGGCTGTGTTAAAAGCTTATCCCATAGCAAATTTTCGCACTGCCAATTCTGTTAGGCTTGGCAGTAGTGAAAACAATAAAGAACAACGCCACAGTATTGTGGCATTGTCAAACTAAAGTTGACTATTAGGTGAATAACACCTGAAAAAGTCGTTTATCTACCCTTTCACAAATCCAATGACACTTGATAATAACCAAGGACTTAACTATAAAAATTCCCAATCTACGGGACAGCCAGGGTTCTCTCTGGCAGTTAACTCGACCAATCCCTTTAATAACAACTCTGGGCTGAACTTCGGGCAAAATCACGATAATAAGAAAATTTCTCCGGAAAATAGCCGAATTGGCGAGATTGTTCCTGGTCGGGTCGCCAACATCAAAGTGATTGGTGTCGGTGGTGGCGGTGGCAATGCTGTTAACCGCATGATCGAGTCTGATGTATCTGGGGTAGAGTTTTGGTCAATTAACACTGATGCCCAAGCTCTTACCTTAGCTGGCGCTCCAAGTCGATTACAAATTGGGCAGAAGCTAACACGGGGTTTAGGAGCAGGTGGTAATCCTGCTATCGGTCAAAAGGCAGCTGAGGAATCACGGGACGAAATTGCTACGGCTTTAGAGGGTGCAGATTTAGTATTTATCACTGCTGGTATGGGGGGTGGTACTGGGACAGGTGCAGCACCAATCGTGGCAGAAGTGGCCAAAGAAATGGGCGCTCTAACTGTTGGTGTAGTCACACGTCCATTTGTTTTTGAGGGACGCCGCCGCACCAGTCAAGCGGAACAAGGTATTGAAGGACTAAAAAGTAGAGTAGATACACTGATCATTATCCCCAACAACAAACTGCTGGAAGTGATCCCCGAACAAACACCTGTGCAAGAAGCTTTTCGCTATGCAGATGATGTGTTGCGTCAAGGGGTGCAAGGTATTTCTGATATCATCACCATCCCCGGTTTGGTAAACGTTGACTTTGCTGATGTTCGAGCTGTGATGGCAGATGCAGGTTCGGCTTTGATGGGAATAGGGGTTAGCTCTGGAAAATCCAGAGCTAGAGAAGCTGCGATCGCGGCTATTTCTTCACCATTACTAGAGTGTTCTATTGAAGGCGCTAGAGGAGTTGTATTTAATATTACAGGTGGTACTGACCTGACTTTGCATGAAGTAAATGCAGCCGCAGAAGCAATTTATGAGGTAGTCGATCCCAACGCCAATATTATTTTTGGGGCTGTAATTGATGACAGGCTCCAAGGTGAGGTAAGAATTACTGTAATTGCCACCGGATTTACAGGTGAAGTGCAAGCTGCGGTACAACAAAGCGTGGCTAACGTTCGAGTAGCACCTAATACTTCAAAGCGTCCAACAACACAGCAACCCACTGTTAATCCCTCAACCTCGACTCCAAGTTCAGCTCCAACTCCAACTCCAATTCCAGAACCAAAAGAAAAACCTGGATTAGATATACCTGATTTTCTGAGAAACCGACGTACACCAAGGAATTAAAAGATTTTAAATTTGGGATTTTAGATTAACTTAGCAGTCTCAGGTCAGACTAAACGCTGTATAAAATCTGCTACTTCCAGCCGGGTTTTACCAAGGGCAGGAATAAGCAATCTTTTGCCATACCAATTTTGCCAATTGGTAAAAAAACTTGTCAACGCTACTTTATAGAATTAATTTGGGCAGGAGTCTACTGGCTTGCATGTCCAGCTATGCTTTCAGAACAAAACAATAGGAATGCCTGCCCAACTATGGATGCATCACCGATAGCACAGTGTTAGCGAGTCTTCTCCCAAAGGGAGACGCTACGCGAACGCTTAGAGCGAGTCATCGAGCGTCACTAGCGTCACAGCCAATCATAGAAATGAATGCATCTACCCCTCGCGATCCACTAAACTTATATTCCGTATAAGTAAATATATTTACTTAAAACAAGTAGCTTAGGGAACGAGCCTACGCAAGTGTGCAAAAGAAGTCTGTTTGCTGGAGAATAGGACATCAAACAAAAAAATAAATGTAAATTATTTTTGAATTTTTAGTGTCTGTTCAATCCATTGAATAACCTGATGACCAAGGCGAGTACCATCTAGGCGGTCAATCTCACGAATGCCGGTAGGACTAGTGACGTTAACTTCAGTTAGGTAGCCACCGATAACGTCAATACCCACAAAAATTAAGCCGTCTTGGCGTAAGCGTTCGGCTAGTTGGGTACAAATTTCATACTCTCTTGGGGTAATTTCGGTTTGAGCGACTGTACCACCAGTTGCCATATTATTGCGAAAATCAGTTCCACTAGAGAGGCGATTGAGGGCACCAATTGGTTCACCATTGAGCAAGATGATTCGTTTATCTCCTTCTTTTGCCTCCGGTAAATAGGTTTGTACCATTACTGGCACTTTACCTTGGAGAGTACTGAGTTCAACAATAGAGTTAAAATTGCGATCGCCTGATTGCAAAAACAAAATTCCTTCGCCAGCTTTATTACCCAGTGGTTTGAGAACCCCAGCCCCCTTTGCTTCCACAAATTGCCGGATAAATTGCTTATCAGCACTGACAATCGTTTCTGGAATCGCTTTAGTAAACTGGAGGGCGTACATTTTTTCATTTGCCCCTCGGATGCCACTGGGACTGTTAATCACCAGGGTTTTATTTTGGTCAATGTAATCGAGAATGTAGGTAGCATATAGGTAGGAATCATTGACAGGTGGATCTGTCCGCATAAATACGGCGTCCATTGTCTCTAAAGAAGTTAAGAAGGAATCGCTCAACTTATACCAAGAATTTACTGCTACCCAGCGTCCCTCCGTCAACTGCACTGGTACAAGTTCGACTCGCTGTAGGACAGCCCAAGCTTTGCCCTCCACCACACTCAGCAGATTTGCCTGAGTCACCCAAACTTCATGTCCCAGAATTTGCGCTGCTTCAATTAGGGCAACACTGGTATCATGACACGGGTCAAGTAGATGGATGGAATCAATGATAAAAGCCAGTTTCACCCTTTATACCTCAATCACCAAGAAATTAAATGGTTATTCAATTATTATCCCTTGATGATCTTAGCAATTGACGTACATCTGTACTACTGAGTAGAACTGGAGGGTAAAGTCTTGTGGACAGATATCGGTTTTGTCAGGAAAAAGCCCGTAGACAAGGTAGCACGTTGTTTTTCTATAGTTGTAGCGACTGCCGTGTAATTTGCAGCGGCTTGTCGCTAGTGCAATACCTTCTGAATCTATACGCTCTTGCTAGAAGTTAGTAACTCATCCAGCTTGCCTTGACTGTCTAAAGCGTGGATATCATCACAACCACCTACATGATTATCATTGATGAAAATTTGCGGTAAAGAGCGTCGTCCATTTGCCCTTTGAGCCATTTTATTTCTGGCTGCTTCATCTCCATCAATACTGTATTCGATAAATTCAACACCCTTGTTTTTCAGCAAACTTTTGGCACGGATACAAAACGGGCAAGTCCTCCAGGTGTAAATTTCTACTTTTGCAGCCATGATGTCCTCAACTTGATTTAATACTTTTTAATTTTAGAGCTTTGCCACTGACTGTGGCTGCTTTATCCCGTCATAACCTAATCTACAGAAGGCGCTGATGTTAAGTAGGCAAAAATAAAAGTAGTAATGTTAAGTAATGTAAAAATATTGATATTAGTTTGTAGTGTACTCCTTTGGGAAAATAAGCTACGCGTAGCGTCTACAAAACTTTAATTATTTACGCAGCTTTATTTAGACTCCAAGGTTAAGCTAGCCAAATATTGTGTAGATTATTTTTATTTTGCATTTGACCTAATAAGCTAATAATATTTCAGTTTAAATGCTAGCAATAGCAGTAATTATATTTAGATTGTTTCTGTCGCTCAAATTTTTCGCTACTAAGCGCTAGTTAAAAAGCAGGAATTATTGAGGTGAGTTCTAGTTTAGCGTTTCTTACCTCTAACAAAAATGGGTTTAGAAGAGCATAGGCATTTCTAAACCCATATTTAAGCTCCCTCCTACTAAAACTCAGTAGTGTGGTTTAATTTTGGGAAATATTTTTTTTGTTTTTCTTCTTGAGTCCGAAAACACCCAAGGCAAATAATCCTAATGCTGCGGTTGTACTGGGTTCAGGTACTTTTTTCGGTTGAGGTGCAGGGGGGTGATAGTAAGGCGGTACTGATGGTGCTGGYGCWGGTGCTGGTGCTGGCGCAGGTGCTGGTGCTGGTGCTGGTGCTGGCGCAGGTGCTGGTGCTGGCGCAGGTGCAGGTGCWGGTGCAGGCGCAGGTGCTGGTGCAGGCGCGGGCGCAGGTGCAGGTGCAGGTGCAGGTGCAGGTGCAGGTGCAGGTGCAGGCGCTGGCGCAGGTGCTGGCGCAGGTGCTGGCGCAGGTGCAGGCGCTGGCGCAGGTTTTATACTAGTTTCATCTAGTGATGTACCGTACTGAAAACGGATGTTGCCAATCTTAGTGATGTCAAAGTCGGAGGTTAGCCCTGATAGCAAGAAAGTAGCTGAACTTTGAACAAAAGTCCCAGAACTGACCGCTGGATTTGCATCATTAGCGTAACCACTGATGATGCCGTAATTGAATTGCTGTCCACCACCACCTTGGAAAATGCCTAAGCCAGCTGTACCGAGACCGTAGTGTTGGTCAATGCCAGGAAGTCCTCCAGTATTACTCGTGTTTGGCAATTTCCATTCCTTTAGAGCTAGAAGATCAACATTTTTTGTAGTGGTAGAGCCTGCGCTTGAGGTTACTGTCTGAGCTAGAGCCGAAACCAGCGATAAGTTGCTTAGGGCAGAACCAGCATAGTCCCAGAAGACTGATGTCAGAACATCAGAAGGGTTTGAAATTCCTACAGAAGAATTGTTAGCCAGGGTCAGTGACAATAAACCATTGTCTAGGTAATTAAAGAGGACTGACGCTGCCAGAGGATCATTAGATTTGTCGTAGGTATTGGTTCCTGTAGCTGAAAAACTTATAGACCCTAAACTCTTGGGTGCTGGCGCTGGTACAGGCGCAGGCGCTGGTGCTGGCGCAGGCGCTGGCGCTGGTACAGGTGCTGATGCAGGTGCTGGCGCTGGTGCAGGTGCTGGCGCAGGTGCAGGCGCTGGTGCTGGTGCAGGCGCTGGTGCTGGCGCTGGTGTATTTTTGTTGCTGTTACCATTACCGTTACCGTTACCGTTGCCGTTGCCGTTACCGGCCTGTGCTTGAGGTATTTGTGATCCTAAAGCTAAGGTGAATGATAATAGACCACAAGTTATATAACCAACTACTTTTTTTGAATATAGTTGAGACATTTAAATCAAACCTCTTTGTCTTAAACAAGATATGGAAAAGCTTCTCAATTAATGATGTTTATACGAGCGTTATAGACATCATTTGCTGATCTAAATTGGCACAACCAAAAGAGATGCAGCATTGTTTTTTTAAAGCTTCATCAAAATTTTAATAGAGGATAAATAAATGACCTATTTGCAATTAATTTACAGTGATCAAGTATTTATACCATGAAAAGTATGTTCATTAAATTAGGTGATTATTCTAGTTTTAATTAATAGATTAAATCTAGATTTTAAAATTATAAATAAATTACTTAAGTAAGTACAGATAGATTATTTCTAATTCAATTAAAGATATTACTCAGAAAGTCGATTGGCTATGAGTTTGCAATAAATTAAGTAAGCCGATCGCCTTACCTAAAGTTAAATATTCATGGTGGTAGTATACAGGAATTATACTGAATTTGCTTATCGACGCACCCAGCCATTGATAGTAAATCGACTATCTCCAAAAGCTTGAGAGGGACAATTCACAGGCAGTACTTCGTGCATATCACGGCTGAGGAAGAATACAATGCTGTTGTTGCGAGGTTCGACTGTTTTGAATGTCTCAGCATTTACATATACGTTATTTTCAATTTTGCTGTCGTATATCAACAATTCACCACCAGAAAATGATTTTGGTTCTTGATAAAAATAATAAACGTATGTTAATTCTCTAGTAGCCGTATCTGGACTGCCATTGTCATTATGAAGTTTGTAATAGTTACCATCATTATGTGCAGTTAGTTGGCTTTCAACTTGTGATACAGAAAATAATGGTAAGTTTAATTTGCTCATGATATCAGGAATCATTGCTTGAATTCTCTTTAATATCAGTTCAGAAAATTCAGGAAATGAGTAGATAACCATTGATTGGCGATAGTTAATATCCTTTGTAGAAGTATTGCTTGGCAAGAAGTCCGACTCTTTATCTAGAACATATGTGAGTAAGTGTTTGTGTTCTTCTGGTTGAAGAAAATTATCTATTTGTATATAATCAGAAGCCAAAATATAATCATTTTGAAGTTGTATTTCCTCTGATTGCTGTACAAAGATTGGGGGTTCTGTAACGACGCCTATAAGATGTTCGCTAGGAAAACACAAAACAGAGCGACCTTCATTGATGGGAATTTGGAATAAATTCTGTAACTCAGATTCTTGTTTGTAAGCATGAGCCACAACTGTTGTTAAAAGGCTATGCAGTAAAGGTGCATCCGATTTTAAATAAACGGTATATTGATGTCCTCCAGTTAAAAGAAGCTGTACTTTGATATCTTTCGACTCAAATGGCTGTGAAGCTAATTGCATATACTTTTCTTTATATAATGTTGATAAATGAGATAACTCTAAAAGTCATTCTGAAAGGTTAATACATTACTTACAGAAGATTTAAAGTTGTAAGGTACACAAGCTAAGTCTGTTATCCAGATATCAAGTGTGTTTTACTCCTGTTAGCGCAGCGGGGCGTAGCCCATTCTGAATTCTGCTGTAGAAAATTAATTAAGAACAAGTTCAATGCTTAAATCTTTATACGTCATTAGAATTTATTTTGTGAATAAATTCTATTAATGTATGAGTTATAAACAGAAAAATACCATTAATCAATTGTTCTAGCACGTCTTTTCTAATATTGTCATTCAGCAAATTCCACATAACCCGATAAAGCTTTAGTAAAGTAGAAATATCTATTATTTTCAATAAAAAATGCCATAGTTACTATTAACTACGGCATTTTCAACTAAAAATTAAAAATTTATTTCAGTATTTACTGGGAATCAACAGCGTATTCAATCAGCTTGGCAAGGCGCTGACGTAGGGTTTCTAATCCTAAACGCTGACTTGCAGAAATAAATACCGCGAGGGGGAATTCTTCTCTAGCTAGGGCTAGTGTCTCACTATTGGCTTGATCGATCTTGTTAAAAATCACTAGCGCCGGGCCAGGAGTTATTGGCATTTGTGCCAAAATTTCTCTGACTGAGCGAATATGACGCAACCAAGCAGGGTGAGACAAATCCACCAAGTGTAGTAGGGCATCGGCTTCTGTGACTTCCTCCAAGGTGGCGCGAAAGGCATCCATTAACGATGCAGGCAGTTCGTGTATAAACCCTACTGTATCTGTAATCAGAATTTCCTGATGTTCATTGGTTTCGCCATAAGGAATTACCAGGCGGCGGGTGGTGGGATCGAGAGTGGCAAATAACTGGTCGGCTGTATAAACTTCTGCATTCGTGAGAGCATTCAGCAAAGTGGACTTGCCAGCGTTGGTATATCCAACTAAAGCGACTGAAGGAACTTCTCGATGCTGCCGTCGCTGCCGTAACCGCGAACGATGGGCTTGCAACTGAGTTACTTCTTTTTGCAGTCGGGAAATGCGCTGCCCAATGGCACGGCGTTCAGTTTCCAGTTTGGTTTCACCAGGGCCACGAGTCCCAATACCACCACCCAATCGCGACATGGTGCGACCTCTACCAGCCAGTCGCGGTTGCATGTATTCTAACTGTGCTAGTTCTACTTGCAATTTACCGGCACGAGACTGGGCACGTTGGGCAAAGATATCCAAAATCACTTCGGTACGGTCAACTACCCGGATACCAATTTGCATTTCTAAGTTGCGGACTTGGGAGGGTGAGAGGTCGCGGTCGAAGACAACGAGGTTGACTCCTAGTGTTTGGGCAGTTAGGGCAATTTCTTGCACCTTACCTTCGCCGACTACAGTTTGGGGATGAACGCGTGATCGCTTTTGTTGTATTGTCTGTAATACATCTCCCCCAGCAGTATCAACTAAACGTGCCAATTCTACTAGGGTGTCTTGGAATTGTAGGGGAGTCATCTCACTGGTCATCAGCCCCACAATCAGCACGCGATCGTGGTCAGCATCAACTTCCTGGGCGATAAATTCGCGCTGGAATTCCGCTTCCAGATTTTCTACCAAGTCTACTAAATCTTGGTCTGCCAGATCGTCCAAGTCCAGAGGTGGCGATATATTCCAACTTGGGGTTTGGATTTGGCTTTCCCCTATCTTGGGAGCAGCAGGACTAGTAATCAGGGTGCGAGAGTCTTGGGGTGTCAGATGAGCTAGATAAGCTTCTTTCACATACCCAGTTGCACCGCCTCCCCGCCGTGTAAATCCCATTCCGGTAATATTTAGGACAACTAGGGCATCTAAGCGTTGCAGTGCCATTGCCGTGAGTGCCGCTTCATTGGGCGGTTCTGGCTTGAGATGGGTGGCAATACAACGAATACCACTGAGTCGTTCTGCACCGTAACGGGGCAATTCCATCGGTGGTATTTGCGTTTGACGCGGTGTGCCTACCCCGACGCGAATAACTTGTCCGCGACGGTTGATGTAGGCGCACACAGGCTGATTGACTTCTGTGCTAATTGCTGCCAGACGCTGGGAAAACTCAGGCGTGGTGATGCGATCGCCTGGTATGCGCTGGTGATACAGCCGCTGTAGTTGCTTCAGCTGGCTGGACTTCAGACCTTGGAGATTTCCAAAAATAGTTTCTATAGGCGTTTATGACCAGTTAAATGGCCCCCCGAATCCTTATATGTCTATTTTACAACAGGGTTTAGGCTCCTATCTCTCTCTTTTGAGGGATGCGTTAGGAATTAGTTCACGGTGGGTATTTATTTGACACTATTTTGGTGGTAGTAACTCACAAATCGAGCAATGCTAACAACACGCGCCGCTTTAGAACAAAATTTAAGGATCTATTTCACCAGTTTGTTGAAGCGCAAAATTGATAATAGTTTCACTTAGCCTAATTCCACGAGCAATCATTCTGTCAATTGCTTGTTTAATATCAATAGGGTATCCTTCTCGGTGTGCGCGCAACAAAATACCGATAGTACCTGTAATAGAAAGACCGCTTAACCTAGCAACTCGTCTACCAGCAGATTCATCAATGCAAACGGTCTGTATATTTTCATTGAGCGCAAGTTGGATAACAGAAGATTCTCCTAAATCTAAAGAATTAAGTAAGAACGGAGAAATATTAGTTAAGGGCATTTGCGATTTTTGTAGCCAATCTGCATCCTCAAATTCACTTACCGCAAATCCGCTTGCACCTCCAGCAAGTATTTCTTGACAAACTTCAAAGGGAACCAAAACCTGAGTATACAAAGATTGAAGTATTCTTAAATCTCCTATTGCCGCTATTATAGAAATAAGTGGTGCTGTATTGATAACAATTATATTAGTTTCAAGCATTCGCTAAATCAGATAGAAGTTCCTCTTCTGTTAAATCAATCATCGCTACATCGTAACGGTGTAAATTAAGTAAAAAAGTTACCCTATCTATACCTGCTAACTGTGCAGCTAAACCAGAAGAAATGCGTTTCATTTCAAATAGTTTAACTGCCATTGCCATTTTTGCTTCTTGTTCAAACTGTTCTCGCGTTTGCTGTAAGGCATCTGGTAAAGTTTCTGGATAGTCAATTTTAAGTTGTGACATGATTTTATCAGGATGTTAGCTTTTAATTTTAGTTAGTATTTTCTGTGGAAGTATGAAGGCGATCGCTACATCGCTACATCTATAGCTACACTTTTTATTTAATTAAAATTTGAAGGCGTTCATCTTCCCTAATACAATCAAAATCTGAGTCAGTTTTTGCCATCTTACGATACTCGTCACGATTTATGTTGATAGCCTGTTGTAGATTTTCAAGTGCTAATTCGACATTTATCTGTGAAGCATAACAGCAAGCCTTGTTGTACCAAGCTGTATGATTATCAGGTTTAATCTCTATAACTTGATCAAAACTGGTAATAGCTTCTTCATAGCGCTCTAACTTCATTAGTGCAAAGCCTTTATTAGACCAGGCAACGTAGTTATCATAGTTAAATACGATAGCTTTGTTGAAACTTTCTATAGCCTCCTCATATTGACCTAAGTAATAAAGCGCAAAACCTCGATTTACCCAGGTTAATTCAAAATTAGGTTTAATTTCAAGAGCTTTATCAAAATTTATAAGAGCTTCTTCGTATTGTTCTAAATCATATATTGCAGAGAATTGTTTGTTATTAATATCGCCATGTATAAACCCAATTTCTAGGGCTTTTTCATAAATAGCAATCATTCCTTCAGAAGAGTATTCTTTAAGCAATAAATAGCCTCGGTTGTTCAAAGATTCGTAGTGTTCAGGTTGTATTTCTAGTACTTTGTCAAAACTGGCGATCGCTTCAGCATAACGAACTAAGCTATATAAAGTGTAACCTCGATTTTTCCAGGTATCGTGGTAGTCTGGTTTAATTTTCAATACCTTATCGAAGGATGTGATCGCTTCTTCATTGCGTCCTAAATTAAATAGCGTAATGCCCTGATAATACCAAGCTTCGTGATAATCTGGTTTAAATTTTACAGCTTGGTCATAGGATGCGATCGCTTCTTCATTGCGTCCTAATTTGCCTAGCACATTGCCCCGATTGTTCCAAGTTTGGTGGTCATCAGGTTTCAATTTTAGTACTTGGTCGTAGGATGCGATCGCTTCTTCATTGTGTCCTAAATTAAATAGCCTAATGCCCTGATAATACCAAGCTTGGTGGTCATCAGGTTTCAATTTCAGTGCTTGGTCGTAGGATGTGATCGCTTCTTCATTGCGTCCTAATTTGCGTAGTACATTGCCCCGATTGTTCCAAGCATAGTGATAATCAGATTTAATTTTCAGCCCTTGGTCGTAGGATGCGATCGCTGTTTCATATTCCTTGGCAGTGATTAGTAAATCTCCCATTTCAAACAGTAAACTTGCTTTACGACCCTCCGGCTGATGTTTTTCTGTCAGCAAGTCTTGAATTTCCAAGACTTTATCAATTTTTTGTTCTGGACTAAGTTTCAAATATTCTTCATAGTTTCCTTCTAATAGCAAGCGATTTGATTCTTGTTCTACCACTTCTGGCGTTGTCGGTAATTCAAATACCCCAGAAAGCCAATCAAAAAAATCTGGTGCGCGATGGATAAAATAGTTGATTGAAAATGAACGTAAAAGAAAAACAAAACTAATGGGAAAATCATCTCTAAAGCGTTCTCGCTGTTGGTTTAAGTGATTCAAAATATGCGGTACACTGGTTAAATTGCTAAATTGACCTCCAGTAATTTCACCAAAACTTCTTTTTTCATACTTATATAAAGAATATTCCAGACCTTTAATTAATAAAATATCAACTTGCTTGTCTTTAACAAACTCTGCTACCAGCTGATATAAATTATCAATCGCCTCAATCAAGCGCAAAACTGCAATCTTCTTCTGCGGAATCTCTTGGGGAAGTTTGATAATAAAATTGTCTGCTTCCACAGGTGTAGATTGGACAAAAAACAAACCAAATCCTGATTTCCGCTTCAGTGCGCGAAGCAAGTCTTGATAAGCTTCTTCTGGTTCTGGGGCTAAATCATCATCCCAATCACTTAAATTTGAGCTCATGAAATTTTTGCTATGGCTTCTTTAAATTCTGGAATTCCTTGAATCAATGGATGAATATCATACCAACGCTGCATCTCTCCATCATCATCCAAATAGCGGTATTCTAAAAGACAGCGATTATACATTAAACTCCGATACAAGTCATCATTAATAATGCGCTTAGAACAAGACACTTCCGCTAACAGACACCATTGATGATTTTCCACAGTGCGGCGATAAGTATCTCTGGCTTGAGTAATTGCTCGTCGCACCGCCTTTTCTGAAACAGGTAATTCTTCAGTGCGTCCAATGGCATCTTGAGTTAACAATAGCAAATTCCTCACATGACCTCCACTCATCAAGCACAGTCTGTCTAAGGTTTGGGGACTATCAAAAATTTCTTTCTCTAGTGATAGTTCGGGTGCAATTTGGCGAACTCGTTTGTTAATTACTTCTTTAACTTTCTTGAGTCCTGGCTGATAAATGTCTCCCTTGAGAGTGTTTACCATAATCATTGGCAAAATTTGGGAGTCGCCGTAGATATCTCTGAGGTCAGTTGCTCTGGTAGAATAGACCATTGAAATGGGGACAGTGTAAATCAAATGGCAATCTAAAGCTTGGAGTTGTTCGCTGCGGTCTAAAAAGACTTCTTCATAGTTGGTGCGATCGCCGTCTTTAACTAACACCATCCGGTCTAAGTTATCGACAATTACCGCCAGTTGAGTTTTACCTTTAGGTAAATGCTGTTTTGCATCCACCAGAAACTCATTTAACACCTGAATTAAAGTAACGGTGTGGGGATCGATTTTTTGGCGAATCTGTTGGCGTAATTCGGGAACAGCTCTGAAAGGGTAATGTGGTTTCATACGAAAAAAGAAAAATACATAAGTCTTGATTTATCGTTTTGTGACATAGCTTTTTACCCTTCTCCAAACCTCTCCCCGAAACGGAGAGAGGCTTTGAAACCCACTTTTAGTTTTTCTGTGGTTGTATGAAACCACCCTGCTTCCCTACCAGGAAAGCTACGGTGTACACACAAGTCGAAGTAGTCTGTCAAGGAATAATTGACGAGTCCATTCTTTGTAGAGACGGCGATTTATCGCGTCTGTCTTACGTGTTAGTCTTTTAGACGCGATAAATCGCATCTCTACATGAGGGGTTTCTGGCTTATCCCAAGGGTATTGGGATAAAACTAGTGACTTGTGTGTACACCGTAGACCAGGGAAGGGGGAGAATTCAAAGCCTCTCTCCTAAAAGAAGAGAGGAATGGAAGTGAGGTTTCCAAATCCCGTTAAAAGTCAGGTTCTTACAAAAGAGAAACTGGGGTTAGAGTTTTTCGCCAGCGCTTCACCGCTGTTTGTAATTCTCCCGACAACCAACTATCAAATTGCGGATAAATCGGTAAACGCGGCATCAATTCCCACCCCGCAGGCTGTAAAATTTCTCTTAATGCCTGTTCCTGAACATGAGGATAATCGGGATTAACTTCATCTTTTGGCCCAATTCCGCCCAAGTCTCGCGCACCAGCTTCGATACAAGCGAGTAACCATCGGTCATCTTTAACTAAATTCGGCGGAATTTGAATAGTAATATCTGGCGGTAAAATCTGACGTGCTTTAGCAATTACTTCTGGTAAATGATGAGGATCAAAAGGTGGTGCATCAAAGGTTTGCTGATATCCTGGACTATGAGGTTGCAAGATAACTTCTTGAATATGGCGATAACGTTGATGCAGTTCAGATATAGCTGTTAATGTTTCCCACCAATCATCAACTGTTTCCCCAATTCCCAACAGTAACCCAGTTGTAAAGGGAATCTGCAACTCTCCCGCCCATTGCAATTGCTGTAAACGAACTTCTGGTAATTTACTCGGTGCGTGCCGATGTACACTATTTAACAATGTTGGCGTTAACTGTTCCAACATCAGCCCCATCGAAACATTCACACGCTTGAGCTTTTGCATTTCTTCAAAACTCAGTGGCCCCGCATTTGTATGAGGTAAAAATCCCATTGAAAGCGCTAATTCACACAAATCATAAATCCGCTCAAACCACGCCTGACGCTTTGGCGAATAGGGATGTACTTCACCGCTAAGTATGAGAATTTCACAGACTTTTTCGCTTTGAAGTGGTTTTAAAATACTGTCTGCATCTGAAAGACTCATCCAGGGACTTTTACCCGGTTCGCTGCGAAAGTTGCAGTAGCTACACCGATTAAAGCACTCGTAAGTGGGAACGATTGTATAAGCAGGGCTATAGGTTACAAGACGAGAATTATTAATTGGCATAAGCAGAATAAATTTGCTCTTAGTAAGCAGCCCCAGATTTATTTTAAGGTCTGGAGACACTGACTACAAACCTTTAATTATTCACACCCACTTATTTATTAGAAGAACAAGAACTATTTTGCTTTGTAAATTTCTGGTAACTGCCACCAAGGAATATGAGGATATTCGTGGTGTTCTTCGTGGTAGCCGAAATGATAGCACGTAATAAATGACCACCAAATTGGACGGTTAATCGTTTGGGCACAATGAGGCTGAATATAACCTCCAATAGGTTCACTATGTGGGAGGAAAGTACCAAAATAAAATAATTGCAATGAACTTAAAAGCGAAGGAAAGACCCAAAAGTAACTTAGATTATCACTAGGTATATGAAGTATGTATTTAGCAAAGTTATAAATCAGGGTTAGGGCAATTATTTGTCCCCAACTCCAGTAACCTTTCATAAAATGTAAATACCAAGCAAAGAAGTTTTTGTAGTTACCATTATGAAAATCTGGATCTACTTGAGTTGCTGGATTGTGATGGTGTAGCCAATGCTTTTTCAATAATTTTTTATATGGTAAAAGTCCATAAAAAGATAAAGTTAATGTCCCAATAAGATGATTAATTTTGCTGTTCTGAGGAAACACGACCCCATGCATAGCATCATGAGATGTAATAAATAATCCTGTATATAAAAATGTTTGCCAAAGTATGCTGGGAAATAGCATCCAAAATTGTAATTTGGAGATGTCAAGGGAGAGTAATAAACTCAAACTAATTACCCATACGCTAACAATGACAATAGCAATGAAAAGCCCTTTAAACTGAGATTTACTTTTCACCACTGGGGTCAGCTTTGATTGATGACTGGGTGGTTGTTCTAATTGAATCACGCTTTTACTCCGCCTCGTATTCCAGTGAAAATTCCTAAAATAAGCCACAACAAAAAGCACTAACCACCAGCCAGAAAACTCTATTAGTGGTCAGTGTTTTGCATTGGATAGTGCCAACACTTAATACATTTAGAAATATTAAGATACTTTAACTATTATTACACATACAACTGCCATACCAACAACTGTTTTTGTTATGGCGGTTGGATTATGTAAGTTATAGCACTGATAGCTTTGGTGATTATAAAAACTAGTGTTTTTAATATGGGGCTTTTAAACAGCCGAAGTCTGGAAAAAAGGCGGTAACATAATTAGCGTCAAGAGTAGGGAATGAAGTGGAGTAATTCGTGCATGAGGCTGTAGCCGTTGAGATCCCAAACTAATGTAGGCTAAAAACCGATCTTTGCCAAGTGATCGCAGCAAAGTTCAGCCTAAAGATTAAACTTCAACTCTAAGGATGAGATTTTTAAGCTTTTCAGGAGACACTTTGAAGTTAGCAAAAAAGTATTTATAATGTCAAAAAAATCTAATGTAAATTAGAAAATTTACTGATTTTTATTATCCAAACTGACAAAGATAAAATAATAAGTATGGCTCCTACTAAGCTCAAAATCTGGAGCCACTTACTACAAGAGAATGCTCATAATTACTCGCATTCTCGTTTAGTCACATAGTGGCGGTAGCGAAACATTGCTTCTAATTGCGCTTGCACTAGCCAACCACTGACAAATTCAACAGTTCCTCCACCAGGCATAGAGAAGGAAATAGCATCAGTTAATCTGGTTTTGCCATTTTCCGATTCAAATTCATGTCGATGTACCCAAGATTCAAAGGGGCCAGATATCTGTTCATCAGTAAATAGGCGATATTGTTCACATTCAGTATGACGCGCTAACCAAGTTAAGGGTAATGGGCCGAGAAACAAGCGAAATTCGGTGATAGCGCCTACGTTTAGCCCTCCTTCACGACGAACCACTTGGACTGGCTGCCAAGGTGGATTCAACAGTTGCAAAATATCTGGCCTTTCGTGAAATTTCCAAACTACTTCTGGTGAGGCATTAATTACTGAGGAATGTTTAAAGTGCAGCATGGAAAGAAAAACCTAAAATTTAGCTTTCAGATTCGGTATCAATTTCGATATCTAGGGTATCTTCATCAACCCGCACATACAAAATATTTGGGTTACAACAAACTTGACAATCTTCAACGTAAGATTGCTGCCCTCCAGCACTCAAATCAATAAAAGTTAAGTTTGGTTCGCCGCAATAGGCGCAGTAATACTCAGCTGTGTTTTGCATCAAGTTTTCAGCTATGAAGTCAATGGCTGTAATTCTTTTGGGGATGGATTGATATAACTTTTAGCATCAGCCAAATGCTTTAGTAGTGTAGACTGTGGCAGAGGCCCTTGCAAGTGGCTCCAGGGTAATACTTGTTCTGTTGACCATTCGGCGTGGACGTAGAAACCTAAGTCGGGGATTTGTCCTTTGAGTTGCTTGAAAGCACGTTTGTAGCTACCCAAGGAATCGCCAAAGTCACGAGTAAGTTCGAGGAGTTGGGAAAGTCTGCGATCGCCTCTCGATAACAAAGCCTGTATAATCGACCAATTATAGCTTTCTGGGCGAAACTCTATTCCCTGCGGTTTTAGGTGTTTTTGCAAAAACTGCAACCGCTTTTCTGCTTGCCGATTCACGCCAAACCATTGAAACGGTGTGTGTGCTTTGGGTACAAAGGTGCTGCATCCGTATGTTAAGCGCAATCCCGGTGCAGCTTTTTTGATATTACGCATCATCACCACGGTTTGCTCTAAATCTTTTGCTTCCTCACCAGGAATTCCTGCCATTCCGTAGAGTTTCAAGCCTTTTAATCCACCAGTTTTGGCATTTATCGCTGCTTGAATAATTTCATCGTTATGCAGCTTTTTGTTGACGATTTGGCGGATTTTCTCAGAACCACTCTCTACCGCAATGGTAAGCGATCGCGTGTCTCGTTTCGTCAAAGTTTCTGCTAACTGGACTGTTACGGTATTAGTTCGCACTGAGGCAATACTGAGACGGACATCATCATATTTTGGCTGACTAATATAATCTAGCAACGCCTCAAATTCTGGATGTTGAGTAACTGAGGCCCCTAATAATCCTAGCCGGTTTGTGACTTCTAAACCTTTTGCGATCGCTGGAATTAATGAATCTTCCAGACTGGCTGTTCTAAAAGGTAACGTGAGATAACTCGCCAAACAAAAGCGGCACATTTCTGGACAACTTCTCACCACTTCTACCATGTAGATATTTTCCCATGCCGCTTTTTCGGTGACTACAGTAGAAGCAGATAGGGTATTTCCTCTGTAAGTTTGCTTTTGCACCACTGCGGGAATTTCGGGAGAAATTGGTTTAATTGACTTTACTTCACCATCTCTTGTGTGATATTCCACCTCATACAAACTGGGTACATAAATTCCTGGTATTTGTGCAAGTCTTTTTAGTTGAGTTTGTCTGGAGGCATTTCTGACTTCTTTGTAAGCCTCAATAAAATTCCCTAACAGAGTTTCGCCATCCCCCAGTAAAACGACATCAAAAAAATCTGCAAAAGGTTCGGGGTTAGCAGTGAGAACTGGGCCACCACCAAAAATTATCGGATGAGAATCATCACGAGAGGTTGCCCGAATAGGAATTTCTAAAGATTCCAGCAAATTTAAAATATTCACATAATCCAGTTCCCACGAAATCGAAAATCCAACAATTTCCGGCGTTCTAGGGAGTTGTTCGTGAGTATCTGTAAACAGGCGACTCACCTGCACATCATCACGCATTGCAAAAGTTGCCCACACCACCTGATAGCCAAGGCTAGTGATACCTACGCTGTACTCATTGGGAAAGGCGAAGATTATGGGGATAGCGTTGGTGTCTGGGGTAGTAGGTGTAAATAGAAGGCGTTCAGAGTCAAATACAGATGATGTCACAGGTGTTTGTTAGAGGCAAGTTTATCTATATTTAATTTTAAGCCATAGAATAATTAAGTTAAAAATCAATGTTATGGCGTTAGCAAGAATAATTGGCAAGGATTGTAAATAAATTCCATAGATTAGCCACAAAAAAACACCACTTATGAATGTAATTAGCGTCACCAAAGAAACATCTTTTGCTGATTTTGTTTGCCAAGTTTTAAACATCTGTGGCAAAAAAGAGATTGTGGTTATTGTGGCGGCAGCTAATCCTAAAATTGTTATAAAATCCATGCTTAATTATTTATATTAAGTTGCAATACCATAATATATAGCAATTATACCTGAGTTTTGAAAATTACTTATTTAAATGAACGAATCACCAAAATGTCAATATAATCAAATTTCACAGATAAACAAATATTTAATTTGGGTGAATAGTGGCTGGTAGAAACTTTAATTCTCTAGTAATTAAAAATGTTAATTTTCTTTTTGCTTCATGACATTTTTTAATGTAGTTAAAATAATCACATCTTAGTAATATACGTAATATAATATTAATTACCCATTTGCTTAAGGCTTCTGAAACATAAACGAGAAATTATAGAAGCATTGTTGTCTGGTTTATCTAGCATGGAAGAGTTTTATGACTCTCCAGATGTTATTTGTCGGCACTTTTCAAACTGGATAGACAGTGTTAAACAAATACTTGCTAGTGCTGACATGAATGATGAATTAAATAGTTGGAACAAAGCGCTAAACGGTACAATTTATTCAGATGATGGCTCTTTATGGGTAGCCATGTCAATCGCAAAAGCTACGCTTATAGGAATTCTTAATAAACTAGAAACTACTGAAATATTTAATATGCCCTATCTTAATCATGAAGATGTTTTAAGTGCCGATAGAATGTCTAGTTTATATGTAATTCTCCACTGTTACGAAAATTCGGTTCGTTGTTTTATTGAAAAAATATTCTCAAAGGAACTTGGAGATAATTGGTGGGAACAAGTTGCAAATACAGATATGTTAAAGAAAGTAGAAAGAGTTAAAAATAAAGAAATAAAAAACAAGTGGGTTTACCCAAGAGGAGGTAGTTCACCTCTTTATTGTATTGATTGGGGTGATTTGGCAAAATTGATTAAAAAGAAGGAAGAACTATTCCTACCTTACATTGGAGACATTAGTTTTATTGACAATAGATTTGCTCAACTAGAGGATTTGCGAAATATTGTTGCTCATCATGGAATTTTACCATCTGAAGATGATTTCCAAAGAGTGTTCATTTCTTATAGAGATTGGTGCCGTCAAATAGGACAGTATAAAAATTTGTAATAGGATGCCTGAAAAATCAAGTTTTCAAATGTATTTTAAGCTAAGAAGCTTGGATCAAGAATCTGCTCAATTATAAATGGACATTCAGCAGGAAAATTTTCAACAGATTTCTGAGTTTCTTTAGCTGCATCACGACAAGCGCGTCGATAATATTTTTGTATCCACACTGAATCTTGAAGAAAACGCTGCAAACTGGGAGTATCTTCCAAACAATCTTGAATTTGATCTCGGCAGTTTGACAGTGTATTATCCCAGCTTTTGGTTCTTCGCTCAGGCTGATACTGGCATTTGAGTAAGTGCATTAACAGCACCTGCAAATAGCTACCGAGTTCTTTCTGTTCACTGCGACCCAAAGCCTCTAGTTCCTCTACCAAGTGTTCAACGTCCAACTCAGCCCAATATCCTTTCTTCAAGTACTCGGCTTGTTGTTGTGTCCACAACAGAAAGTCTTGGTCGTAGCTCGTTGCCTTACTCATCAACGATCGCCCTTCTCTGCTTAATGCAAGCTGTACTAAACATCTTACACCTTCAGCGATTTTTGTGCGATCGCTACAGCTAGTAACAAAGATATTCCCAACTTATTTAATAAGTAAGGAATGTGAGACTATCTTTTAAAAGCGATCGCTCTATTAATTACAACACCTTACACTGTCCATGATGCCGTAACAAATGGTCACACAACACCAGTGCTACCATCGCCTCAACCATTGGAACTGCACGCGGTAACACACAAGGATCGTGTCGTCCTTTCGCAGCCAATAGGGTTTCTTCACCCTCACGAGTTACTGTTTTTTGCTCTTTTCTAATTGTCGCCGTCGGCTTAAATGCAACTCGTAAAATGATATTTTCCCCGTTGGAAATTCCCCCCTGAATACCACCAGAACGGTTAGTTACAGTGCGAATTTCACCATTTTCATCAATATAATATTCGTCGTTATGCTCAATTCCGGTTAACAGCGTCCCGCCAAAACCGGAACCGATTTCAAAGCCTTTGCTAGCAGGGAGAGACATCACACCCTTAGCGATATCAGCTTCCAATTTATCAAATACTGGTTCGCCCAAACCTTTCGGCACGTTACGCGCTACACATTCTACGACACCGCCGATAGAATCACCTTGTCTACCAACTTGTTCAATTAATTCAATCATGCGATCGCTACATTCAGCATCAGGACAGCGAACGATGTTGCTTTCCACTTGTTCTAAGGTGACAGTATTTGGATCAACTACACCTTCCAAATCCTTGATGCGCTTGACGTAAGCGATAACTTCAACATTGGCAACTTGACGGAGAATTTTTTTAGCGATCGCACCAGCTGCTACTCTGCCAATTGTCTCACGCGCTGACGACCTACCCCCGCCTTGCCAATTGCGAATGCCATATTTCGCATCATAAGTTGCATCCGCATGAGAAGGGCGATACTTCTCAGCCATCTCGTCGTAGTCTTGCGAACGAGCATCTTTGTTCCGTACCAAAATTCCTATAGGCGTTCCTAGTGTTTTGCCTTCAAATACCCCTGATAAAATCTCGCAGGTATCCGCTTCTTTGCGAGGTGTCGTAATTTTACTTTGTCCCGGACGCCTTCTATCTAATTCCACTTGAATTTCTTCTGCCGAAATTTCTAGTTGTGGAGGACAACCATCAATCACAACCCCCACACCACCGCCGTGAGATTCACCAAAAGTAGTTATACGAAATAGATGACCAAAAGTGTTGCCCATGATCTTAAAGAAAAAGGATGAGGCTTATGTATTTTACCTAGAGTTTGTGCAAAAGTTAATTTATATGCTTTGGCACTCGGAATGTTTGACGTATACCCTATCTTTTACCTATACAAATAAGAAAGCGCCCTCCGTTACCAGAGGGCGCTCTCTTATTTAGCTAAACTTCAGAATTAACCGTTGATAGCAGGAGCGGAAAGAGCTACAGGAGCAGAATCGCCAGCAGCCAAATCTAGAGGGAAGTTGTGAGCATTACGCTCGTGCATTACTTCCATACCCAGGTTAGCGCGGTTGATTACATCCGCCCAAGTTGCAATCACACGACCTTCAGAGTCAATGATTGATTGGTTGAAGTTGAAACCGTTCAAGTTGAACGCCATTGTGCTTACACCCAAGGCGGTGAACCAGATGCCGATTACAGGCCATGCTGCGAGGAAGAAGTGCAGTGAACGGCTGTTGTTGAAAGAAGCGTATTGGAAGATTAGACGACCGAAGTAGCCGTGGGCTGCAACGATGTTGTAGGTTTCTTCTTCTTGACCGAATTTGTAACCGTAGTTAAGGGACTCGGTTTCGGTTGTTTCACGAACCAAGGAAGATGTAACCAAAGAACCGTGCATTGCAGAGAACAAACTTCCGCCGAATACACCAGCTACACCTAATTGGTGGAAGGGGTGCATCAAGATGTTGTGTTCTGCTTGGAACACGATCATGAAGTTGAAGGTTCCAGAAATACCCAAAGGCATACCATCGCTAAATGATCCTTGTCCGATGGGGTATACCAAGAATACTGCACTTGCTGCTGCAACAGGAGCAGAATAGGCAATAGCAATCCAAGGACGCATTCCTAAGCGGTAGGATAGTTCCCATTCACGACCCATGTAGCAGAATATGCCGATGAGGAAGTGGAAAATTACCAATTGGTAAGGACCACCGTTGTACAACCACTCATCTAAGGAAGCTGCTTCCCAAATTGGGTAGAAGTGCAAACCAATAGCGTTGGAGGAAGGAACAACTGCACCAGAGATGATGTTGTTTCCGTAAATCAATGAACCTGCAACAGGTTCACGGATACCATCGATGTCTACTGGAGGTGCTGCGATGAAGGCGATTACGAAGCAAGCTGTTGCGGCTAGCAAGGTGGGGATCATTACTACGCCGAACCAACCGATGTAGATCCGGTTGTTGGTGCTGGTGATCCATTCGCAGAATCGATCCCATACGTTGGCGCTTTCGCGACGTTGTAAGGTTGTTGTCATTGTTTTATAAATGCGATTATTTGCAGATGAATTTAGGTAGGTTTGACTACCTGTTACACATCTTAAGGAATTTATTGCGTTTTGTAAAGTACTTTCAGAAAAAACTTTCTCTTGGGATTTACGCACCCACAGAAAATCCCCAAACCTTTGAAAAGGCGGGGACTTGGGTGATATCACTTTGGATTTTAGATTTTGGATTGTGAAAAATGCACTTTATTCTTCAATTCGTTGCTGGCTGCTTGGATATGGACTCTCTACCCACTTCTTGTAAAGGTGGACGCACAGATAAATAAATCAATGGGCCGAATAGTGGTATCAACGCTATTAACCAGAAAAGCTGGGGATTTTTCCAACCGCGACGCACCATATCATCCCCCAGCAATGCTGGAAATAATAGGGAGAGTAAGCAAAAATCTAAACTCATCACATGGATGAAGCGGTTAGTTTGCCACTCTTGCACAAAACTGCCCCAATCTCCACCTCTTAAACCGTAGGTGACTAGAAAAACCGTGGCTACTGTCAATACAAAACCAGTCACACGAGAATCTAGTAATTTGAGAAAAATATTCTTTTTACCGACAAACTGATTATTTGGTTCTCTAAAGGCTAAGTACGGCAACAATGCAAAAGCACCAACTCCGAAAGAGGCAGTAGCAAACAGCCAAGCAGGTATTTTTTGTCCTCTACCATCAATAAAGACTACTGCGCTGTAAATAAGAGGCCAGATGCCCATGAGGTTGAATAGTGCTATGACTAACGGGTTAACACCTTGCCACTGGCCGATAGAAAGGTTTTTAATTAACTCGAATGTACCGGGTTGATCGGGAGGCGCTAGCAAAAAAGCATAGACAACAAATCCCAGCCACAGTAGACCAAAGGCAATTTTTCTAAGCATGAAAGATTTAAGTAGTATTAATTATTGATTTTGCCGCTATAAATTGGGCTATCTGCCTGCTATTATATTGTCCATTCGCTTACACCCTTAGTAGTTTATCCCTAAATATCACCTGATACGATTTAAGGATTGAAATAACTGAAAGCTTCTGAGAGGTAATCAGCAGCAGATGCTACTACTGCGATCGCACTTTCATAATCTAGGCGCGTTGGCCCCAAAACTCCCACACTTCCTACGGGTATTGAACCTCGGCGATAGTTAGAAGAAATCAAGGTGCAGGTGCGTATCGGTTCTAATGGATTTTCTGCGCCAATGCGAACCGTTACCTTGGACTTACCACCATCCTCTGGTTCTGGTTCTTCAAATATTAATCTCCACAATTGGTCTTGTTCTTCTTCCAGCAGGTGGATAATTGTTTGTACTTGCTGTAACTGGGAAAATTCTGGCTGGCGCAAAACTTCTGACACACCCCGAACCATAATTTGGGTTGCAGTCGGCGCGAGAGTGCGACGAGTCAATTCGGCAACTGAGTTTTTCAAAAATTCCCCGTAGCGTTGGAACTCCTGATCTAGTTCGCTCCAGTTGAGATTGGCTAATTCCAACAGACTTCGCCCCCGCAAGTGGGTATTCAAAAAGTTAGAAACAATCTGCAACTCGCGATCGATTACCTCTGAATCCCGTTGTGTTTCTTCTGGTGTTGGCGACAAATCCATCAATTTAGAATGTGTTTCGTAACCATCAGTCACCACAATCAGCATGATCCGCCCAGCTTCAATTTGCACTAATTGCAGATGTCGCAATAGTGCTGTAGTCGTTTGCGGCATTGTGATCAAGCTAATGCAACCACTCAAGGTTGCTAAAATCTGCGCGGCTCCTTGCAGCAAGGTTTCTAAACTCCGATCTTGCCACTGTAGCTGCTTTTGCAATGCCATCTCTACTTCTCGCCCTAAACTTTCCGTACCACTTTGTGGAAGCAAGCTACGCGTAGCATCTGTCTGCGACACGCCGCGCGAACGCAGAGAAGGTGTAATTAGCTGGTCAACATAAATGCGATAACCTGAATCTGAAGGTACACGTCCAGCAGAAGCGTGTGGTTGGTAGAGTAATCCAGACTTTTCTAAAACGCCCATCACATTGCGAATTGTCGCCGAGCTTACACCCAGATCGTACTCCTCAACCAAAGCCTTTGAACCAACTGGCTCTGCCGTAGCAATATAGTGACGTACCGTTGCCCAAAGTATATGCTGTTGTCGATTTGTTAACTGAACTTCCATTATGGTATGTTTTGCTGAAGGCAAATTTTAATCAAACTCTCAAGAAATTTTTGGATTTAATCGAAAACAGAGAATATTAATAATTTATTAAGGTATCAAATTATATAACTATATTATGATAAGTATTTTTAAAGTTTATGTACAAAGGATTTTTTAAGAGTAGGGTTAGAATAGTAGCTCAATTTTTTTGCAAAAGCTGCTAGTTATAATGTACCCTTGTGATGCTTTTTCCTAACAGTACTTTTGCATAAATTTCTGCTTGCAACAGTATTATTAGATACCTATTCTCTTCAGAGGCATACTACCGAACTGTAATTTAGAGCAATCCAACATTTTTGTGCAGATGTACTTGATGCCCAAATTTCAAACTCTCTGGCAAGCCTCTACATTGATGTACTTCTATCTTTAGCATAACAAAAGTCAGATGGAAGAGTAAGTTCCATCTGAATGATCTATCCGAGCAGAAGCTAATACTGGGGAATTGAAGGATCTACCAATTGGGAATAGGCATCAATACCACCCGAAATATTTTGCACATTTGTAAAACCTTGAGCAATCAACCACTGGCACATTTGGGCAGAGCGGATGCCGTGGTGGCATAACACCAAGGTTTCGGCTTCGGGATTGAAGAGGGTAGGTACTTGATCTCCCCATTCGGCAAATTGACTTAAGGGTAGGTTGACAAAGCCCTCAATGCTAGCAATTTCCAATTCTCCTGGTTCACGCACATCTACTAGCTGAATACTTGCATCACTAGAAGAAAGACGTTGCGCCAGTTCTTCTACACTAATTTGGTTCATGGGTTGACTAAAAGAATTCCCTATAAACAGTCCTAATCCTATTTATGGTGACAGAAAATCTCTGCCTTTGCATGAGTATGCATTCTCAAGGGGGTTGATTAATTCTGCTAGGCTTTCTGCTTAAATGGCTGTAAACCGTCTTTTTTAATAGGTTTAATGTGAATAGGCAACGTTCATTTATCGGTTTTATCGTCGCTGGGGCGATCGCCCTGCTAGTAATTGCGATCGCAGGCTTTTACTGGTTTTTCGCTAAAAGTCCGGCTAACCTCATTGCTTCTAGCTCTGGGCCTGGTGCAGCCATATTCGTGTCGAAACTTTCTCCTGCAATGGTTTCATTATTGACCAATCCTGACCGTTTGCAGGCGTTGGAGCGGGAAGAGGAACTATCTAAACTCAAAACCAGTTTATTTGCCAAGAGTGGCATAGATTACAAACAAGACATTCAACCCTGGTTAGGGGACGAAATTACATTAGCGATCGCTACCTTAGATATCGATCGCGATCCAGAAAACGGACAACAGCCAGGGTATTTGTTGGCACTAGCAACCAAGCAACCGCAGAAAAGCCGCGAGTTTGTCGAATTGTTGTTTTCTAAACGAGCGTTAGCCGGAGCAACCTTAGCTGTTGAACAATATAAAGGTGTAAAACTGATTTCTGACAATTCTCAACCAGAACAAGACTTGCTTGCTGGTGCTGTTGTCGGTGAAGGCTTCGTCTTATTTGCCAACAATCCGAAAGTACTACGAGATGCTATCAACAACGTCCAAGCGCCCGATCTGAATTTGACTAGCTCCCCCGAATACCAAAAAGCCATCAGAGAACAAATCAAAGGAGGTTTAGCTGTAGCATTCTTGAATCTTCCCATCGTGGCAAAATGGCAAGGCTTAGAGTTACCAAAAAAACTTTATAACAGTCAAATCATATCCTTGGTGTTGAATCCCAAAGGATTGCTGGCAGAAACCACCTTTTTGACTTCATCGGAAATTGTCCCTCCATCAGCACCGTTATCTAAACCTGTGGAAGCATTGCAGTATGTTCCAGCATCCGCAGGTTTAGCAATTTCCGGCTCAAATTTGAGTAATTTGGCTGATAGTGATTTAGCCAAACTCTGGAAACAAGCAACAGCTAGCATATATGGTTCTGGGGAAGATGTGGTTTCTCGGTTAGCAAAACCTTTGGCGGATGTTCAAAAACGCTGGGGTATAAACTTACCAGAGGATGTTTTTAGCTGGGTACAAGGAGAATATGCCATAGCATTGTTACCTGCGAAAGAGCAAACAACCCCTCATTGGATTTTTGTAGTAGAAAAATCCGAGAGTGTGGAAAAAGGTATTGCTCGATTAGATGCGATCGCCTCATCAAATGGACTCAGTATTAATCCCCTAACTCTGTCCAAGCAAAAAATCTTTGCTTGGACAGAGTTAACTACGGCGACAAAAAAAAGTGATGTTAAAGAGGGAACATCCTTCAGTATTGAAACAAAAGTGTTGGGATTACATACAAACTTAGGAAATTACGAAATTTTCACCTCTGACTTAGAAACGATGGATGAAATCCTCACATCCAAGGATAATTCCTTAATTGACAATCCCAATTTCAAAGATAGTATTGCTGCAATTCCCCTACCAAATCAAGGCTATATATATCTTGACTGGACAAAGAGCCAGAATTTGCTAGAGCGTCAAGTGCCTGTTCTCAAGTTAGTGGAAGTTTTAGGGAAACCGTTTTTTAATAATCTGCGATCGCTCACAGTTAGTAGCTATGGAACTGACACGCGATCGCTTAAAGGAGGCGTTTTCTTCAAACTCCATAATTCGTGAGATTTTCATAGAAGCTCAGGTGCAAAAGGTAAAGGGAAAAAATTCTTTTCCCTTTACCTTCTGTACTTTCTTGCCTCATCACATTTACGTAGATTTTATGTAATATTTGCTAGTTAATAGTTTGATTACCAAAATTCCTCACTCGGATGCGATTTTATGCTGCTGTCGAGATCCAAAAATAACCTAGCAATTAGCTGTCCACTTTCCAAAACATTAACTGTGGCACATTTGAATGTGGCACACCCAACTGAAATTTTACTGGATTTTTTTTATTAGAATATGTATATATCATCACTAATTTAAAAGCCTGTTGGAGGGCTACTATGAAATACCGTCGCCCCCGACTTCAGTTTAGAAGCAGTTGGCTGTTGGCTATACTTACCGCCATCACAGCTACCCCTGCAATAGCACAGACAGCGAACTTTGACACTTTGCATTTATCAACAAACTTTGATTCAGCACAAGGAACAGTGCAGGGTTTTACAGGTGGTTCTTATTCTTTGTCTGCTATCAGTAACCGCGATCGCGATCAAAAAGCCTGTATTGGCTTTGCCGATCCCCAACCAGATCACATTATGGTTTTGGAAAAAGACTTTTCCCAGCTAACAATACAAGTTGATAGCAACAACAACGACACCACTTTAATCATCCAAGGCCCAGATAAAACAACAATTCGTTGCGGCGATGATACTGGTAAAAGTAAAGATGCTAGCGTTAGCGATCGCGACTGGAAAAGGGGCACTTATCGGATTTGGGTAGGTACGTTTAATCCTGGAGTCAAGCGGGATTATACTCTCAACGTGGAGCAGCAGTGAATTAGAGAGTGGGGAGCAGGGGGAAAATTCCTCTCCTCTGCACCCTTCCCCCTGCCCCTCTGCCTCTTATACCCAATCCCCATTCCCAATTTTTAGGTGTAACACCTGAGAGGATAATATGGGAGAGTAGCTTGTTGTGCTTTCCGAGGGTGCTATCTCGTGCTATCTATACTGCGTGCTGACTTTCGTATCATATTTGAACGTGACCCAGCTGCCCGTAACTGGTTGGAAGTTTTATTTTGTTACCCTGGTTTGCAAGCCCTGTTATTCCATAGGCTGGCTCACTGGCTGTATAGTGTTGGTCTTCCCTTTATTCCGCGCCTGATTTCTCACTTGGCTCGGTTTTTGACTGGAATTGAAATCCACCCTGGTGCAACAATTGGGCAAAGTGTGTTTATTGACCACGGGATGGGTGTAGTAATTGGTGAAACTGCGATCGTGGGAGACTATGCTCTAATTTATCAAGGTGTCACCCTTGGGGGTACTGGTAAAGAATGTGGTAAGCGCCATCCTACTGTGGGTGAAAATGTCGTAGTCGGAGCTGGAGCGAAGGTACTGGGCAATATCCAAATTGGCAATAATGTCCGTATTGGTGCTGGTTCTGTTGTTTTAAGAGATGTGCCTTCAGACTGTACTGTGGTAGGTGTGCCTGGGCGCATTATGTATCGTTCTGGAGTTAGGGTTTCACCTCTTGAACACAATAACTTACCAGATTCAGAAGCTCAAGTAATTCGTGCTTTAGTAGACCGCATTGAAGCGTTGGAAGAACAAATACAAACTCTTCAGCGCAACAATTCTTCAGAAAAAACTCCTGTTTTAGTGGGTTGTTTAGCAGCGAAAGAGGATGAGCTAATCCACGATACTCGCTGGTGCAACCTCAAGGATAAGACTATCCAGGAATTTCTAGATGGTGCTGGCATTTAAAAAGTGAGAAGTTAAGAGTCAGGAGTGAGGAATAAAAATCATAAATGCAGGTTTGCAGTTTCCAACTCCTAACTCCTGTAGAGACGCAATTAATCGCGTCTCTATTCCAATATTTAAGGATTAATCGCTTGGCTAGACCACTCTTGCTGATCGTTACGGTGGTAAAGACATCGATTTTGTGGTTCGCCACGTAATTCTAAGTGATCTACCTGCACCGGATCGAGTAGCAGTAAACAAAAATTAGGCACTGGCTGCACGGGTTCGGGTGCTGGTGGTGCAAAAGCTTCTGGGTTTTCAGCTCTGAGTTTACCAGGATGCGGCCAAGCAAACTGTAAACGCGCTGCATCACTTAATTCTTGCCACATTGCAATCCGCGCTGGCTGTAGATCGTTGTCAGAATCATCACCGCTGACCAGGGTCAAACAACCAGTGATGCGAAATTGTTCTCGTGTATTGGGAAAGTACCAGCAAATTTCTGCCCAAGGTTGTTGCTGTATCTGATCGGCTTTGGCGCTACGGTTATCGGTGATAAATTTTAGCTGGTTTGTATCTTCTAGGAAACCGCGAAAGACTAGGGTACGATTGGCGGGGCGACCATTCGCTTGTAGCGTTGCTAGTTGCAGGTAACGGGCATAAACAAGGCTGCGATTGCGATGGAGTGCATGAGCGATCGCACCTCGCCAAGGAGCAAGAGACATATTAATTCGTAATTCGTAATTCGTAGTTCGTAATTTTTGAAAGTCAGATTTAATCTGGGTTTCTAGGTTTGGGTATGTTGTCTTATTTTAGACAATTGGTACAACACTAAGTAAATAATTTTGCAATCGTTTCTGTGTCTTTGCGTGAGTCTTATCCTCAATTCAACGCAGAATATACAGTATGTTGTATAAATTCGCAGATGAGCTATGGCAGAAATTCAAGTTGGTATTGAGGGTGAAGGCGCACCAGCAGCAGCCGAGGCTTTGCTAGAAATTCCTGGAATATCGGGAAGCTATGAGGTTCCGACACAGAGAGAGGGAACTTTGGCGGCTGTTGCTACTATTATCGGCATTGTGGGTGGTGTTGCGGCTTTAGCTGAACAAATTCGTAAATGGTATCAAGAATGGCATAAATCCCATCCAGGGAAGCAATTTGATGTGGTAATTCTTGACCCTGATACTGGAAACAGGATTTTACTCGAAGAAGCTACCATAGAGGAAATCACGGAAATCCTCAAATCTATCAGCAAATAAGTGCAAACTATCCGCATTCAACTTCGGGAAAGTACGCAGGAAACAGTTGAACTCAGGTATTGGCTACCTCAAAATAATCACTATGAATCACGTCGCCTGAAATTGGCAGAAATCGCTAATTTCCTCAAGCAAGGCGATCGCGATTATTATAAACTGCTGCCCAATTTACCAGGAATCGGGAAGCAGTTATTTTTTTGGTTGGATGGCGATGGACGCTGGTTGAGTCGGGGAATTGCTAACTGTCGCGCTGAGGGGTTGGTAATTGCCATTGATACCGATCAAAAATTGGCACATCTACCTTGGGAAGTGCTGCATGATGATAAGGATTTTTTGGTCAAGCGGGTTAATCCTGTGGTGTTACCTCTGCGCTGGATTGAGAAAGAAACGGAAGCGTTTTCTGTGGAACCACGACAATTGCGAGTATTGTTTATGGCAACCGACCCGGAAGATGTGCAACCAAAGTTAGAGTTTGAACAGGAAGAAGCGAGAATTCTGGCTGATACGCGAGATTTTGCTGTAGATTTGCGGGTGGAAGAAAGCGGTTGCGTTAGCGAGTTGGGTAAGGTGTGGAGTCGCTATTTTAATGACTTTGATGTGTTTCACCTCACAGGACACGCCTCAATTCAAGATCAAGCACCTTACACGCCTTACTTTATCACTGAGACGGAAATCGGCGATCGCCACGAAACCACAGCCGCAGAACTGGCGGAAGTCTTCCGGTTTCGTTTTCCCAAGTTGGTGTTTTTATCTGGGTGTCGGACTGGACAAGCAGCAGATAAAGGGGCTGTCCCTTCTATGGCTGAGGCACTTATTGCACAAGGGGCGATCGCGGTTTTAAGTTGGGGGCGGCCTGTGGAAGATCGGACAGCTACAGCCGCCGCCGCGCACCTCTACGGCAAATTGGCAGCCGGATATCAATTAGCTGAAGCACTCGCTAGCACTTACCAGCAGTTGTTTAAACAGAATGTGCGTGACTGGCATTTGTTGCGGTTATATGTCCAGGGAGAATGTCCCGGTGCGTTGGTGGATGTGTTGGGAGATGTGCCACCCTCTGCGCCGGAACCTGCATACCAACAGTTTTTAGATCCCGATACCCAACAGGTGCGGGTGGCGAAACCCTCGGAGTTTGTTGGGAGACGGCGGACTTTGCAACGTTGTCTCAAAGCTATTCGCACTTCATTAGGGGTACTAATTCACGGACTGGGGGGTGTGGGTAAGAGTACTGTGACGGCGCGACTTCTGGAAAGGATGGTTGGCTATCACAGGCTGGTGAACTTTCGGCAACTGGATGAGGACAAACTGCTCAAAACCCTGGCTGAACAATGTACCTCGGAACGAGGGCATGAAATTCTCAATGGCAAGTTACCCTTGATGCAGCGCCTCACCAAGTTTTTCACTGAAGGACTCAATACCAAAGAACAGCGCTTTGCCTTTGTGCTGGATGACTTTGAGGCTAATTTGGAATTCCGAAATGGGGTTTATGTCTTGCAACCACAAGTTGTGGATGTACTGCTGGCGTTGCTGAAGGCGATGCAAAATTCCCAACTTCCCCACAAGGTAATTATTACCTGTCGCTACGATTTCACTTTGTCGGAACTGAATCATCGTCTGTACCGCGAACCTCTGGGGGCTTTGGGGGGGGCAGATTTAATTAAAAAGTATAATCGTCTGGATTCGTTTAATGGCAGTTGGCAATTTCAGCCAGATTTGCCCGAACGTGCCAAACAAGCAGCTGATGGAAATCCTCGGCTGTTGGAATGGTTAGATAAGATTTTGCAAAATTCCCCGATGTCGCCAGAAGCGGAGAGGGGAGTTGAGATGATTCTGCAAAAGATGGCAGATAAGGAAAAGGAATTTCGTGAGGATATTTTGGCACAGGAATTGCTGAAGCAGCAAACTCCAGCTTTGCGTCTTATGCTGGGGAAGTTGTTGGTGTATGAGTTACCTGTTCCTCTAGCTGCGATTTCCCCGATTTGTGAGGATATCTCAAGTTGGGAAAGTCATATTCAACGCGCTGAAATTTTGGGTTTGTTGGAAGTTACCCTCACCAACAACACAGAGAGGTTGTATCGTGTTCCCCGGATTTTGTCACCGTTGCTAGAGTTTCCAGAAAACCCCAAAGGTGAAGAGTTGTATAAACAAGCTGCACAAATTTTGTGTCGCCTGTGGTGGGAAGGGGCGGAAGGTGCGACGGAAGCACAAGAGTTAGAAATTCATCGGTTGGCTTTGTTGGGGAAGGATGGAGAAATTGCGGGGAAAATTAATCAGGCATTAGCGGCTGGATGGCATGAAAAAAGCAGATATCGAGAAGTTGTTAATATTTGTCGTTCTGCTTTAGTTATTGCTGAGGATTATCGTATCTTTCATAGTCTTGCTAGTGCTGAAGATCAACTCGGTGATATAAAAGATTGTCTTCGACATTATCAAAAAGCTTTAGATTTATGTCCTCTAGAGAATGAAAAGGAAAAAGCTCCGATTTTTCATAACTTAGCAATTGTCCACGCTAAACAAGGACAGATAGAACAAGCGATCGCACTTTTTAATCAGTCTTTGGAAATAACTGAACGTATTGGTAATGTCCAAGGCAAAGCGGCAACGTTAAACCAACTGGGAATTGTATACGCTAACAAAGGGGAAGTGGAGCAAGCGATCACACTCTACAATCAGTCTTTAGAAATAACTGAACGCATTGGTAATGTCAAAAGCAAAGCGGCGACGTTACACGAACTGGGACGTATCCACGCTAACAAAGGGGAAGTGGAGCAAGCGATCGCACTTTTTAATCAGTCTTTGGAAATAACTGAACGCATTGGTAATGTCCAAGGCAAAGCGGCGACGTTACATCAACTGGGAATCATCTACGCCAACACAGGGGAAGTGGAGCAAGCGATCGCACTTTTCAATCAGTCTTTGGAAATAACTGAAAGCACTGGTAATGTCCAAGGCAAAGCGGCGACGTTGCACCAATTGGGAATTCTCTACTTTAACAAAGGGGAAGTGGATGAAGCAATCGCACTTTTCAATCAGTCTTTGGAAATAGAAGAACGCATTGGATATGTTCAAGGCAAAGCAGCGACGTTGCAATGTCTGGGAATCATCTACGCCAAGAAAGGGGAAGTGGATGAAGCGATCGCACTTTTCAATCAAGTTCTTGAAATTGATGAACGCACTGGGAATGTCCAAGGCAAGGCGGAGACGTTGCAATGTCTGGAATATCTACGCCAAGAAAGGGGAAGTGGATGAAGCGATCGCACTTTTCAATCAGTCTTTGGAAATAAGTGAACGCATTGGAGATGTGAAAACTAAAGCGGTGACGTTGCACAAACTGGGAATTATCTACGCTAACGAAGGGGAAGTAGATGAAGCGATCGCACTCTATAATCAATCTTTGGAAATATTTGAACGCATTGGATATGTCCAAGGCAAAGCGGCGACGTTGCACCAACTGGGAATTATCTACGCCAATAAAGGGGAAGTGGATGAAGCGATCGCACTCTACAATCAGTCTTTGGAAATATTTGAAGGCATTGGTAATGTCGAAGGCAAAGCGGCGACGTTGCACCAACTGGGAATTCTCTACGCCAACAAAGGGGAAGTGGATGAAGCGATCGCACTTTTCAATCAGTCCTTGGAAATAACTGAACGCATTGGGGATGTCCAAACCAAAGCGGCGACGTTGCAATGTCTGGAATATCTACGCGAACAAAGGGGAAGTGGATGAAGCGATCGCACTTTTCAATCAGTCTTTGGAAATATTTGAAGGCATTGGTAATGTCGAAGGCAAAGCGGCGACGTTGCACCAACTGGGAATTCTCTACGCCAACAAAGGGGAAGTAGATCAAGCGATCGCACTTTTCAATCAATCTTTGGAAATAAATGAACGCATTGGATTTGTCCAAGGCAAAGCAATGACTCTGTGGTGGTTAGGAGATTTGGCAGAACAGCAGGGTGAATACACTAAAGCGATATCTTATTTGCAACCAGCTTTAGAGATTTTGCAGCGATTGAAGTCACCGTATGCTGAAAGTGTGAGTGCATGTCTTGATAGGGTAATTCGTAATTCGTAAAATGTCCAAGGGAAAGCGGCGACGTTGTACCAACTGGGAATTTTCTACGCCAACAAAGGGGAAGTGGATGAAGCGATCGCACTCTACAATCAGTCTTTGGAAATAGAAGAACGTATTGGAGATGTCCAAGGCAAAGCGACGACATTGTACAACCTGGGAATTCTCTACGCCAATAAAGGGGAAGTAGATCAAGCGATCGCACTTTTCAATCAGTCTTTAGAAATAACAGAACGTATTGGAGATGTCCGAACTCAAGCAAATACTCTGTGGTGGTTAGGACATTTGGCAGAACAGCAGGGTGAATACACTAAAGCGATATCCTATTTGCAACCAGCTTTAGAGATTTTGCAGCGATTGAAGTCACCGGATGCTGAAAGTGTGAGTGCAAGTCTTGATAGGGTAATGGGTAATTCGTAATTCGTAATTACAGCAACGAAAGTTTTTTGTCTCACGCAAAGAAGAACGCGAGAGTGTTTTCTAAATAAATGAAAATTGCTGTAATGAGTCTTTAATACTCGTGGACGAGTCTTTTATACTCGCGCGAGAGTGTTTGATACTCGCGGACGAGTCTTTGATACTCGTGGACGAGTCTTTGATACTCGTGGACGAGTCTTTGATACTCGCGCGAGAGTCTTTGAGACTCGTGAATGAGTCTTTGATACTCGTGGACGAGTCTTTGAGACTCGTGAATGAGTCTTTGATACTCGTGGACGAGTCTTTTATACTCGTGAATGAGTCTTTGAACTCCGTTAATGAACCTCAGAGCTTCGTTTGTGAACCTTTGAGCTTCGTTTGTGAACCTCGGAGCTTCATTTGTGAACCTCGCAATGTTGTTCGGTTAACGGAAAAGACGCGATAAATCGCCGTCTCTACAATAATCATTCCTTTGTAGAGACGGCGATTTATCGCGTCTTCGTGATTATGGGATTTATTTCATTAATAGATTTTGATAGCAATTCAGGTGAGAGAATCAGGATCTATGCCAAGCGATCGCAACCGTTCTCGTAATAATTGGGTTTCTTGCTGTGCTTGTTGAGCTTTTTGTTCCGCTTGTTGAGCTTTTTGTTCTGCCTGCTGAACTTCTTGTTGAGCAAGTTTTTTGTCTTCTTCTGGTGTTAAAAACCGTTGTCCTTGTTGGTTATACCAATACATCCACTCCCGTGGTATGCCTAGATAAGTTCCTCGTTCGATGCCAATTCCTAAACCTATTTCTGGCAACCAAACTGGATTTCCATCATATAATTCATAAACATTGTTAACTAATTTGTAAACTTCTAAACGTGGCTTACGGCGACGAAATGGGTTGTAAACTATATAATACAAAAATCCCAATCTTGCATACTCTGCTTTCTTAGTCGAGTATTCACCGCGATATGTCTTAGATACCACTTCCAGCGCTAATATCGGTAGTTTTTTCTCTTCCCAAAGCACATAACTGGGACGGAGGTTTTCATCATAAAATCGCTCAACTCCCAGACTCAAAAATCCATCTGGTACTATTGGCGGTAAGTCTGGGTCATAATAAATACCCATATCTACGCCAAAAAACCAATCCATGCGTTCTGGCCAAGCCATTGCTAGAAGCACTTTAAGTAAACCGGGAATCAAGTCTTGTAATTCGTTATCCACTGGCGTATCGTCAGAGTCTGGCAGTTCCTCAGATGACGGCAAACAAGCTAATGGATCGTACTTTAGCATGATGGGTTTACTCTTCCTCTGTTATTAGTACATCTTTATTTTATTAATGAATTTTGATAGCAATTCAGCACATCCTAATTTTATTTGCAAACATCGAGAGATTCAGAACCCCGACTTATTTAAGAATTCGGGGTTCTTTTGCTCATTGGGTATTAGTTTTCCACTTGTTTGAGTTTTTGAAAAATTTCATCAAGTGGTGACTCCGATTCATCAGGACAAAATTCTAAAGCAAGTCTAACTTTTCCTTTTTTCCATCCCAAAGTACTAAATTGTAAAACTTCACATTTTAATCCTTGGGTATATAAATTTACTTCGTCTGTTTCTTCTGCTCCAACATATTCCTTAATTGCTGTAATCAAATCACGGACTTTAAAAGTTTTGGCAATATTTAACTTATTAAAAGTGTCTGGTTCTATAGACACAACTTCATCATGGTTTAGTATCTCGAATCCATCTTCCATAAAAATCTCCTGTCAATAAATCTATATTTTCAGAGATATAACAGTTCATCCGAAATAAAATGATTTTATTATAGATTTAGTGCTGATAAAATAAAAATCTAGTAATAATTTTATGTCTGGTAAATTAGCTTAGAATTCTTGCGTTACCCCTCCAACCCTCCCCTTGGTAATTTGACTTCTGTATACACCGTACGTTACCAAGGGGAGGGTGCGCGGCAGCGCGGGTGGGGTAGTTTTATTTAAACGGTTCTTAGAAAAACCAACCGTAAGAATGCAAACCTTTACCCAAAAGATTCACACCGAGATAGCAAACCCAAACGACAAGCAAGCCGGTGGCGGCTAAAATTGCGGGACGACGCCCTTGCCAACCGCGAGTAATTCTGGCGTGAAGGTAGGCGGCGAACACTAACCAGGTGATTAACGCCCAAGTTTCTTTCGGGTCCCAACTCCAGTAGGAACCCCAGGCTTCGTTAGCCCAAACGCCACCGGCAATAATGCCAATTGTCAGCAGGGGAAATCCTAATCCAATGATGCGATAGCTGATGTTGTCGAGGGTTTCGGCAAGGCTAAGGCGCTGGGGTGAAAGAGGTTCAGCAGATGCAACGGCTGGAGATTCAGGGGTGGTTACTAAATTCAAAACAGCAGTGTTACCGTTACCGTTGCCGTTGCTACTAGTTTCAAAACGAGAAAAGCCGTTATTTTCGACAGCAGGGGTTGGTGGTTGAGAAATTAGTTCAGTGGCTTTGTGCAAGCGGTAGCCGTTGCTGCGATAGCCACCAGTCCCAACGGAACTGCCTTGTAGTTGGATATTTTGACCGCGAGTGACAATTAAAAAAGCGATCGCTAATAACGAACCCACCATCAAAGCAGAATAACTCAACATCATGACGCTGACATGCATCATCAGCCAATTTGACTTCAAGGCAGGTACTAGGGGTTCTGACGCTTGCATCTGGGATGGTAGTGTCATAGTAGCAAAAGCAGTAATAGCCATTGCCACCGGAGCTGTCGCAACTCCTACTAAGCGGCTACGGCTACTATTTTCAGCAATCAGATGGACGGCGGTAATTCCCCAAGTTAAGAAAAACAGGGATTCATAGAGATTACTTAAGGGAAAGTAACCAGCTTCGATCCATCGTGCCCCTAATAGAGTAGCAATGGACAAATTTGCGATCGCCATTCCAGCTGTCCCCAAAGCGGCTAGATAAGGCAGATTCGGAAAAGCCGCTCCACCCCAATACACCAGCATTGTCAGGAATAATATGGCAAAGGACGCATTGTCCAGCCAGTTCTGGAGTACAACCAAATTCATAAAGTCTTCTCTCCGTGGATGATTTAAAATATCGATTCTGACTGTTTTGATCCTATATGTTTAGAGGGGAATCGGGAATGGGGCATTGGGGATTGGGAAGAGTACAAGGGGACAAGGAGAATTGGGGACTAGGGGAAGGGAAAGACTTGCTGCAAGTTCTACTTTAGTCACCTTGTCCCCTTGTCCCCCCTGCTCCCCTGCTTCCCTGCTCCCCACTCCCTATCTAACAGAGTTACTCTTACTCCCTTCTGGACTAGGTAATGTAGTCGCGTTAGTAACTTTTTTGAGTTCGATAAAAATATCGTAACGGTTACTGCGATTGTCGCTGACAGCAGATGTCATTCCAATTGAGCGCGTTGCATCTAGCAAAGTTTGTTGATTGGGAATTAGAGTTGGTAAAGGGAAGTTTTTCACAGTTCGTTCTACATCCAGGAAAAATTGACCATTCGTCGGATTGGGTTCTGTAGGAACTGTTTGTTGGAAGGGAAGAGTGCCAGCTAGAGTGTAGTTAGGTTTGGGAACAATTTTATCGGTGATGGGAGCGCCCACTACCAAGAAAGCGACATCTCCATCTAACCAACCGTGGGTAGCAGTTAACGTACCATAAGGTGATACCCAGTTAACAACGGATTGACCTGCGACTTTCCCTGGTTGCACTTGGAACTGGTATTGATTTTTCATCACTTCATCCAGCTTACTGATGGATGCTTCAGCTGATTTGCGTAGGCTTTGCCCGCCGTAGGCATCGCTTGTCTGTACCATGAACAGCAAACCCGCACGAAAATCATTTGGTGAACCTTCTTTTGGAGTAGCAGGAATCACTGATAACAAAAACTCCCCTTTCATCCAACTAAGCAAATCCTTATCTAAATCAAGATCGGTAAGGGATTTTATCCCACCTCTAATCTGTTCTGGTGCGATCGGTGATAAAGGATTTCCTTGAGATGTTAAAACATAGTCTCTCCACAACCTCTGTAAGTTACCGCCAGTCAGCATCATTAAGGTTTCCGCTGGTATGCGGCTTTGCATTTTCCCAGCTTTGTTTTCTACCACCAGTACACGTTGACTATTAGGATTTAACCAAGAAACGCCCTTAAAGCGGATTCCTTCTGACTCTAAGGTCATTGTCCCTGCTAAACCTTGGTTATTTTGCAGTTGAGCCAAAACTTGAGCCGGTAAAGGGCGGTTTGGAGAAGCTGCGGCTATTTTGGCTGCTGTTGGCACATTTACATAAAACTGTCCAAAGGGTTGGTAATTGGCAATTTTCGGGAAATTCTCAGCAAAGCCCCCTGTTGTAGCTAGCGATGTTTTATTGTTATAAGCATCGATCGCTCGTTCTGTGGCTTTGGGACTATCGGTTATGACTAAAAAACGCCCATCTAGTAATGCAGCTGAGAAGTTTTGCCCCGTTTGTCCCTCACTTTGTTTGATGGCGACCCCTTGATAAGTACGGTCAATCCATTTGCCTTGTTTAAGAGTTTTGGGTTGTGCCAAAATGCTTTTGGCGATTTCTGGATTTTTTACTGGCAATACCATTACCATAGACTGCTGATCGCTAGCAGCATCTTCATTGGTGGTAACTGGTTTGGGTGCAGGTTTATTCCCTGTTACTGGGGCAAGAATTGCGATCGTCACGTCATCGCCTACCCAAGGAGCGATATCTTTCTGGAAATCGTAACCATTATTAGTCAGAAAGCGATCGCGTAACTGGACTAAATTTTTGTCCAGTTCTGCTTGGGTTTCTTTTGTCCCAAACTGCCGCAATTTCTGCCACTGCTGGGGATCTGTTGTTAAAGAAACCGCAAACAGGGCATCACCAGGAATAATATTTGCACCTATTAGCAAATCGCTAGAAGATATTTGTCTCTGGGCTAAAAACCAGTAAGCTACACTCCCCACACCAATCAATAACCCCGCAGCCGAGAGCGTCAGTACCAGAGACGGTTTTTTATTTTTCTTCATCGGAACAGACACAAGAGGCGGTGCCATTGAAACCTATACCTCATATTTCCAAACTCATTACTTGCTGAATTGGTTAAGTCAACCAAAAAGTTTCTTGCGATCTAAGGTAGTTAATTTCATAAATTTCTCCACCATAGACATTGATAATATTTCCGTAATCAACCTTCTCTACTGTTTCAAAGCGGTGTTTTAGTGGTTAGTTACCTTTTTTAACACGCTTTGTTGAATTTCGCAGAACACTTCCTTTAAAGGGCTATCTTTTTCGGAAAGTCTCCGAAAGTTAACATCCTTCATTTCAAGCACTTTGAGGATATAACTAACTTGAAAAAGCTGCAAGTAATCTGTAACGCAGACCACCTTCTTGTTATAGAGCCTCCATCTGTGGTATTGACTTGATCTAAGCAATATCAATTCAGTGTCCGGGAATTTACATAGATTACTCATCTTCAAAGTCATTAATGCAAAATTCCCATTTTCTGGGGCGCACTGTAAAAGATGAAAAACTTTTAAATAATACTATGCCTCAGCATTAACAGCACTCAACTGCATAGGCCCCAAATATTTGGTTAAATAAGGTGAAAAAACTTCATAAATTAATGTTAGTGGCTGTCCATGATGCCAAAACAAGTAGTGGCGACCCCAAAAAGGCCCAGTTACACCAAAACCGGACTCTAGTGCCAATGAGTCACCGTAATAAATTCCTCGAACATCCCGATACAATTCTGTGCGAAGACGAGCTAAACTTGCCCAAATTGGTAATGAACGGTTTTGCAAATACTCATCGACATGACTGGCTTCCCACCACGAAGTAGCATAGGCTAATCTTTGACCAGAAGCGGTACGCAGCCATACTTGTCGTCGTAATCGCGGTTCTGGGACAGCTTGGATTAATTCAGGAGCAGCATCCAAGTCGATGCCAATCAATGACATATCAATAACATCTACTTCTACAGCCTCACCTGTGAGCAATTCTAAGTGACGTGTTGGAGAGCCGTCACCCAAAAGCATTAGCTGCCATGCAGGTGCTAGCTGAGTGTGAGGTAAACTTTGTTGAATTATTTCCTCCCCTCCTTGCCAAATCGGAGTGAGGCGATGCCAAGCTGGTGGCAGTGTTAAGTTGTTTGTCGGCGGAAAAGAAATAGTCAATGCTTTTTACAAAACTTCACCTATTTCTATAAAAGCATAAAAAACTAGTACTTTGACAAGGCAACTCTTAATATGTAATAAGCACTGAGTGGTTCCGAAAAGGACTAAAGTCTTCACTACAAACTTAATATTTAAGGGTCAATAGTCTAAGGTTTTTTGACCTGTGACTATTGACCCTATGCTTAAACAAGCAAAAATGCGGATGGGGAGACTCGAACTCCCAAGGCAAAGCCACACGCACCTCAAGCGTGCGCGTATACCAATTCCGCCACATCCGCATGATTTGTCTAAGAATAGACTATAGCATAAGAAAATAATTATAGTAAGGTGATATCTAAATTCAGTTGCTCAAAAATATAAATTTTCTCAAGGCGGTATCAGACTGACAGAAATTTAGCAGCTGTACAAGGGATATTAAAAAGGGTAGAGCTACTGTGTTCGGCGGGGTGCGATCGCGTATCCGTCTGCTGTAGGCGATGTCTACGACGGGCTATGACGCTACGCGATCGCTATCGGCGTCGCAAAAGCCCAGCTTGTTAGTCTAGCCAAGACTTACAGCAGCAATGTTGTTAGTGTAGTAAGACCCGTAGAGGCAGCAAGCCTGCAATATGCAAGTTTGCTTAGGATCAGGGTGGCGAATCTCCTGTGATAATTTGAAATAATGCGGAAGCGTTGTTTCAAGTTGGATCAGAGAAAATGTCAATCTACTGGTAATGATATCGAAACTAAAAAATGAAGTTTGACAAAATATTAATTGCCAATCGGGGAGAAATCGCCCTTCGCATTCTCCGCGCCTGTGAAGAAATGGGAATTGCCACAGTTGCGGTTCACTCCACCGTTGACCGTAATGCTCTGCACGTCCAACTTGCTGATGAAGCAGTTTGCATTGGCGAACCTGCTAGCAGTAAAAGTTATTTGAATATTCCCAATATTATTGCTGCTGCACTGACGCGCAATGCGACTGCCATTCATCCAGGCTATGGTTTTTTGGCAGAAAATGCCCGGTTTGCGGAAATCTGTGCAGACCATCATATTGCTTTTATTGGCCCAACTCCAGAAGCTATGAGACGGATGGGCGATAAATCCACTGCCAAAGAAACCATGCAAAAAGCTGGAGTACCGACGGTACCAGGTAGTGAGGGATTGGTAGAATCCGAGCAAGAAGGATTAGGATTCGCCAAGGATATCGGCTATCCAGTGATGATCAAAGCTACAGCCGGTGGCGGTGGACGGGGTATGCGCCTAGTTCGTTCTGAAGACGAATTTGTTAAACTTTTTCTCGCAGCCCAAGGTGAAGCAGGAGCAGCTTTTGGGAATTCTGGCGTTTACATAGAAAAATTTATTGAACGTCCCCGCCACATCGAATTTCAAATTTTGGCAGATAACTACGGTAATGTCATCCACTTGGGTGAACGGGATTGCTCAATTCAGCGCCGAAATCAAAAGCTGTTAGAAGAAGCTCCTAGTCCGGCTCTCGACCAAGACCTACGTGAGAAAATGGGACAAGCTGCTGTCAAAGCGGCCCAATTCATTAACTACAGTGGGGCTGGTACTATTGAGTTTCTCTTGGATAGATCCGGTAAATTCTACTTTATGGAAATGAATACCCGGATTCAAGTAGAACATCCTGTGACAGAAATGATTACTGGGATTGACTTAGTTGTAGAACAAATCCGCATTGCCCAAGGTGAAAGACTCAAGCTGACCCAAGACCAAGTAGTATTACGAGGTCATGCGATCGAATGCCGAATCAATGCCGAAGATCCCGATCATGACTTTCGCCCTTCTCCTGGACGGATCAGTAGCTATCTCCCCCCCGGAGGGCCTGGTGTGCGGATTGATTCCCACGTTTACACAGATTACCAAATCCCGCCATACTACGATTCTTTGATTGGTAAGTTAATTGTTTGGGCACCAGACCGACCCACTGCTATTAACCGGATGAAACGCGCGTTGCGGGAATGTGCCATCACTGGACTACCTACTACTATTGGGTTTCATCAAAAAATTATGGAAACTCCACAGTTTTTGCAGGGTAATGTCTATACAAATTTTGTGCAGGAAATGAACGGGTAGGAGAGTAGGGAAGGAAAAAGGTTATAGGTTACAGGGGACAGGATTATAACCTGTAACCTGTAACCTAATTAACACGAGATAGCATAGTCAGCAATCCTTGTTGACCTAGTAGGATTTCTCGTAGCAGGCTGAATATACCAACCCAAATAATAGGTGTAATGTCTACCCCACCTATAGGTTGCACCAGCTTTCGCAACGGGATTAAAAATGGCTCAGTGGGCCAAGCTATTAAATTAAAGGGCAAACGATTCAGATCCACTTGCGGATACCAAGTGAGAATGATACGAAATATAAATAAAAATGTCATGACCCCTAACATAGGGCCAAGAATCCAAGCAGTCAGGTTAACACCAGTCATCGGTTTCAGGTACTATCTATCTGTAAAGAGAGAAAAAACTTAGGCGCAGGCCGTCGTAGACATCGCTAAAAATTTTAAGCTTTGTAAAGCACTCCGATCATTATTTTAACCAAATGCTGTCACTTCCATCTGAAATAGAAAAGCGAATTTGCCCGCGCGATTAACTCAATAATTGGTGAAAGCAGTTACCAAGTTTGGCAGTTCAGAGTTAGAGGCTTCTCAAGAAAGTAATACACTATTAAAATTAGGATGAACTGTGTAAAAAAAGGTTGAGAAGTATGACGCCTTCTTTAGCAAATTTTCTTTGGAGTCTGCTATGGGGTACAGCAATTGTTGTAATACCCGTTACAGTTGGTCTAATTTTCATTAGCCAAAAAGATAAAATACAGCGTTCATAATGCTTATGAGAGTTAATTTAACTCTCATAATCGATTGTCTGTCAGCTATCTACTTAATTGCACTAAAAGCGGCATTTTGTGCGGCTGGTGGCAGTTGTAGATGACAGACATAGGTGTTTTTACTTTTCGGTGAATAGCTTCAGAGCTTCTTTGCCAGAGGCTTTGAAGCTTCAATATATCGTGACTAATTAGAGTAGTGATTTTAATTGTGACTCGCTAACATAGATTTGATATTGGGAAAACAGCAATGATAAATTTTGGGCTGAACTCAGCCAGTTTTCTGGCTCAGGTTAATTTTGGGGCAAACTCAGCCAGTATTCTAGGAATTTTCCTGGCTGTGGCTGGGGCAGCACTGTATTTTCTCCGCACTGTGCGCCCAGAATTGTCACGAGATCAAGATATCTTTTTTGCGGCAGTCGGCTTGCTTTGCGGCTTCATTCTTGTCTTTCAAGGATGGCGGCTTGACCCGATTTTACAATTTGGTCAACTGCTTTTAGTTGGCACAACTGTGTTTTTTGCAGTTGAAAGTATTCGCCTGCGGAGTATAGCTACCCAGCAAGCAAAGCGCAACACTCCGATTGTGGACGATGAGCGGGAGGTAAGCGGAAATTATTCAATGAACCGCAACCGCAAGAGGTATGGGGCTGAGATGGAGGCAGACTTAGATCCACTACCTTATGAAGACGAGGAAGAACGACCCTCGCGTCGCCGGATTCAGGGTAGCAGAGATGAGATTTCCACTCGTGATGACTACTACGAGGAACAACCCCCCCGTCGCACAGAACGCCGCAACAGCAGCAGTAGTGAAAGACAGGCTCCATCTGATAGAACGCGTCGGCGGACTTCTGGTCGTCCCGTGAATCGCCCTTCTGAAAGCTCTGAAGATGAAAATTGGGGTTCTTCATCTAGGCAAGTTGATGATTGGGAAAGTTCGGGTGGGGAAGTCAGAAAACCTTCTCGTCGTAGTAATAACGGGTCTGGGCGTCCCGAAAGTCGTGAAGATGATGTTTCTTCCAGACCGAGAAGGCGTCGTCCACCCACTGACTCAACTCCTCGAAGACCGCGCGAAGATGATGATGCGATCCCAACTGATTATGTGCCATACAGCCCGATGGAAAAACCAAATGAGGGACCAGATAATTTGACCGATTTTGATGACGATGTTTAAAACAGTTGGCGTGCAAGTAAGTTTAGAGGCGACGGAAAACAGTTGAGGTGGAAAAATTTACGCCGACATTTTGGCTCCAAAGACCAATTCATTGGAGCCTGGTTTTTGGTTTAACAAGTTTGCTTGTATCTTGTGGTGCTAACGATATTCCCATAGGGCCTACTTCTCTTAACAGTCGCTACACCGAGGAGCAACCTGCTTTGAGTGGAAATGGGCGCTTTTTAGCGTTTGTATCTAATCGCAATGGTAATCAGCAGCTACTAGTGTACGATTTGGAGAGGCAACTGTTTATTGGCACTCCGGGGATAAACCGACAGGAGACAATTGCCGAAAGTCCAAGTTTGAGCTACACAGGGCGTTATATTTCTTATCTTACTAGCGATCAAGGTAGACCAGTAGTGGCACTTTACGATCGCGCTACGCAACAGTCGCAAATTGTCACACCAATTTATCGCGGCTGGGTCAGAAAACCAAATATAAGTCCAGATGGACGTTATGTTGTATTTGAAACCGCAACTCGTGGTCAGTGGGATATTGAAGTCCTAGACCGGGGGCCAAATATTGAGTTAGATATTCCCAACGGTGCAACCGTAGGTTCACCTCCGTAGGGAAAAAGTTAGGAGTTAGGAGTTAGGAGTTGTGAGACTATTGACTAATTACTAATGACTAATTATATGAAACGTGTTTTTTTTATACCTGTATTTTTCTGTTTAAATTTATTGACTGGATGTTTTGGCTACCCTCGTCTTTTGAGTTATCCCTTTGATCCAGGGGGTCGGAGTCTCAATAGTTTAGCGTCGGAATTAAACCCCCAAATTTCTGGGAGATACATTGTTTTTATTACTGACCGGCGCGGTAGCCAAGATGTTTATATGTTTGATACGGTCAATCGTGATTTGGTTGATTTGCCAGGTTTAAATTCCTTTGATGCGATCGCAAATCATCCTAGCGTTTCACAAGATGGTCGTTATATTGTATTTGCGGCTAGCCGTCAGGGGCGATCGGCTATTTTTCTCTACGACAGAGAAACACGCCAATCGCGGAATTTGACCAATAACCTGCAAGCCGAAGTTCGTAACCCTACAATTAGCGCTGATGGTAGCAGAATCGCTTTTGAGTCTAGTAATAATGGTCAGTGGGATGTTTTAGTATATGACCGTTATGGACGACCGTTGAATATACCTCAAGAACCGCGTTGAACTATAGTTAGGAGTTAAGAGTTAGGAGTTAAAATTCCTCACTCCTAACTCCTCACCTCTAACTTTTGTTTTCTACTTGTTGCACAGATTCAATGAGCGATCGCACTTGTTCCGTCCCCTCAGAAGCTTCAAATGATAGGGGAAACTTACCGCGAAGGATCATCCGCAAACCGAGGGGTGCAAGACTGAGTAATCCTTTTAAATCCCGAAAATAATTACCGACTACTTGTACACCAAATTGACGTTCATCAATCCAACCACCTTCTTTAACTAAATCTACCAATACTTTCCGGTGACGAATTGAGCGACTATCGCTAGCTTGTTTGTGGGTGAGAATTTCTTGTTTAACTTTGGTGATTTGTTCTAATGGCGCAACTTCCATTGGACAAACAGAATCGCAGTATAAACAACGGGTGCAACCCCATACGCCTTTAGTACCTTCGTTGTAGCTTTCTAAACGATTTTCGGTATCGCTATCGCGGGAGTCTGCTACCATTCGGTAAGCTTTGGCAAGGGCATGGGGGCCTACGAAGTCTGGATTAACTTCACGAGCGTTGCATTCAGAGTAACAAGCACCGCACATAATACAGTTACCAGTTTGATCGAGGCGCGATCGCTCTTGTGGTGTTTGCAAAAACTCTCTTTCTGGTACTTGTCGTGCTGCCGTACTCACATAAGGGGCGACTGCCTCTAGATTATTCCAAAAGCTGCTCATATCTACAACTAAATCTTTAATCACGGGCATATTGCCGAGAGGCGCGATCGTGATTTCACCAATAGCATTTACTTTACTTGGGGATGATGGTATTTGTTGTAATCTGGCAAGTTCACTCCCAACATTTTCTTTACAAGCTAAAGCCGAACGCCCATTAATTCGCATAGCACAGCTACCACAAATGGTGTTGCGGCAATTTTTGCGAAATGCCAAAGTTCCATCTTGCTCCCACTTAATCTGATTGAGGCAATCCAAGATTGTATTACCTGGTTCGGCTTCCACAAGGTAGGTTTGCACAACAGGGGAGGAATTTTGTTGCTGTCGAATGATCTTAAAAATAACTTCCATAACTACCAAAATTTTAAAATTACTTCACCAGCCTCAAAAATCATGAATCAAAGCGAATCAAAGCAGGTAGTTGCGAAAAGTGAGTTATACTTTTTCGCCCCTAATTCAACCCCTGGTGTTAATAGGCTGACGATTCAAGGGCTACTGATTCTAGTTTAAGGATAACCATTAAAATTTTACTTGTAGTAGCCTTGTAGGCAAGATTTTTGTCAAATTCTGAGTTAAAACGCCAAAAATGTAATCGCAGCTTTGCATTAAATTTACCTGTTTGGGAATGTAAAGGAAAGAGAGTTTGCTGAAAAAGTAACTTAAGTTGATCTTTGACCTAGCGATCGTATCCAAATGAAATGTATCTGAAGTTAGCAACACGTCTTAATGTCAACTTTAGTCAAGCAGTCCTGACAGTAAAATTTCATCAAGTGGTAGCGAAGGCGGAATTTTTTGATTATATAGAAGTGTGAAAGCCTATGTTTAATATATAGTAGTGGCAATCAAGCACTAGGCAGATGTTAAGAGATTTGTTCTTCCCATAGACAGACGTGCAAAATCCTCTGACTGCTTTTGACCTGAAGATAATAAACCGAGGAAAAATCCCTACCACTTTCAAAGAAAAGTTAGATCGCCGCGAAACCCGGAGGTGCGAGACTTTTCGCTTTTTGGCTTGCTCTCAATCAAGAAAATATGGGATTGAACTCATTGGTCAAAACTGCTCGTCTCAATTATATAAATTTTTATAAAAGCCAGATAGCAATGCTCACGCTTGCAAGAAAGGGTTAAGAAAATCGTCATTGCTTTTTTCAACTTTCAAGTCCAGGAATTTAAATAAAAATTTACCAGCAACTTTAATTCAAAATTAAACAACTATTTTGCTATTATTAGTCCATGCTAGTATTTAATATAAAATTACGAAGTAGCAAAACCAGAATCAATAGCCGTATCAGCGCGGTTACTACTGCTTTGTTGATTCGTAATGTAGAGACAAGAAAATTCATGTCTCTACTGGTAGGACAAAAGGGTGTATGCCCGTAGGACTCTATTGAAATACTATGCTGTCCTAAGCTTGAGAGGACGAGTGGAGAAAACTCTACTTGCTCATTGACAAGAAAGGCAAGCACTGAAAGTGAAAAACCTGCAATTTTTTTGGTCTACGACTTATTTGCAGTAGAACCTAACCCCATTTGTAAAGGTGGCTGAAAGTTACACCGCTACAGTAGCGCCAAAGGAGAAAATAGTTTTCTTTCTGATGGCGAATAATGGTTAAAAGTGCCGTAACATCACCAAAATTAATGTCTGTGGCAACTATGGCCTCTAGTTGGTTGTGGACAACCATATAATAGAAGTGCTTTTGGCTCCTATCGGCAGGAATTCACCCGTTACACTAGGGTCTTCAGTAGCTCTATGCAAATGCTAAAAAATTAAATGCTGGCATGAGACTACATCGTTTATCAGTTTGGAGAGAGTAAGGAAAATTTGAGCATAATGACTGAAACTGCAACCGCGCCATTAACTGGAAAAGCACTACTTGCTAAAGTAAAAGAACTTTCCACATTACCACGCCGAGAAAGAGCTAAACAGTGCGGCTATTACACTGTTACTAAGAATAACCAGGTTCGTGTCAATCTCACCGATTTTTATGACGCTTTGCTATCTGCTAGAGGAATTCCTCTAAGTCCAGAAGCACCTAAAGATGGTCGTGGTCGTGAACCGACATATCGGGTTAGTGTCCATCAAAATGGTCAAATTGTAATTGGTGCTACATATACCAAAGCAATGGGCTTGAAGGCTGGAGATGAGTTTGAAATTAGGCTGGGATACAAACATATTCACCTGATTCAACTAGGTGAAAGCGATAAAAAACTAACTTCACAAGATATAGATTCTGACGAATCAGACGAAGATTTGGAAGACGAAGAGTAAATTTGCTGATGGTAGGGATAAGTTTCAGGTGATGATAACTTGTCCTTACCCCGACAGCAAATTGGTAGCCAGCTAAAAAATACGATTAGGCCCCTTGCAGAATTCACCAAATTTAGTAGAGTCTTGATTAATCAGCAAGAAATCTATAATGCAAGAAGTCTATCGTGTTTTTTTTGTTTATTTTGATAACTTTCTTTGAGTCTTCACTCAACGCCTTACTGGCGTTTATAGAAAATGCACCGCCATTAGTTATAGTGACGGCATTTTTTGTCTGCTGGATAGTTTGCTGGTTGCCAGTAGCAACAGTATCAGCAATATTGCTTAATTGGCAACCTCCTAAACCTTTACAGCCAGAGCAAAAAATGCCGTTATTGGTGTCACTTTACCTATTAGCTCCCCCCATCCTCTGGGGAGTTGCTTGGTTGACTAATAAATCTTTTTTAGATTACGGCTTTGTAGGCAATTTTTCAACTCTTGGTTTTTTAGCACTAGGTTTTAGTTTGGGAGTGCTGAGTCTAGCTATTGTATTTAGTGGGCAATTCTGGTTAGGTTGGTGTTCTTTTGAAAAATCGAATTTCAAGTTACTACTACCCATATTGCTACCGATTTTCTTGATAGCGTTATTAGTCGGTGGGATAGAAGAGTTAGTTTTTCGCGGTTTCCTGTTCACAGAATTAGCGCAGGATTACCCCGTTTGGGTAGCAGCAGCAATTTCTAGCTTGATTTTTGCCTTGTTACACTTGGTTTGGGAGCAACGTGAAACTGCACCCCAACTTCCTGGATTATGGCTGATGGGAATGGTGCTGGTGTTAGCACGCTTTGCCTCTAGCGGTAATTTGGGTTTAGCTTGGGGATTGCACGCGGGATGGGTATGGGCGATCGCTACCATAGATACAGCAGAACTAATTACTTACACTGGTATTGTCTCTGACTGGTTCACAGGTAAAAATAAAAAACCCCTGGCTGGCTTGGCGGGAATTATTTGTGTATTGGGAACTGGAGTAATTATATGGTTCAACTCTTAAGTATTTTAATTTCCCATAGAGACATGTACGTTAACGCAGATCCCCGACTTCTTCAAGAAGTCGGGGATCTAAATCCAACGATTTAGTAGGCACTATTCCACCCTACTAATCTTTATTTAGTACTCAAAACTACTCAGACCTTTTCATTCTGTCGATTTCTCGTTGTAATTCTTCAATTTGACGGCGTAAAATTTCTGTTTCATTTGCGGAAGATTCTGCTGCAACATTTACCGATCCAGAAGCAGGCGATCGCTGATAATTTCCTCGGCGAATTTGCTGGTATTCTTCGGATACTGCCCACGACCGTAAGTAATGCAAGCGTTCAACAGGGAAAGGATGACTCAACATCATACCCTGACCGCCATTGTAGATTAAAAACTTATATATTTGATTCAGTCCATCCTCATCCAGTGCCTGATAATTTTCTGACTGCTTGATAAACTCTTGTAAACTACATTCATTGGCATATTTGTTACTACCGCCAGAGAGTTTCATCATGGTTGACATCACAGGATTCAAGTCATCCATTACTAGTAGTGCAGCGCGATCTGACGATAACTCGGCTTTGCGCCGCCACTCAAAAAAGGCGTAAATCAAGCCTTGGGTGACAATATTACCGATGCCAAAGGTCAATTCTCCCAAGGCAGAAGCAGCACTCATCGCCCACATGGTCATTTGAATTAAAATAGTATGACCACATTTAATATGCCCCAGTTCATGGGCTAGCACCGTCCTAATTTCGGCTTCGTCTAGTAAGTCTAGTATGCCTGTATTTATGACTATGTAAGGATTCTGTTGCCCCAGTGCATAGCTATTTGCTTGGGGATTTTGCGAGACAAACAGTGTTGGTTCTGGGTAAATGTCCAAATCTCGGACGCATTCCCGAAACATCTGGTAAATAGTGGAATATTGACGCGGCCCGACTTGGATGGTGTTACCCATTAGATAGACTAATTGAGGGCGTTCGTAGATAAATTCCACAAATTTACGAGCGATTAAATCAAATCCCGGTAAATTTCGTAAAGCTTGCTCGGCTTGGCGATCTAGTGGATGCCTAAAGGCTTCGCTAGATATTCCTGTGTAAGTTGGCATAATTATAGGGTATTGGGTGATTGGTCACTGGTCATTACTCATTGGTCATAAGTTTTGGATCAATGGTAAATGACAAAGGACAAAGGATAAATGACAAGATAATAGAAATGGGGCAATTGGAAGTAAAAGTCACTTTGTATGGAATTGAAAGCGTGTGATTGAGGCAGAAGTTCATTTGTCACTACATAACTTTTTGCGATCGCAAGCGGGGTTCCCTTCCTGGCCCCATCATTTGACGATGGCACGGTTGGTAGCACGCGCCTTGCGCCTGGGACGTAGCGCCCTAATTCAAGTAGGGGCAGTTAGTGGCTATCAAGGGCGGTATCGTACTAGTTTCGTAGCATCAGCCCTGATGTGGCATGGCCCTGTAATTATTGTTGCTCAAGAAACAGTGCAGCAACTTCTACTGCGAGTGGAAATTCCCCGTCTACAGCAATGGCTACCAACCAATAAATCGATTAGGACAGGTGATGCTTGGCCTGATGCTGAGTTCCAAGGGCTACTCTTAACTTCCCCAGAAGCTTGGTTAAAAGGACAATTGGCTGGTGGCTCACGCTTTCCCCAAGGCATCCCCACAATTATTGATGGGGTAGACGATCTCGAAGATTGGGTGCGTCATCAACTTAGCCAAGATATTCAACCCGATGATTGGGATCAACTCATGCTGGCTTGTCCCAACCAAGCTGAGGCAATTCGTGAAGCACGGATACAACTAACACACAAACTTTTTCAGCATCCTGCTAATCCATATCAGTGCTATCTAATTTCCCAGCCAGAAATAGAAATTTTGCATCGCCTGCATTTGGCTTTAGATCGAGCAAACCTCCCAGATAAGTGGAAAAATTTCTGGCAACAATTTCAAACCCTTGATGAAAATCTTTCGCCCCCTGCTTCTCCTCCTCTCTTATGGGCGACTATTGCCCATCGACAAGGTTTATTTTCTTTGCACTACGCCCCAATGGAATTAGGGGAAATACTTTCACCTATTTGGCAGCGACAACCAGTAGTTTTAATTGGCAGCGCTATCGAACCGGAAACTGAGGCTCCCCTTTTTCGCCAGCGCTTGGGTTTGGACGATTTAACTTGCCTGAAGTTCTCTTCGGAAAGTCAAGCCGAAGCAATTCAACTGTATGTACCCTATAAGTTACCTCTACCCAACACGCCAGAATTTCAAGCGGCATTTATTCACAAAGTCCGCACACTGGTTTGTCTAAGTGCGACAGCACCAGGATTAACTGTTGTCTTGGTGGGGGATGTACCACTCAAGGCTCAAGTGGCGACAATTCTAGCCTCAGAGTTTGGTTCGCGGGTGCAAGTAGAAAAAACTTGTTTAGATGAAAATGGTATTTTAATTAGCGGTTGGGAATTTTGGCGAGAACATCAACGAGTCTTGCCAGCACCCCATCTGTTAATCATTGCGACTTTGCCCCTACCATCTTTAGAAAATCCTCTGGTAGCTGGTAGGGTAGCTCTTTATAAGCGATCGCATCAAGATTGGTTCCGTTTATACTTGTTGCCAGCAGCTTTGAATGAATTACAACGCGCGATCGCTCCAGTACGAGAAAGTCAAGGGATTGTGGCTTTACTTGATAGTCGTGTTGTTAACCGCAGCTACGGCGCTCAAATTCTCGCAGCCTTAAGTCCTCTGGCACGCATTAACTATCTCGATCCCAGCCTGTTTTCCAATACAGATGAGGAAAATTCTGCCTAAAGTTCAGTTACCAGTGACACCACTTGCTCCACTTGGGGAGACCCCAGACCCTTCGGGTTCGGCAGTCCCCCAGACGCTCGTTCCTCGCTACCGCTAGCGCTAACGACGGAAACCGCCATCGCGCTTCGCGTCTCCCCTTGGGAGAAGACGGGGGCTGCCTCACCGCAGTGGCTCCCCAATGCCCAATTTAAATTTTGTCAACCAAAGCGCGATCGCCTAAAAGTAAGCATTATTATCAGCTTATGGAAGGTGATACGAGCGCGATCGCCTCTCTGTAGGCATGATTTCTGGCAAGATAAATTTAGAACCTAAGTAGAATTTGAGTTGCTGATTATGGGTGAAGCAAAACGTCGTAAAACCACACTAGGAGAAACATACGGTCAAGAGACTCGGATATTGTCTTGGGTTCCGATCACAAAAACTCAAGGTGAACAATTTGTCACTTGGACTACTCGTGGTGCTTGGATAGGCATTGGTCTTATGGTTGTAGGATGGGCAACAATCCGTTTTATCGGCCCAGCTTTCGGTTGGTGGCAAGTAGTCTATTAATTCTTAATTCATAATTGAATTAGTTGGATATCTAGACTCCAACTAATTCAAGACCACTAAAAAAGATAATGATGCGCAAGTATTTTGCTAATAATTAGGAATTATGTAAGTTAGCGCAACAGTAGCGAGTTTGCCTACCGCTATAAGCAGGCTAGGCGCAGCCTCTCATAGAGAGGGTTATGACTAATTACTAATTAGTTAGCTGAATTATTAATAAAAAATAATTACTATCTTTGGATAGATAATCGAAATATATTATATACGCATTAAATTCGGCAAAACCAAACTAAGATAATAATCCTTCTAAATTATCGCGCTTTGGTTCGTAGAACTTTTTGAAAATAATCCCAAAATACCTGGAGATATTGCCTAAATGGCAACATTGCGCTGCTGAGTTTAGGTATTGTCAGTGTTAAGTTTTCCGATTGTGGATTCTATACTCATATTTGCCTACTAATTACGTGAGGTTTGTATAAACTATTGCATTTATTATCTCGCAACTACTTAATCTATAATTTGCACTGTCATCTTTTTAACTTTACATATATAGGAGGAACGAATTTGGTATAACTAATCATTTGTCTATACCAAAATCTACGTTAGAAAGAGAACAGATTAAACATCTAAGCAAGAGACACTATAACGATGCAAAACTACATTATGGCCTTTAATAACAGTGTATTTGACTGCACATAGCCAATAAAAACCAAATATGTAGCTTTTCTGTAGTTGACTAGTGCTAAATTTAAGTTACTCTTAAAGCGGATCGCTTACTGTAGGAATCTACTCTGACAGAAGTGTATAAAGATATAGTTAAATTTAGCAATTCTGTCCGAAATTTTGAATTTGCAAACTGAATAGTTTGATACGGCTCTCAAAACCTCGATCCACTACCCTAAACAAGGTAGTCAATTAACGACTCAATATCATCCGTCCGGTAATTGTAATGAATAGTTTACAATACCAATGGATGAGAAAATCTAAAGAAAATATAAAAGAAACTCAAATTACTGTGGTGTCTGGAGGACAAAAGTGTTTCTGAGACTAGCACATCAACATCGACAATTCGTCCAAGACTTAGTAATGAACCTGCAAGCTTTGGCAATTGTATTAGAGCGGCGTGGGTATCCTGCATCCTGCTATACCTGTGGCGACCAAATGAATAGTGCATCATTTATGGTTAGCTTGGGTGATAATCATCTGATTCGATTTTTAGTGTCCGATTACGGCATTACTTGGACGGAAATGCGGGATGACCGCGAATTAATGAAGCTAGAGGGTGCGGAGGCAATTAGCCAGCTAGATGAATTGGCCGATCTTGTCAAGCAATCTATGCAAAGTGATACAGGCTCTAAAACTCTTGCCAAGAAGTATTAAGGTTTCAGAGGTCGATAGCAAATTAGAACTTGATTATCGGTAACTGTTAATCAGTAATAGTGGCTTAGTTAGCGATCGCTCCTACCTATTTATCCATTACCATTAAGTGATTGGCTACGGCTGGCCCATCGCACACTTTTTGTATCTGCCAAAATCTCATAAGCAGGATTTTCAGCTTACCGCTGCGGTCAAAATCACCGTTATTGCGCATTACTAAGTTTCAAATGGTGAATCTGGGCAGTAGCAGCAATTATAGTGTCAGATGCAATACACCTAAAGTCCATTACCAATTAAAATAAATGGTGCCCAGTAGTACGGATGACTAAAGTCATTAACTGCGGCTGCGGGTGCATTGTGACTTATTTCCTTCCAGTTTCCAGTAATTAATGAGACTTGAGCTTGGCGTAAAGCTTCAGTTTTAGTCAACTTATCAGTAGAGAGAATACCATAAAAAGCACTCATGAGTGCTTGCGTACCACCATCATCTACAGACCACAAAGAAGCGATCGCGGCTCTAGCGCCGGTTTGTTGCATCTGATAGCCAAAGCCCAAAATTTCCTCACCGTTACCTAACTTGCCTCCCAAGCCGGTTTCACAGGCGCTCAACACTACCAAATCGACATTGGGGAGTGACCAAGTGGCGACATTTCTAAAATTAACGCGATCGCCATTTCCGAATAAAATAAACGAATCTTCTGGTTTTCCGACCACAAAGGCTGCATGAGTCGCTAAATGGACAATTGTATAATCATCCATTTGGGGTACAGCGACTTTAGGGGTAAAGGCATCGTCTAAAAGCTTCGTAGTTTCAGGAACCGCAGCTGCTAGATTTTCCACTTCCCGCGTTGCAAAGGGTAAGCCAGCAAAAGCAACCTGTCGATTACCAATTTTGATTTGATAATTACCTTTAGTAAAAGCACCCGCTAAAACCCGCAAAGTAGATTGTTTTGGGGTGTTTAAGTTAGTCAGACTAGCCGATGTAATGTGATTCACATTGAAGCGTTGCGCTAGCCATTGTTTGCCATCATATAAAGCAGTTAAAGGAATATAGCGTAAGCGATCGTCTGGAGCGTAAATCAGAGTTTGCGTATCTGATAGCTTCAAGTCTTTCTCTATCGGTTTAATTAGCCAGTCATACAATTGGCGTGCAGGTGCTTTGATATTTCGACTGGGATTGATTAAAGCTTGGCGGAAAGCATCAATTGTTTGATGGAGGTTTTCGCGCTTTACAGCAACGGTGCGATGAATTGGTGGGGATTCAGGAGTTACCAATACCAATTCCAAACTATCTTTTAAAATCAGTGGGTAGAGCAATGCCGATTTTTGCGGTAATCGCGCCAAATTATCTCGAAGTTCGTTGAGACTCTCCAAATCCAAATTTTGCCGCCTAGCTGTACGGCTAATTTGCTCTACCTGTGCTTTCACTGAAGGACTATTGATAAATTCGTTAAATCCATCTAGAAGTTGCTGTTGATTTAAGACTAATTGCTCGATGCGTTGTTTCTGTTCGAGCGATCGCTGTTGGGGGGAAATTTTCCGTAGTGTTGTCAGTTCTTTACCCAGCACAACAGCATTATCCACACTTTGATCCAACTTTTGTTTTATTGGTTTTTCTGTTGCCGCTATATTAATACCTTTGACAGTACGTTGATTACCTGACACATTCTGGAGATATTCCTCTAGTTCTTCAACTTTAAGTAAATCCATTGTCCTTTGTGCCTCAGCAACACGTTCCTGTTTGAGCAATCGTTCACCCAAAATGCGATATGTCTGGCTAACAGTTATGCTGTAAGCATTTGGTTGCGGCGCACTCAGTGCTGATGGATTTAAGCGAGCTTTCTCACGATTAATCAAACAATGCTTGTAGAAAAAAATTGCTAACTCTGGCTTGTTTTGGATATCAAATAAGTAACCTATGTTACTGTAAGTTTTGCCTAGTCGAACCAGATCCCCTAGTTCTTTGTTAATCAATAAGGCTTGCTGATAGGATTGAAGTGCTTCAGAATACTTTTTTTGACTTTGGTAGATTCTGCCGATATTGTTGAATGTTACCGCTTCCCAAGAGCGCTCTCCAAGGTCTCTGCTGATGGCTAATGCTTGCTGTAATTTCTGCAACGCTTCTTTCGATTGACCTTGCCGAGATTCTTTGATAGCTTCTTCGTTAAGCCTTGCAATTTCTGAGAGTTGATTATTCTTGGGTAAAGCTTGAGCTTTTTCTCCAGATTCGTACCTCAACCTTGCATTTGTGTTTACCTGGTTATTGTCTGGGTATGCCATCCCAAAACCTAGTAAGCTAAGTAGAGATAAAGTAACAACACTCACATGCCGGAGATTAGGCTGCATAACAAAACACTCCCTATGCTCGGAAGGTAAATATTAAATCAATAAGTCCGGCAACGCAATTAATTTTTATGCTATTCAATAATTTGGAAAATTTATAGGTAGTGAGAAATTTGAAGATGTCAGAAGAAGAACCTAGCCAACCAAAACTACCACCAACCAGCGCTCTTGACAATCCATCCAGTCACGAGTTTGGGAATTGGTTTGAATATCCTGTCAGAGTGCAACCCCACCACACAGACTATGCCGGTCTTGTCTGGCACGGTTCCTATATAGCTTGGATGGAAGAAGCGCGGATTGAATGTTTGCGATCTATAGGGATTGAATTTGCTGATTTAGTCGCTATAGGCTGCGATTTACCAGTTGTAGAACTGTCAGTGCGCTATCACCGGTCAATTCAGTTGGGTATGGCAGTGATGGTAAAAACGCGTATGGCTGAGGTGACAGGTGTCCGCATCAATTGGGATTATGCCATTGTCTCAACTGATGGACAAGAATTATACGTCACGGCTAAGGTGACATTAGTGGCTTTAGATCGCGACAGAGGCAAGATTATGCGTCAGTTGCCGCCGAGTTTTAAGGATGCCTTAGCCAAGATTTCAGCATTAAATAACAATTGACCAAGAAAGGTTGTCATTTCATATTTTATACTTCACCTTTCATTAGCAAAAGTGAAGTATAGATTTTTACTTTCCAATTTGGATATGCGACAGATTTTGAGCAAACTGGGTTACGTAATGCCAAATATCTTGTGGAGTTATGCCAAAACTAATATTTAATAAAACAAGGATTGCCGCAAGAGTTAATGCAGTACTCACGGTTGTTTTTAACAATTTCCATAATATTATGAAGATTATCCAAGCTATAATCAACGTAATAATCATATATATTAATTCCTTAATAATTGCCCTTGTCTGAGAAGGTCTTTATTTAGAAAGGGTAAATTTTTATCTAAAGTCAAAATTACTATTGCTAAAGCTATTAGACCTAATTTTGAGTAGATACTAAAGCTCAGATTTTTTGTGTAACTGTGCCAATGCCATACTACCTGAAAATGAGACAAAAATGCAGAGCAGAGGCAACTTATTTGGCAATTTGGCAGAATTACTGGAAAGACTTCTTTGCAATTTTTGTATCAATAATCACAAAACACAAGAGTTAGATTAGGACTCCGATTTGATTTTTGAAAACATCCTGAGACTGAAAAGGCTGTTGTATCAGGGTTTCATTAGTACAAGGAGGGGAGATAGCTACTCTTCAAGATGACTCATTAGTACAAAATATAGTATTTAGTCCTGACGGGAAAAATGTTGCTATTGCTTTATCCGATGGTATTGCAAAGCTGTGGAGCCTCGAAGGTTTGAAAATTCCTACCCTCAAGCATAACGCTCAGATTAACAATATAGTATTTAGCCCTGATGAAAAAACTGTTGCTACTACTTCATCCGATAGTACTGCAAAGCTGTGGAACCTTCAAAAAGGCGAAATTGTCACTCTCAAACATGATGGTGTAGTCAACCATGCAGTATTTAGTCCTGATGGTAAAACTATTGCTACTACTACTTCAAGTGATAAAACAGTTAAGTTGTGGAACCTCCAATGTCAGTTAATTGCTACTCTCAAACATGATGATGGAGTTAGTAAAGTAATATTTAAGCCTGATGGCAAGTCTGTTTTAACTACTTCTTATGATAATGCAAAGTTGTGGAATCTAAAAGGACAAGAAATTGCGACTTTCAAAAACAAGCATCTTGAGAAAGCAGTATTTAGCCTGATGGTCAGACGGTTGCTACTGCTTCAGGTTATAGTCCTTCAGATATTAGCGGATCTGTGAAGTTGTGGAACCTTAAAGGTGAAGAAATTATCACTCTCCAACATGGTCGTTTTACCAATGTATTATTTAGTCCCGATGGTAAGACTATTGCCACGGTTTCAATGGTCAGTAATACTGCCAAATTATGGAATCTGCAAGGTGGGTTAATTGCTACTCTCACACATGATAGTTGGGTCAACGATATATCATTTAGTCCTGACGGTAAGATTATTGTTACTGCTTCATCTGATAAAACGTCAAATTATGGAATCTGGAAGGACAAGAAATTGCCACTCTCAACCCGGATTTCTCACAAGTGAGAAAAAATCATGGGGACGAACAAAATTTAGGGTAATTTAATTAATACATGATGAAATTAGATGAGTGAGCAGGATAAATTAAAGTAAAAACCGAAATATAAAAGATAAATAAATTACAGATTACCTGTCTTGCACGGAGATAAAAAATTATGAAAAATGAAAATACACATAGCAAAGCGAGGGTTTAATTAAGAAAATTTACCCGAATAACAAGCTAATAATAATGAATTAAATTAGGTGTTCATTAACAATTGGCTCGGAAGTTGAGATAAACATTTATAAACTGTTGCAACATCAGATGTTACTGCCTCACCCTTAAAATTAACTATGATTGGAGATGAATTTACTTGTTTAAATTTGAACTGTTCCGGTATACAATCTGTTTTCTGAGGGGTCATACTTAAAACTGCTGGAATTCATTTGCAATAGACATTTTGGCAGTAAATGACCCCTCTTTTCTCTGGCTTTGTGAGAAATCCGGGTCAAGCATAATAAAGAAGCCGATGGAGTATTTAGCTCTGATGGTAAGACAATTGCCACTAATTCACTAGATGGAATTGTGCGTCTATGGACTGAGGTAAAAGATGGTTCTTGGCAGCAATTTGCTGAATATCAAGGTACGGGTGTAGTATTCAGCCCGGATAATAAGTTAATTGCCATTCAGGTAGATGATTATTTTGTGCAGATGCGTTGGGTTCAAAGTTTAGATAGCTCACTAGCGCGAGGTTGCAAGCATTTAAAAGAATACCTCGCTTCCCGTCCCGATTTGCGAAAAGAAATTTGCCCTGATAATAAATAGCCACGCTACGCATTTATGATGTTGTAGAAGGGCAATCGCATTTATTGTTGAGGGGATGAAGGGCGATCGCATTTATTAGGTTTTGGGAATTGTGCGATCGCATTTGGGTTGATGGGGAAGTGCGATCGCATTTATCGGGTTGATGGGAAAGTGCGATGTCTGACGACAAGCCGCTGCACGTCTACACATTTATTGTTGAGGGGATGAAGGGCAAATGATGTACTTGCTATAATCTTTTCATAAGCATTTAGGAAAGCTTGAAAATGCGCCAATTTCCCCTTGGAGACATCCAAAATCTCCACAGCGATGTTTTAGAACAAGCTGCGACGGAACCAGTCGTACTGACAAGCGAATCGCAAGCTAGTTACGTAATTATGTCAGTGGAAAATTACGAGCAATTAATGAATCAAATTGCTCAATTAGAAGATTTAATTTTAGGTCAACAAGCACAAATGGCTGTGGCTAATTCTAAAATGGTTGGTTCGGAGATTTTTACAGATGAACTAGAACGTCTAGCAGCGTTTGATGATTAATTTATGGTATGGCGAAATTAGACGGTTTAGAGACGGTTCTCGATTTCCTCAAAGGTTTACAACCTAAAATAGCTGCTCAAATAGCGAAAAAAGTAATGTCACTCAATGTTGACCCCTTACCCGCAGATTATAAAGAATTAACTGGTTATCCAGGATACTATCGGGTAGATTCTGGAGAATATCGTATTGTTTACCGCTTTGATATAGATGCAGATTTGGTCGAGGTGATTTTAGTCGGTAAACGTAACGACGATGAAGTGTATAAGCAACTCAAACTTTTGCTGGGCTAGAGATTTGTAGTGCGTGCGATCACATTTATTGTTGAGGGGATGAAGGGCGATCGCGTTTAGTTTGGGTTTGAATGGGATTGAGCTATAAATTCCTAGATTGAACTACCAACGCTCTAACATCAAGCCATCAACATAATCAAAGTCTGTATCATCTGTAACTAATATCCAGCCCTGCTCTAAACATTGTGCCGCAATCCAAACATCATTCATTGGAATTGGTCGTCCCTTCCGTTTCAGTTTCAGCCGGATTTTAGCATAGACTGCTGCTGTTTCTCGACTTAATGGTAGAACTACACAAGCCTCAATAAACTCCAGATAACGAGGTAAATTTTGGAATGGACGAGTAGAGTTTTCCGCGCCAAAAAGTAACTCCCCCACTACGACGGTAGGTAAAACCACCTCTGGTAATGCTAGTACTCGTGCAACTATCCCATTGTCCCCATTCAAAAAACGCACCGCCACGGAGGTATCCAGAGCAATCTCACCACTCATTTACATCCACCTGACGACATTCTGTGGCGATCGCCCGTTTTAATTCTTGGGCTTCGACATCACTTAAAATACCTGCAAATTTTGCGAGGGGATGAGTTTTGCGTGTTGCTTTTACTCTACGAACAAAATCCAATACTGACTGAACTATATCATCAGGAGCTTGTTCGAGTTCCTGGATCAATTCTTCACGATTTGTCATGCATTCAATTGTTCTTGGCTAATTCTTTATATTTTCAGTATATCCAAAGTCCCAAAGCGATGTCTAACGACAAGCCTTACGGCTACGCATTTTTGATATTGGGGAAGTGTGATATTTGACCGTTAGCCTTCAGCACTAAGCTGAAGGCTAAACAAGAATTGGTCAAGATCCAGAAAATCTGCCTTTTGGGGATATGAGTGAAGGTTTTTATCGCAGAGAAATTATCCGCGAGTGAGTTTCTAACTTTTCAGTCGCTGTTAAAACTTCTTGTCTTGCCCATTTATCTGCTGCCAAAATGTCATCTAAAGAGGGATTAGCACGGTTATCATTTTGATGCCGATCGCACACCCATTGTATACACCGGGGAATATCTAAAAAGCGAATTTTTTCATCTAAAAATAAAGCCACAGCTTGCTCATTGGCGGCATTCAGCACAGCTGGCATCGAACCACCAGCTTTACCCACAGCATAAGCCAACTGCATACAAGGATACTTCTGGTGATCTGGTTCCCGGAAGGTTAAGTTTCCCGCTTTGACTAAATCTAGTCGTTCCCAGTTGGTGTATATGCGATCGGGCCAAGATAGAGCATACAGCAAAGGTAAGCGCATATCTGGCCAACCGAGTTGGGCTAAAACTGAAGTATCTTGCAGTTCAATCAGTGAGTGAATAATGCTCTGGGGATGAATGACAATTTCGATATCGTCATAATCCAACCCAAACAGGAAGTGAGCCTCAATTACTTCCAGTCCTTTATTCATCAAAGTAGCAGAGTCTACTGTGATTTTCCGTCCCATCGACCAATTAGGATGCTTGAGAGCGTCAGCAACGGTTACATCTGCTAACTTTTCTACATCCCAGTCGCGGAAAGCTCCACCAGATGCAGTGAGCAAGATTTTCCGCAAACCATCCTTGGGAACACCTTGGAGGCATTGAAAGATTGCGGAATGTTCGGAATCGGCAGGGAGTAATTTTACACCATGTTTTTCGACTAGCGGTAGAACCACAGGGGCCCCAGCAATCAAAGTTTCTTTGTTCGCTAAGGCAATATCTTTACCAGCTTCAATCGCTGCGATCGTGGGTAGCAAACCAGCACAACCAACGATGCCAGTGACAACAGTTTGAGCATCGCCGTAGCGAGCGACTTCTATCACTCCGGCCTCACCTGCCAATAGAATTGGTTGGGGATCGAGGCCAATGAGAGCTTCTTTGAGCGCTGGTAATTTATCTTCTGAGCAAATTGCTGCTATTTGCGGCTGAAATTGCCGAATTTGAGCAGCCAACATCTCTACATTGTTCCCAGCTGCCAATCCCACAATCCGAAACTGATCTGGGTACTGAGTGACAATATCTAAAGTCTGAGTACCAATAGAACCAGTGGAACCAACGAGAGTAATCGCTTTCACAATTGCTTAAGGATTTACAGACAACTCTCACTATAAATTGCTTGGGACTCTTTAATCACAGCAATAACTATAATCGATACACTAACGCGCCAAAGGAGAGACGCAGGGAAAATGTACCTGTGTCCTCTTGTTTATATCCCTACACCAGACCCAATCCATTAATTTTAATCTATAGGACTCGTATTTGATTTACGAAAAAAATCAGTACACCCCACAAAGACTTCTTCCTGACTCCCTCTCTACGCAAATAATTTCAAAAATCAAAGCGGACTGGTATATTTACCTTTACTTATTAATTTTTAGTCTGATGAAAAAAAAAGATTCGGCAAAAAATACACTTGAAAAAAATTATAGTTTCAAAGTTAATGGGTACTTTTTTGTAATTGCGATGTGGCTTTTGAGCAGACTTTTAATTATAGTTGCAATGCAAGTTGTTGCTCCTTTAATATATACATCACCCGTACAACCATATTGGCACCCTCCATATCCGCTAGGCTTTTCTCCCGATTTTATTCCTAAACCTAGTTGGGAACTTTTCTCTCATTGGGATGGTAAGTGGTATCGGAAAATTGCACTTGAAGGTTATAACTATGTTGATGATGGAAATCAGTATTCTATTGCTTTCTATCCTTTATTTCCCTTACTCATTCGCGGGCTGATTACGTTTGGCTTGCCGTTTGAAGTGGCTGGTACACTGTTAAGCAATCTAACTTTTCTTGGTGCGTTGCTTCTTGTGTACTCTTGGACAAAAGAACGTCATGGTATTGATGCTGCAAAATGGGTAACTGCTGTGATGGCTTGGTGTCCTTTTTCTTTATATGGCACAGTAATCTATACTGAAGGACTATTTCTATTTTTGACTACAGCAGCTTTACGAGCATTTGATAATCGTCAGTATGTATGGGCTGCTTTTTGTGGTGCATTGGCTAGTGCGACACGACCGACAGGAATTACATTACTACCCACGTTCATTTTCGTAGCATGGATAGAACGGAGATCCCTAAGCGCCTATATAGCGGGTCTCTTTGTAGCAGTTGGGATACTTTTATTCTCTGTATATTGCGCTATTAGTTTTGGAGATCCCTTAGCATTCGTTCATGTACATAAGGCATGGGCGCAACCGAGTTGGTGGTATATATTCACGGACGCTATCTTAGTGGGCAAAGATAGTTTGATTAAAATTGTCATGGTCTTTGGTGGCGGCTATTTGTTGTGGCACTACCGCACCCAGCTTAACAATGTTGTTATAATATACGGTTTTTGCTCTTTGTTAATGCTAATATTCTCTGGATCTCTGGCGTCTATTAACCGTTATGCTTACGGTATTGTATCGCTCTCGCTTGCATTAGGCTTGTTGTTTTCCAAGCAGCAACGTTGGAAATATGTAGTATTTATTTGGTTTATCATATTGCTCTTTGTTTATGCGATCAACTTTACTATTTGGAATTGGGTCGCTTAGGGACTTTCAAATCAAAAAATATCCACAAAACTGACGAAACAACTCTCTCCTCTTCATCTCTCTGTGTCTCTGTGGTAGCCTGCGGCAAGCCGCTTTGCGTCTACGTTCATTTGGGTAATTTTTTATTAGCAATCTCTTATGCAAATTTTACCGAATTTAAGACCGCAATGCCTACGGCGGACTGCACCTAAGCTCACTGTCTTAAACACGCAAACACTGATAAAAAGAAAAGCTGGATATCTTGTTAGCTCTCAATTCTCAATCTTTCAAAAAAGTTAGTGTCTTAGCCGGGTAGAGTATAAATATGCTCATGCAAATTGCAATTGGCATAAATAATTGGCAATATGGTTAGGTTCAAAACCCACCTGGCGGGATTCCAGACCCCTGTATCTCTTGTTATTTGGCGCGATCGTTGAATATTAGGCGCTTTTGTGACACTACTAGCCAAAATAGCTATAGGATTTTCCCAAGAGCATTGGATTGCTTAGAGGGTTCAATTTATTATTGCTAAGAAATTGAATTTAAATTTCCTAATGAATGTATCCAATCAAACGAAGATAGCGATCGCTTCATTATTTCTAGGTGTAGGTGCCATATCTTTTGGCTCTATTTTTATGAAATTGAGCGAAATTGAACTCAGTCCCAGTGCTACTGTATTTAATCGCTTTTGGCTTGCTAGTGTGGTTTTCTTGCTCTGGCATGGATACAAGGCAATACGGCAGCGATTTTGTGGAGACAAACCTGTAGAACAGCAGCCCTATACCAGCCAGGATATTTTACTATTGCTAGGTGCTGGTATTCTTTGGGCTGCCACTTTAGTTCTGTTGGCTTGGTCGCTTACTCAAACTAGCGTTGCAATTTCTAGTGTGTTGCATAATCTCGCTCCCATATTTACTAGCTTAGGGGTATGGCTGTTATTTCGTCAGCGTTTTGAGAACCAATTCTTGATTGGGATGGTCATCGCCCTTGGCGGAGCGATCGCTATTGAATTTGAGGAGTTGCAAATTGCCACAGACGAGGTTCAAGGAAGCTTGGCTGCGATCGTTTCGGCGGTTTTATTGAGTGCATACCTGCTGATCGTAGAAAAATTACGAACCAAATTTTCTCCAGCTACAATTCAATTGTGGATCTGTGCGATCGCGGCTTTAGCGATCTTGCCCATACTTTTGTTTACTCAAGATCAGCTTTTTCCTTCTACAGTCAGTGGGTGGCTTTGGGTAATTTGCTTGGCGCTGATTTGCCAAGTTTTAGGTCATGGGCTTTTGACCTATAGCCTTGCCAAGTTTTCCTCTGTGGTTGTTTCCTTGGTGCATCTGTTAGAGCCAGTATTTAGCGGCATTTTCGCTCTGGTAATTTTTTCGGAAACATTAACTTTCTCAAATTGGGTAGGTTTCGCTGTAGTTTTAATGGGTTTATACTTAGCCGTATCTAGCCAAGAGGCTGTTAATTTGCCGTTCCAAGAATCAGTCAAAAATATAATTAACACTTTCGTTCAAAGTATGACGATTAAACTGTCATTACTAAAGCAACAATTCTCTGAAACACCAGCTTTATTAGGAACTGTCTCATTATTGTTTGCTCTAATTCCCATATCTTTAGCACCATCTCTGACTAAATTGTGTCAACAAGAAATAGGTGCAAATGCTGTAGTATTTCATCGCAGTTGGATTGCGACAGTTGTCTTTGGTTTGTGGAATGGACTTGAGGCTTTCCGCTACCAACAGTCTATTGAAGGAGGTAGGGGGCAGGAGGCAGAGGCAGAAGCAGAGGCAGAGGGCAATATTACTTCTGCCTTGCTTGATAATCAATCCATAGAACAGAAGCCTTTTACAAGTCAAGAAGTGTGGCTATTGTTGGCGATGGGAACCTCTGCTGGAACCTATCTTTTATTGTGGGCTTGGTCGCTGAGTCAAACTAGTGTTGCCAATGTGGCTTTACTGTCTAATTTGAACTCCTTATTTGTTGCTTTGGCTGGGTATTTGTTATTTGGTCGGCGTTTCGACAACAGATTCGTGATTGGTCTGGTCATAGCCTTGGCGGGAGCGATCGCGTTTGAACTCAATAAGGTGCAATTTGCAACCGATCAAATACTAGGTGATGCATTAGCATTGCTAACTGCGGTTTTCATGGCTACATGTATGCTGCTGATAGAAAGACTCCGAACCAGATTTAGCACTGCAACTATCATGCTGTGGCGCTGTGGAGTGACAACAATGTTTCTACTACCCGTCCTGCCTTTTCTTGAAAATAGACTATTCCCCTATTCCTGGACGGGTTGGTTTTTCATCATTTTCCAAGCTCTCTTCTGTCAAGTGCTGGGTCAGGGACTTTTAGCTTATAGCCTCAGTAGAATCTCTTCGGGCGTTGTCGCCGTCACACTTCTTTTAGAACCAGTCCTAGCTTCCATTTTTGCTTGGTTCATTTTTTCAGAACAAGTAGGTTTGTTTGACTGGGCTACTTTTGCCGTGGTTTTAGCGGGTATCTATCTAGCCCAATCTAGTCAATCGATTCTTCAAGTAACAAATGAAGGCTCGTAGTAGCATGACAGAAAGTAAACAAAGATAAACTGTTACACATTTAATTTGTATAAGTAGTGTGGGCATATTGCCCAAACTACAAAACTTTGATGAAATTTATATCAGCGCGGGTGGGGTACTTTTGTACCTCGCCAACTTAAAATATGCTGTAGGATTTGGACACAGCCAACTGGACTGATACAATTTATGACAAAAGCTTCCGACAAAACATTATTAAGAGTAGTGAAATCTCCGTTTAATAGGTTTTTAAATTCTCTGCCATTTCCGGTTTCTGGATACTTGGCTATTGGCATTATATTAGCAGTATTGATTCGATTGCTTTGTGTTCCAAATAAATCGGTAGATTACAAGTTTTTTTTAGCGCGTTGGTATGATTTTATTGCATCTCATGGTGGGTTGAGCGCTCTCAAATATAGTTTTGCTGATTACACACCCTCCTACCTCTACTGGATTTTAATTGCTGCCACCTTGCTGTCTGGATTGCCAAAAATTTTTGCAATCAAGCTTTTTGCGATGGCTGTTGATTTTCTTTGTGGCTTTTTAACTTACAAAATTGTCCGACTCAAGTACCCAGAGGGTAATAAACCAATCTTTGCTTTTTTGGCAGTTATTTTGAGTCCGACTGTGATATATAATAGTGCCCTCTGGGGTCAATGTGACAGCATTTATACAACGGGATTGATAGCCTGTATTTACTTTTTATGTATTCAAAAAGAAATTCCTGCCTTACTCAGTTTTGGCGTGTCACTTTCTTTTAAGTTGCAAGCAATGTTTTTAGCACCTTTATTATTAATTTTTTTAGTCAAAAAGAGAATTCATTGGTATTATTTACCATTGATTCCGGCGGTATATATAATTTTAGTTTTGCCATCGTGGTTAATGGGAAGACCGATACAAGAATTGCTGTTAGTATACTTTAACCAAGCTAATAAATATAAACAATTGGCGAAAGGTGCGCCTAATATTTATCAATGGATTCCTAATAATTTTTATAAAATTGTTGTGCCGATAGGTTTAATATTAACTGTATCTGCAATATTTATCTTGGCATATATTGTTTATAAAAGTAAGCTAAAAATTACTCAGGACAGGCTGATACACCTAGCCACTATCTCAGTTTTGTTTATGCCATATATCCTGCCCAAAATGCATGAAAGATATTTTTATCCTGCCGATATTCTTTCGATTATCTTTGCCTTTTACTTCCCTCGATATTTTTGGGTAGCTATAGTTGTGCAAATGGCATCATTTTTTAGCTATTTGGGAACTCCCATATTTATCCAGTTATTTTCAATACCTTTAGCTTTTGCTCTCTGGTTTGTTGTGCGAAAGTGCGATCTGATTTATCCAAAGCTAAATTTTAGATAGTATGTAACTAAAGGATAAATTAATTAAGATGGAAAAACTTAAATATGTATGATATTTAAATTATGGTGAAATAAGTGTAAATCCTCTAGCCGATCCGATAATTTTACTACCAGTTAAATTGATTTGGTGTAAAGCCCCATTGTCTAAAAGCAAATAAGATTTATTAGATAACATTTGTTGTAAAATTGGCACATTTGCAGGAGTTACCTTACAGTCGCAATAAAAGTCTAAACTGGGACGTCCATAAGCAAAAGAAGTATAAATTTGTGTTCCTGGTGAAACATTTGACCGAATTAATTCTGCGACTGGTTTAACTGCAAAAGCTTCATTTAATTCCCAAATCCATGATTGCGAACTCATCAACAGTACTAAAACTAAGTACATCCCAGAAAATAGCACTGGAATAAAGTTGCGATCGCGTTGTCTAATTAACCAGACTACTGCACTCATGCTTATTGCCAAAACAATGCTCATGATTATTAAAGTAGGCTCTTTCTTTGCAAGAATAAAGTAAACACAACCTCCTAAACCAGCAATAGCAATAATGGCCAGAAATATTGTCAAAATTCGCAGCTTAAAATGACTGTACTGCCAAATTTCGCTAAGTTTAGCACCAATTGCCAAAGCTAAAAATGGATATACAGGCATAACATACCAAGGGAGTTTAGTTCTCATTAAAGAGATAGTTACTAAGTAAAAAGTTGTGCCAATAATAATTAGACTACCCCAGGTAGTATGACGTTTTTTCCAAGCTAGATAAAAACCTCCTGGTAAAAATAATAGCCAGGGAAAACTATATTTAATTAACTCAATTAAATAGTACCAGGGTGGGCCACTATGACCTTCAACTGGTTGGGTAAGGCGATCAAAAGTTTGTGTTTGAAAATTCACTTGGAAGAAAGTTTCGCCATAATGTTGCCATTGAGCAGCAAACCAAGCGATCGCAGGTGCATTTCCTAAAAACATTCCCACTAATAAATAGGGGCTTGTTAACAAAGCAAACTGCCGATCTGCAATCAGGAATAAACAAGCGATCGCTCCTAGCGGCAAAACTATCATCCCTTTCGTGAGAGTGATTAACCCTAGACAAAATCCCACACCTAGAGCATAACGACGATTTTGACGTGCTTTTAACAAACAAAACAACAGCAGCAAAAAAAAGGTAATAGTTGTACCATCTAGCATTGCTAGCCTTCCGTGACGCACCACAGGCAACATCGTCAGGTAAACTAAAGCGCTAAACAAAGCTGGTAAACTTTGGTTAAAAAGCAAACATCCCACCAAGTAAAGCAAAGGCACTCCCAAGGCAGTTAACACTGCACCCGGTAGACGCGTTGTCCACTCATTCACGCCTGCGATCGAGTAAGTCCAAGCAATTAACAAGTGCATCAGGGGTGGCTTATTATGATAAGGTTCTCCTCCCAAGGTGGGGTAAAGCCAATGCATTGAACCAAGTGGGGCACGCCAAATTTCACGGGCAACCTGTGCCACAGTACCTTCATCCCAATCTCGTAAAGGGGAGTTTCCCAAAAATATCAGCCATAGAAATAGAGATATTATCAGTAAGCTAAATAACCATTCTTTTTCTCGGAATAGACGCATATCTAAAATCGGGATAATCATCTCAAACCTCTAGGATATCCCTACGAAAGCTTGCTTTATAGGAAATCATAGCAGCTTGTTAAACCAGTCTTATGCTACAGCAAAATGCTGAGTAGCCTTTGCTGAAACAATAGATACTTTGACATAATTTCATAATTTTTGAATAACAGATACAATTTATGACGAAAACTTCAGACAAGACATTATTAAAATTAGTGAAATCTCCATTTAATAGGTTATTAAACTTTTTTCCATCCCCGGTTTCTGGATACTTAACTATTGGAATTATCTTCGCAGTGCTGATTCGATTGATTTGTGTTCCTAATCAGTCGTCTGATTATAAATCTTTCTTAGCGCCTTGGTATGATTTCATCGCATCTCATGGCGGATTTAGCGCTCTTAAATATAGTTTTGCCGACTATACACCCCCCTATCTCTACTGGATTTTAATTGCTGCCACCCTGCTGTCTGGATTGCCGAAAATTTTCGCAATCAAGCTTTTTGCGATGGCTGTTGACTTTCTTTGTGGCTTTTTAACTTACAAAATTGTCCAACTAAAATATCCAGAGGGCAATAAAGCAATCTTTGCTTTTTTGGCAGTTATTTTGAGTCCAACTGTCATATACAATAGTGCCCTCTGGGGTCAATGTGACAGCATCTATACAACAGGGATGATTGCTTGCATTTACTTTTTATGTATTCAAAAAGAAATTCCCGCCTTACTTAGTTTTGGCGTGGGGCTTTCTTTCAAGTTGCAAGCGATGTTTTTAGCACCTTTATTATTAGCTCTTTTGCTCAAAAAAAGGATTCATTGGTATTATCTACCATTAATTCCAGCGGTATATTTAATTGCAGTTTTGCCGCCTTGGCTGATGGGAAGACCGATACAAGAATTGCTATTAATCTACTTTAGCCAAGCTAATAAATACAAAGAATTGGCTAAAGGTGTGCCTAATCTTTATCAATGGATTCCTAACAATTTTTATAATATTGTTGTGCCGATAGGTTTAACTTTAACTGTATCTGTAATATTTTTATTAGCATATATTGTCTATAAAAGTAGATTAGAAATTACTCAAGATAGACTAATACACTTAGCCACTATTTCAGTTTTATTGATGCCATATATCCTGCCCAAAATGCACCAAAGATATTTTTATCCTGCCGATATTATTTCGATTATCTTTGCATTTTACTTTCCTCGATATTTTTGGGTAGCTATAGTTGTACAAATGGCATCATTATTTAGTTACTTGGGAACTCCCATATTTATCCAGTTATTTACAGTCCCTTTAGGTTTTGCTCTTTGGTTTGTGGTGCGAAAGTGCGATCTGATTTATCCAAAATTACAAGCTGGATTTTCTTCTAATCTTAAATAAAAAATTTTAGTCATGCCAAGTAGGATTTCAATAACAGAGAAACTGCCAAAAAGGAATCATATCAAAGTAATTATCGGCATTAGTACCTTAGTTTTATTTATCTCCAGCAGCTTACGACACGAGTTATTTAATTCATCTGGGGATTTAGCATTTTTTGACCAATGTATTTACTTAATTAGTCAAGGAAAACCGCCAGTTTCTTCTGTACTTGATTTTCATGTTTTAGCCGATCATGCTGCTTGGATTTTATATCCTTTGGCTTTATTGTACAAAATTTACCCTAGTGTTTATTGGCTATTTGCAGTACAGTCTATTGCTTTAGCATTAGGTGCTTTACCTACATATTTTCTAGCACTGCAAGCAGGTTTAAAAGAGAATTTAGCAGTTGCAATGGTGGCTGTATATCTCATGTATCCGGTGATTTACAATAGCAATCTCTGTGATTTTCACCCAGATACGATCGCAGTCCCTGCACTTTTGACAGCAGTATTGGCTGCTAGATTGAAAAAAATAGCTTGGTTTTGCGTCAGTATCCTTGTGGTATTGGGTTGTAAGGCTGTCTTGTCACTGACTGTAGTGGCGATGGGAATTTGGTTACTCTTGTTTGAAAATCGACGTTTATATGGTGCGATCGCAATTATTAGCGGGACAATATGGTTTTTGATTGCTAACTGGATTATCATCCCTTATTTTGGTAGCGAAGCAGCGTTATTAAACCGTCATCTTTATCGCTATAGCTATTTGGGAAACTCATTTTCCGAAATGGTACAAATATTACTTTTTCAACCAAAAATCATTTTTAACAACCTTTTTTCAATTATAAACTTAGAATATTTATGTTTTTTACTATTACCTGTTATTTGGAGTTTAAGACCACAATATCTCATGCCGTTGATAAGTGTAATTCCTTGCGTAGCACTAAATTTACTTGCCGATCATCCTTCACAAAAAAATCTAGTTTTACATTACTCTTTACCAGCAATTCCATTTCTTGTTTTAGTTTTAATTGGCAGTTTAGCAGCAGGTAAAGCATGGCTAAAACAAAGACAAGCAATTATTTTGTGGTCTTTAGTCTGGTTTTTGGTTTTCGGTAAATATGGTTTCTTTAGCTCAAAATACCTTCACAATATAGATAATTTTGCAGCCACAAAAGAGGCGATCGCTTTAGTTAAAACTAAGGATAGTGTTCTGACTACAGATATAATTACTCCACATTTAACCCACAGAGAGTTTATTAGTTTTAAATATAATCCTTCTCAGGATATTGCTGAATTGAATAAGTTTCATTATGTCTTGCTCAATGTTCGCCATCCAGGTTGGGCTGCAAGCCCTGAATCTCTTTCTAATTTGGTAAATATTTTGAAAAATCAGTCAAGTTTTAACTTGGAATATCAGCAAGATGATGTATATCTTTTTGAAAAAACTATTAGTTAACAATACTCCTGTTGCTGAAACTGGCTCAATAACCAAGTTCCAACTTCAGATTGACTTATTTCACGGCTTTGGCGTAAAGCTTCTTCTAAAATTGCGTAGGCGTAACCCGTCATAGACATCGCTAGCCCAGGTAATACCTGTGATTCTTGGATACGTTTACTATCTTTTTCTCTGAGTTTCACTCATTGTCTAACCCTTCTGCCAGTAAGCTATATCTCTTGTAACTCAATTCTAAACTTCTAGCTCAACTCTTTAACCTCTGAAATGCAACCTTTGAGTTATGAGGTTGGATGATGGGGGTTGGAGGCGATGATACTTTAAACTTTCATGGAATTCCTACATCATTCAAGCATTCATCAACCAAAGGAGTTTGCATCCGAATAGCAATATACCAGTAATCTCGAAGACCAGGTTGTATCTGTCTTCCCTCAGCCCGAACAGTTTCAGCCTGAGTACGCCAACGCTTTCTCCGCATTCTGTCTTCAAATGGCTCTCTTTTGGAAATATCCCCCTCAGAAGAATAAAGGTAAACAATTCGTAAGGCACATTTAATTCTGTCAAGAAACATACTTGTTGAAGTACTAAACCAGCAATGATCTATTACTTTTACTACGTCTAAAATGGCAGTAGCACAGTGCATCGAATCAACTGTTGCTGCTGCACTAGCGTGTTGCATATTATTTCTTGTGTTGCGATAACCTACAACTCGTATTTTTAAATCTGCGGGTAAAATGACACCTGGAGCAGTACAAGCATCATGAAAGTTACAGGTCATATCAAATCGATGATTGTGCTGCTTTGCTTTTGTTTTACAGGTCATCTCAACAAGGTTATCACAAAGGATAAAAGCGGCCCTTTCTCGATGACGCACTCCTGAAAAGTAAATTTCTAAAATTGATTCAAGAGCATCAATGATTTCAGGAGGTGTAGACATTTATAAATTTAACCTCCTAAGATTATTTGCTCAACTTGGTGTTTGGCTCTTTCTAACAAAGTCTTGGCTTCTTGTAGAGTCTTTTCAGCTTCTCTTACCTTGACTTCAACTTGCTTTTGTAAATCAAGAGATGCTATCGGGATAATAATCTTCTCTAGACAGTAATAAGGTAGAGCATCACGAGTTGCGCCGTATGCTTCTCTATCAGTTTGTAGGAGTCCGGCTTTTGAGTTGAGAAATACTGATAAATAGTAAGGATTAATTTGAGCATTATGTATTCGTAATCGAACACTGTGTTGATTCATATTGGCGAATAGAAGGCTATCAGGTATAACAGCAGCAGTCCCAATACGCCCAGTAATTGTTATCAAAACATCTCCCGGTTGAAGTTGAGAACGTTTAAGAATGCCATTATGAATTTTTTTATCAATGTAGACGACATCATCAAGATCCAAGCGATTCTTAGTTACATTTTGAATCCGTATAAAAGGAATCCCTTTCCCTTTATCTAGATATTTTGCTCCAGAGGGAGTTGCACCATTGGAAAAACTTGCTAAATAACCCAATTTACTGTGAGGAATATTGTGAAGGTAATTTATTAAAACTGTATACTTAGGGTTATAATACTCAGCATCCAACCGATTGCTCTCTACAGTCTCACTAAAATTTGCTACATAACTTTTCTGTGTAGACAGGTCGAGCTTATTTAGTCCAAGTTCGTGCAGTAATAGATCCTCGGCTTCAGCATAGAGAGTTTTAGAAATTTTTAGTTTTTCCCAACTAGTTATAACTAATTTCCTAATCTCTTTTTGTTGCTCAAATTCGGGAATATATATAGGAATAGTATAGAGGTCATCTAAGTTTAAACCTGCTTGGATAGCACCTCTAGACTTTCTCTGGAGGTAGGCTTGCCCTATATTACTATTGAGGTATGTACATAAATAATATGGGTCAATTGACTTTGACCTGTAAACTGTACTTTTACAACTATAAATAGCCTGACCTATATCTTCATTAACAATTGCCACATTACCTAAAGTGCCGACAACTGAAACAAGTAAATCTTCTGGAAATAAACTATACTTCTTCAAGCCTTGAAATGCACTTTTGGGAATATATGCATTATCCTGCTCTAAGAGAAAAAATGGTTTAACATCCTTGCCTCGTACATATCGATAAGGTGAGTGTTCTACATAATTTTCAACTGCAAAAGCAGAACCGAAAGGCCCTGTAATAAATTTGCCTTTTAAATTCCCCCAGAGTTCAACATTTGCATTTGAGAGTAAATTATCAAGTTTGAGATATTCTGGCTTGAAATATTCTGCATCTAATCGCCAGTCAAAAGGAATTTGAGAAAAATTAACAATACTCCAAACTGCCAATGGTCAAGCCTCCTTTTGCTGAAACTGGCTCAATAACCAAGTTCCAACTTCAGATTGACTCATTTCACGACTTTGGCGTAAAGCTTCTTCTAAAATAGCGATCGCCAATCCAGGCAATACTTGTGATTCTTGAATACGTTTACTGCCTTGATCTGCGATCGCATAAGCGATGATTTGGGCATTTTGAACATCCACTACCCAGTATTCAGCAATACCCAACTCTTCATAGAGCGATCGCTTTGTACCCAAGTCATCCAACAGAGATGTTTTAGCAATTTCAATCACCAAATCCGGTGCAGGATACCGATCAAGTTTGACAATTCCTGTACCTGCTGGGATGGTTTGGGCGCGTTCTCTGAGGTAATATGCTACATCGGGCTGACAATCCTGAACACCAGTTTTACGAAAGGTAGTGGTGTCTAAACCTCTTGCCTGAATCCCTTTAAGTGCTCCAAATAGAGTCACTGCAAAAATAATTACAACATGGTCTTGACCATGATCAAAACTAACTGGTGGCATCTCCAGCCTCATATATCCTTTGTAGTAGTAACTCTTTCCCTTCTCGTCGAGCAAATTGGTAACTATCTGCTCATACTCTTCCCAAGAGGTGTAAATCCATGTATCTGTGGGTAACTGGGTTTGTAAATTACTCATTGCTTAACCCTCCCGCCAAAACGAAAACTTTTGTTTCTTGGCAAAATCTACAAATGCACTTGCAATCTCATCTAAATCATGATCAATAATCATGTGTCCATGATCATCAATCATAGGCTTTCCGTCCACCCCCGGCTTGTAATCGTAATCACCAGAGTTATTCTTGCCACTGTTTTCACTGGTGGCAAAAAATATAGGATAGTCCTTGAGCCGAGGACAGTAGTGCTTAGAATTTGGATCATCATTCCACTTTTGCAGGAACAAAACACTGGTTTTTGTACCAGTATGCGGCTTAAAAGTATTTACGTGTAGCCCTACTACTGCTAAAATTCTGGCTTTCTCACTAATCCAAGAACGCACATGAGCATCAGAGATATTATTAAACCGTCCTTGAGGAAGCACAATCGCCATTCGTCCTCCCGGACATAAAAACTCTAAATTCCGTTCGATAAACAACACGTCTCGGCTTTGCTTTGTTTGCCAACTTCCTGTATTTTCATAGCGTTTGTTAGCAATGGCACTAGCCTGTTGCTGACGTTCTTCAGGATCAGCTAGCGCCTCAACATCAATAGCTTTCCACTTCTTTGCAAGGTCATACTGATACAGGATTTTGCTGTCTACAATATCTCCCGCAAATGGTGGATTGGTCATCAATACATCAAAGTTGAAGTAGCGGAAATTTTTTTTGTTCCACTCAGCATCTGGGCGATTTTCAAATTGTACTAAGCGGCGGCGTAGAGCAACTTGTATTTCATCACTCCAATTTCTCGGATCAAGGGTATTGGCTCGATAGACGTTTGTTTTGCCATCACCTGCAATTAAATTAAGCGCTTTCGCAACCTTTACACTCCGAGCATCAAAATCAATGCCATACACCATTTCACTTGCATATTCTGCTTGATCTTTAGTAGGGCCATCTGCTGTCATTTCTCCACCCCAGACGTGAAAAATGGTATGAACTGTAAACCCACAACTTCCAGCCGCAGTGTCGATCATATACTCTTCCCATTTGGGATTGAGCATTTTGACACTCATATCAATGACATGGCGGGGAGTGAAATATTGCCCCTTCGCTCCTTTGTAAACTTGCGTTACCAAATATTCAAAGGCTTCATCAATGACTTGTAAGTTGGAGTTAAACAGCTTAATGTCTTGCAAGAACGAAACACACACCGCCAAATGGTCGGGGGTTAAATCGATGTTTTCTCCCGGTAGAAATACACCCTGCCATTTTTCCCTAGCTGCATGAAATAGGCGATTAATTTTGTCATATAATTCTTGACGAGTTTCACCAGCCGCCCGAAAATCTACAACTTTACCTGGTCGCCGCTTTGCTTGTGCCTCGTCATAGAGTTTGGCGTAAATTAACTTAAATACTTCTTCAAACTGATCAACCCCAGCGTTTGCTAGAACCAGGTTTTCCAAATCTAAAATTACATCCCGCAGGGAAAGACGTTCTACAACCAGCTTGTTACGTTTCTCAAGCTCTTGTAAAGTCACACGCTCATTAATGACTTGAGCTAGCGTTTGGTTTGCATGGGGTAAATCAGAAATACTACGGTAGATATTCGGGTCTTCCCGATGCAAAATGACAACTTCACCACCATTTGTCCAAACTGCAATGGGCGCACCTTCAGCATTACAGTAAGATTTTAGTTGTTCTAGACCATCTCGACGCTTGGGCTTCTTAACTTCTACGATAATATATGCTGTGTTGGGATGATCCTTTTCAGAAATTACAATATCTGCTCGCCTATCCCCAACACTAGAGCCAAAATAGACGCCCTTTTCCACAGCGATTCGAGCAGTTGGGTAGCCGTAGGTATGAATTAAACGGTATAGAAATAGTTGGCGGACAATTTCCTCTGGTTTCGCTGGTCGCTCTTTACCATCTACGAAATCTCGCAGATACGGTTTCCCTTTTTTGTCAAAGAGTTCAAGTGCTGCAATTTCTTTTTCTGGATCAAATATATCTAGAGCATAATCAGTAGATTTTAAGATATCGATTAAGGTATAAATTGGAGTCGTTTTATCTGCCATGAACTTAACTTTGATTGTCAAAGCCTTCTTATTATCAACCCACAAGTGCTGAATTATCAACTTCAAGGCTATGACTCCAAAGTTTAAGGCTACAGCGGAAGTAAAAAGAACAAATGTTACATTTTTCTAAACTCAAATTTTAAGTTTTGGAACTAACTCATTAACCTTTTGCTCAAGATGCAAGTACAAAATCGCAATCTGAGTGTTAGTTCATTGAGCTGATTTTATAAATCCTTAACTTTTAGTGATTAGAATACAAACGTTAAGTCTCTGAACCCGGAACTCCGACCTTTTTACACTAAAGTTGAGCCTCTAAACTCGGAAGTTGCACCTTTTTACTCGAACGTTGAGCCTCTGAACTCGGAAGTTGCACCTTTTTGCTCGAACGTTGAGCCTCTGAACTCGGAACTTCGACCTTTTTACTCGAACGTCGAGCCTCTGAACTCGGAACTTCGACCTTTTTACTCGAATGTTGAGCTTCTGAACTCGGAAATTGCACCTTTTTGCTCGAACGTTGAGCCTCTGAACTCGGAAGTTGCACCTTTTTGCTTGAACTTGAGCCTTTGAACTCAAAAAATAAAGCTCAGAACTCGGAATGTCGTGCTTTTAACTCCAACATCCAAATTCTGAGCTTTAATGTTGCACGTTTTAAGTGCAAGTACTGAGCTATTTTCTACAACGCTGCTTTTTGAGACTTGGATTTTCCAGGTTTACGAGCAAATCGTTGTCCCATTTCCACAACTACTGCATCTAAACCCGCGCCTTGTCCACTGGCTTTGGCGTAGTTATACACCTGTAACGCGGCTGCATAAGCTTCGCTACCGACTGCAAGAGATGTATCATCGACCAATTCTTGTAACTGCGTCAACGACAACAACACCGGATACAACGCTTCAAATAATTGCACATCCTTCCGCATTTCTTCCAAGTCAAACGATCGCGGTAAAAACTCTGGATTCTGCGCCGCCACCTCTAATGCTTTACTCACAAACGCCCGACTCTTATCGCCCATCTTGGGCAAAGTCTTGCGATCGTCGGCACTCAAATCAACTAGGAATGGTAACTTTTCTTTAATCGTGCTAATCGCTTGCAACACAGCATCTCTGTCTATTTGTGCCAGTGTTGCACTAATTGGGGTCGTAGACATAGAAATCACTCTCCAGTAAGTTTCTTTCATCTAGAGTGCCCACATATACAACCAAAATTTCCATTCACACAGCAATGCTGGTTATCGTAATAAAGACTGATTGGGCGTTAACTGGCTCTCAAAACGGCTGTAAACAATTTGGGTTGGATACCAAGAAGAAAACCAGTACAAATCTTGCATAACTTTGCAAGTACTACTCTCATCTGCTAACTCAAAGTGAACCAGAGCTAAATTATTCAATCCAACTACTTCTCGTCCCTCCTGAAACCAACGAGATTTCCAAAACATCAGGGGTTGCAACCATTTCCATTTAGCATTTTCGGCTCGTTTCCAGGGAGCTATCAACGATAATATATCTGCTGTGTAGTCAGAAGTTTTAACACTGTTTCGAGGTATCCATTCCAGCACACAATGCCAGTCAGAGTCATTCAGCAGTTGGCGATTATGGTGTAATTGTCTCTCAGAAATTTCTACCATATTGGGTGGATTGAGCCAGCCAATCCAATGTCGCATCTTTTCTGGGAGGAGCCAATCTTTCAATCGTGTATGAATTAACCGCGTCAAAATCTCTTCATTTTTCAATGCACTAGCGGTTAACTGTACCAAGACAGATTGTAATTTGGAATGGGTGCGTGCATAAGATAAGTGAGCAACAGAACTGTAGTGAATATCTCCAGATAGAATCACGACTTGTTGACGTTCCTCAAACAAAGTAGTTAGGAATTTCGCCAGTGCTTCAACATTAATATTCCAGGCATCTCCAACATCTGTTGAAAAAACTTTCTCCTGGTTTAAGTGCCAATGATGAATCCAATCAATCACTTGTAATCCAAATACATTTGTAGGCGCAATCACAAATGTAGTTTTAATCTGAGTTTGTTCATCTATTTCTTGTAAAGGTAAAACTAGTTGTTGCTCAAAGGCTTTGGGACACAACAGCATTGGCGGCGCGATCGCTTTTTGATCGGCTGGATAACCCCGCCATGTACGTGTATCCAGCACAATTACTTCATGGCAATCGCTGCGGACTATGTAGTGCCAAGTCAGCGCTTCAGGATGTCGATCCAGAATAAATACTGCACCGTCTCGAACTAAAATAGGTAAGTCTGTGTGGGGATCGTTGGCTGGCATACCTACATAACGAGCGATCGCTTCATCAGCTTTTGCATCTGTTCCTTGAGAAACTGACCAAGCTTGTGCAGCCTTCAACAGCTTTTCACCAGGTTTTCCTTCTGCAAATTGCCCTGGTGTATTGCCCCATCCTTGAAATACTGTATAGGCTAACAATGCATTTTGGACTATTCTTCGCCCTAATGGCCGCCCCAGCACTCGCAAACACCAAGCTTGGTTCAAATTCCAGTCATCACTAACATCATGGTCATCAAAGATGCTGTACATGGAGATATTGGCAAGGGCGCGACGCACTTTCCAAAGGGTATAAATGAATTGTCGTAAATGCTTGACTGCGCGATTCCAGTCTTTGATAGCATGGCGATCGCGTGTTACTTGTTGTCCTTTGGGAAATGCGATCGGCCAGCACACTGGCGACCAAGCTAGTAAATAAGTAGCGTAATACTCGCCCAGGCTGAAAAGATGACTGTTAACTTTCTCGGCTTTATTATGTAATCCTGCCGTCAAGCCAGCTTGATTTGTCGCCACATCAGCCCGTTCTCCAGGGGGTAGCTGCTGGGGAGTGCAATACACTCCATTCACCGGAAGTTTTTCTTCCCAACCCAAGAGGGCATCACCAAGAGTAGTGGCAACCCACAACGACGGATCTGCTACATCGTCGCCGTAAATTTGATCTCCCGTGAGGAATAGCTGATGAGGGCGGCGTTGGGGTTGATTTGCTGACGCCTGAATCATACTATCGAGAATTGGCAGTGCATCAAACCCATGACCATGAGGTTTACGGCAGGAAGCATGAACAATTTGCAAATCTTGAAGACGGTTTGGCGGCAGAGCAAAGGTTGGTTTTTGATGATCAAAGTAGCTGATGCTGACTGTAGGAAAAGAGTTTGAGCATAATGCTTGTTGCATTTGCAGGGTTTGGTCAGCAACAGTAAACTGGAGGTCGTATGCATAGATGTGACCTCCAGTTAGGCTATGTCCAATTGTAGACCGAGATGTGATGGCAACGACATGAAGATACTTACCCAGAGCAACGGTAGAGCGTTCTCCCTCCAATAAACAATTTCCTAGTGCTTCACCATCATTTGTTGTGTCATAAATCTTAAGTTCTACCTGGCAAGACTGTTTCAGTGCCACCCATACTGTTACAGAATCTGGCTCAGTATGTTTGAGGATTGGCCCCGCTAAAATCAGTGGTAGTTCTTGTAAAAACTCGTCCCCAACTTGATACTTCATTGCAAACAGTTGACAAATGGTGGTGTTTTGGATGATTATGCTTTATTTATATAATCCAATCACCAAATGGGGACGAGTGTTTTGCCAGTCCTCGATCTGACATATCCATGATAAGCGATGCCAACTCTTGCAGACGCTACGCGTAGCTTGCTTCCCCGTAGGGGTAAGGCGGGCTACGCCTACGCTAAACTGTAAAATATGCTTATCAACTGCAAAACCATCTGACTTGAAAACAGACAGTATATTTTATCGCATCTTTCAAAGCTTACCCAGCACCTTCTTTGAACTCATTAACCAACCGCCGTCACTAGCCAGTGCTTACCAATTTTCATCAGTTGAAGTCAAACAACTGGCATTTAGAATTGATGGCGTATTTTTACCTGATACTCCAGAATTACCGATTTATTTTGCTGAGGTGCAATTTCAACTCGATAAAAAAATTTATTCCCGTTTATTCGCCGAAATCTTTAACTATCTCGACAAAACTGAATTAATTAACAACTGGCGGGGTGTTGTTATCTTCCCCAATCGCAACGTTGATACTGGAGATACAGAGAGATATGCAGAATTACTGAATTCACAACGAGTGACTTGCGTTTACTTAAACGAGTTAAGCTCAATTCCCGCATCATCAATCGGGATTGAGACAGTCAAACTAATCATCGAACCAGAATCAACTGCAACAACGAAAGCTATCGAGATTGTCAACAGCGCCCGAAAAGAAATTCTCAATACCGCCCAACAGAGGGAAATTATACAATTAATAGAAACGATATTAATCTACAAATTGCCGCGATTGAGCCGGGAGGAGATGGAAAAAATGTTCGGATTAAGTGAGTTAAAACAAACTAGATTTTACCAAGAAGTTTTTGATGAGGGTAAAGAAGAGGGTAAAGAAGAAGGCAAGTTAGAAGGAAAACTAGAAGGAAAACTAGAAGGCAAGCTAGAAACAATACCTCAGCTATGGGCGTTAGGATTGAGTATTGAACAGATAGCCCAAGCGTTAGGTTTGGACGAAGAAGTTGTTAGGCAAGCTGTACAACCGAAATCATAAAATAATCGAGAGTACCTCAAATGGTTTGCTAGTTTTGGCAATTTTCCTATAGTAAGTAAGGATGTGCTGAGGGACAGGCGAGACACCCATCCCATAAGAGTCATTAATTTAATTAATTCCGCGCGATACCTTCTTCACGCGCGGCACGTTGCACAGCAGCAGCAACAGCGGTGACGACGCGCTCATCAAATACTGAAGGAATAATATGTTCCCGATTCAAATCTGAAGGCTTGACTAAGGAAGCGATCGCACTTGCGGCTTCTAGGTACATTTTGATGGTAATTGTTTGTGCCCGACAATCTAAAGCACCACGGAATACCCCAGGAAAAGCGAGGACATTATTGATTTGATTTGGGTAATCACTGCGACCGGTAGCAATGATAGCAACATCTTTACTGATTAATTCTGGCTGGATCTCTGGAACGGGATTTGCCATTGCAAACACAATTGCGTCTTTCGCCATTGATTGCACCATTTCTGGTGTCAAAACTCCTGGCGCGCTGACACCAATAAACACATCTGCCCCTTGCATTGCACCCGCTAACGTACCCTGACCTTTCACCGCAAATTCGAGTTTTTCCTCTGTCAAATCGGTGCGATTGGTAGAGATAATCCCTTTAGAGTCGCACATCCAAATTTTTTCTGCCCCAGCTTTGCGGAGTAACCGAGCGATCGCTACTCCCGCCGCCCCAGCACCGTTAATCACAATCTTGATTTCTGCTAAGGATTTATGTACCAGTTTCAGAGAATTAAACAACGCTGCCAAGGTGACAATTGCTGTACCGTGCTGGTCATCGTGAAAAACGGGAATATCTAACTCTTGGCGTAATCTCTTTTCAATTTCAAAGCAGCGAGGTGCAGCAATATCCTCTAAATTCACGCCCCCAAACACCGGAGCGATATTCTTAACTGCTTGGATAATTTCTTCTGTATCTTGGGTAGCGAGACAAATAGGAAAAGCGTCTAGCCCCGCAAATTCCTTGAATAGCATTGCTTTGCCTTCCATGACTGGTAGGGCGGCGGCTGGCCCGAGATTTCCCAAACCTAAAACCGCGCTACCATCGGTAACAATGGCAACGGTGTTTTGTTTGATGGTTAAGTTGTAAACTTCCTCTGGATCTTGAGCGATCGCTGTACAAATTCGACCGACTCCGGGGGTGTAAGCCATTGCCAAATCGGAAACACTCTTCAGGGGAATTCTGCTGGTAATGCTGATTTTGCCACCGCGATGCAAATTAAAGGTGCGATCGTAAACACTGAGTAACTTGATGTCTGGCAATGCTTTGACTGCTTGCACAATGGTTTCAGCGTGTTCAGTACTAGCAGCATCCACAGTCAGATCGCGGGTGGACTCTTTGCGGGTTTGCTCAATTAAATCAATTTGACCGAGATTACCGCCAGTAGTTGCGATCGCCTGTGTTACCGACGCTAACATCCCTACACGATTGGGAATCTGCAAGCGCAGTGTCAAACTAAAACTAGAATTAGGAGTTAGGTCTGCCATGTTGATTTTGGATTTTAAGTTTTAGATTTTATATTGAATTGAGACAAAAACTAAAATCTGAGATTTGTAGTCTGTAGAAACACAATGTATGTAAACTTTTGGGATAACCTTCAGTAGTTAGTTTACTCACTACTCCCAGTTTTGATAATTATTTTTATTTATACCAATGCATTTACTAATATAAATGAGTAACAATTTAGTAATTGTACCCAAATACACCAGATATTTTTTTAATATTTTATCTATGTAAATATTTGTATAACTATAGCTTCACGCATGAAAAAAGCGCCCTCTAGACAGAGAGCGCAGTGAATTTTGACTTACAATTAACCGTGAATTACAGGTGCCGCAGCCACGCCCGTCGTAGACATCGTTGCCACAGGTACTGCCTCACCCGCCGCCAAATCCAAGGGGAAGTGTGAGCATTGCGCTCGTGCATCACTTCTATACCCACATTGGCGCGGTTTAGCACATCTGCCCATGTATTAACTACACGACCTTTGGAATCAAGAATTGATTGGTTAAAGTTAAACCCGTTGAGGTTGAACGCCATTGTACTGATTCCCAATGCCGTCAACCAGATACCAACTACAATTTTTAAGAATTGAGCATTAAGCTGTTTTCAAAGACTTTCGCCAAATACCTTCCCCCTAATAGCCGGGACTCTCTAGAATTACCTCACACCAAAAATGCTGTTAACTAACTTCCCCAGGGAGACTGTGTAAAAAAGGGAAAACTTTACCGGCTCCTAATATCACGTTTTACATTAATAATTTGTATTTTTCAAGACATTATTTTTAAGTTTTGCTAAGTTAAACCCTCAACAAACTCAGCGTGTTCTTTTGAATTTAACCCTTGTTGCAGTACTGCTAAAACTTTCGTCATATCTCCTGTGATTAGTGAGGTGACAGCTAACCACAAACCTGGAAATACTCTACTTTTAATGACACCATCTGCATCTGCAACGAGTGGCAAATATTCACCATTTTGCAAGCAGAACCAGTCGAGTTTATTCTCTAAAGTTTGCCAGACGATATATTCCTGTACTCCGTTGCGACGGTAGGCGCGTTTTTTGTCGTACAAATCAATCGATGCACTACTAGCTGCTACTTCTGCTACTAATTCCGGTGCGCCTTCTATGTAATCATCTTCACTAATTTGTGCTTGTCCCTTGGTTGGTTTATCTATCAACAGCAAAACATCAGGCTGGGGTTCATTATCTAAATCCAAGCGCACGGTAGCATTATCGCCTAGCTCTACGCCTGGAGTGGAAACTTTGTAATTTCCTAACCAGATAATTAAGTTTCCATGAGGTAAACCATGACTTCTAAAACGCAGGGGTGATGCCACGTAGACGACTCCTTCAATTAATTCTGCTTTTTTATCGGGCATTGCTGCATAACGACGCTCGAATTCGTGGCGAGTTAAGCGATCGCCACTTTCTAAGGGAGGGATAAAAGCGCTATTATTTAAGCCATGTTCCACAGAAGTCGTCATTACCTGATTCCTCATCCGTAGGAGTTGTAGCTTGAATCTAACAAAAAAAGCGCCCCCCATTTATTTGTGGAGGGCGCTTCTTATTTAGCTAATACTGAAGTATTAACCGTTGATAGCAGGAGCAGTCATTGCTACAGGTGTAACTTCACCAGCAGCCAAATCTAGGGGGAAGTTGTGAGCGTTACGCTCGTGCATTACTTCCATACCCAAGTTAGCGCGGTTGATTACGTCTGCCCAGGTGCTGATGACGCGACCTTGGGAGTCAATGATTGATTGGTTGAAGTTGAAACCGTTCAGGTTGAATGCCATCGTGCTGATACCCAAAGCGGTGAACCAGATACCGACGACAGGCCAAGCTGCTAGGAAGAAGTGCAATTGACGGCTGTTGTTGAAGGAAGCGTATTGGAAGATTAGACGACCGAAGTAGCCGTGGGCTGCAACGATGTTGTAGGTTTCTTCTTCTTGACCGAACTTGTAACCGTAGTTTAGTGATTCGGTTTCGGTGGTTTCACGCACCAAGGAAGAAGTCACTAGAGAACCGTGCATTGCTGAGAACAATGAACCGCCGAATACACCAGCCACACCTAACATGTGGAAAGGGTGCATCAAGATGTTATGTTCTGCTTGGAACACAATCATGAAGTTGAAGGTTCCAGAGATACCCAAAGGCATACCATCAGAGAAAGAACCTTGACCGATTGGGTAAATCAGGAATACTGCGGTAGCGGAAGCCAAAGGTGCGCTGTAAGCTACGCAGATCCAAGGACGCATACCTAAGCGGTAAGAAAGTTCCCACTGACGACCAAGGTAGGTAGCACAACCAATCAGGAAGTGGAAAATTACCAACTGGTAAGGGCCGCCGTTATACAACCACTCATCTAAGGAAGCAGCTTCCCAGATTGGGTATAAGTGCAAGCCGATAGCGTTTGAAGAAGGAACAACTGCACCAGAGATGATGTTGTTTCCGTAGATCAAAGAACCTGCAACTGGTTCACGGATACCATCAATGTCCACAGGAGGAGCAGCGATGAAGGCAATTACGAAGCAGGTTGTCGCAGCTAGCAGGGTTGGGATCATTAGTACACCAAACCAACCAATGTATATACGGTTGTCGGTGCTAGTAATCCACTCGCAAAAGCGATCCCATACGTTAGCGTCAGAACGCCGTTGTAAGGTTGTGGTCATTGTTTTATAAGTGCAATGGGTTGTTAAATATGGAACAAACGAAATAAATTTCGCCTGTTGAAATATAGTCTACATGAATTTACTGGGACGCGATCTGCGACTTAATATTCTGTAACAAAATTGTTTAACAAGTTCATCGAACTGTAAAGTTTTCCTACTATAAAGAATAGCGATACAAAGTAATAAATTGAGGCTTCTTAAGCCACTTTAACAACAAACTAGCTATCACTTTCAATGATGCGATCGCTTACTACACTGTGCCGAGAGTTTGCCTACTTTTAACAAGTGACTTAATCAATTGTCTGGTTAATTGAGATAGTAGATGGATTTTTGACGTGCTGTACTAGTTATTTATCTTTACACTTCTTTACAATCAGCCTGTGGAAAAAATTTTAAGTCTTAATCAAATCTTGAAATGCCCCCCTAGAGGATTGCAGTTTGTATCCTAATTAGGTTTTATTAAAAAGTTACATCTCTTAAATAATCTTTATGAGTCTAAAGGAAATAGTTAGGCTCAGTTTTTTGGTGCTAATACAATCCGATTCATTTTGACTACACAAAAATCTGTCTTTAAAAAGGAAATGCATGTTATCAAGTTTTTCGCGTGTTTTCAACGATAGTTCCAGAAATGTTAGACGTAAAGTTATCAATATTTATGCATTCCTGATTAGCGTGAATATTTTGGTTTGGGTAGTTGCCCTCATTGCATTCCACAGCTACCCCCTTCTGCTTGGCACTGCCGTATTAGCTTATAGCTTTGGTCTACGTCATGCTGTAGATGCCGATCATATTGCGGCGATTGACAATGTTACCCGTAAATTGATGCAGGAGAACAAAAGACCCGTTGCTGTTGGGTTCTTTTTCTCACTGGGTCATTCCACTATTGTAGTTTTAGCCTCTATTGCGATCGCTTTGACCGCCGCAACCATCCAAAAGGACTTTCCTAACTTTCAAAAGGTTGGTGGGTTAATTGGCACTACTGTTTCTGCACTTTTCCTATTGGCAATTGCAGCGATTAATATGGTGGTTCTCTGGGATGTCTATAAAACCTTCCAAAGCGTAAAGCGGGGAGGAACCTACGATGATCAGTCCTTAGATGAATTTTTAAACCAACGTGGGCTGTTAGGTCGCTTCTTCCGTCCCTTGTTTCGGCTGATAGATAGTAGCTGGAAAATGTACCCTTTGGGGTTTCTTTTCGGTTTAGGCTTCGACACAGCGACTGAGGTAGGACTACTTGGGATCTCTGCAAGTCAGGCAGCTAAAGGTCTGCCGATTTGGTCGATCTTATTATTCCCAGCTTTGTTCACAGCAGGTATGTCCCTAGTTGACACTACTGACGGCATTTTAATGCTTGGTGCTTATGGCTGGGCTTACGTCAAACCAATCCGCAAGCTCTACTACAACATGACTATCACCTTTGTTTCTGTACTAGTCGCTGTAATCATCGGAGGGATTGAAGCTCTGAGCATCATTGGCGATCAGTTAGAAATGAAAGGTTGGTTTTGGGATCTTATTAGTAAACTAAGTGATAATTTTGGCACAATTGGCTACTTGATCATTGGCATCTTTGTATTGAGTTGGTTACTCTCGACTTTCATCTACAAAGTCAATAAGTACGATGAGTTGGAGGTTACTACCACTACAACCCCTAAGCAGACAAGGGATAAGGGAATAGATAGAAATCAAAGGAAATGATCAATCTTAAGTGTGGACAAGGGTTACAGCCAGTATCCGACTTGGAAGTGCGAATTCAAGTTGACTTTAAAAATCAAAGTAGATGTAGGGCAAACTGCCTTCAGGAGCTAATAACCAAACAGCGTAAAAACATAGGGGCACGAAGACAAGCTTAATAGGCCAGTTAAACTCTAACTTCAGCATTCGGTTGAAGGCATAGACTACAGCCATAAGGGCAGCTAAACCTAGAAGTACCCAAGAGAGTTGGGATTGGCTCATATTTAAGGCTTCCACATAGACCTTTTCAGCAAACTGGGCGTCAGCCGGATAACCCCAAAGATGTCGAATTACTAAAGAAGAGTCTTGGAGATTAGGTAGACGGAACCAAATCCAAGAGGTAAAAACCATCAATTGAGTTAAGAACCAAGCGACAAAGATACCCAGAGGATTTTGCCAGAATTGTTCTAGATTTTCAAAGCGATGGCTTATAGAATCTGTAAGTCGATGAACCACCAAGGCCAATCCGTGGATTATGCCCCAAACGACATAACCCAAAGCAGCACCGTGCCAGATACCAGCAATTAGCATCACCAGAAATAAATTCCAGCAGGTACGGACTAAACCCCGACGGGAACCACCCAAAGGAAAATAGACATAGTTACGTAGCCAATCTCCCAGAGTCATGTGCCAGCGGCGCCAAAATTCGGAAATATTGGTGCTGAAATAAGGAAAGTCGAAATTTTCAGGTAGAACCAAGCCGAAAAGCATCGCACTACCACGGGCAATGTCTACGTAACCGTTGAAATCTAGATATAACTGCAAGCCATAAGCGAATATAGCTAACCACAAATCGGTACTACCCGCCCGTTGCAAATTACCGAAACATAAATCGACGAAAATTCCCAAATGGTCTGCAAAAATACCTTTTTTGACTGCACCCCTAGCAATCAACCACAGCGCCTCAGCTACTCTATTGGTATTGGGTAATTCTAGTGTATTAAATTGATTTGCTAAGTTGTGATAGCGCGTAATCGGCCCTGAAATCAGTTTGGCGAAGAATAATTTGTATGTAGCAAACTTGAGAAAATTATCAGTAGCAGGGGCACCGCGATAGACATCTATTAAATAAGCAATACATTCAAAGGTGAAAAATGAAATTCCCAAGGGTGCAATTAATTTAAAAGAGCTATCTGGTGAGTTTGTTTGGACATGAAAAACAAACTTGAATAAAGGGGTAAAATACTTAAAAGCTAATAGCAGTAAAACATTTAGACTTATACCCAGCCACAAAACTTTTAGACGGCGACGATTCCAATCAACTTGAGCAAATTGCCATTCTTCATTAGAAATTTGCCAATCAAGAGAATGTTTTCCTGGTGATGTGTTGTTACCAATTTCCAGCCCTACACGGAAATTAATAAACGCCAATGCTAATAGTAATGGTATGTATTGGATGTGCAAAGATGCATAGAAAACCAAACTAGCAATTAGCAGAGTCCACAATCGCAATTTATGTTGTGCTAAAGACCAGTAAATTCCTAACACACTCAACAGGAACAGCCCATAGAAAATTGATATAAAGTTCATTTTTTAGTCATTTGTCATTTGTCATTGGGCACTTGTACTGAGCGTTTGCGCAGTCTCTGGTAGAGAAGTATTGGTCATTAATCAATAACTCTTCTCCTACTTCCTCATCCCATTCCGCACTCTCCACTCCCTACTTCACTGGCCAAGGAATCATCGGATCGTTAGCTAGCTTTTTCGAGACTTCGTATGCACCAAAGCGGTTGAGGTGGCTAGGATCGGAAAAGAAATCATTTACTTTTGTCCACTGTTGGCTCAAATCACGATAAATAAAGTTGGGATTAGTAGCCAAACGCAACATATATTGTTGAAATTGTTGCTCATATTGTTTACGCACTGGATCTAAATAATCTCCCGTCAGAGGCATGTTGACAAACACTAAGGAGATTTTCTGAGACTGGGTAAACTGAAGCACTTCTTGAAAAGCAGTATCTTGCTGCCCTTCTACTTGGAAGGATCTATAGTCGTTGTCATAATTTCCAGGAACTCTAGAATGTTTTTGATAGTATCTCGCGGGATTAAAGCGAATAGACAAGGGTAGAAAGCCATCAAAGTCAACCGCTTGCTGAGAAATACTTTCATCTGAAGTACCGTCTGTCAACTGTTTTTGTGATGCAACTGTCTGGTTATTACCAAATAAGAGCAGTTGTTTTTGCAGTAAACTTTTAATTTGGTCGCGGTTTTGATAGCTAGCCGAAACAGATGCTAGAGCCTGATTTAATGACTGATTGACAGCTTCATAAGTACTAATTTCCTGTTTTTCTTCGTTTGTCTTTTGCTCTTTTGAATTTACTGTATTCTCTGGCAAATCATTGCTATTTGCAGTGGTTGCTGTTTTTTGGAATACTTGCTTATAACCAACGGATGCTGCAAGCGATTTAAAGGTAATATCATCACGCCCACCGTTGAAAGCACGCGCACCATCTGCCCAGATAATTATTTTGGGTAGTTCTGATGGTTCTAGAACGTGACGAATCACAAATTCTACAACTTGTGCCGTAGCACCGTTAATTCCAAAATTAAATACGTCAATATTTGGATAGCCTTGAGTTGCTAAAGCTTTAGAAAGTGCTGCGGGATCTACTCCTCTGAGGGCGCGGGAGGAGCCAATAATCAAGACATCTGGGGGACTACCAGTTCTTGCTAAACGCTGTTTATACAGCGCTAGTTGCTCGTCTAACTGCCTGACATTAAAACTTGGCATCTGCGATCGCGCTGCTAAAAGAATAGCTGTTGCGGTTGCTTTTTCCTTCAGTGGTGCGGCTGCCAAATTATCTTTTGGGGTATCATCACCTTGGGTAAATTCCGAAGCGTTAAATACAGAACTCTGATTTGGAGGAGATTTTGTCTTGGAAGTGCTACTAAAAAATGTCGTTTTCTCAGTCTGATTTTTCCCAGATGTCAAAGATGCCTTTGGCTCGGAAGATGAAGATGGGAGGGTGGCACTAGCAACTTTTGGCGAACTGGGCGTATTAAGTGCAATAATTCGACCCAATACCCAATCAGTTTGGAGGGTGAGCAATAATCCCAGTGTTCCCCAAACTAGAGCAATTTTAATTCCTTGAAGATCATGGTTACGTTCTGCTGAATCGTTGCTTTCGGTAAATAGCTGGCTTTTCAACAGAAATTTTCTCGCAGTTGAACTTGCCGTTGCTATCCAATCTCGCGCTACTTCGGTTACAAAATTTTGAACTTCTTCTGTCGTTAAGTCTGGGCGCAAAATTGGCTCACTAGTCTCAGATGTTACTAAATCGTTAATGTATATAGAAGTAGCAGCAAATTCTGGGGTTGCTTCTGGTACTAAACGTTGGCGATGTTCAAGATCGACGCCATAATGCCAAAAAGGTTCTTTATTCCCAGCCCGGCGACCGTAGATACGTACTCCTATAATACCGGAAATTTTGAACTGACGGATAAACTGCGTAATTTTACTTGCTACTTGTTGCCGCTGTGGACAAACAGGTGCATCACACATAATGTGCAATAAACCATTTTTGTTCAGTAGAAGTACGCGAGTCCCACCTGTCAATAGTCGCCAATCCAAATCAGGATTGAGTAAGCGCTCTAGTAAAAATACGATCGCTGGTTCATCACCAGTATTTGCCAAATCAAGTGGTGATATGGCAAAGGCGGGATGGTTTGCTGCGGGTAAAGCCAGCCAATCAATCCAAGTGGGTTCCTTGTCGCCTGCTTTTTGCCCGTAGATGGTGGCAGCGAGAATGCCTTGAGGAGCGATCGCTTCTAGCTGCGGTAAAATCGCCTCTAAGCACACTACCTTATCTGGGATCGGGGCAGTTCCTAAAGGATCGAAAGCTGGGATACAAAATATATGTAGCGTTGATTCTTTTAAAGAAACTTGGACGCCAACTTTTAATCCTGATAGTACTTCAGCTAATAATCGAGCGATCGCTTGGACATCCCCCCAACGCGCCCACTCCTTCAGCATCACCTCTGGCGGTGTCAAATCTATCCGCAGCAGCCAATCAGGGGCAGTTTCGCCGCTCACCTGAGAAACAATTACGGCATCCTGGTAGCCGGAAAGCTTGAGATAACGCAACTTTTGTGCTATCGGTTCGGCAAGCAACGATGCATCAGGGCTATAGCTTGACTGGCAAAATATCCAGAGGCGATTTTCTTCTGACTGAGAATTCTTGGGCTTATATAACTTAATCTTTACCTGTACCGATACACCTAGCGTACTCAGAGTTTCGCTCAGATATCGAGCGATCGCTTCTGGATTTCCTTGGCGTGCCAAACTTTCGTTAGAGACAATTAGCGCCCCACCCGGTTGTTTTGATTTTTCCGAGTCTGCTAGTAGCGCTTGTTGCACCTGATCGAGATGCTTATCTATTTGATTCAAGTGAACTCGATGGCACCATGAGGGACGCTGTTCCCCTTTCCTGCGGCCATAGACAAATACTTGATATATTGAGGTTTGTTCGCTGCTTGTGAGAATATCTAAATTTGTTTGCTGTAGTGCTTGCAGCAAATCAGACAAAGTACGCCAACGCTGCGGACATTCTGTACCTTCACAAAGAATATGGAGGTCATTTCCCCGCAACCGGACTTTCACTCCGAAAGTGTTGATCCCTGTTGCTTGGCTCACCCATTGCACTAAGGATTGCTGGCGATCTGGTACTACTGTTTTCATGCTCAGTTAACTTTACAGGAAGCGATGGTTGGGGGATAGTGCCTGCACTTGTAAACTAGAACCATAGGTCTATCACACTCTGACGGTTTTTTTTAACAATTTTGTTACCTTCGTAGCTCACAAAATCGGACAAGATAGTCTTGTATAGGTTGCAAGTCTGACTAATGTTGAGTTTTGCGTTTATTTTACTAATAGGGAGTCAAAAATCAGAAGTTAGGAGTTAGGAGTTAGGAGCTAGGAGTCAAAATAATTCTATATGACTGGTTGATGACTTGTCCCTTGAAAGCTGGATTTGCGCCCCACTGCCCTAATGCCCCTGATGGGCGAAACAAACAATAAGCTTATCTCATTAAACTCCCTCCCTTTATCGTTGGAGTCATCTTAACTCCTAACTCCTGACTCATAACTCCTAACTCCTTCTTACTCATGCTTCCCATAACCAAAAATTAGCAATGCCTCCTACCAACCAACAGTCTTCAACTAAACCCGCATCCAATCTGGATTTGTTTCCCATTCCTCAATCGTTCCTTTTACAAATAGGTACAGCGTCTATATTACTGCTGCTGATCGCTGGAAAAACTACAGTAAGAGCACTAGAAGCCATAGGAGAAGCTAGTGAAGAATTATTCCGAGGCGATCGCCTACCCAATTTAGACTTTCCATTAGACTTCCCAGATGAACACGAAATCAATCAAGATGAGAAGATATACACCAAATAATTATTTGCTCAGGAACAACCCGGTGAGCATTAAGTGCAAAACCTAGAACCGTAAACAGTAATTAGCTTTACAAGAATAGAGAATATGGGTTCCCTTTTATACTCTTCGTCTCAAACTGCTGATATATACCCGGTGTCGGAATTATTTTTGCGCCATCGTCTCCAGGTAGTGGAAGAATTGTGGGAGTCAGTTCTCCGGCAAGAATGTGGTCAAAATATGGTAGACTTGTTGCGTCAGTTGCGCGATTTATGTTCGCCAGAAGGACAAGCGACAAATGACCAAGCATCCTCAGCCGTCAAATTAATTGAACAACTAAATATCAACGAAGCAATTCGCGCGGCTCGTGCTTTCGCTTTGTATTTTCAGCTGATTAACATCATAGAGCAGGAATACGAACAGCGGCAGCAATTGAGCCGTTATGAAGCCGAAACAGAGGAAATAGAGCCGGAAACACCTTCTAATGTTAACTATTCCTCCAATCAAACAGAAGATGATGCGCCCGTTAGCAAGGGAATAGCAGCAGCCTTCCTCAAAAAGAATTATCTCGAAAAGGCGCAAGTCAAACCAAAAGGGACTTTTGCTGCATTGTTTCCCTATTTATTCAAACTGAATGTCCCACCCCAGCAAATTCAACGTCTAATTGCACATCTGGATGTACGGTTAGTTTTTACAGCGCATCCGACGGAAATTGTTCGTCATACCATCCGCGATAAGCAGCGACAGGTGGTACAACTTTTGCAAAAACTGGATACCTTGGAAAATCACTCTGGGACTACGCCAGGAGCATATCCTTGGGAAGCAGTAGATGTCCGCGAACAATTGCTCGAAGAGATTCGCCTGTGGTGGCGTACAGACGAACTTCACCAGTTCAAACCCACAGTGCTAGATGAAGTAGATTATGCCCTGCACTACTTCCAAGAAGTTTTATTTGATGGTATTCCGCAACTGTATAAACGTTTCAAACACACTCTATCCAATACCTTTCCTTGGCTAGAACCACCGAGTAAAAACTTTTGCTCTTTTGGCTCTTGGGTAGGCTCAGACAGAGATGGAAACCCATCAGTCACACCTGAAATAACCTGGAAAACAGCTTGCTATCAGCGCAAAATGGTGCTGGGGAGATATATTCAGTCAGTGAAAAATCTGATTGAATTGTTGAGTGTGTCGATGCACTGGAGTGATGTTTTACCAGACTTACTGGAATCTCTAGAATTGGATCAGTCCCAGTTGAGTGAAGTTTACGACGCACTGGCACTGCGTTATCGACAAGAACCCTATCGGCTGAAACTGGCTTATGTGCTGAAACGGCTGGAAAATACTCGCGATCGCAATCTCGCTTTGTACAATCGGGAAACGCCAACAAATCAAGATAGCCCCCTGTATCGTTCAGGAGCCGATTTTTTAGCAGAACTGCGGATGATTCAGCGCAACTTGACAGAAACAGGTTTAAGTTGTCGAGAATTAGAAAATCTCATCTGTCAGGTAGAAATTTTTGGTTTTAACTTGACACAGTTAGATATCCGCCAAGAATCATCTCGCCACGCCGATGCGCTGAATGAGATCCTGGAATACCTGCAAATATTACCTCAACCTTACAACGAACTATCCGAAGAGCAAAGAGTTGCTTGGCTCACAGGAGAACTACAAACCCGTCGGCCATTAATTCCGGCAGAATTGCCATTTTCGGAAAAAACCAACGATGTAATTGAAACCTTTCGCGTCGTGCGATCGCTCCAACAAGAATTTGGTCTCAACATCTGCCAAACTTACATTATCAGTATGTGCCGCGACGTGAGCGACGTGCTGGAAGTACTACTGTTAGCCAAAGAAGCCAGACTTTTTGACCCCGCCATTGCCGTCGGAACTATTCAAGTAGTCCCCCTATTTGAGACAGTAGAAGATTTACAACGCTCCAGAAGCGTCATGCGGAACCTGTTTGAACTCCCGTTATATCGCGCTTTATTAGCCGGCGGCTACGAACAGACAAAAGCAGAAGGTGCCGATGAAAATTCATCCCCCTCTGCTCCCCTGCTGCCCTCCTTCCCTGCCTCCACCTCCTCCGTCACCCCCAACTTACAAGAAGTAATGCTGGGGTATTCTGACAGCAACAAAGACTCTGGTTTTTTAAGTAGCAACTGGGAAATTCATAAAGCCCAAAAATCACTGCAACAAATCGCAGAAAACTACGATCTGAATTTGCGGATTTTCCACGGACGCGGCGGTTCGGTGGGACGTGGTGGCGGTCCCGCTTACGAAGCAATTTTGGCTCAACCAGGTCATAGTATCAATGGGCGAATCAAGATTACCGAACAAGGAGAAGTTTTAGCTTCCAAATATTCCTTGGTGGACTTGGCTTTGTACCACATGGAAACTATCACCACTGCTGTGATTCAAGCCAGCCTGCTGCGAACAGGGTTTGATGATATCGAACCCTGGAATGAGATTATGGAAGAATTGGCAGCGCGATCGCGTCAACATTATCGTGCTTTAATCTACGAACAGCCTGATTTTGTTGATTTCTTCCACGAAGTAACCCCCATTGAAGAAATTAGCCAACTGCAAATTAGTTCCCGTCCAGCCCGCCGTCCATCTGGTAAGAAAGATTTAAGCAGTCTGCGAGCTATTCCTTGGGTATTTAGCTGGACGCAAACTCGCTTTTTACTTCCTTCCTGGTATGGCGTTGGCACAGCATTACAAGAATTCTTGAATGCAGAACCAGAAGAACACTTGAAATTACTGCGCTACTTTTACGTTAAGTGGCCCTTTTTCAAGATGGTGATTTCTAAAGCCGAGATGACCTTGGCAAAAGTAGATATGCAAATGGCACACCACTACGTCCAAGAACTCTCAAAACCAGAAGATCAACTTCGCTTTGCCAAGGTGTTTGACCAAATTGCCAGCGAGTTCTATCTGACAAGAGATTTGGTGTTAAAAATCACCGATCACAATCGACTGTTAGATGGCGATCCAGTATTGCAACGATCTGTTCAGTTACGTAATGGGACAATTGTCCCCTTGGGCTTTATCCAAGTTTCACTACTCAAGCGTCTACGGCAGTCCCAAAATACTACTGCGACTTCTGGAGTAATTCATTCTCGTTACAGCAAAGGTGAGTTACTGCGAGGAGCATTGTTAACTATTAATGGTATTGCTGCTGGGATGAGAAATACAGGTTGATTGGGAATTGGGAATTGGGCATTGGGCATGGGGCATAATGACCAATGACAAATGACAAATGACCAATGACAAAAAACAGAATTTTAATTTGCACTTTCTTGGCACTGTCATCAGGTTTTTTTGGCGCTTACACTAGTGGGCAAATCACCATGATGCTGCATAGCCAAAAGTGCCAAAACCAACCTTGGGGTTTAAAGGAGATGTGCAATGCTTGGATAACACCAGGGGCAATGTGGCAAGGTAGCACAACAGGGCTTTGGACAGGCACTATCTTAGGGGCGTTTGTTGGTGGTTTAGTGACGCGACAAACTCGTGATTAGCAGTAGGGGCGCAATGCCTTGCGCCCCTAAAACAGATGTGGTTCAAATACATGAAAACTTCTGTAAACGTGAGTTCGGGCAACTTTGGTGTCAGCAAGGCTGGTAAAATCTACCCATAGCGAAGAAGAGAAAATCACCATGCCTACCGAAACTAATCCAGGGAATCAAACTACTACAGGGGCTGATGCGATTGATGAAGCGATCGCACAGGGAATTGATTTTGATGGTTCTCCCATTCCGCCTGCCAAGCTAGAACTTTATGGTAAAGTCATGGCGCTAGAAGGCAATAGACAGCGCAGTGGTGTATCTAATACGATGCGATCGCGCATTGTGCGAATTGGCGCAAAACACATTCCTCAAGCAGAACTTGACCAATTACTTGTAGATGCTGGTTTTGCACCTCTAAAAGAAAAAGAAATTGCCTTTTTCTATAGCGGTAAATAATTGTTGATGTTTTACAACAGTTTTCATTTATTTGAACCAAATATGTTTTAGGGGCACAGCAATCCTGTGCCCTCAATACTGTGCGGTTAAGGCAAGAGACGCGATGAATCGCCGTCTTTACAATAATCAGTCTTTCCTTTTGATGACGGTTTATCGCGTCTTGGTGAACTCGAATTTTCATCAAAAAACCTTAACCGAACCGTATTTGTGCCCTCAATTCTTTAGCTCACATATCTTAAATTGCCATCGGTATTTTGGCTTCTTGATTCTTTTCCTGATTGGATTGAAAAGTGTATCTTCAGCAAGATATTGTCAACTTTGCCTTGTGTTTGAATTGGCAGGTGGCTATATGTACTTGAGTAATAGCTGAAAGACTTGGAGAACACATGTCAGGAACTACGTCAAATTCAGAAATGCAATATCGAGTACTCGGTAGTACAGGAGAGAAAGTTTCCGCTATCGGATTGGGTGGTTGGCACATTGCCTTAAAGCATGTTGATGAACAACTGGCTATCCGTATTGTGAGAACAGCCATTGATCGCGGCATCACCTTTATGGATAACAGTTGGGATTACAACGGTGGAGCGAGCGAAATTCGTATGGGAAAAGCGCTCCGCGATCGCTATCGGGATAAAGTGTTTCTGATGACGAAAATCGATGGTCGCTCTAAGAAGGAAGCTGCAAAACAATTAGACGAATCACTCAAACGTCTGCAAGTTGATTGCATCGATCTTGTTCAGCATCATGAAATGATTCGATACGAAGATCCCCATCGAATTTTTGACCCAGAAGGAGCGAATGCTGCCTTCATTGAGGCACGAGAAGCTGGAAAAATCCGATACATTGGCTTCACTGGGCACAAAGATCCCCATATTCATTTACATACACTGGAAGTTGCAGCTGCTAATGGATTTAAATTTGATGCAGTGCAGATGCCGCTGAATGTCATGGATGCCCACTACCGAAGCTTTGCAAAGCTGGTTGTACCAGAACTTGTGAAACAAAATATCGGCGTTTTGGGGATGAAAAGCTTGGCAAATGGTATTCTTTTACGGTCAAAGACTGTAACGCCAATTGAGTGTTTACACTATGCTTTGAATCTGCCGACATCGGTTGTGATTACCGGAATTGACAGTATGGAGATTCTAGAGCAAGCTTTTGAAGCAGTGCGGACGTTCCAGCCAATGAATGACGAGCAAGTGCGATCGCTCTTAGCAAAAACGGCAGAAGCAGCATCACGCGGCGAGTTTGAACCTTTCAAAACCTCATCAATTTTTGACAGCACTGCCCAAAATCCAGATTTGCTAGGAGAGGAACCAGAGCGCATTCAGCAATTGATGTCAGCATGATGCTTTCTTAGTGTTGTCTGGGGAGGAAGTTCACGCATCGACTATGCTAAGTAGATAAACAAAATTAATTACACAATGTCATTGCGAACGCTTCGCTCGCAATGACTGTAATGCTGTAAACTCCTTAGATTGTAATTGTGATCGCCACGCTATTGAATGTAACCTCTTGCAATGCCATTGTTGTGGCTGACAATGCGATTGTTTCAACTTGCAATGCTATTGTTGTGGCGGACAATGCGATTGTTTCAACTTGTAATGCCATTGTTGTGGCGAACAATGCGATTGTTTCAACTTGCAATGCCATTGTTGTGGCTGACAATGCCATTGTTTCGACTTGCAAAAATTAACTCACGCTTTTTTAACCTTGTTCAATCTAAAAAACTCACTTTACTGTTAGAATATTTGTTTTAATGGGCACATTAAAGCTATACAATATATCAGTATGCCTATATGCCCGCCCAAGATAAAACCCGCCGTCTCCCTTCTCAGTTAATTAGTCAAGATATAAACTCATTGCACGGTTTGCAAACCATCAGCACATACAACACAAGCCGTACTGATGCCTCTGTAGAAAAATTACAGCAAACTTATCAGACTATGTTGGCGCAGCAACAATCCGAAACCGAGAAACTAACTTTATACCGTTCTGCTGCCGATGCTGCGCGATTAGCAGAATGGGAATTTCATAATGCTGTATTAGCCATGAAAGAAGTAATTCGTGGGCAATATGGCTCAGATAGCGATCAAGCTCAAGCAGTTGGACTGAAGAAAAAATCAGAACGCAAACGCCCCAATCGTAAAAAGTTAGTTGCCATCCCAAGTTAATTAACTGAAGGGCGATCGCTAACTTTTCTCTCAGTACAATCGCCCATATAGAAAAACTGTAAACTGTTGAATTCGACCTTTAATTACCAGGATATAATCTTTACTCAAAATTCAATCTATCAAAATAGTGAATTCCTTTCATAACTATTGATGCGAGAACTTCTATCTAGGGATCGATATGACTCATAAGCTAAATGAAGTAGAAATAGTATACTAAATCACATGAGATTGTATTGTATGAAATCCAATTATGTTGCAAAACAGCTTTCCACCGTAAAACGCTGGATGGCCACAGCGCTGTTTTGTATGTTAGCGATCGCTTTCGTTTGGCAAGGTGCATTTTTCTCGAACACCTCAGCAATGGCTGATCCCGCAGCAACCTTGATTGCATCATCAGACGCAGGCGATCGCGCTCAAGATAAAGCCAGTAGAGATGCTGGACGAACCAAAAATTTCATTGATGATACGGCAGATAAAGTTAAAGACGCTGCCAAGAGCAATGCCAGTAAAGTTGACCAATCAACAGAGAATGGTAGTTTTGCTGAACGCAAAGCCAAGAAAGATGCCGCTACAATTCAGAAAAGAGCAAATGAAGATGCATCTCGGACTAAAGAAGCAGTAGATAAAACAAAAAATGCTGTTGAACGTACTGTTGATAGCATCAAGGATGCTTTTGGTAAATAGAGAATAGACATAGCAATCCTATTGGATTTGTGAAAATCCAAAGCTTTAGATTTCCGTCTTCTTAAAGAAGTCGGAAATCTTGTCGTTTACGAATAATTTCGGAAATTCTAAGTTTACGTCAATATGATTACAGCTATAGGTAGCTAAACCATTCTGGTACGGTAGCACAGATAGCTCTGCGCCCCTATAGGTAACTTTAGTTAAAACCTCATTTCCAGGCGGAAACTGTTAACGAGACATAGAAATATTTGCTAAATAAATGAAGTTAGATAGAATAATCAAGTAGCTTTAGATACACGTTTGTCACACCTGTAGGAACAAGCGATCGCTGATAAAATTAGCTGTTGTCACCGAAGATAATAAGAAACTATTGTTAAATATTTACCAGCAATTATGCTAGATATATAGTTAGAAATAAAAGATTTGACTTTCTTTCGTACTAACTTAAAAAAGCAAAATTGAGTAATCTGCTTAGGGTATTTCCGCAAAATACTTCTAAAAAATTCGTTTTTCTATACGGATTACAGAAAATTTTTAAGTAGCATTACCCATGCAAAAATGTGCTATAACTTTAACTGATTGCAACCTTATTTGACGAATTGTTAATGGTTAACAAACTTTTCGCCATTATCAATTACGAAATTATACTTTCCGCTACAACTTAGTAACAATGTAAGACTTTGATTCTGTGAACAACCCGACCGTGGGAAAATCAAAATACCGAAACTCGAAGTTAGAGAGGAAAACCTTATAATATGCATCTGAGCGAAATCACCCATCCTAATCAGTTGCACGGTTTATCTGTTCGCCAACTGCAACAGATTGCCCGTCAGATTCGAGATAAGCATCTTCAAACAGTAGCAGTTAATGGTGGACACTTGGGCCCAGGGTTGGGTGTTGTCGAATTAACACTAGGACTTTACCAAACACTGGACTTAGATCGGGATAAAGTGATTTGGGATGTAGGACACCAGGCTTATCCCCACAAACTGCTTACAGGACGTTACGATCACTTCCACACCCTCAGACAAAAGGACGGAGTTGCAGGTTATCTCAAACGGGGTGAAAACAAGTTTGACCACTTTGGGGCTGGACACGCTTCTACAAGTATTTCAGCAGCATTGGGTATGGCTTTAGCGCGAGACTTGAAAGGGGAAAAATTTAAAGCCGTTGCTGTGATTGGCGATGGGGCACTCACTGGCGGTATGGCTTTAGAAGCCATCAACCATGCCGGACACATGCCGAAAACTAACCTGTTGGTTGTTCTCAACGACAACGACATGTCCATATCTCGCAACGTCGGCGCGATTCCTCGCTATCTCAACAAAATGCGCCTCAGCCAACCGGTGCAATTTATTAAAGATAATCTTGAAGAACAATTTAAGCAAATTCCCTTCGTGGGTGAATCCCTGTCACCCGAACTCGGACGCATCAAAGAAGGTATGAAGCGCTTGGCTGTTCCGAAGGTAGGTGCAGTTTTTGAAGAACTCGGCTTTACCTACATTGGGCCAGTGGATGGGCATAATCTCGAAGAATTGATTGCCACCTTCCAACAAGCACATCAGATACCAGGCCCAGTTTTGGTACATGTGGCGACAATCAAAGGCAAAGGTTATGAAATTGCCGAACTAGATCAAGTTGGCTACCACGCCCAAAGCCCCTTTAACGTAGCAACTGGCAAAGCGATTCCTTCTAATAAACCCAAACCCCCAGCTTATGCCAAAGTCTTTTCTCACACTTTGGTAAAACTTGCCGAACAAAACCCGAAAATCGTCGGCATTACTGCGGCGATGGCAACGGGGACAGGTTTAGATAAACTTCAGGCAAAACTGCCGAATCAGTATATAGATGTAGGCATTGCGGAACAACACGCAATCACTCTAGCAGCAGGACTTGCAACCGAAGGTATGCGCCCCGTTGCGGCTATTTATTCCACCTTTCTGCAACGCGCCTACGACCAGATAATTCATGATGTCTGCATCCAAAACCTGCCAGTATTCTTCTGCTTGGATCGGGCCGGAATCGTGGGATCTGATGGCCCCACCCACCAAGGTATGTATGATATAGCCTATCTGCGTTGTATTCCCAACATCGTAATCATGGCACCCAAAGACGAAGCCGAACTGCAAAGCATGGTAGTAACTGGTGTTGAGCATACCAGTGGCCCGATTGCGATGCGCTACCCTCGTGGCAATGGCTACGGCGTTCCCTTGATGGAAGAAGGTTGGGAACCTTTGGAAATCGGCAAAGGCGAGATTCTGCGTACAGGCGATGATGTGTTAATCGTTGCTTATGGCACAATGGTCTATCCGGGGATGCAAGCGTCTGAAATTCTCAGCGAACACGGCATTGAAGCAACTGTAATTAATGCCCGTTTCGTTAAGCCTTTGGATACCGAGTTGATTTTACCTTTAGCGAAGAAAATCGGCCGTGTTGTCACCTTAGAAGAAGGCTGTGTGATGGGTGGCTTTGGTAGTGCGATCGCGGAAGCTTTACTAGATGCAGATATTCTCGTTCCTGTCAAGCGATTTGGTGTACCAGATGTGTTAGTAGATCACGCTGAACCCAATGAATCAAAGGCAGAACTAGGTTTAACTAGCCATCAAATAGCAGAGAGAGTGTTGCAAGCTTTCTTTAAGCAGCAAGTATCGGCTGTCGTCTAGTTAATTTAAGTCAGAATAGTTTGATAAAAATAACCCCAAAATTTGGGGTTATTTTCATGAAGATACTGAAAACCCCTCTGAAATTTATAGCAGTTTACACAGTTGGTTCATGGTATTTGACTCCTCGTTTTTGATGACGGTCATTAGCAACAATAGGATAAACAATGCTGCGTAACCGATTAATTGCACCGACAGGACGATGCACTGCTAGACCATTCCCAGGAGAAAAACTGAGATTTTCCCCAAAGTCATTTTCTTTGGCAGAATTAACTTTCTGATGCTTAACTGTTAGACGACCAACTGTAATAAAGGGTGATTCCTCTTCATTCCAAACAATAGTAGTATCATCAATAGACATTTCTGGGCTAGTTTGAAATTGAATTTGAAAGTCCCAACAATATTCAGCATCAGGCTTTGCTAAAGCTTGAATAATATCCTCTCGGTAGTAGTTGTCCTCTGAACCTGCGGCTTTGGCACGCTGAAGCTCACTTTCTGGTCTAGATTCGAGAGGAAGTTGTTGATGAGGTGGTTGACTGGAAACTGGAGTAAATGCATATTTAATTACAACCGGATATTCCACAGGAACTCGACCTGGTTTATAGGGATCAAAATCAGATTTGAGTCCCAAAGAATATGCTGAAGCACTCCAATAGCGTTCTGTGAGCAAACTCTTGGGAAACCGTTTGAAACTAGTTTGTAAAAGAGTGGATTCGTAGGGATGTAACTTTAGCCAAAAAAGTACCAACAGCTTAAAAAGCGGAAACAGCCCTGCTCGATAAACCGTCACAAAAAAGCTATGGAAGTCTTTGATGGTTCTAACAAAAAAGAATTCGGTATTGTGGACAATAATATCTTGGGTTTTTAACTCGTGACTTTGCGGTAGTCTTTCTCCTTCTACCCCTATCACCTTTACGGACATGGAGCGTGTATCTCCCTCATAATCATTCTTTACTGAAAACGCTCCATTTGCAAATCGTAGCCAAACCGGATATTGTTTGGGATTTGCAAATAAACCTTGTTTTAGGGAAATGGCTTGAAGTTGAGCTTCAGTTAATGAAGTGCGTTTGCTCAATTCCTGTTTAATTGCTGCTTCATCAAAGTCAAAGATTTCTAGAGTTCCTTGTACAGCAGCGTTGGTTTTAGAGTGGGTATCTCTCTTTGCAGTTTTTTTCTTCTCACCTCCGTAAAGATTTTCCATATTCTTTTTGACTAGCTCACTCATGAGAGCGCAATATTTGGCTTCGTCTTTTTCTGGGTATTCGGTAAATAATTTCATTTTTTTAAACTTAGAATTAGTTAATCAATTGAGTTTATTACAAGGTGCATAGGCGCATCCCGCCGTAAGCATCGCTTGCAGTTATTTTCTAGTCAGTTTCGAGAACTATGTTGAAATTGCGAAAGTTTTGGTGACAAAGTGATGAGGGTATTATTAAGAGCGATCGCTCCACCAACGTTTATCTACAAGATGCTATATATAGCAAGCTTTGAGATTACAGGTAAAGCGATCGCATTAAAAACCGATGTTTATTGAAGGTCAAAAGTAACTTTGTACTTTCTGTCTGAGCGAGGGACGTTGCGATTAACTAAATCTGAAACTGTGTTGGTATTTTGAATTATTTCCCAACCCACATGAGAAAAAGTCTTTTCATTGAAGATATTGGGTGATAGTAAAGGATTAGTTAGCGCTTGAGAAAAGGCATCAATCCCAATTAAGCGTGCTACTAGGGAAGGAATAGTTGAATTTTTCCGCCCATCCTCGGCGTAAAGCCCCACAAAGAATTCAATATTATCAACATGACCATATAATTCTTTGAGTTTCTCTTGAACAAATTCATCGCCGCTAATTTGCTCAAATCTCGTCACTCTGGGGAAACCACACAATTGGCGATAATCGTTGTAGCTTGCTAATTGCAGTTGCCGTCCTAGTTTAATAGCGGGTAACTCGGTTAACTCAACCAATATATCAGGCGTGTTGAATAAACCAATTTTTGTACCTGCTTGAGAACAAGTTTCCTCCATCAATGCGCCCAAACCTTGATCGATGAACATCTTGTTGTTCCAGAGAGATGCAGCAATATGGGTCGGTTTCCCGTTATATTTAAAAGTTTCTGGAATCGCGCTATGCCAGCGATAAACAAAGTCAAACTCAATTGCCATGTAATTAGGACGATGCCAACTTTCCTTAGTAAAAGCTTCAGGATCGGCAAACAACTTAAAGTGATAAGGAGTTATGTGGTTAATGTACTCCTCCATAATGATTTTGAGAATAATCGCCATGAGAATATTTCTCGCGGTTTGGAAGAGGCGTTCATCATCCCAATCTGGATAATTGCTTGCTAATTCATCACAAAGACGATTATGCTCGCGGAAACATAGAGTATTGAGCATGACATAGCCAATTTGCACATTTGCTCGTTCTACTCCCATCGCAAACAGATATTGTTTTTTTTCTACGGGTTGCCTTTTTTCATCATTGACAGGTTCATAAAGACCCTCAAATTGAGCGTCAACTTTACCCTGCGCTGGATCGGCATAATAAAACAAGGGATATTCTTCTTCTACACCATCTTGGCGCTTAAGTTTTTGAGATTTTAGTTTACCTCCTTCAAAGCTTCTTAAAAGGTGTGTTTGTTTTCTGGTTAAACCATAAACATTACACAAATCAATCTCATGGTTGGAAGTATTTTTTAATTTATTATAGTGATCGAGGCGGAGAAAACTATCAGTAAACCACTGCACCCAATAGGGAAACAGCATAGTTGATTTGGTAGAATAAATGGTTTTACCATCTCTTTTACGAAATAAGATAGCTAGGTCTTCTACTTTTGGTAAGTTGCCCTCAGCGTTTAACTTGGGATCTGGTGGTAAATGTCGTCCGGTATAAGTGCGATCGTTGAGTGATTCCCAGGAAGTATAAGCATCAGTTTTCTTAGGAATTTTAGTATCTGGAATATACTCATCTAGAGTCATCATACTGTAGGCATTAGGACGAGTCGGAATTTTGTAGATGAGACTATTGAGTAGAGTTTTGTTAACTTTACGCTTTATAGATTCGTTACTTTGTAGAAGTTTCCAAATCGGTTTAAAGTTTGTTAAAACTAATGTTTGAATTTTGTTACCTAACCCGTCTTTAGATGTATCTCTTTTTCCAGCCATAATTGTTTTTACTTGTTTTCAGTTTTGGATTCAATACACTCGGATTTTCTCTGCTTCGATTAGCCAAATTCATTCAAATTATTTCAGTTTGGAAATAATCTTTTGTAGATTTTTTGGTCGATAGTCCTTGCGACTTTTCAAACGGTAGATCGCACTTTCATGAAGGTCTTCAATGACATCGCTGACCTCACGAAACTTAATTCCTGCTAATTTAAAGAATCCAGCATCGTTCTTAAAATCACATTCATAATTAGGGTTAATGCCTGTCGGAATCACATTTGGATCTAAGTCAAGCCCTAATTCGAGTACACTGATGGAATCAATCATCCACTGTAAGGCAGCATCTGATAACCCACTGTGTTCTTCGGTTCCACCACCAACGCAACCGTGTACGCCTGGAAACCACTTTTGAATCACCCGCTGGTTTTCAGCATCAGGATGCTTTTTCATGGGAGTGACATCAAAGATTTCACGGATTTCGTCAATCGCCATTGCGTGCAATGCATTCTGAACACATTTGTTTAAAGTAGTGTCATGAAATCTGTAGCGCATATTAAGCTGTTTGCTTAACCTACTAAAGGCTGGTATCCCAGGAATACCAAGGGCACCAACGGTGTCAAAACAACCGAGTAAAGTGATCGGGACGCGATCGCCATAAGCTTGACGGTATTCTACTGCTGTCTTATCCTTGGGTTTAATACCCCGGTTACGGTAAAGCTCGTAGGCTTCATGTGCTTTAGTAACATGGGGGCGATCTAGAAGACCAGAGCAATAGATCATGCCGGCTAAACTTCTAACTGTGTAAGCACCGCGACTGAAACCGAACAAATAGATTTCGTCACCAGAAACATAATTGAGACTAAGAAATCGGTAACAATCTTCTATATTTCTATCGATTCCTAGTCCAGTAGCTCCGCCTAAAACCTTTTGACCCTCGGTTCCAATGCCCTCGTCATAAAAGACGATTTGTGTAACCCCGTCACTGGCAATCGATTTCACAGATTGAGCTAGCTTTACCACATTGCTTGGATAACGACTGGTTAACTGTTGCCAAGTTCCATCACAGCAAATAACAAGACGTTTCATAGTTCTATTTCAAAGGCTTTGAATAATTAGTTAAACTTTTATCAAAGTGTAAATTCGCCATTTAGTTAGGACAAAAGCATTTTATATATCAACTCAGAAACGCTGATATTTTATAAATGCTTTAGCGAAATATCCTCTCACTTTTCTAATGAAAATGCAAGGACAGTTAAGACAGTTAAGCAGGAAATTAAATAAATAAATATTAAGTAATCACCCGCGCCGCAAAATTATCAATAGCTAAAAATAGTTAGGGATTTCCAAATAAAACAATATCCCAAAGCTGACGCAAAAATTCTCTCTATTTCTCTTCTCTCTGCGTTCTCTGCGTCTCTGTGGTTAGTTTATTTGGATAATTTATTTCTTGGAAATCCCTTAATTGAATTTTGTTTTTTAAAATGAAATCATCTAAGTGCATTAAAGTAAAAACTATTGACCCTTTACTAACGACCTTTTTCTATGACACCTTCCACAAACCAGGTTTATCCCGTTATTTGGCACAATGACTCAGTTTCACTAATTGATCAAACACGCTTACCCAATGAATATACATTTGTGGAAATTCACCGCAGTGAAGATATGGCGCGGGCGATTAAAACTATGATTGTGCGAGGTGCACCAGCAATTGGAGTGGCTGCGGCTTATGGAATGTATCTTGGTGCAAGGGAAATTAAAACAAGCGATCGCACCGAATTTTTGCAACACTTAGATAAAGTAGCCCAGTTATTGCGTTCTACTCGTCCGACGGCAGTAAATTTATTTTGGGCAATTAGCCGGATGCTAAAAGCCGCCTACGAAACGCTGGGAACGGTAGAAGAGATTAAGCAAACCCTTTTGCAAACAGCCCAAGCAATTAACGCTGAAGATTTACAAACCTGTCAGGCGATCGGTGATCATGGTTTGGCAGTTTTGCCCAATACTCCAGAAAAGCTGACTTTGCTTACTCACTGCAACGCTGGGGCGCTAGCTACTGCTGGATATGGCACAGCTTTAGGTGTAGTGCGTTCTGCTTGGAGGGAAGGACGTTTAGAACGTTTATTTGCCGATGAAACCCGTCCTCGCTTACAAGGCGCAAAACTCACCACTTGGGAATGTGTGCAAGAAGGTATTCCAGTTACATTAATTACTGATAATATGGCAGCCCATTGCATGAAACAGGGTTTGATTCATGCTGTCGTTGTGGGTGCTGATCGCATTGCTGCTAATGGCGACACTGCTAATAAAATTGGTACATATAGTGTGGCGATCGCAGCTAAGGCACATAATATCCCCTTCTTTGTCGCTGCACCGCTTTCCACCGTTGATTTTGAATTAGCCGATGGCAGCCAAATTCCCATTGAAGAACGCGAACCAACAGAAATTTATCAAGTTGGCGATACTATTCTCACACCTGAAGGTGTAGATTTTTACAATCCAGCTTTTGATGTGACTCCGGCTGAGTTAATTACAGCCATCATTACAGAGAATGGAGCGATCGCACCTGATAAATTAGCAAAATCACAGTTAAAGCAATTAACGATTGGGTTGAATCCGAATTAATGGAGAACTTGCGCCGAGTTCTCGATAACTCTAAATCCGAATAACGGAAACTTTATAGGGGATTGCCCCAAAAAAATCTCCGACTTTTTAGAAAAGCCGGGGATTTTGTTTTTTTACTAGTTTTAAATCTGACGCAATACGGTTTGGTTAAGGCAAGAGACGCGATAAATCGCCGTCTCTACAAAGGACTGATTCTTGTAAAGACGGCGATTTGTCGCGTCTTTGCGATCTAGGGCGTGTCATCAAAAAACCTTATCCAAACCGTATTAAAATCTGACGGTTCAAAATTTATCAGCAATTTTTCAATAACTTTATCTAAACTTCATATTTTGACTAAATTCAATAAGCAAAATCCGCAATTACTTTCTCAAAAGAAGCTTTTGCTTTCTCAAAATGCCATTTGACTTACTCAAACCCCAGTTCGCTTTCTGATTTTGGTGTTTTTGCAAATAAAATGCTATTTCGCTAGTTTAAAATGGTTGATTTTAGAACCAGCCCTTTCAAGGTGACTCGTAAAATCTCTATTTTTCTCTCTGCGCTCTCTGTGCCTCTGCGGTTTAAAAGTAATTTATTTAACCACAGAGACGCAGAGAACACAGAGTTAAGAGATTAAAGAGGAATTTTTTGAGCAAAATTTTTACTCACCTTGAAAGGGCTAGTTCTAGATTTATCAGAGGATGTCTGAGAAGTATTAAATATTTGTTGATCCCCCCTAACCCCTCTAAAAAAGCTAGGGTTGTTGTATAGACAAGTCAAATTACCCCCCTTAATCCCCCGATGCATTGGGGGGAAACAAGAAATCCAGTTCCCTCCCCAATACATACGGGGAGGGTTAGGGTGGGGTAATTCGACTTGTGACTAATTAACCCTAATAGAATTAACCAAAATGCTGAATAATTGCGTCGGCAAATTCAGAACATTTTAAGGGTTCAACTGGCGGTTCTAGCAACCGGGCTAAATCGTAGGTGACTTGACTATTTGCGATCGCATCGCTTAAACCTTTCTTAATTAGGTCTGCGGCTTCTTGCCAGCCCATAAATTCCAGCATCATCACACCAGACAAAATCACTGAACCAGGATTAATCCGATCTAAGCCGGCGTGTTTGGGTGCAGTGCCGTGGGTAGCTTCAAATATGGCACTAGAATCACCAATATTTGCCCCTGGCCCCATTCCCAATCCCCCAACAATGGCAGCAGCGGCATCAGACAAATAATCGCCGTTTAAGTTCATTGTCGCCAAAATCGAATACTCATCAGGTCTGGTTTGGATTTGTTGAAAAATACTGTCAGCAATCCGGTCATTCACCAAAACTTTCTCTTTCCATTTGCCATCGCCGTGGGTTGCCCAAATTGTGTTAAGAACAGTTTCAACTTCCTTGACAACTTGCGCTTTTTTGTCTGGGGTAAGATTATCAAACCCAGGTTCAATTTGGCGGGCGTTTTCTTCTAAGGAAATATTCGGATTTTTTTCCTTGTTACTCAAAATCCAAGATTCTTGTTCAGTAACAGTTTCTTGGCGAAATTCGCTGGTTGCTAATTCATAACCCCAGTCGCGGAAAGCGCCTTCGGTGTACTTCATGATGTTGCCCTTATGCACCAAAGTCACTTGTTGCTTCTTTTTGGGCAATAGCAAGGCGTGTTTGATGGCACGTCTAACTAGGCGCTGGGAACCAGTTTTGCTGATGGGTTTGATGCCAATACCAGAATCAAGAGGAATGCGTTTTTTCCCATGTTCTGGGGTGGCGGGGATTAATTCTTCATTGAGAATTTTAATTAAGCGATCGCCGATTTCGCTACCTTGTCGCCACTCAATGCCTAAATAAATATCTTCTGTATTTTCCCGATAAACAATTACATCCAGCTTTTCGGGATTTTTGTGGGGTGAGGGCGTACCTGCATAGTAACGGCAAGGACGCACGCAAGCATACAAGTCAAAAATTTGCCGTAATGCCACATTTAAAGAACGAATTCCTCCCCCAATGGGAGTAGTCAAAGGCCCTTTAATAGCTACACCATATTCTTCAATTGCTGTGAGAGTGTCTTGAGGTAAATACTGGTAAGTTCCGTATAAATCACAAGCTTCATCACCAGCGTAAACCTTGAACCAGCTAATTTGACGCTGACCCTTATATGCTTTGGCTACCGCAGCATCGAGAACTTTTTGGGTAGCAGGCCAAATGTCTATACCTGTGCCGTCGCCACGAATAAAGGGGATAATTGGATTGTCCGGTACGATTGGTTCACCATTTTTGAAGGTGATTTTGGCTCCGGCTGCGGGGGGGGTAATCTTTTCGTACATCGTTCACACACTCCTAATCGATACGCTGCTATTCAAAAAATCTTTATGTGGCAGGCTTGTATATTTTGCTATGTCTTTTGTTCACCAAGCCATAAGGCACAGATTTTCCCCCTATTCCCCTTGTACATTATTTGGGGATTAAGTGTGGGATTTCAGTGAAGCGATCGCAATTTTGTACGATCAAAAATAGTAAACTACTTTTCGCTATCAATGCTTCACTTTAGAGAAGCCCGATAGCTTACCGCTCTTTCACTGACCGTTAACACAAGAATGGCATGACAGACCCAATGATTTTATCAGGCCCTGCAAATGACATCGACTCCCTCCGACAACCGTTAATCGCTGGGTCTGAAAAAGTCCAACAACAGATAATCCCACAGTTAGCTGAGTTGGGTAATGAGGGATTAGACGTGTTGATGGAATTTTTAATGAAACGACGTGAAAACCCAGCGACTTGGGTTGATGGCAAAGCTTATCAAGTCCTATACAACTCTGACGCACCTCAAGTCAAAGAATTTCTGCGCTCCTCTTTTCCTGAAGGAATTGTACCTCTAAAATCAGAGTGCGGGATTAACTACAATTCTTTGCAACAGCTATTGGCTGTTCAAGACTTTCAAGCAGCCGATCGCGTCACCATCGAAAAAATGTGCGAACTATCAGGGCCAACGGCTGTACAACGAAAATGGTTGTATTTTACTGAAGTAGAAAATACCTCGGCTGTTGACTTGCAAACCATCAACAATCTCTGGTTAGTTCACTCCGAAGGTAAATTTGGTTTTTCAGTGCAGCGAGAAATCTGGCTAAGTTTGGGTAAAAATTGGGAGAATTTCTGGCCGAAAATTGGCTGGAAAGCAGGTAACACCTGGACGCGATACCCTAACGAGTTTACCTGGGATTTGAGTGCGCCTAAAGGTCACTTACCCCTTTCTAATCAACTTCGGGGAGTACGAGTTTTTGCTTCTTTACTTTCTCACCCAGCTTGGTCGAAGAATCCAGAAAAATGATTTTAAGTCTACGTACAAATAGATTATGATCAATCCCACCAACCAAGAATTCTACGTCATCATTGAACGGGATGAAGATGGCTACTATGTCGGAGAAGTACCTCAGCTACAAGCCTGTTACAGTCAAGGAGAAACAATTGATGAGTTGATGGCTAATATGAAAGAAGTAATTGAACTTTGTTTAGAGAATGTCTGAGAAGTCAAAAATCTTATGCTGTAATCTGCGAGCAGAGTATGACTTAAAGAGTTTAAGGGTCAGAAAGTTCGGCCCTGAACGAAAAAGCTTTGGGAAGACAACAATTCGTTTAGAAGCGGATGTTGTAGAGGTTTTTCCCAATGCTGATGCCGTGAATGAGGCTCTAAGATTTCTGATTAGAGTTGTGCAGAACGACCAAGTTTCTGCACTTACAAAGCAGCATCACAGTTCCTCGGAAGGTGCGGATAAAACCTCCTAATGCTTAGTTGGAAGTGCCGCAGATCCAAAACTGAAAATATCAAATCAGATAATGGCAAACGTTCGTCTAGAAGATATTAAGCGTAGATTTAATAATGTCACTGCTATTGAGAATATTACCTTTGAAATTCCTGATGGCGAATTTTGGGTTTTAGTCGGGCCATCGGGTTGTGGTAAATCTACAATTTTGCGAACGATCGCGGGTTTAGAAACCGCTACATCTGGCAAACTCTATATTGGCGATCGCTTGGTAAATAATATCCCAGCCAGACAACGAGATGTGGCGATGGTGTTTCAAAACTACGCTCTCTATCCTCACATGAGTGTGGCGCAAAACATCGGCTTTGGCTTGGAAATGCGGAAGGTTGACCGAAAAATCATTCAAGAACGAGTGATGAATGTGGCGCGATCGCTTTCTCTGGATCATCTGCTAGATCGTAAGCCCAAACAACTTTCTGGGGGACAGCAGCAACGAGTAGCATTAGGAAGAGCGATCGCTCGTGAACCCCAAGTGTTTTTACTTGATGAACCTTTATCTAATTTAGATGCCCAACTGCGCGATGATACCAGGGCAGAATTGAAACAGTTACATCAAGAATTAGGCATTACAACTATTTATGTCACCCACGATCAAGTTGAAGCGATGACTTTGGCTGATAAAATTGTCGTACTAAATCGCGGGCGGATTCAACAAATCGGCGATCCCCAAACTATTTATGCAAGTCCTGCTAATCAGATGGTGGCAACTTTTTTAGGCAGTCCACCAATGAATATTTTGCCTGCAATTTATCAAAATAATAGTTTTGATGTGAGTGGGCAGTTATTAGCAATTCCAGCAGACGTGAAAGAAAAATTACAGTTACGTCAAGGACACAGTTATGATTTGGGGATTCGTCCAGAGCATATAAAAATAAACACTGACTCAGAACAGGCTGAACAACAGCTATCCGATAACAGCACTCAAAACTCAGAATTATTATTAGTTGAAGTGAAAGTTGTAGAACCTTTGGGGAGAGAAACTTTGATTCGCGCTGGTTTACCTGGTTCGGCGGTGATGTTGAATATTCAGGTAGGCGGTGATGTGCGTCTTCGTCCAGGCGATCGGCTTTCTCTACAACTCGATTTAAATCAATTGTTTGTGTTTGATCCCAAAACTGGGGACAGAATATTATAAGCGCTTCGGAGTGTAAAATATAATTGTTTTGTGTGCGATCGCTGTGATGGGGTGTAGGGGCAATCGCTGTAATTGGTGGCAAGGGATAGGTTAGCGATCGCATCCAGAATCATCACCACACCGCCGTTAATCCAATTTTTGACCGTAACTCTGACCTTGCCCTTGCGTCGTGCGATGCCTGCGGCGGGCGTAGCCATCGCGGTCATTTGTTAACCCAATAGCGAAAATTTGCTGTATTTCTTGCTGAGTAAGAATCTTGGCGCGTCCATGCCGATTTACTTTCACCTTTGGCCGCTACACCCCGTTAACTCTTAATTTTCAGGTTACAGCAGTGTGAACTGTTTATATTCATAATCAGGATGAAATAATGATTCAATCACTACAAAAACTATTTACATTTGATGAATATTTAGAGTTTTTAGAAACACAACCGGAAAACATTCGTTATGAATTACACGATGGAGATATTATTCAAATGCCGCCACCATCAGGCAAACACGAGCAAATAGTAGCATTTTTAACAATGATGTTAGGGTATGAGTGTCTTCGTCTTAAACTCTATTACGGTATACCTAAAACCGCAACGGTGAAGCCAGAAAATAAAATGTCAGGGTACTATCCTGATGTTTTATTAATGAATTTTTCTAACTTGAGTAATGAACCATTATGGGAGAAACAATCTATTCTTAGTAAACCAGATTCAATTCCATTAGTGATTGAAGTGGTCAGTACTAACTGGAGAGATGATTATCATAAAAAGTTGGCTGACTATGAAGAAATGGGTATTCAAGAATATTGGATTGTGGATTATGCTGCTTTGGGTAGCAAAGAATTGATAGGCGACCCCAAACAGCCAACAATCACAATTTACTCTTTAAGTGATGAGGGTGAATATCGTGGTAAACAGTTTAGAGGAGACGACCGTATAGAGTCTCCAACATTTCCAGATTTAAATCTAACTGTTGAACAAATTTTTTCAGTGCGTTATTGATGAATTAGACCGTAATCGCCGCAAGTCTGTAGAACCCTGTGATCCACAGACTACAACGATTTGACCAATGCTACTCACGGGCGCTAACCTGATTTCGGGAACCCTTTAATCACTTGGTGATGAGTAAGGCGATCGCCAATCTCAAGACAGTTGCTGCTCCATGTCTTCATTCTTCCCTAAAGTTGCAGGTGTTCTTGTATTCTTTTATAGGAAAAAGTGCATAACTAAGGCAAGGCGTGATTCTTACTGGGTAAAGCATACAGCGTTTTTTAAAATACCAAAATTCGGCACAAAACTGACGTAACAGCTAATGAAGGATAAAGTAGTCCAATAATACTGGTGTGCAAGGATTATAGGCATTTTCACTGTACCTGACAAGTAATCAAGCGAGTGCTACTTGCCAGAACAAGTAAAATACCCTACTTGCTCTAACGCTTTTTTCATAGGCACAGAAAAAGGTGCTTGCACACGAAAATCTCCATACAGTGCTTGCCAGCGTTCCCAGTTTCGTTTGACAAACCCACGCCGTAAAAATGGATGTATCCAAATTACGCTCATACTCCATACCGATTCAATGTCACACCATGAACTCCACCCGACAATTAGATATTTCTCTGAGAGAATAGGGTTTGCAATGTAAACCTCAACTAGCCATTCGCGATCATGCCCCTCATGACCATCTGTTATGCCACAGATGTTAGATTCAGGGCATGATTTGTTCTCGGCTCGATAAAGTGTTCTGAAAGCCTGATACAAATGATCCTCAAAATCTGTAATCATGTATTTCTTGCGGTAATCTCGTTTTGGCGCAATCATCCCAACATCAATATATGTAGAAAACTCGCTCAAGCCAACGCTTGACTTTTTTGAATCAATTTCGTGAGATGAACAATAGCGCCGATAGTTACCTAAAAAATTTTCTTCCTACTTTAAATTAAGATTAATTTCAGGGATTAAATAAGGGTTGTTGATAATGGACGCTTTGATTTTTATTAATTGAGGTATTGTAACCATGATTGAGAATATATATGTTATTGCTAACTAATTATTATTATCAAAATAGGTGGACACTGCCACCCATAAAACTACAATTTTGTTAGCTCATCAAGCTTTGCGATCGCACTTTGGTATTTCTACCTCGCGCGGGGCGTTGCGTCCCATAAATATTGAATAATCTGCTCTTAGCTTTTCTCAAAATCCTCGCGGCTGAGTCTTCGCTGATGTGTCCATCACTGCGACCGGGAAACAGATAACTGTTATCTTTCCGATAATTCCCTTAACACCCCGTAGTGTCTCTTGTGGCGACGGGGTTTATTTTTGGTGGTTGGGTGTGAACCTATGATTAGTTGTAAAAAGATAGTTTAAGTAAAAATACACAATATTTTGAATGTTAGTACTTAATATTACAATTTTTGTAAATAGTTTCTTAAACTGCCAGAAATAATCGCCAATTCCCAATTTTTTGTAGCCAGAATCTAAGAAAATAAAACTGCAATACAGACTTAATGGATTAGCTGCAAAAAATTCTATGACTATTAATCGACGCCATCTCTTGTTTTTACTTACAGCAGGTGCGGGTGCTTTTGCATTAGATGCTTGTGCATTGGCAGAGAAATCTCCTAATGGAAACACTACAACACCCAATGCAACAGCAAATACAACACCCAATATAACAGCAAATACAACAGGAGCTATCCAACTACCGCCTTTACCTTATGCCTACGAAGCACTGGAACCACACATCGATGCCAAAACGATGCAATTTCACCACGACAAACACCACGCAACTTATGTGAAAAACCTGAATGCAGCCTTAGAAAAACATCCAGAACTTAAAGGTAAAACTGTTGAAGAACTGTTGCAAAAACTTGACAGTGTGCCACAAGATATTCGTAGAACAGTACGTAATAATGGCGGCGGTCATGTCAACCACTCAATGTTCTGGCAAATTATGAAGCCGAAAGGTGGTGGAGAACCAACAGGAAATATAGCCTCTGCAATTAATCAAAGTTTTGGCTCTTTTGCAGCTTTCAAAAAACAATTTAACGAAGCTGGTGCTGGTCGTTTTGGTAGTGGCTGGGTTTGGCTAGTACGTAACAAAGGTGGCAAGTTAGAAGTGACAACTACAGCTAATCAAGATACTCCCTTAAGTGCAGGTAAATATCCCATCCTGGGTAATGACGTATGGGAACACGCATATTATCTCAACTACCAAAACCGCCGCGCTGATTATTTAGATGCTTGGTGGAACGTGGTTAATTGGGATGAGATTAACAAGCGGTTTGCAACAGCAAGTAAATTTGCCTGAAACCAGACAATAATTTAGAGTTATAGGCGCTTAAAAATTGGCGACAGAATATTGTTTCTGTTGCCAGTTGTATGATGTGATAATCTAACGCTCTTTTATTACTGTCGTCAGATTAAATTTGAAACCCTATTTTGGCGTTAGTCGGCGCAGGCGGACGAGAGTTTGTGTAGCCGCGATTTCTAATCGCTTGGATTATTTATGTCCTTTTTCTCGCACTTGCGGCTCAAAGAGGCTTTTGAGTCGGTACACCTACAGCACGAGGAAAATTAGCTGGAGTGGTAGTTACCTTACGCAAATACACACAGTGGCGGATGCTGTGACTCAGAGGTGTTGTAAATTGTTCGATTGATTCAATAACGCCACCCAATTGGTTCACAGCATTCTTTAAAGCAACTGTTTCATCCTCTGTCCAATTACCGCGATAAATTATAGCTAAACCTCCCTGTTTGAGAAGTGGTAGGGTATATTCTGCACAGACAGAAACTGCCCCTACAGCACGGATCAATGCAATATCATAAGCTAGTCGATGTTGGCTGTGCTGACCGATTTCTTCCGCCCTATCAACAAGAGTTTTGGCATTGGTAAGGGCAAGTTCACTTAATATATTGTCGATAAAAGTAATTTTTTTCCGAGTGGAATCGAGAAGAGTAATTGTGCAATTAGGTACTGTAATTGCTACGGGAACACCCGGAAAACCCGCACCTGTACCAATATCGATGATAGTAGGGGAAACAGGGGAGAAATTTGCTGATAACAAGGGTGCAATTCCTCGTAGAGAATCCCAGAGATGTTTTTCCCAAAACTCTTGGGGGTCAACAATCCGAGTTAAATTGAGTTGGCGATTACCTTCTAGGATTAACTCATAAAGCTTTTGGAATTGCCCTTTTTGTTGAAGAGTTGGTTGCCAATTGAGAGTTTTCTGCCAGATTTCTGCCATCTCAGGCAATAGGTTTGTCATTTGTCATTTGTCATGGGGCATTTGTCATTTGTCATGGGGCATGGGGCATGGGGCATGGAGCATAGTTATTCTCCTTCTCCCCTTGCCCCTCATCTCCTCCTGCTCCCCCTGCTCTCACACCGTTGGTAGAGGTTCTTTAACTTTGGATTCTAGTGACTTTGGATCTACTGATTCTAGTTCACCGTGGTTGAGTGTCCAGCAACGGTCTGCGATCGCTAACAGATCCCCAGCGTCGTGTGTCACTATTAACAATGTCCAATCTTGTTTCAGTTTCGCTAATAAATTTACCAGTTGCCGACGCATTGACCAATCTAAACCAGCTGTGGGTTCATCTAATAACAGTAAATTTGGCTGGCGAATTAATTGCACTGCCAAAGCTAAACGTCGTTGCTGACCACCACTCAAAGCATGAGGGGCAGCGGAAAGCGATAAATGCTCTAATCCCACCTCACTTAGGGCCTGTCTGACTCGTTCTGACCCTAACTCAGGATGTCCTAAACGTAATTCTTCTAAAATCGAACCACCACAAAAGTGTCGCTCTGGAAACTGAAATACTAACCCGGCTAATTGTTGTAGCTGTTCGGCTAGAAGTTCTTGTTCTCGCCAGAAGAGTGCGCCAGTAGTGGGTTCGGCTAGTCCCGACAAAATTTCTAGTAAGGTACTTTTACCGGAACCACTCGGGCCAATAATCAGACCTAGCTGCTGGGGTGCTAATTCTAAATTGATCGATTTGAGAATCGCTGTTGGGCACGCTGTAGGATGATAATTTACATTTCGGAGATAAAGCATTTGTTAAGATTACCAAAAAGTCAGCAAATTACTGATTACTTACACTGAGAATGTCTGGAAAATTCTGGAAAAACAATTTATAGCGCCTTACCTGGATTAACACCTTAATTTAGCAGCAAGAATTATCCACTTTTTCTCCATTGTGGCAGACTAAGCCTGAAATAATGGCTAGAGTAAGCCTGGAAACATGGAAAGATTACCAATATATAAAAAAATTTTGGTTGAAGCAGAGGCAAGTTGAAATTAACCATTTTTGCATTCTAAGTAACACATACAACTATTTCAACCGCAATTATTCTGAGGGTTAAAATGACTAAAAGGTTTTCTTCGCCTCGATTAGTAGTGTCTGCTAAACTCACTGCCTTTGCTCAGACTGCTTTTGCAGTTGCAATCGCACTTAATGTCTGGGTAAATCCCTCCCTGGCTGGCGATCCGTTTCGCGATCGCGAACCTCATCAAATTGGCGACCAAACAGAAGCAGCTTTTAAAGCAATTTTCCAACAGGGCAACTATCCAGCAGCAGATCGTTATCTGGAACAAGCACTATCCAAAGAGCCAAATGAACCTCTAGCTTATGCTATGAAAGCATCTTTAGCATACGGAAATAAGGATTGGGCTAAACTCGATACATACAGTCAGAAAACTCTAGAAACAGGACAAAAACTGATTCCTATTGATCCATTGCGTGGTAATTTATACACTGCTGTTGGTCATTTTTTAGAAGGTGCAGTAGTTATTACCCGTCAAGGTACAGTCAACGGTGTACCCCAAGCCTTGGGCCGGCTGCGGCAAGTTTATGAATATTTAGACAAAGCTGAAGTAATTTCTGCCAACGATCCAGAACTGAATTTAATCAAGGGTTATATGGATTTATTATTGGCGGTTAATTTGCCTTTTGCTAGCCCAGATCAGGCAATTCGGCGTTTAGAACAAAATGCTGCTCCTGGGTATTTAGTGGATCGGGGTATTGCTCTTGCTTATCGGGATTTAAAACGGTATCCACAGGCACTAGAGTATGTCAACCGGACGATTAAAACCACATCAGATAATCCAGAAATTTATTATCTCAAAGCCCAAATCCTTAAACAACTGGGGCAAAAAGAAAAAAGCCAGCAGATAATCCAGGAAGCGATCGCTAATTTTGACAAAGCATTAACTAAAAAATCCCAACTCCCAGGCGATTTAGTCAAACAAATTGAGCGTGAACGCAGAAGTGCTGTTAGCTTGAAGAATCCTTAACCCCCATTCCCCACTCTCCACTCCCTACTTTGATATGCTTATTTGCAGAAGAGTAATTGAGATATTAGACCAAAATGGAGATTCAGTTCCGCGAAATTAATCCTTTTGATATGTGGATTTGGCTGAAATTCAGTACAAATCCTTCTGCGCGTGAAAAGCAGTATGTAGAAGAAGTTTTCAATTCCTGGTTTTATTTAGGTAAATTGGGTGCATTTAATGCAGAAAATCTCCAGGTGCAGGACACTGGACTCGATATCAGCTACATGAATTATGATGAGCAAGGCTATGACAAAAGCCTACTAGCACTGATGCATAACATCGGTGAGTTTGAATATGAGGGACAGTGGGGACGTTGTTGGTTTGACTTAGGAACCAGTGATGCGATCGCTCTGGATATTTTAATCAACGCTCTCACCCAGCTAAGTCAGGAATATGTCACCATTGAAGAATTGTACGTTGGTGGTGAAAATCCAGATTGGCCTATTGAGGATAGTGAAAGTCGTCCTCAGTCTATCTATGATAATTAGTTATAAAAATGAGTAAAGCAGGTGAAATTCGGGTAATAGCATTGGGGCTAATTCGGAATGGCGATCGCATATTTCTTTCTGAAGGCTATGATCCCGTAAAACAAGAAACATTTTATCGGGCTTTAGGCGGTGGTGTTGATTTTGGTGAAACCAGCTACGCCGCCTTAGAACGGGAATTTCAAGAGGAAATTCAAGCAGAGTTAAAAAATATTAAATATCTAGGTTGTATAGAGAACCTGTTTACATTTAATGGTAGGCAAGGTCATGAAATTATTCAGCTTTATCAATGTGACTTTGCTGATTCAAAATTTTATCAACTAGAAAGTTTAGTTTTTTCCGAATCACCACATCATAAACATAGAGCATTATGGATAGATATTTATCGCTTGAAATCTGGAGAATTCAGATTAGTGCCTGAAGTATTTTTTGAATATTTATAAATCATCTGGAAATCGCACTCAACAAAGACACAATATATTGGTTGAGACTAACGCCTTCCCGTTCAGAAGTCTCAGCTAAACGTCGATGTAAAGATTTCGGCAATCGTAGTAGGAGTTTACCACTATAGTTATCATTACTACTTGGTAAACGAATATCATCGCCAGCTTCATAAGCTGTTTCAATCCACAATTCTCGCGCCTCATTGAGATTTGCTATTGTCTCTTCAAGGGTTTCGCCTTGGGTAAGACATCCAGGTAAATCTTTAATTTGAGCTACATATCCTTCATCAGGGTCGGGGTAAAGTGTTACAGGGTACTGAAGATTTAAATAATATTCTAAAGACGGCTTCTCAATCTGCTGGTTTTTCTGGTTCAGTGTCTTCATCAATCCACTCTTCTAAATTTAATAGTTCAACTATTTGCTGTACGCGATCGCACTGTGTCGCTACAACTGAGAGAGCAACTTGTTATACTCTGCGTGTGAACCAAGCCAAAACCAAATAACAGTATCTCCATCTAACTGTCCAACCGCTCGATAATTTTTGCTAATCCGTGCTGAATAAATTGGTAGTTCTGGATGTACTTTTTTGAAGCGCAAGCTTGGATGGCTCGGATCTTGTTTGAAAAGGCGGTATGCTTCACGGGTTTGCTCTTGAACTTGCTCAGGTAGATCAGCAAACCCTTGACGAAACTGAGCGGTTATACGTGACTTCACAATGTATCTGGATCTAACTCTTGAGTTTTTCCTGCACGGTATTCAGCCATTGCCTCTGTTGCAAGTTTGGCAAGCATATCTGGAGAACGGGCAAAAGCTTCATCCCAACGGCGTTCATCTTCTAGTTCTTCCAAAATTATCGCCGCGATCGCATCTTGTTCATTGGCAGGCAAGTTTTTTAGTTTAGCGATCGCTTCTTCAAGTAGCTCAGTCATGGCTGTCAATCGTTACGAAAGTCATACTATAAATTATCTCTGCTTGCACTCTGTTGGGGTTGTTAGGGTGCGATCAATTAGGGTGAGAGCAAAGCGCGATCGCTCTCAATAGCAGAAATTGATCGCCTTGATTTGAGACAGTTCTACAATAAAAGCAAAGACGTTGAGGTTGAACTAACCTAATGGGTGTACCTGAAACAAACCCAAAGATAGAAATGTTTTCACCAAGCCTCTACGAAACTGATTTTTACGCTTGGACACAGGAACAAGTAACTTTACTTCGCAATGAGCAGTGGAGTCAGATTGATCTGCAAAATCTGATTGAAGAGATTCAATCTTTGGGTAAACAGCAACGTCAAGAACTGCGGAACCGTCTGAGTGTGTTAATTTGTCATTTACTAAAATGGCAGTATCAGTCCCAACGCCGTAGCCGTCGTAGCTGGTTAGCAACACTTCGTATTCAACGCTTAGATATTGCTGAACTGCTTGAAGACAATCCTAGCCTAAAGCCCTACCTTGAAGAAGCACTTCGCAAAGCCTACCTTAAAGGTGTCGAATTAGCTGTTGGAGAAACAGATTTGCCCAAACGGACTTTTTCGGTAGAGTGTCCTTACAGTTTGGTAGAGATTGTAGACTATGATTTCTACCCCGGTGAACCGAGCAAGTTACTAGATGAATCAGAGCAGTAATTTTAAATTAAAGTAATCTTCTTCAAATAGCTAGGCTATTTTCATCAAGGCTTTCAAGGTTCCAACTTTCAAATCTTGATTGCGGTGAACAGGAATTGACAGGATTTTCTATACTTCGAGGTTTTCATAAATATGGTGACTGCCAGTCTAAGTGGGAGATACAGCACCCGAAAAGATTTTGGTGGCTACAGTTAATTCGGCTGAGGTAGTCAAGACTGTTAATAAGCCATGTTGTGGTTAGAGGAAAAATTGCTAGAACTATAAATTAAGTTAGCGATCGCTCGAAGTAATTTAGCTGGCTCCACTGGTTTGGTGATATGCTGCCCAAATCCGGCGGCAATTGCCTGTTGATAATCAACCTCACCAGCATAAGCTGTAAGGGCGATCGCAGGAATTTTCCCTCCCAGTTCTGGTGACATCGCTCTAATTTGACGAATCAGCATATAGCCATCTACTTCTGGCATTCCAATGTCGCTTAACAGCAGATTTGGCTGAAACTGAGGCATAATTCGTAGTGCTTCCATCGCAGATCCGGACTGAATGACTACTGCACCAGATTGCTCCAAAATGAAAGCAATTAACTCTCGCGTATCACGCTCATCATCTACAAGCAGAACTTTCAACCCATTGAAATCGGGCAAATCATCAGGTAGAGAGGTAATCTGCTGGCTATTTAGATCGACCTGGATCAGCGGTAGCATGACTGTAAAGGTTGCTCCCTGTTCTTCACCTAAACTTTCTGCCTTCACTGTGCCGCCATGTAGCTCGACAATGTGACGCACAATAGCTAATCCTAATCCCAGTCCCCCGAATTTTCTAGTGGTTGCACCATCAGCTTGTCGAAAGTAGTCAAAGACGAATGGTAAAAAGTCAGGGCTAATTCCTTTACCTGTATCACTGACTCGAAGTTTAACTTGAGAACCAATAGATTCTAAACTGATTTCTACCTGTCCACCTTGGGGTGTAAACTTAATCGCATTGGAAACTAAATTCCAAATAACTTGCTGCAAGCGACCAGAATCACCTGTTACTAAAAATTTAGAGTTGCTATTTTGGTACGCTTCTAGCGCAACTTGAATTCGGGATTTGAGGTTGTCTGGTTGCTTGTCAAAATCGATAGATTCTAAATTTCTGTGAGAATTTTCTAAGCCGAAGTCTAAAATCGTAAATCGCAAATTGATAGATTTGGCTTCAGCGGCTAAACGTACAGTTTCTATTGCTGCGGCGATCGCAGTTTCTAGATTCACAGTAGCAATATTCAGACTCAGCTTACCTTGCAGAATACGAGAGACATCCAGTAAATCTTCGATTAATTGGGTTTGCAACTTGGCATTGCGCTCAATGGTTTCGAGAGCGCGAGTGGTGGTTGCTTCATCATACTTTTTCGTTTGCAGTAACTTCGACCATCCCAAGATCGGGTTTAGCGGCGTGCGAAGTTCGTGGGAAAGCACCGCCAAAAACTCATCTTTGATTCGATTAGCTTGGATTAATTCTTCTTTCCGTCGCTGTAACGAAGCCATTAACTGAGCGCGTTCTAGAGCAACCGCTACCTGATCGGAGGTTGCTTGTAATAAAGCTATTTCTCCAGAAGTAAAATGGGTACGGGTGCGACTGGCAAAGGAGAGGACACCAAGCAGCTTTCCCTGAGCAATTAACGGTTGACCTGCATAGGCTGTAATTCCTAAAGCATGGAAAATGTGGGCATGGGAATGGGTAGAGTGCGGTAGATTATTGACGACAATTTGACGGCGTTCTTGTACCACTAGTCCGCATAGCCCTTCATTAAATTCCAGGTATTCAATTGCTTGAAATACTTCATCAGTAATGCCGTTCCAAGCTACTAACCGAAGTTTCTGCTTATTTTCGTGTGTATCGATTAAATAGTGAAAGTAACAATGTAAATCCATTTGCGCCGAGAGTTTGCTAAACAAGCTGTTCATTAGATCCAAGGGGCGCTCGGTTGAAAGCAAATCACTGGTCGTTTCCGAAAGTAGTTTAAGTCTTTCACTGCGCTCTTGTAAGGCTTGTTCTGCAAGCTGACGTTCGCGAAGGGCGCGTTCGCGTTCGGTAATGTCAATTGCAACCCCTCCTACCAGGCATTGCCCAGACGCATCGGCAATGGGAAACTTATAGACCAAAAATTCGCCAAGAGTGCCATCTGTGCGTGAGGCAGACTCAATCGTTTGAACAACCTGATTAGTCCCGGCAACTATTCTAATGTTATCCAAGAGGGGTTGAGCAATTTGGACTGGGTATAAGTCAAAAATGTTTTTATTGATCGCTTTATTTATTGGCACATTGAATGTGCTGAAATAAGTTGGACTGAGGTAAAGTACACGTCCCTCTGCATTCGTAATCCATGCAGCAGCGGGAATATTGTCCATAAAAGCTTGAAATTGTTCTTGACTCTGACTCAGCGCTTTTTTAGCTTGTTTGAGATCGCTAATATCCAGAATGAATGCAACTGATTTGTGCCGAGATTCTCCTAAAAGTGAGTAGCCAACTACAACTGGTACGCTAGAACCATCTTTGCGAATAAATTCCTTCTCGTAAGGAGTACAGGTTCCCTTCGCTGTTGCCTCGGCAATAGCCAGTTCGTCTAAATATTGGTACTCCGATGGCGTGATATCAGCCCACCGTAATCTACCTGCTTGAATATCCTCTTGGGTATAGCCGACAATTCGCAAAAACTCGTCGTTGGCTTCAGTGATGCTACCATTCACATCACCAAAGAGAATGCCAACTATATTCGCTTTCACAAAACTCCTGAGCCGTTCCTCACTTGCTTGGACTGCCTTCTCTGCCTGTTTGCGTTTGCTGATATCTGTAGTGCTGCCAACTAAACGTAACGGGTTTCCATCAGCATCCCGTTGCACCACTATCCCTTGATCTAATACATAGATATACTGATTATTTTTGTGGCGAATTCGGTACTCGGCAGCATAGCGATCGCTATTTACCAAAGCAAGTATCGCCTCTTGTACGCTTGGCAAATCTTCTGGATGGACAAGCTCACACCACCAATTACCAGTTGCTTCAGCTTCTGGGAGGGAATAGCCCAAAATTCGGGTTAACCCATCAGTTCTTTCAACGCTATCCTGTTTTATATTCCAGTCATAAATCAGACAGTTGACCGCAGATGCTGCTAACTCAAACCGTTCGTTAGCTAACTTGAGACGTTCCTCTTTCTGTCGCAAAGCTCGTTCTATTTGTTTGCGATCGCTGATGTCGCGGTAGAAAATGTCAAGACCATCTTCACTAGGGTAGGCGTGAATCTCCAGCCACAAGTCATACTTGGGTGGTAAGTAGTAGTGATGCTCGAAATGGACGGGAATTTGCTCTGCCATCGCCCGTCGGTACTGACGCTCGACATTCGTACCTAATGATATAGGCCACTCCTCCCAGTGCGACTTACCAATGACCTCTGTCCGGGATTTACCGTTAATTCGCTCTGCTTCGGCATTTTGGTAGATGATTCGCCAGTCCCGGTCTAGAGTAATAAATGCATCACTCATGTTTTCTAGAGTGCGTGTGTTCCGCTGATTAGCTTGCTGTAATGCCGCTTCTGCTTGTTTGCGATCGTGTAGCGCTGCTTGCTGTTGGCTCAAATCAATAACAAAGGCAATGACCGTTTCTTGAGTGTCTCCCAGCATCACAGAACCGAGCAGAACGGGAATGCGATCGCCATCTTTACGAATGTATTCTTTTTCAAAAGGCTTACATATTCCAGTAGTTCTTACTTCTTCCACTGAACGTTCGCTCAAAAGAAGATACTCAGGCGGAGTAATCTGGCGCCAGTTGATTTGGTTAGCAGASAAATCTTCTYGCGTATAGCCGATCATCTTCAGAAAAGCATCATTGGCTTCGATAATGAAGCCGTTGTTCATATCAGTTACAATTACCCCAATGATGTTGGATTCTGCCAGTCGGCTAAACCGCATTTCGCTATTTTGCAACAACTTAAGACTTGTCTCTGCTTTGCATCTAGCAGTTCGTAACTCTGAAGAGAGCGCAGTAATTAAGAAGGATACTAGTGAGAATGTGGTTAATCGTACCAGAACTTTCAGGCTAAGGAAATCGAAAGAGTAGACTGGATCGATCAAAAAATAGAGCGCAGTTGTCACAGATAAAGCGATCGCTAGTACTCCAAGCCTCATACCGCCATACCAAGCGCTGACTGCCACAGCAGCATAAAATAAAGTGAATACGCTCGGATCAAAAACTGGCAGTAAGACTTTTGTTAAAAGTAGTGCCGTTATGACTGCCAAAATCATCACACTAAAAGCTATGAACCGATAACGCATTATCAAAATTTTTTCAGGTACTTTCACCGTCATCCTAAGAGTCCTCCCGTTGCTCCGATTTTGGGAGATACTCGTTCACTAATCTTTTGTCTGCTTCGCCCATCTTCTCTAACATTTCTTCAATCAGCTTTAGTGCCATCGGTGAAGGCACTGTAGATCCGTTCTCCCAGCGATTGATTGTTCTTAGGGAAACTCCTAACTTGGCTGCAAACTTTTCTTGAGATAGATCGAGTTGCTGCCGAAGTTCACGGATCAAATCTGAAATTTTGAGTGGCATTCTTAGTTCCATAGTAGGAAGAGTAGGACAGATGTCTCGCCATTCGTCTCCAGCTTGAGGATGAATTTGAATAATCATCAGTCGTTATCAATTTCATCTTTTGGCGAAACACCAATATTTCAGTTATCAGTGTTCACCGCTTACTGCTCGCTGTCGAAGCTATATCTAAAATAAACATTAAGTTTTGCCTGATATGAGATTCCCAAGAGTATTATCTAAGGCAATTTAATTAATTATTATCAGCGATCGCACCCAACCAAATAATTGGAGGTGTGTCATGTTTTCATTTAATTATTTATATGAAAATTAATTTTTTATATATAAAGTATCTCTCTATATTTTGATAAAAACTTTTAAAGCATCGTTAGTTTAACAACTAAGTATAAAATAGATTCCCAAATATGCAGTTAGTTTTACTTCTATGGTAAGATGTCATTCAAAAAACCAGTAAGTTACAATTCGCTATTTAATAGAAATTTTGCCTAACCCTAATCTTTAACTGTTTTGATTAATCAACACTCCGAAAATTTATTAAACAGTCAACAAGAAAATGCACCAGGTGAAGGCTATATATTTAACTGGTTTGATTGGTTTTGTCTTTGGTATCCTCCAGGGTGGCTAATTTTATTCAATCGCCATTGGCAGCACTATCACCCAGAGCCAGATGGTTGGAATTGGCTAGAATATGGATTATTTTTAATTCCTGGCGGATTTTATCTAGCGTTGCTGAGTCGATGGTTGCGTCTGGGTTTTCGTTCACCTCGAAAAGAAGTTGGTGAATTCGATCCTAAATATCAACAAGCTTTTGGCAAAGAAATTCTGGCCCCTATCGTTAAATACTATTTTCGGGGAGAGTTGCAACAAGTYGAAAACTTGCCGCCAACAGGGCCATTGATTGTGGCAATGAATCATGCAGGGATGTGTTTTCCTTGGGACTTTTTAACCTTGGCTTATTTATTGAGTGAAGCCAAAGGATGGGTAGTCCAACCCATAGCAAATCCAGCATTATTTGAGCATCCTTGGGTGATTTGGTGGCTACCGTCTCAATGGTCACAGGTTTTAGGTGGTGTGCGAGCCGAATTAGATGATTTTGAGGGCGCGCTTGCCCAAGGTAAAATTCTTTTATATGCACCCGAAGGTATTCGCGGCCCTTTGAAAGGTTGGAGAAGACGCTATCAACTAGAAAAGTTTCATGTAAGTTTCATTCAGTTGAGCGATCGCTATCATATTCCGATTCTGCCAGTAGTTTGCATCGGCAGTGAATCTCTGCATCCTTGGGCTATTAATTTTACTAAATTACAACAACTAGTCAAATTACCATTCTTGCCTTTTTCGCCTTTGATGTTTGCCTTACTTCTATTTCCGTCAATGGGAATTTGGGCAATGAGAACTCGTCTGCGTTACTTTATTCAACCTTTGGAACCAGTAGAATTGGACAAGCACTCAAACAAAGGGCGTACAGTAGCCTATCAACAGGCGCAACAATTACGAGAAAAACTGCAACTCCAAATTAATCATTTTTTGGGTAACAAAAAGTTTTAAATCCCCCTAAATCCCCCGATAAATTGGGTGTACAGTGACAAATTAAATGGCGTTGAGACAAATTTACGTCATCAATGCAAGCCTTACCCACTTTAAACTTGCAACTATTGCTGTTGATATAGCTTGTAACTTTCCCTGTTACTTTTAAGCTTAACGCTCTTTGAGTTCAAGCTTTATAGCCCTGATGACAGTAATTTGGCATCACGACAAAAAAACTCATATCAGAAAATTAGGCTGATTTGGCGTTGTCACCTATATGTCATTATGCGCTTTGTTCATGTTCCAATGGAGTCAAATGAATCACTACTCGCTGATTAAGAGCCTGAGCGATTTCTTGGAGTATTGACAGAGAGTGTCCCTCGTAATCACCATCTTCCAGCCGTGCAATCACAGGCTGTTTTGTGCCAACAAGTTCAGCCAGTTGTTTCTGTGTTAACCCTGCTTTTGTTCTAGCTTCATAAATCAACTGTGCCACTTCTGCATTAATTGAAGTTTCTGCCACCATTGCCTCAAGCTCAGGGTCGCTGCTAGTCATTTTGTCAATAATTTTTATAGCATTGCTAGTCTTGACCATCTTCTTGCTCCTCTACGTAGGTGTGAACTTCGGGGTTTTCTTCAAATAAAAGCTTTCGAGTGATTGCCCGTTCAATATCAATTGGTGGTACAGATGCTTCTTCTTTTGTGATAGCGTGAGCGAGAATTGCCACATTTTGACCATGAAAGAAGTACAGAATGCGATATTGCACACGGATATGCTTTGCCCGAAGCTCATATATACCATCGCGCAAGTAATCAGCCGCCGGGCGACGGAGTTCGTAGCCTGAAGCCGCAAGTTGTTTGATTCGAACAACACAGTTTGCATAACCTTTGCGGTCTTCTTTCAAAAGTCGTCTCAGCCATTCAAGGACAGGAACTTCCCCTTCCTCTTCTTGGTAGAAAACAACACGGGTTTCAGGCACAGCATCCCATTTTAGTATAACAATATTGTTATACTAGGGTAATAAACGACTAGTTTGAAGGTCTGTCATAATCGTCGGATTTCTAGGCATAAAGTTTTTGACGATTTAGCCTCTCGTGGAAAAACTTCCGTGGATTGGTTCTTTGGTTTTAAGCACCAACTCAAGAACATTTCCCAGATTGAACATTCTCGGCACCGAAGTCCCGTTAATTTTTGCGTTAATGTTTTGTGCGGATTAATTGCTTATTGCCATCAACCAAAGAAACCTAGCCTTCAGATGGAGTGGGTTTGATCACAACCGGCTTAACCCAAACTCAGGTTTTTTAGGGATTTTAAATGGTTGCTCTATTTATGCCGTGGCGTACTAGAGAAAATCGTTGCAAATATTGGTAATACTGTATAGACGTGTTGTTAGCAATAAAGTTTTAGTTCCCACCACAGCTTGTCCGTTCGTTACCAACACAACTTGTTTTGTTACGAATGCTTGTTCGTTAGTAACGACAGATTGTCCGTTTGTTACTAACATAACCTGTTTCGTTACAAATGCTCATTCGTTAGTAACGACAGATTGTCCGTTTGTTATCTAACATAACCTGTTTCGTTACCAATGCTTATTCGTTAGTAACGACAGATTGCCCGTTTGTTACTAACATAACCTGTTTCGTTACCAATGCTTATCCGTTAGTAACTGACTCCATTGAAGAAGCACCGAAACGATAGCCTTTGCCATAAACTGTGTGAATCAGCGCAGTTTCTCTACCTACCTCAATCTTACGGCGCAGCAAACGAATTAATGCCGCAATTACATTACTACTGGGTTGTTCTGACTCTTGCCACAAATTTTGCATAATTTGAGCATGAGTCAGAAGTTGTCCAGTGTGTTCCATAAAGTATTGCAACAACTGACTTTCTTTTTGTGATAGCTCAATTATTCGTCCTTGGCGATAGGCTACTTGATTTTCACAATCGAGTTCTAAATCAGCAACGGTTAAACGTCCGCTGGTGGTTTCATAAATTTGAGAACCGGAACGACGCAATAAAGCACGGACTCTTGCTAATAACTCCCGCAGTTCAAAAGGTTTAACCAAATAGTCATCAGCACCAGCATCTAAACCTTGTACGCGGTCATCGAGAGTATCTTTAGCTGTGAGAAACAGAACGGGAGTGGTTTTGCTTTGGCGTCGCAATTCCTGACAAATCTCTAACCCCGTTTTTCCTGGTAGCATCCAATCTAAAATAAGTAGGTCATAACTGCCTGCTTGTGCAAGTTCGCTGCCAGATGTCCCATCATAAACAGCGTCTACAGCATAACCCTCACGAGTTAACAAGCGGCTCAAGGGTTGAGTCAGTTCAACTTCATCATCAACTAATAAAATTCTCATGCTGCTTGTGGTAAGCATATAGAGATATTCTCAATATTATTCAACTGCCAAGACGCTAAGGATACCAATAAAAAAAATGCTGACTGTTGCATTGCCAAAAGGGGAACTACTTAAAAATAGCATCCGCTTGCTACAAGCTGTCGGATTAGATTTTAGTGCTTTTTTAGATTCAGGAACTCGCCAACTTCAAATTCCTGACACTAAGGGAGTTGCGAAAGCTTTACTGGTGCGGGCGCAAGATGTGCCCGTTTATGTGGAATATGGTCAGGCACAACTGGGCATTGTCGGTTACGATGTGTTGCGGGAGAAGCAGCCGCAAGTTGCCCACTTGGTAGATTTACAGTTTGGGCATTGTCGGATGTCAGTGGCGGTAAAAGCATCAAGTGCTTACCGATCGCCTTTAGATTTACCACCGCATGGTAGAGTTGCTTCAAAATATGTGAATTGCGCTCGTGAATATTTCCATAGCCTTGATTTACCTGTGGAAATAGTGCCATTGTATGGTTCAGTAGAGCTAGGCCCAATTACTGGCATGTCAGAAGCGATCGTAGACTTGGTTTCTACAGGGCGGACTTTGCGCGAAAATGGTTTGATTGAAATTGCTAGTCTGTATCAAAGTACGGCGCGGTTGATTGCCCATCCTCTGAGTTACCGCCTGAATACGGGTAATCTGAGTGATGTGATTAGCAAGCTGCGCGAGGCCGTTTTGGTAGAGGTTTAATATCATGTATTCGTAATAACGCTTCTCCAGATGCTCGTTCCTAACTAACGCTGCACTATTTGTTTTTACAGCGTCTCGTATTCAAGTGACTTGCAGAGAAAAAATACTCAACTGTTATACCAATTCAATTAATGATTGCAACACATCCTTGGGTAAAGACGCGATGAATCGCGTCTCTACAAATGCTCTATTTGTTGCATTATTTTTTCAAATTGGTATAACTTTTGGTTAAAAACTAGGTTTTAAAAGCCTTTACCCTTTGTTGCATAAGACTTGTAGAAACTCACCACATAGAAAGATTAATTTTTTTATTTAACCCTCAGCAAATTGAATCAAAATTATATTTATATTATTTTTGCAGACAAAATAATCTTTTTTTGAGCGTTAAAATTTGATGCGATCGCAAAAAACTAAACTCGCATTGTTTTGAGCAAAATTGTTAATCATAAAAAGCACTTTACAATTATTCTTAACACGAAGTAGGTGGAAATATGTTTCAAGCTACTCGCCGCCGTCTTGCAATTTGGTACACTGCCGTCACTGCTGTATTACTACTACTGTTTGCCAGTGGCGTTTATTTATACGTCCGCAGTACACTGATTGAGCGGATTGATGACACCCTTAACCATGTAGTAGAAATAGTAGAGCGTTGCCTGACAACCAGTGGTTGTGCATCTACGCTCATATTTGAGCCAATTAATGCTGATGCAGATAAATTTCGCATTAACGTAGAAGCCAGTTTTGGCGATAATAGCGACACTGTAGAAGATGACCACATTGACCTAGAATGGTTTAGTCCAACTGGTAAATTACTTTGGTCAACGCTATCTGAACCACTAAATATTCCCATTCGTGCTAATCGCACTGGTGAAACTGTACGCGTAGTCAAGAGAGAGAATGAAAATTCAAAATTTAAAATTCCTAACTCCCCACTCTTATTGCGACAAGTCACCGAACGAGTAGAAGTAAGACGACAAGTATTAGGATATCTGCGCGTTAGTCATCCCTGGTTTGAAGTTACTAAACCTAGTCGCCAGTTAATATTTGATTTGGCTTTAGGTATTGGGTTAATGGTGCTTTCCGTAGGCGCGAGTGGTTGGTTTCTTTCGGGTAAAGCGATGGAACCTGTAGGTGAATCTTATCAACGTCTTAAACAATTCACTGCTGATGCTTCCCACGAACTTAGAAGTCCTATCACTTTGATTCAAACTAATGTGCAAGTTGCGCTTGCTGACTTGGATTTAGCGGAGACAGAAACGACTAGTTCTTTGCAATATCGACAACAGTTAAAGGTAGTGGAACGGTTAACGCAGCGTTTAGGTAAGTTAGTCAATGACTTACTCTTTCTTGCACGACAGGATAGTGGTATTAGCAAAGATACTTTTTCACCTTGTCCGCTGGATGCTTTGCTAATAGAGGTAGTTGAAGAACAACAATTGTTAGTCCCTGAAAAAGAAATCACCCTTTCTCTAGACTTAGTTGACCCTCCGGCCTCTGAAACTAGTCCCGAATTACTGGAGAATTGGTTTACTCTTGTAGGTAATTGGGATCAATTGGTGCGGCTGTTCACAAATTTAATTGCTAACGCTTTGCATTACACTCCAGCAGGTGGACGGGTGAAAGTGGAATTGGCGCGGATAGAAGGAATAAACCGTGTTTCTGGACTACGTAACACCAGTGCCCAGTTGCAAGTTAAGGTGAGTGATACCGGAGTTGGAATTCCAGCGGAAGCACTACCACGCTTGTTTGACCGCTTTTATCGAGTAGATCCGGCACGTACTCATAGGACGGGGAATACAGCTACAGCCAGCGCTACTGGTTCAGGATTGGGATTAGCGATCGCTCAAGCTATTGTCGAACATCATCACGGTCATATTCAAGTTGAAAGTACCCAAGGCATTGGCACTACCTTTACTATCACTTTACCAATAACTCTTGAGTCTTAATTTGATAATAAATTTTTATTTCCTGTGATAGATGTAAGATTCTAGTACAATACGGCGGAAATAAAACAATCATTCCAAATCAACGAAACCCTAATGCTGTATTCATTTTTAATTTTTAATTCCGCCTTGCTGTACTAGTCCATTCAAGTGGACTTTAATTCTTAGTGAATAAACTTATTTTCTAGCGGGATATTGAATTTGACTGTTACAAAAATCTGCTTAATGACAATGATTAAGATTGTAAATCTTGAGAATGAGATATTTCAAGTTTTTTAGATTATTTACGTATCCTTAGCTAGATGCGACAAATCGATTAGTTTGCTAAATGTTTAGATGTACTCAACGACCTATAAAACCTAATTTAATTTCCGGCTGGAGAAATCTTTAGTAAGAAAAAAAATGAAGCTTTTCTAGGAGTCAAGAATGAATATGAAGTCTCAAAATTTTCGCAAGTCTAGCAAATTATTTGGCGCTCTTTGTGGGGGATTACTAATTAGTCTGCCAGCAATTCCTCAAGCATTAGCACAAGAATCTACTGTCAAGGTTAACCCAAGACCCAGTATTTTTAGCGAACCACCCTACAACCGCTCTCAGGCTCCCGTGTCACCAGAGCCAGGAGCTAGACCAGCACGCCCAGTTCCGCCGACTGAAGGGCAACTGTCTCCCGTACCACCACAACCAGTTCCTCCGGCTGAGGGGCAAGTGTCTCCCCTACCACCACAACCAGGTGCTAGACCACTACGCCCAATTCCTGGCGATCGAACTCAACAGCCTTCACCACCTGCGGTTTCCAATGACCAACAACCACTGGTAGAACCACGGCAAACCCCCAGTGCGACGATCGCACTCACTAATGGGATGGTTAATATCAGGTTGGTTAATAATACTGCGGCTAAGATAACTTTCCAAGTGATTGGCGATACGGCACCGCGATCGCTAGAAGGTAAGTCAGATGTAACGCTGCAAGCTTTAAAAGCACCAGTAACAGTAACATTTGAACGACAAGATGGCGGACAATTAATAGTGACTCCACAAGGTTCTTCAGAACCAGGAAGCTTGGAAGTCACATTTAAGGAAGCTACCAATGCAGCACAAGGCAGAAGTGCGCTGAGAATTGAACGAAACGGTTCAGTGTTCTTAAATTAATTAATTTAGAGCTAGGGCGATGGTAATTCGCAGCTACTTTTATAACCCACGTAGGTGGGTTTTGCCTGTGTAGACGCGGTTTCCAACCGCCCTTGTAAATCCCTTGGAATGTTAAATTGACTGCTACTTTCGCTGAAGCATTTTAGTTAATTGATCTCGCAATTGCACTTCTTGCCTGCTATCTTGCAATGTCCGCGCCAGTATAATTGCCCTTTCGTAAAAATTGCGGGCAGTTAGATAGTTACCTTGTTGCTTATATAACTGCGCATAAGATTCAAAAGATTTTAATTCTTCGCGTAAATTTTGCAATTCTTTAGCGAGTGCTAAACGCTGCTCTAGTAAGTCAAAGGCGCGTTCGTAACGTCCTACAGCAGTGTGAGCCGTAACTAAACCATCAATTGCCCGTAATTGATTAGTGCGATCGCGGTTGGTTTTAGCTGTGCGCATTGCTTCACCATAAGTAGCAATGGTATCTTGATAATTTCCAGATGCTAAATAAGCATCTCCTAAGTTATTCAAGGTATTTGCTTCACCGATGGCATCGCCAGTCTGACGGCGGAAAGTTAAAGCATTTTCGTACAGTTTAATCGCCTTGTTATAATCTCCCAACCTGGCACTTACCAAGCCCAAATTACTCAAAGACAGTCCTTCACCTTCAATATTTTTGACCCCGTGAGCAATTGCCAGTGCATCTTCAATTGTTTGACCAGCAGCAGCAGATTCACCTTTTTGCAGCAGAAATGTACCAATATTATTCAGCACAAAAATCTGAGATTGGAAGTCTTTAGTATCACGAGCGATCGCTAATCCTCTTCTGAAAGCATCTTCTGCCTCTTTTGAACTACCAAGCTGCACATAAGCCTTAGCAAGCAAATTGTATGTCAAACCTTGTGCTTTCAGGTCGCCAATGGAATGATATAGTTCTAATGCTCGCAAACAAGACGTAATTGTTTTGTCGGCATGTCCTGAAGCGTATTCTTGTTGACCAATACGCAGCAAGCTGTCTGCTTCATCTCTTGATTGTCGCCCAACGGAATTATTTAAAGGGCGATGGAGTTGTTCAGAAATATCAACCGCACCCGCTACAGGACTCAGCAAAAAAGCAAACAGTAAAAAGCTGTGTAAAAGAACCTGGGGACGATAAATCGCACCGACACAAATTAAGCCTACCTTTTGGCAGGGAAATACAAGTCGTTGTTTCATAAAAATTACCCGTAAAGTTGCGGGTTTAAGTAGAAGGTCTAAGAAGAAGTTTTAAGTTTTAAATTGAAGACAACTAATATACGCATTTCTACTTAAGTTCCGATTGAGCTAAATCTTCCCCAAAGTATATGGTGCGGATATCTGTAGGCAATTTGTCCTCTAGCATACGATAGCCTTCCTGGAGAAAATTGGCTACTTCATAAGGAGCGATCGCTTCTCCTTCAGCTTGTAGATAAGCAGCGATTCTAGTTTCACTCCAGTGGAAAGTTTGCGCCATTAATACAATTAATCGTAAAACTGGCGGCAGTTGGTCTAACGCCTGTTGTACATAGCACCATAGCGGCGGTGAAGTCGCTTGCAGAGAATAATGAATTGCTTCTGTGGGTGGTAGTTTAATCTCATTTATACAGAAAGCTGTCATATTAATTAACCAATTCTGCATGGTTAAAGCTTCCTCACCTGATTCAGAGTCAGTTAACCTTAGTCCACTGAGTTCGTAATAGATATGTCGCCAGGTGAGGGCAAACAGATAATCTGCTTGCACAGGCGATCGCGCCGAATGCCGAATTAAGGTGTAGACTATGGGGCTATAGCGGCAAAAAATCACCGTAAAGTACTTTCCGGCATCTGGATAGCGCTGAAACAGAGTCAGTAGTTCATGGTCACTGTGATGGAACAGCGACTTCACCAGTGGGTGATTAGCTTCGGGAAAATGAGGAATTTGCACAAGTCTTGGAGTTGATAATTGTTAAAATAGTTTTGGGAATTGCACTCCCCTAGTTAATCGCATAATATCTTGGTGTTGCTCAGTTTGTAGATAAGACTCAGACTAGTTGAGTATTGATAAACTAAAAACAAGGACTTAATTTTAGTCTTAATCGACAATCATAAAATCAACTCTCTTAAAGAATCCTTATTTGTTCATGGTTATAGCAGTTAGTGTGATCTCGTTCCTGCTCAGTCCCCTTACTTTAGGCTCCTTTCTGCCTTCCCTGCCCTTAGATAGCCTGTTCTCCACCCAAGGCATTATGGTAATGCTGCTAGCAGCTTACGCTGGTGCCATGTGGATGTTTCTCACCAGTGCCCCAAAAGTACACACTGTAATGGTGTCAGATTTGGAGATTGCCCGACAGTTGTATGAAGGACTGCTAGATTTGCCAGCAGCTGAGGTGCCATTGCACTACTACTACAACTACGAACAAACTATAGGCGCAACTGGCATCGATCCGTTATATATGTCTACTGGGCCAAGCTTGTCTAGCAAAATGATGAATAATGCCAACGATGGGCTGTGGTATCAATTGAAGAAAAACACCCAGCTACACGTCATTACTGGTGCGAGTTTAGGTAGCAAAAATCAGCAACGCCACGTTTGTTTTGACCACGATTGCCTGGAAATGATTTTAATGCGAGTCGAAATGCGCGGTTTGAAATTGAAGATTCGTAACCACAAACCCCTGAACTTTTTAGTCAAGGACTATGAAGGGCGCGTTATTGAGGTGGCTGAAGTAGCGAATTAGTAGTTAGTGATTATTAAATTATTTTAGGTTGGGTGGGGCGTAGCTTGCTGCTGTAGGCATCGCTTCACCCAATATTTTTGGAATTTAGATTTTGGATTTTAGATTGACTCCTGGCTTGGCTCCTTTCTAATTAATGTCCCATTTCCACCCAGGTTAAAATAGGTAAATCCCCTAACTTAGATAATTTATGAACCAGCCAATATCTGAGAGAGTGCGCTGGACTACCGCCGATTTAGAGTTGTTTCCAGATAACGGGAATCGCTATGAAATTATTGACGGAGAATTGTTTGTGACTAAAGCGCCCCACTGGAATCATCAAAAAACGTGTGTCAGAATTATTACTCCATTGCATATTTGGTCACAAGCTAGTTCTTTGGGACAGGTCGTACCTGCTCCAGGAATAATTTTTGGCGATAATGATAATGTTATTCCCGATGTTGTCTGGGCTAGCAACGAGAGATTACCTCTACTTTTAGATGAGGCAGGGCATTTAATTGGTGCGCCAGAACTGGTTATAGAGGTACTATCTGCTGGTATTGAAAATGAAAAGCGAGACAGAGAACTAAAACTTAAGCTCTACTCATCACGAGGTGTCAGAGAATATTGGATTGTAGATTGGCGCAAGCAACAGGTGGAAGTATATCGACGCGAACAAGCGAGTTTAAAATTAATTGCTACGTTATTCAATGGTGATGAATTGAGTTCACCCATATTGCCTGATTTTACTTGTGCGATCGCACAACTATTTAATTAACAAAAATTACGAATTACGAATTAGTTAACTCTGCTGTAAAAACTCAATTTTAGGCAATAACGGGTCAGTCACAATACCCACACCGCTAAAACCCCAGCGTTTGAGCAAGTTTCCCAACTGTGTACGCGCAATAGATTCAACAGCAAAGCGATTTGCCACTTCTGCTGCATGAGTGTTGAGATAGCTGAGAGCGTCAAAGTTTTCCTGAAACAGCAATAAATAACCCGATGTTTCAGCATCAGGACGAGCTATAAGATAATTCCCATCAGTTTTTGAGCGCACTAAGTAATAGACATCAGACAGCATGGAGATGAAGTTTGTTGGGGAGAAAAAAATCCTTCAAATAAAAAACATAGAGGAATATCGCACAGCTTTAATTTCCGAGTATCCCTCATTGCTTTAATATCAACAATGTAAAATAAATATTTATCCAAATTTGCCGCTAACGTAATCTCTGGTTTCTTCCTGCTGAGGATTGTTGAAAATTAATTCTGTTGCGTCGTACTCTACCATGTAGCCGCTACGGGTTCCTTTCTCTGAAGTCCGAACATTAAAAAAGGCTGTCTTATCAGAAACACGCGCTGCTTGCTGCATGTTATGAGTGACGATAACAATAGTATATTGCTCTTTAAGTTCGTGAATCAGTTCTTCAACACGCAAGGTGGAAATGGGGTCAAGAGCGGAGCAAGGCTCATCCATCAGTATAATTTCAGGTTGGACTGCGATCGCGCGAGCAATACATAACCGCTGTTGTTGTCCACCAGATAAAGACGAGCCACTTTGATGTAGTTTATCCTTGACTTCATCCCACAAAGCTGCTTTTCTGAGACTGCTTTCTACCAATTCATCCAAATCACCTTTGTAGCCGTTGATTTTAGCTCCAAAAGTAATATTGTCATGAATTGACTTGGGAAATGGGTTTGGTCTTTGAAACACCATCCCAATTCTCCGGCGCACTTCTACAGGGTCGATATCGGCTGCATACAAGTTTTTATCGTAAAAAAGTATTTTACCTTCTGCCCGAAATGACTCAATCAGGTCATTGAGACGGTTATAGCATCGCAACAACGTACTTTTACCACAACCGGAAGGGCCGATAAAAGCAGTCACCTGATTTTTCGGTATATCTAGCCAAATATTCTGTAAGGCTAAAAACTTGCCGTAGTAAATGTTGAGATTTTCAGCCCGTAAAACGGTTTCAGTGTCATTCACTGTCCTAGTATTGGTAGCCATAAATTAAATCTAGTGTTTGTTTAAGCGATGGGGATATGCACTGTGGATGGTTGCTGACTAAGCTTTTTTGCGAGTTACCCAGCGAGCGATGATACTTGTGATTAGAACCATCAATACCAAAATCAAAGATGCTGCCCAAGCTAGAGATTGCCAATTTTTAAACGGAGAAATGGCGTATTTGTAAACTAAAACAGCCAGAGAAGCTGTTGGTTGGAATAAACCATCTGGCCAAAAGTTAGAAAATAGAGCAGTAAATAGCAAAGGTGCGGTTTCTCCAGATGCTCTGGCGATCGCTAGCGTTGCCCCAGTTACAATAGCTGGTAAAGCTGCTGGTAAGACTACTTGACTTACAGTTTGAAAGTTAGTCGCTCCCAACCCTACAGATGCTTGTCGCAAATCTTGCGATACTAACTGTAACGCTTCATCAGTAGTTCGCAGAATAATTGGCAACATCAAAATTGCCAGTGCAAACCCTCCAGCTAGAGCTGAATACGATCCTAAGTTCAACTTTACCATTGTCAAAACTACAATCCCATAGGCGAATACCCCAGCAATAATTGAGGGGACTCCACTAAGGACGTTAGCCGCAAAACGCACCCATCTAGCTACTTTTGCCGAGCTAAATTCTGTGATGTAAATCGCCCCTAAAACTCCAAAGGGGATACTAATCAAGGCAGCAATTCCTACCATCAACAGCGTGCCTAAAATGGCATTACCAAAGCCTCCTCCTTTTTGGAGAGCTTTGGGTGGCAATTCAACAAACACGGCCAGATTCAGACTGCTAAAGCCTTTAATAATCACATAAGAAAGTACTGCTAGCAAAGGAACAAGTGCCAATACTCCGCAGGTAAAAGCGATTACGGTCATCACTGTATTAAACAGTGTTCTTTGAGACATGGCGGAGCGAGTTAAACTGCGCTCTGGAAAATTAGAAGTCATAATTTAACCCAAAACTAAGCTATATTCGCTTGACTCTCAGAACGATCAACTCTGCCAGAATATTGACTACTAGTGTCAAGAAAAATAGAATTAAAGCCGCATACATTAAAGCCGAAACTTGCAAACCACTAGCTTCTGAGAATTGATTTGCCAGTAGAGAAGAAATCGTATTGGCTGGTGCAAAAAGAGAGAGACTGATGTTGTTGGAGTTGCCAATTAACATCGTTACAGCCATTGTTTCTCCCATTGCCCGGCCCAGTCCCAACATCACAGCACTAACTATGCCCGAAAAGGCTGCTGGGATAAGAACTTGTAAAATCGTTTCCCAGCGGGTTGCTCCTAGTCCGATAGAGGCTTGGCGCAAACTGGGGGGTACAGAAATCAAGGCATCGCGGGATAAAGCTGTGATGATGGGCAAAGTCATAATCGCTAATATGACTCCCGCCGGCAACATTCCTGGTCCTGTAGGAGAAGTGCTAAAAAATGGCAGCCAGCTAAAATAACCATTCAGCCATTTTCCCAAGCTGGTTAATATTGGCACCAAAACGAAAATACCCCACACGCCATAGACAACGCTGGGAATAGCTGCGAGTAGTTCTACCGCAAAAACCAGTACCAGTTTCACTTTTGCAGGTAAAAAATCCTCGCTCAATACAATAGCAGTACCAACGCCAATTGGGACTGCTATCAGCAGACCAATAAAAGAACTCACGAGAGTTCCATAAATTTGAGGTAGCACCCCATAGGTATCATTAACCGGATTCCAAGTGGTATTGGCTAAAAAGCTGACACCAAACTGTTGAATGGCAGGCCAAGCACCAATTGCAACCTGCGACCCGATCCATAATAAAGTACCAGCAACCGCAAAAGCGAAAATTTTAGTCAGCCAAATAAAACCCAAATCTAGGGATTTTTCGGCGCCAGAGCGATTTTTCATCGCTGATGACAGATTTTGAGAATTTGTAGTCATGAATACCGACTTTCAAGATTAAATCAGAGAAAAATATGGGAAGCAACTAGATTAGTAAAATTGTCGCCTCATCATCTATTTAAACTGACTTATACAATAGTAACTCTGTGTCCAAAGTTACTACTGGATAGGCATGTTTTATTGCTTGCTTACTTGCTAGCGCTAGTACCACTGGCAACAGAAATTTTGTACTCTGGACTGATTTGGTCAGCAGCAGCAGCTACTTTTGCGATCACACTTGAGGGTAGAGGAACATACCCTAATGGAATAGCCTGTTTCTGACCTTCAGTTAAAGCGTATTCGATGGCGGCTTCTATTGCCTTAGCTTTTGCTGCATTAGGATATTTTTTGTAAACTAAGAGCCAGGTATAGCTCACGATAGGATATGAATCAGCCCCTTCGGGATCTGCAATAAAGGCCCGAAGATTTTCTGGTAAGGTTACTGCTTCTAAAGTTTTAGCGGTTGACTGATCGTTATCAACAATGAATTTTCCTGCTTTATTTTCCAAAGCAGCAAACTTGAGATTGTTTTGTTTGGCGTAGCCGTATTCAATGTAACCAATAGAACCTTGAGTTTGTTGGATTTGGGCTGTAACACCCTCATTACCCTTCGCACCAACTCCTACAGGCCAATTGACACTTTTTCCTTCGCCAACCTTGCTTTTCCACTCCGGGCTGATAGCACTGACGTGTTTTGTAAACACACCAGTGGTTCCGCTACCATCAGAACGATAAACAACCGTTATTGCTTCTTTAGGAAGTTTTGCACCTGGGTTAGCCTTGGCAATTTGGGCATCATCCCAAGATTTGATTTTGCCTAGTAGAATATCAGCATAAACGGCTCTTGGCAGCTTAAGTTCTGGAACATCAGGCAAGTTGTAAGCCAGTACGATGCTACCAGCAGTCACAGGCAGTAAAATAACACCCCTATCTGCTGGTACTTTCTGAATTTCTTCATCCTTCATCGCAACATCGCTGGCCCCAAAATCTACAGTGCCTTTGATAAATTGCTCAACTCCAGAACCGCTACCAACTGATGCGTAGTCAACTTGCAGATTTGGATATTTTTTGTTTAAATCAGTGAACCAGGTATCGTAAAGTGGTGCCGGAAAAGTCGCACCAGCCCCGCTTAACTTTACGGTTCCGCCAAGGTCTAATTTAGCTGGGCTAGAGGCAGTAGTATCGGTAGCAGTGCCAGAAGGCGTATCCTTGCTGGCTGTACCATCTGGTGTTTGTTGTCCGCCACAAGCTGCTAGGCTGATTGTCAGTGCTAACACTGAAATTGAACCTGTGAGGCGATGAGTTTTTATTGCACTAAGACGTGAGAGCATCGCTATCAAATTTTTAGTAACTTTTCAGGTGAGCGTTTCTAAGATACTCCCAAAGCACAACAATAGAGATTAACGAAAGGTTAACAAAGCAAAAAGATACTTGTTTTTTTGATGAAGAGCAAACCCTTGTTTTTAGTTTTTATTGATAAATTTTATACTTTGGTTTAAGTTTAAGATAGAAATTTTACTACCGTAAGTTTTTTATACGTATTTTATTTACAAAAATTTATTGGTAGTGTAATTTTGTTGGTCAAGTCATAAAAAAATATATAAATATATAAATATTAATTAAGATTAAGCATTAAACACTTTGTAGCCAAATTTAGGTACTGCTCTGCAAAATTAGTATAAATACTAATATAAATAATCTTAATTTACCAATATTTTAGGTTACATACCAGAATTCACAGCACGCCTCAGCCAAGAAAATCAGATAATAGAGACCTCAGCTACAATTCGTAGAACTGAAAAATTACATACCAAAAAGGCAAAAGAAAATATGCTAGTTCTTAAGATGTAAGCACAAATTTCATTTCAATATTAATGAATATACTAGTTGCTGTTGGTTTTCCCTTTTGCTTTTCCTTGGTTGCCTGATAAATGTTTGCTGCTTCCAATCAATTACTATGGTCTATGATTGGCTTACTCCTGACAATGGGTGGTACCTTCTTAGAAGTTTATGGCATCACCTTTCCTTGGACTTGGAGTCAGCACGGAATTCAGACTTTTTCTTTAGGTGTCACTTTTCAAATTGGCGCAGTATTGTTGGTGGGTTGTTTAGGAGGCAAAAATGCGGGTGCGCTCTCGCAAATTGCCTATTTAGTCATGGGGTTAACCTTATTACCAGTATTTGCCGATGGCGGCGGTATTGGTTATGTCAAGCTGTCTCAGTTTGGCTATCTACTAGGTTTTATTCCTGGAGCTTGGATTTGTGGCTTAGTGGCTTTTAAAGCGAGACCTCGACTAGAAACTCTTGCCTTTAGTTGTCTCTGTGGCTTGTTAACTCTCCACATCTGCGGTATTACTTATTTGATTATCAGCTATTTTTTTCAGTGGAAAGGCACAGAAAATCTACCCTTGATGCAAGCAATCCTTAGATATTCTTGGTTTGCACTACCAGGTCAACTAACCGTGGTCTGTGCAGTTACTGTAATAGCATATATATTGCGTCACTTAATGTTTTATTAGTTCATTGCCTTTCGTCCTTTGTCATTTGTCAAAAGCTCATGACCAATGACCAATGACTAATGACCAACGACCAACGACCAATGACTAATTCGCCATGCATTTAAAAAATCGTCTTTTCTGGATCGCTGCCTTCATTGCTTTTTTCTTAGACCAAATAACAAAGTACTGGGTAGTACAAAGCTTTAGCTTGGGGCAGACACTACCACTCTTACCTGGGATATTTCACTTCACCTATGTCACTAACACTGGTGCGGCCTTTAGTCTGTTGAGCGGGAAAGTAGAGTGGTTGCGCTGGCTGTCTTTAGGAGTGAGTTTAGTATTGATAGCGTTGGCGTTAATTGGCCCAACATTAAATTTGTGGGATCAGTTAGGCTATGGCTTGATTTTAGGTGGAGCTATGGGCAACGGTATCGATCGTTTTGTTTTAGGCTACGTCGTTGATTTTCTTGATTTTCGCCTGATTAACTTTGCTGTATTTAATGTGGCAGATTCATTTATTAGTATCGGTATTGTTTGCCTGTTAATTGCTTCCTTGCAAAAAACACCGGCTTCAACTGGCAGATCCCATTAAACTATTAAGCCTGGGATGATTAATCCCAGGCTATTGACTTAGTGAAACCTTTGCTTAGTCTTATATGCGAAGACTTGACGTATAAGGTTTTATCAATTTTTATTTGTCACCTAACACCAGTTTGCATAACTGATGCAAGAGTTCAAGAAAGATGCACCGACGATCGCTGATGGCAAACTAGTATTTAGATTACGCCCAGCTTTAAATTTAGTTACCTGTGGTAGGAGTTTTTGGTGAACTAGAGCCGGGAGTACTGGGAGAGCTACCTGGTTCGATACTGCTGCCAGGAGTGCCAGGAGTGCCAGGTTGGTCAGGTGTAGTTGAGCTACCTGGTTCGGTAGTGCTGCCAGGAGTAGTAGGTGCGCTTTCAGGAGTGGTTGGAGTAACGCTTCCTGGTGCTGGAGTTAGGTTACTAGGTGCGCCTTCAGGAGTGGTTGAGCTTCCTGGTGCTGGAGTTAAGTTGCTAGGTGCGCCTTCAGGAGTGGTTGGAGTAACGCTTCCTGGTGCTGGAGTTAAGTTGCTAGGTGCGCCAGGTGCCGGTGGGGTTATGCTTCCTGGTGCTGGAGTGGTTTCGGGAGTGCCAGATTCAGGAGGAGTGGTTCCTGGGGCAGTTGTGCTATCAGGCGTTGTTGTTTCTGCTGGTGTTGTTTCTGCTGGTACTGTAGTGCTACCAGGAGCGCTAGGGGTGGCTGCTGTGCCGCCGGAACAGCGCGAGTTGAGCGGAAAATGCTCGCACAGAATTTTCATCCCTTCTGGCGACATTTTAATTTCCGCTGGTGCACTAGTGGAGTCGCTACTAGATTGGGCTATGGGGGATTTACTGGATTGGGCTACAGCAATATTAGTGGTAAGTGCCAAAGATAAAGCTGTACCAATCAGGGTCAGAGATTTTCCCATCATTCTGAAATTAACCTCAACAGAACACTCGCCCTATTAAAGCAGATAACTAAGATTTAGAAAATCCTCCTAAATGAAGATATTTAGGTTTGTTTCAGAATATGTGGATATGTAAAATTGGTAACAATTAAATCAGTTGTTTGTTACCAGCTAGTGTTTAAAAAGACAAAATTTAAAATTATACTTGTAGTTATTGAACAAATAATGCTAGCTATTGATAAGCCTTTGAGAATATAGAAGAAATTTTTCTTATATAAAGAAGTGACTAAAATCACAAATAAGTTCTAGCCATAATATTAAGATTAAGTATAAATTAAATCAATAAAGTCCCGTATAACTAATTTATGCTTTGGCTTATGAGTAAAATGATGAAAGATTAACATCTAAAATTGATTGTAATTCGCCCGATTCTTCATTAAAAACTGTGATGTGAATAGCCGATGAGTTCTCCCCAACCCCCTCACAAGCCACAAACGTTACTAGGTCAACTGACTCAAGCAGTACATACGATTCAAGCTAGGGTCGATTTTTCAAAATTGGCGCTCAAGCCTAATGCCAAAGTACCAGAACTTTGGGTGCAGGATGCGGGGGCGGATAAAGCAGAGGTATATCCACTGTTGGGCGATCGCTATATTCTCGGTCGTAGTTCCAAATCCAGCGATATCGTCATCCGTAACCCTGTTGTCAGCCAAATTCACCTCTCGTTATCGCGGAATTCTACTCAGCGCACACCAGTTTTCACGATCAAAGACGAAAACTCCACCAATGGCATTTATCGTGGCAAACGTCGTGTTAGTTCTCTAGAACTGCGTCATGGCGATATTCTGACTCTCGGCCCCCCAGAACTCGCTGCTTCTGTACGATTGCAATACGTCGATCCACCAGCATGGTATGTCAAAGCTGCAAGTTGGACAGCTTATGGAGTTGGTGGTGTCAGTGCCCTATTAACTTTAGTGATTGGCGTCGAATGGCTGAAATTTTCAGTCAAACCTCTACCGACAGCGACACGCGCCCCAGTAGTTGTTTACGCCCGTGATGGAGCCACTCCTCTGAGAGAGCCTCGGACTACCTCTCATGTAGATATGAAGCGATTAGAGGAATTTGGCCCTTATTTGCCTGCTGCGGTAGTGGCTTCAGAGGATAGTCGTTATTACTGGCACTTTGGGGTTGATCCTCTAGGGATTTTACGAGCTGTGTTGATTAATAGCCGCAGCGGAGATGTGCAACAAGGAGCCAGCACTGTCACCCAGCAAGTTGCCCGCAGTTTGTTCCGCGAGTATGTAGGAAGACAGGATACCCTTGGTCGCAAATTGCGAGAGGCGGTTGTCGCCCTCAAGCTTGAAACCTTTTACAGCAAAGATGATATTTTGCTGATGTACTTAAATCGGGTTTTTTTGGGAGGGGATACCTCTGGCTTTGAGGATGCAGCCCGATATTACTTTGAGAAGTCGGCTAAAGAATTAACTTTGGCAGAAGCAGCAACATTGGTAGGAATTTTACCTGCTCCCAACGCCTTTGATTTTTGTGGGGATGGGCCAAATAAGCTAGAAGCGGCTGAATACCGAAATCGTGTTATTAAGCGGTTGCTGGAGATGGGCAAAATTAAAGCAGAGGATGCGAACCGAGCTAGACGCTCCACTGTCCAAATTAGTCCTAAAGTCTGCGAACAGCAAGCTAAAACGATCGCACCTTATTTTTACAGTTACGTCTTCTCTGAACTCGAATCAATCTTGGGAGAGGGAGCAGCAAGAGAAGGAAACTATATCATTGAAACCAAACTCGATCCAGCGATACAGAGACAAGCAGAAGCAGCATTAAGTAATTCGGTCAACAACTCTGGTAGAACTTTTAATTTTTCTCAAGGGGCATTAGTCACTCTTGACTCTAGTACAGGCAGTATCCTCGCAATGGTAGGCGGGACTGATTACAAAAAAAGTCAGTTCAATCGTGCTGTTCAAGCCAAAAGACAGCCAGGTTCCACCTTCAAAATCTTTGCTTACACCGCCGCCATTCAACAGGGAATTTCGCCATCCAACAGTTATTCTTGCGCCCCTTTAACTTGGCAAGGCTTTACTTATAAACCTTGTCGTGCTGGTGCTGACACTAGTTTAGATATTGCCACCGGGCTGGCGCTTTCAGAAAATCCTATCGCCTTGCGAGTTGCCAGACAAGTCGGGCTGGATAAAGTTGTGGCAATGGCGCAGCGTTTGGGGATAAAATCAAATCTCGATCCGGTTCCCGGCTTGGTACTAGGTCAAAGCGTAGTCAATGTTTTAGAAATGACTGGTGCTTTTGGCGCTATTGGCAATCGCGGTGTGTCAAATCCTCCCCATGCCATCAGCCGAATTTTAGACAGTGGTGATTGCAGCGATCGCAATGATATCAAAACCTGTCGTGTAATCTACTCCTTCGACCAAGATCCAGGTGCCAACAAACGAGTGTTGACAACTAATGTCGCCGATGAAATGACTAGTTTGATGCGTGGTGTAATCGCAAGAGGTACTGGTCGTAGTGCTGCCATTGGGCTAGGGGAAGCTGGTAAAACTGGCACGACTGATAAAAACGTTGACTTGTGGTTTATTGGTTTTATCCCCAGTCAGCGACTTGTAACTGGCGTTTGGCTGGGAAACGACAATAATTCCCCGACATCTGGTAGCAGCGCTCAAGCAGCTCAGTTGTGGGGAAATTATATGCGGAGAATTACACGGTAATTGGGGATTGGGAATTGGGCATTGAGAATTGGGAACTATTGATCAATAAATGATCAATGGACTTTTGTGAGAAGACCTGATTTTGAGGAATTAGAAGTTTATCAACTTTCTGAAAAGCTTGCTAATGAAATTTGGCGTATTGCTAAAGGATGGGACAATTTCACTAAAGATACATTGGGCAAGCAAATTGTTCGGTCTGCTGATAGTATTTGTGCGAATATCGCAGAAGGTAGAGGTAGGTACAACGACCAAGACAATCGGCGTTTTGTCAAGATTGCGAGAGGATCTTTGTATGAAACTATCAGTTGGTTGAGGTTAGCCTACGCCAGACAATTATTGACAAATGAACACGTAAGCAGATTTAAACCAATTCTTGATGAACTATTACCCAAGCTCAATGCTTATCTAAAAGCCATAGGGAATAGGGAATAGCAACTTAATTCTCTTGCCCCATGCCCCATACCCCATGCCCCATGCCCCATGCCCAATGCCCCATACCCAATTACTGATATCCCTTCCAAGGAGTRACTTCCAGCTTGCCGTTAGGCTTGAATATCACTTGRAAGTGGGCTAGAGGTTCTTTRTCATTGGGAGCAGCTACATTAGAACCATAGATGGCGTTAAACATCTTAGGAAGAGGTGTTTCTCGGAAATAATCAAAGGCGACTTGATTAAGTGGTTCATAGTCAGCAATTACACCATCTTTGTTGACTGCTACCCGATATTTCAAATCTCGCGTAAAAGTGGGGGTGCCACTCCAGGTTTGGCGAACTGTATTATAAAGTTTTTTATTTAAACCTTTAGTGATATTAGAGTCAGTAATTTTTGCACCGACGACCTCTGGTGTCTTAGCATATCCTCGCCAAGGGCTAACTTGCAGCACACCATTTGTAGTAAACACTATTCGGAATTGGGCGATTGGTTCATTAGAAATGGGAGCGCGGTTAGCAGGATTATAAAGTAGGTTAGGCAGAGGAGTTTGCTCGACTCCTTGATTGGCCTCTTTATTCACCGCTTTATAACCAACGATCGCTCCATCCGCAGCTACACCCAAACGATAGATCAAATCCTGTTGCAATCCTGAGCGTTTAGTCCAAGCTGGATGAACTTGGTTATACACTTGACGATTCAATGCACGCAGCTGGGATGGATCGGTAATTTCTGGAACTGTATTTAAAAGTGCTTCTAAATCTTTGACTACTGGCTTTTCATTAGCTATGGGTGTTGCTGTAGGTGTTGCAGCCTCGATGGGTGTTGCAGCCGCTGATGCTGGAGGATTAAGGCTCTTTGTTGTAGAGCTAGTTTGCTCATCTGGCTTAGGCTGCGGTGGACGAATTTGGGGAGGTGGAATCAGGTTAAATGCGATCGCTGCTACTGCTAAACTTGATATTCCTACAGCCGCAGGAACAGCTTGCCTAATTACAGCCTGACTAGCACCACCATAGCGTCTAGTAACTGGTTGTAGTTCTAGGGATAATTCTGGTAAAGTCTGGGTATCAGCGAAAAACTGATCCACTGCTTCTACTAAATCAAACAACTGTACCGTATTCAAATCTATTTCAATAGGCGGACGTTTAGAATTATTAGAGTGAGACTCGAACCCCTCTGGAGCATTCTCTGAATGTATGATTAATCTATGGCGGTTGCCGTCAATTTTTTGAAACTCTACTAGCTCCGATTCCTGGTTGTGTGCTTGCGGATTGGGTACAGTACTCAGAAATTCTTGAGCGTAACCACTAACAGCCCTCACCAAACTTTCAAAAAATTCTCGCCCTCCCGTTAGGGGTTGATTGTAACCAGATAAATAGCATTCTGCATTTACCAATATTGATAATTCTGGGCGCATTTCCTGAAACTGTGCAGCCCTAGTGACATCACTTAACCCTTCTAAAAGAAGAGTACAATTAGGTAGACTGTACTTACGTTGAATATTCATTCCACTTCACCGTCAAAAAGACTAATCCAGAACCGTTGCATTCCAGCAGTACCAGTACAAAATAGTAATTGTCCTAACAAATTTATTGCTAGCGCATCTAATTTTTCATCAGAAGTTAATGCTAGTACACCAGAACGCCGAGCATTCATCCGGCTTTTAAAATGCGCTCTAAACCGCTCTAGGTAATTAGATAGCCGCAAATTCTGTTCTAATGGAATCTGTTTTTCTTCCATTTGTTGACATATCATTAATAACTGGCGGATGACAACAGTTAAACGCCGTGCTATATAGCAAGCAATGACCACCAAAGCTTTTGCTTCCATAATAGTTAAGGGACGGCGCATGTGCGCTCTTCGTAGCGGGTTAGAGCTACGCATCCGCCATAAATTCACTCTGTCTTTAACAATTCCTTTCAGATCCAACTCTTGAGCAAAAGCCAGGATTGCTTCTGAACCACCAAGCTCTAAAGCTTCAATTGCCAATAAAATCAGGTCAATTTGCAGCCTGGTTCTTCGAGGACACGTTTTGGAAGCGATCGCAGGATCTGGTAAAGTGTCCAGAATCATCGGCAGTGAGTCTTGGGTTGAACTGTTGAACGGCGTTAAACTTGCTGAAACATTCATTCTATAAATACCTTGTGCGGTTCCAACAGACTAGATAAAACAAATTTAAGATCGGTAGCCAAGACTTGAGCCTTAGACTTGTGGCAGTAGCATGACTACCTGATATATACATTACTTAACTCTTTCTACTCAAAGTTTTCCCTATATTGAAATCAAAATTTTAAAACATAACTAAATTCACCTCATTTATTAGTGAAATACCTTTTATAGCTTGGTTTAGATTCTAATTATCGTCAATGAAGAGCGAAGCTTTAGCCTTTATCCCCACTTGACCCCCAGCGTATGACATTATAGTGTACGATTTTTCAGGTATCTGAAATTGGGTATTGAGCATTGGACACTTCTACTGAGCGAAGTCGTTGGCGCAGCCTCTCGTAGAGAAGTATTGGGCATTGCTTATTAATTTTTCTACCTCATTCCCCATGCCCCATTCCCCATTCCCTACTCCTTTATTCCCCATTTTATGGATTTAAAGTCTCTCGTTCGTGACATTCCAGATTTCCCGAAACCCGGAATTTTATTTCGGGATATTACTACGTTACTGCGCGATCCAGAGGGACTGCGCTATACTATTGACTTTTTAACACAAAAATGCAATGAAGCTGAAATAACAGCTGATTATGTCATTGGTATGGAGTCGAGGGGATTTATTTTTGGTGCACCTCTGGCTTATAAATTAGGAGCTGGTTTTATTCCCATCCGTAAAAAAGGGAAGTTACCAGCAGCCGTTCACTCAATTGAATATGAATTAGAGTATGGTACAGACTGCCTAGAAGTGCATCAAGACGCTTTACACCAAGGTAGCCGAGTTTTGATTGTGGACGATTTGATTGCCACAGGTGGAACTGCGAGTGCTACAGCAAAGTTGGTGCAGAAAATTGGCTGCGAACTAGTAGGATTTGGGTTTATTATCGAGCTACGGGATTTACAAGGGCGTAGATATTTGCCGGATGTGCCGATTATCTCTTTAATTGAATATTAGTCATTAGTCATTGGTCATTAGTCATTAATCATTGGTCAATAGCAAAACAACTGGCAAATGACGAAAGACAAATGACGAAGGACAAAATATAAATGACAAAGGACAAAATATAAATGACATCTACGAAAATTTCCTTGGAGACAGGTCGGGATTGGCTAATCGGGCTAGTCACGAGCGAAACTTTTGTTTATGTGGCAAAGCGGCTATTGCAGGCACTGCTAACTTTGTTGTTGGCGTCAGCGTTGTCATTTTTCATCATTCAACTCGCTCCCGGTGATTATGTAGATACGCTGCGGCAAAATCCGAAAATATCTCCAGAAAGAATTGAGGAAATCAAACGGCAGTTTGGTCTGGATAAGTCTTGGCCAGAGCAATTTGGGCTGTGGCTATGGCGAATCTTGACCAAAGGGGATTTTGGCACGAGTTTTATTTATCAACGTTCAGTGGCATCGCTGTTGTGGGAACGAGTACCAGCGACTTTGCTATTAGCGATCGCATCTTTAATTGTCACATGGGCGATCGCCATCCCTCTAGGGATCTTTGCCGCTGTCAAACAAAATAAGCCAGCAGACCGGATTTTACAGGTGATTAGTTACGCTGGACAAGGCTTTCCGAGTTTCATCACTGCCTTAGCGCTGCTGGTTTTAGCCCAAATCACCTCACCGCTGTTCCCAGTGGGTAGTATGACTAGCATCAATCACTCAGAACTGTCGTGGTTTGGCAGAATCTTAGATATCGGCTGGCACATGATTTTACCAACGATCGCACTCTCAATTACTAGTTTTGCTGGTTTGCAACGCATCACTCGCGGCGAATTATTGGATGTTCTGCGTCAAGACTACATCCAAACAGCTCGTGCCAAAGGTTTGCCAGAAAACCGCGTCATCTACGTTCATGCACTCCGCAACGCCATAAATCCCTTAATTACGTTATTGGGTTTTGAATTAGCTGGTTTATTAAATGGTGCTTTCATAGCCGAATTTTTCTTTAACTGGCCTGGTTTAGGGAGATTGGCTTTACAGGCTTTACAAGCTCAAGATTTATATTTATTAATGGCAAGCTTGATAATGGGCGCAGTACTGCTGATTGTTGGCAATTTAATCGCCGATTTGATGCTCAAAGCAGCCGATCCACGCATTCGCCTAGAAAATCTCAATTAGCAGCAATTCTAAATTCAAAAAAGCAAAACTTATTGGGATTATTTCCAGGGTACTGCCAACTATCAAACAACAAATAGCTAAATAGCCAGGATGCGGATGTCGTTGAAGAAAGTCTTCTTGATTCCTCATCCCATCTTGAATTTGCCTACTATCAGTGTCAAGCTAATTTTACACATTGCAAAATCTAGAATTGCTGTTTAATTAGTTATTTTACCAAGATTCAGACTGACTTCTTGCTCTCACATATTTGAGAGTTTTTTCTAAGCGGGCGGCGGGAATCGAACCCGCATTAATAGCTTGGAAGGCTATAGTTTTACCACTAAACTACGCCCGCAAATTTCCAACCCTATCAATATAACACAGCTTCTGCCAAAATTCAAGTATTTACTTGGAATTGGCGGATTGGATTGTAATCCTGACATACAGATTGCTTAATTCTGGTTTTGTGCCATTGTTATTGTGGGCAGCAAGAAAGTTTTCTGTTTTGAAAACTTCATTGAGGGCTTGCTCGTATATGCTTTTTTCACTTTGCAGTGCTACTGGTTCTATTTCTAGAACTACGGCTTGTTTAAAATTACCATTGTTATCAATTATTAAGCTAGCCAAGAGTTGTGCTGGCTCAAGCCCCGAATTGTGGACAAGAAAACTTGGGTCTAATTGTTTTGTGTTGCTTCCTTTGTATAAAGCGATAACGTCGGGTAAAGCATCTTGTCGGAATCCTTTTGATTGTATCAAGCTAATCACTTCATCTCTAGATAAGGGAGCTACTATTGCTACCGATGCTCCCCCAGTAGGAATTGGTGGAGTTTCTCTAGTTGAAGTTGGTGGAGTTTCTCTAGTCGAAGTTGGTGGAGTTTCCCTAGTTGAAGTTGGTGGAGTTTCCCTATTTTCAGGTTCTGAAACTGGTCGATTTGATGGGATACCTGTTGGTAGTTGCGTTCCCTTTCCCAGTTTAATTTCTTGACGACGGTTCCAAGGTAAATTACCGACTGGAAGTGTAGGTGTCGGTGTGGCTTTAGGTATCGGTATCGGTGCGGGTGTGACTTTAGGTGTAGGTTTTGGTGTGGTTTTAGGTGTAGGTGCTGGCGTGGGGACTATCTGCTGTCTAGAAGGTTCGCTATTAGGTTGAGAGGCGTAAATTCGGCTCTTTTTCTGGAGATTCTTAGGGGTATTTATTGCGCCAAAATCCTGATTTATAGGCGTAGTTGGTGCTGTTTGTGATGAACGTGCTGGTACAGACTTTTGAGTTGAGGATAGTGGTTTTGACGAAACTATTTTGGCTGTTGATTTTGATTTGATTATTGATTTTGTTTTAGGAGCAATTTCTATCAATTCGATGGGAACAGCAGATTGATTTTGCTGGGGAAACCACAGACTAAATGCATTAGATGAGCGCATCAACCAGAACACCAGCAAGTGCAGAGAGACTGAACTGACAACGACAAAAATCCACAAACCTGGTGGATCGGTGTGTCGTCTCCAGACCTTGGCTGGAATTGGAGTTTTATCTGCAACCGATGGTGTCATATTATATAAACTGGATATGATTAGGCACTGTTACTCATTGGTAATGCTTTAAAATACCAGTCTAAATTTTAGCGATTAACCATTACCTCTGGTGAAACAGCGAAAGTCAAAACTGTTTCATCTACTCCTTTAAGTTCTAGCGGACTACCTTTAGTAATTTCTCCTTCCTGTAAATAATCTGCTACGGCAGCAGAAACCAGGATTGTACCGGGAAGTGCAGCAGCTTGCAACCTGGCAGCAATATTCACACTTGGGCCAATAGCAGTATAATCCGCACGTTCAGCGCTACCAAACATCCCCACAACAGCAGTCCCTTGGTGGATACCACATCGGAACTGTACGCTAGTAAGTCTGTCACCATCGAATACACCTTGGTCTCGCCAGCGCTGATTCAAGTCAGCCAGTGAGCGGTGCATGGCTCTTGCTGTATTGATGGCACGACGCACTTGTTCATTGGGGGTTAGTTCTTCTGGCGCTCCATATAAAGCTAAAATAGCATCTCCCATAAATTTATCTACAGTGCCGCCATTGCCAAATACAACCTTGGTCATAGCTTCTAAATATTCATTTAGCAATTCTGCGACTCGTCGGGATCTGAGAGTATTTGATAGCTGTGTAAAACCTACGATATCACTAAACAAAACTGTAATTAAGCGTGGTTCTGGGCGCAAATCTAACGTTAAATCTCCGGTTGCGGCTTTTTGCACCAACACAGCAGGCAAAAAGCGCTTTAGCACCGATTCTGTTAGATAAGTATTTAACTCCACGATTCGCCGTTCATTTTCTTTTAATGCTAAAAGATTGCGAACTTCTGCCAAAAGTTCCCGATCGTTGAATGGTTTTGCTAAATAAGCGTCCGCGCCATGTTCTGTACCTTCAATGCGGGTTTCCTCATCTACTTTCGCTGTCAGGAGAATAATTGGTGTTCCTTTCAACGTCTCCTCATGGCGGATCATCTGAATCATCTCAAGTCCGCTCACTAAGGGCATCATTAAGTCAGTCACAATCAAACTGGGTATAATTTCTTTAGCTTTACTGTGCCCTTCATGACCGTTACGAGCCGTCTGTACATGATAGCCATTGCGGCGGAAAATCTCAGATACATAGGTTCGCAAATCGGGATTGTCATCTACAACTAAAATTGAGTGCTGAGTCTTAAGTGCTGAGTCTTTAGTATCAACACTGGAGGAGAGATTTATTGTAATATCTTCAATATTGTCTGTTGTTGACTCTACTAATTCTAAATCAGCCAATTCTACGCTAGCACGGCTCGTATTCAGTTCGGTAGGCGTTTCTAGTACTTGCTGTGCAGGTAAATGAGCATTCCCAGTCACCAGCCATAAACTAAAGGTAGTGCCTTTACCATAAACTGATTCCACAGTGACTTGACCACCATGTAATTCTACTAATTCTTTAACTAAAGCTAAACCCAAACCACTGCCTTCATAGGAACGGTTTGCTGAACCTTCAGCTTGGCGAAAGCGCTCAAATAGGTGAGGAATTTGTTCTTTAACAATACCAATTCCAGTATCTTGTACTTGCAATATGCAACGATCGCGCTCAGATTTTAGTCTGACACTGATCGTCCCACCTTCAGGAGTAAACTTCATGGCATTTGACAGAAGGTTATAAACCACCTTGTCAAATTTTTCCATGTCCAAGTACACCGTAGAACATTCATCTAGCTGGGTAACGAGATGCAGTTTCTTTTTCTCGCAGTAGGGACGAAAAGATTCCACTATTTGGCTGACAAATTCGACTAAATCGCAGGGATGGAAATTTGGCTGCATTCTCCCCGCATCTAGGCGTTGTAAATCCAGGAGTTGATTTACCAGTCGCAGCAGGCGGCGGGAGTTACGCAGGGCGATCGCACTTTGAGAGTAAGATAATCCCTCACCAGCCGCCACCGCCGACTCTAAAGGCCCTTGAATCAAGGTAATCGGTGTGCGAAACTCATGGGAAATATTTTGGAAAAATTCGGTTTTTTGTTTGTCTAATTCCAGTAGGCGTTCAGCTTGTTGGCGAGTTTTTTGATACAAGTGTGACTGCTGCACGGCGATCGCGGCTTGCGCTGCTACTGCTTTCGCCAAATCGATATCAGATGGCAACCACTGACGCACTTTTTTACCTTCATGCAAAGTAATACTACCAATACATTTGCCATCAGCCAATAATGGCACAAACATTAGCGATCGCGCTGGCATTTTTAAAGGCAAATCAAAACCCCGCACATCCGAGGGAGCATGGCTCACATTACCAATTACCACAGGTTCATGTGTCTGTAGCATTTGTTGGAGGATGGGATTCTCCTGTATAGATGCTTGAGAATAGGGTAATCTCTGGCTTGGTAGATGATTATTGCTACTTGAGCTATTGTCTGGGGTTGGCGATGCCTGCGACGGGCTGTGCCTACTTAAATTTTCTAGATGTTGAAAACTGTCATACAAGGCCACACACTCAACAAACTCATCTTCCTCAGTCCACAAAGACAAGACACAGCCATCGACTTGTAAAGCTTGTCCCAATTGCTGAGTGATCGCCGCAAAGATATCTTGAGGATCTAGGCTAGAGCGAATCGCGCTAGTAATCGTATTAATCAAGCTCTCTCGCTTGGCAAGGGCACGTACTTGTTCGTAAGCATAAGCTTGAGACAAAGCCAAGGCTGCCTGATCCGCTACCATCAAAACTAGCTGCACCTCATCATCCCCCCAGAACCGAGGAACAGAACACTGGTGCAGTGCTAACACTGCCATCAGTTCTTGTTGGCAGATCAATGGCACAACCAAACTAGAACAAATGTTAGCAGCAGCAAAAGCTTGCCCACGCTCACGCAGTTCGGGAGTGTTACCGTGAATGCGCTCATCATCAATCACATCGTGAATCACCTGAACTTCGCGGGTTTCCCACACCGTCTGAGCCAAAAGAGGCAGAGGAGTTGCAGAGGATATAGCGGGCAGAGTGGAAAGACTTACTGCTACTTCCTCTTTGCTCTCCTGCACCTCTGCTTCTTCAGAAACAGGCTTTTGATAAATAAACCCTTTATCCGCCAACTGCTCATCTTGAAAGGAACGTAGCAGACAAACATCCACCTCCAACATGTGACCCACTGTGTCTACAATTGCTTGCAAAATTTGTCTGTAGTCTAAAGCACTGCGAATCGTATTGGTAACGGTATTCAGCAGCGATTCTTGACGGAGTGTGCGGGTAAGTTCGCGGGTTCTAGCTTTGAGGACATTGTGGGTATCCAAAGCTTGACGTACCACTGCTTTTAGTTCCTCCGCTTCCCACGGTTTGGTTACATATTTAAATACCTTGCCAGCATTAATTGCTTCCACCAAGTCTTCGACATCGGTGTAGCCAGTTAAAATAATCCGGATAATATCTGGATATTGAGTTGCTGTTAGGCTCAAAAATTCTGTACCGCTCATCATCGGCATCCGCTGATCGGAGATGATCACCGCGATCTCTCCCTCTTGAGCCAGCAGATCGAGTGCCGCAGGGCCAGAGGTTGCCCTTAGCACCTTATAATCACGATAGAAAGTGCGGTAAAGCAAGTCAAGGTTGTCTGGTTCATCATCGACAACCAAAATTTTAGGCTTACTGTTTGCTTGGGATTTCATGCACCGCTTTCCTGCTGCAACGGCAGTCGGATAAAGAATAATCTGATCAGGTAAGAATTTTTCTGAGTCAGGTAAGAGCAGAGCATTTTGACCAATAGGGCTATTTGGCTACATGACTGCTGAGTGTAGGAGCGTTTACTCACAGTAATTCGTCTCAATTGCTTGTGCCGATTACCATTTGCGTTGGTGCAGTGTAATTACTTTCATTGCCAGTTTTAGTGTTACAGAGTCGACGCTTGCTTGCCAAATCTTTTTTCACCTCCTGTGAGCAATGTCTGATAATACATACAGCGCTCATAGCCATCTGAAAAATCCAGATAAAGCTGCATATTAAGTTTTCCCTCCACAGCTGTTGTAATAACACTTGCAGGTAAATTTTATTTATGGTAGTCATGGTAGAGTCAGTGAAATTAGAACAATAAGATTTAAAGCCAAAGTATACTATTAGACAAATACCTCTTTCTAATTTAGCAATCAGAACTATCATTAAGACAAGTGATAGTGGTTGAGGAGTTAGAAATTAGGGTTTAGGAAACCTTACAGATTCTTATCCCAGTACCTGTACAGCCTATTTGGATAACTTGGTAGCAAAGTAGTATAAGTGTAGCGGTAACTGCAAAAAACAAGTTCAGTACTGTAACCAAGGGTGGTTTGAAACCAGAGTTTGCCAATAGTGTACTTACTTAACAATTTTGGAGATGCTGCTTACAGACAAGTTATGCTATTCCTCTGCCCACTCGCTCAAAGCTCTATCACTTTACAGATGTTTTTGTGGCAATCAGTTTGATATTCTGTCCACCTAAAACAAGGTATGCAATGAATATACTGAATTTAAGGTTATAGATTTATGAAGTTGTAACTCCTAATACTCTTTCAAAAATGCAGGTTATAAAACTCAAAACTAAAGTGTAAAAATTTGTTTAATCGACAAGCAAAAGCGAATTAGCAATATTGGTTCAGTTAAATCTCCTGGGCAACTCTTAAGTTCTGATTTAGTTTAAATCTTGTTTTAGGATATTTGAGAAAATTTTTGTTGAATAAAATCAATACTAAACTAGCCTTGAAATATCGGTTTTTTCACCCATACCACCAACAGCCAATCGATCCAGCATCCTGCCAATTCCAAATTCGTACAGCTACACCTGCTGATTTGATTGGTGTTGCCCAAATTATTACTGAAAGCTTTCACTCCCACAAGGGTATATGGGGATGGGCTTTTCCGTTGCTACATCTGGGTATTTACGAAGACTTAAGGCATCGGATGGCATCACCTGCGCCCCGTCATCTGTGCTTAGTTGCCCTTGAAGCTACTACTGGTGAGGCTAATAACTTAGTAGGAAGTGTGGAAATGGGTGTACGCTACAGTAGTGATTCATGGAGCCAAATTGGTGTAGGTTTTCCTTACTTATCTAATTTAGCGGTTCACCCAAAATACCGTAGACATGGTGTGGCTTCAGGATTACTTACTAGCTGTGAAAAAGTCTCTCGCGAGTGGGGATTTCAAGACTTATATCTCCATGTTTTAGAAAATAACCATCAAGCACGACAGCTTTATTTCAAGCTGGGATATCGAGTGCATAAAGTCGAATCTAATTGGAATACACTTCTTCTAAGACGCTCAAGCCAGATGTTATTGCATAAGCACCTGAGTGCTGATTCCATTCTCTGAGTTTTGTTTTGGCAATTGTCAAGTTTTGTATTCCATTCCAATTAATTCGATAAAATCTGTAACTCATAGCGGTAATCAAACACAAAATAAGCTAAACCACGTCTACCTTTATAACCACAATTATTTTGACTCAGAGAAAGCTCAAAACTCAAGCCAGGACTAGATAATATACTCTTATTAAGAACTCTAGGTTTTCAAATGAACGGGGTTTAATTAGAAATTTAGCCAATATTAGCTAAATATCCATATAAATCCGCTTTGATTTCCAGGACTTACTTGATTTAGCAGGCAAGAGCTAACGATAAAGAAGGCTCTTTGAGTTATACTAAGTTTTTTCACGCAATCAAATAGGAGTCTTAATAAATCAAAACTCAAACATGTTTGTTAATTTACGAAGCGAGTAAAAAGCTTTTGATAATTTTTTATCAAAAGAATATTTTATTTTAATTTTTTACGAAAAATGCCCTCGTCGCTATAAACAAATTATCTTTTTGGCAAATATTTTTAATATTAAAAAATGTTAAATTTAGCTTTTGGGATTTATGCTTAACAAATTTTTTAAAGCAATCGATATAGATGAAAATGGACTATAATAGGAACATACGCTAAATCGCGTTGAAAGAAATCATTACTTCCTCATAATAACTTTGTAATTCATATATTCATCTTTATAAAAACTTTAAGAAAACACTAGTATAGTTTACAGACAAATCTAGTTATATCTCATAAAATATAATCACTTAATTACTGAAACAACGCCTATACATTGCTATTTTTAGTGAGATTGACTAGAAAGGTCTTGATAATAAAAGAATTCAAAAACTTGATTTGATATAACAGCTAGTTCCGTTTTGAAGTGCATACTACAACAACATTCATTAAAAGTTTAAAAAACATGGATAGCGAACAGCATCGACGCTATCAGACCTCTATGGTATCAACTTATTACCCTGAAACTACTTTCCTTGACTCTGTTGTCATGTCAGACGGAACTGAGCAATCGCAAGGCTCGGATATCCTTACACGTTTGCACAGTGGAGAAGTTTTCATCGTCAATAGTCGTAGGCGAAATGGATTAATACTCTTTAAACGCTACCATGCAGAGTTTGCTGGGCCTGGGGCTGCTGTCGGTGGGGATTATGATTGTGATTGCCAAAGGGCACTGCCCATAGGTAATCTGTCTTTATTAACTCCTGAATCTAATGAAGAACGCCAGAAGGCTTACTTGATTAGGCGACAGTGGATTCGATTGATCAAACAAATTACAGAAAACCCACTGCCTGGGCAGCGAGTACAGAAAATTCTCGATCAATTTGAACAATACTTTCCACCAGAAATAGTGTCTCTTTTGCCGGATGTTGCCTTTGCTCTTTTAGTGGGTGTGCTGCCACAAACAGTTGGAGTAGTACGCCGTTTGGGCAGTGAGGTGAATAGCAGGTTTAATTACTGAGTAAATTGCTAAGATGACAAATTTGCCAAAGCAGCTTTTACTCGATTAACGGTGCGACCATTCTCCTCTATCGTTCCGACAGTAATTCGCAATCCTCCGCTAATGTGCCGTACAAGAGTGCCGAGTGTTCTAAGTTTCTGGTGGAAAGTTTTTAAAGCAGCATCTTGTGAATTAAAGCTATTTGGTTTAAGACGCAGGTAAATAAAGTTGGCAGCACTTGGGGTGACTTGTAGTTCTGGTTGCTGGGATAAAATTTCGATGAGTTTGGCTCGTTCACTCAGGGTCTGGGGAATTGATTCCAGCAAAAGTGTACGATTTTGTAAACCAACTAATGCTGCTGCTATGGAAAAACTGGGGAGATTATAGGGTAAGCGAACTTTTTCTAAAATGGCGATCGCTTCGGAATGAGCGACGCAATAACCAATACGGAGAGATGCTAATCGGAAAGCTTTAGAAAAAGTGCGTAATATCACCCAATTAGGATGTTGTGCTAATTCACCTACTAGGGTAGTTTGGCTGAATTCAAAGTAAGCTTCATCAATTACTACTAAAATATCCTGTGGCAAACTTCTTAGCCATGCCAACTCTGCCGCAGTTAAGCTGTTGGCAGTCGGCGAATTGGGATGCACTACGAAAACCACGCGAATCGGGGGATTTTGAGTTTGTTCGATCGCAGACTGTGCGGCGCTTATGTCAATTTCAAAATTTGTTTCATTTCTCCCCACCGCCACCACAGGAATGCCCAAAGTTTGTGCCAAAATCCCGTACATAGAGAAAGTGGGATTGGCAACGAGAATTGAACCTTCTCCTCCTAGACAGGTGGCGATTAATAAAGAGCGGATAATTTCATCTGAACCATTACCAACAGAAATATTGGCAGCAGTAAACAAGGATGATGAGAGGGCGGCTGACTGATTAACGTACTTAGCGATCGCATCCTTAAGTGTTTCATGTCCACCATCGGGATAACGATTTGTTTCAATTACTTGCTGATACGTCCACGCCAGCTTCTCTTTTAACTCAGGTGGTAAATCGTAAGGGCTTTCATTTGTATCTAGCCGATCGAACTGTGTGGCGACAGAATCGGCTGTATCGCTACTGGGGTGAGGTTTATAAGCAGTGAATTGGGCTAAATCTGACCGAATGAAGGGAAGCATAGTTTTAGTCATTAGTCATTGGTCATTAGTCATTGGTCATTAGTCATTGGTCATTAGTCATTGGTCATTAGTAACTAACAAAGGACAAATGACTAAGGACATTAGTTATGTGTGAGTCTAATATTTTACAACTTCAAGGTAATTGGCAAAAGAGGCGAATTGACTGCCAAATTTCTTCCATAACATTACTCAAGGCGTGATCGCTGTCGAGTTCGACTAACTCCACCCAAGGACGCGATTGCGCAAAGTCCTGACTAGCTTCTATGGGAATGACTTCATCCTTTTTCCCATGCAAAATCAGCGTGGAGCTAGGGCGTTGCAAAAGCTTTTCTTGGTATTGGGCAGCATCTGTAACGAAATCGTAACTTAAGGGAAGTGGGCGCTGCTCCCCATAGTGGTAGACCATGATATATTTTTCCTGTTGCCAACGCTGTACTTCTTCATCCCCTAGCTTAGGCAACCAATGGGATAAAAACCCGAAAGCTGGTGCTAGCAAAACTAAGCGTTGCACTTGCAAACTTTGTTGTCCCAAGTGGGCAGCGGTCAAACCACCCAAACTTGAGCCAATGAGTGTTACTGGTGTAGAATCATTGCTGAATTCTGCGGCCACTTGAGTGAGCTGACGAGTGATTGTCAATTGGGAAAAATCGCCAGCATTGAGATCGGGAATTTTCAGATTTGTTTGAATTTGGGTAAAGCGATCGCCTATATCCTGCGCTTTGGCAGATTTAGGGCTAGAAGCAAATCCGTGAAGATATACGTAGTCCAAAGTTGTCAATAGTTAGGAGTTAAAAATTATTGAGTGTTGATAAATAAAGATTTATCAATTGTTGTGGCTCACTTATAATTCATAACTCAGAACTCCTCACTCCTAAGTTTTATTAGCGCATTGTGACAAATTCCTCTGCGGCTGAGGGATGGACACCCACAGTAGCATCAAAGTCTTTTTTGGTTGCGCCCATCTTGACTGCGATCGCTACACCTTGGATAATCTCAGCGGCACTTTCACCTACCATGTGAGCGCCTAGAACTTTGTCTGTGTTGCCATCAACTACCAACTTCATTATTGTCTTTTCTTGCTTACCAGTCAAACTGTGGTACATGGGGCGAAAGCGAGTGCGAAAAATTTTGACGGCATCACCAAGTTTTTCCCGTGCTTCGGCTTCTGTCCAGCCGACTGTTGCCGCTTCTGGGTTAGAAAATATGGCTGTGGGCACAGTTTCGTGACTGAATTCGCGGCGATTATTCCCAAATTCAGTATCGGCAAAGGCGCGACCTTCGCCAATGGCCACGGGAGTTAAATTGATTCGGTCGGTGACATCGCCAACAGCAAAAATATTCGGTTGACTAGTTTGACTATATTCATTGACTGCGATCGCATTTGTGGTTGGGTATCCAGGCCCTTCGATAGAACTAGCTACAACATCAATCCCAGCGTTTTCTAAACCTAATCCATCTACATTGGGAGTTCGACCGGTCGCTACTAAAAACACATCGGCAATCAGTGGTTCTTGGTCATCCCCTGATAAAGTCAGTTTCAACCCTTCTGGGATACGTTCAATTGCTTTCACCACATTATTCTTAATCAAGCGAATTCCGTGGTTCGTCATACCCTCTTCAATTTCTATGCGGACATCTTCATCAAAACCATTTAAAATCTTTTCACCTCTAGTAATTTGTGTCACCTCAGAACCCAAACCGCGCATAATACAAGCAAATTCCGTGCCGATATAACCAGCGCCAATAATGACGATGTGTTTTGGTTGTTCTTTTAGATGAAAGATTTCGTTAGAGGTAATGCCATGTTCCATCCCTGGTAAATCTGGCTTGACAGGACGCCCACCAACAGCAATTAAAATTTTGTCTGCTGTAATTTTACGTCCATTAACTTCTACAGTGTGGGGATCTACCAATGTGGCGCGACCAGAAATTAGTGCCACTCCAGCTTTTTCTAAGAAGTTGATGTGTAGCTGCGACAGCCGCCGAACTTCCTTATCTATAGATGTAATGAAATATTCCCAATCAAACTCAGCATTACCTACTTTCCAGCCATAGCCTGAAGCGTCACTGAACAGTTCGGGAAAGTGAGAGCCATAGACCATGAGTTTTTTGGGAACGCAACCGCGAATCACACAAGTGCCACCAACTAAATCATATTCAGCGATCGCCACTTTTGCGCCGTAGCTAGCCGCTCGTTTGGAAGCCGCCAAACCTCCAGAACCCGCACCAATTACAAACAGGTCGTAATCAAAAGCCATAAGTTTATGTTCTCTTTAGCAACAAGTGAGTTCCTGGGAACTTACACACAGAACGTGATTGAACTATATAAGGATATCCGGTGAATGCTGTGTAAGTCCTGTCCTTGATTTAATCTAGCGTTAGCTGATGCTATCTGGTCGTAGGGAATATCACTTTTTGCTTTGGTGGCAGTAAAGGCAGTAGTTAACAGTTGTATAGTTCTGCCCCTAATCGAGCATAAGTCTGTGCTACTGCATTGAAGCAGCTAAGTTCCACAGGAATTACGCAAAATTATGACAAAACATACTGCCTTCGGCGTTTGAATAGCATTTTTTACCCCCATTAGCAATTTTTATGTACTTGGAGAGTCAGTTGGGGTTACAGGTGTTGGAGTTACGGGTGTTGGAGTTACTGGAGTTACGGGTGTTGGAGTTACTGGAGTTACGGGTGTTGGATCTATTGGCGTTACAGGTGTTGGGGTTACAGGTGTTGGGGTTACAGGTGTTGGAGTTACTGGAGTTACGGGTGTTGGAGTTACGGGTGTTGGATCTATTGGCGTTACAGGTGTTGGAGTTACTGGAGTTACGGGTGTTGGATCTATTGGGGTTACGGGTGTTGGATCTGTTGAGGTTAAAGGTGTTGGAGTTACGGGCGTTACGGGTGTTGGAATTACGGGTGTTGGATCTATTGGCGTTACAGGTGTTGGAGTTACGGGCGTTACGGGTGTTGGATCTGTTGAGGTTACAGGTGTTGGCGTTACGGGTGTTGGATCTGTTGAGGTTACAGGTGTTGGCGTTACGGGTGTTGGATCTGTTGAGGTTACAGGTGTTGGAGTTACGGGCGTTACGGGTGTTGGWTCTGTTGAGGTTACGGGTGTTGGAGTTACGGGTGTTGGTTCTGTTGGCGTTACGGGTTTTGGTTCTGTTGAGATTACGGGTGTTGGTTCTGTTGGCGTTACGGGTTTTGGTTCTGTTGGCGTTACGGGTTTTGGTTCTGTTGGCGTTACGGGTTTTGGTTCTGTTGGGCTATTAGGACGAGTTAGCTGCATTTCCTCGCCTTTTATTGGTGGCTGTGCTTCCAAAGCCGCAGCAGTTTCAGCTTGAACACTGGTGATTGCAGGATCGGTCGTAGGCACAGGACTCTGCCTATTCAAATCAAGTTCCCGAACCATCTGGCTCGTTTCATAAAAATTTCTTAGATCAAAATCATATAACCTCTGAAATTCGCCTTTAACTATAATCACCATTTGTCCTGCTTCCAAAACCTGAGTTTGAGAAGCTTTCTTGTTAGAAACTTCAATGCCGCTATTTGTCAGCGCACCCACAATCGTGGTGTCTGTTTGTTGGTCGTAGCGTACAAATAATGCTGAACCACGAATTGCTGCTGCTGCATTTGGTGTTTGTATACGTGTTTGCCCCTTTCCTGGTGGGATGAGCAACAACACAGTCCCATTTGTCAGTTTAAAGTCACGAGTCTTCGGCAAAAATTGAAATAACGCCTGTTCTCCAACTCGTGCCAAAGAGCCATCATTAAAACGCAAATCTGCTAAAGAAGCTCGGCCAGTTGACAGCCCGTCCCCAGGAGTCATTGCATCTAATTTGCGAGCAGGACGTTTTTTCAATTTATCTTTGGGTATTAGTTGTACGATGTTGCGGAGGTTCTGAATCTCTGCTCGCGTTAGAGGAGTTATAGCACTTACCCGATTTTGCAAAGGCAGTACTAGAAGTCCCCATAAACCAATCACCAATAATGGAAACGATTTATAAAACATAGTTTGAGAAATTTTGACCTTTAACTAATATCATAAAATTTAAAGTTTAAGCTAATGCTAATTGTTGTAAGAGTTTTTTAGGTAAATTAGTTTAAATTTTAATTTAGATTTAATGCATCAAATAGATAATAAATGAAATATATGTATTTAATTGATTTAAGTTTTTCTTATGAAACTGAAATTGTATGAAATCAAGTCTGTGGGAAATTGGGAAGTTAGTATTTGATATAAAAAAATAAACGAGAAGTACCTTACATATAATCCTTTATAATCACTTCAGGCAGAGAGTCATTAATTATGGGGGACAATAACTTGCTAAGATTTGTTGTGAAATTATCCACTGGCTGTATTTCACTAAAATTTAAGCAGTAATTTTATCGGAGCATCTCAGTTTTACAAAAAAAATCTGGGAAAAATCCGAAAAGCACTAATTTTAGTTTGTAGTTTCAGTATATACCTACAAAGCTAAAATAGATGCAATCAACTGTATCTTTGTAGTCGGAACTTCCGATACAGCTTGTGGGTCTACATTTGCCAAACGCAATCAATGCGATCTAACCAGATGCGACTCAAGAACTGGAAAAATTTGTTTTTTTGCATTTTGTTAACGTCCAGTGGTGGAAGCTGGTGTTGCATTAAAGTAGATGCGGCAGAATCTGCAATTACAGATGTTTTGCATCCTAATCATTTAGCAAGTATACAGGTAACTCATGAGCAGTTATGTCATAAGTTGGAGCAAAAAGCAATTAACTCTTTGTGCAAGCTGTCGAGTGAGTCACATACTTTAGACTCTCGGATGCCGTTAAATCTGGCACAGCAAACACCAGAAACGACTCAAATCCCAGATCAAACCGAAGAACCTATAGATACTCAAAAGCAAAATGACCCGCCACAGCTAGAATCTCCGCCAAATAATTTGCCCATATCTCCTTCAGACTCAAAGGAGCAACTATTAAATTTACCTAAGAGAGAGTATTCTCAAAGGCGAGAGAGGTTGATAGAACTGCTACGATCGCCAAAACTACCATTTGAATCTAATAGCGATCGCGAATTGGGGTTGCGGGTACGGTTACGACCCCTAGAACAACAGCTACCACCACCGACAGAACAACCTGTACCTCAGTTTAAACCTATCGGCTATCTACAAGGACGTGTCGGCTACTTCCAAACGAGTAACATTTTTTCCTCAAATGATAGTCCCATAGAAGATGGTTTAATTATTTCTGGACTGACACTAGCCTCTACATATTTCCCTTTGGGATCTAATACTTTTGTAAATGGCTCAATTGATGGCAATCTGATTCGTTATATAAATCAGTCAGAATATCATTACAACCAGCTGAGATTCAATCTCAGTATTTACCAGCAGCTATCCCAACGAATGTTTGGAGAAATCAGTTGGAGCAATCAACAGTTATTTTATGCCAACAGCAGCGATCGCTTCGATAGCTTCAAAGCAGGCGATCGCTTTTTAAATGAAAATTCCCTACAACTGTCTTTGGGACGGCGAGATCCCTTAACTTCAAGATTAACCCTAGATAGCTTCTACGAATTGAGTGTAAATTTTGCCGATCCCCAAAGTCGTAATCGGATAATCAATTCCTTTTGGGTGTCTCTGAACTACTACTTGCAAAAGCCTCTCCAGGTTGGTATTGACTACCAAATGAGTTTATCAGACTTTACACAGCGCGATCGAGAAGACGAATTTTATCGGCTATTCGGCCACTTAAATTACCGAATATCCGATACCATTTTTATGAATGTCCAAGCTGGAGTAAGTTTAGGTAGTTCAACCGCCGAAAACATTGATTTTGATGGCTGGTTCTTCAGTATTAATTATGGTTTGCAATTAGGTAAGTTTTGAAATTTGTCCTTTGTCATTAGTCATTTGTCCTTTGTGATTTATCCTTTATTAAAAACTAATGACCAATGACCAATACTTCGACTACGCTCAGTACAAGTGACTAATGACTAATGACTATAAATAGGAAATCCAATCACTCCAGCTACCAGCATAAAGTTTCCCCTTGCTAATACCAGCTAATTCTAAAGAAAGTAAATTCACACAAGCAGTAACGCCAGAACCGCAATATACGAATATTTCTTCAGATGTTTCTAGCTTTTCCCACCGACGCCGTTGTTCTTCTTGAGGAAGTAGGTAGCCGGAAGAGTCTGTAACTTCTTGCCAGGGATAGTTGACTGCACCGGGAATATGCCCAGCAATTTTATCAATTGGCTCTCGTTCACCTCGGTAGCGATCGCTCTCTCTTGAATCTACCAATACTACCTCGTGGCTATCTTTCCGGCTTTTCACCGCTGTAATATTTACCACCTTTTCTGTTTGTACTTGAGGCACAAACGTACCCATTCGGGGGGAAGGAATAACATCTGTAACAGAATACCCAGCTTTTTGCCATCCAGCCAAGCCGCCATCTAGTACTGCTACTTGCTCATGTCCTAGATAGCGCAACAGCCACCATAGACGAGCTGCAAAGGCAAAGCGCGAATCATCATAAGCTACAACTAAACTTTTTTGGTAATTTACCCCAATCGCTGCCAATTTGTTAGCTATATCATTAGTGTTAGGTAAAGGATGTCTCCCGCCATGCTTACCCACTGGACTGGAAAGATCCTGATTCAAATCTAAGTAACATGACCCCTCTATATGACTTGTTTGATACTGTTGTTGTCCTAAGTGTGGATCGGCTAAAGAAAAGCGACAATCCACAATAACGACTTGCGGATCTTCTAGATGTTTAAACAGCCAAGCTGGCGAAACAACAAATTGGGAATTGGGCATTAGTCATTATTTAATTTTTTTGTAAGATGTCAGACTTAGAGAATTTTACACCTAAGTTAACAGCAGATGGTTCTTTCACCTTTGTCTCTCAAGAGTTTGGTGAATCCTTTCACAGCCATTCTGGAGCTACGCAGGAAAGTTTTTGCAAGTTTGTGGAACCTACTCAACTGGCTACAGCAGCGCAAAAACCGATCTTGCGACTATTGGATGTTTGTTATGGTCTAGGATATAACACAGCTGCTGCTTTGCAAACAATTTGGGCAGTGAATCCTAGTTGTTGTGTTGAAGTAATCGGTTTAGAACTGAATCCAGCAGTTCCACAAGCGGCGATCGCTCATCAGTTGTTCGACAATTGGAACTGTAACTATATTGATATTGAAATTTTGAAAAAGCTAGCTTTTGAGCATCAAGTACAAACACCTTGCCTGAAAGCGAAACTACTAATTGGCGATGCTAGAACTACGATTGCGCTAGTACGTCAGTCGGGTTTCTGGGCAAATGCAATTTTCCTCGATCCCTTTTCACCACCACAGTGTCCTCAATTATGGACTGTTGAATTTATTAAACAGCTGTCATTGTGTTTACATCCAGATGGTTTATTAGCCACCTATTCTTGTGCTCCTGCTGTACGTACAGCACTTTTGGCTGCTGGCTTGGTGATAGGTTCTACCCCACCCGTAGGAAGGCGATCGCCTGGTACTGTGGCAACACATTCTAAAAATGCTGAGTCTAAAGACGACTCCCCACTCACTACCCTCTCAGAAGTTGAAAAAGAACACTTGCTAACTCGTGCTGCTATTCCCTATCGCGATCCTCAATTGAGCGATCCAACCGAAGTCATAGTTAGGCGGCGACAACAAGAGCAACAAACCTCTTGCCTAGAACCTGCCTCTCATTGGCGAAAAAGGTGGCTATTGGGGACACAAGGCAGGGATTTTATGGGCACTAGTTTGTAGTTTGATTACAATATCATACAATATGCTACGCCTATGGACTGCAAGGCTAATTCTACGAGTTTTTACAAGCCAAATAGCTTATTTATATGTTAGTACTTAATATCACATACCATCTAACAGTACTTGGGTATTGTTACAACTGAATAAAAATAAAAACATTTATATCTAATGATTATTATAAAGACTTGATAAAGACTTGAAACTCAAAATCCGGTATCTCGATATAAAGCAGTCAATTTTAACGCTTTCTGATGCCACAAGGCTAAAAAATCTCCGTAAAAAACCTGATTTAACATTTGTGAGAAATTATCATACTGGAATTAGAAGCAAAAAATTTGACAACAAGATACACCTTGTTTGTAACATAAAAGATACATGCTGCGAAAGATTCCGATCGGCAGCTTGACATCATGCATAATCCATATCGGAACTCGGACTCAGATACAGTCGAATATTAAATTTGTTTTTAAAATCTGACACTGTTAACTTGTGCAAAAACTTGGAGTGCCTTTGTGATTCAATGGAAATCCAACCATACAGGCTTTACAGAAAAAATTGTTAATGGGTCAAACCCCATTAGCACAGTGAAGAGTATCGGTTCAAATCATGCCGTGGAATCGCAAAATGCGGAGAGTTATTCTTTAGGCTTATCTCAAGGAGACCTTATGCTTGAAGATAGGCAAGCAATGTCTTCTTGGATAAAATCTGATGTTAATTGTGGTGATGATTTATTGGTCTCTAGAACACTACAAGCCAAAGGTTTTAAAGTGAATGGGTTTGATTTCGATCCGCCGAAGGTTTTAGTAGTTGACGATCATGCCGCCAGTCGGATGACTGCTGTTGCCCTCTTGGGGATGGAAGGATACGAAGTGATTGAGGCGGACTGTGGTTCTATTGTTGTGGGATTGGTAACTCAAAAACAACCAGATTTGATTTTGCTGGATGTAATGATGCCAGGAATGGATGGATTTGAAGTGTGCCAATTGCTTAAACAGGATGAGCAAACTAGGCTAATCCCAGTAATTTTTATTACAGCGTTAAATGACAGGCGATCGCGCATTCGCGGAATTGAAGTTGGAGGAGATGATTTTCTCACTAAACCCTTCGATCGGGTAGAACTGGCGGCGCGTGTAAAGTCCTTGGTGCGGCAAAAGCGTCTTAATGAAGATTTAGACCATGCCGAACAAGTACTGTTTTCCATTGCTATGTCTATTGAAAGCCGCGATCCTAATACAGGCAATCATTGCGAACGTCTAGTAAAACTGGGACAAGTTTTTGGTGAATACCTTAACCTCTCACGCTATCAAATTCGAGATTTGATGTGGGGTGGTTATCTCCACGATATCGGTAAGGTGGGTATTCCCGATGCTGTGCTGCTAAAAAAAGGCAAACTCACTCCTGAAGATTGGCAAATTATGCAGCAGCACGTTTTGATTGGAGAAAAAATCTGCCAGCCACTACGGAGTATGCGGGGTGTAATTCCGATTATTCGTCATCACCACGAACGCTGGAATGGCTCAGGCTACCCCGATCAACTCAAGGAGGATGATATTCCCTACCTGGCGCAAGTGTTTCAGTTAATTGATATTTATGATGCCCTAACCAGTGAACGACCTTACAAAAAAGCTTTTACTTCAACAGAAGCACTTTTAGTAATGCAAGAAGAAACTGATTCCGGTTGGCGTAACCCCAAATTAATGCAGCAGTTTGCAGAGTTTATTCGCTCTTGTCAGGAACAAGAGAGGAGTGGGGAATAGGGAGTATTGATTTGTCGCTGCGTCATGAACGCTAATTGGTATTTACGATCATCTCTGCTTTTGAGGAGTGAAGTTATACCGACTCCTGAATTCCAACTCCTTTAATATTTTCAGTCTTCTATAATTAGCTGGTATGATTTGAGCCGAGATTTTAAAGTACCAACAGCATTAATCACAATTTCACTGATAGCTGATAGCTAATTATGGTAGTTGTAGCAATTCTAGCGGCGGGACGCGGCACACGGATGAAATCACGCTTACCCAAGGTTTTACATTCTTTGGGTGGGCGATCGCTAGTAGAGAGAGTTCTCGAAAGTGTAGAACCACTTTCGCCCTCACGGCGAATCGTGATTGTGGGATATCAATCCGAGGAGGTGCAAGCCGCCATGCATTCAATTCCCTGTTTGGAGTTTGTCGAACAGACTGTGCAATTGGGGACAGGTCATGCTATCCAGCAATTACTTCCTCACTTGGAAAATTACACTGGAGATTTGCTGGTACTTAACGGCGATTTACCGTTAATACGCAGCGAAACTCTTAAGCAGATGTTACAAACTCACGTCCGAAATCAAAACTCTGCCACTATTCTCACCTCGCACCTACCTGACCCCACAGGCTACGGGCGCGTTTTTTGTAACGATGAAAATATTGTGCAGCAAATGGTCGAACACAAGGATTGTACGGCTGTTCAAAGACAAAATCAGCGGATTAACGCTGGAGTTTACTGCTTTCGCTGGCCAGATTTGGCAAAGGTGCTTCCCCACCTCCAGGCAAACAATGCCCAAAAAGAATACTATCTTACCGATGCCGTGACTCAGGTGGGACAAGTAATGGCAGTGGATGTGGAAGATTATCAAGAAATTCTCGGCATCAACGATCGCTTGCAACTGGCAACAGCATCCGAAATTTTGCAAAAACGAGTCAAGGAAAAATGGATGCTGGCGGGTGTCACCCTCATCGACCCCACAAGCATCACCATTGATGAAACAGTGGAATTGCAGCCGGATGTAATTATTGAACCCCAAACTCACCTGCGGGGAAATACGGCGATCCAAACAGGAAGTCACATTGGGCCAGGGAGTTTAATTGAAAATAGTCAGTTAAGTGAAAATGTCACAGTGCAATATTCAGTAGTCATAAATAGCACCGTGCAGGCCGGAAGTCGAATTGGACCTTATACTCATTTGCGCGGTCAGGTACAGGTGGGTGCTGGTTGCCGTGTGGGGAATTTTGTGGAGTTAAAAAATACGCAATTAGGCGATCGCACCAATGCAGCACATTTGTCATATATAGGCGATACAGTTGTCGGCAATCAGGTGAATATTGGTGCTGGTACAATTACTGCCAACTATGACGGCGTGAAGAAACACCGTACCAAAATAGGCGATCGGACAAAAACTGGCGCCAATAGCGTTTTAGTGGCTCCGCTCATCTTGGGAGATGATGTCTATATTGCAGCTGGTTCTACTGTGACAGAAGATGTGCCTGATGACTCTCTGGTAATTGCCCGTAGTCGTCAGGTGGTGAAACCAGCTTGGCGAAGGAAAAATGTTGAAAATGAAACCACAGATCAACATAAATAATTCATTGGTGTTAATTGCGGTTAATCTGTGGTTTATAGCCAAAATCTCAACATATAACATGCATGGAAGAACTGCTAGAACTTAGGCAATTTCTAGAACAAGGCAAAATCCATGAGGCGCTACTGTTGGTGGATGAGTTAGAAGAAATGAGCCTCAGTGACAAAATCAATAAAATTGATAGTTATGGTGTGATTCTGCTCATCCATTTAATTAAACAAAAGGCCGAAAAACGTTCTACTCGCTCTTGGGATGTTTCGATAGAAAATACAGTGCGGGAAATCAACAAAATAAACAAGCGCCGCAAATCCGGTGGCTTTTACTTGAATCAAGCAGAATTAATCGATATTCTGGAACAAGGATATCAAGTAGCACTCAAAAGAGCGGCGCTAGAAGCTTTTGAGGGGCGTTATGAAGCCCAAGAATTGGCCGCAATGGTTGACCAGCAAGAAACTTTAGCCGAAGCCCTGAAACTGATTCAACAATAGCCGATCAGTTCGTTGCCAGTCCATTCCAAGGTGTCACCAACTTTTTCGCCATCGTGGTAGGCGGCGAGTAAGATTTCGCTAGTTTTTCCCCAAGCGATCGCTCCACTAGCATCTAAGGCGATCGCTCCTAAATCGCGTTTGTTCTCGTGAGCTTCCCCAAAGGATCGCTGCATCGCCTCCTTCAATGACATCCCATCAGTGACACGCACTACAATCCGTGCGGCTAAACACTCATCGATGATATCTTCGCCAATGCCAGTACAGCTAACACCAGCATTACTAGTCGCATAATTACCTGCTGGCATCGCCGAATCACTTACCCTGCCAATCCGCTCAAATCCCTTACCACCAGTAGAAGTGCCAGCAGCTAGCTTACCAGATGCATCTAAAGCTACTACACCGATAGTTCCGCGTCCGGCATTGCTGGTTTCTAACAGTTCGGGTTCTGCTACCACGCCAGCCATTGTGCTTTTAAAATTATCCTGGCGCTCTTGTATCCACTCTTGTAACCGCAAATCAGTTAAAGCGTTATAGCTGGGAATTTGCATTTCCCGCGCCAACTCAGCCGAACCGAAATCTGATAGCACTCGGTCTGGCGAGCTTTGTAAAAATTGCGCTAAATCAATCGGATTTTTCACCCGCGAGATATTAATCACACCACTAAACCGCCCTGATGCACCATCCATCAAGGAAGCACTCATACGGATTTGTCCATCAGATTGTAATACTGAACCAGTACCAGCATTAAAACGGGGGTTGTCTTCGAGCATTAGGCAACCCTGCACCACTGCCTCAGAGGCAGTTGCTCCTGACAATAGCAGAGAATAAACTTCTTCTATTACTGTATGGAGCGATCGGCGCACCGCCTCTAATCCGCCTTTACCGTGGAGAGAACTACCAGCCCCTCCATGAATAATTAATTTAGGTTGCACCTGTAACTCCATTAATCTCTTGCGCTATTTGCGTCTGTATTGCGATTGGTTTCATTTGGAGCTTCAGAACGGCGACGACGACAACGTTCTGAGCAATATTTCACATCGTCCCAACAATCTTGCCACTTTTTACGCCATGTGAAAGGACGTTGACATACCGGACACATTTTTGTAGGTAGGTCAGATTTAGAACGAACACGTCCCATATAAATACTGTGTATATGAGAATTTGATTTCTGAGGGAGATGGAAGATAATTATAACCAGTTTGCTAAGAAGGCAGGATAAATTCGACGAATAAATATATTGTCAATCTATCCTTAGACTTACTTGCAATATTTTTTCTAAGAAGAGAGAGGCTTTGAATCTTACTATCCTTCTCTTTTAGGGACTTGCAAAAAAAAAATTATCCCAAATTATTTCTAGATTTATAGGGGCGGCAAGGACTTGCATTGGTTTCAAATTAAGGTTAAAGCCAGTCTAGAAAAAGCTTTTAGGAGATTATTTCGCTCTCTGTCGGAGGCTGGGAATGCGTAATGGGAGGCAGCATTTCCAGACAGAGGCTGGAAACGAGATTTCAAAGGAGTTTTAGCTTAAGTTGACTGTTACCAATGAAGGCTATGAAACACCCCTGACGGGTTAGGGGTGTTTCATTTCCTAAAAGGTGCTGATTTACAAGCGTTTCAATCAAAAAAAATCAGATGAATAAAAAATCTGATTGCACAAGAAAATGGTGATGCCTGCGGCAAGGCTTCTCTACGAAAGGCTACGCCAACGCTAACGCACTGAAATTGACTCTTTAAGATAGTAATTTTTCGATTACTATCTTCACCAAATTTATTGCCTATGCTGTTGATAATATTCCTAATAGATCGAATTAAATAGCCCTGGAAGTTAGGAAATGTAAAAGTGCCTAAAGCCATAATGAAACACTTTTCAAGCAATCTCTAAATATTAGAAAGTGTCACTAACTTGATAATAGACAGCAAGATGCTTTTCAAGCAATCTCTAAATATTAGAAAGTGTCATTAACTTGATAATAGAATGTTTTTTATTTGTCGAAAGAAAATTTACGTAAAACTACTATTCATTGAATTCTAATAGTGCTATTCTTTGTATGCTACTAAAAAACAAGTTGTAGTGGCACGACAACAAACAAGTTTACCTTACTAACTCTTAGGAAAGAAAATCATGATTATCAACGATCTTTCTCATGTAGAAACCGTTCTTGAAAATGAGAATGTTCAAGGTGGAATAGCTTTTGCAGATGCTAATTCAATAGCATTCGCTTTTGGTAAAAACATCGCTATCACCAGCATTGCCACTAGCACCGTTGCTGTCTCCAAGAAATACAGCCTATCCGCTAGTGTCGGTTCATCTAGTTCTTCTGCCGGCTAAATATGCCTTAGTACTACAATGTAGTCTAGTGTAGCATAAATAGAAAAATTGCTGAAAGTTATCAAAACTTTCAGCAATACATTCGTTTTTCAAAGAGAGCTTTTTTATGGAACGATTAAGAATTTCCGATCTCAGTTTTTGTGAAGATGAAGTTTCCGATCTTAGTCAAGTACAAGGAGGAGTTGCATCTGCTTATGCACGTGGTTATTCTACTGCTAAGAAGAGCAGTTATAAAATAGACAAATCCGGTATTTCAGCTGAGATTTCAGGTGCTATTGGTGCCGGTATTGCTGCCGCTATTACTGATGGTGATAAGGTTATTGCATCTGTCGATACATCGGCAAAAGTTTAATAAAGCTGGCATAACCAAATTGTAGGAAGCTTTTATGGACATAGCCCATAAAAGTTAGTTAGGAATATTTTTATACCTCTATCTTGTACCACATATAGTAGTATAAGACAGTAGGTAAAAGCGACACTTTGGCGTTGCTGAATGACTATGCTTGTTTTTGAGTTCAAAGCTTATGAAAAGTTAGCCCGGATAACAGCAGTAGATAATGCAATTCTGACTGTAAAATTCATTTAAAATAGCTGTGTTTGGCTATGGATGAATATTAAAAATACAGCTAAAAAAGATTTGCATAAATCATGGAATTTATTGTGCTGTATTTGCAGCTAACTTTCCTTTTGCTAATGAACTTAACTCAATGGCAAGACTTACCAGTGGAGGACAAGCATAGTCTTCTATCTCTTGGTTTTATGACAACTGTAAAAGGGGTACTTTGGGTTTAAAACGATATCCACAGTTATAACAAGATTGTCGCCCTGTTGATTACAAAAAATCAGGGCAGAAACTTGTGGACGATCGAAAATCTATAGCTTTTAGCAACAAAAAAGCATTGGGCGATTAAATTAAGAAAGCATCAATGACCTACACTATCCACTAGAACACACGTTTGTAAGTGTGGGCGTGTAATGGGTAGGGACGAAAACGCAGCAATAAAGTGCGATTCATTCAGTCCAAACCAAATAATCGGGGGATTACTAGCCTCTACAGGGTAATCCATGAGGATTGAGTTCGCACTTTCATCCCTTCTAGATGACAACTTCATTTTTATCGCTATTTATTTGCATTTCTTTAATGCTTGTTTATCAGGGTGCAAAATCACAAAATTATCTGCATACCTAATGACTTGGGGTTTCCATAAATCTGATTTCCCAGACTTGAACTTCTCTTAGTGCAAACATACTAAACAGACCTTAAATCCTGATTAACCAACAACGCAGCCGAAGAAGCTCTTTTACGCTTGCGTATTGAGACAGCACCAAACATAGTGCAACTAAACAGCGAACCTAGAATTGTTGAGGGTTCTGGGATTGTATAGACGCTCACCTGATTAATTTTAGATTCTCTTAATAATAAACGAGTTGACTTATCGAAAGTACGGGAATATTTACCCTTAAAGCTAGTCAAAGCATATTCCTGTGTTCCGCCAAAAGATTTATCAATAGAAGTCTGACTTGAATCAAGAGTTATGTTACTACTCGGTTCAAATACAAAAGCATCATTGTTACCTATAGTTGATAAATTTCCAGAAATCTTGAAAGAGTCCAAAAGATTACCAGTATCGCTGTCGTATAACTCATATAAAAACTCTCCACGAGCATTTGCACGTTCAGTCACTGCATCATCAATGGATGTTTTAAGGTTAAATAAGCCACTGAAATCAAAAGAAAACTCTTTATCTACTATAAAATCATAACCGATAATCCCAGCAAAGCTTTCCGCCGACCCTGTATAGCCATCACCCTGACCTTGAGCTTGGCTGAAGGACAAATTAGAGGCAGAGTTGTTTGCATCGATATTAAACTTAGCTTCAGCGTTAGCATCAGCAGTTACTTGACCACCTGTGCTAATTGCTGTGGTCACATTATCAGTCAAAGTCCTAACATCTAAAGGGCTGCTACTAAAGTTGTTGATGTTGAATTTTGACTCAGAATATGCAATGGTGGCAGCTTGGCTCGGTAAGGTTGTCAATATCGAAGTAGCGATCGCTGGAGTAGCCAATGCCAAAAAACGCTTTACAACTTTGGTGTAATTTTTCATACAATTTTATGTTTTTCTTTTACGATGTTAAGATTGCAAATTTGTCATGCTTGTCTACTGCCTTACTAATGAGTAAGAACAAATCATAGGCAAGCAGGATGGTCAGTTTGGGAACTTTTCAAGCCATGTTTGTCTTATGTAGAAGAAATCTTCTATTTAATGGCAAACTTTTATTTACCAGTTTTACACCTTTAAATAAGTAATAACCGCATAAGTAATTTAGTTATTAAATCTGTAGTGAGGTAAATTGGTTACATATTAATACTAGTCGTGCATCCACTAGTTTCTTGTAAAGCTTGAGTAAAAAAGAGCGTTTTTTAATTGGAATTTACGTAAGGATTCCGTAGGGAGAAGTTCACAAATTCAGTAGGGAGGAGTTCACATAAGTGATGTTGGTGCCAGAGCATCTTTTGATGAGCAAGCAACTCACTGTAAAATCAAGCAACGATCGCCTGTACCAATTGTCGAAGTCAAGATTGATATCAATGCGGTTTGCTTAAGGTGCATAGTCTATAGCCATAGCGTTGATTGACTGAAAATTCCGGTCAGAATCAGCAAGGCGAATAAAGCATCAGTAACCAGGATAGGATAAACGATCAAATACTGTGAACGAAAACGGTTTTCTTCCGTTTGCAGTTCCAAATAATAAAAAGATCAATATGTTTAATAGCCTAACTCTTGCCGTTTTCTAACCGTCCAACTCACATTGTGCTAACCTTCCCTGTGGGAATGCGTTCGCGTAGCGTCTCGTAGAGAAGCGCATCTGCGTTTAAATTTCAGCCCTTAATTTGTCGTGATTTCAGGCAAAGCTGCACTAAGAATCATGAATAGCTAACGGCAGCAACAAGCGACTGACTACCCGATTATCTGGTAACTGATAGAAATTCAATTCTCCTCCTAGTTCTTGCATGAGGTTTTGGCAGATCACTAGATGTAAAGCTGGTAGTTGGTCGAGCTTGGAAGGAGCAAGCACATCTTTAGGTGTCTTATCATGTAGTTCCGTAAGTAGCTGTGGTTCGATCGCACCGTTATATGTGATCGATAATTCTAGCGATGTCTGATGTTCAGCCCCTGTACTTGTAGAAGAATATTTTATATCTGAGGCTTTTGACGCATCTAAACGGCGACACCAAATATCAATTCTGCTACCAGTTTGAGAACGGTTACAGGCAGTAACCAATAATTCATGGATAACTAATTCAATTTTGACAATATCACCAGCGATCGCCATTGCAGATTGAGCGCTCGAACTAGGAACGCCTCTGATTAATGAAGAATTTTTGGGCGATTCTTGCTCGTCAATCGGTTGTCCCAAACCATGTACCCCAATCCACAGCTTTTGTTGTTTGAGTAAATTTTCGATCCGTTCGAGCGATCGCTTCAGTAAACTGGCTATGGGCATCGTTTCCCAACTGATATGTAGTTGCCAGTTCTCAAGTTTTAGCATTCCACTCATGGAGGTGGCTGTATGGTCTAACTGCCGCAGCAATAGCTGGTAGCGCATCTGAGTTAGTTCATTCGCAGGAATGCCCAAATCATGTATTTGTTTAAGGGAGTGCGCCGTTATTCTTTGAATTTCCTCTAGACGACGATGTTTGTACCAATTAAGTTGTCGTAATTCTTCGGTTGTGGATTCTAGAAGTCGGGTAATTTGCTTTTCACGACGCCACCAGGCTAATTGAGAAATTAGAGTTGCTGTTGCACTGAGGTTTTGTTCTGACCAGCGACGCTCTTGATAGTCTACAAGCAACACTACACCAGTGGTTTCATAATCAGCAGTTGTACGTAATGCCATTACCAAAATTTGACTTTTGTCTGGAATATTCAACCATTTCCGAGTTTCTGGAGGTAAATTATCTACCTTCAAAGTCAGATAATTCTCTGTAGCGAGTGCCCATTGAATTAAGGCTTCAGCCTGGATAGAAATAGATACATCAGAAAAAATCCCAAATTGGCTATTGTCAATCACTCCAGGGATAATTTCTGCCCAACTGTCACCAGGTGCCCAGGATAGCATTAGTGCTAGGGGACAGGCCAAAATTGATGCTATTTGTTCTAGTGCTGTACGTTCTAAATGCTTGTTTTCGACTTCAATACTGTTCTGAGATTGTGTCAGGATGCGTAAGCATTGCTCAAATGCCTGGGAAGTTTTTTGTTGCTGGGTGGTGCGGTTATGTAATTGCCACTGACGAACAATTACACCAATCTGTTGACTAACGGCCCACAGCAATTCTTTTTCTAGGGTTGTCCAAGAACGATGGCTTTCATGAGTAATAACTAAAAGTGCTGCTGGTATATGTTCGTGAGTACATTTACAAACAAGTAGCGATCGCACATTATTCTCTAACAACGAGGGACGCCAGTTAAAAAAGCGTAAATCTTCATCTAAGTTCTCAATTTCCACCGCTTGAGTTGAACTTTGCAAAAGCTGCCCATCTAATTCTTTGAGAGCATGAAGGGTAAATGTCAACGGTCGGCGATTTTGGGGCTGACTTTGGTAAGTAAATTGATAATTCTTCTGCTCAGGGTCATACTGCAACAGCAAAAAGCGGGTGGCACCTAATCGAGTTAAAACTCTTTTAGCACAACTATGTAAAGTTGTCTGAAGGTCATGTTCGCTATAGATACCTTGGGCAACTTGGCTAGTCAGTTGGGCATCCTCTTGAATCTGTTTAATAGTGCTTTCCATGCTTTCGGTAGATGCAACTAGGGAAATTAAACCAGCAACACCCTGAACGAAATTTTTGTCTGTGTCTGTCCAAATGCGAGGTTCATTGCTTTCTACCGCCAGAAAACCTACTAAGTTCTTTTGCCAAATAATCGGTGCTGCCAAGAGCGATCGCACCTTCAACCGTTGTAGTAATTTTGCCGTAAAATGACTATTTAAAGAACTGCGTGCATCACCGATGGAGACTATTTGGTTAACTGCCAAAGCATAATAAAAATCGCTCAACTCCTGTACAGTCATTCCCGCTGCTTGCTGACTACTAGAATTGCGATCAGTTTTGATTAACTGATTGCTCGTCCGACACCAAAAGTAACGCCCTTCTCGCTCAAACCAGTAAACATTTGTCCGGTTGGGGGAGACAAATTTATGAGTTGCTTGCACTGCTGCTTCAAGTCTTTGATTCAGGTTACTGAGGGTGCGTAAATTTTCTAGCAATTCTAATAATGGCTCTTCGGTTCGCCTGGTTTGCTTCTGCTGCTTATGCATCTCATTTTGATAAAGCACTGCCCCCAGTTCACCTAAAACCATCATCAAACGTGCTTTTGTTTCTCCTGTCAGTAAATAGCCCCAGCGTTCTGAACCCAATAACAGCAAGCCCAAGCAACGGTCTTTATAGCGAATTGGTAAAATAATCGTTCCTTGGATGTGAAATTTTTCGGCCATTTTTCGCCATTCGGGGGCACGGATTTCAGTTTGCAAATCAGCTATACCCAAAGGATGCTGTTCAATCACTACTTGCTCTAATAAATCCCCAGGGCTGAGAACAACCCTTTGGCGTAAAAAGCTCGTGTCACGATCGGGTGTGATGCCCCCTTTGCCAAATAATATGTGATTCAGGCGATCGTAAAGAGCAATCCAAATCAGTTTGTAGTCAAACTCTTCTTTGAGATAAGAAATAGTAGTTTCAATCAGAACGTCAACATCATCTTCTTCTCTGAGACTTTGGAGGACGCGCCCCAAAGAGAGGATCTGCTGTTCGGCGGCTATAGATTTTTGTGGCTGCCCCATCTGATTTATTGGCTAACATAACTTGTAATATATAAGATGCCCAGAAAAGCACCCTAAGTAATATTGTCACGAGTGTTTGCTGAAAGTTCTAGGCAAGGGGTTCTTGAAATTAGATTTATGGAGTGCTAGAGAAATGGTCGAAACTTCGTCTGATGCCCAAGAGGAGCAAAGACAAGTCTCAGAGGAAAAACGAGAATCTGCCGAAGATACCAGGCTCTCAGAAGAGAAGCAGCGAGAGTCTGGTGAAGATTTCCGGCTTTCACAAGAGGAGCAGCGGCAGATTGCTGAAGAAATAAGAAATTCTGCCGAAGAAATGCGGCAGATTGCTGAAGAAATGAGAAATTCTGCTGAAGAAATGCGGCAGATTGCTGAACAAGTGCGGCTATCTAAAGAAGAACTCCGACAAGCTAAAGAGGAAGCACGGCAAACTAAAGAGGAACTCCGACAAGCTAAAGACGAACTCCGGCAAGCTCAAGAGGAGACGCGGCAGTCTACCGAATTCCGTAGTGTTAAGGATTGAAATGGATATTTATCAACTTGCGATTCGTCCACTTTTGTTCAATTTGGCAAAAACCGATTCAGAGTGGTTACACCAGCAGACGATTCGCAGTTTTAATTGGCTATCGCAAACCCCTTCAAGTTGGGCAAACCAACGCTTAAAGCAGTCTTTATGTCTGTATGATTCACGCCTAGAACAAAATTTGTTTGGGCTAAACTTTCCAAATCCCGTAGGGTTAGCGGCTGGGTTCGACAAGGATGGAGTTGCTGCTAGCATTTGGTCTAACCTGGGTTTTGGCTTTGCAGAACTAGGAACTGTAACTTTTCACGCACAACCMGGAAATCCSCGTCCYCGTTTGTTTCGCYTACCGTTGGATAAAGCTGCTCTCAATCGGATGGGTTTTAATAACAGTGGTGCAGCAGTAATGGCGGCACGTTTGGAACAAGGAAAGTATGAGTTAAACCAAGCAATACCCATAGGGATAAATTTGGGTAAATCTAAGATAACTCTCCTAGAAGCAGCCGCACAGGATTATCTCGATAGTTTTCGTTTACTCAAGGATTTGGGAGACTATTTTGTTGTTAATGTCTCTTCTCCGAATACACCAGGGTTGCGATCGCTCCAAGATGCTTCTATGCTCAGTGCCATCTTGAATTTATTACAACAAGAAAATAATACACAAAAACCAATTTTTGTCAAGATAGCGCCAGATTTATCATGGGAAGCGATCGCTGACATTATTTCTTTAGCTAAAACCTACCAACTGGCGGGAATTATTGCCACTAATACCACCATCAGCCGGGATGGATTGAAAACCCAGGTGATTGACCAAACTGGCAAATCACCCCAGGAAGAAGCCGGCGGAATTAGTGGTGAACCATTGCGCGATCGCTCCACTGAGGTAATTCGTTTTATTTGGCAGCAAACCCAAGGACAAATGCCAATTATTGGCGTTGGTGGCATCTTTTCTGCTGAAGATGCTTGGGAAAAAATTACTGCTGGTGCTAGCTTGATCCAGGTTTATACAGGCTGGATTTACGAAGGGCCGCTAATGGTACGCCGAATTTTAGCAGGTTTACTTTCCAAGCTAGAACAAAGCGGATTAAATTCCATCAACGAAGCTGTGGGTTTAGAATTCAAAAATCAAAAGTAATTGAAGAAGAATACAGAATTCAGAATTCAGAATTCAGAATCAATTAGTGGAAGATTCAGACTTGCCACTAATTGTAGTAGACCATTACATTATCATTTTGGTGGGAACTTAAAGGCATTTATTCAGACGTTCGCGGACTCGCTATCCGCCAGTCAAACATAATTCAATTCTGTTAGCGGTAGCGAGGCGTTTAGCCCCTTCTGGCTCCTGACTTCTGAATTCTTTCTTGTTAATATTGTCATCCTTCTTCCTCCACTGGGAAAAACTCTTTAGTTTTTTCCGAGTATGACCAGGCAATACCATCAGGGTCTTTGCTGCGGCTCCACTCAGGAAACTCTGGATCGTTTCGCCGTTTATAAACCGTGCTGGAATAGACATTTAGCCTTTTGGCAAGTTCAGATTGAATCAGAGAGCCAAAAATTAACTGTTTTTCCAGCGATCGTTTAGCTTCCTCATGTGTTTGCTGTGGGAGTGGTTCGGTTTCTAGTTCTTCCTCCTGTGGGGTTGGTGGTGGTGCTAAGAGCGATCGCGCAGTTTTAGTAACTGGTTGAGCCGGAAGTTGTTTAACAGGCTCACTACTGTCAAGAATATTGCCGAGAATGCTGGCAGTTATAAAGTAATAAGACTGCCCTGCCTCTTCAGAGTTGACTATACTCGCACCAAATTCCGAGGCTTTAGCATCCAAGTAGCGTTTTGCTGTTGTTCCAGGAAAATTGCCCTTGATTGCCAAGTCCATTGGCGTAAGTCTGCCCTGATTTTCGCGAACTAACTGATGAAAAATTGGGTTAACTCGTACAGTCCACTGTTGCCATTGATATTCCTGCCAAACCTTGAAGCCAATTACCAGCACAATTACCGCCAGTAAAATTCTCCAAGTGGCAACTAGGAAAATAATCAAAAACGAGATGGGCAAAAGTAGAACGAGAAAAGCCTTACCGTTACCTTCTATGGGTTTCTCACTCATGCCGATTTTTGCCAAGTGAATTTTGGGAAATAATATTATATTGGCAAAAATTGAGACACTTTTTTGTATCGTTTGGCAAAGTTGCGGCAAAAGTTTCGGCAAAAGCTTTATTCAGTAAGTGTTATAGACTTATTACCTTTTTGCTCATCTAACATTGGTTTGCGATGCCTACGGCGGTAAACTACGCGCAAAAGTTTTTAACAGAGAAAATAAGAGGGTTGTGATGTATGGCGATCGCCATACATCTTAGATAATCTGCTCCCAAAATTCTGAGCAATGGCTTACTTATACTTCTCAGACTTTTCTTTACAAAGCAATAATTCTAAATTGGCTTACCAGACCCTTGACAATAGATAATACATATACTACATTAATAATACAAGTCAACTTTCATGAGGGAGTTAGCTTTCACCAGTAGCGAATAGCTCAAATGGCAGAGCGCCCACCTTGCCCGGAAGGGCCGACGTATCGAGGGTTATCACATATAACTAAAACACCCTTGATCAAACTTCTGGAGGTGTAGGTAAAAATCCTACTTCGCTACAGCAAATGTAGTGCTGAGTTTTGAATTTATATGTGGTGGGTAGCTCAGTGGATAGAGCGCCTAAATATCCTTATTCACACCTTGCCTGCAAAGGCCGACGAATTGAGGGTTATCGCCTGCCAAGCGGGAGGTCGCGGGTTCAATTCCCGCTCCACTACACCAATTAATTTTAGATTTTAAATTCAATCCAAAATCTAAAATCCAAAATTTTTATGTGGCGGGTAGCTCAGTTTGGTAGAGCGCTAAACATCCTTGTTCACCCCTTGCCTGCAAAGGCCGACGAATTAGGGTTATCGATTAGGGTTCGAGAGGCCGCGGGTTCAAATCCCGCTCCGCTACACCAAATAATTTTGGATTTTAAATTTAATCCAAAATCCAAAATTTTTATGTGGCAGATAGCTCAGTTGGTAGAGCGCCGAAAAACATCCTTGTTCACACCTTGCCTGAAAAGGCCGACGAATTAGGGTTATCGCCTCTTAAGCCGGATGTCGCAGGTTCAAATCCTGCTCTGCCACCTTTCATTTTTGCCCGCAAGGGCCGGGAGATGAAGCAATGAATTACAACTTCTTCACTAAAAAGAAAACAACTACACCCCAAAATCAACCTATCCCCGGACGAGAAGCAGAAATGGTTCAGGGACGTTCCGGCGGCTGGATGTTTGATGCTGGTATTGGGAAGATGCTGCGGCGTTGTTTGTTAGTTGGCACAGCAAAAAGCACTTACTACGCTGGTAAACAGGAATTAACTGAGGATTTTGTGACAGTTGTCAGACAAGCTGTTGCTGAAAATCCCGGTCGTGTAGCGGAAGAAATTTTGTATGCTAGCGATGGACGCGCCATCAATAACAGTGCGCCTATCTTGGCTTTAGTGTTGCTATCAATGGGTGAAGCACCAGAAGCAAAACAGACGTTTGGTGAAATCTTCCCACAAATTGTCCGCACTGGTAGCCACTTCTACGAATGGTTGAACTACACCAAATCTCTGCGGGGATTTGGCAAAGTAGTACGAGAAGCTGGTAAAAGTTGGCTCTCAAGGGAAGATGTCAAGGGTTTAGCTTATCAACTGTTGAAATATCAACAGCGTCAAGGCTTTTCCCACCGGGATGCATTGCGGTTGTTCCATGTCAAACCGCCTACAGAAAATCACCGTCAACTCTTTGAATGGGTAGTTAGAGGCTGGGAAGAATTGCCAGCAGATATCCCCTCAGAAGCGTTGGCGCAGATTTGGTGGTATGAGTGGCTGAAGCGGAATCCAGCCCAAACCCATGAAGCTATTTCCCAAGGACGCCTAACTCACGAAATGGCTGCACCTGTGGGCAAAATGGATCGGCAAGCTTGGCAGCTGCTATTTCAGGAAATGCCAATAGGTGCAATGTTGCGTAACTTGGGTTCTTTAACTGAACTGGGTGTGTTGCGAGCCGATGAAAGTGCCAACTTGCTGCGAGTGGAAGCAGTTCTCAACAACAAGGAACATCTGCGTAAAGGTCGCATCCATCCGATTGATGTTTTGAAAGCACTCAAAACATATCAATCTGGTGGGACATTAGGACGCAGTAAGAAAACTTGGAATCCAGTTCCTCGGATTGTGGACATTTTAGAAAAGGCGGTTGAACTGTCTTTTGATGTTGTGCAACCCACAGGTAAAGTATTCATGCACGCCGTGGACGTTTCTGGTTCTATGGGTAGCATGGTTGCAGATATGGGACTGACTTGCTGTGAAATTGCCACCACAATGGCACTGGTGACAGCAAAAGCAGAGAAAAACTACATGATTCGCGGCTTTGCTACCGAATTCCGGGAATTAGGTATCACCGCCAAAGATAGTTTTAGTTCTGCGGTTCGCAAAGCTAGCAACCAAAACTTTGGTGGAACGGATGCATCTGTAGCTTATGACTGGATGATTAAAAATAAGTTTAAAGCAGATGTAGTCTGCTTTTGGACTGACTCGGAAAGCTGGGCTGGGTATAAGCATCCAAGTCAAGCGCTGAAGGAGTACCGCAAAAAGGTAAATCCCAACGTCAAGGCGGTGTATGTCACCTTGACACCTTACCAAATTACTTTAGTAGATCCTGAAGATTCGCTGTCTTGGGATTTGGCAGGGTTCGACCCAGGTACACCTCGGATCATCCAGATGCTAGCTACGGGTGAATTGTAGATATTGCTGAAGGGTAAAGGATGAAACACTTTATCCTTCATTACTTACATGGCGGGTTATCCTTGTTCGCAACTTGCCTTTCGGGGCCGAAGAATTTAGGGTTATCGGTTACGTCTCCACCATTGTGGGGATTAGCGGGTTCAATCCTCGCACCCGCCTTTGCTTGATTTTTTCCTTACGCAAGCGTGCAAAGAACAAGGCAATTTAATTTTTGAATGGTCGTTTTTCTATTTCAGCAATGGGTAAGAGTAGGGTGTCTTCGATGTGCGATCGCATCTGTAAAACTTGTGAGTTAAAATCCTGTTGATGCTGCGTAGAAGTGCGATCGCCTATGCTTGGCTGTAAGCGATCGCAATTTTTTAAAAGCACTATGAAAAAATTTGATTGCTCATCAATTATTGAACTATCAAATGGTTAACTAAACAATTGCCCCAAGAAATTAATAATTGGTTTCCAAAAGATACCATTTAACACATAAGGAGCATATTGCAAAACAGATAAGCTAGGCTTGATTGAAGGCTTAATCGGTAAATTTTCTAGCAAAAAAGGCACTATACAGGTGAGTCCATACGCAGTTGCTAAAGCAGTAGTTAATTTAGGAGTTTGACCTGGTATAGGACTATAATAAATACCCAATAGGATGCAACAAATCATCAAAAATTGCTCCCATAAAAACCATGATTGTGGCGACAAAAAATAAATTAACCTCGGAAAGCTTTTATCAATTTTTTGTCGCATTCCCAGCAATACTGCCCAAGTTGCTGCCCCAACAATGCCATCATTCTTCAATCCATAAATTCTTTGGAAGCGTTTCACCGCTCTTTCTGTTGCACTGTCAAAATAGCTAGTAGGTTCTTTTTTCAAAAAGCCTTCATCATAAAGGATAACTTGCAGTTCCTTAACTGCAATCCTTAATTCTGGGGACTTAATTTTTTTACTCCGAGAAAGTTTTGGGTACAAAAGGCAAGCCCATGTTAGCGGGCCAACCACTCCATCTGCTAGAAGATTATTTCTTTTTTGAAATTCTTTTACTGCCTCGTCTGTCTCTAAGTCAAATTTACCAGTAATCTCTGCAAGTAAACCTTGAGTTTTTAATCGCTCTTGCAATTCGTTGATTGATTCTTGTACAGATTTTGGTGTAAACTCACGGTAAAGTGTCGGAAGTTTATTAAAGACACAGACTTGTTTTTCTTCAGGAAAGTAAAGTCGAGATTGTTTTAGACCAACCAAGATACTTACAGTTTGAATTAGTTTATTCATTCAGTACTCCTTTGTAACCTGTTACCAACAATTATGAACTTAGTAATTAGCCTACTAAATTGACCCTAAATAGCGTAATTAACAATGTTAAAAATTTGTTAGTTAAAAATTACTAATACAACATACTCAAAGTTTTGTTAGTTAAAATGTTGCTAACCAACATTTAACAACAAAACTAATAGGGTGATATTTATGTCAGATCAGTCAGAGCGTGGGAATCTGTCTAAAGCTTGGTATCAAAAGGTTTTACAGGATTGGGATATAGATCGTTTGCTGACTGATTTGGAGTCTAGAATTCAAGAGCGATACAGGCAAAATACTAAAAAAGACCTGTTACTTGGGTTGCTGTGTGGGTATAGCTTGACAAAGATAAGTAAGGACTTATGCAGGGAAAACGCTAGTGTGAGAGTGGGATTGAGCAATATCTATCGAGATATCGAAACTTTGACAGGAGAACCAGACAACAGCGTTAAGTCGAGCAACCTTATTTACATTCTAGAGAGACATGGATATCGCAGAGGTGTTGCTGCATCTAGTGCCGAAAGCGTCTCTATCCCCCACAATCTGCCATCACCAACTTACACAGAATTTATTGGGCGTGAGGCAGATATGAAAAAGCTACTGGAAAGGCTTTTGCCTATGCATGGCGCTCACATGATTACAGTACATGGCATTGGTGGCGTAGGGAAAACGGCGCTGGTGTTAGCAGCTGCTTACCTGTGCTTAGAAGCTAGTAACGAAAACAGTTCTGATGCACCTAAATTTGATGCAATTATTTTCACTTCAGCTAAACAACAAGAACTGATTCCCGATATGATTTTGCAACGGCAGCAAGGACAGCGTAACCTGCGCGAAATTTTTCGGGTGATTGCCAATGCCTTAAACGACTCTACAATTATTCAATCTCCTCCTAATGACCAATTCGATCGTGTACGCCAATGTCTTTCTAAACAGCGAACGCTTCTGATTGTGGACAATATGGAGACTATAGAGGACAGRRATGAGGTTATWGARTTTCTATACAATYTACCCATTTGCGTCAAAGTAGTAATTACTACCCGCGAACGAATTGCCCTGCTGCCAATCAGTCTGCGAAACTTGCCCTTAAATGATGGTTTGCAGTTGATTCAGCAACAAGCTGAAGAAAAAGGTATAACTATCCAAGATGAAGACTCTAGCTTGCTCTACGATCGCACTGGGGGAATCCCTCTCGCTATTGTCTACGCACTCGGTCAAGTTTCTAGTGGCTACTCTTTGAACTTCGTATTGGAGCAGTTAGCCTCCGCTACAGGTGATGTGGCTCGTTTTTGCTTTGAGGAATCAGTGCAAGGTATGAAGGGAGAGCCACCACACAAGTTACTCATGTCACTGGCGATTTTTCCTGACGCTCCCATCCAAGCGGCTGTGGCTGAAGTTGCTGGACTGACATCCGATCCTGATTCTGTCAGTAATGGCTTGGTACGTTTGCAGCAACTCTCGTTAGTGAATCTGAACCCAGAGACTAAGCGATACGAGATGCTTTCTCTGACTCGTGAGTATGCCTTAGCACAATTAGCCGCTTACCCAGATTTTGAGAGGGAAGCACGGATGCGTTGGGTGAGATGGTATCTAGATTTTGCTTACAGTTACGGCGGAGAAGATTGGGAAAAATGGATACATTACAACAGGTTAAAGGAAGAGGAAGGAAATCTACGGGCAGTACTTTATTGGTGTAAAAACCAAGACCATTATGCAGAAGTTAGGGATTTGTGGCTGCTCTTGAACCACTACGCCAATCTCTATGCTTATTGGGACGATCGCCTCGATTGGTTGCAATGGCTGATAGAACAATCAGAACGACGTGGTGAATGGTCATCTTTAGTAAAATTCATGATCCGCAAAACCTGGCTGCTAATTCGGGAGTGTTCGCCCCAAAGTCTCACACAAGCAGACGAAATATTGCAGCGAGCATGGGTTTTACGCGACCGTGCAGATTCATGCGTTCAAGCTGACTTAGCCGAAAGTATGGCTAGACTGCGAATCAGGCAGAATAATTATACAGATGCACACCACTGGCTAATAGTAGAAGAAAAATTGGTGATTGATGCGAATCTAGACGAGCGACAGCACATCCGCTATTTTATTCCCGTGCTTTATCATCGGGCTGAAATCTTTTATTCAGAAGGTGAATATTTTTCAACAAAGAAGCTATTTCAAGATGTGATGAAAAGTGCAGAAAAAATTAATTGGCATCGAGTGATCAATTCTGCTCAAAATTGGCTTGCTGATATTGCCATTGAACAAGGCGATCGCGATGAAGCTCAAAAGCTATTAATTCAAGGCTTAACTGTCGCCGAAAGTAGCAATAATAAACGGCGTCTGGCTCGTTATCAACGTTCTCTAGCACGCTGGGAGAGAAGGTGGGGAAGTGTCCAGAAAGCCTGCCAATTATCAACTCAGGCTATTAATAGTTTTGAGCGTTTGGGAATGACAAGGGATGCACAGGAGATGCAAACTTTACTTGATTGCCCATAATTGTCTGCAAACAATGCATTTTCGGTTAGAGAGACGCGATAAATCGCCGTCTCTACAATGGGCTACATTTTACCGCCAGCGATCGCATTTCCAAATCTTACAAAACTAAACTTACAATATACGTTGTTTGTCAACACAATGTAATATAGCTTAGTAATAATTGCGCGATCGCTGTTCCTTTTATATCTAAATATTGTCTCTACATTCCTTTTCAAGGATTTTCTGAGGATGATTCTGAGTAAGATTTTGTGGGACCGCCTAATTCATCTAAAGTATTCATTAATAAGTCATCTTCTGGGATATAGTCTCTGTGTTGGGAATTTACCAAATCGTCAAGAGCTTTAATAGCTTTAAGAGCTTCAAGATCCTTAAGAGCTTCTGATGCAGACTGATATCGCTCTTTGAAGTCATCCAGCACCATTTTACTGAGAATATTAGCTAGGGATTGGCTCACCTGAGTGCGAGCGCTCCATTTGATTTCGCCATCAGCATCTCTATCTAGCTCACGGGGTGCTACACCAGTCAAAGCTTTAATCCCAACCATGCCAACTGCATAGATATCACTACTGTACTGTGGACGCCCAAAACATTGTTCGCTTGGTGCGTAACCCTGAGTACCAATACCAATGGTGAAAGGGGTTGACTCTTGACTATCAAGCTGTTTGATACCAACTTCCTTGACGGCTCCAAAGTCAATTAACACTAGTTTTCCGTCTGAGTGTCGTCGGATGATATTACTGGGTTTAATATCCCGATGAATCACGTGGTTGTCATGGACAAATGTTAATGTTTGCAATAAGTCCCTGATAATTTTGAGCGCTGCAATTTCTTCAATTGCTCTACCTGCTAAAAGTTCTTGATTTAAAGGATGACCAATTATCTGTTCTTGGACTAAATAAAATTCTTCATCTTCTTCAAAATAGGCCAAAAGTTGAGGAATTTGAGCGTGCCTTCCCAATTTTTCTAGTGTTTGTGCTTCTGAGTTAAATAAACGTCTGGCAAGTTGCAATCCTTCTGGTTTGGTGTTGGCTGGTTTTAATTGTTTGACAACACATCGCGGATTACCAGGACGTTGAGTATCTTCGGCAATGTAGGTTTCACTAAATCCACCGGAACCGAGAACTTTGACAATTTTGTAGCGTCTAGCCAAAACTTTTCCTGATAAGGCTAAATCTCGTTGCTGGATTAGGTGTTGGAAGTCATCTTGTTGGCTGATAATCTCTTGGACAACGGGTGAAGTTTTATACTTCTGAAAAATGTCTACTAATTGGCGTTTTCTGATGCTTTCTCTGATGACTGAGGTTGCCAAATAGCAAATTCCGGTCATGGCGATCGCGATCGTTGGTACACTAGTGGGAAAAATTAACTGACCATAGATAAATAACCCATAGCTAATTACTCCCCAAGCGCCAGAAAGGCCGAGGCTATAGAAAAATCTATGGATGCTACGCTTGCGTCTGCTAATCATCAAGGCTGAACTGCCCACTAGCATTAACACAAACAAACCCTGCAATGGTGGACTCTTAATTCCTGGGGCGATCGCTTTCCCTGACATCAAAGTTGCGATCGCATTGGCGTGAATTTCCACCCCCGACATCGGGTCAGTGCTATTACTACCAGCAACTGGATAATAATCATTATGTAACTTATCTGTTGCACCAATCAGCACGATCTTGTTTTTGAACACCTTTCCCTGCTGCAAATAGGTGTTCCAGTTTTCCGGGTCGAGTACGTGCCAAAAAGGTTTTTGCTCAAACGTACCCGCAGGCCCCCAAAAATAAATGCGATCGCCCTTTGGTCGAGGATAATTTACTTGTGCTGCCTTCAGGGCTGCTTCATCAAAAGAGAGTCGCTTTTTGGTAAATAAATTATCTTCACCTAATAACTTGGGAAACTCACTCGCTAATCGATGAACTTTTCCATCTACTTCTAAAGGAAAATTAACTGAGCCAATGGATACTGACCCTGTACGAAACATTTGTTGTGGGTCTGTCAGTTGCGTAAAAGACCCTTGGTGCGTCTGGGAATTTTCGTAGACGGCTGCTAAGGCAACTTTATTACCATATTTTTGCAATACTGCCTGAAATTGGCGATCGTCTGTAACTCCATAGCTGCTCACTGTATCAAAAACTACATCTAATGCTACAGCGCGGGCACCTGCTTCGATTAATTTTGTGATTACCTGAGAGTATGCAGCCCGTTTAAAAGGATAAGATTTCAACGTTTCTAAGTAGGCATACTGTTTCGGATCTGTTTTATAGTACTGTTCGGGAACTGATATTGATTGATCGTCTATTGCTAAAATCACAATGTCTTCTGGAGGCACAATCGGCCCACGCAGTTGAAAAAAGCCAGAAAGCACCTGATTTTCCATCAATTGAACCAATTCCCCACCAGAAGCGCTCAATAGTGCGCCCCCAATTGCCCAAGTACCTGCCAGTAGATGACCTAAGCGAACCATCCACCGGGAGTGGCGAGCAGATGCTGTTGAAGTCACTTTTGTTGGTTTACTTGACAGTCTATTGGCAGTAGAGACATAGTTTTTAGTTAAGGTAGATGTAGGTTCTTCTGCCATATCGTGTTACTGATTGATTTTAGTCCAAGACTTTTATTTATTCAGACCGCGTTTTAGTGTAAGCACATTGAAATAAGACTTAAATGATAATCTTATACATTTGTAAAGTATCTTCTATTCATCAACAAACTTTTATTGGCAGAGCCAGCCCCCAATAAATTCTTACTAAAACACTACTTAATTTATGCTTTTTCTGTTGAATGAGTTACAAGTAGTGATTGTCTCATAGATCGGAGCCGGATATACTCTACCTGTGAATTTGGTTGTGGCAAGATTTTACCCTCACCTAACCAACAACTACGTTACTAACTGGGTGCTACACCAGAAGCAGTCCCAAGGCTGTCTTCTGTCTCTGGTGCAATGTTGGTAATCTCCAGAAAGCGTGTTCTGATACTGACAGCTTTACCGAAAGATAGGCATTAATTTATATCTTACCTTAAGCCTATGTTATACCTCTTTAGGAGTAAACTTTAGTGTTATGCAGCGATGAATGCTGTTAATGGGTCAATTTTATCGGTAGATTTTGATCGTCGAGTGGCTCTTGTAGTGCTGGAGGTGAATCAGGTTAACACCCAGGATCTCAACTTCAATATTGCAGGCGTTTTTATGCCTTGAAAGAGGTAGGATAAAAGCTATAGATAAAGAACTACTTTATAGAGATTAGCAAACAAGGCATTTGAAAATTGCTATAATCTATTGTTCCATCTAAATTCATATATATTATTAGGTGTAAATTTGTATGGGTTCTCCAATGAATCGTCTGTCTATTTTTGTAGATGGAAACAATATGTTCTATGCTCAACAAAAAAATGGCTGGTTTTTTGACCCGCGGCGAGTCTTAGAATACTTCAAACATGAGCAATCAGAAACAACATTAATTAATGCCTTCTGGTACACTGGCTTAAAAGATCCACAAGATCAGCGAGGTTTCAGAGATGCTCTAATTAGTCTAGGATATACAGTACGAACTAAGATTCTGAAAGAATATTATGATGATACGTCAGGTCGTTACTCGCAAAAAGCGAATTTAGATATTGAAATTGTTGTAGATATGTTTAATACAGTAGACCAGTATGACCGAGTAGTATTATTCAGTGGTGATGGGGATTTTGAAAGAGCAATCGAACTATTACGCTCAAAAAATACACATATTACGGTAGTCTCAACAGAAGGAATGATTGCTAGAGAACTACGCAATGCTACTGATAGATATATAGATTTAAATGATATCAGAGATCAAATAGAGAAAACTGAAGGTTAGTAGCTTTAACAATTATTTACAAAAATAAGAGTAAAAGAAAAACTAGGGTTGAAGATATATTAAGCCACAAGTAAACATTAAACACCAAACGGCAAATGACAAACAAAACAGATCGAATCATCATTTTTGATACAACATTGCGAGATGGAGAGCAGTGTCCGGGAGCGACTTTGAATATAGACGAAAAGCTAGTTATTGCCAAACAATTAGCGCGTCTAGGTGTAGATGTAATTGAAGCAGGCTTTGCCTTTGCCAGTCCTGGAGATTTTGAAGCAGTCAAGAAAATTGCTCAAATTGTCGGGACAGAAAATGGCCCAGTAGTTTGTAGTTTGGCAAGAGCCATAAAAGCAGATATTGAAGCGGCTGCTGAAGCATTAAAACCAGCAGTTAATGCCAGAATTCACACATTCATTTCGACTTCTGATATTCATTTAGAGTATCAATTGCGAAAGTCACGGGCAGAAGTGCTAGCGATCGCCGAAGAAATGGTAGCTTATGCCAAGTCCTTCATGACAGATGTCGAATTTTCGCCGATGGATGCGGCTCGTTCCGATCCAGAATTTTTGTACCAAGTATTAGAGCGAACGATCGCAGCTGGTGCAACAACAGTTAACATTCCTGATACTGTTGGTTACACAACTCCCAGCGAATTTGGAGCAATGATTAAAGGCATTATCGAAAATGTCCCCAACATTGACCAAGCGATTATTTCCGTTCACGGTCATAATGATTTAGGCTTGGCAGTTGCTAACTTTTTAGAAGCCGTGAAAAATGGCGCACGGCAACTAGAATGTACAATCAATGGCATTGGCGAACGTGCCGGAAATGCATCATTAGAAGAATTGGTAATGGCGTTGCACGTGCGGCGGCAATATTTTAACCCTTATCTCGGCAGACCAGAAAATTCTCAAGAATCCCTGACAAATATCGACACCCGACAAATTTATAAAACCTCACGCTTAGTTTCTAATTTGACGGGAATGTTGGTACAACCAAATAAAGCGATCGTGGGGGCGAATGCCTTTGCTCATGAGTCTGGAATTCACCAAGATGGTGTGTTAAAAAACAAGCTCACCTACGAAATTATGGATGCCCAATTGATTGGCTTAACAGACAATCAAATAGTTTTGGGCAAACATTCAGGTAGAAATGCTTTCCGCACCCGATTAAAAGAATTGGGCTTTGAACTGTCGGATACTGAGTTAAATAAAGCCTTCGTTAGATTCAAAGAAGTAGCAGATAAAAAGAAAGATATTTCTGATTGGGATTTGGAAGCGATCGTTAACGATGAAATCCAACAAGCACCCGATTTGTTCCGGGTAGAGTTGGTGCAAGTTTCCTGTGGTAGCAACGCCCGTCCTACTGCTACAGTTACCCTGCGTACCCCAGAAGGTGAAGAATTAACCGATGCTGCGATCGGTACTGGGCCAGTCGATGCAGTTTACAAAGCTATCAACCGTGTGGTGAATGTGCCCAACGAGTTGATTGAGTTTTCTGTGCAGTCAGTAACAGGCGGTATTGATGCCCTTGGCGAAGTGACGATTCGTTTACGTTATGAATCTAAAGTGTTTTCTGGTCATGCAGCGAACACAGATATCATCGTGGCATCCGCACAAGCTTATGTAAATGCGTTGAATAGGTTGTATGCATCTTTGCAAACTCAAGAAAAGCCAGAGGAAGTAACTGCACAGAAAGTCTGAGAGCGGAATCTGTGAAACTGCCAGTTTTTAGCTGATGCTAACAAACTCCTCTCCAACTTTGGGGAGGAGTTATTTGTGAGTTCCAAAAATTTGTTAGAAATTATGCTGACAGAAAAACATCTCATTATTAGAGAAGGCACAATCAAAGAAGACTCACTGATTGCAAAACACTTTTACCAAATGTGGGTAGATATTGGTGTTGATGAGAGTAATATTATTCTGGAGTCGCAGAATATCACCCTCCAATTTATAGAAGAAGCGCGTCAAAATTTATTTTATAAGGCTTTTATTGCAGAGATTGATAAGACAGTTGTGGGTTCTGTAAGTTGTCAACTGTTTGCAGGTTTATACCCGAATGTTTTAAAAGATGAATACCGCAAATTTGGATATATTTGGGGCGTTTATGTTGAAGAGTCTTACCGCAGACAAGGCATTGCCAAATGCTTAACTAATAGAGCAATTGAATATTTAAAAGCGATCGGTTGCACGCGAGTAGTTCTTAATGCCTCGCCATCAGGTAAACCAGTTTACTCCAGCCTCGGTTTTTCTGAAGGGAATATAATGCAATTAGATTTGATTTAACAAAACAGAATTCAGAATTGAATTCTATGTAACTAGCGGATGAATAAACCTAAATCCGACAGGATAAGTTTCTCGCTCAAGAAGCATCCGTGTTTGCTCATATTCGGATTTGTACAACAGGTCAAGTTTATTGGGTGGATTATGAATATTGTTTACTTTTTTAGATTTTTCGATTGACTTGTATGGATAAAACTTTATTCTGAGAAACGATGTTTATAATCAGTCAGCTTGTATGAGTAGCGAAAAGACAACAGAATTGCCACTCTGGGTACAAGATAGAGATATAGTCATTGCTCATGATGAAGAAGTACAGTGGCGAGAAGGAAAACGGCCGGATTATTCTTATACCAATGAATTTCTTCATCAAGAGAGTAAATTTCAGCATCCAGAAGGTTCTTTAGAAGCGATCGCCCAAAATTTAGTCCGTACTTTTGAGATGGAAGCTTCTAATAAATCTAATCCTCAACAGTGGCTTTCGATTGTTACTGATAAGTTTAAGATGAGTACCAATGGCGGACAACAATTCACTGCTCAAGATGTTGCAACCGAAGGGACTTATAACCTGTTTTTGGGTGAAACTGAGCAATATAGCTCTGAAACAGAAACTTTTGAATCTTCATTTCAAGTTTTTCATAAAGCCTTTCCTAATGGCTTTCTTTGGGAATTAACAGAAGTTCTTTCGGGGCCGCCTAATGTTACCTTTAAGTGGCGACATTGGGGAACATTTAATGGTTCCTATAAGGACTATGCACCCACAGGTGAAACAATCGAAATCGTCGGAGTTAGTATTGCTCGCGTCACTGATGATTTGAAGATTGAGTCTTTAGAGCATTATTTTGATAATAATGTCTTTCTTCAGAAATTAACGGCAGGTGGTTGTCCTTTCCATTCTAAAAATCAGAGCAATCACTAATTTTCATTTAGTTATAGTCTATCGAATAGCACACTCGATCGGCGCTCTTAGTGAACAGCAGTGAGTGCCGATCGAGTGATTATAATCATCGAAAATCTGCAATGGAAGATTTATTATTAAGGCTGATGAAGGGATGCAGAGAAATTTTAATAAATTGAAAAATGCCGTTCATGGTATTCGTGTTTGCACAGTAGTCACTGGTGTATTGACTGAAGGTGTAAACCCAGCCAGTTTACCCGACTTTTGGGATACAAAATCCGTTTCTTTGCTACCTTGAACCTCAGATAAGTAGCAATCTCGCACTGCCAACAACAAGCCTTTGATGGCATCTGGTGCGCCTGTTTTAACTAAATCGTCTGCCTTTTTGAAAAAAGCCGATCGCCATTTGCCATCGTTATTGCCATATAATTGTATTAAATACCAACCCGCAAGATACTCAGCTAAAGGATCGAGACAGAAACGGATTCTATCTTTAGCAGAACCGATAGTTTGAATCAGGTGCAAACGCTTTTCCAGATAATTGAGGTGTGCTTCGGGGTCATCAATACCCAAAGCTGCTAATGCAGCAACCGCATCTACACGCTTGGCGGTTCCTGGTTGATAATTTTGCTGCAAGCATTCCCAGGCGATGGTTTTGGCAATTTGATGAACAGTGCGGTCATCAAATTGCTCGTCTGTAACATCACGATTAAGTTCATTGATATAACCCAGCATCAAATTAGGAATATTCTCTGGCAACGCAGAAATATTAGATGTAACGTCTTTACTGGCGATTAACTGTTCAGCATAAAGTTTAGCTAGCAAGACAGTGATATTATTTTGACCGACCATGAGAGAAAGACGGTTACAAGCGTCAAAAAATTCCTGGTCAGTAAAGCGATCGCGTTTACCTCGCTGCATGAGATAAGCTTCCATAAAGGACGATAGTTTATTCGCCTCAATCCGCAAGGGTTTAATTATCGTCTTATTAACCCGCCCCAGCTTTTCCTCAATTCGGGAAGTAATTACCAATGCATTCACCGGAAACTCTGGCGACTCCGGCTCAATTGCCTCTCGTGTAGTGGCATTCATTTCTGAGAACCGATCTACAATCACTAGAATGCGTTTCTTTCTTAACAAACGTAACAGTAATTCTTGACAAATCGGCTCTGGTTCATCAATTAAAGCTTGCAACTGTCCTCTGATGGCTTCTAAAAGCGGCGACTTACCTTCAGTTACCCGAAATTCTTCTTCTAACAGCACAGGTAACATCAAATGTTTGCAGAGTTGTTGGTCTTCATCCTCAGCCATTGCCCATCCAGCTATTCGACACGCTAAACTGGTTTTACCTACACCCCCTTCCCCACCAATTACTAGACAGCTACGTTGTTTCTCGAAAGTTGAGCGTAAATTCTCATTCATCAGTTGGGGAACTGTTGTACCATCCAGAACAACGGGAATGGGAATGTAACAGGCGCGACTGTTAACTGTATCCTTTTTGGGAAATTGTTCGCGGGCTGCTTTAATATATTTAGCTACCCACGCATCTAATACTCTGGGATGGTAATGAAACCAGCCAACAAATAGCACATATCGCAGAGGTACATTAACGCTGATAAATGGGAGAGAAAAATCTGTGTAAGGTTTGAGGGCGTTATTAATTTTCAACAACCATAAAGGGGCTACCCGCAAGAGAATTAACCAAATAGAAGGCAATAAGATAAGGTAAGCGGCAATTCCCAAAAGTAATTTATGCTTAAATAGCCATTCTAGAACTCTATCAAAGAGGCGAGTTTCTTTTTCTGCTTTCAGGGCATTGAGAGGGCGACGTATCAGCCTAATGTCCGTCTCTGTGAATTTATCTTTGTATTTTTGTATAGTTGCCAATACTTGCTCAAAGTCTGAGATGACTTTCTGCAACTTGGAGGTAGGTAAAGCATTTGCTTTGTCCTGAAAGCCTGCCGCTATTCCTCCTAAACCTTTGATAGCACCTAAACGCACGTAAAACTGGCTATCATTCAACAGGGCAATTAAATTCGGGACAGCCGATACTGCTTCCGTACCCATTGCACCCAGAGCATAGGCAGAATTGTAACGTACAGTTGGGTTCTTATCTTTTAAGGCAGCAGTTAATACTGGGACAGCTACTTTTGCTTTTACACCAATTTTTCTAAGTGCAGAAGGAACATAAATGCGAACGAATTGCTCCTTGTCTTGTAACGCCGCCATCAACGATGGAACTGCTGCTTTGGCTGCTGTACCAATATTTCCTAAAGCTAAGGTGGCATACAGGCGGACTTGTCCATCTTCATCCTGCAATGCCGCACTTAAGGCCGAAACGGCTGGTGCTGCTTCTGCACCCAAATCTCCTAAAACCGAAGCGGCGTGCCAGCGAAGATTAATATCCTGATTTTTCAAAGCCTCAATCAGAGACGGCACTGCTGGCGAACCGATATTAACTAATGCATCTGCTGCAAGGCTTCTGATGTGGGCATCGTTATCTATCAGCTTCTCAATCAGCGGAGCAATTTTGCTGTCAGTAGTGATTTGCGCCCAACTATTGCTTGTGCATAGTAGGAACAGTGTCAGGCATAAGACAACTACCTTGAGCGCACTAAGTAATACTTGTCTGGTATGCTTTGTCATTGAATCGGATTGAATCACCCGATGAACAACTCCAGTCAGAGAAACTATACCTAAGATTGTAATCTAACTGTCAATGTGGGTTAGCGATGTCTACGACGGGCTACGCCTACGCACTTATTTACCCCCGCTTTGCTCAAGCTTGGTTAGCATTACGATTTAAACGCATCATAATTTTCTCTGGTTCTGTCAAATTTTTAAAACCATAACGGCGATACAGTCCATGAGCGTCTTTTGTGCCTAACATCCACCTTTGAACGTCTTGCAATTCTGGATATTCCAAAATATATTCTACAAACCATTTTCCTAAACCCTGTCCTCGATAAGGCTCCAAAATAAAAACATCTTTTAACAACGCAGAAGTTGCATAATCAGTGATGACTCTCGCAAAGCCAACTTGTTGATTATCTTCATATAGTCCAAAACATAAAGAATTGTTTATTGACTTTTCTACAGTGGCTAACGGTATGTTTTCAGCCCAATAGGAAGTTTGTAGAAAATCATGAATCATTTGAATATCTAATTTAGATTTATCGGTGTTGATGTAAAATCGATGTTTTAATTCTTCATTCATCTCGCTACATCTTTTATTTAATAGGTTGAAAAATTATAATTCATTCTTGTGGTCAGTGGTTTATAGTGTCAAATGATGAAATTACTGAACCATTAGCTGGATAACAAAGGCTATATTCAGCATTCAAGGATATGGGTGCATATAGTTACTGATTATGAATCAGCCTACAACAAAATCTTGGCAAGAAGTCCGCGCTGCTTTCAAACAAATCTGGGGTTATGAAGATTTCCGTCCACCACAGGGAGAAATTGTCAACAGTTTATTGTCACAAAAAGATGCGCTGATTATTATGCCTACAGGTGGCGGGAAGTCGATTTGTTTTCAACTTCCCGCACTGCTACAAACAGGATTAACTTTGGTAGTTTCGCCCTTGGTGGCGTTGATGGAAAACCAAGTTCAGGAACTACTACAAAGCAACCAAAAAGCAGCACTTTTACATAGTGAATTATCTTCATCTCAACGCCGTGCAACTCTGCAAGCTTTAGAACGTCAACAGCTAAGATTACTTTATTTATCGCCAGAAACTTTGCTAAGTGTCCCAGTGTGGGAAAGATTATGTCACCCACAATTGCAGATTAATGGTTTGATTTTAGATGAAGCTCATTGTTTAGTGCAGTGGGGTGATACTTTTCGCCCAGCTTATCGCAGATTAGGGGCGGTGCGTCCTGCATTGCTCAAATCAAAACCACCAGGAACAAAAATTAGTATCGCCGCTTTTACTGCTACTGCTGACCCCTCAGCCCAAAAGATTATTCAAACAGTTTTACAATTACAGCAACCAGAGATTTTCCGCTTGAATCCCTACCGTCCGAACTTGCATCCCAGCATTCGCATCGCTTGGACACCACGGGGTAGAAAACAACAATTATTAAAGTTTATTCAAAATAGACCGCAACAATCGGGATTAGTTTATGTTCGCACTCGGAGAGATAGCGAAGATTTAGCCCAATGGTTAGCAGAGATGGGTTATGCAACAGCTAGTTATCATGCGGGATTGGGTGCAACTGAACGCCGAGAAGTAGAAGCAAGCTGGTTAAGTGGCAAAATCCCCTTTGTTGTGTGTACCTGTGCGTTTGGTATGGGGATAAATAAAAGTGACGTTCGCTGGGTAGCACATTTTCACGCGCCGCATCTGCTATCTGAATATGTGCAAGAAATTGGCCGCGCTGGAAGGGATGGGAAACCAGCCGAAGCCTTGACATTGGTAAGTGAACCTACGGGGTGGTTAGATTCAGGGGATAAGCAAAGACAGGATTTTTTTCAAGAACAAATGCGATCGCAACAACAAATAGCGCAGCAACTTGTGAAAAAATTACCAAAACAGGGAGAAGTGAATGCAGTCACTCGACAATTTCCCGAAGGTGCAACGGCGCTAGCTTTACTCCATAGCAACGGTCAGCTAAACTGGCTCGATCCTTTCCATTACAGTATTGGGCAAAAAGCCGGAAATCAGCCACCGACGCAATTACACGCTGCAAAACAGATGCAGCAATACCTAACAACTAAGCAGTGTCGTTGGCAGTTTTTGTTAAATGCCTTTGGTTTTGGTAAAGAAGCAGCTAACCTGCGTTGCGGACATTGCGACAATTGCCGTCAATGAGTATAAAAGACTCGTTCACGAGTATCAAAGACTCGTCGCCGAGTATAAAAGACTCATCGCCAAGTATCAAAGACTCATCGCCGAGTATCAAAGACTCGTCGCCGAGTATCAAAGACTCATCGCCGAGTATCAAAGACTCGTCGCCGAGTATCAAAGACTCATCGCCGAGTATCAAAGACTCGTTCACGAGTATCAAAGACTCATCGCCGAGTATCAAAGACTCATCACCGAGTATAAGGGATTTCCAAGGAATAAATTATCCCAAAAAACGAACCACAGAGACGCAGAGAACACAGAGAGAGGAGAGATTAAGAGGATTTTTGTGTCAGTTTTGGAATATTTCTTTATTTGGAAGTCCCTTAAAAGACTTTGATTTTTGACTTTTGACTTCCGCCTTACGGTACTAGGTTCATCCAATAGGATGAATTGTCATTTTCACCACCAAGTGACAATAGGGTAGTCAAGTAGAGGATAAAAATATGTCATCTGCTCAAGCGCCCTCCCTACCACCGTTGATTCCGCGCGAAATCCTGTTTGGGAATCCCGAAAAAACTAGCCCGCAACTCTCCCCTGATGGCAAGTACTTGGCATATATCGCCCCTGATGAGAAAAATGTCTTGCAGGTATGGTTGCGAACTATAGGACAAGAAGACGACCAGATACTAACTGCCGACAAAAAGCGCGGTATCCGCATTTTCTTCTGGACTTATAACGCCGACCAGTTGATTTATATGCAAGACTCGGATGGCGACGAGAACTTTCACCTCCACTTGGTTAATATTCACTCCAAAATTGTGCGTGACTTAACGCCATTCCAGGGTGTGAAAGCAGAACTTGTGGAACTGGAGCCAAAATTTCCAGACCAAGTGCTGGTAGCGTTGAACTTGAACAATCCTCAAAAGTTTGACGTTTACCGCATCAACCTTAAAAATGGTGCGGTTGAGTTCGACACTGATAATCCCGGTAATATTATCAGTTGGACATCTGATGCTGAGTTCCAAATACGTGCAGCAACAGCTAGTACACGCGATGGTGGTTACGACCTCTTATTGCAGAAACCAGATAAACAGTGGGAAATTCTCCGCCACTGGGGGCCAGAAGAGGAAGGGAATTCTGTTAGCTTCTCAGATGATGGCAAAACCCTTTATATTCAAGGGAATCACGATGCTAACGCCAAACGTTTGCTAGCTGTTGGCCTAGACACTCGTCAAGAAACCGTCATTGCTGAAGATGAGCAGTATGATGTCGTGGGGATAATCATTCACCCATTGACGCGAGTTATTCAAGCAGTTTCTTTTTACAAAGATAAACAAGAATGGCAGGTAATTGACCAAAGTATCGCTGTTGATTTTGAGGAAATTGCCAAGGTGCGTCCTGGAGAATTCTCTATAATTAGCCGGGACTTGGAAGATAAAACTTGGCTAGTAGCTTATAGAACTGACAATGGGCCAGTTTATTACTATGCCTACAACCGAGAGTCCAAAACTAGCACTTTCCTTTTTAGCAACCAACCCAAACTCGAAGCGTTGCAGTTAGCTTCAATGCAACCGATTTCCTACGAAGCACGGGATGGCTTAACTATCCACAGTTACTTGACAGCGCCTGTAGGAATACCTACACAGAATCTCCCAACAGTACTGCTGGTTCACGGCGGCCCTTGGGCGCGGGATGTTTGGGGTTTCTCTCCTACAACGCAATGGCTAGCTAACCGGGGTTATGCCGTTCTGCAAGTGAACTTTCGCGGTTCCACTGGCTACGGTAAAGCATTTTTGAATGCTGGAAATCGGGAATGGGCTGGTAAAATGCACGATGACTTGATTGACAGTGTTAACTGGCTGGTAGAAAAAGGCATTTCCGACCCGCAAAAGATTGCGATTATGGGCGGTTCTTATGGAGGTTACGCCACTCTAGTAGGATTGACTTTTACACCAGAAATATTTGCGGCTGGCGTGGATATTGTGGGGCCGAGTAACCTGATTACTTTGATAGAAACCATACCGCCTTATTGGGAACCATTGAAGGCAATGCTTTATCATCGCGTTGGTAATTTAGAGACAGAAGAGGAGTTTCTGAAATCGCGATCGCCTTTATTCTTTGCTGACCGAATTCAAAAACCTTTACTTATCGGTCAAGGTGCAAACGATCCGCGAGTGAAACAATCAGAAAGCGATCAAATTGTCAACGCAATGCAGCAAGCTGGTTTACCAATACAATATGCACTTTACACAGATGAAGGACATGGTTTTGCCAGACCAGAAAATCGGTTGCACTTTTTTGCGATCGCCGAAGAGTTTCTTGCCAAATACTTAGGTGGGAGATTTGAACCTTTGGCAGATATCCCCGGTCATTCAGGAATAGTTAAATAAAGTTTCACGCATGGTGGTTAGTGTAATTCACCGACCACCTTAATATTTTTAATTTAGAAGGATTTATCCATACAACAACTGATTCCTAATTTCATCAGCCGTTAGTGTGCTTACCATAATGCCAATCCGTTGCGCGACTTCATAAGCGTTTTTCTGAGGCACAACGATAATCCCAAAATGTTCTTTATTCTCCTCTATATACTGGAGATGCAACCGCTCAAAATCGACACGGTTATGTGTCAGAATACATCTGCCTACAGAAGTTGCAAATTCAAGTTGCTCGCGGTCAGTTTTGCCAAGTGTTGCTTGTTCAGGAACAGTTGTGATATCCAGACCACGCGAACGTAACAGTCTAGCAACCAACGCTGACATATCCTCATCGCTGTAAAGTGCAGCAAAAACCGTCACGATGTCCCCAATATAGCTTTTACAGATGGATGTATTAATTCATCGGGTACTCGGTTTCGCTCAATGTATTCATTAATCTCTGCCTGATGATCGAGATAAAAACTTAAGGCATCAAACACTTGTGCCAGCGTCAAATGTGGCAAATGGTTCAGGATTTCTTCTGGCATAATCCCCAATCGCCACAAACCGACAATGGCACGAACAGATGTCCGAGTACCTATAATAATTGGCTCTCCACTCAAAATTTCAGGGTTGCGGGTAACGTAGCGCGAGGAGGTTTCAGCAAACATAGAATAAATAACTCAGCAGAACTGGCGTTGCTTTTAGTTTATCAACAGTTATGGACAAATTTGAGAAAAAGTCAAGTTTTTAACCGCTGATTTTGTATAAACTCTTACTGCTAATTCTTCTGGTTGTCCTAAACAATCACCATAACATCCGTTAACCAAAGCACTCCCCCGATCTCCAACTAACTCAAGAACAAAACGACCAGCTTCTCCTCCAGCAGAAAAATCAGTTTGCTGATAGTGTCTACCTTCTGCAAACCCCTGTGTTTGTATATGACCGATATGATTTTTGAGTTGTTTGCACTCATTCAATTGAGTAATTGCTTGTTTGTAATAAGAGTTATACTCTCTAAAACCTAGATAATTTCTATATTCAATTGGTATAATTAATCCGGGAGTTAATTTTGTAGTACAAGCTATACAGTAAGGAATTAAAATTACTATCAATAATGGAAGTATGTTTTTTAAAAGATACTGGCTGCGATGTTTTGTTTGATTTTTAATTTGACAACATATATAAATACAACCAATAGGTAATATTAGTAAAAAGCTACAAAGTAGATTAATTATAATAAAGATATCTGTATATATCAATTTAGATGTTACTTTAAATGGGTTCCTCGGTGAATTTGCTTTTGTTAAAATACTATCAATCGTCAAAGTTATAATTAAAATTATTGGAGAGAGAAACAGAAAAGCAGTCAGTAAATAGAAAAATATAAGAATGCTATTAGTATTAATAGGTAGAATTATTAAATTAAGAATGCAACCTATCAGTGCAGCAATAATAATTGCGGAAAAAGAAAAGTCATCACGCTTATCACTAAAAGTTAAAATAGTCGCTGTACTGCAACATAGAGCAACAAATAATGCCATAGAAAAACTAAAAGGAAAATCGCCTGGGTTATCTAACCAAACCCCAACAAAATCATCTCTGAAAATAATACTTGGTAATGCTAATAAAATCAGAAAGGGCAAACTAACCAGAAATATTAAACTAGTAATCGCTGTGGCTGATGTTTTAGAGTTTAAATAGTTATAACTTTTCTGCATTTTAAATTTTTTATCCATAAGAGTTAATTAAAATACTTAATTAGTAATTAGGAAATTGCAAATAAATTACCGATTGCCTGTCTTTCTTTTAAATTTTTACTAAGAAATGGCATCATCCGCATTGGCTTCTCCAGCGTTGAATACTTGTTCTGCGGTTAGCTGTAATTCTGGGAAAATAGTAGAAGCGATCGCAGTATTTCCTGAAAATCTGGTTTCTTCATAAAACCCGTCAACTAATACAAGTACGGTGACTCTGTTCATTTGTGGATCGACAATCCAATATTCAGCAATTCCCCTCGCGGCATACTCGGAACGTTTGTAGCGATAGTCTCGATCTTCGTTAGCTTTGCCAGGAGAAACAACTTCGACAACTAAAGCCGGAGGTGGCATATCTAGAGTGATTGTGGATCGTGTTGCACCTTCCAAGGCTGTTGCAAGTTCATCCGTCAGCACAACTAAGTCAGGAATGCGAGTTGTCGCACGAGAACCAGCAACAACAATTTCAACTTTGTTACTCAACCAATTCACTGGGACGAACTTGAGAAAATTGACCAGCAAAAATAGAGATATCTGGACATTTTTTGGGCTTTCAGGTGGCATTACAACTAACTCACCTGCCACCAGTTCATACTGGCTATCCGTGCGATCGTCATACTTCAAATATTCCTCAAGCGTTAGACGTTTGCCAGTAATTGCAGTCATATCACGTCAACAGAAATTACGTACTGATAGTTTACCAAATTCATCAATCCCGATCTATTATTTAAAACCACAGATAATTCATAAGTATTTATCTGTGGTTATATTTTCATCCAATTGACTTTCGTAAGAGATTTAACGCCTGATTATTTAAAGCGATCGCTTCCCTAAAATTGCTGCAAAAACCGCAAATCACTAGCATACAACCGACGAATATCATCGATTTGATGTAACACCATTGCAAAGCGTTCTACACCAAAACCGGCAGCAAACCCTGTATAAACTTCTGGATCGTAACCCACAGACTTAAGTACATTTGGATCGACCATACCGCAGCCCATCACCTCCAACCAGCGCCCATTCCACTGCAAATCCACTTCAGCAGAGGGTTCAGTAAACGGGAAATAACTGGCGCGGAAGCGAATAGGTAAATCGCCAAATATTGCTTGTAAAAATACTTTAATTGTGCCTTTGAGGTCTGTAAAAGTTAGTCCCTCATCAATGGCTAAAAGTTCTATTTGATGGAAAACTGCTGAGTGAGTCGCGTCTACATTATCTCGCCGATAAACTCGCCCTGGAGCCACAACCCGAATCGGTGGTTCTTCTCTTTCCATGTAACGAATTTGTACTGACGAGGTATGAGTGCGTAAAAGATTCCCATCTGGCAGGTAGAAGGTATCCTGCATATCACGGGCGGGGTGGTCAGGCGGGGTATTAAGAGCCTCGAAATTATAATAATCTGTTTCCATCTCTGGCCCTTCAGCCACGGTGTAGCCCATACCGACAAAGATATCCAGTGCCCGATCGATAATGCCGTTGAGGGGATGAATGCGACCTTGGGGGCTGTAAATTCCCGGCATAGTAACATCCAGAGTTTCCGCCTCTAGCTGTAGTTGAATTTGCGCGGATTCCAGGGCGACGCGTTGCTGGTCTAGACTAGTTTGCAAGGATTCTTTGACTGTATTGGCGATCGCTCCAATTTTCGGTCGTTCCTCTGCACTCATTTGCCCCATACTTCGCAACAGTGCCCCCAGTTCCCCTTTCTTACCCAGATAGTTAACTCTGAGTTCCTCCAGACGTTCTAAGGTGTCGGCGGCTGCGATCGCTTTTTCTCCTTCTTGCCGCAGTGCTAAAAGTTGAGCTTCTAAATTGCTAGTCATTAGTTATTAGTCATTGGTCATTAGTCATTAGTCTATAGTCAAAAGCTGTGAATCGGTCGATAAATAAACTTACAGTCATACCATTAACATCAGCTAAAGGTGAGGGTTGAAACCAAATCTCTGTTTATCAGTTATAGATAATTGGGCTAGTACAGCGGGCGTGTAAATCCAGCTAACATCTCACTTAACCAGACTTGAGGATTGAGCAATTTGTCTTAAAGATAGGCAAAATTCCGCCACACTATCTAGCGAGTATAAATATTTTTTTGCTGCTTGTGACCTCAGACATTGACAAATGGCTAATAACAAATAACTAATAACTAATGACCAATGACTAACTAATACTTCTCTACGAGAGGCTGCGCCAACGGCTTCTCTACGAGACGCTACGCGTAGCTTGCTTCTCCTGAGGGGTACGCTCAGTACAAGTGACTAATGACCAATGACTAATGACTAATGACCATGAAATTACTAATTAGCAACGATGATGGCATTTCTGCCCTAGGGATTCGTACCCTAGCCAACTACTTGGCAGAGGCTGGCCATGATGTGAGTGTAGTTTGCCCAGATCGAGAGCGATCGGCAACTGGACACGGGTTAACTTTACACCAACCCATTCGCGCCGAAATTGTTGAAGAGATTTTTCATCCTGCTGTCAAAGCTTGGGCTTGTGATGGTACACCTTCAGATTGCGTCAAATTGGCACTGTGGGCTTTGCTGGAAACTCCCCCCGATTTGGTTGTCTCTGGTATTAATCAAGGTGCAAATTTGGGAACTGAAATTTTGTATTCTGGCACTGTTTCTGCGGCAATGGAAGGTTTAATTGAAGGCATTCCCAGTGTGGCGCTGAGTCTTATGAGTCACACATCTAAAGACTTTCAAGCTGCTGCTAAGTTTTCCACAGTTCTCGTAGACCAGTTAGCCCAAAAACCCCTGCCAGATTTAATGTTGCTCAACGTCAATATTCCTGCGGTCAAATGGGAAGAAATTGCCGGAGTTGCTCTCACCCGTCAAGGCATACGGCGTTACATTGATGTATTTGATAAACGAGTCGATCCTCGTGGAAAAACGTACTACTGGTTAACCGGAGAGGTAATTGAGGATGTGGAACCCCCAAGCGGATTAAATCTGCCTCAAAATGTACCTACAGATGTGGAAGTTGTACGTAAAAACTACATCAGTATTACTCCGTTACAATACAATCTTACTTACGCAACTGGATTAGAGAAATTATCGGAGTGGGAATTCAATTTTCCTGGAATCATTTGATTTATCAAGACAAAAATGTGGTTATTCAAATGCATCACGGAAAAATGTAGGCTATAACGTAGGGGCACTCTTGAAATAACCGATACACATTTACCCCAAAACCTGGGAAATTCTCACTGACGTATTTCATTCACATTTACACAATCAGCCAGAAACAGGATATGCTGTTTTACCAAGAAATCCTCCCTCTAGCAAAATCGGAGAGACAGCATAAACTTAGACAAAATAAGTAACAATTCTTTCATTTATCGCCCGCTCAGTCCAGCAAGCAACACCCATGTCTAGGATAGAGAATCAATTTACCGTACAATTTTGGGGCGTTCGCGGCAGCATCCCCAGCCCAGGGCCACACACTGTTCGTTACGGCGGCAATACCCCTTGCATATCAATGCAAGCGGGCGATAAACGCTTAGTTTTCGATGCTGGCACGGGACTACATGTTTTGGGGCAATCTCTGTTGCGCCAAATGCCGTTAGAAGCTCACATATTTTTTACCCACTCTCACTGGGATCATATGCAAGGTTTTCCCTTCTTTACGCCAGGGTTTGTGAAGGGGAATGAATTTCATATTTACGGCGCGATCGCACCTGATGGTTCTACCATAGAACAGCGCCTCAACGATCAAATGTTGCACCCCAACTTTCCCGTACCCTTGCAAATTATGCAAGCTAATTTAAATTTCTACGACATTCGACCGGGGCAACCAATCCACATCGATGACCTGATCGTAGAAACAGCACCTTTAAACCATCCAGGTGAAGCTGTCGGATACCGCGTCAACTGGCGTGGTGGTGCTGCTACTTACATCACTGATACCGAACATTTTCCCGACCGACTCGATGATAATGTGCTGTGGCTAGCTCGTAATGCCGATATCTTGGTTTATGATTCTACCTACACAGACGAGGAATATCACTCGCCAAAATCTCCGAAAATTGGCTGGGGACATTCTACTTGGCAAGAAGCGGTGAAAGTGGCACAAGCTGCTAACGTCAAAACTCTGGTGATTTACCACCACGATCCGGCGCATGATGACGACTTTTTGGATCGTGTCGGGAAAGAAGCAGCTGCGAAATTTCCTGGGGCTATTATGGCAAGGGAAGGATTAGTACTTCAGATTCCCACTTCAGTTGCCTTATCAGAATCTTTTCCTGTTAGCAAGTTTTCTACTTAAAGATTGCGATCGGAGGAATTGGAGATTTTAGATTAGATTGGTGATCAGAGGCTTTCAGCGCGAGAGCGTACCTGTTGGCTGTACGGTGAGACAGCGCTGCCCAGAGTTGTCACGCCGACACAGGATCGGGGCGACAACAGGAGGACAAACTTTATAGATTCACCAACAGCCCAGCCACCCACAGACGCCCTCAGATTGCGGCTGATGGTCGTGTTAAAACCTCGTTGAAGTCTCAACACGGAACTAGAGCCTTTTTAGCTCTGGTATTTGGGGTTGGGGTTATCTGGACTTAGCAATTAGCTGTCAAGCTGATGGCACAAGAAACCATTTTGGGCGGCTTCTCTTGGGTTAGGCTTTTGGCTGATAGCTAAAACGGGTGGCAAACGCCCTGGCTGATAGCACAAGACCTCATGGGCAGTTGGTGAATGTCCTCTTGAAGGCGGTTTACCATAGGGTAGCTTCCTGCTGATAGCTAAAATAAACCTAAAATCTCAGAATCCACGTGCTAAATTTGTCTAAAAATGGGTGTTCTGTGCGGGTTGCTTTTTCGAGCGAAGGGCTACTAACGCCGACTGCTGTTGCCCTTGGCAAGTTTGATGGCGTTCATCTTGGTCATCAAAGGGTAATTCAACCAGTCTTGCACGCCTTGTCAGTAGCTAGTAGTCCGCAGTCAAAGGAAAATCAACTGACAAATCAAGAATATACCTACTCAACAGTTGTTACCTTTGACCCCCATCCACAGGAATTCTTTACGGGGCAACCCCGGACTTTGTTAACGCCACTAGATGAAAAAGTCCAACAATTGCGATCGCTTGGGGTAGAACAATTGGTACTACTACCCTTTGACAAAGAATTATCTGCGTTGACCCCCGAAGAATTTGTCGAAAAAATTCTCGTGCAACAACTGCGATGCCAACGAATTAGCATCGGACAGGATTTTTGTTTTGGCGAAAAGCGCAGTGGTACTGCTCAAGATTTGCAATTACTCGCCGCCAAGCACAATATTCCCGTTACCATCGTTCCCTTACAAACTTATACAGGTGGCTCGCTCACTCAAAGTAATTGCGTCAGTACTACTCCAACTCAGGATGCCCGCATTAGCACTTCATTGATCCGCCAAACCCTTGAGCGGGGAGATATCGAAAACGCAAATCTATTACTGGGACGCCCCTACACCCTCCTTGGTGATGTCGTTCAAGGTCAACAATTGGGCAGAACAATTGGCTTTCCCACCGCCAACCTCCAATTACCAAAAGAAAAGTTTTTGCCTTGTCAAGGAGTATACGCTGTCCGTGTTTTCACTCTCGATGAAACAACAGATACCGCTCCTAGTGAGAACTTGGGTGTCATGAATATCGGTAATCGTCCAACTGTAAATGGCACTTATTCATCTGCGGAAGTACATTTATTCGATTGGTCAGGTGATTTGTATGGCAGAAAACTGGTCGTGCAGCTAGTTAAATTTTTGCGCCCCGAACAAAAATTTCCTTCTCTCGAAGCCCTGAAAACACAAATTCAACTTGACTGTGTTGTTGCTAGAGAAGTTTTGAGTGCTGGAGTGCAAAGTTAGGAGTTAGGAGTTAGGAGTTAGGAGTTCTGAGTGGGAACAATGTATTTAGGGAAATTGGGCATAGGGCATTGTGAAAATTCTTCCCTCATTCGCCCCTTTCCCCGCTCCCCACTTTCTATTCCCCATTCCCTACAACGCATGAGAGAAAAAATCGACGCTTTAACACAAAATCTAGCTCTTACCATCGTTGGCAAAGCTGAGGCAATACGCTTAGTGTTAGTAGCATTGCTAGGTGGTGGTCATGCTCTCCTAGAAGATGTCCCTGGTGTTGGTAAAACTTTGCTTGCTAAATCCTTAGCTCGTTCACTGGATGGCAAGTTTCAACGGTTACAATGTACCCCCGATTTATTGCCAACTGATATTACTGGCACCAACATCTGGAACCCAAAAAGCGGCGAATTTACTTTTCTTCCTGGGCCAGTCTTTACAAATGTGCTATTAGCTGACGAAATTAACCGCGCCACACCCCGCACTCAGTCAGCTTTATTAGAAGTTATGGAAGAACATCAGGTAACAGTCGATGGTGTCTCTCGTGCAGTTCCCCAGCCCTTTTTTGTCATTGCCACTCAAAACCCTATCGAATATCAAGGTACTTTTCCCCTGCCGGAAGCGCAAATGGATCGATTTATGTTGTCGCTGAGTTTGGGCTATCCTTCTGAGGCAGAAGAACTCCTGATGCTGCAAAATCTTCAAAATGGTATAAAAGTTGCTGATTTACAGCCTTGTATTACCTTGGAAGAAGTACAGAAATTGCGTTACCTCTGCTCTCAAGTAAAAGTAGCAACTTCCTTGCAACAATACATTCTCGAATTGGTGCGGGCAACACGTCAAGATGAGGAAATCGCCCTTGGTGTAAGTCCGCGTGGCACATTAGCATTACAACGGGCTGCCCAAGCGCTAGCTTTTCTATTAGAGCGTGATTATGCAATTCCCGATGATGTGAAATTTCTCGTCCCTCACGTTCTTTGCCATCGCCTTATTCCGCGAGGAGGACGGAATGCAAGGACTGTTGTTGAGCGATTATTGCGATCGGTTTCTATTCCTTAAGGTAACGTGACTTCGATGATCTAAAAAATAGCTATCTGAGATGGCGATAACTTTATTTCTTGCTGGGGAAAATATTTTTTTACGCTTTTACTCCGGTTCCTTCTGCGTCAGTTTGCATATTGCGTATCAATTCATCTAAACTCTCAGGGAAAGTTGCTCGCACCATCATTTTAGTCAATACCTCATAATAGTCAGACTTGACTGAACTTAAGTTTCCTGATCCTGCTGGAATTTGGGCGTGTTAGGATATCCTACAAAATTAGGTAGAAAATAAATGAAAGCGAGCGAAGTTACCGGCAGGATTGACTCTCAAGGAAACCTAGTTCTAGATGAGCCGATTCAGGGAAACACTTATCCTCATCAGGTTCGGGTAATTGTGTTGGTTCCAGAACAAGCAGAAGCAGAAGAGCTTGACCCTGATGATACACCCGTTGAGGAGATTAAAGCTAGTTTGAGGAGAGCCTTACAGCAAGCAAAAGCTGGTCAAACTAGACCAATTAGCGAGCTATGGGACAGGATTGATGCAGAGTGATCATACGGTTTTAATTCGATTTTCTGATGAGTTTGAGCAGGAACTTTACATACTATCAAAAAGATTTCGGAACATTCGCTCTGATGTTCAACCGATTATCGAGCAATTACAGCAAGGAAATTTTGTCGGCGATGCCTACGGCGGGCTACGCCTACGCACGCGGAAATTGCTAAAGCGTATATTGTTTAAAAGGTGAGAGTTCGTAATAGTAGTATCCAAAAAAGTAAGAGTGCTGGATACCGATTGATTTATCAAGTTGAGTCAACTATAAGTATTTTGCTACTAACGATTTATTTCAAATCTGACCGAGAAGATATTGGTGCAAATGAAATCCGAGATATTGTGGCTGATTTTTCTAGTGAGTCAGGTTAAAACTACTAAAACATTTTTCCTTGCATAGTCAGTGATGCGCTGAATAGATATTTATATTACTGTTGTGGATATAAAAGATGTGTTGCTTGACAAAACTACTTACACAAAATTTGAAACATTGCTAATACTGCGTAAGTCTTATGATTAGCACAAGCGCCACTTTTAAATACTTGGGAATGTGAGGAATGTCAATTTTTGTTAAGCGCAAAATCCGCGATGCCTACGGCGGGCTACGCCAACGCCAAGCACTACAGCCAAGCGTCGAACGTGAATTCAAACGCCAATTTTTCGGTTTACTTCTGGTGATTGTAACGTGGAGTTTAGCTATGGGCTGGCTTCTAGCCTTGGCAACTAACGCCCAAAGTGCGACTCCTCCCGCTGAAATTGGCACTGTTGACGTAGTACCTGCACAATACCAACTGGGGCAAGAACTGTATTTAGAAAATTGCTCCAGATGTCACATTGCCATACCACCAGCTGTTTTACCTACCCAAACTTGGAAAAATCTCCTGCAAGACTCGCAGCACTACGGCGCACAACTCCAGCCTTTAGTCGATCCGCAACGCATCTTGGTGTGGAAATATCTTTCGACTTTCTCCCGTGTGCAGCTAGACGACGAAGAAACACCATATCGCCTCAACAACTCGCGTTATTTCAAAGCTTTGCACCCAGGAGTTGAGTTACCACGTCCCGTCCAGGTTGGCAGCTGTGTCAGCTGTCATCCCAGTGCTAATGATTACAATTTCCGCCGCCTGACAGCAGAGTGGAAGTGAGGAGTTAGAAGTGAGGAGTTGAAAAATTCATAACTCATAACTCTTAACTCCTAACTCTATTCCCCCACACCCTCTCTGGCCCCATCTGGGGGCAAAATGATACTATGAAGAAAGAGTAAATATAAGATAAGAGTTAAAACCAATCAGTTTATTAAATGATTGGCTAGTTTTTATCCTGATTTTGAGGTAATTCTCATTTCACACCCATCCACAACCAAGACGTTTGGGTTGGGTTAAATGTTTATAATCAATGCCGACCCTTTAATTCCCATCCCCCTTGATTCAGTTCTATAATCTGCCATGCTAAAACTTTTGTTGGGCGACCCCAACGCTCGTAAGCTTAAAAAATATCAACCTTCTGTTACTGAAATTAACCTTTTAGAGGAAGAAATTCAGGTTCTTTCCGATGATGAGTTAAAAGGTAAAACCGTCGAATTTAAACAACGGCTCGCTAAAGGCGAAACCCTAGATGACATCTTGCCAGAAGCTTACGCCGTTGTCCGGGAAGCAGCACGGCGAGTATTAGGCTTGCGGCATTTTGATGTCCAACTCCTTGGCGGTATCATTTTGCACGTGGGGCAAATTGCCGAGATGAAAACTGGTGAAGGTAAAACACTAGTTGCCACCTTGCCAAGTTACTTAAATGCCCTTACTGGTAAAGGTGTACACGTCATTACCGTAAACGATTACCTAGCTCGTCGGGACGCTGAATGGATGGGACAGGTGCATCGGTTCTTGGGGCTGAGTGTGGGGCTAATTCAGTCAAGCATGACTCCTAGTGAACGCCAGAAAAACTACGACTGCGATATCACTTATGTTACCAACAGCGAGGTCGGCTTCGACTATCTGCGGGATAACATGGCGACATCAATGGCAGATGTGGTACAACGCCCGTTTAATTATTGCGTAATTGACGAGGTGGACTCGATTTTAGTTGATGAGGCGCGGACACCGCTAATTATTTCCGGGCAGGTAGAAAGGCCTACAGAAAAGTATCTGCAAGCCGCTGAAATAGCATTCACACTCAAAAAAGACGAGCATTACGATGTGGATGAAAAAGCTCGTAACGTGCTATTGACAGATGAAGGGTTTGCAGAATCGGAAAATCTTTTGGGAGTCACAGATTTATTTGACCCGGAAGATCCTTGGGCACACTTCATTTTCAATGCAATTAAAGCTAAGGAACTTTTTCTCAAGGATGTAAATTACATCGTCCGCAATGATGAAGTAGTAATTGTGGATGAATTTACTGGTCGGGTGCTAGCCGGACGGCGTTGGAGTGATGGATTACACCAAGCGATTGAAGCGAAAGAACACGTAGAGATTCAGCCAGAAACTCAAACTCTCGCGACAATTACTTACCAAAATATGTTCTTGCTGTATCCAAAACTCGGTGGAATGACAGGAACGGCAAAAACCGAAGAACCAGAATTTGAAAAAATTTATAAACTCGAAGTTGCGGTAATTCCCACCAACCGCGATCGCAGACGCGAAGATTTATCTGATATGGTCTTTAAGACAGAAGCAGGTAAGTGGGGGGCGATCGCCAGAGAATGTGCCGAAATGCACCAACTCGGCAGACCTGTATTAGTAGGAACCACTAGTGTAGAAAAATCTGAACTTCTGAGTAGGCTGCTGAAGGAATTGGCGATTCCTCACGAATTACTTAACGCCCGTCCTGAAAACGTCGAACGTGAGGCGGAAATTGTCGCCCAAGCTGGACGAAAAGGTGCTGTTACTATYGCTACCAACATGGCTGGTAGAGGTACAGATATCATTCTGGGTGGTAACTCCGAATATATGGCGCGTCTAAAGCTGCGGGAATACTTTATGCCCCGGATCGTCATGCCAGAAGATGAAGATGCCTTTGGCGTGCAAAGAGCAGCCGGATTGCCTACAGGACATGGCGGTGGTCAAGGCTTTGTCCCTGGTAAGAAAGTCAAAACTTGGCGGGCTTCGCCAGAAATTTTCCCGACTCAGTTGACAAAAGAAACCGAGAAACTACTCAAAGATGCAGTAGAAATTGCAGTGCGTGAGTATGGCGATCGCAGTTTACCCGAATTGGAAGCTGAAGACAAGGTAGCTGTAGCGGCAGAAAAAGCTCCCATTGATGACCCTGTAATTCAGAAATTGCGGGAAGCTTACAACCGCATCAAGCAGGAATACGAACAATTTACTACCCGCGAACATGATGAGGTAGTAGGAATAGGTGGTTTGCATGTAATTGGTACAGAACGCCACGAATCACGGCGGATTGACAACCAGTTGCGGGGACGTGCAGGAAGACAAGGCGACCCTGGAACCACAAGATTCTTCCTCAGTTTAGAAGATAACCTACTGCGGATTTTTGGTGGCGATCGCGTTGCTGGGTTAATGAATGCTTTCCAAGTGGAAGAAGATATGCCCATCGAATCTGGGATGCTTACCCGCAGTTTGGAAGGCGCACAGAAAAAAGTTGAAACCTACTACTACGACATTCGGAAGCAGGTATTTGAGTATGACGAGGTGATGAATAATCAACGTCGTGCTATTTACGCCGAACGCCGCCGGGTGTTAGAAGGTCAAGATTTGAAAGAACAGGTGATTAAATACGCCGAAAAAACGATGGATGACATCGTTGACTACTACATCAACGTAGACTTACCCTCGGAAGAGTGGGAGTTAGAAAAGTTGGTTGAGAAAGTCAAAGAATTCGTCTATCTGCTAGCGGATTTACAAGCGAGTCAATTAGAAGATATCACCGTCAGTGAGATTAAAGCCTTCCTCCACGAACAGGTACGAATTGCTTACGACCTCAAAGAAGCGCAAATTGACCAAGTTCAACCCGGACTGATGCGCCAAGCTGAACGCTTCTTTATCTTGCAACGCATTGATACCCTGTGGCGGGAACACCTGCAACAAATGGATGCCTTGCGCGAATCGGTGGGATTACGTGGTTACGGGCAAAAAGATCCACTGATTGAGTATAAGAGCGAGGGTTACGAACTCTTCTTGGATATGATGGTTAACATTCGCCGAGATGTGGTTTACTCGTTGTTCATGTTCCAGCCGCAGCCGCAGCAGATGGTGCAAGCTTCGTCTGAGATGGTGTAGTAGAGAATATATTACGCAGAGACGCAGAGGTGCAGAGAGTGCTTTTGCGTCTTTGTGTTTTAAGGCCTCTCTCAAAAATATTTTGTTTTCAGGAGTTTGCTGAAATGGGTAAGCTGATACTACCAAATCTTCAGGGTAAGCTAATGGGGCAAGTAATAGTTACCCTCACTGTCACTAATCGAATTGATCGAGTTTTGGCTCAAAGAGGCTTTATTTCTTCGGAGGAAGTTCGCTTTTATACTCTGGATGATGTTTTAGTTGATACGGGCGCAACTTTGCTGTGTTTACCTGCTAACATTATTAGTCAACTAGGTTTAGTCCAAGGTGGAGAAGCCCAGGTAGAAACTGCTGCTGGAGTTAAGCAGGGGCGAATTTTCCGAGATGTTGAACTTAGTATTGCAGAGCGTCAAGGAACCTTTGATTGTCTGGAACTCACAGAAGTACCTTATGCCCTTTTAGGTGTAATACCAATGGAAGTTTTAGGGTTAGAACCAGACCTGAAAAATCGGAAGTTGCGGGTTTTACCGATGAATTCTGAGCAAACTTATCTGAGTGTATTGTAAGTGATCGCTCTAGATTAAATATTAAAAGGGTTGCACGATACGATCGCTTATACTTGGCGTAGTCTGTGGTGCGATCGCTCATTTACTGCGATCGTTGAATAATTTAAAAACTTGTCTATAGAGCAATTTCATCTCACAGAACGTTTATATAGGGTCGTGCTATGCTACTGGAGTGTCTAATGAAGAGAGTCATGACTGCTCCAGTTGAAGAATTATTAAATACCTTTGATCGTCTGCCAGAGTCAGAGAGACTGGAAATAGCTCTGGAGATTTTAAAAAGGGTAAGACATTTGGACTTTCCATATTTGTCTAATGAAGATTTGGTTTGGAATGCAGAAGAACTTTTTTTGGAGTTAGATCGGCAAGAAGCTTCTGATCAGTAGCCCTAATCGTGGAGAAGTTTGGCTTGTCGATCTTGGCTACACAGCAAAAGTCAGACCATGCTTAATTATCAGTATTCCTGCACTAGAGCAAGATCGAGCGCTAGCAACCCTAATTCCTCATACGACTAGCTCACGCGGTTCAAGATTTGAGGTGGCGCTAAAGGTAAACTTTCTCCGAACAGGAGTGTTTGACGTACAAAATATTATTACAATTCCACATGCAAAGTTACTCCGAAAGTTGGGAGACTTAACACTAGAACAACTCGTTGAAGTTGAAAAAGTATTACTCTTTTGGCTGGGATTAGAAGAGAGAGATTTTGAGAGTGATGAGTAGCAACTTAATATAGATAAAAATCCTGGATTCAAAGGTTTATAAAATACTATCGCTTCATATTAATTAATGAAAAAGCTTTTATTTATCTGTAGCCAGAATAAATTGCGAAGTCCTACCGCCGAGGCTGTATTTTCTAAATATGAAGGATTTGAAACAGACTCGGCAGGTTTAGATCGCCATACCGAAGTACCATTATCAACAGAGGCTATTCAATGGGCTGACATTATCTTTGTGATGAAAAAATCCCATAAAAATAAACTATCCAAAAATTTTCAGCCTTTCCTGAAAGATAAAAAAATTATCTGTTTAGATATACCAGATGAATATGAATATATGGAACCAGCTTTAATTGAATTGTTAAAACAGAAAGTTTTACCTTTATTAAAAATAAAAAAATGAATATTCAAGAAGCTTTTAATTCTGCCGCAGGAGATTACGATAACTTACGTCGTGTTTTAATTCCCTGTTTTGATGACTTTTACAAAACAGCCGTTGAAATCATCCCAGGTGATTGCACTGCACCGCTGAAGGTTCTAGATTTAGGTGCTGGTACTGGACTTTACTCAGGTATGGTTCAGTCCGTTTTCCCGAATGCAGAGTTCACTTTGCTAGACTTAGCCCCTGAGATGTTAGAAAAAGCTAAGTTGAGATTTAGCAAAATGGGTAAATCTCCCAAAATCTTAATTGGTGACTACATTGAGACTGATTTAGGTGATTCATATAATCTGATAATCTCTGCCTTATCGATTCATCATCTGTCAGATATTGACAAAGAACTTCTTTATCAACGGATTTATGATGTTCTCAATCCTGGAGGGATATTTATCAACGCCGATCAAGTTCTCGGTAAAACGCCTGATTTAGAACAACTTTACCGTCAACACTGGTTAGATTCTGTCCGCGCGAAAAACATCTTAGAGCAGGATCTCAAAGCTGCACAAAAACGTATGGAATACGATCGCATGGCAACCCTTGATATTCAACTTAGCTGGTTAGAAGCGGCTGGATTTCAAAATGTGGATTGCTGGTACAAAAATTTTAGCTTTGCTGTTTTTGGTGGTTATCGACCAAATATTTAACTAATTCATGACTTACGCACAGGTAACGGAAAATCGAACCGCAGAGGACGCAGAGGGCACGGAGAAGTAAGAGTTTCAGAGAGTTCTTGCGTAAGTCCTATAATTACTTTGCCAATTTTGGAATTAACTTCAGTGTTGCAGTCGTATTTTCTGTAACATTCTTTGATTTCCATAACATTTGGTGGTATTCAATCTTTCGCCAAGGTTCAACCATATCGTTGTAGTGGCTATGGAAAGCATGTCCTGATTGTCCAGGGGTGTGAATTGCTACTGAGTTATCCAAATTTCCCAAATCTACAATCATCCGCAGTGAAGGAATATCTGTCACCTCAAAGGATTTATTTGCTCTCCATCGGTTAGCATTTACTGTTTCGCCGTTGCCAGATGTAGCAAAAGCACCACGATTAAATAAAGCTTCAATCGGTGCAACCCCAGATTTACCCAAGGTGGCATTCCGAAAAGTAATGGTATGCAGCTTGCCCCAATTCCAGTTGTTCGGGTCTTTGCTTTGAATTCGTTCTAGTTCATCCACAGCTTCTATAAAGGACTGCCGCAGGATTTGGTCACGATTCTCGACTTTCGGGGTGTTGCGCTTATCCCACCAAGAACTATTGGGCTGTTTGACCAGATTTGCTACCACAGCATACCAGCGATCGCCTCCATCAGGAAAGTATCTTTCAGGTAACTGATCGTGAAATGTATCTGCTAGCAAGTGTTTCCAGAATACTTCAAACAGAGCAGCAGCAGGCGATGTCATTCCTAACTGCAAATTCCAACCTTGCAGCAGTTTTTGGGCTGCTTTTAAGCGGGGAGTATCAGCAGTGATAGACTTTAATAGTGGCACTAATGTTTGTGCATTTAAATTGCGATTATCACCCTGTATCTGCTGTACATCCTTTAAAGAAATCGCTTGCGTTTGTTGTGAAATCATTTCAACAATGCGTTTTGCTCGATAGCCATAAACCCAGTCTGCGGTAATCAGGTAAGGATATTCACGGTTAACTAAATTATTAGCAGTAGCAATATAACCTTGAGGTGGATTAAAACTTTTGGGCAATTTCTCAAAGTCAATATAGCCTTGCCACTCATAAGCATCCGTCCAACCAGGAACGGGATAACGCCCATCTCCCTGAGCGCGGATGGGGAATTTACCAGGCATTTGGTAGCCAATATTGCCATCAATGTCAGCGTAAACCAAGTTTTGAGCCGGGACATCATAGTTACTAGCAGCAGTGCGGAATTCTTGCCAGTTTTGGGCGCGATTGATTTGGGGAATGGCATACCCTAATTTAGAAGGTGCTAGGGCTGTCCAGCGTAGGGCTACGGCGTAATTTTGCGGTAATTCTAGTGACTTACTTGGCTTGAAATCCTTTAGATTGGGCGAAACATCAGAGAGAATCGGCCCATGTCGGGTATAGCGTACCGTTTGGACAATCGTCTGACTTCCTGCTACTTGAATCGTCTCTGGCACGAGTTGCATATCAACCCATTTGCCATTTACCTCATACTGATTGGGGTTATTTGGGTTGATTTTCTCGATGTATAAATCCATCACATCAGATTGTACATTGGTGACACCCCAGGCAATGCGATCGCTATGACCGATAATTACCCCAATCATTCCCGCAAAGGAAAAGCCAGAAACGTTGTAGGGACATTCTGCATTCTTCGGTGTGCAGTGCAAACCAACCTCATACCAAATAGAGGGAATTTGCACACCTAAGTGGGGGTCATTTGCCAAGATTGGCTTACCTGTTGCCGTCCGCTGACCAGATATCACCCAGTTGTTCGAGCCAATACCTATTCCTGTAGGCCCAATGAGTTGTTCTAAAGCCATCATTGGCTTAGTAATTGACTCTAAAGCAGGTAATATATCTGGAGAATTGAGAAGTACTTCAACATTATTGTCCTTCCCTTCTCCTGCTTCCCCTGTTCCTTGTTGAAACTCAGGTAAAATAACTGGCAAGTCTTGAGGGTATGGTGGAAAAAGCTCCTCCACTTGAACATGAGTAAGAGTTTTGAGCAAAATAGCACGTTCAATTTCGCTCTCGAAATTTCTGCCTAAATCGTAAGCCATTACCTTCCCCCAAGTCAGAGAATGCAGTATTTGCCAAGGTTCTGGCTTATACCCAGGATTGAGAAACTTTAGCACAGCGTATTCTAGACTCAGGGCGCTACCTTGATGCTCTGTCAAATAGGCATTTACACCATCAGCGTAAGCTTCCAGGTATGCTTTCATCTCTGCATTAATTTCCTGAATTTCTTGCTGCGCCACCCTCGCCCAACCCATTGTTCGCAGATATTTGTCAGTGTCAACTTGAGAAGAACCAAACATTTCTGAGAGTCGCCCAGAACCAATGTGTCGCCAAAAGTCCATTTGCCAAAAGCGGTCTTGGGCGTGGATATAACCTTGCGCCATAAATAAATCGTGGGAGTTGGCAGCATAAATATGGGGAACTCCCCATTTATCACGCTGGACAGTTACTTCGGCTTTCAGTTCAGGTAGTTGAATTGTGCCACTCTCTTGCGGAAAGGATTGGCGCACGGTGTAGGTAGCAAATCCCACTAACAATAGCCCTAGCACTAACAGGAAAATCAGCGTGATTTTGAGTCTTTTACGTAACCAACCTTTCCTGGAGTTTTTCATTTGAGCTTCTTGTGGCATTGTTTAGTGAAATCAGGCAATACTACAAGGTATTTAATCAGAATCTTGAGAAAAGTGCGATCTGCTCATTTAAAATACGCCTGAGTACACAGTTAAAATTTTGTTGTACTAGCTGCCAGTAGAACAATAGTATCGCTCTCCTATTTTCCAAAGCTGGAGCGCAACTATTAGAAAGATAATGCCTGCGATTGGTGAGACATAACAAAACCATAAAGGCACTAAAAAAGCATCTTCTTTTTCAAGTACTGCAAGCAAAGGAAAATAACTGACGCAAGCAAGCGGTATCAAGAAAGTAAAGAATCGCTGAAACCACTTGCTATAAATTGCCAGAGGGTACTGAGCCGTTTCGACTCCTCCATAAGTGAGGATATTCATAATTTCGAGAGATTCAATAGTCCAGAAGGTGATGGTTGCTTGCATAATGACAATGCCAACAAAAAGCCCAACCCCACCAAGAAATGAAGTACCCAAAAGCCATAAAGTTTTAAAAGTTAAAGGGATATGGAGAGATGAAAGTGACCACCACATAACAACCATTCCCTGAAAAAATCTTCCGATTCGTTTCAAAGTAAACTCTTTACCTAAAAGCTGAAGTGCTGTGGTGCGTGGACGAACAAGTAAACGGTCGAAGTCTCCACTTTTATTTATTGTTGAAAATGAGTCAAAGCCTCTTCCAAGGGCATCAGCACAGGCGAAAGAAATATTAATTATTCCATAAAATAGAGCAACTTCATTCAAAGTCCACGTACCAATACTATTAAAACGACTAAAAAGTGCCCAGACTCCAAAAAATTCAACAGCAGTTACTAAAAGCTGCCCTATGACTTGCAGCCAGAAAGAAACTTTGTACTGCATCTGCGACTTGAAAGATACAGAAATATATCGAAGGTAAAGCAAAAAATCATTCATAGTCGCTTTGTAATTTTTATCTAAAATAAATTACCTAATACCAATTCTGTATAAAGATGCGCCAAATTATATAAGGAACGAACCGCAAAGGGCGCATACTCCTACGGAGAAGCAAGCTACGCGCAGCGTCTCGTCAGAGAAGGACACAAAGGAAGAAAGAAAATTGGCGCAGCCTCACAAAGAAATGGTATAACCTATCTTCCTGCTTAAAAAATTACGAATTACGAATTACGAATTACGAATTATTTACTTATCCTCCTTGAATTACAAGCTTTCTGATCCCATATTTCACAAGGATACGCCCAAGAATAATAATGACAACTATCCAGAAAGTTTGATGCAGCAAAATATTAAACAGGGCGTTTGGTTGAAGATTACCAGTAAAAAGACGAAAAGGTTTGTCGATTAGTCCTGAAAAAGGAAGTGCATTCAAAAAAGGCTTGCTCCACTCAGGGAAAAGTGGCAACGGAACAATCATGCCAGAGAAGATACTAACAAGAGTAGGTAGAATACTATTAATCCCCTCACCCGAAATTGTCCACATCATTGATACAGTCAGAAGCATAGTTAATGCAGACGAAAGTAAAATTGCGCCAATAAAAGAGATAAAAAAGGCAACAAAAGAAGCAAAGGAGGGTGGAAAAGAAAGCGACCATTCATCAAGCCCAAAAATGCGAAAAAGGAAAATTGTGACACCAAGAAGCGGAATGCTACGAAGTATCAGGGGCGTTGTACGAAGTGCCAATGCGCGAGTAAACCAAAAATTATAAAGGTCTGTGGGTCGGAGAAGATCATATCCGACAGCACCAGTTCGGATAAGTTCTTGAATATCTCTATCACCTCCCCAAGGGACAATCGCCATCAGAAACGCCTGTCCCAGCCACACATATCCTACAGCTTGTTGAAAAGTGATAGGTTGAGCAGAGGTTGTATGAGTAAAGAATGCCTGTAAAACCATTACTTTCACTAACCCCCAGAAAAGCTGAGTTCCAACGCCAGCCAAAGCAGCAGCACGGTATTGCAACAGCAGTGTAAATCTAGCAACAAACAGTGACCAATATGCTTTCATGGGATAATTCCGGCTGAAATTGCATAAAGTTCAGCAACTATCTCTTCAATGGGTGGATTTTCCACAAAAAGATCCTCTACTTCGTGTTGCGAGGTAACTTGGCTAATCAAAGACGCAGCAGAAAGCTTTGTGGGATCGAAGGCTAGAGTTACGGTGCGACCTTCTTTAGAGATAATACTGACTCCTTCTTGCTCAAAGAAGAAATTATCATTTGCTAGGTCGATTCTTAAGTACCGACGCGAGGAAACTTGAGAACGCAGGGCTGATAGAGTTCCATCACAAAGGATTTCACCTCCACCAATAATAATTATGCGCTCGCACAATGCCTCGATATCATCCATATCATGGGTAGTTAGGATGGTGGTTACTTGATGAGTTTTATTCAGCGCTTTGATAAATTTTCTGACTGCAAGCTTTGAAACTGCATCAAGCCCGATGGTGGGTTCATCAAGAAAAAGAATTTCCGGTCTGTGAAGCATTGCGGCTGCAAAGTCACATCGCATCCTTTGACCAAGGCTTAACTGTCTCACCGGAGTCGAGAGAAAGCTTCCCAGACCAAGCAAATCAATCATTTCTTCGCGTGTCTGGCGATATTCTGATTGGGGAACGCGATAAATATCCCGCAGCAAATCGAAAGACTCAATCACTGGTAAATCCCACCAGAGTTGTGTTCTTTGACCAAACACTACACCGATACGATTAACGTGCTTGATTCGATCTTTCCAAGGAGTTCGTCCGCCAATTAGACATTTTCCACTGGAAGGTACGAGAATACCGCTCAAAATTTTAATCGTGGTCGATTTCCCAGCTCCATTTGGGCCAATGTATCCTACAAGTTCTCCCCGTTCCAGGGAAAATGAAACTCCTTTGAGGGCATAAACTTTTTTAGTTTTTCGCTGCACAAGCCCTCGTATTGAACCGAAAAGCCCAGAGGAACGTTCAGACACAAAGAAAGTCTTCCTGAGATTTTCGACAAGAATGTGAGACATATTTTGTTAGTCTGTTATTGCGAAGAAAGGCAAGGGGCAGGGGGCAGGAGGCAATAAAATGGGCTTGGCTGGATGGATTACGAATTGTCTGGGTAGAGGTAGCTGGGGTGAGTAATGTCGGAGCGATCGCTAGGGGAATGAGAAATTTCGAGATATATCATTTAATAATAAGTAAATTGCCAATGCAATACCCATACCAAGAATCACCCTAGAAGTATCAATCTACATTCCAATACAAAGAAATACTCCCTCGGCAAATGCATTGTAGGATTAGCATAAGAAGAGGGAGAAATGAAGTATTATTGCTAATGATTAAAATCTGTTGCGGAACTTCTATTAAGTACCCGTAGGTAAATATATTTGATATCTTTCTTCAGCTATCGTGACATCTGGACAAATAGTCAGGATTCAAATACCAACTTACAGCACTTTGCGCGACTAACTGGTACAGTAGCAACAATGAGAAAAGTAGTTTTGGAGTTGCTGGCTTGAGCATAAGAGAACTCCTAGAGACAACAGTTGTACTACTGCCAAAATATTTTTAGGTGAAAACTTGCGGATAAATGCTTTGAGTTGCCACCAGAGATGTTCGATGGGGTTAAATTCAGGTGAATAAGGTGATAAATAAACTACCCTTGCGCCTACGGACTCGATCATTTCAATAATCCCCTTGATTTTATGTGCTTTGAGATTATCCATGACCATTACTGCCCCTTTCCACAATTTCGGTAATAGCTCTTGTTCCACAAATTTTTTGAAGTCTTCT
>LXQE01000076.1 GCA_003326195.1 Nostoc punctiforme NIES-2108
AGCGAGGTTTAGAGTTAGTTACCAAATCTAAAAAGAAGATGAAAAACCGTTTGGTAAAACTAATTGATAAAATTCTTTTACGCAAACGGGCGGTAATTGAATCTGTCAATGACTATCTCAAAAATATGTGTCAAATAGAACACTCTCGACATCGTAGTGTGTTTAACTTTTTGGTCAATCTGATGGCAGGACTGGCTGCTTACACCTATTTGCCCAAAAAACCGTCGATTGATATTTACCCAAAAGATTTACCTGCACTACCTCCTGCCGTTTTTTAGCTCCGTCGAACTCACGTTAAAATAGCTGAAGACTAATCAAGCTAATCAGCATCACATATCATGCAAGAGTGACAATATGAGCAGAAATATCTTGATTGTTGATGATGAAGAAGATGTGCAGGCGATCGCAAAACTGGGATTAGAAATGGGTGCTGGTTGGAACGTATTGACAGCTTGCTCTGGTCGAGAAGCGTTGAATGTAGCTGTCAACTCTAAGCTTGATGTAATTTTACTAGATATGATGATGCCTGATATGGATGGGCGCGCCACTCTGCAACAACTGAAGGCTAACCCCATCACTAAGTCAATTCCAGTAATTTTACTAACTGCCAAAGTCCAGGAGTCCGATCAAAAGAGCTTTACTGGCTTAGATGTAGTTGCTGTCTTTGCCAAGCCTTTCCGTCCCTTGAAACTAGCAGCACAAATCACTGAAGCATTAGGCTGGAACTGATTTTTTGGTGGTTACAGCAAATTTTGCTCTATATATTATTACTGCTTTTCTGATTCGCATTGACAGAGAAGTGGACAAACGTGGGTACGAAACGATTGGGCGTTGGATACCATCTGTCAGATTGAGCCTCAAACGAATTGATCTATAAATAATTTACGCTCCGGGAAAGCGATCGCCGCGGCCAATATCCTCCAGCAACCAGCTACGCAACAGAGGATCTAAAACTAGCCTTGGCGGCAAGACAGCAGAATAGCTCACAAATTTATTGCTTCCTTAGAGACTTCCAGGAATACTATAGCCTAAAGCCCTTGTCCTTTAAGGCTTTGATAGTGATGCAGAAGCGGTCCAAAGTTATTTTGGGAAAAATAGTTGACACAATGAAGTAGGTTCGCTATATTGAATAAGTGCTTGAAGCGGAGCGCGAAAGAGCGACGCTTAAAGAACACCGAACCTTGAAAATATTATAG
>LXQE01000077.1 GCA_003326195.1 Nostoc punctiforme NIES-2108
ATATATTTGTTATTATTAATTCACAGGCTTGCTGCATTAGCTAGTAATAATTCTGAGCGGATAGCAAGTTTGAATCAGATGGTATCATTAGCACAGAATCCAGAGCAAGAAAGAATATTACTCAAGGCTATTATTGATGAATTTGCTCAAACTTCAATTCTGGAAGTTTTTGCAGCAGAGGGAATGATTGTAGAAAAAGATTTAAGCTTAAAACAATTTAAGCAAATTTGGCAACTTTATCTTAAATATAGGAAAAACCTTGACCAAGTAGAACCATCACAATTTTTACCAAGGTTAAATTTTGCACTATTAAATTTTCAATATCTTCGTTCAAATACTGTAAGAGCAGGTGGTTCATTTGGACATAGGTCGTCATATATTGTTTCCGAATTTTTGCAACCTATTGGTCGAGATTTAGTCTTTATTTTTGGAAAAGCGGGTTATCACCAAGAAGCCATGCAGATTTCTGAAGAAATACGTTCTAGAGCATTGGTTGACTGGATGGGACGCACTCATCCAAATAGTCGTCTTTCATTAAATCCATCAATGTCTGGTAGTGTAGGGGAGGTTTATCCAGCTTCATATGATGAAACTATTTTAACTGCAAAAAGGATCAATGCACCTTTGTTAATATATAGCAAAGACCAATATGGATACTCGGTTTGGTTATTAGGGGAGAATGGTGAATTTTTTAATTCACGTATAGAAAACCCAGATAAAGTAATAGATAGAATATTACAACAACTACCTTACGCTTCAAATGATAAAGATATTAATGCTCTACAAGGTGCAAGCAGAAGTATCTTTCAAGTCACCCAAAAATCGGAATTAAGCAATGAAGATTTAGATATTGAGTTAAACAAACTTTATAAAATTCTTTTACCTCAGGTAATTCAAGAAGGTCTTATTCAACTGAAAGCAAATAGAATAGCGATTGTGACTGATAATACTCTAGATTTTATTCCTTTTAGTGCTTTACGTACAAATGATGGACAATACCTAATTGAAAAATATGAAATTTTTTACCTACCATCAGTTACGGCTCAATTACTGATTGAAGATGACGAACGTGTAAGTAATGTTCAACTTCCTGACATTAACAATAATGAAACACAGAGAAATATATTTTTAATAGGAAATCCTCTATTCTCAAATCCATACACAGTTATTTTTAATGGTCGCAAGCATCAAT
>LXQE01000078.1 GCA_003326195.1 Nostoc punctiforme NIES-2108
ACATTCAAAAGCCGCTAACAAGGTCTCAAAGTATGTACTACTAAATTCTGTCCCACCGTCAACAACTATTGTCTCTGGTAATTTCTCAAATCGCTGTACGCAGATTCTTAATACCATCATGCAACTACGGTAGCTTGGCTCGTCAAAAGTTAGGTAAACTGCGAGAATACGTCGGCTGTAAGCATCGATTAACAGAGTTGCCCAAGGTCTACCAAGAAGATAACCTGTTCGGGAGCATACTAACTCAATATCCAGTTGCGTATGGTCAATGTGTGCTATCTCAAATGGACGGTCGCCATGACATGGTGTGGTTAATTTCAACTCCCAATACAATAAAGATTGTTGATAAGCTGCTCTGTTTCCCTTACGTTTTTTTGTTTGCCTATAACCAGAACGATGTTGAATTCTAGAACAAAATGTAGCGTAGCTAGGCAGCTTATCTGTTAGACCTGCTTTCTCCCATTCTCTTGCTAGAATTCCATAAACAGCTAGTTTGCTTCTTTGTTGAAAAGTTTCATAATATTCTTCAATTATTTTGTCAATGAAATCTTGAGACGATTGAGAAATTCTGGGTAAGCGATTGCCTCTAGCATTAGAGTTATTTAGCAGCCCAATATAACCACATTTGTACGCCTTTTGTGCTGCTATAAACTTAGCCTTCCATCTGCGAATAGTACGTTGTGGAACAGTTTCTTTATCTCTATAACTGTCATTAAGATAAGGTTCAATTACTTCATATCTTCGGTTAGCTTCTGCCAAGTCTTCAGGACTAGCTCTCAAAAAACGCTCCATTGCTTTTGGAGACATTTTTACTTGATTATGAGTTTTAGGTTCCAGTTGATTGGGTTTAACATCTAAAATATTCAGAATCGTTCCATTATTCGGTTGCGATTTTATCATTTGTACATAAGCTACCGCGATTTCTTGGTCACGGAAAAGCTGTACTTTTTCTGGCTCTGCTAAGGGTGCGGCACTCAAATTAATGTAAATTTTTTTTGTAGCTATTAAAGCATTTATGTCATCAGGATTGCTCTGTTGAGTATGAATCATTTCCCAATAACTTATGCCCGGATTTAAGCTAATTAACTTCACCAAATTTTCAGCTATTTCTGGGTCAATTTGGTAATCTTCAGTAGTAT
>LXQE01000079.1 GCA_003326195.1 Nostoc punctiforme NIES-2108
AGATATATAGTACGTACCAGCACCTCATCATCTTTTGGGCTGGGGATTGGCTCTTCTCGGTACTCAAAATCGCTTTCTTTAATGTCACCAACGGGACGAGCAGCTAATAGAAACTGTCGATTTATCGCTCTAGTCATAAGTTTTTGTTGGGTGTGACTGAGAGTTGGTCAGAGTCAATACAGACTTCCTTGGCTTTTTTTAGGTCTTCTAGCATCATTTTACTTTAGCATCTCACTTCACCAGCACCCCATCCATACAAGCAATTCCCCATTGCGAAAACTTAACCAGCAACTTCTTGATCGCAATTTGCAAAGCCTGATCGTCATTCCAACACTCCTGCAAAAAGTCAGAACCCGGATTCTACCCCGAATTCGCCGCGACGCAAGAGTTTCTGCACACGCTCCAGTCGCACATTTGACCGTGCAGCAATCGCCTCATGCGACCATTTTTCAGCACTGGGGACAGACGCGGCGGAACTTTCACCCTCATGATCCGCTTTCATTTCTACACCCGAAACTGAATTTTCAGTCATCAACTCAGCAGAGGGGCGACTCGGTTCTATTTTCTGATCTGCGATCGCTTCAGAAGTTGGCAGAAGTTGGACTACTGCCCAAAATTATCGTCGCAGTTTCCAAGGCTTGGGTGTTGTTCATGGCAACGCTTAGGTTTTTCAGCGCCATGCACATGAGCCGCAGATATTCCTGAGCATTTTCTTTGGGTGGTTCGACAGCTAGCGATCGCAACTTTATAAATTGGTAAAGGTATTGATATAGTTAACTTATAAGTTTAGAGATTATATGGTTCAGGACATCTCACAGAAATTTACCTTATGGCTCAAAGTTTCACTTCTCGGTCTCTCCCTACCATTGTTACTTAGCAGTAGTATTCGAGCAGAAGAGTGTACTCCAGCAGATATCAAAGCACAGATTGAAAAATTTAAAGATGCTAAAACTTTCAAAGCTGCTAATGATACTGTAGTGAAATGTGGTGAAGACGCTATTTCATCTTTAGCAGAAGCCCTAAGTAATAGTGATGCAGCCACCCGTACTAATGCTGCATCTGCTTTAGGTAAAATGGGTTGGATAGCACAAGATGCTGTTCCTGATATAGTGGAAACACTTGGGGATGGTGATG
>LXQE01000080.1 GCA_003326195.1 Nostoc punctiforme NIES-2108
AATATCATTACGCGCTTTTCAAGCCTACCTTTCCAGGTGTATCAAATAAAAGGTATTCCCAAATGTGGCTCAGGTATGGTGTTGACCTAGATTTGATCTTAGTACCGATTGAAGATGTTCTACGAGGGAGAACTCAGTTAAAGTGTCCCTACTGTGGTGGTGAGTTGACGGAGAAAAAGGGAAATCGTAAAGAACACCACTTCGCACACACTAACTTTACTTGCAGAGAAGTAGCTAATCGCAGTGAACGTGAAATTCCTACTTTACCTTTATACAATAACTTCAATATATGTCTAACAGGTAAAGAACTCCAACAGATCAAGACCCTTTGGAATCGATACGGATGGAAGAACAAAGGTATTTATGAGAGTAAAATTAACTCAATTTTTATTAAAGAAAAATTGTTAGAGTACAATGAATACCGTCTCTATGGAGAATACCAGTTTACCAAGCTAGGTAAGATACCTGTTGGTGCATTATCGTTAATGCTGTTCAACCAAGTGCAAGAATCAATATTGTGGGAGAAGTTGCAGCAGTTAGAGAAAAAAGTTCAAGTTGCTTATCTTGATGATGCATCAAATTTTCATGAATGTCTTTGGGATCTGCAAATATATCGCGCCGAATTAAAGAAAATTTTATCGAATACTCTGTATTACCTTCAAATTGATACTGATAAAGAAACATTTTATAAAATTGGTGTGACTAGGCGGGAAATACAAGCACGCGTAGCTGAAGTTCAAACTGATTTGGTCAAACATTTTTCTCATGTTTCAATCAAAGTTTTAGGACACTGGTCGCATCGAGGGAATGTAGAGAAATATTTTAAATATAGATATGCTGACTACAATTGCTCTATTGGGAGTTTGACTGAATATTACAAATTTGACAACCCGGAAGATGCGACTGCTGCATTGCGAGATTTGCGGCGGATGAAAAAAAAGCAGTTATCAGAGTTTGAAGTAGATATTCTAGCAGGTAAACCTAGTTGGATTGAGCAGTTAATTGAAGAAATTGAAGAAGAACGTGCTTAACAAGGAGTAATTGCAGCACTTGATGAGAAATTATTATTGCGTCAAACAGCAACACAAGCTGATATGACAATCAATACAGTTCGCAAATTGAA
>LXQE01000081.1 GCA_003326195.1 Nostoc punctiforme NIES-2108
GTCCTAAAGAAGTAAGCTTGGCAAAAATCTGGGTTAATAAAATAGGCTCAGGGATCTCGGGAAGCATTTTTAGCATTTCACGAACATATCGAAAGCCACGATAATATGCTTTAAGGTCAATAATGCCGGAGCCAGGATTATGTTGACGGAAATCAGCCAGAAGATAATGGGATAAATTAACCAGAAAAAATGCTAGATTAGCAGCATTAGTCACCGCAGTTTGGCTCAGATTCATAAAATCCTCCAATCCCCAAAACTGCTTGGCATCTCGAAAGTTAAACTCAATTTGAAAGCGCAGCTTATAATAGTCAATTATTTTTTCAAATGATAGCTCTAGGTCGCTAGAAAACAGAATCACATGGCTACGAGTATTAGTTTTAAGATTGGTTTTGACTAAAATCACTACATTTAGTGCTTGGGCAAATTCCTTGTGGAGTAAAGTAGCTTGATAAATATCAGTTTTGATATCCTCGTCAATAGTAATTTTACACAAATATGCGTCAGGTATATTACAATAATCCAGCTTATCGCCCTTCGGGTTCAGCAGTCCCCTGCGACGGGAAACCCGTCTTCAGGGCTGCTTCACCGTATTTACGACGGGAGCGACGATTTGGGTCAGGGTTTTGATAAGGTATATATAATGCCGAATCATGGCGCAACTTGGAAATTATGTGCAAATTAACTTGTCGAGCCATCTGCAAGGCATTATTGTTGCCAAAGTGAACATCTAAGACTAAGTAAGTTAGAGGGATAAAGTTAGCTATTAACAAGACTTGCTCATTAATCATTTTCTTAATTCTGAGTAATTCAGATGTGAAAATTACTTCTGTTTTCTTTTTGTTTTTACTCCCTTTTGGTCGTCCACGTCCACGTTTTTCTTTGGTTTTGATTTCTGGATTTGGCGATACACTAGTTTTTTCCACATCGCTTTTTACGACCTGTTCTATTTGAATCGGAAATGAGTGTCTTTCTTCGACACTTACTAACGATAATGTAAAGAAAGATAGTCCTGATATTGGTTTACTTATTAAGCTGGAAAAGAACCTATCCAACCCATAAGTTTGTTTCCCTGATTTGCTGACTACAACTTCATCTCCTGCAAGCAAATATATCTCATTCGC
>LXQE01000082.1 GCA_003326195.1 Nostoc punctiforme NIES-2108
TGCAGAGACGCAAAGAGGGAACGGAAAGAGTTTAAGGTGTATTTTATAAGTGTTTATTGGCGGTCAAAAGTGTTGAATGTTAAGAAAAATCCGATAAAAACAGCCCAAAATATGTTAAATTTTGGGCGGAAGATTAAAGTATATCTATTTAATAGTGATTATAAATTCATTTCCCAAGATTGTCAAAGATATCTTGAGAGGACTGCCAAAAAACGATTATCCAGTATTGAACAGTCGTCTGTTCTTTGAGTGCTGGTTATCTTATGCTATGGATAACAGCTTAACAAGTATGCGAGATTTATTTAACAGATTAAACAACACAGGATTTCCGGTAGATATTTCTACTTTCTCTAAAGCAAACTTACATCGAAGTCAAAAACCTTTTCAAGAAATTTACCAAAAATTAAATGAATTAGTACAGAAGAAAGTTCAAAAAAAGTTACATGATAAATATGCAATTTGTCCAATAGATTCAACAATTATTACTCTCACAAGTAAATTGTTATGGGTACTAGGACACCATCAAGTAAAACTTTTCAGTTCTCTAAATTTAGCTACTGGAAGTCCATCAGATAACTTCATAAACTTTGGACATGACCATGACTATAAATTTGGTTGTAAAATGATGTCTAGTCTACCAAATAATGCTGTTGGTGTAATGGATAGAGGTTTTGCTGGATTAAAATTTATCCAAGAATTAGTCCAAGAAAACAAATACTTTGTTTTGCGGGTAAAAAACAATTGGAAGTTAGAATTTGAGGAGCAAACTGGATTAATTAAAGTTGGTGCATCTAATGATGCTCAAGCCTATAGAGTGATTAATTTTTGTGATTTAGAAACGAAAACTGAGTTTCGATTAGTAACCAATTTACCAACATTAGGAGAGGCTGCCGTTAGTGATTATGAAATCAGGGATATTTATCGATTGCGTTGGGGAGTTGAATTGTTGTGGAAGTTTTTGAAAATGCACTTAAAACTTGACAAGTTAATTACTAAAAATGTTAATGGTATCACCATACAAATTTACGTTACTTTAATAGCTTATCTAATTTTACAGATATTATCTGTACCACAACAATGGGGACATACGCTATTAGATAAATTCCGCTATT
>LXQE01000083.1 GCA_003326195.1 Nostoc punctiforme NIES-2108
ATAGTCAAGTTCAACCCACAAACCTGGCTTATGTCCTTTATACCTCTGGCTCTACAGGTAAGCAAAAAGGAGTAGCTATAGAACATCACAGCCCAGTTGCCTTAGTCGCTTGGGCTAAAGAGGTATTTACTCCAGAACAACTGGCTGGTGTTTTAGCTTGTACCTCAATCTGTTTTGATTTATCAGTTTTTGAGTTATTTGTACCTCTATCCTGGGGTAGAAAAGTTATCTTGGCTGAGAATGCCTTACATTTACCTACCTTACCTGCTGCCGAACAAGTCACACTGATTAATACAGTCCCCTCCGTCATCACCGAGTTAATTCGCATAAATGGTTTACCAGGGGGAGTAAGCACGGTTAACCTAGCTGGAGAACCGCTACAAACTCAACTGGTACAGCAGATTTACCAGCAACAAATAGTTAAATATATTTTCAATCTTTATGGTCCTTCAGAAGATACAACTTACTCGACCTTTGCATTAATTGAAAAGGGTACAACTTTTGCACCACCTATCGGTAGGCCCATAGCCAACACACAGATATACATCTTAGACGAATATCTGCAACCAGTACCTGTGGGTGTAGCAGGAGAGTTGCACATTGCTGGTGCTGGATTAGCAAGAGGCTACCTCAACCGCCCACAATTGACAATTGAAAAATTCATCCCCAACCCGTTTAGCACTGACCCTCATTCCCGGCTCTACAAAACTGGTGATTTGGCACGTTATTTACCTGATGGCAACATCGAATACCTGGGACGAATTGACAATCAGGTAAAAATCCGTGGTTTCCGCATTGAGTTGGGAGAGATAGAGGCATTTCTGAGCCAACTAGGTGATGTACAAGCTTCTTGTGTCATCGCCCGCGAAGATACCCCTGGTGATAAACGCCTAGTTGCCTATGTGGTAGCAGATCAGCACTGTACAACCACAAGTAGCGAACTGCGTCACTCCCTGAAAGCAAAACTCCCAGAGTACATGGTGCCAAATGCTTTTGTGGTGTTAGAGTCGCTACCACTCACTCCCAACGGCAAAGTAGATCGCCACGCTTTACCCACACCAGATTTACACAGCGAACGAATAGAAAAATATGTC
>LXQE01000084.1 GCA_003326195.1 Nostoc punctiforme NIES-2108
TCTCTGCACAACGAGGATTTGGGGGATTGGTCTGAATTGAGTGTGCTGAGTGTTCTGTCTCTTTTACAGCAGGAGTTCTATAGTGCGCGGTTGGTTCAGTCGTTAGCGAATGCAGCGATGTCTAGCGACAAGCCGTTTCACGTCTACGCTAATCAAACTCAGGGGCAGGTAGAACAGTGTAATCCCACTTCGTTGTTAGTTGAAAACTCAGTTTCGGGTGTAGAAGTCAAAGCAGATCATGAAGGTGCTTGTTCCGCCGCACCCGTCGTTGATAAATGGTCGCATGAGGCGATTGTAGCGAGATCAAATATGCGGCCAGGGCGGATGCAGAAACTCAAGGTTGCGGCGAATTCGGGGCAGAATCCGGGGTTTGAGTATTTGCAAGAGTCTTGGGATGATCCGGTGTTGCAGATTGTGATCAAGAAGCTACTGGTGAAGTTCCCGCAGTGGGGGATTGCGATTGTGGATGGGGTGTTGGTTCACTAAAATGAGTAACAAGTGTGATGCGTTAAAAACGAATAATGCAAAGTTTTGTAATAATTTTGACTTATGCAAAAAATTTGAATCTTTGGATGAAAGCTTAGTATACCTGGCCACACCAAACATAAGAGCATGATTATGAATTCAACAAATCCTCCTGAAAACGTGATTAATTGTTTGCAAACTATTTTGGATGCTACGGCTACGGGAAATTACGACCTTTTTCTCACAGTTGGTGATTCCAACTACAGAACAGATATTACCAAAGAAATTTTTGACCAAGTTAGCTCTCCACTAATTCCTCGTATGTCTGAAGGTTATACAACCACTTATTTCGGTGATCTCAAACAAGGAGAAACTCAGACCTATTTGTGGAAGCTGAGTTTTGCTGATGATGGGTATGAATTTATAGTACGTATGGGGATGATAGGGGACAAAGTTAATTTGATATGGATTACCTAATACCAATTTGAAAAAAGAATGCGACAGATGGTAAATGTAAGAAAGGTAGCAATTTAGGGTATGTGATGGCAGGCATAACACATATTGAAATCAAAGAAAATGTGGAGGAACTGGAAGCGTTAG
>LXQE01000085.1 GCA_003326195.1 Nostoc punctiforme NIES-2108
GACTGACTGCTGTAACTTCCCCAAATACTGGCAGCACAGCCACTTGGCCCGTGAACTACATGAGCAGCATCGGTGATTGGTACTAGGGTAATCATCGCACTATCAAAAGCGCAACTCCCTTGAGTAGTTCCAGGTTGGGGTAATTGTGTGGAGGACTTTTTTTTATGCAGTTTCTGCTGCTGACGAGCATCTTCGGAATTGGAGTCACTGAGTGAATCGTTGATTTTTCCTGAAGTGGGATTCATTTGTTTGGTGACAATAGGTAGAATTTGTTAGATGTTAACTGAATTCCCCAAGGCTTTTATAGGACTTTCATTTATTAATCTATCTAAAACATGAAATAAAAGGGAATGATCAAGAGAATTTGTCATTCCCTAAAATATAAACATCAACTAGGTTAGAGAAGGAGAAAAGAAAAACACTAACTAAAGTAATAAAGTATTAATTTTGCTGTGTGTACTTTATTGGATTAGTGTTAACACGGTACTGATAAAATACTCAGAGGTTAAGATTAGCTATTCGAGTACCTCCATTTTAAAAGATTGTTGAGAAAGTGGGCGAGAATAGCCCACCTAATATTTACTTTGTATTTAGCAGTTGAGTATTAGCTACCAGAAACTATTTCTACGTTTCCTTTTTTCACTGCTTCTAGTGCTTCGCCTTGAACGTCTTCTAGCTTTTTCGCAGCATCTGCTTGGCTAATCATTTTTGCAGCATTTTCTTCACTTTCAAGGATGCCAAACTCAATCAACAAATCTTCTAGCTCATCCATCTCAATGGGTGTGGGAACGGTAAGATTTGTATTGTTGATAATCTTGTCCGCTAATGTGCGGTATTCATTAGCTTGTTTGCTGTCAGGCGCATACTCGTTCACTGTCATCCGGCGCAATTCGGCGTGTTGCACGATATTGTCACGCGGGACGAAGTGAATCATGTGGGTATTCAATCTGGCTGCCAGGGTGCTAATCAGTTCGTCTTCCCGGTCAGTTTGACGGCTGTTACAAATCAACCCACCCAAACGTACACCACCAGTATGAGCGTACTTGAGAACGCCACGAGCAATGTTGTTGGCAGCAAACATCGCCATCATTTCACCGGAGGTAACGATGTAGATTTCTTGGGCTTTACCTTCACGAATAGGCATGGCGAAACCACCACACACAACGTCGCCCAATACGTCGTAGGATACGAAATCTACGTCTGAGTAAGCACCGTTTTCTTCAAGGAAGTTGATGGCAGTGATGATACCCCGACCGGCGCAACCTACACCAGGTTCTGGTCCACCAGATTCTACGCATCTGATATCCCGGAAGCCAGTGATTACCACTTCTTCGAGTTCGATATCTTCCACAGCGCCTCGTTCCGCAGCCAAGTGCAGCACGGTGGTTTGGGCTTTACAGTGGAGAATCAATCGAGTAGAGTCAGCTTTGGGGTCGCAACCCACAATCAAGATGCGTTGACCCTTTTCTGCCATAGAAGCGAGGGTATTTTGGGAGGTAGTAGATTTACCGATACCACCTTTACCGTAGAAAGCAATTTGTCTAATTTTGCCGTCGGACATGATATTGATCCTGTAATTGTTTGTTTGGTGAATCTGTCGGTTGATGAGACGTTGGCACAAAGTGCTTACCGGAGGTACTTGTTCTGTTAAGTTACAGCACTGACCTTATGTAGAACGTCATTGGAGGTGCTCGTTCTACAGCAAAAAGAGTCCGAAGAAAGAACATATTCAAGTTTTAGTCAGTGTTCGTTGGGCATTAGTCATTGTTTTTTCTGACTAATAGCTATAGCGATAAGACATCACTCAAGGAATATTGCAAGTATTACCATCCACTCACCCAAATTATTTCTCTGACGGTAGTAATACCAACGGGAAAAAGAAAGCTACAGATTCCAAGCTGGAAACCACAATTCAATCCGAATTTCCTAATTATGAATTACGAATTACGAATTATCAAAGGTTGCTCATACCTAAAGAGTGGTTGCAGCAGAAATTTAAATTTACGCCAAATTTTCCCTAAATCACACAACCAACCATTGCAATCCACTCTAAACAGTCGCTACAACTTCCCCGATTTTGCTGATATCGTAACCGCCGAGAATTTCAAATTGGGAGTGAACCATCCGATGTCCCAAAGTACTGAGCAACTGCTGTACAGGTGCAATTTCGAGATATTCCTTGAGAATCACCAAATCATATCGTGACTGATGTAGAGGGATAAATCCCAGCCCAAAGGCGGTAGCTACAGATGCCGTACTCATACCTGCATCGGCAACTCCTCTGACTACAGCTTGGGCAACATCTTGGTGACTTTTGAGTATATTGTCAAAGCCCTGAACAGCATCGAACGCTATCTGCTCTTTTTGGAGTGTTTGTTCCAAAAGCATCCGACTCCCAGAACCTATTTCGCGGTTGACAATAGTCGCTCCCCCTGACACTAAGTCAGTAACTGTTCTAATTCCCATTGGGTTCCCTGACTTTAACAAAAGTCCCTCCTCCCAGACACCAAGGGTAATCAGAACTGCTTCCCTTCCAGCCAGAACATCTCGAACAAAGGGAGTATTATACTCACCAGTTTCAGGATCATATAGGTGCATCCCAGCGATGTGCGCTTCACCTCGGCATAGACTGTGCAATGCAGCCATACTATTGGCGAAGTTATATTGGACTCGCAGTTGAGGATGCCAGCGTTCGGTGGCTCTTGCCCATAGTGAAATCACAGGGGCACAACCAGCAATCACAACGGTGTTATGAAGTGTTTCGAGATTATCGTCTAAAAGACGGACTCGAACTTTATTTGTACCTGTAAAGCTTGTGCTTTCACCATCAGCCGGAATCATATCTTGGCGAAAAGCATCCTTGCCAATCAAGGGATAAGCTATCCATTGTCCTCCTACACGAGCCATGCTAACTCGTAGTTGCTGACCATTAGGAACAGGTTTGGCAAGAACTGCTTCAATTTCAGGTAAATCCCGCTCTAACCAGAATAGATCCTCAACTTGACAGCCAAGCGCTTTGGCCAAGCGAAGTGTTATGGCTACTGAAGGAGCATATAGTCCCGACTCTACACCACTAATTGTCTGACGAGTCACATTAGCGATGTTAGCCAAATCTTGTTGACTCATGCCTAAGCGAGTTCTAATCGACTTCAAGTTATTACGGAGGTCACTATCCTGCTTCATTGGCTTTGTCTCTTAGTTTCAAAAAGCCGTAGCGGATTTAAACATTGCATCTGCCAAGGCGAAAGTGTGGTCTTTGAGTTTATATCATTTCTCTTTGACGACTTTTTGTGCTTTCGCTGTCTTGATTCCCCATATAAAAAGACTATCACATCAATTGCCAATTTGCTTGCGAAACGCAAATTATTTTTGCGGGTGTTTGTTTTTTACTTACTATCTTGGCTTAAAAGCCCCAAATTCCAAGAAACAGAGTATTTATTTAGCAGCTACTATTTACTAATTAAATTGGTAAATAGTAGTATTTAATACAGTTTTAGAGATTAGTTTCAGCTTTGATGCTTGATAGACGAGTAACACAAACAGTAGAAAACATACCAACCAGTTTAGCTTTTAGGGGTAAATTTTGCCCTAATAAAAAATTACCTATTTGACTAAAGTGAATATGCATATAGCATCAGCAAGGAATTGCTGTTTTAAATTTTTACACAATCAATTAGGTATTTACCAAAGTATGCAATAGATTCCAACAAACCAATGGAGAGAGTAATGATTACTGAAGAAGACTTAGCCCAGCAATTTAACGTAATTATTGAACACACTCACCCACAGCTATGGAAACTGTTAAGCCAATGTTATGTGAAGATAATCAATCCTCACCCTCACTTAAAAAGAGTGAGTATAAAAACATGCATCCGCCAAGCAAAATACATTGGTGTTTATTGCCCTGATAGACTAATTAGTGCTGTAGTAGAACAAAAAAACCTACTTAAAGAAGTAGCAGAATACTTGGGCCTAGTTGAAGTTGTTTGCTTGAATGCCAATAACTTGATGCGCGATCCACTCTCAAATCTCAAGCAAGCTTATCCACAGTTGTGGTTAGACTTGTTGTGGATTGTTACTCAAGAACAATAACCTAGTAAACTCGATTTTTCTGCAATATTCAATCTGTAAAAAATCAGAATTACCAATCTTCACCGCAGCTTCGTTACTTTTGAAGCTTTGCTAAAAACTTATGAATCAAAAAATTGTTCGTCTGTCATTTGCATTGATGACGGAATTTGCAAAACCAAAGGAGATGAAAACATCGGGATTTTCTCCAGCTTTAGATGCCTAGTCCACTAACTATATTCTTACCCAAATAAACAAAGACGCAAAGATATAACTTTGCGCCTTTGCTTTTTATCCGAAATCATTTTCAGATTTACTTGTTAGGCTGAGGAGTCATCCGCAGATAGGGTTTGATTTCCTCGTAACCTTTGGGGAATTTCTCTTTGAGTACTTCTGGATCTTTGAGTGAGGGGACAATTACAACATCCTCTCCATCTTTCCAGTCAGCTGGTGTCGCCACGCTGTAATTATCAGTCAATTGCAGAGAATCAATTACCCGCAAAATTTCATCAAAATTACGTCCCGTGCTGGGAGGATAGGTGAAACTTAGGCGGAGTTTCTTATTGGGGTCAATCACGAACACCGATCGCACTGTCACAGTCGCATTAGCATTGGGGTGGATCATGTCGTAAAGCTCAGAAACCTTGCGATCTGCATCCGCCAAAATTGGGTAGTTAAGGGTGGTGCTTTGAGTTTCTTCAATGTCTCCCACCCACCCTTTGTGAGATTCTACGTCATCAACGCTGAGTGCGATCGCTTTGACATTGCGCTTGTCAAATTCTGGTTTTAGCTTGGCAACTGTGCCGAGTTCTGTTGTACAAACAGGTGTAAAATCAGCAGGGTGAGAGAACAGCACAACCCAGCTGTCACCTGCCCATTGGTAAAAATCGATGTCGCCGTGTGTTGAGGCTTGCGTAAAGTTAGGTACTGTGTCACCTAGACGGAGAGCCATGAGAGATTCCCTGTAGTTAGAAAGGCATATATATTCTAGTATGCCATCATGACATAAAACCCCGATTTCCCAATCGGACTTTAGCGGTTTGAAACAAAATTTTAGGTTTCAAGCTTACAAACTCAACTAAGATAAACTCACCAACACCCAATATTGCAATAATAAGCATAATCGATAATCAGGCGTCAACATAAACCGACAAATTAAGTTGCTAAAAATTATTTTTTGGGATTATTTGACTAGAAGGATTCAGTAATGAATGCAGTTACTGGGTAGGGATTATTCACTTTTGTATGTATTTCTACTACTGGTGTCTTCATCCTGTCTTTTACGGTCAGCGATCTTAATCATCAGGTTTTAATTGATACTCGCTTCTCTTTAGGATTTGCTCTTGCCAAGCTTAAAGTATCAAAGCAAGAAGAATGCTTGAGGCAGTTTGATTGCTTAGAATAACTGTAATCGCAATTCTAGGATGTAATCATGTCAGAAGAAAAATTTTCACAATCGTTTAGTGGTAGCGAGTTGTCAGGTGGAGTGCAGGTAGGGCAAGCTGGTCGTGATGTTGTTCAATCACAGCAGGTTAATCCCACTGAGAAACAGATCAAATCAGCAGATGTCGTTGAACTCTTAACACGCATCGAAGAACTACTCCAAGGCGCAAATCTGGCGGAACCCGAAAAAGAAAAAGCAGTTCGGTATTTAAATGCAGCTAAGGAAGAGGTTCAGCAAAAGGAACCTGACAAAGATTTGGCAGCTAAAAGTTTGAAACGCGTGACTGAAACTCTAAAAAATGCAAACGAAACAGTAGAGGCTGGCACCGGACTTTGGAAAAAGGTTCAACCTATCCTTACACAACTGCTGGGCTGGCTGGGCGTGGCAAAAAGCTTCTTTGGATACTAGGGAAATAGGTCTATGAGTCAACAGCCTACTGATGAACCGGGTTTTAAACAGAAATTTGAAGACTCTTCAGCGCAAGAGAGCCAGATTGCCCAAGCAGGTCAGACAGTTAACCAAAAGCAATCCACAATTTATTTTTACCCACCTCCCCAAAAGCAATCGCATTCGAGCGACCCAAATGAGCAGAAACGGGATGGGGTGCTAGAAAAGATGAATACTAAAGTTGTAAATTGGCGCCACGCCCGTTTACATAATGAACATTTGCTAAACCTGCTAATGCAAGAAAGACCTGAGCTAATACCGCCAGGAAATCAAGCATATAGGGGAGGTCGAAATTCAACTTCTCCGCAACGCAAACGAGCGAGCATTATAGAAGTATTTGACGAGGAATACATTGCAGGCAAGTTACTGATTTTGGGTGAACCAGGGTCAGGCAAAACCGCCACCCTCATGCAATTGGCTAAGGAACTAATCACTCGCGCTAAAAACGATCCAAACGAACCAGTACCAATTTTGTTCAACCTCTCATCTTGGAAGCCCAGTAAATACAGGAGAGTCAAAAGGGATAAAGAAAGTCTTCGTAACTGGCTGCTGGCTGAACTCGAAACTCTGTATGCCGTTCCCAGGAAGCTTGGACTAGAGTGGCTCGACGATGAAAAACTGTTGCTGCTACTTGACGGTTTAGATGAACAGCCATCTACAATTCAACTCCGGTGTGTAAAGGCAATTAATGAATTGTTTCTTAAAGGGACTGCTCAACTAAAACATCTGGTTGTATGCAGTCGTCGAACAGAATACGAAACGATCCCCGATGAGTTCAAACTCCCACTCAATGGGGTAGTCTGTTTGCAACCCTTGGACAAGGTACAAATTGAAGATTACTTGCTAGAAGTCAAATACCAAAATTTATGGGAGAGAATTCAGTATAGTTCAGAACTATTGGAGTTATTCCAATCGCCGCTAATGCTGAATCTCCTGATTTCAACGCCTAATGATAACCAAATATTTATTGATCAAGATCAAAGCTTAAATTCCACTCAAGCATATAGACGGGCTTTGTTTGATAATTATATCAACAATCAATTTCCTTCCAAAACTAGACAGCAGGCTAGATATAGATTGATATGGTTAGCCAAAAGACTGCAAGATAATTTCCAAACTGAGTTCTTGATTGAGAAAATGCAGCCTAGTTGGTTAGCAGATAAAAATGAGAGACGTATGTATCGTATTGGAGTAGGATTGATTGTTGGACTAATTGTTGGATTGGTAGGTGCGCTGATTAGTGGGTCGATAGCTGTGTTAATTGGCGGGTTGATAGGGGCGCTGATTGGGGGTTTGATAGGTGCCCTAATTAGTGGTCTGAGGGAAAATATCAGACCATTTGAGACTCTGAGATGGTCTGGCATAAGAGCATCATGGCGTAATCGGAATGATGGGTTGATATCTGTTGGGCTGGGTGAAGGGTTGATTTTCGGGGTGATTTCTAATTTGGGTATTACTGACAGTAAAAACTTTTCTCAAATATCAAACTTGGGACTATTACTGAAATATAGGATAGATGTTTTGATTAATGGGGTAGTTGGTGGGCTAATTGGTGGATCAATGGGTGCGTTCATTAATGGATTGGGCGACTTTGATGATGTAGAAAACAAGGTAGATGCTAATCAAGGTATTTGGAAGTCAGCATTCTACGCTGTAATTTTTGCGCTGATATTTGGAATAATGGGTGTGCTAATTGGTTGGTTCATTGATTGGCTGTTTATTTCAAATCAACAGTTTTCTTTTAGACAGTTTTCTTTTAGAAAGTTTCTTGGGCTAATGGGTGCGCTGATTGGTGGGTTAGTTCCGGGCATTGCTTGCATTCAACATTTTATGCTACGCCTAATTCTTTACAAAAGTAACTATATTCCCTGGAACTATGCCCATTTTCTCAACTATGCTACACAGCAAGGGCTTCTGCAAAGAGTCGGTGGGCGCTATCGTTTTATCCACAAGTTACTTCAAGAGCATTTGGCTAATCGTCAGTTAATTGATTATAGATAAACTTCAAGGTTGAATTGTCCTTAAAACTTTTTGCGGAAATGATTGGTGTGGGTTGCCAGAATTTTTTGGTAGGCTTGGATCGTTTGCTTTGCGATCGCATCCCAGCTAAAATTTTCTAAGGCGTACTTTTGGGCGTTTAATCCCCGGCGTTGGCGTTCTGCGGGATTTTCCAAAGCCTCTTGTAGTAACTCTACCAGTGCTTGAACATCTGTTGCGCCTACCCAACCCGACTCGCTATCACGTATTTGTTGACAAATATGCACTTGGTCAGAAATGACTACGGGTACACCTGCAACCATCGCTTCAGCTACAGCAATTCCAAAATTTTCGTAGTAAGAAGGTAAGACAAATAAATCAGCAGCTTGTAGTAAACTAACTTTGAGTTCACCAGTGATAAAGCCTGTAATTGTAGTGTGCGATCGCAATGGTGAATTTTGAATTTGGGATATTATCTTTTGTTCGTAATCTGGATCTTGAGGATTTGTCCCAGCTAAGACAAAATGAAACTTATAACCAACCGCTAACAGCTTCTCTAGCGCCGGAATCAACAAATTTAACCCTTTTTTCGGGTCAATTCGTGACATAAACAGCACCAAAGGCACATCCTTTGGTATTTCTAGCTGACTACATACATTTTTAATAGAAGATTGACGGGGAATCACACCCAAGGGAATCACCAAATCTGGTGTAGATACCCCAAATCTTTCTGATATTTTAGCTTCTTGGTCGCTAGTAAAATGAATAGCTGCCGCACCAGCTAAATTTTGACGTTCTATAATTGCAACATAAAGCTGTTTTAATTGCTTTTTCTTCTGTAAATCAGCCGGATCGAGAGTACCCAAAGGACGGAAAATATAAGGTAGTTTTTGCTGACGACACACAATAGCAGCAGCGCTAATTATTGGGGAGAATAGAGCATGGATATGTGCTATGTCAAACTCGTGAGCATGAAGTTTTAGCCAGTTTAGTAAATCTAGAGAAAATTTGTAGCGACGAAACGGTGAGCAACGAAAGTAAATTATTTCATAGCCATCTTGTTTAATTGGACGATTTAAAGGAACATCCAAAGGTGTTTGACCATTATCACCATTACTATCAGTTGTGAGAATTGTAACTTCCATTCCCTCTTTTACTAACGCTGGAGTTAGCCCTAGTACCATTTGACTGGGGCCACCGTAAATTAGGGAAATTGAGGGAACAATTTGTAATACTTTCATTTTTTTGTCATTTGTCATTTATCTTTTATCCTTCGTCATTTGTCCTTTATTATTCACTAATGACCAATGACTAATGACTAATGACCAACTCTTGATAAAACTTCAATTGCTGTTTAGCCAAAGCTTTATTTGTATATTGAATCATTGCTTTTTGATAACCTATTTCACCGAGAGTATGAGCAAAATCTGGTTTATCCATTAATTGAACTAAGCAATTAGCAAGAGCTTGAACATCACCTTCAGGAAATACTAAGCCAGCATCGCCAATTACATAGGGAATTTCCCCAGAATCAGAACCAATCACAGGAACTTGGCAAGCCATCGCTTCAATTAGCACATGACCAAATTGCTCTTTCCAGCCAGCAGAAGTTAAGGTTTTAAACTTGTAAGTTGTTTCTGAAGGTAATACTAAAGTACTCATTAAATTGATATAGCTTGCAACCTCATCGTGAGGAACACTTTCGATTAAAATTAACCGTTCTTTAATACTGTTTTCTGCCGCAATTTTCATTAATTCACTTTGCAACTCTCCTCGTCCCAATAGCAGTAATTTCCAAGGTTTATTTTTCAAAGTTACTAAGGCTTGTAAAAGCGTTAATAAACCCTTTTCTTGCACAAATCGCCCTACAAAACCTATTACAAAATCCTCTTTTTCAATGCCAAACTTAGCTGCTAACTCTGGTTGAGCTTTGGGAGTAAATAAACTTTCATCTACGCCCAGTTGTGGCATGACTTTAATTGCTCCTGTATATCCTCGTTGCCGCAAAACTTCTGCTCCATCCTGATTGCCAGAAATAATGCCGTGGCTGTGGTTGAGGTTATATTTTTCTAATAAAGAAATTGGTAGTTTCAGTTGGTAAGGAAGATTCCACCAAGTAAAAAATATATTTTTTGCCTTGAGTCCTAAGAGCTGATTTAAGGCAATCATTTGAGTATAAGCTAAGGCTCTAGACCCTTGTTCCACTTGGATGATTTCGGGGCGAAATTGTTTTAACAAAGATATCAAATCAGCGCCAAAGGTAAGAAGTCCCTGATGATTTTGACTAAAATTAGAAACTGGAACTATTCTAAATTTGCCTTCATCACGGTATTTAGTTTCAATAATTCTGTTTTGTACACCGCCTGGTTTCCAGCGCTTTGGGACTACAACTGTCACTTCAATGTCAGGTTCTAGTTGAGATAAAGCGCGTAATTTCTCACAGTTGAGGTCTACTATATAAGTGTGACTAGCAACTAAGATTTTCATCTATTCTTTGTTATTCACTAATGACTAATGACCAATGACAAATGACTAATAACTAAACTTGTTTATCCAATCGACTGTAAATTTGACCATCGTTCCATAGTGATTGGATGACAGTACCCAAGGCTTTGAAAAAACCCAAAATGTAGAAAATACCGCGAGTGGCAATTTTGATGGGGGAACCACTTTTATGGCAAGGTGGTCGTCCCAGAACGTGACAGTCAAATAAACGACCGTATAGGCGTAAAGCTTGAGTCGCAGTCAGGTTTTTCAGTCCTAGTAGGAAATGGTTGTGATAAAAGGTGAGTTGATATTTTAGCGATCGCATACTAATATCATGACAACCCCCTGTTTCTTCGCCTAAATGCACCAAATGGGCTTCTGGGTCGTACCAAATTTTATATCCGGTTTGTCGCACCCGCAAACAAAAATCTGACTCTTCGCGCACTGCACTACCGCGAAACCTCTCATCAAACCTCAGCCCATACTTAGTAAATATTTCGCGGCGAAATGACATATTACAGCCCCTAGCTGTCAGTACTTGCTGAGGTTTGGTGGTATGTACTAAATCAATATGATACCAAGCAATTCCTGGGTCCATAGCTTCGGGAGGCAGATATTCAATCTGTAAATCTCCTCCAGAATCACCTAATTTCATTCTGTCAAACACCCGTCCAGCCACAGCCCCCACCTCTGGGTTTTGCACATAATTTTTCGCATGGGCTGCTAACAATTCAGGGGTTAGCTGAACATCATCATCAATAAACAATATTATTTCACCAGATGACCGCCGCACAGCATAATTTCGCGCCCCTGGCAAACTTGCCCAATCTAAACGCAACCATTTAATTTTACCTGCATTTGCCATCTCTTCTAGGTAAGCTTGAATTTCTGGTTGGTGTTTTGCGGTTTGGTCTACAACTAAAACTTCAAAATTTGGATAGTCTTGTTTTAAGACATCCACAATGCTATCGCGTAGCGCTTCTTCCCGTCCGTAGGTCGGGATAACTACAGTAATTAATGGCCAATTATTCATAATTTTTATTAAGTAATTTTACTACTTCTACAATAATAGCCTTGTAGAAATTAATTTTCATGAAATTCAGTAAGTGGCTATTGCTTTAATTTACATGCTGTATTTTCACGGGTTCTGAAAAACCTCGCTTCTATCCCTTTCTCTGACTGCGAAATTGCTTACTCATCAATAAGTATCATCGAAAAATAAGTGTATAGCGATCATTTAGAGGTAGGTTGAGAATACTGAGGTATTTTTGACCTCAAATCATATCTTTAGCCATTTTTATTTCATTTAAATTGTTTTTAGACGTTTTTTCTTGTTTTTTTGCTGAGGGTTGGCATCTTCCTTATCTTGTTTCTCCAGTTCTGGCAACTTAAAAAGAACTCCCGCAAAAAACCAATAATAGGCCGCAACAGGATCAACATCCAGAGGATAGTAGTAAGTGTTGGTGCTAATAAATAATATAAACACCCACAAAGCGGCTCCGGAACTACGGAAATTACGGTTCTTTATGGAGCGATAGGTTTTAAAGCCCAGAATTGTTAAACTTGTTACCAAACCCAGAAACGCTAGTAATCCCAAAATTCCCACTTCATAAAGTACTTTGGGGTAGTAGGTTTCCACAAGCTTAGTTTCACCCATCACACGAGCAGAGTTTGTGGCTCGTCCTAAGCCGCTTCCCAAGGGCCCGTCTACGTTTTTCCAATTTTCTTCAAATTGCTGGATGATAAAATCTTGAGGTGGTGAAGCGTTCCAACGACTGACAAAACTCTCTGTTCTCTCTTGTACGACAGCAGGGTTAGTCACCATCGCAATTCCTAGAATGAAGGCAAGTCCCACGCCTATGGGGATAAATCGTTTCAGGTTGCCAAGTTGTCCGGTAAGCAATAGCAAAATCCCGAAGCAGATTGGTACTAAAGCTAAGGCGATTCTCTGTCCAGAGATTACAGCATCGATAAAGACTCCCACTATAGAAGCTAAACCGATGATCCGCCATATTGGCGAGGGATCGGTGAAGCCGGTGGCAAAGGTAAAAAAGGTGCTAGAAATTAAGAACCAAGCCCACTGCCAAGGAGCTACAAATGTCCCTGGTAGGCGAATAACCCCTTCTTCGGGACTATATACTAGCGCTCCACCAAAATAACACCGGGCTTCGAGTGTTGCTCTAAATAAGGCATCTCCTTCCAGACCTCTAGTGCCTTGACATACACCTGTTAGTAGTAATAGATATTGAAGAAATCCCAGCGCGCAGCAAATCAGTGTGAGGACAATCTGGAGGCGCAATAAAAATAGAAAATCCCGCTTATCGCGAATTAGATAGTAGGCACAACCAATCAGGGGGACATAGCCTAAAAATACTTTTAGTCCCAGAATGCCCATACCTAATGGTATTTCTTGGGGTGCTTTTTCTAATAGTCCCACACTCTGCGGGTTAAATTGCTGTCCACCATTGACAAACAACAGTGTTAGCAGACTGCAAGCCAAAACAATATAAAGTGGGATTCTAATGCCTTTGGGAATAATTATAGGTAGCCCCTGTTTACGGCAAGTCTGCCAAAGTCCAATTAGCGCTGGAACGTAAAAGGCATCTTTAGCTAATTGGAGTATGGGACTATTGCCCAAGTAGTAGGTGACAGTACCTCCTATAGGTATGTAAATGATGAAAGCATATAGGGCTTGGCGCGGATATTTGTAGGAAAGCGACATGACTATTATCCCTAACACGCCGGGGACTGCTGCTTTAATTCCAACTAGGAAAAAAAGTAGAATGCCAACGAAGACACCGCCAAAAGTGGCGGTGGTGAGTAAGCTAGTGAGTTCTTTACGTACTTGGGCAGATTTGCGCTTTTGGGCTAACTGTTCTTTGAGGCTAAGGGTAGAAGTTTCCTTTTTAGCCTGCTTTTTCGATTTTTTAGATTTCTGAGATTTTGATTTGAATTTTGGCATAGTGGCACTGTAGCCTATCAGCCTCGCAAAATACTCCATTATATAGGACTAATATTTGATTTGATTTTAAAATACACGTAGAGGAGCCAGTGCGTTGCGCAGGTTCCCGACGCTCCATAACTCGCTAATGCTGCGCTATCCCTTGTAGCAACTGGCGTTGTGTTAGCGTCGAAACTACGGCACAATTTCAAGCTTCTGGTGCGTTACACTCAGTTAACACACCATATAAGACTATTTATGAGATTTTTTCACAAACAATTTACAACTTTGATAGTTGATAAATCTCTTTCGATTGCTGTAGCTTGTATAATCCGAATTCGTCTCTCAATGATTGATTTAATAATTTCCGATTAAAAATGCTAAATCTTAATCTTTTTGAATTGTTAAAAAGATTTTCTCCTGTTGCCAAAATATAAACCGCGCCTGGAAATGGTAATGATTTAATGGATTTTCCTTTGTTCTTTAAAATATCTCTGACTTTAGCGTGGTCTATATAATATTTATAGTATCCGTAGCCACGATTATATTCTGCGGTTTCTGGCAAATCATTCAAATCATATCGAATAATATTACAAGTTCCGCACATTTTATAAAAATTGCTTCTTTTGATATATATGTAATCATTGCCTTCTTGATATTTATAACCTTTATTTATAAACCATCCATTAGAATCAGGGTGTTGTTGAACAAATTTGGCTAACTTTTCACTCACACAATCGTCAGCATCAACTGTCATAGTGTGAGTGGGACAAAATTGACGAGCATACATCAATCCTTTTAAGATTTTACGCCCTTTATCTGTGTCTCCTTTGGCTTCAGGGCTAGGCTCGTTTGGAGGGGAAAAATCAACTGTAATGTATGTAATATGAGGATGAGTGAATTCTATTTTGGGCTTTTCGTGACAAACAACAATAACGTGAAAGTTAGGTGAGGTTTGATTGCAAACTGATTTAATGCATCTTTCAAATAATTGTATAACACGCTCCCAGGAATTGGAAACTTGCGCACTTTTGAGTGGGATAACAAAAACAAGCACTGTATTTTATCAGAACAAACAGCTAGGAATCTCGAAGCAAATAATAACACGTTAAGACTTACGCCAAGACTAAATGTCATGATGAAGTGGCAAAAGCTGTCGTGTTTCTGGCTTAAGACGACAGCTGTTTTATTACTGGCATCGAATTGTTTGCCGATGGCGGTGTGGCACTAATCTAATCACTTTTGGTCAGGGTAACTCCATAAAGCCAGCCCGCACTCAGCCACAGTAACAGAAGCCAATTACCCGATTTCATGCAATTCGAGTTACTTGCTGATTCACACGAGGACGGCCAAAGCGTTCCCAAGCACTCCCTCCTCGCAAAAATAGCTCTAAAAAGCGTAATGGTTCCCCAGAATCTCCTCTTGACCAACCGGAACTACCAGGAGCAAAGGCTAAAGTTCCTTCAGATACCTTGAAACTACCATCAGAATACACCGCATCACTGACCACATCTCCAATTCGGATCACGATCTTGGTTTGAGGCTCCAAGTTAAGTGTATGCGCCCCAATAGTTGTTTTAATGTTGCCGTAGCCATCAATCCAGGCAATGCGATCTGGTGGAACATCTGGGATTTGCTCACTGTTGAGGCTATCTCCTAGAAGGCTAAAATCTTCATTCATAATGGCAGCCGCAGCCGGAGGAAATACATCCCGTGAGCGAAACTGCGAGCCACCACGAGAAACGTTGATCGATCGCAACTCCTTTGTATAGTCTTTGATAAAGGAGAGGGTATAGCCCGCATTCACACCCACTACTTTTACACCATTGGATAGAAGGGCATAAGTTAGCCCTTCACCTTCATTGTCTCGACGAGCTTCAGGATCATCCTGACGAGGCGCACAGTTGTGATAAATTAGGCGATCGCTAGGGCCTGGATTAAGTCCTAGTTGGGCAATCCAGAATCCCGTTGCTAAGGTACTGAATGCTGGAACCGAAAGCAAATGAATTTGGGCATGGGGAAAAGTCATCAGCAGACGTTGTGTGACTTCAGTAAATGCCGGATCTCCTGTACCGTAGTCTGCAATGACGCAGATAAACATTCTGCTCCTCCTTTTGATGGGTAGTAATTTGCAATCAACCTAATTCATAATTAGTAATTATGAATTATTCCGTCATGATGTGATTACAGGGTGAAATGAAAAAACGAGTGTTCATTTCACTCCTAATTAATAACGTTAAAGTCTTAGTCAACGCAATGAAAACAATCACTTCACTTTTTAGCGAAGAACGCAACCAACTCCAGACAGATATTGATAATACAATCGGCATTGAGCAAATAGTTAAACTGGTTCAAAACCGGCTTGATAATCTCGAAAAAATTTACATTGAAAAGCTTAATTTAGCTCAAGTTCGTCTGGCTTCCTTTTTCCTGGATACGCTGCGGCAGTCTATCGCCACTCTGGCTGCGGCTAACTATCTTCAAGTTGCTCCAAACGAACAAAGGCAAATTACTAATACAGGGACAAAGTTGTTTAGCAGCAGATTCATCCTAAAACTGCTAAAGGGAATAATTTATATAGGCATCTTAGGTTCGTTGTTTTCCTTAACTAAAACTACCCCAGGTGCGTGGATGGCTATCTTATTAACCTCTCTACTTATCGGACTAGAAATTGTACTTCAACTCGAATCAAACAACCAGCAAAATAATTCTATATCTGAAGAAGTATTGGAATTACCTCAACCAATTCTTCGGGTTGATAGCAAAGTATTTCTAGATCATCTTGGCGATGCTCTCAACACTATCGACCTAGCAGTGGCTAGATTAGAAGAATCAAATAAACATGAAGGCGACATAGCAATAGAAGAACTGCCAGAGTTATTGAATTTTCTCCAAAGATTAATGGGTGCATCCAAACTTGATAAACCCCAAATGGCTTATGAACTGGCGAAACTTCTACCACAGATTTTAATGTCTCAGGGAATTAACGCTCAAATTTACCGCTCGAATAGCGATCGCGAGTATTTTGACTTTGAGCCAAGTATCGACCCCGATACCAAAGAACACGTGACTCTAACGCCGGCTTTGTTGAAAGGCGATCGCTTAATTCGGCGCGGTCGAGTAATTGAGCCAGCGTATTCTTCTTCTAGAGAATAATAGACAATAAGGGTATGGAAATTTTAGAAACAATCGGTTTTGATTTAGGACACGGTGAAACGGCTGTAGCCAAAGCTGTAGTGGAAAGCATCGAACCTCCCCAGATGTTGGAGATTAATAACAAGAAGAACCAAATTACAGCCCTTGGCTGGCATCCCAAACTCGGTTATCTTGTCGGCGAACAAGCATTAATTCAAGCTGGCGTTACCCAACTGACAATCTCTTTCAAGCAAAAACCCAACAACGATCCCAAATATCGGGAAACAATTAGCACTTTTGTGGCAACCTACTACCGCCTTTTAAAAGAAAGTAAACAACTTGCAGGTGGGGAAGGTAGCTATTTTTACATTGGTTGTCCATCAGGATGGACAATTAGCGATCGCACCGAATACCAAAAGCTACTTCAAGAAGCTGGCATTTCTCAACTCAATGTCGTACCCGAATCGCGGGCTGCTTTCATGCAAGCCAAAGAAGCCGGGAAGTTGGAGTATGACAAACTTGTTGGATCGGTGCTAATTGTCGATATTGGTTCTTCAACCACAGATTTTACTTTGGTTAAAAGCTTAGAAGAAATCCCGATAGATTTCGGGAGTAATACTTTAGGTGCATCTCTAATTGACAAAGCTATTTTTGCCCGGACTCTCGCCAACCACGAACAAAAAGCATTACTCGAAAAAGTATTTCAGGAATATCCCCATCACCAAGCTCGTTGTGAACTTGCTTGCCGCAAAGCTAAAGAAGATTACTTTTCTAATGAACAGCTATACAGCGATCCTGAATCCTTTGCGCGTGGCTTCGAGTCGATCAACGAACAGATTTATTTTATTCCCCAAGTGAATAAATTGATGATAGAGGAAATCTTAAACCAACCCTTACCTGAACTGGAGCATCATAGTTGGATTAAATCATTTCGCAACTCTTTAACCGAGGCGAAAGAAAAGCTAGAAAAACTTGGAATCGTGCCGAAACTTTTGTTGATGACTGGCGGTGCATCTCGCATGAAGTTCACGCACGTTCTTTGTCAGGAAATGTTTCCCGAACCAGAAACCCTGCTTCGCCCCGATCCTGAACCGGAACGCTGCATTGCAATGGGTTTAGCACGAGTCGGACGATGGGATTTGCGTGCTGCTGCTTTTAAAGAAGAAGTCAACAAACTATTTAGCTCGAATAAGCTCAAAGGTTTGATTGAAAGGCATATTCCAGAGTTAATCGAATCATTAACTAAGCCTTTGGCAGATGGCTTGATTGTCAATGCAGTTAAACCAGGTTTAAAAGATTGGCAAAAAAACAAAATACGGACTTTAGCCGATTTAGAAACGGCTTTGATCGGTCGGGCAGAACAGTGGCTCAAAAGCGAACGCGCCGTGCAGATCATTAATCATCAATCCGCTTCTTGGTTTAGTAATAAAATCCAACCAGATTTAGCCGCACAAACCGATCCAATCTGTCGAAAGTTTCAGATACCTAGAAGCAGCTTACGGTTCGAGGATAGCATTGACCCAAATTTTGTTAACCCAGAGTTACAAATTGGAGATGCTATCTTGGCTGAGACAGTAGCGTTTATCGTCAATGTAGTAATTGGTGGAGGCGCTGTGGCTAGCATTATCACTCTAATACTAACTGGACATTTAACCTGGCCAATTGCATTAGTATATGGGGCTTCGGTGATGGCGGCAGGAATGGAGCTAAATCGTAAGAGTGTTCAAGAAGTAATTAAGACAAATGTGGATGTACCTAGTTGGATTCGTTCTAGTTTTTTGAACGACAAAAAAATTGAGGATATATGTGAGCAAATAAAACCTGAGTTAGAGAAAGTTCTTCAAGAGCAACTGACAGCAAATCAAGAGGCTTTTGACAAACTGATTGTCAAAGTTGAGCAAGAACTTCAAAATAGCCTTTCCACCAAGGTTCAATCTTGCATAATTTTAATTCAATAGCGGTAGTTAGTGAGCGACAACAATAACAATTATTCTAAACTTTCTGCTTACCAGTGAATTAAATATGTAAGCTGCTCAAAAGCCAATGATTAAAATCATAGTTTTCTTTCTTATGATTGGGCTGATTATCACTGGGATTTTACTCAATCCGATTTTAGTAAAAAGGCGAAGGAACCGTCTCAAACATCGTTCTTTTCCCCCACTTTGGAATGCGATCATTGAGAATAATCTTCCCATTTATCTTTGTCTTTCTCCCGATGAAATCAGACGACTTCAGGGACATATTCAAGTGTTCTTAGCAGAAAAGCAATTTATTGGCTGTAGAGGATTACAGGTGACAGAGGAAATGAAAGTTACTCTTGCGGCGATCGCCTGTTTACTTCTATTAAATGAACGTGGGCAGTACTTCCCCAGGCTTCGTTCAATTCTGGTGTATCCCAACGCTTATTTTGTTCAGGAAACAACTTCCATCGGAAAATATGTTGTTGAAGAAAGGCGTGTAGCAAGACTAGGTGAATCGTGGACAAATGACCAATTAGTTCTGTCTTGGGAACAGGTGAAACAAGACACTGATAACTGGAAAGATGGACGTAACGTTGTGCTTCATGAATTTGCCCATCAATTGGATCAAGAAGATGGTAAAGCTGAAGGAGTTCCCATACTGCAACACAACTCAGATTATCCTATTTGGGCGAAGGTGATGACAGAAGCATATCAGCAACTTTGTAATGATGTTCTACAAGGTGCAAAGACGGTAATGGATAGCTATGGCACAACAAATCCCGCAGAATTTTTCGCCGTAGCGACTGAGACATTCTTTGAGAAACCGCACCAATTGCTGTCTAAGCATCCGGCACTTTATGAGCAGCTGCAACGTTACTATCAATTAGATCCTGTGCAATGGGCTTAAACTACGACCATGAGCTACTAAATATAACCTCAGCTTCAGATTGCATGAGTCGGAATAGTAATAAAAACATAAATCTTTGAATTATGCATAAAAAAGAAGTTTAAAAACCTTGAATTACTAGATTTAAGTTCAAAATATTGAAGTGGAGTTAGGCAATATACTAATTTTGATCGCTGATACAAGCTTGCCCAGCCGAGTGGTAAAGTTAGACAACGCCATTTCAACTATTTGATTCAGCCCCAAGGGATTGTATGACCTCAAATAACAAAATAATAGCGGTGCTGTGCCGAGTGCTGGAGGAAGCGTAGAAGCTGGGGCAGATGTCCGCTGTAATTAGAACCATAACTTTTCCGCTAGCGAAAGCTTATGCTTCCAGTTACAATTCACCAACGCCTAGATTTTTATGTAAGCCTCATCAGCATTTTCGCAATTCGCTCACTGTAGGTGAGGGCGGGGACAGGATTCCCCTTCTCTCTGTGCGCGAACCACCAGCCGGAATGCTTATGCAAGAACCATCTACTGCAAAAGCCCATATCATACGAAAACGTTGTGTTCCACTGCAATTATTCGTAGCTGTGGCTACTATTTTATCAGGAGCCAGTCGTATTACCTGTTTCGACTGTCTAAGGTTAACACAAGATGGCGCCGTTGCAGCTTGCACATTATTTGGCCACGATGCAACAGCAAAAAGAACAGCAGGAATCAGCGTTATCAGCTTCTTTAATTGACTTGTATTTGCGATTGACATGATCTTCTCCATCAAAGTTGTGAGATTGAAACGAATGGCGCTAGAGTGTGTCTACAACGTACAAAATCAATGATCTTATGCTTGTGAATATTATCTCAAGGGTACGTCTTTCTTTTCCAGCAAGCTATTAGTTTTCGTAATAAATATTCACAAAATTGACTTTGCAGACACGCCCTAGCTTTAGTAAAGTGTAGGTTTAGTTATAGTTTTATTTCACCTAATTTTATTAGGTAGAACTAAGCCGTCAATGCCTAATCTACTTAATTAAAATTTTATAGGAATTAATCTAGAAAATCAAGATTATACAGCTTGTTTCTAAAATATAACTACAGGAATTATGTTTTGATTATATTAATTTTTGAAACGTCTAAGAGCATTGGTAATGCTGAATAGTAATACACGGCGATCGCTCTTAACCTTCAACTTAATAACTGTGTCATTGACTTTTGAATGAGTGACTTCCACCTTGCGGTACTAGAAGTTTTTCATCGCCAGAATCTTCAAAGCTACTGCTTCAGGGACAGGCATCACTGATAACCGATTTCCTTGTCTCACCAACATTAACTCTTCGGCGCTAAACTTCTCTTTGAGTATTGATAGCAAGATGGGGTTAGAAAAAGTCTCAACAAATTCCACTACAACTGTTTGCCAACGAGGTGATTCAGAACTCGATTTCGGGTCGTAGTATTTACTTTTTGACTCAAACTGGGTCGGGTCAGCAATATCTTTTTTCACCACACGCATTAACCCAGCAATACCGGGAGGATTAGTGCTGGAGTGGTAGAAAAAAGCTAAGTCTCCTTCATTCATTTGGCGCAAAAAGTTGCGAGCTTGATAATTGCGAACGCCGTCCCAGATAGTCTCTTTCTGCTGTTGGAGATCAGCAATGCTATAGGCTTCTGGTTCTGATTTCATTAACCAATAATTCATCTACACAAATTATCTATATACAAAAGTATTTTAATTTTGAGCAGGTAAGTAAGTTCGTAGTAAGGACTAAAGTCCTTATTTTCTAAGCACTAAAGTGCTTACTACAAACCTTCTTGCACTAGCTTAGACATTGTACTAGTGAATATTGGACTTAACTGCGGTAAGCTATAACGGCATAAAACGGATCTCCTCCAGCTGCACCCAACCACTGTAATAAATTCGGTAATGTTGATTTATGAACTATAACTTCTGCGGTTGTAAATCCTGGAACTGAGGCAAAGTAAGCTTTGACTAATTCTACCCGCTGTGCTTCTGAAGCCTCTCGCCAAGCTTGAATCGCCTTTTCAAAAAACATTCGGTTAGAAAAGCTGATAATTGCAACACCACCGGGTTTCAAGATGCGGTAAATCTCGGAAAATACTGCTTCTGGATATTGCATATATTGCACAGATACGCAATTGAGAAAAGCATCAAAATCTCCATCTGGTAAAGGTAGCTGCGGGTTTTCGTTAAGATTTTGCACAAAGTAATGATTTAAGCGGGAATTTCGTGCTAATTCCTCAGCGTTGAGTCCGTGTCCCTCCACATGGTCAAACTCCATCTCTTCTGGCAGATGAGACACCCAACTGCTCATCATATCAAAAATGCGGGTATTGGGTTTCAGGCGATCGCGGTATAAATCCGTTAGCTGTTGAATAAATCCTTCATCGACATGGGTGACGAAGCGAGGATAGGCGTAGAACAGCTTATCGTCTGTGTCATCTAATTTCAGGCGTTGATTCGGTCTTAACTGCATAAATCTCTGTTTTGGAGAACTTTTTCCGCAAGATGTGGCAATTTCAAGTATTTTTCAACAATCACTATGTAACATATTTTAATAACAACAGGATACTTAAACGAGTCTAAATAGCAGCATTCAATTTTATCAATTCAATGTTTCATAAACTACACTTTTTGCAGCACATTTGGCGACAAATCCGCCTGGTAGCATCGTTACCCTATTTAAGTTTGTTCCTTTGGATGTTACCCTTATTATTATTTACTTCTGGGCACAATAGTCTGATGGCACATGATGAAGCTCTTTACGCTTCGCGTGCGCGTCTGATGTTTGATTCTGGTAATTGGATAGCTCCTTGGGAAAAGGCACATCATAAAACACCTGGCCCTTATTGGTTAATTGCCAGTTTCTACAAGTTGTTTGGTATCAGTGATACTAGTGCACGTCTTCCTAGTATGATTGCCAGCATTTTTAGCTTATGGCTGGTGTATGAAATTGGCAAAATTATGCTAGGCAAAAAATTAGCCTGGCTAGCTACTGCAATTTTAAGTGTGGAATTTCTCTGGCTGCAATACTCTCGCTTAAGTACGCCTGATGTACCGATGATTTTCTTGGTACTCTTAGCTATTTTTTCTTTACTAAAAATAGAATTACATCCTAAATATCACTATTTTTGGAGTTTTCTCGCTGGTTTAAGTTTAGGTTTAGGCTTCTTAGTCAGAAGCTTTATGATTTTTTTACCAATTATCGCTTTATTACCTTATTTAATTTGGGAACATCACCGTCATCGTCATCTGAGTAACCCAATTTTATATCTAGGATTTTTCGTAGGTTTAATACCCACCTGTGTTTGGCTGTGGTTAAGCTGGCTGCACTATGGAAATCAGAGTTTTGAGGAGTTGCTCAAGTTTGTTGTGCAACTAGGTTCTGAAGATCGCAATCATAATGGGCCACTATTCTATTTATGGAATATTCCTTTAAAAGCATTTCCTTGGGCTTTTTTTGGAGTTTTAGGTTTGTTTTTAACTCTCCGCCGCCCCATTTTTCGTTACCAGTTAATATTAGTTGGCTTTCCACTTGTTTTATTTGTAGAACTTACTATTTTTAGCACTCGTTTATCTCACTATAGTCTTTGTCTTTATCCGTTTATAGCTTTTTTGGCATCTGTGGGTTTAAGCTGGTTAGCCAATATTTACCAGACAGGAATTCCCCCACACTTCCCTCTTCAAAAAAGTCAAAAGAAGATATTAAACCTTTTTGCAAGGAAGAATCTTCCTCGAAATCTCAGTTATGGCTTTGGTGGATTAGGTGTTTTACTTGTAATAGCAAGTATTATCGTTATTAGTTGCGGTGGTTCTGACATTCGTAAGGAAGCAACTATTGGCTTGGCTATGGGGTTGGGTTGGTTAATTTTACCTGTGGTGTGGATTAGTCGTTACCACTTTGGCAAGAAGTTTCTCAGAGCCCGTTACTGGATTGCAGGATGGTTAATTCCCTGTTGGCTAACTTTGGCGACGACAGGTAGTATCGGTCTGTTAAATGACTATAACCCTGTTTTAAGAACTTTTTTACAACAAAGTGCGATCGCTTCAATTCTCCAATCTCATCCTATCTACCTTGTGCAAATAGACCAGAAAATCCAAGTACTGCTTAATTTCTATCTTGCTATTCGCCCCCAAGCAGTAGTCTCTATTTCCCAAGTACCAGCTTTGAGCTATGCTTTGATCTATACTGACCAGTCCCCTAAATTATCTCGGACTCACCACGTTCTTGGTACAGTAAAAGAGTACCAACTGATTCAAGTTCTTCCCTAAGACAGATGCAAAGCAACTATTGCTAAATAATATGAACTTGGTTATAATAGTACGCATACTAAGTATTATCTGAAATGGTTTCTACATCTAATCACTCCCCAACCTTAGAGTCGTGGCAGCAAAATCTGGCACCATACAATTTGGGCTACAGAATCAAATTAGTCTCACAACTGCTGAGTCGCAAGTTTACTGAGAAGCTAGAACCATTTGGATTGACACCATTTCACTGGTTGGTATTGTGCTGTCTTTGGCAAGAAGATGGTTTACCTACTTCAAGTATTGGGGACAAACTCAAACAAGTGGGAGGGACTTTAACAGGCGTACTCGATCGAATGGAAGAACGCGGTTTGGTGCGTCGAGAACGCGACACTCAAGATCGGCGCATCTGGCGGATCTGGCTCACGGATGCAGGTAAGGAACTAGAAGCTATTTTACCGCCAATCGCCGCAGCCGTTCGTGATGAAGCGATGGATGGTATTTCCTTTGCTGACCGAGAACTGTTTTCCCAAATCTTGAATCGAGCGATCGCTAACCTGTCTTAAAGATGATTTTATAATCACCCGACCGGGGGAGGCAGTGTAAAGATTTATTTTGAGATAATATTACGCATACTAAGGAAATAAGGATTTTTTTCAGAGAATATTACGCATTCTAAATAAACGACTATTAATCAAGTTATTGAACGAACAAGCGAGGTAAGAATCATGGGTGCTAATACCTTTAACGGACGCAACGGACACAAGACCATAATTTTAGAAAAAGAAGTGATTCCTGATTTAGAGACTTTAGAAACTGTCACCACAGAGACACCCGCAACAGCAGAAGCACCTGTTGTAACTCCTGAGATCGAAAAAGAAGTTCCACCGAAACGGAAAAGACCGACTGGTTTAATTTTGGCAGGATTAGGTGTAGGTGCGATCGCCGCAGGTACTTTTGGTTATCACTACTGGCAATATGCCTCCACCCACCAGGAAACAGACAACGCCACCGTTGCGGGAAACATTCACCAAGTGAGTAGCCGCATTCCCGGAACAATAAGTGAAGTGCTGGTGAATGACAACCAACTGGTGCAACCGGGAGAATTGTTAGTGAAGTTAGATCCACGAGACTATCAAAGTAAGGTGCAACAAGCACAAGCCGCCCTCGAAAATGCTCGTGGTCAGGCGCAAGCTGCTCAAGCAAATATTGCTTTAAGTTCACAAACCACCACTGGTAAGACAACTCAAGCGCAAGGAGATGTCAGTGGTGCAGTAGCAGCAATTTCTACAGCCCAAGCAGCAGTACAAGAAGCGCAAGCGGGGATACCAGCAGCACAAGCTGAAGTCAGACTAGCCGAAGCAGGGATTCCCGCCGCCCAAGCGCAAGTAGCCCAAACAAACGCAAATTTGGAAAATGCCCGAGCAGATTACAATCGCTACAACCAGTTGTATCAATCAGGTGCGATCGCTCGCCAGCAACTAGATACAGCCAAGGCTGCTTATGATGTGGCAACCGCACAGAAAAACGCCGCGATTCAGGGAGTACAACAAGCCCAAGCCAAGTTAGCCTCCGCCAAAGTTGGTGTCGCCAAAGCCCAGTCTCAACTTGCACAAGCCCAAGAAAATGTCACCAACGCCCAAGCTAAATTAGCAGCATCTAAGGGAGGATTGCAACAAGCGACCGCAGGCGGACAAGATACCACAGTCAAGCGTAGCCAATACGAAGCAGCAAAAGCAGCGATCGCGCAATCAGAAGCATCGCTCAAAGACGCACAATTGCAACTATCTTATGCCAATGTTACCGCCCCCAGTGCTGGACGGGTTGGTAGAAAAAACGTCGAAATTGGCAACCGCGTCGCAGCAGGAACACCATTAATGGCGATCGTGGATAACAGCTATTGGGTAGTTGCAAACTTCAAAGAAACTCAATTAGAAAAGATGCGGCCAGGAGAGCCAGTAGAGATCAAGCTAGATAGTTTCCCTCATCACAGCTTTATTGGTCGTGTTGACAGTATCTCGCCAGCTTCCGGCGCTCAGTTTGCCTTATTGCCACCGGATAATGCTACAGGTAACTTTACTAAAGTTGTCCAACGCATTCCAGTAAAAGTAGTTTTCGACCAAAAGAGCATTCAAGGATACGAATCGCGGATTACTCCTGGGATGTCTGCGGAAGTTGCTGTAGAAGTCAAGTAATGCCAAATTGTCTGCAAACTAAACGAAAAACCTCTTTCTTGATGTAAATCTTCCTACACCTATAGAGAGGCGTATAGAGATGAGGTGAGATGATATTTATGAAAGCAGATTGGTATAAAGCAAGCCTGAGATGAAAAAACCGCTACTACCTGCTTTAAGGTCAAAAAACTTTCAGCTGTTTTTTGCCGGACAAGGTATTTCCCTAGTTGGGACGTGGATGACGCAACTTGCCACGATTTGGTTAGTTTATGACTTGACAAACTCCCCATTAATGCTAGGAGTTGTAGGATTTTCGAGTCAAATTCCGAGCTTTTTTTTAGCTCCCTTTGGCGGAGTATTTGTAGATCGCTTTTCTCGGTATCGTACTTTAATTGGTACGCAAATCTTGGCGATGATTCAATCATTAACATTAGCAGCACTGGCGCTAACTGGAGTGATTGAGGTATGGCAGATCATCGCCTTGAGTTTGTTCCAAGGATTTATTAACGCCTTAGATGCGCCAGCCCGTCAAGCTTTTGTGCCAGAATTGGTTGAACACAGAGAAGATTTAGCCAATGCGATCGCAATTAATTCCACGATGGTTAACGGGGCACGATTAATTGGCCCTGCGATCGGGGGTTTATTAATTGCTGGCGTTGGAACTGGCTATTGTTTTTTAATTGATGGTTTGAGCTACATTGCTGTAATCGCCGCTTTATTAGCAATGCAAGTTAAACCTTGGAAAAATTCGGTAACTGACGGTAATCCCTTGCAAAAAGTTAAAGAGGGATTTGTATATGCCTTTAGCTTTCCACCGATTCGAGCTATCTTGTTGCTATCAGCTTTAGTCAGCTTGATGGGACTGCAAAATACTATTCTCGTCCCAGTTATTGCCGAACAAGTTCTCAAAGGTGGGGCAGAAAGTTTGGGTTTTTTGATGGCGGCATCTGGAGTTGGAGCTTTAACTGGTGGTATTTATTTAGCTACGCGCCAAACAATCTTGGGAATTGGTAAATTGATTGCCTTAGCTCCAGCAATTTTAGGAATAGGTTTAATTGCCTTTTCATTATCTAAATTTTTACCACTCTCGTTATTTACAATGTTATTTGTTGGCTTAGGAACAATTCTCCAGATTGCTGCTAGCAACACATTTTTACAAACCATTGTTGAAGACGATAAACGTGGGCGATTGATGAGCTTATACACAATGTCATTTTTGGGCATGATTCCCGTAGGTAATTTATTAGGAGGGTTACTAGCAAGTCATATTGGCGCTCCAAACACTTTAATTATTGATGGAATAGCTTGTATTTTAGGGTCAATTATTTTTAGCAGACAGTTGCCTGCTTTAAGAAAAATCATGCGTCCAATTTATGAGCAAAAGGGGATTATCACAACTCCAGAAGTTTAAGATAAATAACTGCGCTTAAATCTGGTTTAGATTTATCTTAATGAAACTTTCCATTGTAATTATTTTTTAATTTTTAGCGTTGCTGATTCAAGCTCACGCAGAGGCAAGAACATATTGGTATAAGATTTAATAATAAAGTTTTTTGCTACTTAACCTTGAAACTGGAACAAAGTTATGGCTAATACAGGTGTAATTCGTCAGCAAGGGCAAAATCCTGCTTTACCACCAGAGCGTGTACCGCTAAGAACCTGGATTGGTGTATTAGCCAGTATGCTTGGTGCATTTATGGCGGTATTAGATATTCAAATAACTAATGCTTCGCTGCAAGATATTCAAGCCAGTTTAGGGGCAACTCTCGAAGAAGGTTCTTGGATTTCTACCGCGTATCTCGTAGCAGAAATTGTGGTAATTCCTCTAACCGGATGGTTGTCACGGGTGTTCTCATTGCAGCGTTATCTGTTAGTGAATACTGCACTATTTATTTTCTTTTCTATATGCTGTGGTTGGGCATGGGATCTTAATTCCATGATTTTCTTTCGCGCCTTACAAGGTTTTAGCGGAGGAGTACTAATTCCCACCGCGATGACAGTTGTATTAACAACTTTACCCCAATCAAAACAATCAGTTGGACTGGCTGCATTTGGGTTTAGTGCAGTTTTTGCACCCTCAATTGGCCCAACATTAGGAGGTTGGTTAACCGAAAATTTTGGTTGGGAATACAACTTTTATATAAATGTAATTCCAGGCGTTTTAATGCTGACTGGTGTTTGGTACGGAATTAAGCAAGAAAAACCCCAAATTAATTTACTTAAACAAGGTGACTGGTGGGGAATTATTGCAATGGCTATTGGCTTAGGTTCCATACAAGTTGTTTTAGAAGAAGGTAGCCGCAAAGATTGGTTTGGTTCAGCGTTGATTGTGCGCTTAACTGTGATTGCAGTAATTTTTTTGGCGATATTTTTCTTTATAGAATTAACTCGGAAACAACCATTTATTAATTTACGGCTTTTGTCTAGGCGAAACTTTGGTTTAGCCAGTATTGTCAATGTATCGTTGGGAGTAGGATTGTATGGTTCAATTTATATTTTACCGTTGTATCTCGCTCAAATTCAAAAATACAATGCTTTGCAAATCGGTGAAGTATTAATTTGGGCTGGTATTCCCCAACTGTTTATTATTCCCCTCATACCGAAATTGATGCAACGCATTGACGTGCGTTTCATGGTAGCTTTTGGTGTGACTTTGTTTTCCATCAGTGCATTTATGAACTCTGGAATGACTAATGAAACAGGATTAGATCAATTACGCTGGTCGCAATTTGTGCGTGCAATGGGACAACCCTTAATTATGGTGCCGCTTAGTTCTATTGCTACTGCTGGTTTGAGTCCAAAAGAAGCAGGTTCGGCAAGTGGTTTATTTAATATGATGCGAAATCTAGGTGGTTCTATCGGAATTGCTTCTTTAGCAACTTTATTAGCAAATAGAGAGCAATTTCACTCGAATAGATTGGGAGATGGAGTATCTTTATATAATCCAGAAACCCAGCAGCGAATTGACCAAATGACACAGTATTTTGTTAGTCGCGGAGCAGATTTAAGTACAGCCCAAAATCAAGCGATCGCATCTATATCCAACCTCGTCCGTCGGGAAGCATTTGTAATGGCTTTTAATGATTGTTTCTACTTTATTGGTATTGCATTATTACTCAGTGGGATTGCCATTTTATTCCTCAAAAAGGTGAAGCCAAGTGGTGGCGCTGTTGCTCATTAGATTTGTTCTATGGGTTAAAATATTTGATAAAACTACTAAAGTACTAAAATGGCCATTAGCCAAAGTGAGTACTATATCTCTCCAGAAGAATATTTAGAAGGCGAGAAAGTAAGTGAAATCAAACACGAGTACATTGATGGGCAAGTCTACGCAATGGCAGGGGCAAGCGATGCTCATGTCACAGTTAGTATGAATGTATCTATGCTGCTGCGAAACCATCTGCGGGGTAGTGGTTGCCGTGTCTATATGTTAGATATGAAAGCACAAATTGAGGTCATAAATCGCTATTTTTATCCCGATGTAATGGTTACTTGTGATACACGAGATAGAGAGTCTGAATATTTTAAGTCCCATCCTTGCTTAATTATCGAAGTGCTTTCTGAGTCAACCGAAGGCTATGACAGAGGTAAGAAATTTGCTAGTTATCGACACTTAGAATCATTACAAGAATATGTGTTAATTTCACCAGATAGAATGAGTGTAGAATGTTTCCGCCGCAATGAGGAGGGACATTGGGTATTTTACCCTTACGAAAAAGGGGAAGAAGTGCATTTAGCTAGCGTTGATTTTCGGTGTGCGATGCCTACGGCGGGCTACGCCTACGCAGAAATATATGAAGATGTAATATTGATAGATGAGAATATTTCCTAATCTAACATTTCTGGATCAATTCCTAAAGCGTTGAGTTGTTCAGCAGAGAGCGATGTCTTCGACGGGCTACGCCTACGCAATTTATCTACAATTTTCTCCCTTTTTTGGCGCTCAATCACAGCACGTTCCTCACCCGTTAGCAGTAAATTTCCTTGTCCATCCCACCAGCGCAACCAAGGTAACTCTGCATTCAGATAAAATCCCTGCCAAATTCCCAACTCTACCCCCATAGGAGCAATTGGGTAATGTCCCCGTTCATTGGGTTTCATGAGTTTATAAGTAATATCGACTAGACGATACACCTCAACTTGCGCTTTTGCTACTTCATAAATTCCATAATAAGGCACTCGAATTGCCTGCTCATAAACCCAAAACTTACCAACATTTCCACCCTCCCCTTGAGATGGCGGCGTTTTATCTCGTTCTTCTGAACCATCTCCAGAGACAAATTCAATCACAATTAGGGGTGCAATATACTCCTTCCACAGCACATAAGAACGGCGCATTTTACCGTTAAGAGTCGGTGGTACATTGGGTATATAAAACCAGTCTGGTGCTTCAGCGCCTTTCTCAGGAGGATCTGTCAATCGCCAGTAGATACCAGAATCTTGTCCGATACAATACTGACTATCTGGATAAAGTTCCTCTAAAACAAGTTTAATCGAGTCAGTGAGTAAGATACTTTGCGGATGCTCTTGCCAGTTTTTCACAAATGTACCATCTGAGTCTGGTAACTGGGTGTGGTCAGGTAAAGTTAATGCCGATAGGGAAGTCATAGGCTTTAACGAAGGTTTGTCTGATTCTTATTGTAATCCTCACGCAAAGACAAAAAACTCTTGCGTCTCTACGTGAGATTCTTATGATGTTTATGAAACACCAGGCTCATCAGCAGTTTTGATCTCTTTTAAAATTCGTTCTACTTGGTTAACTTTTTCACCTCTATTCTGTTCTTTGAAAATATTTAAAGCTTTTTCTAAAGAAGATAGTGCCTCGTCTTTTTTATTTGTTTGCCACAATGCCAGTGCAAAATTAGTCAGCCCTTCGCCATAATTAGGATTAATTTCCAGAGCTTTTTTATATTCAGTAATGGCTTCTTGCCAGCGACTTTGGCTTGCGTAAACAATACCGATCGCATTGTAAGCTAGAGCATATTTTGGCTTGAGGCGAATGGCTTCTCGAAAAGAGCTAATTGCATCTTCTGGTTTCTTTTGCCGAAAAAGTACATTTCCCAGTTGAAAGTGTCCGAAGGCATCTTCTGGGAATTTTTTAATTAATTTGCGTAAACTTTCCTCTGCACCTGTCAAGTCTCCCTGACTAAATAAACCATTGGCTTGTTGCAGGAGTTGCGATCGCTCTGGTGCATCTGTACCTGAAGCTTGTGCTAGTTTTTGTGGTTGTCTCTGTGCAGACTGTTGTGGCGAATTCAAAGAAACTTGTCCAGGAACCGCTAAGACTAATGGTGATATCCCCATTACACTGATAATACTCAGCATCATGCAGCCAATAGGTTGAACAAATGCTGATTTGGATTTGCACTTCACCTTCATCGCCCTGAATGCCTCAATAATGTTCTAATCTTAATGATAAATTGGCCTGCGTTAGCGCGTAATGCATCACAAGAAAGACGATAAGGGCGCATATATGTGCGCCCTTATTAAGCCATTGGGAATTATTTACACACCTTCTCGTAACTTATCCAACACACCCCGATCTTCTAATGTCGAAGTATCTCCAGATACCTCTTGCCCCGCAGCTAGATTCCGCAGCAAGCGCCGCATAATCTTACCTGATCGCGTTTTGGGCAAAGAGTCTGTAAAGCGGATTTCTCCAGGACGTGCGATCGCACCAATTTCTTTGACAACATGCAGTTTGAGTTCTTTACTCAGTTCCTCACTTCCCTGATAAGTGCCTTCTAAAGTCACAAAAGCAACTACTTCTTCACCCTTAAGTTCATCGGGTTTACCCACTACCGCCGCCTCTGCAACCGCTGGATGTGAAACTAACGCTGATTCCACTTCCATTGTACCCAGTCGGTGTCCAGATACATTCAGTACGTCATCCACACGACCCATTACCCAGAAGTAACCGTCTTCATCTTGTCTTGCGCCATCACCAGCAAAGTAAGTATAGTTACCATTTTGGGGTGGAATGTGTTCCCAGTAGGTACGGCGGAAGCGTTCTGGATCGCCGTAGACTGTCCGCATCATTCCTGGCCACGGATAGCGCACTGCTAGATAACCGCCTTCGTTATTAGGTACGGTGTTTCCTTCTAAATCTACGACATCTGCAATAATTCCTGGGAAGGGAAGAGTTGCGGAACCGGGTTTGGTGGGAATCGCCCCTGGTAACGGTGTAATCATGATACCGCCGGTTTCTGTTTGCCACCAAGTATCCACAATCGGACAACGTTCCCCACCAATTACTTTGTGATACCACATCCAAGCTTCGGGGTTAATCGGTTCGCCGACGGTTCCCAGCAAACGCAACGAAGACAAGTTTCGCGCATTCGGATGTTGTTCTCCCATCTTAATAAATGCCCGAATTGCCGTAGGTGCTGTATAAAAAATATTAACGCCGTATTTTTCAATTACATCCCATAAACAGCCAGGATTTGAAGCACGGGGCGCACCTTCATACATCACTGTGGTTGCACCGTTGGAAAGCGGGCCGTAGACTATGTAGCTGTGTCCCGTAATCCAACCAACATCAGCGGTACACCAATATACATCTGTGTCTTGAAGGTCAAAAATCCACTTGGTGGTGATATGGGTATACAAATTATAACCAGCAGTTGTATGCACTACACCCTTCGGTTTGCCCGTGCTGCCAGAAGTGTAGAGGACAAACAGCATATCTTCGCTGTCCATCGGTTCGGCGGGACAATCTGCTGATACACCCTTTTGCAAATCATGCCACCAATGATCGCGTCCGCCCAACTGCATATAAGTTTCTTGTCCGGTGCGCTTGACAACGAGGACATTTTCTACACTGGGAACAGCACCATCAGCTAAGGCTTTATCTACCTGTGCCTTGAGAGGAACGATCGCATCTTTGCGCCAACCACCATCAGCCGTGATTACCAGTTTCGCTTGAGCATCAATTAAGCGATCGCGCAAAGCTTCGGCACTAAAACCACCAAATACCACACTATGGGGTGCGCCAATTCGGGCACAGGCTAACATTGCGATCGCAGCTTCAGGAATCATCGGCATATAAATACCAACGCGATCGCCTTTTTGTACACCCAGTTGCTTCAATACATTGGCGAACTGGCAAACTTCCCGGTGCAGTTGGGCGTAAGTAAGAGTACGGGAATCACCTGGTTCTCCTTCCCAAATCAGTGCTGCTTTATTTTTGCGCCAGGTAGTGAGATGTCTGTCAAGGCAGTTGTAAGAAATATTCATCTTACCGCCAACGAACCACTTAGCAAAAGGCGGTTGCCAGTCTAATACTGTATCCCATTTTTGGAACCATTCTAATTCTGTTCCAGCCAAATCTGCCCAAAATTGCTGCGGATCGGCTTTGGCTTTGTCGTAGAGACGCTGATAGTTTTCCAGGCTTTTGATATGGGCATTCTGCGAGAATTCCGAGGGAGGATGGAAGAGGCGGTGCTCTTGGAGGATTGATTCGATATTTGGTTCAGACATAGTTAGTTATGAGTGCGATCGCTTCGCTATTGTTACTAAAAACTATTCTTAGCCCAGTTGTGCTATACAGGGTTTAGATTTTCGTTAAGCTAGGTAAAAATTGCCGAGTTATTTAGTTTACATTCATTTTCATCTAGCAAAAGCAAGCGATCAAGAAATTTAAAGACGTTTTACAACCCATCTACCGGGAATGTTGCAATATTGTAAGTAGTCTTGACAAGCAAAATTTGAAACTATGCCCCTCACTGTCGAAGCTAGTACTCTATCTCTCAATGATGTTCATCGCTTTCTCAAATTAGAAAAGCTTTCAAATGGTTCATTTACAAATTTCTTAAGACTAGAACCACTCTCTGAGTTTGAACAGCAGGATTTATTAGGAATCAGAGACGACTTTGATCGTTATTTAAGCGCAGGTAAAATTTCTGAAGGATTGGTTAAATTCTTAACAATCGCACCTTTAATGCGGTTAGCTGGATTTTACGATGTGCCGATTCGGTTGACAATGGAAGATAGCATTGCGATCGCAGTCGAAGATGAAGACAGAAGAATTACCGGACGGATGGATATTTTAGCAATCAACAGTCCTCAAAGTAATATTGCGCCGCCATTTTGGGTTCTAGTGATTGAAACAAAAAATAGTTCGGTCAATGTGATTGAGGGTTTACCTCAATTACTCACTTATGCTTTTAAAAGTTTAGATCAACAACCATCAGTTTGGGGTTTGGTAACTAATGGACAGCTTTATCAATTTGTTTATTTAAGACATGACAACCAGTCAACTTATGAGTTAATGCCATTATTAAATTTGAGTCAATCTCCAGATGCAATTGAGTTATTGCAAGTTTTCAAAGGCATTTGTAAGTTACCAAATTTTCAGTAAAATTAACGTATAATTGCGGGGCGATCGCTGATGTCTGAACCTGCTACTCTAGAAATCATCTCTGATGGTATTTCAGAAGACGAAGTTATTTTTCCTCCTGGTGATATACTGAGTGACGAACCACCCTTGGAAAGTGACCTACACCGCGACTAAATCGATTTGCTGATTCGCATCCTTAAATTGTGGTGGCGAGATAGGCAAGATTTTTATGCTTCTGGCAATTTGACAATTTACTACAGTCCTAACCAAAAAAAACCAGAAAGCTTCCGTGGGCCAAACTTTTTTGTAGTTTTGGGAACTCAGAAAAAGACCGTAAGAGTTGGGTAGTTTGGCAAGAAGACGGCAAATATCCCAACTTGATTGTGGAAATTTTGTCAAGCTCAACGGCAACAGTTGATAAAGGTTTAAAAAAACAAGTTTACCAAGAAACCTTCCGTACACCAGATTATTTCTGGTTTGATCCTGTAACAATGGAACTTCAGGGATTTCATTTAGTTGATGGTAAGTATCAAGAAATCCAAGTAACCACTGATGGACGTTTGTGGAGTCAGCAGTTAGAACTTTATTTAGGAGTTTATGAAGGTAAATTAAGATTCTTCACTACTGAAAATCAATTGATACTATCATCAGAAGAATTGGCTGAACAAGAATGTTTACGTGCCGAACAGGCAGAAGAACGCGCCCAATAAGCAGAGCAAGAAATTGCTCGACTGCGGGAGGCTTTACGTATACAGAGCATCGACCTAGAGAATATTTGATTACATCAGAAAATTAACTAAATACATTTTCAAGTTAAAATCTAGTTATCAATGTTAAAAAAAAGCGTAATTTTCTGAAAGTAGGGCATCGATTGCAAGCACAAGAAATTAAGGATAAGCTAAAGTCCCTTATCGAGCAAGCCTCCTCGATAGATCATAATTTAGCGAGAAGATTAGATGAAATCAATCGTTGGGTAAAAAACATCAAGCCAGGTTCCCTGACTGCAAAACCCTTTGTGATTGCCTTTCTGCTAGAGGTGATTACGGATTCGACAATATGGCTGATGATCAAATCCTTACCTTCAGAAGAGGAACAAAACGCAAAGTTCGAGATGATGACGCCGATTGAGAGATATTGGTACGGTTATCTATTTCCCAGATGGATAAATGCAAGTGACTCCAAGTTTTATATTTGGAAACAAAAATTGATGGCAGGTGAATTTAATCAGGTTGATAATGATATTATTAGATCAATAGCCCAAGATATAGTTCAGCGAGAAGGTAGTTTTTGGCAGCGTTATATTGCCGACCTTTCTATGGCAACAGATTTAATTGTTAGTCGTAACAATCAACCACTGTGCATTCAAGTTACCAGTGTTAGTGAAGAACTCAATCAACAAAAGTACCAAGCTTGGCAAAATACACTGCGATCGTGGGAAATAGAGAGAGGATTGTTCTTAAGTTACAATCCCAAGGATACTAATTTTGTGAACCAGCTAGTCAACGTGGCCCTGTATAACAGTGATTACCTTTCTGGTGGCAAATATTTAAAATTTTCGTGAACTTTCAGGAATTTGATATTTCAGATTTGTGTCTAGCCTACATACTTACGTGCTAATTACAGCTTCTATGGCTAATAAAAGAGAAACTCACTGCAACAATCAAGTAGATACATTTGCTGAAGCTTTAGCGACGGCGCGACAAATGCAGCAGAACTGGCTAACTTATGGGGTTGATTTTGTCAATATTTACGTTGAGGATGTGGAGGGAGACTGGCTAGAAACGTGGGGACATGATGAAATATTAGGTAATTTTCAATTAGATACTATTAAAGAATTTCTGGTAAGTAATGATAGTGTAGCTGTTAGGATAAGAGAGCATTTAGGCGAGCGATCGCTGTTTGATTTTGCAGTAAACTTAGATGAAGTTTGGAGAATTTCTGAAACAGATGACAGGTTATCTGCTGTGAGAAACTTATTAGCTGGTGAAGGAAATAGTATTGATACAGATGAAATTAGGTTCTTGGATTTGGCAAACACTCTGGTGGGAAAGTTAGCAGAGATTTTGTGAGATTTTTAGTTGAGTAGTGGTAAATTCAATTGCCCTTAAAGTATCGAATTCGCAATGGTAATGTTGAGCTACTAAAAGATAATGGTAGCGATCGCATGATTTTATTAATTTTTACTATAAGACAGCATTTAAAAGAGCGATTGCTGTTTGATTTTACAGTAAAAAAACTCACCCTGTCCTATCAGACATCCCTCTTGTTACTGAGGCTACGGTTAAACAAGTCAAATTACCCCCCTCAATCCCCCCGATGAATTGGGAGGAAGCCGGAAATCCAGTTCCCTCCCCAATACATACGGGGAGGGTTAGGGTGGGGTAAAACCCTGGTTAATCAGCTACTTCAGACTTGTGTGTACACCATAGCGTTACTAAGGAGAGAGACAAATTTTACTTAGTCAAATCAAGGTGAAGTATCTTAATTGCACACACCCTAAGTATTTGTTGCAAAATTTCAATTTTTTCTTATCAATGTTGAAGCAGTTGTTACTCAGGTTGAACCATTTATCAGAAAGGTTTAAGCATTTCTTACAAAGATTAACTATTTTTTTATCAATGTTCAAACAATTGTTACTCACGTTAAAGCATTTATAAGAAAGGTTTAAGCATTTCTTGCAAAGATTAAATATTTTATTATCAATGTTGAAGCAATTGTTACTCAGATTGAAGCATTTATAAGAAAGGTTTAAGTATTTCTTACAAAGATTAAATATTTTATTATCAATGCTGAAGCAATTGTTATTCAGGTTGAAACTGTTCCTTTAAAAAGTACACCCGACTTTAACCAGAGAAACTGGATTAGCTTTTAACTCTCTGGAATGTAAACATCTGCTATTGTATCCATCAGTGAGGATGTCGCTGGATAAGGTACGGTTACTGTTCGGCAAAATCTAGAAAATCTTCAAGCTCAAAAGAGTGATAACCGTAAAGTTAAGAACAATACTAATACCAATTTAATGTGAAGCTGCACTAAATGAGTAAGTCTCTATTCTTGGCGCTCTTGGCGTACTTGGCGGTTCGTTTAATATTCTGTGCATCTTCATACAGAATTGGTATAACAATTCTTGGTGACAGAAACTTTTAGGGTTATTTGATTGAAGCAAAAGTTGTAATCGCCAAAATATCTTTAGATTCTAAATCGTCATAATCTTTCAATATTTCTTCAGTACTCATACCATAACTGAGCAGTTCCAAAATAAACTCAACTGGATAACGAAGTCCTCGAATACAAGGTTTACCGTGGCAGATATCTGGATTATGAGTAATGCGTTGTAGAAGTGTGTCATTCATAAAGATATATTCATAAATTATGATGATATTTTTTTCTCATATTCTAATTTTAGATGCCAAATAACGACGACAAAAAAATAATTTTAGGATCGCAATTTCTCTTTGCAGTTCCTCAAACCGACCCTTGTAAATACGTTCCCGTTCTTCTAACAGCCTAATACCAGCAAGAATCACTTCCTCATTTGAGGTGTACTTCCCGCTTGCAACTTGACCTTGAATGAACTGCTCAAGCTCGGTTGTTAAGGAAATATTCATAAGTTACTACCATATTTTTGTTCTCATCTTCTAATTTTAGATGCGAACTAACAGCAGTCCATTGCGATCGCACTAAGCTAGATGTTAAAACTTTGGATGTATTGACTTATACGCAAATTACCCCACTCCCACTGCGATCGCACACACTCAACCCTCTTCAAAATGCACCAGAAGCGCGTTAAGCTGAATTAGAGTGGCAATTTATTGCGCTTTTTAATATGCAAATCTCTCTTCTTGTCAAATTTTAATTTTTCTGCTTGAGAAACCCGGAATGCTAGACCGAATTTTTGATTACCTCGATTTTCATTTCAGCCTTGAAGCCCTTATAGTTCTGGTAATCCTGGTGCTTTTAGAGGCGCTATTATCTGCCGACAATGCCATCGCTCTCGCTGCGATCGCTAGGGGGCTGGAAGACAAAGAACTTGAGCGTAAAGCTTTGAACTTTGGTTTAGTCGTTGCTTATGTGCTGCGAATCTCCCTGATTCTTACTGCCACTTGGGTACAACAATTCTGGCAATTTGAATTATTGGGCGCTACTTATTTGCTGTGGTTGGTATTCCAACACTTTACCTCGGAAGAATCGAAGGACGATCACCATCACGGGCCGCGTTTTACTTCCTTGTTGCAAGCCATACCCGTAATTGCATTTACAGATTTGGCATTTTCTTTGGATAGCGTGACAACTGCGATCGCAGTTTCTCAAGAAAAATGGCTAGTGCTAACGGGTGCAACAATTGGTATTATTACGCTGCGATTCATGGCGGGATTGTTTATCCGTTGGCTAGACGAATATGAAAACCTAGAAGACGCAGGCTATGTAACTGTAGCCTTGGTGGGTTTGCGCTTGTTGTTGAAAGTGGTGAACGATAGTTTAGTTCCACCAGAATGGATCATGATTGCTGCCATCTTCCTGATTTTAGGTTGGGGATTTTCTAAGCGCGTTAGTACTGAATTATCCCAAGTAGAGCCGGAAAAGAGCGAAGCCTCTAAATAAGAAGAGGGGAGAGGGAATAGGGTACAGGGTACAGGTACAGATCATTCCCTATACCCTGTAACCTGTCACCTGTAACCTCTCCCCTAATGTCTTACTCGTGCAACCAAGGCGTTAAGTGTGGTTGCCAACTGACCAATTCTTCATCCTTAAACCATAAGGCTACTTCCTGTTGCGCGGTTTCTGGAGCATCAGAACCGTGGATTAAGTTGCGACCAATATTCAGTCCAAAATCGCCGCGAATCGTTCCTGGCTCTGCTGTTAAAGGGTTTGTCGCACCAATAATCTTTCTGGCAGATGCAATAACGCCATCACCTTCCCATACCATCGCCACCACTGGGCTAGAAGTGATAAATTCGACTAGACCACCAAAAAAGGGACGTTCTCGATGAACACCATAGTGTTGTTCAGCCAATTCCCGGCTGACTTTCAGTAACTTTAAACCAACTAGAGTAAAACCCTTGGTTTCAAAGCGACGGATAATTTCCCCCACTAATCCCCGTTGGACTCCATCAGGCTTAATTGCTAAAAATGTACGCTCCATTGCTATCTCCCAAAGCTTAATAAAGTTTTTATCTAGTCATTAGTCATTTGTCCTTTGTCGTCTTTTGTCTTGAATCCAAGGGTTTTCCACTAATGACCAATAACCAATGACTAATGACTAATGACTAATGACATACGACTCTTGACCAATCAGAGTTTATCTCAGAAATTATCTTTAGGTGCATATACGTTCCCAGATGAATGCGCTAAATTGTTAACTCGTGGGTGAAAAACAGAGGTCAAGAAGAAATGGGTGTTGAGTCAACTGCTACATCTGACGAGGTGGTACAAGTACCGTCCAATGGACAAAAAGAAGTGAAAAATCATAAGCACAAAAAACTTTTACCACCGAGTCCTACCACAGGAGATTTACCTCGCTCCTGGAAAATTGAGGATAGCGAAGCCTTGTACCGTATTGAAGGATGGGGACAACCTTATTTTTCCATTAGCGCTGCTGGTCACGTTACCGTGTCACCCAAGGGCGATCGCGGGGGATCTCTTGACTTGTTTGAATTGGTCAACTCCATGAAACAGCGCAACTTGGGACTTCCCATGTTGATTCGCTTTTCCGATATTTTGGAAGACCGGATTGAGCGGTTGAATGCTTGTTTTGCCAAAGCGATCGCTCGCTACAATTACCCTGGTGTCTACCGTGGCGTGTTTCCCGTCAAATGCAATCAAGAACGGCATTTGATTGAGGATTTAGTGAAATTTGGCAAACCCCATCAGTTTGGTTTAGAAGCCGGTTCCAAGCCAGAATTAATGATTGCTCTAGCTGTGTTGGATACACCAGGAGCATTGTTAGTTTGCAACGGTTACAAAGACCGAGAATACATCGAAACGGCGATGTTAGCCCAAAGACTAGGGCAAACACCAATCATCGTCTTAGAACAGATTGAAGAAGTTGATTTGGTGATAGATGCCAATCGCCAATTAGGTATTAAGCCGATATTAGGTGTTCGTGCTAAACTCAGTACCCAAGGCATGGGACGTTGGGGAGCCTCTAGTGGTGATCGCGCTAAATTTGGTTTGACAATGCCTGAAGTAATCGAGGCTGTTGACAAATTACGGGAAGCTAACCTGCTCGATTCTTTGCAGTTGATGCACTTCCACATCGGCTCACAAATCTCTGCCATTAATGTGATTAAAGATGCTATCCAAGAAGCCAGCCGCATTTATGTAGAATTGGCAATGCTGGGAGCAGATATGAAATACCTTGATGTTGGTGGTGGCTTGGGTGTGGATTATGATGGCTCCCAAACCAACTTCTATGCATCGAAAAATTACAACATGCAGAACTATGCCAACGACATCGTGGCAGAGTTAAAAGATACCTGTGCAGAGCGGCAGATTCCCGTACCAACACTGATTAGTGAAAGTGGACGAGCGATCGCTTCCCATCAGTCGGTGCTGATTTTTGATGTTCTCAGTACTAGTGATGTCCCTCTCGACAACCCAGAACCTCCACAAGAGGGAGAATCCCCGATTATTAATTATCTTTGGGAAACTTACCAATCCATCAACAAAGAGAATTATCAGGAGTTCTACCATGACGCTGCACAATTCAAAGAAGAAGCCATCAGCCGCTTCAACTTAGGAATTTTACGCCTCAGAGAACGAGCTAAGGCCGAACGCCTCTACTGGGCTTGTTGCCAAAAAATTCTTACCATCACTAGACAGCAAGAATACGTACCCGATGAACTGGAAGACCTAGAAAAAATCATGGCTTCCATCTACTACGTGAATATGTCAGTGTTCCAATCAGCACCAGATTGCTGGGCGATCGATCAACTATTTCCGATCATGCCAATCCACCGCTTAGATGAAGAACCAACACGGCGGGGAATTTTGGCAGACCTCACCTGCGACAGTGATGGCAAAATCGACCGATTTATTGACCTGCGCGATGTCAAGTCGGTTTTAGAACTACACACCCATAAGCCCGGACAACCCTATTATTTGGGAATGTTCTTGAATGGAGCTTACCAGGAAATCATGGGCAATTTGCACAACCTGTTTGGCGACACCAACGCTGTTCACATCCAATTAACCCCCAAAGGCTACCAAATTGAACACATTGTCAAAGGTGACACCATGAGCGAAGTAGTTAGCTACGTCCAGTATGACTCCGAAGATATGGTGGAAAACATTCGCCAGCGTTGCGAGAAAGCATTAGAAGAAAATCGCATCACCCTAGCAGAATCTCAACGACTACTGCAAACCTACGAGCAGAGTCTGAGAAGATATACGTACTTAAATAGTTAGGGTAGAGGTTACAGGGTATAGGTTACAGATTTATTTCCTGTTCCCTATTCCCTATTCCCTATTCCCTAATTTACGTTCGTCCCCAACAATTCCTCTATTGCTTGTCGCTCAACAGGGGTATGTGATGGTGGTGTCTGACGAGCATCAGTAATCAGCCAGTCTAAAGCAGCAGCTTGAACATCGATCGCAGCGCCAGTTTTATCTACGCAATAACGTCCAAATACTAGCTTATCGACTAACCGGACTCCAGGACCCAGGCGCGACCATTCAAAAATCACGCTATTTTCTACTGTTGCGCCACTACAAATCCAACAATTGGGGCCAATCATTGCTGGGCCGACAATTTTAGCTCCGTCTTCGATTCTCGTCATCCCGCCAATATAAACGGGGCCTGTGATATCTACTTTGTCCCAATTTACGGCGACATTTAAGCCAGTGTAGATACCGGGGGCGACTTCATGACCAGGAATTTGCACATTTTTGATTTCACCCAGTAGCACACCGCGAATCGCCCGCCAATAGTCTGGGACTTTACCAATATCTACCCATTCAAAGTCCATAGGAATGGCATAAAAGGGGGCTTTGATTTCTACTAATTTGGGAAACAATTGGCTACCAATGTCATATTCCACGCCAGAGGGGATATAATCAAAAACTTCTGGCTCAAAGATATAAATACCTGTGTTGATGTTGGTGCTGAGGGCTTCTTCAGTTGAAGGTTTTTCTTGGAAAGCTTTGACACGACCCTCTTCGTCAGTCACAACCACACCATAGCTCGAAACTTCTTCCTTGGGGACAGATTTAGTGATAATGGTAGCGATCGCTCCTTTGGATTTATGCCATTTAACAGCCGCAGTTAAATCCAAGTCAATTAAAGCATCACCGCACAAAACCACGAAGGTATCATCAAAAAACGGTGAGAAGTCTTGGATGCGCCGCATCCCTCCAGCTGAACCTATCGCTTCGCCTACCAGTTTACCGTCGTCATCAATTTTTCCTTCAAACGAATAGGCAATCTGCACCCCAAAACGCTGACCATCACGGAAATAGTTTTCTATTTCCTCAGCCAAATGACTAACATTGACTAGAATCTGGTCAAATCCATGATGGCGTAACAGTTCCAGCAAGAACTCCATCACTGGCTTTTGCAGGATGGGCATCATCGGCTTGGGCATAGTGTACGTAATCGGACGCACGCGAGTACCCTTGCCAGCCGCGAGAATCATCGCTTTCATAAAAATTTATTCCTCAACCACAAGCCAGTTTACTTTCATCGAGTGATACTTAATCATCAGTTTTTATTTCTGCTCTAAGTCATCCCCCAGAATAGGGATAACAGGAATTTAGTGGTTATTACAACCATCGGTATACTTAGATGACAAGCGATCGCTTATCTTTTCAATTTACTCGGATTTTGGGGCTGAATCAAAAATCTATGACAATGTAGGAAGCCGCTATGCTAAAAGCTAGGAAGAAAACCCCATAAATAAATTCCTATTTTTCTAATAGCGAATGGACTCAAAAAAACTCTGCGCTATACTTTGCACGACGGCAGCCGTTACAACGGTGAGGCAGCGCGGTCTTGGGGGTTCTCCCCGCGGGTGCCGTGGAAACCCCCGCAACGCGCTGCCTCCCCTCTGCGTTTAAACTTAAACTCTCAATTCGCCACGAATTTACGGACTTAGTTCATCGGATTCTCAAAAGGTTTGCCGATATTAGCTGAATCTCTAATTAAGCGAATTTTAATTTCATGATAAAAGTCCTCTTGAAATAGCTCTACTTTCGATTGAGCCGAGAGTAATAGTAGTGCCCAGAAAACGCTAACTAGGTTACTGTGTTCAGACTCATGTCCAGACCCACTTTGCTTGAAAAGCTTTGTCTTAGTCCACAATTCTACAAGTTGTTCTAAATTCACCCAATTTTGTTCTAAACTTAACTCTCTTGTCGACAATTTCAACACCTGCTCTAGTTCCCCAGCGACTTCTGTCAGATTTTCCTGGTGAGCTAACTCCAGCGCCTCCCGCATACTTTGGACGCTAGGTTGACGCCTGGGACGGATAGGTTTGCTAACTTTTTCTACCAACTTCAGTTGGTTAGCCATAATCTGCAATTGCTCGATTAACTCTTGCAGAGTCACCCGGCGCTTTGGTGGCGGCATTGCCGCTGGACGACGACGCAATTGCCGTTCTAATGGTAGACGATGAGCCTGATGTAATACACCGTCTTCACCTTCCAACAGGGCATCATCTTCTAAACCATCTTGTGCATCTCCTATTGTTGACAATTGCATCAAGGTATTGGCTTTGAACAATACCAGCATTGATGCTGATAAAAATGCCTGTCCAGATTGAGACAAGTCCGCTTCATAGCCTCTTGTTATTGCCCCAGGTGCCATCAGTTCTAAATAGCGGTCAATCACCTCAATCACTTGGACATCCCAAGGATCAATTTCCCCCTGCTCGGCTTGATAAATCAAAAATGTGATTGTTTCTAACAGCTCGGAAGCTTCCATCAACAGGTTCTAAGTTAATTAATCAGAATCAAAAGACTGTAAATTCAACACTCAACTAATTGACTATTGGCAAAGCGTTTACTGTATATATTCGCTTGCGCTTCTTTTATTCAGAAATTGCCTGCTGGCAGTATCCTCTAAAATTTGTAATTGATCACCATTGTGAATTGTGATATTAGATTGTGCAACTTTTGAGTTGGGCATTCGACATGGAGAAGAGACAAGGTAGACAAGGAAAAGAGAGAAGACAAGGGAGAAACTTGTTCAATAATTCTCCCTTGTCCCCTTGTCCCCCTTGTTCCCTTGTCTCCCCTGCCCTCTTAATCAGGAGGCGGATCATGGGCAATAGTGACAGTTGAGACAAAATCACTCGGCTTGCCGCTCTTAATAGCATCGAAAGTGCCCTTAATAGTACCAGCAATTGGAACAGCAACAAGTGTCCCCAACAAACCAGCAATCTCAAATCCCATCAAAATAGCTACAAAAATCCAGATGGGATTCAGTCCGATAAAATTGCCGAGTAACCTGGGAGCTAACAGGTTATCTTTAAGCTGCTGCATGAGAATCGCCGCTATGGCAACTTGAACTGCTAACCACCAATTTTGCAGCAGCACTAAAATCGTCACCAGACCAATACCCAGAGACGCCCCAATAAAGGGAATGAGTTCTGAGATACCGATTAATATGGCAAACAACAGGGCAAAAGGCACCTTCATTACTAAGAAAATTGGCGTCAGGGTTAGCACCATGAACAATCCTAGTAACAACTGGCTGAGGAAGAAGTTTTGAAAATTTAGGCGCAAGGATGCGCTAAGGGGATCTCCAATGTTAGAGGGCAAAAGATTGATCAGACCATGCCAGACGCGATCGCCATATAAAAGCATATAAAATGCAAGCACGATAACTAATACTACGTCAAGTAATCCTGACAGTAGTGTGCCAGCAAATCCCACTGCCCCAGAAGCTAGCTGTTGCACCACACTCTGAATGTTGGCATTGATTTGACTGCTCACAACCCTTAGATCGATTGGCAAACGTCGTTGCTTTGCCAACATCTCAAACTGCTCTAGGTTTGCTTGACTGGCGGTTAACCAATCAGGGATCTTATTTAACAGTTGAATTGTTTGGTCAATAATCAACGGTACTAGGGTGACGCCCAAAATCCCAAGCAGGGTTAATGTTGCCAGTAAAACTATGATCACCGCCTGAGTACGGGTGATCTGAGCACGTTCAAAGAACTTAACCGGGTAATTTAAGAGAAAGGCCAAAATCGTCGCAATACTCAATACAGTAAGAGGATGCTGGAAATAGCGAAAAAGCACAGACAGCAACCAGACATTAAGAGCGATAATGGGACCGCTCAGACCATAAATTAACAAGCGTTGAAGGGAGGCTGAACGGCGCATTTGACGCAACCTATTTTAGATATTTATTCAGAGAATTTGTAAAATTCTTGATGGCACTGATTATCATCATAGATATTTTTGACAAAGATATATATAAGCGTATCTGATAGCAAGGAAACAAATCACAATGGACAAAACGGTAGCTGACCTTCGCAAAGACTACACCTTGGAAGGTTTAAGCGAACTTGAAGTAGAACTTAATCCTTTTATCCAATTTAAAAAATGGTTCGATCAGGCACTAGCAGCACAACTCCCCGAACCCAATGCCATGACTATTGCTACAGCCACACCAGACGGTAAGCCCTCAGCCAGAATGGTGCTGCTCAAGGATTTTGATGAACGGGGCTTTGCCTTCTTCACAAACTACAACAGCCACAAAGCACAACAACTGGCTGAAAATCCCCAGGCGGCTTTAGTCTTTTGGTGGGCAGAACTGGAACGTCAAGTCAGAATTTCGGGGTATGTGGAGAAAGTTTCCGAAACTGAATCTGATCAGTATTTTGAAAGTCGCCCTGCCAAAAGTCGCTTGGGTGCGTGGGTATCTAATCAAAGCGAGGTGATAGAAAGCCGAGAAGTTCTTGAGCGACGCGTGCAGGAATTCCAGAGCAAATATGAAAATCAGGAGATTCCTCGACCCCCTCATTGGGGAGGCTTACGAGTGATCCCTACAGAAATTGAATTTTGGCAAGGACGCCCTAGCCGTCTGCACGATCGCTTACTCTATAGCCGTTTAGATAATAGCACTTGGAAAATTGAGCGATTGTCACCCTGAAGAAGGGTAGGGGGCAGGGGGCAGGGGGCAGGGGGCAGGAGGCAGGGGGCAGGAGGCAGGGGAGCAGGGGGAGCAGGGGAAGAAGAATCTATAACCAATGCCCAATGCCCCATACCCAATGCCCCATACCCAATGCCCCATACCCAATGCCCCATACCCAATGCCCAATGCCCCGCATCACATTACCACTGGGCGATCGCATCTTGAATTGCTTGCCTTGCTTCTGATAGAGATTGGGTACGGGCATCACCTTCATTCAGGCTGTTAGCGTTAATAAATTGAATGTCTGTAAGCCCAATAAAGCCGAAAATCGTCCGCAGGTAGGGTTCTTGGAAGTCATAGGGAGCGGCAGGAGATGTCGGGCTAAAGTCACCGCCGCGAGCTGTGATGATAACCGCTTTTTTACCCTCGACTAACCCTCTAAAGCCTTGAGCTTCTATTGCAACAGTCCGATTAATGCGAACAATTTGGTCGATGTAAGCCTTAAAAGTGGAAGGTATATTAAAGTTGTACATTGGCACTCCAAAGACGTAGCGATCGGCTGCCAAAAACTCATCAACCAGTTCGTCAGAAATCCTAAGTGCCTCAGTTAATTCTGGGGTATGGGTTTCTGGTGGTGAAAATGCCGCTGCAATCCAAGCTTCATCAACGTGAGGAACTGGGTAATGCCCTAAATCTCGATAAGCGATCGCATCTTCAGGATGCGCTGCTTTCCAAGCACTGACGAATTCCTTAGATAATTCTCTAGAGTGCGATCGTTCACCACGGGGGCTGGAATCAATATGTAGAATATTTACCACAAAATATCTCCTGATTAACTAGGATTTACTGCTTTTACTTTTTTTTGAGTCTCTATTTCAAAGCATTACATTAGATACTAAAAGTAACTAGTTACTAAAGTAAAGTAGTTACCATAAAGTAACTAACGGAGAATTTTGGCTAACTTATCGATGTCTGCTTCTAAAAATCCTGATGCTTGCCCAATAAATATTTTGATGTCCTTATTATCAGGGCCCTGGACAATGTATATACTGTGGGTGTTGTGTAATAGTGGGCCTACTCGCTTTGGTGCATTGAAACGCCAAGTAGAGGGTATCTCAACCAAAGTGCTGACAGAAAGACTGAGGATGCTGGAGGCAGCAGAAATTATTTATCGTCAGTATGAACCAACTATCCCACCCCAAGTCACTTACGGTCTTACAGAACGCGGACAGGAACTCGTTGAAATCCTTCATCAACTCAATGGACTTGCTGAACGTTGGTATGGCAGCGAACAACGAGAACATAGCAATAGTAATGTTTAACCCTAAATTACACAAGTCTTATCTCAAACCTAAGTATTTTTAGGGTTATTGTCCAAGATATTAGGACCAGCCCTTTCAAGGTGACTCGTAAAATCTCTGTTTTTCTCTCTGCGCTCTCTGTGCCTCTGCGGTTTAAAAGTAATTTATTTAACCACAGAGATGCAGAGAACACAGAGTTAAGAGATTAAAGAGGAATTTTTTGAGCAAAATTTTTACTCACCTTGAAAGGGCTAGTTCTAGATATTTTGATTGTGGGCTTCAAGACAGTTTCATCCACACTGAAAGCTTCTCCATATCAAATAGAGGAAGTTTTTGAATACCAGCTTTTTCAAGACTATTGTCTTCCGTTCTTCCGCGCCAGATTACGCAGAGTACGAAGTCCACGATCGCTCCCTCATTACGCAACGCTTCGGTACTTTTTACAACCTGACCACCTGTTGTAATTACGTCTTCAATGATACACAATTTTTTCCCTTGGATATCAATTCCTTCTGCTAGCTTCTCAGTACCATATTCTTTTTTTGTCTTCCGAACAAAGACAACTGGTAATTCAACTTCTAATGAAATTGCTGTTGCTAAAGGAACTCCCCCTAATTCCAGTCCGGCTAGAATTTCCGTGTCTGGTGGAATTTTTTTTACCATTTCTTTAGCTAACTGCTTTAGTAACAAAGGATTAGATTCAAACTGATATTTATCAAAGTAATGGTCAGATATCTGACCAGAACGTAACCGAAACTCACCTTTCAAATAGGAAACACGAACAATTTCTTTGGCTAATTCGCTATGACTCATTTTTACAAAAAGCTGGGAAAAAGGTAAAAAAGCCGATGGAAAATGCATCGGCTTCGCTAACAATATTTAACAGATAAATAGTCTACTGTTCCTGGATTGCTGCTGCTTTCGGAGGAAACTGAACTCTAGGATCTGGCATGAAATTGTATCTCAAGTACAATCCTCCCGAAACAAACAGGATAATTAACAACCCACCTATACCAAGGGGACTAGGAAGCCAAAAAACAGCTTCTATGTGATTTAGCTCGCCAGGCTGGAGTTTCCACACTAATTGATTGCCATTTTTTTCTGGCTCAATTGCAGTTTCAGTTAGTTGAATATTTTTGGCTCCCCAAGGAGTCTTCAAGCTAAATTCCAAATCGAGAATTGAACCAGCATTTGCCAGAACATTACCTTTGCTGGCAATTAGAGAGAGCGATCGCAAATCCAAATCATAAATTAACCGATTTCGGACTAAAAGTAAAAAATTATTCTGCTCCAAGAGGACGTTTGATTCAATTTTCGGCAGTTCTGAGTCAGATTCGCTCTGCACAGACTCAGAGGGTTGATTTGTATGGGAGTTAAAGAATTCGTTGAACTTCTCTTGCAATTCCCTACCACTGCTAAAAGGAATTGTGACGATGATTTCTTCTTGGGAAACTCGCTGTGCTTTACCATCAAGTTGACGGGCGCGGCGTTCTATGCTTTTTAACCATTCATATACAGAATCGCCACTAAAACTAGTTAGCCGTTCTCCCAACTTAATATGCTGTACTAGTTCGCCACTATTTGAGTTGTCAAAATTAAGCCCCACATCGTACTTCACACAGCCAGTAAGTAGCAAAGATGTTAATAGCACGAGCCACAGAATAGGATTTCGCATGGGAAAGACCCGATTCATTCGATTTCGACCATTCAGTGGTGGGATAAATTTCATCTTTGCCAACACAAAACTAAATGGTCTGACTAACCACAAGAAAATCTTTCCGAAAATTGAAGAATTCATAACTATAAATCTCCCCAAAAGTCAAACTTTTTAACCAATCTTGACTTCTTAGTATTGTTTGAGATTCCTGAAATACCATTTTGATCGCTCTGGGACTGAGTAAGAAAATATGAGTAAGATTTGGATCTGAATCTTCATTCAAATCTTCCCAGTCCCCAATCCAAAATTGTTATCAGCCAGGAGTTCCTGAAAAATTCAACCAAACCAAGTACGAGATGGTTAAACCAATGGCGATTAGCGCCACCCAGATAAAGCGATTATCTCTGGTATTGACCTGACTGAGGTCAACTAATTCTGGCTCGGCAGGTTTAGGCTTTTGCTCCCCAGAAGATTTTGGAGACTTAGCAGGTACAGAAATTTTGAGTTCATTATCGCCTAATGCACCCAAATCAGGGATTTCTATCATCCATTCGCTTGGTCTTTTCAGCTTTGGTGCTTTTAAGATATAAAGCATCTGCCGCGCTTGTTTGCTAATTTCAAAATGGGCATGGCGTTTGAGTCTTTCACAAAGAGCGATCGCATCATCCGTGCGTCCAGCCGCTTCATAAGCTGTCACTAGATGAATTTCTACTTCGCCCCCAAGGCGAGAATTACGAGCTAACAGAGCGCTGGCCTTTTCTAAATTTTCTACGGCTTCACGGTATTGCCCATTCTCAAAGGCAACTTTCCCAGCCTGGTAGCGGGTTTTAGCAATTTCTAAACTTTCTGTACTCACGTCTTATACAAAAATTAGCACTATTTTCATTTTGCCAATGCCAGCAATCTTTTTGGAATCTTTTCAAAAGCTGGCAATCTGAAAGTGGATAAACTTCTAAAATTTTAAGTAAGTAGCTGCGACTATTTTCTGATTAAAAATTCCGGTATCAAATGCAAGTGAGCAAAATTATGTTGAAAATCAAGCATTCGCAACTGAATTGGCTCTTAGCAGGTATGACTTTAGCAGTGATCGGTGTAAGCATTGCTCCAGCTTCCGCCCAGCGTGCGTTCGGGACTGATGGTGGTTATGGAGTCAGGCGATCGTCGCCTTCTGTGGGTTCCTTTATTTATGGTAGTCCGATTCCCACGCCGATGCCTGTAGACCCAACAACAGGACTAATGATACAACGCAATCATTACCGCGATTATTCCTATCCCCAGTTCAGGCAAAACATCAGAAATTCCACCCTGATTAATCCGACAATTCGAGATTCAACCCTAGTTAATCCCGTGATTATCAATAATTCATGGCGTCGTACACCATTTAGCGGCGGGCGATCGCGAGTTATTATTACCTATCCCCGCTAGGAAGCAGAGGGGCAGTGGAGCAGAAGGGTAGGGGAGGTGAATATCAAAGACTTGTCCACAAGTAAAAAACGAGTTTTAATTTACCCAAAATTACAGTTACAAATTATTTTCCCAGCCTCCCCTGCCTCTACGACGTAAACTGCGAACCGAGAATCATTGTCCCAATCCCAACATCAGTAAAGATTTCTAGTAATAGGGCGTGGGGAATGCGACCATCAATGATGTGTGCTGCACGAACTCCTTGAGCAAGCGATCGCACACAACAACTCACTTTGGGAATCATCCCACCGCTAACTATACCATCGGCAATCAGTTCGCGGGCTTCGCGGATATCTACTTTCGGAATTAAAGTAGATTGGTCTTTGTAATCTTTTAAAATTCCACTGGTGTCGGTCAGTAAAATTAACTTTTCTGCCCCTAATGCAGCAGCGATTTCCCCAGCTACAGTATCAGCGTTAATATTATAAGCTTGCCCTGTCTCGTCTGCGGCGACGCTAGATACTACCGGAATATAGCCATTGCTAGCGAGGGTGTCCAAAATCTTGATATTCACATTGCTGACTTCCCCCACAAAACCGATGCCTTCTTGACCTTGGGAACGGGCTGTAAATAGATTACCGTCTTTACCGCAAAGTCCGACAGCCAATCCACCAGCTTGGTTAATCAGGGAGACAATTTCTTTATTAACTCGACCAACTAAAACCATTTCCACCACATCCATTGTGGCGGCATCAGTAACTCGCAGACCATTCTTAAATTGTGGTTCGATGCCCAGCTTATCTAACCAACTGTTAATTTCTGGGCCACCGCCGTGGACTACAATCGGACGCAAGCCGACGCAGGATAAGAATACAATATCGCGGATAACTTTATCTTTGAGTGTGCTATCTTTCATCGCTGCGCCGCCATATTTGACAACAACAGTGCGACCGGCGAATTGTTGAATATAAGGTAGTGCTTCGCTTAGTACACGCACACGAGTGGCTTCATCTTGCCTGATGTATTCAGAATCGTTGTCCGTCATGAGGAGCCTAACAGAGAGAGTTAAAACCTATTTCAGTCAGTGTAGAAGACTTTGTAACTCCTCACAATCTCTGATGCCAAAGTTGAGTATGTCTGTACTGATAAGCCATAGCTGTTTGGTTCAGTTACGAGTTCACCATCTGGCATAACGGTATTGTAGAAATAAGCCCCATATTTTTCCGCACCGCGCCAGTTAACTTCTAATAAATTAGCGTTTTCGAGATTTACGCTCTCCATACGAGTAACTCTCAAATCAGCACCATTCTCACATTACCGGACACAACATAACAGCGATCGCTCCTTCAAACCTCTAGAATTGAAATCATTCAGCTGAAGTTAGGGAATGAAAATGACAACCCTGCTAATTCAAACTGAAAGCACACCCCTAACGGTAAATTTACCCTCCCTTGTGCAGATGACAAATGAGCAGTTCTACGAATTCTGCCAAGCTAATGGAGATTTGCGAATTGAGCGTACTGCTAATGGGGAAGTCATCATCATGCCACCAGCTTTTTCAGATACGGGCAACCGTAACTTTAATATTGCTGCACAGCTTGGGAATTGGACTGAACAAGATGGCACTGGCATAGGCTTTGACTCCAGTGCAGGTTTTACGCTACCCAATGGAGCGATGCGTTCCCCTGATGCTTCTTGGATTGAACTGGAGCGCTGGAATGCTTTAACAGAAGCACAAAAAGCTTCTTTTGCACCAATTTGTCCTGATTTTGTAATTGAACTAAGCTCATCTAGCGATCGCCTGATAAAATTACAGGACAAAATGCAGGAGTACATCGATAACGGTGCGTTACTAGGCTGGTTAATTGATCGGCAGAATCGAAAAGTCTATATTTACCATCTGAATCGAGAAGTTGAAATTTTGGAAAATCCCGAAGCCGTTACGGGTAATCCAGAATTACCAGGGTTTATCCTACGAATGACCAAAATTTGGTAATTTGAGTCTTCCTAATGAGAAATTTGTGTTTTGAGAACGTTAGGAATTGCTTCAAGTATTCGCTGAGAGTAAAGTGATGTTCGTCGTTCGAGGAGCGATCGCATTACGCTACACCATAATCTGTATACTGACGTTTGTAAGGAGCTTGCAAACCCAAGACAATATCCTCTCGTGGTACTCCCATCATCACTAATTCCTCGGCTGGATTGCGATCGGTTAAGTTCTGTTGCAGCCAGATTTTGCCATCTTTAATATCAAAATGGATCGCGCATCGATAAATACGATTTAACCCTTGCCAACCGATATTCATCCATTGATAATGATTGCGTTCTATGTCTAAAATGAGTTGGACTTCGACATCATTATCCGAGACATCATCACTGGCATAGTTCGTCAACAATGTTTTAACGTACTCTTGATATTTTGCTAGTTTATCCACTCTACAATCACATCATCTACTGGATTGTAAACAATTAAACTGATTCATGAAAAATATCTTTTGCAGACACAGTTAGATTAATATTCCCCATTAATGAGAAACAGCTTTTTTCAGGATGCCAGGAATTCCATCAAGTACTCGCTTGGCAACGTCTTCAGGCGTATCTCCCTCTCGCTCGATGATGTGCAAATCGGCTTGAGAGTAAAGTGGTGTTCGTTGTTCGAGGAGCGATCGCAACTTAGCTTTAGGATCGGCATCTTGCAGCAGTGGTCTTGTGGTATCCTCAGCTAAACGGCTGTAAATTATCTCCACTGGCGTATCTAGCCACACTATCAAACCGTGGTGCAAGTAACCCCAATTTTCTCGCCGTAGTACAATGCCCCCACCTGTTGCGATAGTCAACTTTGTAAAAGCACAAACTTGTGAAAGTACGTCGCTTTCTAACTGACGAAACCCGACTTCACCAACTTGTGCAAATAACTGATTAATAGATTTTCCTGTGGCTTGGGCAATCACATCATCGGTATCTACAAACCCATAACCCAGTTCTTTTGCTAGTAAGCGCCCTACTGTCGTCTTACCAACGCCCATAATACCAATTAAGTACAGGTTGACTCCTTGTAATAAGCTGCTCACCAGTTGCTTCGCTCCAATTATAAGTTTTGAGTGCTGAGTCACAGTTTTAAATTATAAACTCAACGATTCAATCTAGGATTTAAAAATACGGAGTTTTGCACATATCGCGCAAACAAATAAAATTACTTGATTGGCGATCGCTAATCAAGCGATAATCAAAATATAATTTGTTCTTATAGGAGCGTGTCTTGGATAATATGTCTAAGATACCAGTAATCGCAGAACACATTAAAATTACTCCAGATAGGGATAAACCCCCTATTGGTGGACACCAAATTAGAGTGCAAGATATCTGAGTTCAATTTTAATCTGGGAAGTTCTTGAGCCAGAATAAATGAGCTATCAACTTGAATTTATCTGAAAGCTTTTATTATTTTATTCAAATGTAAAAAAGCGATGCCTTCTGGAGGCAGAAGCTTGCGTAGCTTGCGTTCCCCTTCATGCAGCCTCCCGTAGGGAAGGAGTACAGTCAGGTTTTCTGGGAAATGCTACGCGTCGCTTGCTTAAGAGCAGGAATACTTAATATTTAAAGTAACTTCGGCAAGAAATTAACGATTCTTCTGTAAAATTACCATCAGTAATAATCGGTGAATTTCTTAAGAATGTAGTAATTTTCCTGAAGTAACTAGGTAATTGCTGCATAGTAATCTCTATGCTTAACCAAAAAATTAACTTAGCTTGTTTGAAACTTTATCCAAACAATATCTGTCTATCTAAATAATCAGGGTTTTTATTCTGGTGGGTATTTTTAAGTATACACAATACTGTGTTCCTAACAGCACAGGGTCGTTATTCTAAAAGTTCAGCTATAACAAGACCCGCTCAATTAAACGTTTCTAATAAAGGTGTAAATAATGACTGATTTACCGCGATCGCCCAAAAAAGCTTGCAAAGAAATTGAAGTTTCGACACAAAGACTACTGCATATTCCACGCCGATAAGCCTGAATGAATAAATATAGAATGAATGAGGTGTCAACCATGACTCGAATTCGTGACGTTGTAGAAAGAGCTTTAGCAACTGGCTATTTGACAGTTGAAGCTGAAGATCAACTACGACAACTGTTGACTACCCGATATGACTTGGAAGATTTTAATGCTTTCATGATTTTGCAGGAAGCTGCCATGACTGGTAAGGTCAAGCAGGAGTCTAGAGAGCGGTGTGGCATTAAATAGAGATGTAGCCTCCTACATCTCACCGACGGGGGCGTTTACCATCATCTTCAAAATCATCATCATCCTCAAAAAACTCCCAATCATCATCATCCGTTTGATTGGTAGTTGGCGGCTGGTAAGGGGGAATAATTACTCGGTAATCAGCATCGTAAATTGATTCAGTTTTTCCCGCAGCCGTATTTTTTGGCTCGCGGTAACTGTAGGAGTAAACTGAACCAGATTGAGAACTGCTTTTGGCTTCTGATTGACGTTCGTAAGTTGTTGAGTCTCTAGGTTGTTGAGCTTGAGAATTAGGAATAGGCGCTGACTCTGACTTTTCATCAAAGTTCCAATCATCATCTCTACTGCTATTTGTCTCCCAATCATCAAATCCCTCACTGCTAGGCTCTTCATTTTTACTAGCTGGTGGTGGAGGACTGGCAGGGCGAGATGTCGGTTCTTCTCTCCGGGTTGCCTTCGCACGACTTGAAGGGGCGGTTGCTCTGTTAGGAGCTTGGCGTTGTCCTGCCACAAAATAATTGGATAAATTAAATAAGGTAGCAATCAATATCGATGTGAAAGCACCAGTGGCAGTACTGAACAAAATCCATATCGCTAGTGGTAATGGTTGAGTTCGCACGCCCAAAAATACTAGCGATAGGGCAGGTGAGAAATTCTGGACTAATAATAGCGTTAGTCCTCCCAGTACTGCCACCAATAGAATTAAGCGAATTACAGCCATAGCAATTTTGTCAGTTGTCAGTTATCAGTGGTCAGTTGTCAGTGGCCAGTTATTCAGTCTGATTATTTTTCACTAATTACTGTTCGCTGACCACTGACACTATCAGCCATCTCTATCATTACCTTTTTAGGACTATTGTGAAATTTACAATAAATCCACTCAGGGCATTAGCGACGACCTTGCCACCGCTGAATTGGGATACAGTCAATATCTAGTTGATCTAAAGCACGGGCAACTACAAAATCAACTAAATCCTCGATGGTTTGGGGATTGTGATACCAGGCGGGAATAGCGGGGACAATTCTCACTCCAACTTCTGCTAAAGAGGTTAAGTTACGTAAGTGGATGAGACTAAAAGGCGTTTCACGCGGGACAATAACCAGCTTTCGCCCTTCTTTGAGTTGGACATCCGCTGCCCGTTCTAGTAAATCGGAACTCAAGCCAACTGCTAGCTTTGCCACTGTACTCATGCTGCATGGAATGATGATCATCCCCAGAGTGGCAAAGGAACCGCTGGCAATTCCAGCTCCAACATCGCTCCAAGGATGACACCGGAGTTTACCGGCAAGTGCAACACCAGCTTGCTCTCGCCAGAATTGTTCTTGCCCAGTTGGTTCTGGTGGCATCCGAATTTCCTGTTCTGACTGCCAAACCATGTAAGTTGATTTAGAGGCAACCAATTCAATGCTATACTCCGCTTCTAGCAAAAATTTGATCGCGCGAACAGCGTAAATCAGACCAGATGCGCCCGATACGCCTAAAATTAAAGGTTTGGTGTTATTTGACACGTAAGTTTTAGGGTATTTTACTCGTCCTCAGAGTAAGGATCTAGGTCATCAGGCTCCATATCATTTGGTAAGTAGAGGTCTGAAAGCTCGTCACGGGAGTCATTGCCAGTTAAACCTTTAGCGACGCCATCGCTGCCGACTGTTACCAAATCAATTTGCTGACGGTAGTAATCGACACTCTTAACTTGCACGGCAACGCGATCGCCTAGTCGATAAGAAGCGCGATTTTTGCGCCCAAATAGTGCCTGTTGTCTGGCGCGATATTCATACCAATCATCTTTGAGAGAACTGACGTGTACTAATCCTTCCACCCGCAAAGGCACACCAGGATTACTACTGGACTCTACCTCGGCTGCTGGTACTTCAATTTCCACAAAGAAACCGTAGGATTGAACCCCGGTAATCACGCCTTGAAATACCTGACCGATGCGTTGCTTCATCAGTTGGGCTTTTTGCAGTCCGGCTAAATCGGCTTCGGCTTCTTGGACTTCTTTTTCTCGGTCGTTGATTTGGACAATTACCCTAGTCAAATCGCTTTGGAGTTCTTGTTGCAATTCTGGGGGTAAAACGTTCCAGTTAATTTCCTCGTGGCTAGAGGAGTGGCGTAGGTTAACCCGCTCTCTGACACGGGTATTGCGGCGATCGCGTCCGTTTTCGAGTAGCGTGTAATACACTCTCTGCATCAGCAAATCTGGGAAACGCCGCAAGGGAGCGCTAAAGTGGACATATTGCGGTAGTGCCAGACCAAAGTGAGATCCTTTGGTGGTACTGTATGCAGACGGCTTAAGTGTATCTTGTAATAAGTAAGTAAGAACTTGCTCAGAGGGAGATTCCGCAAAAGCTGTGGTCAAATGTTGGTAATCTAAGGGTTGGATATCAACTTCTGGATCTAATGTGAGGTCAACGCCTAAATTGACTGCCAATTTCAGCATTTCCTGGACATCTTCAACATCAGGAGTACCTTGGACTCGCCAGATAGCGGGAACACCAAGAGCATTTAAGTGAGTCGCGAACAGTTGATTAACTAACAGTACCAACTCCGTGAGTAGCGATCGCACTGGCAAATCATTCACCACCACAGCGCCGAGAATCCCCTCATCATAATAGGCATTTTGGCTAGGCGGCAGATTCAACTGGAGGCTACCACGAGTCAAGCGTACCTGTTTCACGGCTGTTTGCAAGGCTTGGAGGTCTTGCAGGATTTGGGAAACCTGTGATGATTTATCTTGAGCTTCACCTGTGAGAATTGCTTGGGCAAGTTCAGTAGTCAGTGCAGTTTCGACGTTAATGACGCTGGGTTGAATTTCCCATTCCAGTACTTCTCCCGATTTGGGATCAATGGTAATTAAAAAAGAGATGGTTAAGCGATCGCTCCCAGGTACTAAAGAACAGCGTTCTGCCACAACTGGGGGCAAGATTGGCAACACCAATTCTCCCAGATACACTGATTTACCCCGTTTGAGTGCTTCTCTATCTAGGGCTTCGTCGGGTTGGACATAGTGAGAAACATCGGTGATATGAACGCCTAAAAGCCAATTTCCGGCTAAGTTTTTTTCTAAACTAAAAGCGTTTTCTATAACTTTGGTATCACTATTTACCCCTTCAATCGTGAGAGTAAACAAATTACGTAAATCCAGCCGATTTTTCAGGTCTGCTTTGAGGAGCTTTTTGGGCAACCTCGCGGCTGCTTCGAGAACATTATCTGGAAAAGTCCGGGAAAGGTCGTGTTTGCACGTAACTAAATCTATATCAGCAGCGGCTTCGGCATCACTGCCGAGGATTTGCACCACTCGACCAAGGGGAGGATATTGTGCCAATGGGTAACGCAAAACTTCCACATGAACCAGATGATCGATCGCTTCTTCTAACTTTGCCCCGTTAGGTTGAATCTTGAGTTCAAACAGCAATCGATCGTCTAAAGGCACAGCCCGAAAACCAGTTTCTACCTGCTTAATTCGTGCCAGTAAAGTGTGGTTAGAGCGTTCGAGAATCAGCTTCACCTCCCCTTCGGGAGAGCGACGGCGACTGCCTTCTTTCAGAACTCTCACCAAAACGCGATCGCCATTCCAAGCATTACTTAGATGACTTTCGCGGATGTAAATATCTTCGGCTCCTTCCACATCTTGAATAGCAAAGCAAAAGCCTTTACTAGAACAACGGAGTTTTGCCTCGATTATTCCCTCTTCTGAGACACGGCGGTACTTGCCCCGTTCCTTCACTAAAATACCGATTTTTTCAAGAACATCTAAGGCAATGTGAAGTTTTTGTAAACTTTTTTCATCTTCACAGCCAAGTTTCTTTTCTAAAACCTTCCGAGCTACCAATTTATCATCGGTGAAATTGGCAAGGAGTGTAGCGATTGAAAATTCCATGCAGTGAACCGACCTTTGGTCAAAACATCATTTGTTGTTTAATCTGGTTCTTTTCTGTATACCCTCACGGCTTACAGAAACAAGCTGGAAACTAATTGCCCTGAAGCAAGCTTCCTAAGTTCTAAGGAAAGGAAGCCCGACCCAGTAAGAGGGGGAAACTACTCCCGCAGTTCCTTGGCAAAGAAGCAGACCCACGGACAACTCTGGGGCGTTTACGAACTTCTTACTGCACGATGCTCTCAGAATTTGCCTGCGTTCAACTCCCTTCACCTAACCAAACTTAAGATTGCACGCCTGATTAAAATCTAGCCCCGCTAGTTAATTACGCGACAGGTTTTTGAGAAGCTGGGTTTAGAGAATCCATACTGCCCAAAAGCGCTATGCAGGGGAGCCACTGCGGTCTTCTCCAAGGGGAGACGCTAAAAGCGATAGCGCAGCGTTAGCGAGTCTGCGAGCGTCTGGGGTCTCCCCAAGTAGAGCCAGTGGCGTGGAAACTACAGGTGTTTGATTGTCTAGAGAGAAGGTAATTTTACGCCATTAGACTCTGATTTTTAACTAGGAGGAACTGCTGGTGAACCCAATTTTCCCACATGTAGAATCGGTAACAATTAGGTAAGCAGCTTAATAAGCAGCGAGGGCGAACCTTATCTCCATTATTGTAGATTTAGAGCGCACTTCCAGAAAATAGTTCTAGATATCGACTTGGGTAATCAGTATAGCATTGCAAGCAAGACTACCCAGATAAGTTAGCACTGACCAAAAATTTCGTCAAAAAGAGCTACTGCTACAATTGGAACACCAGGCAAAGCAAGAATATAACCTTGACGGCTCAGAGCAGAGAATTATACCTACTCATCGCCTGCCAAGAATCTGATGACACATAGTAGGCAATTAAAAATGAATAAATGCAATATTCGCAGGCATCCTGGGTATCGAGTGGATGTAAATTAAAGTAAGGGCAACCGATCTCGCTTGAACATTCAGGCAGTATCAACCCCGTTATTAAAAATATTTAGATTGGTAGCAGTATTATGTTGGCTCAATTCCAGAGCTTGTATCCCAAAGGCAGTTTGATTTCTGAATTAGTGCAAATTTTTCAAGGAAAATATATTGTTCGGGCAAGCGTGCAAATTGAAGGTGTAACCCGTGCTACGGGTATGGCAGCAGCAGAAACAGTAGAAGCCGCAGAAGACCAAGCCAGAACTAGGGCGCTGATAGTTTTGGGTATTACAAACGCGCCACCAGAATCAGTGGTGTTGACCTCAAATCCAGTTTCCCCGGCACAGCTAAATCCCTCCTTGAATACTAAAGGTGGATTGAGTGAGCCTGCTGCTTATTCCTCTGCAAAAAATGAGAATTTTGTTAGTAGTCAGTGGCCAGCAGTCAGCGACAAAGAAATATCTATACCGCCTTCCAAAGAACGGAACATTAAACCAGAAGTAGTAACAAGCAGTAACGAACAGTACGGGTACAGTAATGCTGCGCCTCTAAACGATACCTATAGCCAAGATTTAGGTCAAAACTTTCCTATGACTGCCAAGCAGGAGCTAGAATTCGATCCGCCAGTTGAGAACTTGGAAATAAATTTTGATAGCCAGCCAGAAAATCAAACCTTTCCGGCAATTTCTGCCAATAATGTCACACCATTTACACCCCGGAGTTACAGTCCTCAAGAGAATGCTGCTACCCCATCAGTGACAGGAAAGAGAAAAAAGAAAGCTGAACCCGTGGATTTATCAGATGTAATTGCTAAAACAGATGTCGAACTTCAGCGTTTAAACTGGACACCAGAACAGGGACGGGAACATCTGATTGAAACCTACGGTAAGCGCGGGCGGACTTTGCTCACTGAAGAAGAATTACACGGATTCCTCAAATACTTACAATCTCAGCCAGACCCAATAGCGGGATTTTGATTTGTCATTTGTCATTGGTCATTAGTCATTTGTAAGGACTAATGACTAATAACGTAGGCTATTGAAACTGTGGCGAAGCTATGGAACCTGTGAATTTTTCTGAGGTAATTGCTCAAACAGACGTTGAAATGCAGCGACTAGGGTGGACAATATACCAGGGACGGGAACATCTCATAAAAAATTATGGGAAGCGATCGCGTACTTTGCTGACTCATGAGAAATTGCATGAATTCCTGCAATACCTTGTATCTCAACCGACACCAACATTACACGAAGTTCTGATTGCTAAAATTAATTTTGAAATCGAACGTTTATGGTGGACAGAAGAGGAGGCATGGGAACATCTCAAAAAAACTTATGGGAAGCGATCGCGCTTTTGATCGGCGAGTTTATAGGATTGATTACACCCGTGCATCTACACTGACTTGATACTGAACTTTGTTTGAGCTAAACTGTCTGCTGCGGATAATGACGAAGTAATCTCCTGCGGCTAGATTCTGGCGTGTAATTTGGTGGGAAAATGAGTCGCGACTTTGGCCAATCACTTCGCCTTGATTACGATCAATTTGACCATTGTTGTTTGAATCCCTAACTAATAACAAATCTGTCCGTCCTCCGTTTGGGGCAACGCCTTCCAGTCTTAAACGTAAGTTAGAGCGCCCCGTGAGTAGCACTTTTCTAAAGTCTTCTAAGTCATCGGTGGTGGTCACATCGCCTTTGATCTGAAGAAATCCTTGACCACTATTCAAATTCCCCTCGAAATCCGCTGCAAAAATGCTATTGTCGTTATCGGGTGTTGCAAAAGCTGGGGAAACCAATCCACAAGTCAATAAAGTTAGCAACGTTAGCTTGAGACTTGATTTGAAGCAATTCATGATGTTTATTCCTGAAGATAAATAATTTATTTTTGGTATTACACACTGTACAAAATGACTTAGTGTCTTTGTAACCTAAATCTAAATTAAGCTTTTAATAAAATAAATACAGTCTGAAAAAGACTTTAATAGTATGAAGTTGAAAATAAAATTCAAATTGCTTGGTATTATTTAGTCACAAAAAGTTTGTTTTAATAACATTGCTCTACTCCAGCAAACTAGTTTTGAGGCTATTGTAGAGCGACAAATTATGCTTCTTCCCAACTTTTGATGATCCTATGTCAGGATCAAAATGTGTATTTTCAGACAATTAAAAGTTGGAATTTTTTCAATATCTGCTACCGGATCAAGACTACCTTCATCTCGAAAAATAGGATATTGACCCTTTAAAATCGAGTTTTGAAGTCAAATAACCCCTCTTCAGTTATGAAAAGGGGTTATTTTTGGGGTTTAAGAGAATTAAAAGTGGTAAATCACCATTTACCAATCGTGACTATTAATTAACAGCAGCAACTGCTGGACGGCTACCAGCGGCGTGACGGTCAATCACTTGGTCAATCAAACCGTAGTCCCTGGCTTCCTCTGGCGACATGAAAAAGTCACGTTCAGTATCTTCAGCAATGCGCTCAATTGGTTGACCTGTATGTTCAGCTAAATAGTTGTTTAGCCGTTGCTTATGGTACAAAATTTCCCGCGCCTGAATTTCAATATCAGTCGCCTGTCCTTGAGCGCCACCTAAAGGTTGATGAATCATAATCCGAGAATGGGGTAAACTCATCCGCTTACCCTTAGCACCCGCGCTGAGGAGAAAAGCACCCATACTCGCTGCCAATCCGGTACAAATTGTACAGACATCAGGGCGAATATGCTTCATAGTGTCAAAAATGCCCATACCAGCCGTCACCGAACCACCGGGAGAATTGATGTACATATAAATGTCTTTCTCCGGGTCTTCAGCATCCAAATACAGCAGTTGGGCAACAATCAAGTTGGCAATATTGTTATCAACTTGTTGTCCCAAAAAGATGATGCGCTCACGTAACAGCCGTGAGTAGATGTCAAAGGCGCGTTCACCTCGACCCGATTGTTCAATAACGATAGGAATCATGGAAGCGTGTTTGTGGCTACTTTAAATACATTTTATCGGTGACAGCACGAAACTGGGGCTGATCTCTACTATTCCCAAGTAGATATAAGTAAATCTTGGCTATTCTGTCTTTTTCAGCAAAGGAGCAAAATGTGATTTTGCAATAGATTCAACCTCCAAGGGCACTTTTTAGCAACAAAAGCTGTCTAAGAAAATATCCCGGTCTAGCGAAGAATAAATCAAAAAACTTCAATTGTCGCCAATCTTATATCTCAGGACTTTGCTACACAACCTTGGCGATGTATTGATTAGACCGATAACCGAAATCCGATTTGCTTAGGGAATTATGTTAACTAGCAGTAACATTTTAAACATTTTTTTAGGATTTCCTTCGGCATTTATCAAGTTATTTTTGTTAGATTCGGTAAATCGGGAGTACGAGGTGTATTTAGAATAACCAGTCGTAATTGAAATGCTATCCATTCAGAGAGAGACGTGCCATGCTGGAAAAACTTATACAAGCCGCCATCATCACCTTCTTGCTCCATCTGATAGCAGGACTTAGCCCAAACACTTTAATTCAAACAAAGACAGCATCACCTATGCAAGAAACGCCACCAAATATTGTTAGCTTGCTATTGCGATCTTTTCAATAAGAATGTTTCAGAAGTTGCACAGGTATAAGTAAGTTACTGTAAATAAACCCAATTATTTATATAGATGCTTCCCTTGTAGTTAGCGCTGGCTACAACACTGCAATTTTTTACACTAACTTACTTAGGCGATATTAAAAACAAAGGTATAATTCGCTCGTTGAGTTTCTTACTTAATGTACATAGTTGTCTAGGCTAACAAGCCTGAGAACAGGCTAGACTGAGCAAAGAAGGCAACTAACTTGCGTTTGATTATGACTAATCGCCTTGCTGAAGCTAAGAGCCTCTATCTCCGCAAACACGCCGAAAACCCCATTGATTGGTGGCCTTGGTGTGACGAAGCACTTGCAACTGCAAGGGCGCAAAATAAACCGATTTTTCTCTCCATTGGCTATTCTAGTTGCCACTGGTGTACTGTCATGGAAGGCGAGGCTTTTTCTGATATTGCGATCGCTGACTACATGAATACTAATTATCTTCCCATCAAAGTAGACAGGGAAGAAAGACCAGACCTCGATAGCATCTATATGCAAGCTTTGCAGATGATGAGCGGTCAAGGGGGTTGGCCTTTAAATATTTTTCTTTCCCCAGAAGATTTAGTGCCGTTTTACGCTGGTACTTATTTCCCTGTAGACCCGCGCTATGGTCGTCCGGGATTTTTGCAGGTGTTGCAAGCGCTTCGCCGTTATTACGATACAGAAAAAGCGGACTTACAACAACGTAAAGCCTTAATTATTGAGTCTCTGCTTACGTCTGCGGTGTTGCAAGATGGTACAACAACCGAGCTTGAAGACCATGAATTACTCCGCCAAGGTTGGGAAACTAGCACAGGTGTAATTACTCCTAATCAATCTGGTAACAGTTTTCCGATGATTCCCTACACAGAATTAGCACTGCGGGGAACTCGATTTAATTTTGAATCTCACTATGATGGCAAGCAAGTTTGTACCCAACGGGGACTAGACTTAGCGTTGGGCGGCATTTATGACCATGTAGCCGGTGGTTTTCATCGCTATACTGTTGACCCGACTTGGACAGTACCTCACTTTGAAAAGATGCTCTACGACAATGGACAAATTGTCGAGTATCTAGCTTCTTTATGGAGTGCAGGAGTACAAGAGCCAGCCTTTGAAAGGGCGGTTGCTGGGACTGTACAATGGCTGAAGCGGGAAATGACCGCGCCAGAAGGTTACTTCTATGCTGCTCAAGATGCCGACAGTTTCACTGAATCCACGGCGGTAGAACCAGAAGAAGGAGCTTTTTATGTTTGGAGTTACAGCGAAGTCCAAGAACTGTTAACGCCTGAAGAATTAACGGAATTACAACAACAGTTTACTGTTACCCCTAACGGCAACTTTGAAGGACGTAATGTTTTACAAAGAAGGAATTCAGCCAAACTGAGTGCAACGCTAGAAACCGCACTGAGTAAGCTATTTACTGCTCGTTATGGCGTTAATTCTGAGTCATTAGAAACTTTTCCCCCGGCTCGTAACAATCAGGAAGCAAAAACCACTAACTGGCCAGGTCGCATTCCCTCGGTGACAGATACGAAAATGATTGTCGCCTGGAATAGTTTGATGATTTCTGGGCTAGCTAAGGCTGCTGGCGTTTTCCAACAACCATCATATTTGGAATTAGCAGCACAAGCAGCGAATTTTATCTTGGAAAATCAGTTTGTAGATGGGCGTTTCCAGCGACTTAACTATCAAGGAGAACCAACCGTTTTAGCGCAGTCTGAAGATTATGCTTTGTTTGTTAAAGCTCTCTTGGATTTACAAGCTTCCAACCCTGAGCATAAGCAATGGTTAGAAAATGCGATCGCTATCCAAGATGAATTTAATGAATTTCTCTGGAGTGTAGAATTAGGGGGTTATTATAACACATCGAGCGATTCTAGTCAAGATTTAATTGTTAGAGAGCGTAGTTATGCAGATAATGCGACACCATCAGCTAATGGAATTGCGATCGCTAATCTTGTTCGTCTCACCTTACTCACTGATAATCTAGATTATTTGGATTTAGCGGAACTTGGTTTGAAAGCTTTTAGGAGTGTAATGCATCGCGCTCCCCAAGCTTGCCCCAGCTTGTTTACAGCTTTAGATTGGTATCGTAACTCTACCTTGATTCGCAGCACCACTGAGCAAATAAACTCTCTGATCCCCAGATTTCTACCAACGGCTGTATTTGCCATCACATCTGATTTACCAGAGAGAAGCGTTGGGTTAGTTTGCCAAGGTTTGAAGTGTCTGGCGCCAGCAGAAAATATAGAGCATTTATTGCAGCAAGTTGAGAAAAGTCAGAATAGGGGATGATGGGCATGGGGCATGGGGCATGAGGCATTAGGCTATTCTCTTTGTTTGTCTAGTGCCTACTCTCCAGTTCTTAGTACCCAGACCCCAATTCGATGTATAACTATGACGACCAGAAGCGAATTAACAGCGATTGTGTTAGCTGGCGGTAAAAGTTCTCGCATGGGTCAAGATAAAGCCTTGATTCCCATTCAAGGGATACCTTTGTTGCAGCGAGTTTGTAGCATTGCTCAAAGCTGTGCTGATGTTGTTTATGTAGTAACTCCCTGGCCAGAACGCTATCAAGATTTGCTTTTGCCTGGTTGCCATTTTATCCGAGAAGTACCTTTAGCTGGAAAATCTTTAGCCCACGGGCCTCTAGTTGGATTTGCTCAAGGACTAGCCGAAGTCAAAACAGAATGGGTGCTGTTGCTAGCTTGCGATTTGCCGAGGTTGCGGGTTGAGGTGTTGCAAGATTGGGTAACTCGACTTGATAGCGTGGGGGATAATGCGATCGCAGCTTTAGCTCATAATCCTAAAGGTTGGGAACCTCTATGTGGTTTCTATCGCCGTAGCTGTTTGTCACAACTCCTAGAGTTTATCAACCAAGGGGAGCGATCGTTTCAGCAGTGGCTTCGGCAATATCCGGTAGAAGTTTTGCCATTAGCAGAACCAGAAATGCTGTTTAACTGTAATACACCAGAGGACTTGGCTTTAAATTGAGTTGAAAAGTGGGGACTTAATCGTGAACTGAACCTGCCGAAACTTTGGTAATAAAGTCATTTTGGGGATGATCTACGCGCAGCGTCTTGATTCTGAATTCTGAATTCTGACTCCTGAATTCTTGCCTATTCAACATTTTAGCCCTAACGTGGAACTGCTAACTACATGTATAAAGGATGCAAGGAGGAATCATGGGGCAGACACAAGAGCTTGGACAGATTATCATCCTGAATGGTGTCCCGCGATCGGGTAAGTCGAGCATTGTCGCAGTCATTCAGGAAACATTTGATGGTCTGTGGATGAATTTGGGTGTTGATAGATTTATGCAAATGACTCCCGCACGATACCTGCCTGGGATCGGTCTGCGGCCAGGGGGAGAACGCCAGGATATCGAAGCCCTTGTTCCCATTCTGTACAGCGCTATGTATGAGTCTATCGCTGCTCACAGCCGTTTGGGTCTGAATGTCGTGGTTGATGTCGGACACCATGACGCCTACGCAAGAGAACGGGGCATTCTGGCTGATAGTGCCCGACGTTTAAAAGGATTGCCGGTTTTGTTCGTAGGCGTTTACTGCCCCATTGAGATCGTTATGGAACGCCGACAAAACACGGGGTGGAACGTGGGAAGTACATCTGACTCCCCGATACCACATCCGGTTCAGTTATGGCAACGTGAAGTTCATATCCCTGGCATCTATGACCTTGAAGTGGATACCTCTTTGTTAAGCCCAGGTGCTTGTGCTGAGATGATACGCCAGTACCTCGTAGATAGTCCAGCACCGTCGGCATTCCAACGACTCGCTACACACTATACTTAAGCTGTAATTATGATTGTGTTAACTATATTTGGTATGAATTTGTAAAGTGTGTGATTCTATAAGTTGAAAGTTGAAAGGGAAATTCAATCCCTTTTTACTAATTCTGCAAGAATTCTACTTAACTCGACAGAATTTGCGATCGCTATCACTCTGAGGATATTGCCAAGAATAGGCAAAGTGGCTAACTCCCTTCAGTTGGGGGGCAAATTTGCGAAGTGCTTGCATTTGCACTTCTAGGGATGGACGATTACTAACAGATTTTCCCCACTGACCGGCTAAAGCCGGGATTATCTGCGTACCCGGTTTTGCCATACTCAAAACCCGTTGCACTTGGGACACGATACAACTAACATTACCGCAATTCCCATAAGCCATAGGATGCCACTCTAATGAATTAGGGAACCGATCCCAAGGTTGCAAACGGGAATCATACCCTTGTCCTACAGTTTGGTTGCCATCAGGAAAAAACACCACTCCTGTGGAAACACCTTGCTGCTTTGCTGGGTAACTAGCGATGGTGACAAAATCTAGAATTCCTTGCATAGCATGGGCAACGGCAAGCTGCCACAACTCCCATTGTAAAATTGGTTGTCTATCGGTTGCAGACAGGATTGACTTTTGCGCTAGTGGGATGCGTCCTTGCCAACGAGGTTCTCCTTCCTGGGGATAAAGTTTATCAACTTCAGCTACATCTCCCCCAGTGACGAATCCCTTACTCAAAAAGCGGCGAATTAAGTCCAGCGCTTTGTAATTCTGTGCCCGTTTAAATAAAGCTTCTTGGGTTGCGGGACTAAATAGCCATAAATCTGAAACTTTGGTGGCGATAGAATCACTTCCCGCTTGGCGGGGATAACGCACGTAATCTAATAGCAAGCCATCTGGACGACGGCGCAAAACTTGTTGTACTAATTGGTAGTAATCGCGCTTTGCTTGTAGGTTGTAGGGATCGATAAATAGTTGAGAGCCATTATCTACTACATATAAACTCGTTTGACCTTTGCCATTACGAGCGATCGCAGCTTCTCTATCTGGGCGTAAGGCGTAAGTATAGCCGAAATTTGTGGTAAACATCCAGGCATATACCTTCAAACCACGTTGCCGACCTTTTTTTATTGCTGTGGCAAGTATATCGGTGTTTTCTGTCCCTGGTGTACGAATCACAGCAGGCCAAACCGTCGGGTTAGCTTTTGCTGGTAATAGTACCTGCCCATCGTAAAATACTTCTAAATAAACTTGGTTATAGCCACCATTAACAATCCGATCCATAACCTGATCGATTATTCCTGGCTGAATGTCACAGGGATACAAGCGTAACCAAATGGCTTGGGTTTGCGGCCAAGTTCGAGACCGACATTGCTTTAATTTCTGCGCCTGTTCTTGTATTATGCTTTGGTAGCGTGTTTGAGCATCTTGTTTGCCTTTGAGCGCTGACAAACGTAAATTTTCTTTTTGTTGCGCCGCAGCCGATGATAACTGACAATACTCAGTTACTTGCGCCTTTGCTGGTTCGCTTCCCAAGTTGGGGAGCAACAAACTACTAGTAAAAACAACAGCGAATAAGCGCCGCCAAAATAATATCGATCTTGCAACCTTCAAGGGACAGTTAGACATACCTACCAGTAGATGAACAAATTCAAAAGAGTTTCAGACAGGGATTTAAATTCCGACTGTAACTTGCTTACCACAGGGTAACTGAGGAAAGACGGAGTGGCTCTAACTCTGAGCTACGTGTTGACGTTCGGTCTTAAAGCCTTTAATTTGCCATAATCATCGATCCCAACTCAAATAATTGTGGGCAACGTGTATCGAATTATATAGTTAAATACTAAGGGTTTTAAAACCTATTTTTTTAAGACTCTCAAAGGTCTATTTCTGTTGCCGTATTCTTGTATAGCGGTTTCCAGTGCATGAAGTAGATATTAAAACTTCACCCTCAATATGAATGCATCGGCTTGCATTATGACAGCAGTTTTCAAGTAAATGAGCTATAAAATGCAGGACTTACGCAAAAGAGTTTCTGCCTCCTGCCTCCTGCCCGGTTGTTGAGCGTAGTCGAAACACTGCCTCCTGCCTTCTACCTTCTGCCTCCTGCCTTGACAAACAAAATAGTCAGGAATCAAAAGTTTTGACACCTGACTATTGATGATGGAGTAAGCAATAGTTAATAGCTAACCGCCACGTTTCAACGCCGTCTCTACCTGTTGCAACTCTTTTTCTAAACGATTTTTGAGTTTTTCGGGTACGGGACGATTTGGGTAAGAACTGTAGTGTCCAGCTAGGGAATTGAGGGCTGTTCGTATGGTTGTAAACGAGCCAAGACCAGAAACAGAGTTAACCCGCTGGTAGCGAGCTGAAAAGTCATTAATTTTTTGACGCGCTTCTGCTTGAATGGCTGCCTTGTCTGGTGAATCTTGTGAAAGATCCAGAGCTTGTCTCATAATATTGACCACAGCTAAGGTGTCTTGACGATAATCCCCAGTCAAACTATCTGGACTGCCAGAACAACCCATTAAGCCGATAGCTACAACCAAAACCAGCGCAAGCAAACGCGACCAATAGCGCTTCATATGCATTAAGTAAAAGAATACGTAAATCAACGTCCATCCTATCTTGGATTGGTAACTTGGGGATCAATTGAGTGAGGAGTGAAGAGTAGGGAGTAGGGAGCAGGGTTGTTTCATTCCCTCAAAGCTCCTAATCTACAAGCATCTTGGGCAAAAATCAGGTGATTAAAAAATCTGAAAAAATCTGATTGGACAATTATCATTGCTATGTTTTCTGTGGGAAGTTATGGAATTAGAGGTTGATAGGATTTAATCAACTAAATTTCCCTGCCTCAATCTTTGCAATTTCAGCATCGTAATACATATCATCAGCCACAAAAAACCGACTCCATAACCTGCAATTATATCTGTGGGCCAATGGACTCCTAAATATAAGCGGCTGATACCAATAGCAGCAATTAAAATAACCGTCAAACTGTAAATAATTTTGGCAAAATTAGGATAGTGAATTGCTAATTCGTAAGCAATAAAGCCATAAAGCACCATAGAACCTAGTGCATGACCGCTAGGAAAACTAAAAGATTTTTCAGAAATCAATTGATGCCAGAGTTCCGGGCGAGGTTTAGAAAAAAACAACTTTAGCCCTGTATTTAAAATTAACCCTCCCAAGCAAACAAGTACAAAAATTTTTGCTTCTTCTCGGTAATGTTGCCACCAAAGTAACAAGAAAGTTGCGCCTGCAACTATAACCACTGTACTAGGATTACCAAGATTTGTAATAAACAGCATTAAATTATCTAAATGCGGATTAGCAAACTGATGTAGCCATAACAAAAAACTAGTATCAAATGCAAAAGCTTCTCGCTCTAATACCTCTTCAGCTAATTTTGCTAAAACAAAAAGTATGAGCAGACAACTAGCAAGTCCAACAATACCAACTGTGGCAATTAAGGGAGCAAAACGAGGATGTATATGACGCAACCAGAAACTAGAAATTTGTCGGAGCATACTTAAATTTCATTCATCAAGGTAGTGATTTGTGGAAGTTTGCTTATTTTATATCCTACTTACTGTCGGGTTATTATAATTCATTTTAACTTAGGATTTAACCGTGGTGGAAATAGTCAATAACCACCAAAAAAACAGATCCAAACATAAAAATGCCCAATATCCAGAAGGCGATCGCTAATTAGTCTTGTCGGTTAATCGGCTGTAAAGCTAATTTCTTTTGCTTAAGGCTTAAGTAAATAACCAAGCTGACGATTATAGAAAGAAAAAGTATGCTGGTTCCGACAGTACCAAAACCAAAACCACCATTTGTAGGAGATTGGGATAGTAAATCACCTATCGATGCTCCAAGTGGACGAGTCAAAATGTAAGCTAACCAAAATGCTAAAACTGCATTCATCCACAAGTAATAATAACTGATCGCTATAATTGCAATTAAAGCACCAAATACCAGTGCTGATTGTGTATAACCTAATCTCAAAGACTCTGCCAATAGGTCTCCTGTTGCAGTGCCCAAGGCAAAGGTAAACAAAACAGCTACCCAATAAAAAAGTTCTCTTTTAGCTGTATTAATAGAGTGCATAGCTAATGTCTTTTCGTTTGAATACCAAAGCGCAAAAACTACCAACAAGGAAACACTAAAAATTACACTAGTTGTCACCAAACTAACTCCAAGCTCGTCTACTAATCTATCAGCGATCAGTGTGCCAACGATACTTATTAAAACGACCACAAACCAGAAACTTGCTGGAACATAACGTTTCAGTTTAAACTGATTCAACAGCGCAATCAATAACACACCGCTCATGATGTAAGATGTAATGCCTAAACCAAGGTTCAGGGTTGCTGACAGAAAATCTGCTGCGGTTTCACCTACTGTGGTTGCCAAAACTTTAATAATCCAGAAGTAAATTGTAACCTCTGGAACCCTGTTTAACATCTTATTCATAATCTTTCTCCTTCTTGATTTTTCCAGACAATTGAGATGACATCACATCTTAAAGTTATCTGTGTTGTCAGAAATTACTGAGTGATTGTACTTTACACAGCAAAAGTCAAGAAATAGTCAAGATTTTATTGAAAAAGTAATTTTCTCCTAATATAGGCACTACGAATAACTGAAACTTATCATTAAAAATTAATTTCACCACTTGATATTAAATTTGTTAAATTAAAACCAATCTTGACTATTTCTTGACTTTTATTACCTACTGTGAAAATACAAACTCAGACTTCAAGGGATTTTACAAGTATGAAGACTTCAACAAAAATTATTTTGGCAGCAGCTTTTGTTGGTACTTTGGGATTTGCTGGATTGTCGAGAGTTGTTTCTGCAAAACAACCACAATCTTTCGTAGCAATTGCACGTCAGCATCATAGTGCTATCCAAGTTGCTGAAGCCAGTGATGGAGACGGTGAAACCAACGATGATGCACAAGAAGCGGCAAAACTGCAACCGCTAGCTAAAATTACAGCACAACAAGCACAGCAAGCAAGTGAAGCATCGGTGCGAGGTAAAGCCAAAAGCGTCAAACTCGAAAATGAAAATGGCAACTTAATTTATGCTGTAGAAATTGGTCAGCAAGAAGTTACAGTAGATGCTGGTAACGGCAAAGTTCTCTATATTGAAAATGCCAATCAACAAGATGAGAAGAATGAAGCGACTCGTCCCAAGAGTAGTATTCAAGTTAAAGAAACTAGTGATGGCGATCGCGAAACCAATGATGATGGTAAGTAAGTAGGAAACTTAAAATCAAATTGTTAAGAAGTTGGTAAACGCACAGTAAAACAACTACCAACTTCTAATTGACTTGTAACACTAATTAATCCACCGTGATTTTGAGCAATAGTCTGAGCGATCGCTAGCCCTAAACCAGAACCACCTAACCAATAAGCACGAGATCGATCTGCTCGCCAAAAACGCTCAAAAACCTTATTGATATTCTCTGGTGCAATTCCCATACCTGTATCTTGCACGTTGATATAAAGGTGGGAACCGATACGTCTGGTTTTAATTTCTACTACGCCTCCTGATGGTGTATAGTAGATGGCGTTTTCAATTAAATTAGTAAACAGTCGCGTTAAGTGACTTGAATCACCTATTAGCTGAAGATTAGCAATTAATTGAATTTTCAAATTAATTTGTTTGGCTTCAGCTTGAGGTTTATACAGTTGGATTAGGTTCTCTAATATTGACGTTAAATTGAGAGTATCCCTATTTTGATTGGAAACTCTATCAGTGCGTGCTAACATCAGTAAGTCTTCTGTGAGGCGAGTCATCTGGTTRGTAGCRCTGGCGATCGCYTGAAACTTYTCTGCATCTTTTGGGCCTATTTCTTCTGGATATTSTAGCGGTAACTCMGCATTAATTTTGATAGCCATTAAMGGACTGCGTARTTCRTGTGAAGCATCAGCAGTAAATTGTTTAAGCTTTGCAAAACTCTCTTCAATGGGTTGCATTGCTTGACGAGTTAGTAAAATTCCGCCAATACCACTCAGAACCAAAGTTATAAGAATTCCACCGCCTAATCCCCAATCCAACTTTTGGAGAGTTTCATCAAATTCTTCTAAAGATTGACTTACTCTTACATACCCAACTAGCTCACCATTATCACTAGCGATAATTGGTACATTTACTGCTTGGATAGGTATTTTACCAGTCTGAAATTGTACTATTTTGTTTGGTAAAAAAGGTAAAGTTAAAACATTTTTTCCCTGTTGGGTAATCAAATTTCCTTGAGTATCAAACCACTGTAATGCTTGATGAGAAGCAATTAAGTCTTGTGGACGAAAGTCACTTTCAACTGTCAGGCGACCTTTTTCCAACTCTACATTTGCAGCAGCACCTTTACCGATGGCTGTAAGTTTATCTGTGATTTGTTCAGTCAAGCTGCGAGTGAAAGCAAATCGGACTGCGATCGCAAATATTCCCAGTAGCGATGCGAAGACAACTAAATAAGACAATAATAACCGATATCTGATTCTTTGAAACACATTTTTTCTGCTATAAAAAATTTATCTAAAATTATTTTAATTGTGTCCTAAACGATAACCAATGCCATAGATATTTTCAATCAAATCTTCTGAACTTCCAGATGCTCTAAGTTTATTCCGTAAATTTGTAATATGAGTTTTAATACTTCCTTCTCCCGAAGATTTATCAAAATCCCACAATTTATCAAGAATTGCCGAACGAGTGATAACTTGATTTGGATTTTTTAGAAAATATTCTAATATCATATATTCTTTAGGAGTTAATGATATGATATTGCCTGCATAAGTAACCTGTTGAGTTGCTGGGTCTAGTTGCAAATCACCGTAGATTAAAATTTGGGGACGAATCTCTGGAGTTCTTCGAGCTAAAGCTCTGATGCGTGCTGCTAACTCTTTTAATTCAAATGGTTTAACCAAGTAATCATCAGCACCAGCATCGAGTCCGATAATTTTGTCACCTGTTGTATCTCGTGCTGTCAGCATTAAAATCAGAACATTAGATGAAGCAGCACGTAAACGCTTACATAAAGCAATTCCATCTAATTTAGGAAGCATTAAATCTAATAAAATTAGCTCATATAATGCTGATTGCGACCATTCCCAAGCTGCCAATCCATCAGTTGTTATATCCACAATATGGTGTTGTCTTCTTAAAAATTCGGCTAATGGCTTCGCAATGCGATCGTCATCTTCAACTAGCAAAATTCTCATAATACTCCATCCCTAAATTATTAAGGCTTTCTAATACGAACGAGGGTTATCTTACCTACAAGGTTAATCTTAATTTTTTTATCATATATTCTTAATTTGAACTTAATCTTATCTGATTAATGTTTCGTATGAGCGCTCAAGATATGCAATCCCAATCAAGCTGATTCATCAAATGATAAATTCCTAAATTAAATACTTACTTCAATAGGGGTAACGACAAATAGAGGAATTTAAACTTTTGCTATTTAGTAACCAAATACCTTTGTAACCAAGCGTATTCACAAATTTTCGTGTTGTTTTAGCTTAGTCATATTCGACTCTAGAACTGTTAATTGGCGTTGCTTCATAACGCTAATAACCACAAGCCTATAACAATACATAGGGTACTTTATCAGCAAAGGAAATAAATAGAATGACTCGATTTAGCAATTCTCATCTACCTACTGTTTTAAAAACAGTGATTTTTAGCACAGTTATTTTAACAGGGCAGACATTTTTACAATTTAATAACTCAGCAGCAACAGCAGCCAGCCTTTACCAACATGTATTACTCTTATCAGTTGATGGACTGCATGATGCTGACATCAACGATCCTTTGCTTCAACCTTACTTACCAAATATTAATAATTTGCAAGCAAATGGTGTTACTTACACTAATGCCTTTACCAGTACACCCTCCGATTCTTTTCCTGGTGAATTGAACTATCTCACAGGAGCAAGTCCAAAAACGACAGGGGTTTATTATGACAATTCATATAGTCGCTCATTATTAAGTAAAATCGGGAGTTCTGCTGGTACTGGAGTTCTATTTGATGAAAGTATTGATAAAAACCCAAATCTTATTAGTGGAGGTGGTGATTTTGGCAAAGGTAGCATTGATCCAAGTAAGTTGCCAGTAGATAGCACAGGAAAACCCATTTATCCTCATAACTACCTGAATGTTAATACAATTTTTGAGGTAGCTCACGATGCTGGTTTACACACGGCATTTATTGATAAACATCCTGCCTATGACCTTGCTAATGGGCCTTCAGGTAAGGGAATTGACGACTTTTATGCTCCAGAAATCAATGCTAAAGTAGCTTTGGAAAATGGCAAATTAGTCGATCGATCAACAGCCCAAAATCCTAGCAATCTAACATTTAAAACGACAACTAAAAGCACTAGCCTTACAGAAGCTTATGATGATTTGAAGGTAAATGCACTTTTAAACCAAATAGCTGGTAAAGATTCTCAAGGAATTACTACTCCGGGAACTCCTGCTATTTTTGGCATGAATTTTCAAGCTCTTAGTGTCGCTCAGAAAGATGCTACTAGCAATGGTGGAATTGCTGCTGATGGAACACCTTCACCAGGATTAATTAATGCCTTAGAACATACAGATGCTAGTATCGGAAACATAGTTAATGCATTGAAGCAACAAAATCTGTTTGATTCAACATTAGTAGTATTGACAGCAAAACACGGTCAAAGTCCCCGTCAAGGAACAGCTACCCTGATTTCCGAAAACACATTTACAGACGTTTTAGAAAAAGCTGGGATTACCGTAAATCATGCAACACAAGATGATATTGGGTTGTTTTGGCTTGCAGATCAAAGCCAAGCTGATACTGCGACAACTCTTTTAAAAAATCTCAAAAATCCGGCGATTAATGAGATTTTATCTGGTAGCACATTACAACAAGCAGGCTTTGGTAATCCTTTGTCAGATGACCGTACACCAGATTTCATTATCAAATTGAACCCTGGATATGTGATTTCAGATAGTACAAAAAGGGCTGAACATGGGGGTTTTTCAGATGACGATACCCATGTTGGATTGATTGCTGCTAGCGGGATTTTAGCTTCTGGATTTAAAGGTACAATCCAAACACAGGCGGTAAAAACAACTCAAATAGCTGTTACTGCTCTAGATGCGTTGGGGTTAAATCCCGATTTATTACAGGGTGCGGTGAAGGAAGGTACTAAAAAATTACCAGGTTTAGGAATTTCTGATACTCATACAGTACCAGAGCCAAATATAAGTCTTGGCTTGTTATCTTTTATGGGCTTGATGTTAACTGCCTCTCTATGGAAACAACGCAAACAAATCAGTTAAGCGTTGAAGATTAGCTTTTTTAAGCTGACTTGTAAAATCTGTTTTTTCTCTTTGAGCGCTCTGTGCCTTTGCGGTTGAAAAGCAATTTATTTAACCACGGAGGCACAAAGAACACAGACTAAGGAGATTGAAGAGGAATTTTTTCCTAATTCCTAATTTTCTGATAAAAAGTATCTCGTTGTTGATAAGGTCTTCCTAAAGAAGCGATCGCAGTTTGCAAGGTTTCCACTTCCATACACGTACCGCCTAGAGCACCTGCCATTGTGGTGATATGTTCCTCCATCAATGTGCCGCCGATATCGTTGCAACCCCAAGCTAAGGATTCTGTCGCACCTGCAAGCCCCAGTTTTACCCAACTCTGCTGATGGTTGGGAATCCAATTACCTAAATAAATCCGTGCTACAGCCCCTAATAGTAGTGCATCACTCAAAACTGGTTGATCGCGTCCGACACGGCGACGTAAAGATTTGGGTGCTTCTTGGCCAACAAAGGGTAATAAAATAAACTCTGTAATCTTGGCTGGATATCCCCGATTGATGGCAGTTTTTTGGAGCGATCGCAATTTTTCTAAATGTCCGATTTGCTGCTCGTGGGTTTCAATATGCCCAGATAACATGGTGCTAGTGGTATGCAAGCCTAATTTGTGAGCGGTGCTGACAATTTCTAGCCAAGTGGCTGTGTCAATCTTCTCTGGACACAATATCCGCCTAACTTCATCGTCTAATACTTCCGCTGCTGTTCCCGGCATTGAGCCAACACCAGCATCGCGTAAAGCAGTAATCACCTCAGCATATTCAAGTCCGTCAAGTCTGGCGATAAATTGCACTTCTTGGGGAGAGAAAGCATGGAGATGGATGTGGGGAAATTCCTGTTTAATGGTTTCTACAACTTTCAGGTAGTAGGGCAAAGATTTACCATTTATCAGTGCTTGTGGATTTAACCCCCCTTGCATACAGATTTCTGTCGCACCTCGTTGTAGTGCATCTGTCGCTTTTTCCAAAATTTGCGCCGAATCTAACCAGTATGCATCGGCATCACCATCATCTCGACGGAATGCACAAAAACTACAGTGCTGCTCACAAATATTAGTAAAGTTAATATTACGGTTAATTATGTAGGTGACAGTATCGCCTGCTTGTGTGTGGCGGAGTGTATCGGATGTAGTACGTATTGCTGCGATCGCTTCTGGCTCAGTTTGTTGTAACAATACCACTCCCTCTTCGGGGGATAAGTCGTATCCCATCAAAGCACGTTCCAAAATTGTTTCAAACGCAATTTTTGTCAGCATTACTTTCTTAATTTCTCGGTAAATCTTAATTTATGAGCTTGTAAATAATAAAATTCTACTTAATAAATATACCAATTTATCGAAACTCCCAAGCTCGAACATAAATTTTATCTTTTAAGCTATTGCAATAGCTTACCTTGTCCTATTGCACTACTTTTTATAGTTTATACAACCCATTAATAAAAAAAATAGTGTGGTTAAACCACAACTATTTTAATTGATTAATCTATATCTTTGTATTAGCAGGAATCTTTAGTAAAACTCTGATATTACTAATTTGTCCTTGCTTGTGGTTTTCGTCGATGTTGTATTAGCAATCCAATCGCCATACCAATACCGACAAAGGCTGTAAAGTAGAATAAACCAATCAGTCGGATGTAAATTGGTGGTGCGATCGCTTCAACTTCAACTTCCTGGGCTACTTTCACTGGTGCAAATTGACGGCTAGATCCTGGTAGAGGAGTGGCTTCCACCTCGATTTTGTGGGGTGAACCGTCAAAAAATTGTTCAAGCCATATTAACTTCCCTTGTTCGTCGGGAATACCTTTGTAGTCAAAGACTGTTAAATTGTGTTCTGTGGCGATCGCTTTCACCTGCAATGCTACATCTGTTATAGGCTGTCCGGTTGCAGCATCTTTCACCTGTAACGCTAAGTTCGCAAGTTTTCCGACAGTTGCGTTTTTATCTCCGCCAAGGTTAATTTCTAATCCCTGAGATTTTTGAGATGATGGTGCGTTGGCGTAGCCCGTCGTAGACATCGTTTCAGTACTATTTGAGTGATGTTCACTGCCATGAGCTTCTGCAACTTCTGCACTAATGTTAATAACTATTAGAGTTATTATAGCCACTACAGTTAATGCACTTAATAAAAGGCGGACTGACTGTGGTGCTATTTCTCCTTGTTGTAGTTCTTCTTGTCCACCAATAATCCAACCACCCAACAATCCAAGTGATAGTAATATAGCTGCAATCACAGCAAAATATTTATATTTTACTGGATTTTCATGGACATTCAGATTTAAAGTTTGTTCATAAGCAGCAAAAGTATTTGCTACCAAGGGTGACACTTTAACTAACAGTTGGTAATTACCACGGATGGGTAACATCTGCTGAATTTCTAACTTACCATCAGGTGCGGTGGCATTCATTTGCAACAATTTTGTTCCCTCGACAATGGGAAAATCTGTTGTTAACCAAGGATTACGCGGCGGTGTCAGAATTTGTAAACTAATTTTGGCATTTGCTAAAGATTTACCTGCAGCATCAACAGCTTGTAATGTCAGTTTAACGGGAGACTGTGGTTTTTCTGCCTCTGCTTCAAAGGGGAGAATACGTTCTAAAGGTGGGTTGGTGGAAAGCAAGACTCTGGATGTAGGAATTTGGGAACTTCCCACAAAGGAATAAAGAACTGACAAAGTAATACAAACAGCGCTGATAACTCCAAAAAGCCGATATTTTTTCATAAAAGCTTACGGTAAATGTGAAACTTATGTAATTTCTACAATTGAAACTTTCATAGTAATGGATGAAAGTTACTCCAGATTATTATTAAGTATAAAAATTCTAGCCAACGAATTAGTCAGATATCATCTTAAATTAAGGTGATGTAGAGATGATAAACAAAGCATCTCTACAAAACCTAAAAGTTATTTACCAGCAAAAACACTGGCGCGAAATCCGCTTTATTTTAGCGTCAAAGCTTCATGCACCTAAAAAATCTTGGGATTATGATAATTTAGTGACATGCAACGCCTAATGTGTGGTGACGCGCTGAGTGTGCTGTGTTATGAACCGCAGGATAGGTGGAGAACAAAACAGTCCAGATAACTAAAGAAGATAGCAGCATATAAAGAGTTACCTGCACAGGCTTGGATAAGGTAATACCTGCGGTCTTCTGCAATAGCGAAATATGAGAAAAAGTAGTCATTTTTGACCTCCTAATAATAAATTTGGGTAATTGATCAATCAAAGGGCATAATGCCACTTGATTGCAAAAAGATATACCATCAACTTTGTATTTGACAAGTGTGTATCAAATGTCTTCTGTAATTCGACTTTAGTGAATACTATACTATCCTTTGACATTCGCTGATCGCGATGCAGAAATCTACACAGAAAGTCCATACAAATAACAAAAGAATGACACATGGTTTTGAGTGACGGCATTTTCAGTGCTGCTAACACGAAGGTAACAGATAAAAATTAAAAATTAAAAGTTCTCATATTACCAAGCATTCAAAATTCCTTGAAGAAGCGTGATTTATGTTATCCCTAAACCAATTAAATACACTACAGATTAGCAACAGTTTCTTGCTCGCGTCTATATTCAAGGTGCTATTATACTCATTGTTTATACTCTAAGTACTGCTGAAGCAATCAGCATATCAGGAATAGATATGAACCAGTTAGTTTTATCTAACTATTATTTATACATAACTCAGCGTATAAATACAGTTAAAATTAAGAAAATATTGCGAGAGTTTTGAGAGCTTGATCTAGATTTAATAACTTAACTGACAATTTCTAAGCGCTAAAAAATTATTGACAATAATTATTAATTCCTCTAATATTTAAAAGCAATTGCAAATCTTTTGCAATTCTTTTTTGGTGCTAACTGTAACTAAATGTCATGCCCAACAACTTCGCTCTAGGTAACGGAAAACCCTGGAGCCGTCGTCAATTATTGAAACTGGGACTAGCAGGTGCTGGAATAACTGGTACAGCTGGACTTTGGCAGATGCTAAATCTACAAAGTAAGTCAATCGTTAAAGTGCCACCATTCGATAGGTCAGCACCAGACGATGTTACTAACCCAATGAAGATGTTAAGGGATTTTGATTATGGGACGGTGAAGCAAGAAAATGGGCGGACTATCCGGGAATTTCAGTTAACTGCTGGTTCTTCCATCATAAAACTCAATAGTGCTGTCTCTTACAACATCTGGGATTTAAACGGTCGCATACCAGGGCCAACGCTACGGGCCAAACAGGGCGATCGCATCCGGGTACTATTTCTCAATAATGCAGGACATTCTCACTCTTTGCATTTTCATGGCGTTCATCCGGCGGAAATGGATGGTGTTCGCCCAATCAGCAATGGTAATGCCACAATCTACGAATTTGATGCTGAACCTTATGGCGTTCATTTATACCACTGCCATATTGAACCAGTCACCCGCCACATTGCCAAGGGGCTGTACGGAATGTTTATCATCGATCCACCGACTCCCCGTCCCCCGGCTGATGAAATCGTACTAGTGATGAGTGGGTATGACGTGAATGATGATAGCCATAACGATTATTACGCCTTCAACGGTCTGCCCCACTATTACATGCATAACCCGATTCAGATTTACAAAGATCAGTTGATTCGGCTGTATGTCCTCAACATCATTGAATACGATCCGGCTGTGACGTTTCATCTCCACGCCAACTTCTTTGATGTCTATCGCTACGGCATGAGTATGACACCTAGCGAGAAAGCAGATGTGATTACGATGGGTGTAGCAGAAAGGCACATCTTAGAGTTTGCTTTTCGTTACCCAGGTAAGTATATGTTCCATCCCCATCAAGATGCGATCGCAGAAAACGGTTGCATGGGTCAATTTGAAGTACTTACTGAGAGCAACTCTCAAAATTCTGTTAAGAGTTCCTGACGATATTATTTAATTAATTTATTAAAGTTTAGGTAAGTAGTTGATAAAAAATCGCATTATATGCAACAGTAAAATCTATGACAATCTGTCAAACAAACTACTTTCTAGTAATAGTTTGAAATGTTTCAATTAATACCTTTTAAGTTTTGTGAGGAGAAAAGATGATAAAACTTCGTTATATCTGTTTAACAGCAGCAGCAGCCGTAATAGTTAGCTTGAGTTCCTGTAGTGGTACACCAACCGCAGAAAATCCATCAGCACCAGTTACTAGTAGCCCTCCAGCCACAGAGGCAGTAAGTAATAGCAATCATAGTGGTCACGGTGGCAAAGAAAAAATTAACATTAACACTGCTATATTGTCAGAATTGGATAAGTTTGAAGCCAAACTAGGTGTTCCGGCTTTATCGAACAAAATCCAGGCAAGTCGTCCTTATGGTAGCCCAGAAGATTTAGTTACTAAAAAAGTAATTACTCAAGAGCAGTTCGACCAAATTAAAGACCAGGTTGGTGTTCAAGAAGTGGTACTTACAGGTGAGGCAAAAGATGTTGACTATATGTCTAAATTAGGCTTAATGAAAGGGCATCTTTTGGTAGCCAAAGAACTGCTAGATCAGAATCAACCGAAACAGGCAGAACCTCATATTGGGCATCCAGTAGAAGAGATTTACGTTGATGTAGAAGATCAACTTAATGAACGAAAAGTCAAAGAATTTAAGACAACTTTGGTAAGTTTGCAAGATTTAGTGAAATCTAGTCCGAAAGATAGCAAAGTTAAAACTAATTTTACCTCTTCAGTGCAAGCAGTTGATGGAGCGATCGCAGCTTTGCCAGAAGCTCAACGCTCAAAACCAGGATTTGTGCTACAGGTAATTAACGAACTACTAGATTCAGCCAACTCCGAATATGGTGCGGCGATCGCAGATGGTAAAGTAGCCGCGCCAATTGAGTATCAAGACTCCCGTGGTTTTGTCTTTTACGCCAATGAATTATACAAAGGAATTTCTAGTCAAGTAGCTCAAGCAGATCCCGAAGCACACAAAGCGATCGATACTAGTTTCGCTGAACTCATAAAAGTTTGGCCCGCTGCCATCCCACCAGCAAAAGCAGTCAAAACACCTAATGATGTTACCAAACTAGTGAAAACCATTGAGGAAAACTCTCAAAAAGTGGTTGACAAATCCAATACCCAAGCACAGCGATAACACTTTAATTTAATGGGAAGTATAGGTTAAGGAGTTTAAAATAGTTAGGAGTTAAGAGTTAGGAGTTATGAATTATGAGTTATGAATCTCAAACTACTAACTCTTAACTTCCAACTCCTCACTCCTAACTAATTACACTCCCTTCGTTACTTTAACTAACAACTGATGCAAGAACTTGACCATAAAAAGACTATTGACCTGCTGAACGCCATCATGGAATTTGAACTAGCAGGGGTAGTGCGCTACACACATTATTCTTTGATGGTAACTGGCCCTAACCGGATTCCAATTGTGGCTTTTTTCAAAGCACAAGCAAGTGAATCTTTACTTCATGCCGAACAAGTGGGAGAAATTCTCACCGGTTTAGATGGGCATCCTTCCTTGAAAATCGCCCCAATGGAAGAAACCTACCAGCATAAAGTCAAGGATATCTTGGAAGAAAGCTTATCGCATGAAAAAAAGGCATTGGAACTGTATAAAAAACTGCTTGATACTGTCACCAATGCCAGTATTTACCTTGAAGAATTCGCTCGCGGTATGATTGGGCAAGAAGAGATGCATAATCTCGAACTGAAAAAGATGCTACGCGATTTTAGTTAATAGTCATTAGTCCTTAGTCATTGGTCATTAGTCATTGGTTATTAGTCATTAGTCATTAGACAAAAACAAAGGACAAAGGACTAATGACAAGGGACTAATGACTAAGGACAAAAGACAAAGGACAAAAGATGAATTTTAGTACTGCTCTACCTACTTTTGTAATCACACTCCGAGAAGGAGTGGAAGCTGCCCTTGTTGTTGGTATTGTGCTAGCTTTGCTAAAAAAAGCTAAACAATCCCGACTCAACTCTTGGGTATATGCTGGTGTCGGCGTTGGTATTGTCGTCAGTGCCTTAATAGGCGTGTTATTCAGTTGGATAATTCAAGTACTGGGAGCCGCGAATCCTCAATACACCACCGTAGTTGAGCCAGCGCTAGAAGGTGTGTTTAGTGTATTAGCGATCGCAATGCTCAGTTGGATGCTAATCTGGATGACTAAACAAGCCAGATTCATGAAAGCTACAGTTGAGGGAGCAGTAACAGAAGCGCTGACACAAAACTCAAATGCTGGCTGGGGTGTTTTTACTTTAATTTTAATTGCCGTTGTCCGCGAAGGCTTTGAAACTGTTCTATTTGTTGCAGCTAATTTTCAACAGGGATTAATGCCAGCCTTGGGCGCTATTGCTGGTTTGGTAGCGGCAACTGCTATTGGAGTGCTGCTATTTAAATGGGGTGTCAAAATTAACATCCGCCAGTTTTTCCAAGTAATGGGCGTTTTATTAGTGTTGATTGTGGCTGGATTGGTAGTTTCAGCCTTGAAACATTTTGACGAAGCTGTAGCTAATCTTGCCCTTAGCAGTCGCGCCACAGAAGGACTTTGTTTCTATTACGAGCGTTTTACAAAAGTCCATTCCTGTATTTTGGGGCCAATGGTTTCAAATACTTCCACAATCTTGCCTGACGAACAATTTCCTGGGATTATTCTCAAATCTTTATTTGGTTATAGAGACAATCTCTATCTTGTACAAGCTGTGGGATATGTGACATTTTTACTCACCATTGGAGGACTGTATTTCCGCAGCCTTGGAAGTGCTTCTCCTGAAGGTAAAAAAAATACCCCCTTTCCTCAAAAACCAATTAGTTCTGCAAAAGATTAAAAGCACAGTCAGTTACCTCGTTTGCAGTCTCCCTTATTCCCAGTCTATGACTGGGAATCGCCTTTGGATAGCTACGCTAATGTCGATTTAGAAGTAGCTGCCTTAGTTAAAACCACAGTTAATATTTTTGCCATTGTAATTGAATACAAATATTTTCAAGTAATACCAATTTGAAAAAATAATGCAACAAATCAACTATTTGTAGAGACGCGATGAATCGCATCTTTAGCCAAGGACGTGTTGCAATCATTAATTGAATTGGTGTAATCAAAAAAGTAAATGAGCAAAATTTTTATATTAAATTCCTTATTGTTACTTTCTCAAATACCCAATCAAGAAGCAAAATTTTTAGATTTAAAAAATAAATTAGAAAATAAAGGGTTTCAGGTAATCATTGCATTACCACCAAAGCGAGGAGCTTATGGTTTACTAAGAGAAGCTGACAAAAAAATCTGGATCAATCCCGTAGTGTTTGAATTACATATTGGAACTCAAACATTAATCCATGAAACTGTTCATGCAGCGCAGGTATGTGCCGGAAAAGGAAAAATAAAAGCTTTAGGTTTAAACATTCAACCAAGCAATTATGCTCGACCATTTTTTAGGCGCTATACCGATGTCAAACGACAAGATTTAGAAAAAGAAGCTTATGCAGTGCAAACTCAACCTAATAGTTTTGAATTAGCTATATCTCTTCTTCAACAACACTGTAAATAGCTAGTTTAGTAGATGCAAAAGCTAAAGCGCCTTTATTTAACTGCTTTTTAATACAAAGTGTTGTTGAGTAATAATATTGAGTGCAAAGAATGCTTTAAAACACGAATTTATTAATGATTTTTTAATACAAAATAACAATAAAGATGCTTTGCAGCAGTTTCAAATTAATTTGAATGTTGAAGTAATCATAGTAATTGTAAAATTGATGTTGTCTTACTATCTATCGGGTACACGCATTTATAAGACAGTTTGGAAAACTAGGTTCTCTAGTGTTAACTTGACAATTCTTTTCTCCAACTTCCTTGCTGTTTCTGATAACTCCTATAAAAATTCTCTTTTGTTGTAACTCAAATCGGCAAACAGCGTCATCAGAAGTGATGAAACTCGGTTCAAAGTTCTCATAAACACTAAAAATTTTACCATTTGGACATTCTACTCGCTCAACAAGATTAATATGATTACCTACAGCTAATTGTACGATAAACACAAAAAGAATGAAACAGCCAAAAAATCCTGCTACTAGAATACTAAAAAACTTTAGCAAGTCTTCTTTGAACAAAAAGCTATTAATAAATAGCAATAAAGGTGTGATATAAAAATATAATGTGGTAATGTTATTGAATAGGTCAAACTCAAAAATAATTTTGCTTGACCAATTTAAATCCCAGTTAAAAATGAGCGGTATTAGACTAATTATAATAACCACTAAGTTGTCTGAAGGTCTATCAAGTCTACTTATCAAGAACAAACGAATCCATCGCCAAAAGTTTTTGAGAAGTTTCGCAATCTGCATTTTGAAATACTGGTATCTATAAATAAATAATACTCCTTAATATAGCACTCAGATTTTATTTTTGATAACATACTGAAAAGCCTGTTTGATCGGGGTTTTATCTAAAATTACCTCCGATAAATGCATCCTTGATTGACTGTTCTCCCAGTATCGAGCTAAGTACCCTGTGGTGCAAATAACGCTTGCTTAAGCTGCTGACAAGCCTTTTCTATTGCATCTATACTACCTGGATTCACCAAACCAAAATAATCAAACACATAGACTCGGTTATTTTTAGTTGCTTGTAGTTGCTGCCAAAAAGTTTCCTTTTTCAACGAATCTAAAAGTGCTGCTTCCGAATTTCCTTGTGGAGCATTAACCAAAATTATCACCTCTGGATTTGCCTCTAAAACTTTCTCAGCAGAAAGCGTCACATAGCCACCAACTGGGCTTTTTCCTTGTAAATCTGCTGCTATATTTTTCACCTGAAACTTCGCCAGCAAATCCCCTGCCCAACTATTTTTATTTGGCGCTAAAATTGGTTGACGACTAACCAGCGCTAGAGTAGAAGGACTCTGAGTTGGCTTATCTGGCAAAAAAGTTTTATAACGGTTTAACAAAGGCTGAGGATCGGCATTAATTAATCCAGCCAGTTTTTTAGTAAGTTCTTCTAGAGATTCCCAGCTATTCACCTTAGTGAGCAAAGTCGCAATTCCTAGCTGCTGAAGTTTTTGAATTGGAATGTTAGAAAAACCTTCAGCACCAATAACTAAATCTGGTTTGAGTGCTACCACTTTCTCTAAATTTGGCGGACTTTGACCTTCACTAACGCGGGGAATATCCTTGAATCTTGAGTCATTCTTAAATAATTTACTACCAGTAATTCCAACAATTTTTGTTTGATCGAGTCGAGAGATAATATCAGCAGAAAGAGAAGAAAGAGCAACCACTCTTTTTGCCGATCCTTTTGGTAATGGCTGAGAGCTCGTGTTAGTTGCCTCAGTTGTATTTTCCACTTTGGTTTGTGGTTGCTGAGTATTTGCCGTGGTGCAAGCAACTAAAACTATACTCAATAAAATTGCTAAAGCAGATAAGAGCCAACGACGAGGCATATTAGAATTCCTTATATAACTAAGAATGGTATAACAGAATGTTTGTAAAGCCCTGGCGACTAGAAGTCGCGGCTACACAGACTTGTGTTGAGCATCTCGACTTCGCTCGATGGAGCCGGAGTCGAAATACAAAACCTGCCTCCGCAGGTTAAAGACCCTTAATTTTTTCTTAGTCCACGGAGGTGGACTTTGTTTGTGTAGCCGCAATTTCCAATCGCCCAATACTTTTAAAACATCCTTTAAAATTGATATCGATTAGGCCTGTTGTAACTGCTAAGACCAATGTACGCCCATCTCAATGTAATTCTTCCAGTCCCCAATCCCCAGTTAAACTTACTTCGTCTCCATCCAATTTTCACCAACACGCGCCTCTACCAATAACGGCACATTCAACTGGACTGCATTTTCCATCTCCGATTTAATTTGCACGTGTAATTCTTCCCACTCATTAGGGGGAATTTCAAACACTAATTCATCGTGAACTTGCAACAACAAACGCGCCTGATATTTCTTCAAAACCTCGTGCAATCTCACCATTGCAATTTTGATAATATCAGCATTGGAACCTTGAATTGGTGCATTAGCAGCAGAGCGTAGTAAACCTGCATCGAAAGCACCCAAATTCTTCAATTTACTCAGATCGATATCTTCTGGATTACTGCCTTTTAATTTGCGTAAACTGTTATTAGTAAAGTCAAAATAACGACGACGACCGAAAATAGTTTCTACATAACCAAGAGCGATCGCTTCTTTTTTCACTCGCTCCAAATATCCAAAAACTTTCGGATATCGTTCATTAAACCGCTTAATGAACTCGTTGGCAATGTTTTTATCTATCCCAGTTGAGCGCGAAAACCTTAGAGAACCCATTCCATAAATCACACCAAAATTGATAGTTTTTGCCATCCCTCGTTCTTCTGAGGTTATATTTTCTTTCTCAAAAACTAATCGTGCGGTAACAGTATGAACATCTTCGTTTTGCTGATATGCTTGAACTAATATCGGCTCTTGACTCAAATGAGCCAAAATCCGCAATTCAATTTGTGAGTAATCAGCAGCCACCATTAACCAACCAGTTTCAGGCAAAAACGCCTTCCGAATTTGGCGACTAAAAGCTGTACGAATAGGGATATTTTGCAAATTCGGATTAGAAGAAGATAACCTACCAGTTGATGTTGCTGCTTGATTAAAATCAGTATGCACTCGCTGTGTATCTGGACGCACTAATGCAGGTAAGGCATCAACATAAGTAGACTTTAATTTAGATAGAGTGCGATACTCAATAATCGCCTCAACAAACCCAGTGTTATCATCTTCTTGAAGTCTTTCCAGAGTTGCTGCGTCTGTAGAAAATCCTGTTTGAATTTTACGAGAATGTCTAGTACTTAACCCCAATTTTTCAAACAAGATTTGACTTAATTGTTTAGGAGAACCCAAGTTAAAATTTTCCCCAGCTATTCCAGTTGCTTCCTCTTTTAACCTGGCTAACTCTGTTTCTAAATGCTGCGAAAGTTCTTGTAAATAAGCTGAATTAATGCGAACACCTGTGTATTCCATTTCGGCTAAAACTGCTTCTAGTGGCTGTTCTACTTCTGCTAACAGCTTAGACAAAGACGGAACTTTCTCCAGATCCTCACGCAATTTCGCCACTAAACCAAAGGTAGAATAAGCATCCATCCCGCAGTAGTCAGCTACGGCGGGAATATCTATATCAGCGATAGTTTTGCCTTTAGGAACTAAATCTAAATAACTTTTAGCCGTCAATCCTAAATATTGCTGCGACAAATCCATCAAGTTATGTTTGGAATCTGGATTTAAAATGTAACTTGCCAGCATGGGATCAAACACCACTCCCGCCAAGTTAATTCCTTGACACCTGAGAACTAAGCGGTCAAATTTGGCATTCTGTAAAGCTTTGGGATAATCGGCACTTTCAAGAATTGGGCGTAATGCTTCTAACACCAAATCTTTATGCAAATTTTCTCCAGTTTTGTGCCCCACAGGAATATAGGCTACTTCATCTGGTTGGGTTCCCCAACAGCAACCAATTCCTACTAACTCAGCGTCTCTTGGTTCTAAAGCGGTAGTTTCAGTATCCCAAGCAACGGGTGTTTCTGGATTAGTGAATTTTTCTAAAAGTTTCACTAACTCAGTTAGTTTGGCTTCGGTGTTGATGATGCGTGGTGTAATTGGAGAAGTAGATTGTTGTGGAACTGCTGCTGTATCACTAGCACTGAAAAACCACAAATCATTATCTTCATCAGCGCTGAATTCTGAGTTAGCAGAGTTAGTATTACTTGCGTCTATTTTTGCTTCTTGTTTTTCTTCAACTTTGCCACCAAAACGTTGCTGAAGGTCGTTTATCCTACCTAAAAAAGACTTGAATTCTAATTTTTCTAAAATTGGTGATAAGACGCTTGTATCAAACCCTTTTAATTTGCATTCTTCTAAATCAAATTCTATAGGAACATCTAAAACTATGGTTGCCAAATAGCGAGACTTCTCGGCATCTTCTTTACCGGCTGCCAGTTTTTTCTGAGTTGCGCCTTTAATTTCATCTAACGCAGCATAAACATTCTCAAGTGAACCATAAGTATTCAGCAGCTGAACTGCTGTTTTTTCTCCAATTCCCTTGACACCAGGAATATTATCTGATTTATCACCACAAAGAGCTTTGAAATCAACAATTTGTGAAGGCAAAACGCCCATCTTGTCTTTTACTTGTTCTGCTTCAAATTCCGTGATGCTATTTGTAGAGCGCTTTAGGGCATCTGGACTAAAATTTAGAACAGTGATTTCTTTGTCAGAGTCGATTAGTTGAAATAAATCGCGATCGCCAGTGAGAATCTTTACCCTATAACCAGCCGCAGTGACTCGTTGTGCTAAGGTTCCCAAAATATCATCAGCCTCGAAACCAGGGGCAGTGAAAAAGGGTAGATTGAAGCCATTCAGCAACTCATGCAGGTTTTCTAAGTCGGGAATGAAGTCTTCTGGTGTTTCCGGGCGATCGGCTTTATAAGTCTCGTCAGCTTCGTGGCGAAAAGTTGCCTCAGCCAAATCAAAAGCGATCGCCATTGCTTGAGGCTGTTGTGTTGCCATTACCTCCAGCAGGCATTTCACAAAACCAAAACATATACTCGTAGGAATCCCTGCTTTAGTGCGCAGTCCTCCATCTCGCCCTTTGGCGAAAGCAAAGTATGAACGATAAGCCAGCGAGTGCCCATCTACGAGGATGAACGTGGGGCGTGTTGCAGTTGCAGAAGTGATTTCAGACATAGCCCTATTTTAGCCAGAAGCTTTGTCACATAGTTAGCAATTTCAGATGCTTGTTCTGCTTGGCTTTGGTGACAATAGCCCAGTTTTGGCGTATCAATTGCTATTGAGTATAATTTTAGACAAATTGATATTTACGCATTTGCAGCTTTAGTACGGAAGGCAAGTAGAACCAACTTTTGGTAGAGATCCCAGATCAATTAAGTACGTGAGTATAAGCATAGTAACCAGATAGTAACTAAATGACCAACTTATCACCAGAAGTCGGGGTTCTATCTCCTGAGCCTTTTTATGTTTAATTAGGTTGACCTAGCTTACATCTCAGGAACTAACAAAAACTAGCTTAATATTTCGAGATAAGATTGCCACTATGCAAAACCTCTTTGCCTTAACAAAACTTTATATATACAATCAAAAAGTCTATTTGCCGAAGGAATTTGAACATAATAATTTTACATAAAGTTACGTGTATTTATCAAGACTACAAGAAAAGTTTCAAAGTTACAAATAGGTTAGTCATCCCGTAATGATTCGTTTCAGAAAGGCATCTTTTATCCATGACAACAAAACTATTCAACACTCTAGCTGCTGCGACAACTTTGGCAGGAATTGTTGCAACATCTGGAGCAGCTAATGCAGCTTCTCTGTCCTATACTAGTTCCACTAATTACGATTTCACAAATATCATTGATGCACCTCTGAGCGTCCAAAAATTTGACTCATCTCTGGGTACACTCAAGGGTGTAACGATAAGTTTTACTGGCGACATACTTGGAAATGCAGGTTTTGAAAACAGGAGTCCAACCGCGGCTCCGGTGACAGTCAATCTTGCTAGTCAACTCAGCTTAAAACTAAATAATCAGTCTCTGTTTGCGCTCAATCCACAAGATATATCGAGTTATCAAGCTGCTAAATATGACGGCATCACTGATTATAGTGGCACCTCTGGAAAAACTATTTCTAACTTAACTGCCACACAATCTGCTACTCAGTCTTTCACCAATACCCAATTCTTGCAGTCTTTCACTGGTAATGGCGACATAGACTTTTTGTTCTCAGCTTTAGCCAATTCTGTAGTTACGGGTTCGGGCAACATGAGATCCTATATTGATACTTATGCCAAAGCAGGTATCAAAGTAACTTATGACTACGATGCTAAAGCAGTACCTGAATCCTCTGCCACACTTGGAATTGGTTTAATTGCTGGGCTTTGTCTGTTGTCACAACGCAAAAAAAGCTGGATCAAGGTGTCCAACTAATAGACTTTCTTGAATAGATAGGTTTTTTTCATCCTATCTATCAGGCTATCTAATTTAAATAAAAAACCCGATTCTCGAAAAAATCGGGTTTTTTATTGCGCCTAGCCTATTAGCCATTATTTTTAAGACTTTTTAAGTAAATCCAAAATCCTCAAAGTAAGCGTATTGCTCGCTGGGGTCAATCTAAAATCTAAAATTGTGTAAGTCAACATCCTCACAGTAAGAAAATTGGATTGACTAGAAATGCCAATTTTTTTTACTACTCCCCACTGGTCGCTAGAGCCTGTTAACCTCTTACTGGAACTTAAAATCTAGGAAATTATGCAGAAAGCATCTACTGACAATCAGGCTGCTGCAAAAGACATTAAGCTACTAGTTTTGGATATAGATGGCACGATCGCTGGACAGTCTAACACTATCAGCGAACCTGTAAAGCAAGCAATCCTTGCGGCGCAAGCACGAGGAATTCAAGTAGCGATCGCCACAGGTCGAATGTATCGTTCAGCCCTGCGCTTCCACCAAGATATCGGCTCTACCCTACCATTAATGGCATATCAGGGAGCCTGGATTCAAGATCCAATCACCCAAAAAATTCATCGCCATTGGGTTGTTTCCAGGGAAATCGCCCACCAGTTACTCGACTATTTTGAACAACCTGAGTTGCGATCGCTTCTATCTGTTCACTTTTACATCAACGATCAGCTATACGTTCGTGAGTTAACCAGAGAAACCAAAATTTATGCAGAACGTTCTGGTGTTATTGCGATTCCTGTGGGTGATTTGCGTCAAGCCTTAACGAATGAACCGACAAAAATTCTTGCTTTGTCTGATGACACTGACTTAATCGATAAACTATTAGGAAATTTGCGCCGCCAATACACACCGGCTGAACTTTATATGACGACCTCTGTTGCTACCTTTTTTGAAGCAACTAACGCCTCTGTAAATAAGGGGACTGCTATACGTTACCTAGCTGAAGAATTGCTGGGATTACAATTAGCCAACGTTATGGCGATTGGCGATAACTTCAATGATGTGGAAATGCTGGAGTATGCCGGACTTGGTGTAGCTATGGGCAACGCACCAGCAGGAGTGCAAGCGATCGCTAAGTGGGTAGCTCCTAGCGTAGAGGAAGATGGGGCAGCAGTAGCAATTGAAAAGTTTTTACTATAGTGAAGGCATTTTTTCAAATCTAACCCATATAAATCAGAAAGGACACCGACGACTGGCCGTGTTTCGTCTCGGTGCCCTAGCTGGTTCGCTCCTCACACACCTGCTAATGTATCCGAGGTGGTGCATTGAGTCAATAGCTATATAAAAAGTTTTTATTTTTGCCTAAGCAACATTACCGATTTATAACTCCAAGGGCGCAAAAACCCCCAGGTTTTTCTCTAGGACGAATTTTAATACTGACTGAGTAGCCATGAGCAATCCGAGTCTAGCTTGGGCCAGTTCTGGTGACATAATTTTCACCTCACCCCAAATCCGGCAATTAGACCAAAACTTTTCAAAAGCTTGGCTCAAATTCAGCGCTACTTTTTCCCATTTCACAGAACCGCTAACATCAGGGCACTCTATGTTGTCTACCACTTGTATTAATTCGCCAATTAAACGACGCTCATCTGGGTGATTGAGTCGTAGTATTCCGTCGCAATTAAGCCAAGGTAGGGGGTGAGGAGAGATAACATCCCAAAAAGCTGGACTAGTATTTGGAACTGGTTCTCTAAGTTTAATCAATCCCTCTCGATGAGCCAGCAGCACTAGCGAACAGCAGCGTGCATGAGCATATTCAACAGCAAACAATGAATTGGGCATTGGGGATTGGGAAAGAGGAGGCAGGAGACAGAAGTTCTTTAATTTTGAATTTTGAATTTTGAATTTTGAATTGATTTCTCCCCCTGCTTCCTGCTCCCTGCCCCCCATCTCCCCCTCTTCCCCCAAACTCCCGACTACGAGACTTTGTAACCAAGTCGCTAAGGTTGAGTGAGTTAATTCAAAATTTATCCAACCAGGGGGAACTATTTGGATGTTAAAAACGTCCTCACAAATCCCTGATAAATCTGAAGCGATCGCACTGGCAAGCTCCATCGCTTTTCGATTCTGAGATTTTGATAGTCGCAGTGACACATTTGAGGTGTATAAAACTCTTTTATGATCTCTATCTTTATATAGAGGAATTTTTTCCCCTTTTATGCATCTATTTTCTATACTGTAAGTATCAATGCTTAGTGATTTTATTAGATAACTATACAATAGCTGTTTGATTGACGTATATTTGCTAACTGGTAATTTATAATGCACGTAATATTATTTAAATAGTCATGTAAGATATATTTGTTACATTTCTGTCATCTATCTTGCGGTATAAATTTAATTTAGATGAAGAAAAATGAGAAGAGGATAAAATTTGATGAATAATCGATGAATAGTAAGTAAACTTTACTACCACCATTGTACAGTAGGAAGTATAACAAAAGAGTAGAGAGTAATTTGCTTTCTATTCTTTGGATTGGCTGGCGCTGTTAGGCGTTAAGCCTGCCTCGTCAACACAAAGACACTCCTTGCACCCTTTTATTTACGTCTTTGTCTTCAGCCGAACGCTCTTTGTTACCTATGCAATCTCCATCCTCCTTTTCTGAGGCATCACGGCCTTTTTTGACTTGGCAACGCATTCTTGACTGGGCTCAAGAACACTATCGCTGCCGCACCTTTAGCAAAGATGAGCGCATTCCAGCCCGGCCTGGATTGCTGTATTTGGTGCAAAGGGGCGCGATCCGGATGGTAGGAACCGCCCAAGTTAGTGCGACTGCTAGTCAGCTAACGTCTCGACGAATCAACAGAACTCCAGAAGAAGCGTTCTTGGGTTTTGTAGGAGCGGGACAGCCATTTGAAATTGTTGCTCAATCACCATTCACACTCCAGGCTTACGCCCATGTCGATCAAACTGCGGTGTTGTGGATGTACTGGCACGATTTAGACAATTGGCCTCACTTCCGTCGCGAAGTTATGGATGCCTTTAGGTATCAGCACCAGCGTAAGCTGCTGTGGCTGAGTGCCTTGGGACAACGCCGCACAATTGACCGACTCTTAGGATTTCTCACATTGTTAATTGAGGAATATGGAGAGCCAGCAATGAGCGACACTGATCCTGATGTGATTCGCGGTTATTGTCTGCCCTTTCCCCTCACTCATGCCCAAATTGGTAGCGCGATTGGTTCCACTCGTGTCACCGTCACCCGCTTGATGGGTAAGCTGCGTCAACGTGGTTTAATCTTGACTCAAGGCGATAATCTCATTTGCTTGCCAGCAGAGTCGATTAATAGAGCTGGTTAAGGTACACTTCAGAGCGGCGATTTCCGCCACTCTGTCTTGAGTGCGATGGGCTAAACCCCGCCACAGGCGATTGCAGGTGTCAGCGAATTTTGACAAACCCCGCTTGGGTAATCAGTTGCTGTCCCTGCTCAGTCAGCAGTAAGTTGGCGTAAGCGACACCTGCTTGCTGCTCAGTCTGACCATTCTGTTTGACCACCACAAACAGATTGCGGGTAATCGGGTATTTTCCTGATTGGAAAGCATCAATGTTCAACTTGTTCCGTTTACCAGGACATTCAGACGGGAGGACAGAAGGTTCTTGGTATGGAGCAATGTATTGCCCTTGCGTGCGCCCCAACGGCAAGGCTTTGATTGAGCATTGAGGAATCACCTCTGGGGCAGAAGCGTAATAGATGCTACCAGGACTATCAGCCAATTTTTGCAAGGCTTGGGTGGTTGTGGAGATAAATTCTACATTGGAGCTGAAAGCTTGACCACCCAAGATGTCTTGGACAAAAAGTTCGACAGTGCCGCCATCAGCAATGCGACGGGAATAGGGCTTGATCGGGATATTGGGGCCGCCCACCTGGCTCCAATTATTGATTTTGCCTGTGTAAATTGACTTTAACTGTTCTACTGTTAGTCCTAGGATATTCAGGTTGGGGTTAACTGCAACCGCTAAACCATCAATTGCCACAGGAATTTGTTTCAAACTGAACCCACGCTGCTGGGCACGGCTTAATTCCTGATCTAGAACTGGTCGGGAGGACTGGGCAAAGGCTAGTTGACCGTCTATCAAGGACTGAATACCAGTACCAGAACCAGGCGATGCATTGCTGGGTTCTACATAGCGCAGCCGTAACTCTGTCCGCGCGGCTTGAATTGCTGGATCGACTACTAGTCGAATCGGTGCCCAAGATGTACTGCCTCCGTAATTAAATAATCCTGTAGGAACATCCTTGACTGAAGTGAAAGTATTGCCAGTGGGTTGTTCCGATCCAGTTTGGGGCGTTTTGGTGTTACCAGAATTAATAGTATTTAGATCGACACCAGATTTTCTAGTAAACCACCAAAAACCGCCAGCTATTAGCCCAACGGTTATTAGGATGGATAATACAAGAATAGTTGTTTCATTTTTTTGGGACATAGTATAATTACCCGCGCGTCCATTCAATATAAGTGCTTGACTTGACAAGTGCTTGCTACTTGAGATTGTATTTGGAGGACGGGGATTTTGTTAGCAAATCCTAACTTCTGAGTAATTTAAAAGTCAAGGTATAATAAGTTTCATTTGGATTATTTGTCTATTATTTCAAGGTTTGAGTGGTGGTAAGAATAAATTGACAGTAAAATTTTTCCCCATAAAGCTCAATTTCCCATCTTGAGAGGTTTTCCAGGTTAAGTATTGGTTAATTTTTAATTTTTTATTGCTGATTAACGCACTGGTTCAAAGTCATAACCAGTACGAGAGCGAGAACCAGGAACAATTTTTACAAGTTGGACTGGCGCATTGCGATCGCCTGATCCTAAAAACCGAATTGTACCAGAAGCCCCAGTGGCAGAAAAGTCAGATGACACTAATGCTTGCTGGACTCCAGCTCGCGTAGGATTACGTTCTAATGCCGCAATTAGAGCTACAGTGGCATCATAACTAAGGGCACTTCGCCAACTCACATCACCGCCCCATAACTGCCGCGATTTCTGGGGAAAATCTGACTTGGGATCGCTATCAATATGCCAGGGAACAGCTACTACCATCCCCACAGCTTGTTCTCTGCCAATTTCCAAAGTTTTAGCGGTGTAAACATCATCTCCCGCCAGCAAAGTTAACTTTTTCTGGTTAATCTGAATTACTTGCAGCGCTTTATCCAAAGTTTCAGTGTTAGCAGCTAACATCAATACTTCTGCACCTTGTTTAGTTGCTTGTTCTAGACTTTTAGCTGCACTAAAATCCGCTCTGGATAGGTCAAATTCGCTGGCTACCTGTCCACCCTCTAAGGAAACGGATGAAACAAACTCCGACTTTAAAGACTGGCTATAGTTACTCTGAGAATTAAAGAAAACCACTGCATTTTTTTTCTGCAAAATTCTCACCATATAGTTGGCTAAACTTCTTGCAGCCATAAAATCACTGGGAACTGTCCGAAAAACGTAGCGGCTAAAGTTAGAAATTTTGACAGATGTGCTGGTAGGAGATATAGCTACAAGTTGTCCAGAAGTATAAATAGTACCTGCGGCTAAGGTGGAATCGCTAGTATTCGGCCCAACGACACCTAATACTTCGGAATTGCTGACTAGGGTAGAAGCAATTTGCTTGGCTATTTCTGGATTGTCGTCGTCATTAGCTATACCTACCCTCAAAAATACTCCCTTGATTCCTCCAGAGCTATTAACTTGATTTTGGGCTTGGGCGATACCACGTAAAATTTCTAAAGAAGTATTAGGGTCAGTGCCAAATGGTACAGAAGCCACGATGGTATAGCTCTTGGAAGAGTCGATTCGGGCATTATTAAGAAAAATTAACGTTTCTGGATCGTTACGGTTGAGTTTTAAGGCAGCTGTGAAATTAGCGATCGCTTTATCATAGCTTTTAGCAGCGATCGCCTGTACTCCTTCTTTTTTTACTGGAGAAATATCACCCTGACTAAAAGATTTTTCTCCAAAACTAATGCGGTCTTGTAATGATGGATTGCTTCCTGGTTCCTGATTTGGAACGATGTTATTACCAATTTTGGCCCCATTGTTACTAAACCACCAAAAACCACCGCCAACTATGCCAACTGTCAGCAGCAAAGCCAAAGCTAAAATTGTGGTTTCATTCTTTTGTGACATAAATAAGTTTCAATAAAGTAAAAAGATTTATTATGAATAATTCCGAATTCAGGAGTCAGTATGAATTCTGTACGACTAGGTGGTGAATGTTGGGTTAAAAGCGTACTTCGTCTTGCTACACGCTTTCGCCCTTGGTGAGCTAAATTATTATTAAATATACGTTTCGTTTAATTGCGCCCACCGTTCTATAAGAAACCATAGACCACTAAATATTAAATCAATAGTAATGACAACGGCTAAAAAAAGACTAAGTGGTTCCTTTTTTTGAGGCATTTATGTAGCTGTTAGCATTAGAAGTTTTTTAAAGTAAGAGAGATAATAATTTATAAATAAGTCGAAATACAGCTGTTAGTGAAATAGCTACTAAGCTTGCTCCAATTGCTAAAATCACCACTGACGGAAAATCAAGACCTCCTCGTAAAAAGGGGAGAAAAAAAATAATCGCAAAAGTAATTGTGGGAATAATTAATAAATCGAACTTTTCAATCCACCGCCTGGTTTGGGCAAAAATTAGTATACCTAAAATTACGGATGCAACACTGAAAGTAACTATTGGTTCTTTGACTAGACTGAAGAGGGCGATCGCGATCAATGCACCCTCAAATCCACTAAATGCCGCCCCACCCAATAATTCCAATGTAGAAAACGCTGGTTGAGTTGGTGGACGACGGGGAACGACGGGACTAGAAGCTTTGGGTGGTTGTGGCGGGAGTGTTACAGAGGGTGAATTAAGTTGTATAGGGGTTAGAGGCTGTGAGTTAAGTGCATCTAGAACTTCTTGGGCTGACTGGAAGCGCTGATTGGCAGCAGGTAACAGCATTTTGTCTAATATATCAGCAAGGCGAGGGTTAACAGTCACTTGCGTTGGCGAAGCCTGCACTACGTGCATTCGCCATTTCCACTGGTTGCTATAGGCATCAAATARTTKAAYTGCTTCCTGATTTGTCAACAAGGTAATAAGAGTTACAGCTAAGGCGTATAAATCTGTAGATGGGAATACTTGACCCCCAGCCATCTGCTCAGGCGGTGCAAATCCCATCGAATAAATTCCTGTGGAAGAAGCGGCAGAACCCAGCGCAACATTTGTTACTTGCTTAACTGCGCCAAAATCTAGTAAAAAAAGTCTACCATCGCGACGGCGCATGATGTTAGAGGGTTTAATATCTCTGTGGATAATGCCTCTATGATGGACAAACTTTAGTACCTTCAGGATTTCTTGCAGCACCTCCAACACTTGCTGCTCAGAAAATTTGCCTTGTTGAACTAATTCTTCCTCTAAGTTTTGCCCATCAATATATTCTTGTACTAAGTAAAAAAATTGGTCTTGCTGTCCTGGTTGCAAACTATTAACTATCACTGGAAAGAAGGCAAACAAGTCTGGTATTTGCTCGTGTTCGTTACCAAGTTGTGCTAAAACTTCTGCCTCTCTCTCAAACATCAACTGTGCTTGTTGCAGTTGAGTTAAGGTTAAATTTCCCGATGGTTGAAACTGCTTAACCACGCATTGACGCATTCCCGGTATTCGGCGATCGCGTGCCAAAAATGCTGCTCCAAACCCGCCCCTTCCCAGTAGCTTCGTTGGCACGTATCGACCATCTAGCATCAATGGCATACCACAGGTAGTGCAATACTTTTGCTGGGTTGTTTTCAGTGTCGTAACATCATCTAAATCGGCAAAATAGTTTTGTGGGCGTGGACAACGTGGACGAGTGCAGTAAACTTCCATTTTCGTGATTAGTCAAAATAATTCGTAATTGATAATACTCGCCTTCTCTACGAGATGCTACGCGAATGGCAAGAAGCAAGCTACGTAATTCGTAATTAGTTCAGGTTACAGATAAACTAAATTTGTTAATGGGGAACACGAAACTTTTTTCCTGATGTCAAACCTTTGGTTTGCCTACAGCACCCTGCACGAACACAATGGGTTCATAATTACGAATTAAGTTAGCGACAGAGGAGCGTCATTACGAATTATTTGGTCATTTACAAAAAACGAAGCACAAATGACAAGGGACTAATAACCTGATTTTAGTCTTCGCCAGATGACGTGGGTGTTGCTACCTCCAATGTAGTTAACACTAGACTTTTTTGTGTTAATTTTAACACATCTTGATTCCATCCTGGGTTAGCAAACTGGGGCAAAATTTCTTGACTAAAGGCTTCTGCGGCCTTGGATCTATAACGATTGGGATTACAAATTAGCCACAGCGTCCGTTTGACGACAACGCCTTCAATGGGAGTACGGTGCAAAACGCCCATTTGTAACTCTTTAGCGATCGCACTAGTTGAAACAAAGGCAGCCCCTAGACCAGATTGCACAGCATTTTTAATCGCTTCAATGGAATTCAATTCCATTTCAACTTTAAAACGTCTGGTATCGATTTCACAGCGTGCTAGCACTTGGTCAATTACTTTGCGGATAGTTGATTGGGAGTCTAGAGCAATGAATTGTAATTTATACAGGTCTTCTTTCTGGATTTTTTCAAGTTTGGTAAAAGGATGAAAGACAGGTAAAATCAGCGCTAGCTCGTCCTCAGCGTAAGGAATAACTTCTAAAGATTCTGACAGTTCACCAGGAATTTCACCACCGATAATTGCCAGATCGACTTGTCCGTTAGCGACACTCCAAGCAGTCCGTCGGGTAGAGTGGACGTGTAATTGTACTGCCACATCTGGATATTTTTGTCGAAACATACCGATCATTCTGGGCAAAAGATAAGTGCCGGTGGTTTGAGAAGCACCGACAATTAAAGTACCACCTTGGAGATTTTGTAAATCCTCGATGGCGCGGCAGGTTTCCTGACAGAGACTGAGGATTTTTTCACCGTAGTTTAAGAGTAGATGCCCAGCTTCGGTTAATTGGGCGCGTCGTCCTCCACGATCAAATAAGGGGACATCGAGTTGCCGTTCGAGATTTTGGACTTGTAAACTAACGGCGGGCTGGGAAACGTAAAGACTATCAGCGGCACGCTTGAAGCTTCCTTCTTGGGCGATCGCTTTCAGGATACGTAACTGATCTAAAGTGAAAGGAAGGTCAGACATAAGGCTCAACCCACAAACTTTTAAAGGAGCAGATGCACGTAATAAATCCGGTTTGGCAGCAATCAGCCGGACATGATTTGTTGCATATTAAACTTGAAGGCTTGACTCGAAAAAGACAGTAGCACAACATCTTGACTAAAGTCCCCTTTTGAATACTTTGTGGTATTGGTTGTACTGAATTCAGTTTTCTTTAAATTACTTCACCTGTGTATATGCTGCTGATTTCTTGGTTGACACCCAGTCATTTTGTCATACTGGGGTTACAAATAGTTTTTGCGATCGCTCACAGTGGAGGCGCTGCTTTACGCCCTTGGGCAGAAAAATATATTGGCCCAAGGTTTTATCGCATTCTCTTTGCATTAGTCAGCCTACCGTTGGCTGTGATATTAATTATTTACTTTTTTGGGCACCGTTATGATGGTTTGCAAATTTGGCAGGTACAAGGGGTGCCAGGAGTGCGAGAATTAGTTTGGCTGCTGTCAGCAATCTCGTTCTTGTTTTTATATCCTGCTACCTTCAATCTACTAGAAATTGCTGCTATTCAAAAGCCCCAAGTTCATCTCTACGAAACAGGAATTATTCGGATTACTCGTCATCCCCAGATGGTGGGACAAATAATTTGGTGTGTTGCCCACACTCTCTGGCTGGGTACTACCTTTACCCTTGTGACTTCCATTGGATTGATATTGCATCACTTGTTTGGGGTTTGGCATGGGGATCGCCGCCTGAGCGATCGTTATGGGGAAGCTTTTGAAATTGCCAAACAGCGGACTTCAATTATTCCCTTTAAAGCAATTATTGACGGACGTCAATCTCTCAAATGGCAGGAATTTCTGCGCCCTGCCTATTTGGGAGTTGGCATTTTTATAGTTTTGCTTTGGTGGTCGCACCCTCTGTTGCTGGAAGCAACTAGTAGGATAGGATGGTAGCTTTAGATGATCCCCAGTGTCAGGAGAAAATCTGAAATAGATGGAAATTTCAGCTTATCAATTGCCCCAAATCAATGTAGGATAAATTCAAACATCTATTCAGTGGAGGGTGCATTCAGTCAACTTGAGATTTTATATTGGTAGTTGTTGGTTGCTTGCCTTTCCTTGAAAGAAAGTGGCCGATTCAGTCAAATCCCCAGACAGCCACGGCAATTAGGAGTTGAACATCCAAAAAAGCCAACGCGACTTCTAAGGTGGCTTTTCTGTCAGAGACACATTAACGCACTCAATTTTTGCCAATTATTTTGTGTCCTGAATATTTTGCCCTGAAAGCATCTATCGGGAGTTACTGACTTGCCAATCCTCCACTGAAGCAGTAGCTGAGTCCTGAGTTCTGAGTAAAAGCAAGCAACTTAGTATTCACCGCTTGGCAATTAGTCGCAATCTCGGCTTTACTCTAAAAGAAAAATAAAAGAGTTCCTCATTCAATCCGCTAGCTTTAGTTATGGACTTCTACTCAGCAACCAGAACTCGGAACTCAGCACTACTCAGTTCAGTATTGATAGCTAGTTTGATATAAAAACCTTATAATCCAAGAGGCGTCATGGTGTTGTCGGTTAGTGAGCGGACATTTACTCAAGAAGTTTTAGAATCTCCTATTCCTGTTTTAGTTAACTTTGAAGCACCTTGGTGTGGCTTGTGTCGAGTTATCCACCCACTTTTGTTGCAATTTCAAGCCCAGTGCGGAGATGAAATTAAATTAGTCGGGGTTAACGCCGATCAAAATTTTAAATTGTCTACTACCTATAGGCTAAAATCACTACCCACTTTACTATTGATTGAAAATGGCACTATTCGCCATCGCTTGGAATGCTTTCGTGGCAGAGAAGATTTGCGTCTAGCTTTAGAAGAGATTAAAGCCAGCTACAGCAATTATCCCAAAATCCACAAAAGTTCAAAAACAGTGGACTTAGAATGTCGATCTGCCTGATGGATATTAGGTATGGGGCATAGGGCATTGGACAAATGACCAATGACAAATGACCAATGACAAATGACCAAATCTAAAACCATGCTTAATACCCCACCCAATCAGCCTTGGGTGGGTTATTTTATCCTAAAGGGTGTGTGTCACAATTATTAACAGTTTCGACACGCTAATCAAGAATTCTAAAAGTAGGCGTCAGTGATGGAAGTAATCTATCAGTATGCCTGGCTGATTCCGGTATTCCCTCTTTTTGGGGCGATGCTGGTCGGTCTAGGGTTAATCTCGTTGAATCAGGTGACAAACCGCCTACGGCAGCTTAACGCTGTGGTGATTATCTCCATGATGGCAGCAGCTATGGGGCTGTCGTTTGCCTTGTTATGGAGTCAAATTCAAGGACACGCGCCTTATCTGTGCACCTTTGAGTGGGCGGCAGCAGGTAATTTTCACCTGAGCATGGGCTACACTATTGACCACCTAACAGCCCTAATGCTGGTGATTGTCACAACGGTAGCCTGCTTAGTCATGGTTTACACCGATGGCTACATGGCTCACGATCCCGGCTACGTGAGGTTTTACGCCTATCTCAGTTTGTTTGGCTCCTCAATGTTAGGTCTGGTGGTCAGCCCCAACCTAGTACAGATTTATATATTCTGGGAACTGGTCGGGATGTGTTCCTACTTGCTGGTCGGTTTTTGGTACGATCGCAAGTCAGCAGCCGATGCCGCTCAAAAAGCCTTTGTTACCAATAGAGTAGGCGACTTTGGTTTGTTACTCGGCATTCTGGGGCTGTTCTGGGCAACAGGAAGCTTTGATTTTAATATCATGGGCGATCGCCTCGCTCAACTCGTAGAATCAGGTTCTATCAGCAATTTTCTCGCTGTCCTGTTTGCGATTTTAGTTTTCTTAGGGCCAGTTGCAAAATCAGCCCAATTCCCTCTCCATGTCTGGCTACCAGACGCAATGGAAGGCCCCACCCCCATTTCTGCCTTGATTCACGCGGCAACAATGGTGGCGGCGGGTGTTTTCCTGATTGCCCGGATGTACCCTGTATTTGAAGACGTTCCAGCCGCAATGAATGTCATTGCCTTTACTGGGGCGTTTACGGCGTTTTTGGGGGCAACCATTGCCATTACCCAAAACGACATCAAAAAAGGCTTGGCTTACTCCACCATTTCCCAACTTGGTTACATGGTGATGGCAATGGGAATAGGTTCCTACAGTGCTGGACTATTCCACCTGATGACCCACGCCTATTTCAAAGCGATGCTGTTCTTGGGTTCAGGTTCCGTAATTCATGGTATGGAAGGTGTTGTTGGACACGACCCCGCCTTAGCTCAAGATATGCGCTTGATGGGTGGACTGCGAAAGTATATGCCTGTCACGGCAACTACCTTTTTGATTGGTTGCTTGGCAATTTCTGGTATTCCGCCCTTTGCTGGCTTCTGGTCAAAAGATGAAATTCTAGGGAAGGCTTTTGAAGCTAACCCACTCCTCTGGTTCATCGGCTGGCTAACTGCCGGGATTACGGCTTTCTATATGTTTAGAATGTATTTCTCAACATTTGAAGGCAAATTCCGGGGTACTGACGAGAAAATCAAGGAAAAACTCAAGAAGGCGGCGACAATTGTTCTGGAGTTAGAGTCAGAAGAACTAGCCCCAAATTTTGGGCCTGGGGCAATGAAGAAAGGAGAATTGGCTGCCACTGGTGAACACCATGACTCCCATGACTCTCATGACTCCCACGGACATCACAGCGACTCGCCTCACGAATCGCCGTGGACAATGACTCTGCCATTAGTATTTTTGGCTGTGCCTTCGATTTTCATTGGTTTGGTGGGAACTCCCTACGCCAATTATTTTGAAGAGTTTATCTTTCCTCCTAGCGAAACTCTCTCCGAAGTTATAGAAAAGGCTTCCGAGTTCAATCCGACGGAATTCTACATCATGGCGGGTGCCTCAGTGGGAATTTCCTTGGTTGCGATTACCTTAGCTTCGCTAATGTATTTGCGCCGTAAAATTGACCCGGCTGCGATCGCTGCTCAAATCAAACCACTTTACGAGTTATCCCTTAATAAGTGGTACTTTGATGACATTTACCATCGGGTTTTTGTCCTCGGCTTGCGTCGCCTAGCTAGACAAGTTATGGAAGTTGACTTCCGCGTTGTCGATGGTGCTGTTAACCTCACAGGCTTTTTCACCCTTGTTAGCGGTGAAGGTCTGAAGTACCTAGAAAACGGTCGCGCCCAATTCTATGCCTTGATTGTGTTTGGGGCGGTTTTGGGCTTAGTGATTGTTTTTGGTGTTACCTGATTTTTATAGGGGTGGGCGGCTGTCCGCCCCTACATTATTTTTTCTCTCACGCAGAGGCGCAGAGTCGCTCTAAAAGAATTGGGAGTTCGGTCTGAAAAGATGACAAGATTTTTTATTTTTAATATTTATTTGTTTGGCTTTAATTATCACGAATTTACTATCTACACCTCAGATATCGACTGCAACACAATAATCCGACTTATCTTCAACAGTTAGAGAGTTGCGTAAAAATAATATTTGGTTATAAATGGGAAGCACGTAGGAATAAAGTACGAGTGAGAATCGGATAATAATTGGTATCCCAGGTTTGGGAATGTATGGAAAGGTTATAAGGTGCAAGCTTTGCGATTATTTTGACAGAAAAATTAAAACCAACGCTAGAAGATGTAGCAAAAAAAAACTGACTGGAGTAAAAAAAAGAGCGTTGGGGCTTGCGTAAAAATAAAATACCAGCTAGATAATTGGTGTTTAGCAGGAAAATCTCAAACTTGATTGATAGATTATTAAACTGCAAGTCCATAATTGCTTGTTTTAATACTTTTTGTCTTTTACTTTCATAGCTGTTTTATGTTCCGACCTTAAGAGGATGTTTGAAAAGTATGGGGTGAATAGAATGAGACTGTTGGCGAATTCATGTAAACCACAATTTACGGGGTGAGGCGCTATGACATCTCAATGCTTTGAGGGTAGCGATCGCAATTCGCCAACAGTCTCATAGAATTCGCTACTACACAAAACTTAGTCCACCTCCGTGGACTAATCAAAATCAAGGGTTTTTAACCTGCCTCCGCAGGTTTTGTCTGTATAGCCGCGACTTCTAGTCGTCCGGTGAGTAATAAATTAGACTTTTCAAACAACCTCTAAGAGAAAAGGGCATTCTATGTAAAGACAAGCAACCTTGATATCAAGCAGCTAAAACAACGGATGATTCAACAAAAATCCCCTATATTCCCTCATTCCCTAAGACAAATCGGAGGCACCGTTGTTTTGGCGATCGCCTACTATGAAATGGCTGAAATTTCACGTCATCTTGCCTCCACACCTCAGGATGTGACTCCAGTTTGGCCGCCGGATGGAATTGCTGCTGGGGCTGTTCTGTTGTTTGGTAACTGGATCGGGTACGGTGTTTTGTTGGGTTCATTTCTCGCCAATTTCTGGGCGTTCCGAGATCCAACAAATTTCTTATCCTTAGTGATTTCAACGCTGCCAGTTTTGGGAATTGCGATCGGAACAACCCTGGGGACTCTGTTGGGTGCCTCCCTGCTGCGGAAAACTACCAACCATAACTATCCCTTAGAACGTGTCACCAACGTATTCAAATTTTTGATCTTAACCGGCATGGTAGGGCCGAGCATCAATGCAACTGTTGGAGTGGCTTGCTTGGCATTGAGTGGTAAAGTTCCCTGGACAGCGTATGGAACAATTTGGTTAATTTGGTGGATTTCTAATGTTTCGGGAATTTTTATTGTCACCCCGATTTTGCTTAGTTGGGGGCAATTCATTCAAAAAAAACAACATCCAATCTGGCAATGGTTATCTCTGAGTTCAACGTCAGAGGATTCTTTTAATCTCTCTTATATTCGACACTTAAAAGCTGACTTACGCCGTTTGAGATTCTGGTTAATCGTAGTAGAGCCAGTTATCTTGATGGGGTTGGTAATTTTCATCGTCAAAGTTGCTTTTAGTGAGGGATATCACCTGGAGTATATGTTGATTCCGATGTTGATCTGGTCTGCCTTTCGACTGGGGCAACCGGGTGCAACGCTGTTAACTTTTATTGTGGCTGCGATCGCTGTGATCGCAACTGTCAATGGCAAAGGTGGTTTTGTGAGTCAGGATCTTAACCAATCTTTGATCCAACTACAATTGTTTATTGGCGTGATTACACTCACCATTCTTGTACTGACAGCGACGATCGCAGAACGAACACAAGCAGAAACCAAGCTGCGTTTAGCTTTTACCGAATTAGCTAGAACCAACGAAACTCTAGAAATTCGAGTTCAGCAGAGAACTGAAGAATTGAATGAAAAAAATACGACTCTTCAGCAAACCCTACAAACGCTTAAACAGACTCAATTACAGATGATTCACAGTGAAAAAATGTCTGCATTGGGACAGATGGTGGCAGGGGTAGCCCATGAAATCAATAACCCGGTTAGTTTCATTGATGGCAACTTAATTTATCTTTCTGAGCATATCCAAGGTCTGCTGAGAGCATTGGAAGCTTACCAACAGCAATATCCAAATCCACCTCAAGCCCTGTACGCAGAATTGGATAAACTTGAACTGGATTTTTTAAAAGAAGATGTTACCAAGATTCTTCAGTCCATGCAAATCGGTACTGAGCGCATCTCTACTATTGTGTTATCGCTGCGGAACTTCTCGCGTTTGGATGAAGCAGAATTGAAAGCGGTAGACATTCATCAAGGGATTGATAGTACCTTGGTAATTTTGCAACATCGATTGCAAGCGACAGCCGTTCGCCCCCAGATCCAGGTTATTAAAGAGTATGGTCAATTACCACTGATTGGATGTGATGCTGGCTCCCTGAATCAAGTGTTTATGAATCTTTTGAGCAATGCTATCGATGCATTAGAAGAATCTAATCAGGGGCGTTCGTTCCAAGACATTTCAGCCAACCTCAATACCATCTGGATTCAAACTCGTCAAATCGATACAAGCCAAGTGATGATTATGATTTATGACAATGGAATAGGCATTCCAGAAGAGATTCGCTCTAAACTGTTTGATCCTTTCTTCACCACCAAGCCCGTTGGCAAAGGCACTGGCTTGGGTTTATTTATGAGTTATCAAATTGTGACTGATAAGCATGGGGGTAATCTTTGGTGTGAATCCACACTGGGGGAAGGCACAAAGTTTGTGATTGAGATTCCTGTAAAAGCTAGAGGATTGGTTAAGTAAGCACAATTTATGTCTTAACCAGTTTTTTGAGCGCCCCTTGGGTTTGAATGGAAAAATTTTCTATCAAACATTCAATAACCTGCGTCTTCGGTTTCGCAGTCCGTTAGGCTCAATTCTATCCCTTGATTGTGTTTGGGGCGGTTTTGGGCTTAGTGATTGTCTTTGGTGTTACCTGATTTTAATCGGGGTGGGCGATCGTCCGCCCCTAAGTTTTTTAAGAGTCTAATTTAGACTCCTTTTTTTAGCTTAAATTAATTCCTCAGCAGTATTAGCTGTTGAGGTTTTATGATTTGTACTTCCAGTAAAATAAGAGCTACTGTACTAAAGAGTTTAGGTACTCACTATGACCCTTGAACAGCTTGAAGCCGAAGTTCTTGCACTTCCAAAAGATTCTCAAGTGATTTTATTAGCAAGATTACTGGAAAGATTGGGTCAAGAAAGTGGAATAGATCAAGAAATTGCGGCTAGTTGGGCTGAAGAAGCCCAGAAGCGTGATGAAGATATGAACACCAATCAAATTACTGGTATTCCGGCTGAAGAAGTATTTCAACGAGTTCGTGCATCTTTACAATGACAAGAATTGTATTTCATCCATTGGCAGAGCAAGAACTGGTTGATGTCGCAAGTTATTACGAGGAACAAAATCAGGGGCTAGGGCTAGATTACTTGACAGAAGTAGAAGGTGCAATCAATCTCCTTATGCGTTATCCTGCTGCTGGTGTAGTAGTTCGAGGATTTGTTCGTCGGCTGATTCTGCCTAAATTTCCTTATTCACTCCTATACCGTGTTGTTGATGATGATTTAATTCGGATTCTAGCCATAGCACATCACAAACGTAAGCCTGTGTACTGGATTGGTCGAGAATAGAATTCAAAAATCAATTAGTAGGGGATTTAAACCCCCTAAATTTTGTTAAATATTCAAGTCTTCTTTTACATTATCTGGCGGTTCAAACATAATCTCAAAACCCCCATTAGGAATAGTTCGACGCAAAAATCTTAAATGGTCGTCTGCATCTTGGCGGTTAGCAAAACGGGCGACGGTGTGAGATTGCGTAATCACTACAGTTTTTACTATCACCCAAGGATGATTTTGGGCTATAACTGGTTTTATCATGGTGAATGTCTCCTTTTGTTAGGGAGCCAAGAGCCAGCAGGAAGCCTCAGAAACTTATTTGCTGGCTTTTGACAAGATTTGTAATTTTGTTGTCAGGTTGCTGTAAGTATGAGTGTGTTTTCATCGCTTCTAAACACTCTCATCTCATAGCTTTTGTGGTAAAAGCTGGGTTGCATCATGGTCGTGGAGTCCTGGGACAACTAGCCATAGCCACATCCGGCACTTGAACAACCGCAATGATAGAAGTTCTTCGGGGAATATTTGATTTCTGTGACCTTGCCAGTGTCCAAGGTGTGCAAGTTGTTGTTTGGCGCAGGTTGGGCAAAGGTCGCCTGGTTTTCCTTTGTCGATGGTGTAGTTTGAGTCTTCAGGATTAAGGGGTTTGATGCCGGGAAAGCGCCCTGCTTGGGAATGGGGGCAGGGTTTGCCGTCGAGTTCTGCGGGGATGATGCCAGTGCAAATTAGATTGTCGGGGTATACGTTGCCGTCAGGGGAGAGGAAGAGGGCTTTGGGTTCGGTGTTTTGAATATTCATGCTTGACTACTGCCAGAAGCAAATGCTATCCTGACAATATACGCTAACCGAATAAATGTCAAAAACAAACTTAGAAATTTTAGCTTTCTTCCTGATGTGTAAATCCAAGCATCTGAGCAACTAATTCCAAATGTTTCGACTTTGAGCGAGTTGGTTCATAGATTCCGTTTTCCCATTCACTGACTGTTGCCTGACGCACACCCATTTGTTTTGCAAATTCTGCCTGTGTTAAACCCATTTGGAGACGTAATGCCTTGATTGATTTGCTATTCCATACCACTTTTCCATCTACAAGCCGCACTTGTTCGCTAGTAGTAAATTGGCGAAAAGTAACGCATTGCTTATCAAAATCAACATCTCCAACGCGATATCCTGCTTCTATCCAGGACAAAGCCTGCAATGCGCCTTTGCTGCGATTACTCCACCACGCCGATTTACTTTTTGCTGAATTGGGCAAAGTATCTTTTATTAAAGTCTCAATTTCAACAAATGATAAAGTTATTTCATCTTGATCACTGCCACGTAAAAATTCAAGGAGTGGCTGGTACTTGCTGCCCTCCTTCATGTGGCATCTTCCTCTCCTAATATGATGCGCTCAACACGGGTTTTTGCTTCATTTACTAAGTTTTCGGCTTCTATACACAATTTTTTAGCTTCAGCACGACGGCGTGAGATTTCGGCACTGATTTTTCTTTGTTTGTTTAAGTCTTCCGGTATTGGCAACTTAATACTAAGAATATCTGATGCTGAAACTCTAGGAAGTGAAGTACCACTCTGTAGTGGCACAACTTGATTAAGAGTAATTTGACTTAAAAGCAGTGCTTGTAAAAAAATAGGATCTACTTTTTGTTTGTTAGGTCGAAGTACAACTGCTTTACCTGAACAGACACCATCAAATTCAGCTAACCAGACTTTGTTCAGATATGGCCGCATACGCCCGAAGAGTATGTCACCAAGTTCAAATTTTGGTGATGAATTCAGAACTTCCTCTCCTTTAACTGGGAAAAAATCTACTAATTCACCAGTATTTGAAGCAATATTACCTAGTCCAATATAATTAATATTTTCATTGGCATACTCATCTACAGGAGTAACGCGTTGATTAACTTGCCTAACAACTTCTTGAAGTAAAACTGGCTTGATTAATCCAAAATTAATTTCTTGTAAAGTAACTACAGCTTCAAAATCAAATCGACCGCTAGTCAGACAACGTATGGATTTGATAGTTCGACGCTGACTTTTAAGCTTTATAATATCGATTCCCAATTCTCCTAAAAGATATTTATCAATTTCTTGATGTAATCTTTCTGCTTCAGATAATTTATTCTGTCGTTTAGCATAACTATCCTGCATTAATTGAGAAATATTATCTTGAATATAACGAGGCGGAACAGGGATTATAAATTCTCCAACTTCAGATAAATTTAATTCTGGTCTTGTTGTTCTATGTCCTAATCTAATCGCTTGAAATTCACCTAATTGAGAATTAATAAATGTCGCAACATAATGATAATTTATTTCTGTTGAAAGTTCTAAACCGATAATATGACCTGTAATATTACCTTCTTTCAGAGTTTCAGGAAAAACAGCAGCAGTCCCAAGCCTACCCGCTATCGTTATCAAAACATTTCCAGTAACTACACGGCTACGAATCAATTCATTGTGTTTTTCGTGAGATATGTATTTAAGTTTATCTAAAAAAATTCCTGAAGGTAGAACATCCTTAACTCTAATGTAAGGTATTCCGCTATCCTGATACATATCAACTTTACGGTTACTACCAAAAGGGCCGTCGATTCTTACTAACTCCATCTCGTCCAGCAAAGTCCTTCAAAACATTTTCATTTGTCAATTTAGAACCAAAAGGAGGATTAGTTAAAATCATCGTCAACCCTCCCAGATAAAACCCAGGACGTTCTGGAAGCCCCTCTGTAATTCCTCCTGTAATGCTACCCAATCGCTCCAGCGAATCCATTACCTTTAAATCGGCATATTGTGCGCCATTCATTAAAGTATTAACTCGCGCTACGTGCATCACATTTCGAGCACTAAATACATAAGCCCGTGATTCTCCTGTTTGCTTTACCAAGTCAATTGTTGCCTGTTCGTCATACCACTTAGCAAACAAGAATTTAACCATTGCATCAACGGCTTCTTGTGGCTGCAAACCCTCATTATCTCTCAGAATAGAGTGACAACCAGAACGGGTATCTCCCAAAACCTCCCGAAATTTATCACGGGTTAGGGGCGTGAGTCCGGTTTGAATCCCATCTGGTTCACTGGGATTAAGGATTACAGTATAAAAACTGTGCTTTGCGGCTTCACGGGCGCTTTCATACTTCTGTAAATCACCAATTATTTCTAACTTTCTTGGATATTCAAGGTCACGACGATAAATTACTGTATGTTTACCACTGGTTAAAATGGCATAACGGGCAGATGGTGAAGCACTCATGTAAGCATTGAGTCGGTTAAGATGATCAACCCAACCTTCGCCCTCAGTCCCGCCAACTTTTTTACTTGGTTCCATAGCCTCCACCATAATGAAGGCTACATCCAAATTACCTACAGAATCAGCATAACGGTCATCGTAAACTACAAGGTCTGCCCGTCCTTGATAGCGTCGCCCACCTTGATGAGTTCCCTCGGAAAAATCTGAACTTAGTTCTAGTTCCATTGCCTCTAGTGGAACACCGTACTCTTCTACTAAAATCTCAAGCGCCCACATCGTCACAGGGTCTTCTGCTGGACGCACATAAGAACCATCAGCTTTAAATAACTTCAGTAGATTTATATGCTGGCGATACTTCTGTGGTATGTTAGCCGGATTTTGGTAAGGATTAGTGAAATCGGAGAAAGGCATGAAGTTATTGCTATGGAAGACAGACTACACAGTAGATAAATGATATGGTATTCTGGGCGATCTCTTAAGAGAAAAATTAATATAAGCCCAAGATTCAGCAAAATAATAAGTTTATCACTAATTATAATTTAAAAATAATTCATGTATGTATTGTGAAAATCTAGTTTTCTCCCGTCATGCTATCCAACAAATGTTTTATCGTCGCATCAGTCAAAAAGAAGTAAAAGCTGCGATTTATTATGGAGAAGTGATAGAAGAAAATCCTGATGATACACCTTACCCCAGTTATCTAATATTGGATTTTCTAGAAGGTAAGCCGATTCATGTTGTATTTTCCTACAATGAAGCTACAGATACAGGATATGTAGTAACAGCTTATATTCCTGATACTAATATTTGGTTAGATGGTTTTAAAACTAGGAGACAAAGATGATGAAATGCGTAATTTGTAAGCATGGAGGAACTAAACCAGGTTTAGTAACTGTGACATTAGAAAGAGATGAATGTATTATTGTTTTAAAAAAAGTCCCAGCAGAAATTTGTGATAACTGTGGTGAATATTATTTAAGTGATGCAGTGACAGAACAGGTTTTACAAAAAGCAGAGTCAGCTATTAATAATGGAGCAGAATTAGAGATTATTAAATATGCAGCTTAGTTTTCTTATTGGCGTTTTTGCTTTAGCGATGGGTTTGGCTACGCGATCGCACATTCCTTAAATTCTAGTTTAGCGGCTTTTGTTAGGGTAAATTTTTGACTTGAATACCAGTATTTAAACTGATGTACTGCATTCCCTCAAGTAAAAATAGACTCCTCGGATACCAAATGGGGGATTGCCAATTTAATTAAATCAACCTAACAATGAAGGAAAAATTGCTAAAAAGCTGTTAGTTAATAACTAGTGACTTTTTGCCAAACATGATTTTGATAGCAGATTGATTGTGATGAATATAGCTAATTTCCCCTGGCTGACGACGATTATTCTGTTTCCGATAGCGGCGTCGCTACTTCTTCCCATCATCCCTGACAAAGAAGGCAAAACAGTGCGCTGGTACTCCCTCGTCGTAGGGCTGATAGATTTTGCACTAATTGTTTACGCTTTTTATACTGGGTATGATTTCTCCAATCCAGATTTACAGTTGGTGGAAAGTTACCCCTGGGTACCACAATTGGGTTTGAATTGGTCAGTAGGGGCTGATGGCTTGTCCATGCCCCTAATTATTTTGACTGGATTCATTACCACGCTGGCGATTCTAGCAGCTTGGCCTGTCACCTTCAAGCCCAAGCTATTTTACTTCTTGATTTTGGCGATGTATGGCGGTCAGATTGCCGTGTTCGCCGTCCAGGATATGCTGTTGTTTTTCCTGGTGTGGGAACTGGAACTAGTACCGATATACTTTCTGCTGTCGATTTGGGGAGGCAAAAGGCGGCAATATGCAGCGACTAAATTTATTTTATACACCGCTGGCGGTTCGCTGTTTATTTTGCTGTCTGCCCTGACAATGGGATTTTACGGCGATACGGTGACGTTTGACATGAGAGCGATCGCCTTAAAAGATTTTGCCCTGAATTTCCAACTTGCACTCTATACTGGCTTCCTGATTGCTTACGCCGTCAAGTTGCCGATTATTCCCTTGCACACCTGGCTACCTGATGCCCACGGTGAAGCTACAGCCCCTGTACACATGTTATTAGCAGGTATTCTCCTGAAAATGGGCGGTTACGCCTTAGTTCGGATGAATGCTCAAATGCTCCCCGATGCCCACGCTTATTTTGCACCAGTGTTGGTGGTTTTGGGGGTAGTTAATATCATCTACGCTGCCTTGACATCCTTTGCCCAGCGAAACCTAAAACGAAAAATTGCCTACTCCTCAATTTCTCACATGGGCTTTGTGATGATTGGTATTGCCTCCTTCACCGATTTGGGATTGAGTGGGGCAGTATTGCAAATGGTTTCCCACGGGTTAATTGGGGCGAGTTTGTTCTTCCTTGTAGGGGCAACTTACGATCGCACGCACACCCTGATGTTGGATGAAATGGGCGGTGTCGCTAAGAGAATGCCGAAAATTTTCGCCATGTTCACCACCTGTTCAATGGCTTCTTTGGCATTGCCAGGGATGAGCGGTTTCGTAGCAGAATTGATGGTATTTGTGGGCTTTGCTACTAGCGATGCTTATAGCTCTACCTTTAAAGTGATCGTGGTGTTCTTGATGGCAGTGGGAGTGATTTTAACTCCGATTTATCTGCTGTCGATGTTGCGAGAAATTTTTTACGGTAAAGAGAACGAGGAATTAGTTTCTCACCAAGCTTTGATAGATGCCGAACCCCGTGAAGTATTTATCATTGCCTGTTTGTTAATTCCAATTATTGGTATTGGTTTCTATCCAAAATTGCTGACTCAGATGTACGACGCTACAACTGTACAATTGACCGCAAGATTGCGTGATTCCGTGCCGACATTAGCACAGCAAAAAGACGAAACACTAAAGGTTTCTTTGAGTGCGCCGGAAATTGGTAATTAAGTTGCGATCGCTAGTTTAGTTTAAATATTGATTACTTTGAGGGCGGGTTTTGTACCTGCCCTTTTTGTTACTCACTTGTAAAGTTTGATTTATTAAAGTAAAAAACAAATCATAGAGGTGAGTTCAAAAATCCTGTATAGGGTAAGTGAGTAGATATATTTATTACAAAAAGTTCTTCCCCTTGGGTTTGCCAAACTTTGACTAGTTGATCGGCATATCTCTTACCCTGTTCAGCTTCAATAGCTATTTGCTAAAATTCTTTATCTAGAAACTCGTATGGACGTTCTCAATCAATTAATGCAGAAGTTTCTGGAAAAAAGAAATGCATGGCTTGGGGAAAATAGGCTTCTATTATTTCTTTCCAAGGGCTATTAAAATCAGCGCGTAGGCGTAGCCCGTCGTAGACATCGCTAATATTAGTCATGTCATTTTTAATTTGACCAGAATAGCATCAAATTCTGGATAGAGTCGCAGTACTTGCAGTCCCTAGTTTAGAACTTTGATTAATCGGAATTTCTACCCAAAACTCTGCTCCCTGTCCTGGTTCGGAAATACACCAAATAGCTCCGTTGTGTTTTTCTGTGACAATTTGATCGCTAATTGCTAATCCTAATCCAGTGCCTTTACCTGCGGCTTTTGTGGTAAAGAAAGGATCAAATAATCGTTGCTTAATGACTTCGGTCATACCAGGGCCATTATCTGCAATTTGCACAGTTATACGATCCAAGTTGCGTAACTCAGTACGAATTACAATCTGGCTGGGTTTAGCTTCTATCTCCTCAAGAGTTCGCTTACTGTTATAACTATCCAGGGCATCAATGGCATTACCGATCAGATTCATAAACACCTGATTGAGTTGTCCGGCATAGCACTCCACTAAAGGGATATCACCATATTCCTTTAGTATTTCAATTGCGGTATTTCCAGACGTTTGTTTGAAGCGATTTTGTAAAATCAGTAGTGTGCTATCAATACCTTCATGAATATTGACAGGTTTCATATCTGCTTCGTCAAGTCGAGAAAAATTCCGCAAGGATAGAACTATTTCACGAATGCGATTAGCTCCCATTTCCATTGAAGTTAGGATTTTAGGTAGATCCTCAATCATAAAGTCAAGGTCGATTGCTTCTATATGAACTTGTATCTCATGTGTTGGACTAGCATTAGTTTTTTGATAGAGTTCTACCAGTTCCAATAAGCCCAGCATATATTCATTTACATGGGTCAGGTTGCCGTAGATGAAGTTAACTGGATTATTGATTTCATGAGCTACCCCAGCGACTAATTGACCTAAACTCGACATTTTTTCAGTTTGAATTAGTTGAGATTGAGTTTCTTTGAGATTGTGCAAAACTTGGTTGAGTTGTTCTGTCTGAGTAGTGGCAGCAGCAGTAGCAGCGCGGCTTTGATTATACAATTGCGCTTGGTCAATAGCGATCGCTAACTGGTCAGCCACACCTCGAATGATTTCCACCTCATCATCACTCCAAGGGCGAAGCTCTCTACTATGTTCGCAGACAATCACACCCAAGCGATCCGACTGAGTTTGAACTGAAACTGTTAGTAGCGACTTAAAGCCCAATGTCACCAGTAAATTCCGACTCTTGAAATCAAGCCACGAATCTGTTGCAATATCATCAAAGCAAAGCAAATTCCCTTGCATAACAGCCTCACTCAGCGCTTCCACATTCTGAATAGGAGAACAGCCTAAAGGTTCTGTTAAATCGGGAGCGCAAGCTTGCTGACTCAATTCAAAGCTAGTAGATTCATCTTCTTGATGACACCAAAAAAACTGGCATCGATCAATCTGTAGCAGTTCCCGAACTTCAACCACTACTGTACTCAAAATCGTATTTAGATCCAGCGAGTTGCGAATTTGACTAGATAGACGAGTTTTAAGAATTTTCTCCCGCTCAACTAGCTCTCGCAATTGGACTTCAGACTGCCTTAACTCTAACTGCACCATCTGACGATTTACACTAGCTCTTGCTAGTAGCCAAGAACCAATGCCAATTAGTCCTACTAATCCAGCATATAGCAGTAACAATTGACTCAAAAATCGGTTTGATTTGGTTGTCAACGTCTCTGGCGATACCCGCGAGACAATCTTCCAGTGATAGGATTTAGGATCAATTTGATTTTGGCTTGGCGCAAAAGCTTGTCCTGCTCCCGTACTAGATTTTTGCCCTTCGACAAGCGGGTAAACTGTGGTAAAAGTGAACATTCCCTCAGCAGTTTGGAATTGTCCCGATTCTTGTTGAGAAATCTGCTGCCATGCTTGAGGAAAAGCTGTGCCAAAAGTGCGGTTTTTGCGTAAGCGAGGCTCGTCGTAGACATCGCTAAACATAAATCCCCATTCATCTTCAGGCTTCGTCCCTTTTAACCAGTAGCCATCGGCATTCAGTAGCATTCCCTGACTAGAGGCGTTAGCAAAAGCTTGATTAAAATTGTCTAGCAGTTTTGCGCCGAAATAATTTAGCACTACAACGCCTCGTTTCTGCCCACGGCTATCAAAAATGGGAGTGCCAAAGCGGATCATTGGCTTCAAGGGTTGTTCAACCTGACCTCGTTCGATGTTGAGGTCAAGGGGAGAGACAAATACTTGTCCTTGGTTTAACCGCAAAGTGTCATTAAACCAGTAACGCTTGGCTTGAACTTGCAGTTTTTCTTCAGGGACAATCTCTGGCTCACCTTGGTTAAAGTTGACTCTGACAACTTCCTTACCTGATTGATCTAAAAAGCGAATTTGGTCGTAAAGTTTTTTATATCGAGAAAATAATAAAAATTCTTGGGAAAGTGCCTGTTCTTGTTTACCCACTCCCTCTAAAATTTTTTGTAGCTCGTTTTGTTTAGAGAGAACCATCAAATCTGAGACAACCGAGTGAAAGTCTCTGCTAATGACTTTAGTTTCTAAATCTACCTTACGGAGTTCATTTGTTTTGAGCAGAACTTGCTCGGTTTGTACTTGTTGGTAATAGATAGTCCCAATAACAACCCCAACTAAAGCTGACAATGGCAAAAAAACCGTTAGGAAGTTTTTGATTAAAACTTGTGAATGGATCTGTGGTGACATATCAGATACTTAGGTAAAACTCAAAAATTGGGCTAAAAATTAGCTAAGTTCCAGCTGCGCCACATTTTCTGAGTCCAGGTTGAGAGAAGATTTTTTCTCTTGGTAGGTATAGGTAATCAGCCCAGCTACTAAATTAACCATGAAATTGAATACTTTGTGACTTCTGGAATGTTCTAGTTGAGCAATATTCCACCCTTTTTTGCTATTGTCAGTTAGACACTCTGGTAGTCAGTACCGAAAATCCACGAATTAAATGTGATAATTTTATACTTGTAAATATTTAATTACTGAGAAGAGAGACACAAGGCGATTGCTAAAAATGGCTTTTCATTCTTGCTATGCGATCGCACATCAATAGATTACGTACAATCTATCTAAAATCAGATTTGGCAAAACCGCTCATGTTAAACTACAATCCGCTCCATTGTTTGCCATCTTCCGAAGAACTACCGGACTCTAATGACACCCCTGTGGATAATGAACTCCAAAATTTAATTCCCGGCTTGCTAAAAACGATACTAGCTTTGATTTGGTGCGATCGCTGGGATTGGTTTTTTGGTGTTGAGATGGGTATTTATTATGACCCTGACAGACCAGCCATTGTCCCTGATGGTTTTCTCAGCTTAGGAGTTAAACGCTTCATTGATGAGGATTTGCGACTAAGTTATGTGCTGTGGGAAGAAAAGAAACTGCCAATTTTAGCGCTAGAAGTTGTTTCCCAAATATATCGGGAAGAATATAGCACCAAGAAAGAATTTTATGCCAAAAAATTAGGAATTTTGTACTACGTTGTGTATAGTCCCCTGCGGCGTAAAAAGTCGCCTTTGGAGGTGTATCGCCTAGTTGATGGAGAATATATTTTAATGTCAGGAAATCCTGTTTGGCTACCAGAAATTGGTTTAGGAATTGGGCGAGAACGGGGAATTTATCAAGGTATAGTGCGGGAGTGGCTGTACTGGTATGACCAGGAAGGGCAAAAATTGCTGACACCAGAAGAACGCATCAGGGAAGCTGAAGAACGCACAACTTTTGAAGAACAGCGACGTGTAGAAGCAGAACAACAAGTGAAAATGTTGCTGGAAAGGTTGAAGATGCTTGGTGTTGATCCAGAAACTTTGTCATAGATTTACCAGATTTTGTCATGGCAAGCGATGTCTACGACGGGCTACGCCTACGCGTTTACGACTCACTGATGCAGAAATTCTGGATTTCATTGATTACCTGAAGCTACAACTAACCCAAAACTGCTAACTTAGGTGCTGTTATATGAACTTTAGATAATTGCGATTGCCCTTTTACTACACCCAGATGCTAGGCAGGGATAATTGCGATCGCAGAATTAGAGTTAAATAAAAGTACCTGATATTAAAATACTTGCATGAACTCAAGGGTTGATTTGTTAAGTCGCATTACCCAAACTTCTGGTCAGTGTGGTGGTCGTCCTTGTATTCGAGGCATGAGGATTCGTGTGAGTGATATTTTAGAAATGTTGGCTGAGAATGTCAGTGTTTCTGAGATTTTAGAGGATTTTCCCGATCTTGAACTCGAAGATATCCAAGCCTGTCTATTGCTTTAATTTTCATCGCCAATCATCTCTACAAGATTGCGAATAATATTCTAGTGTCAGGCTGAGTGCGTAGGCGTAGCCCGTCGTAGAGATCGCTTGTCCATTGTATTGAGGTGTTAGCCTCCCTGCGATCGCAGCCACATACTTAATGAAGCGGTAGCCACTTATCTAGAGATGTATCAGTGGCAAACCGAGGAAATTCAAAAGGGAATTGCTGAAGCCAATGCTCAAGACTTTGCCAATGATGAAGAAGTAAAAGCGACTTTTGCAAGACTCGCCAATGCATATTAAGTGGCTGTGTGGTGCGCTTCATTCCAAACAGTCACAAATAAACTTATCAAATATCGCTTGCTTCCGGTAGCCAGTCTTCATCCAACACTAACTCTACAGAATATGGGCACTCTTCTGGAAACACGGATAAAAGTATCCCCGTTTGCTTGGCTGCTTGGCAACGTGCCCTTTGATAACTTTCCTGAAGTTGCTCTATAGGATAGCTCTTAAGACTAGGACTATCTTCTATGGCTAACTCAATTTGGGTGCGAGAATCAGTGATGGAATCGAGCCAACTATCTGAGCGACGCTGGGGTTGATATTGCCACTTGAGCAGATGCAAGAGTAAGCGAGTTAGTTGACTGGCAATACCCCGCTGTTCACTTTTGCCCAAGCCTTCAACCTCTTCAATCAGATGTTCTACATCAATTTCATGCCAGTGATGCGATCGCAATAGTTGGGCTGTCTGTTCAATCCACAAATTAAAATCTGCTTTATAAGTTGCGCTCATAGCCTTTATCGATCAGCCGTATAGCTTAGGCAAGCCAAAATATCCTTATTTTCCAATGCGCTCAAGTTCCTCTCGCAATACTCGCCTTAATGTATCTTCTAACGGTTCACGACACTGCTGAATGTACTCACGCAAGGCATCGTTAATCAAAGTTTGGTAATTTCCTCCACCTGCTGCGTGAACTTGGTCACGAAACCATGCTAGTACTTCATCATCTAGGCGAATTGTAATTCGAGTTTTGCCTGTTGGTGTTGATTCAATCGCTCCCCGCTTGCCCTGGCTAAAATCATACTCAGCTTCCATCACTTATCCATCCTCATACTGCTTTTGTTCATAGCGCGTAGCTTTGCGGGCAGAAATCAATCGAATCTCATCATTGCGCCATGTATACACAACTACTAAAACTCGACTAAAAGCATCTATCCCAATAGTGATAAATCTCTCTTTATCAAAACGTTCATCTGTGATGGTAATTGCTAAATCGTCAGAAAAAACGGTTACTGCATCAGCAAAGTCAACGCCATGTTTGCGAAGATTGGCTGCTGCCTTATCCCTATCCCACTGATACGCCATCTAAATCTATTGTATGCACATTCGTGCATACTAGCAGATCAAGAGTACTTAACTGGCTTACTTCTGTGTGTTTTTTCAAACCTCAAAAGTCTTCATCGTCAACAAAAAATTCCGCATCGTCTTCCAATCGAGAATTACCCTGCCCAATACCAGCAAGTCCCCACAGAGGTTGCAGCAGCGCCATGCCAATTAATCCGATAACGGCACTAAAAGCTAGCACTAAACCCATTGGTATCTGAATCGATTGGAATGTTAAGAATTTTAACGATACGGGTGTGGCATTTTGGACTGAAATAATTGCGATCGCAATTACCCAAACCGCTACAACTAGAGATGTCAAAAAAGGAGCAAGAGTTTTCATACTTTGATCGAAATGAGGAGTTAGAAGTTATATTTTGCTCGAAATTAGAAACGAGGAGTTAAGAATTGTTAATTTACAACTCTTAACTCCTAATTCATAACTCTTAACTTTTAATTCCTAACTCTGACAGATTAAACTGCTACTGCCTCTAGTTTAGCAATGGCACTCTCTAACTCTTGGGCGATTTGGGTGAGTTTTTCGGGAGTGTTGGTTTCTAGGTAGACGCGCACCAGTGGTTCTGTACCGGAAGGACGCAGTAGAACCCAGCTACCTTCTTCTAAATAGAGCTTAATACCGTCTTTACGCCCCACTTCCTTGACTTTAATTCCTGCTACCTCTGTAGGTGGATTTTTAGTAAAGGAATCGATGACAGCGGTTTTGTGCGCTTCTGTGAGGTGCAAGTCTAGGCGGTTGTTGTAAAGTGGGCCATCCGCTTCAGCGATCGCTTCTTTAACAAGTTGACTTAGCGGTTTGCCTTCATAGGCGATCGCTTCTGCCACCAGCATATCGGCTAATACTCCGTCTTTTTCGGGAATATGCCCAATAATACTCAAACCACCTGATTCCTCCCCACCAATTAATACGGCAGTTTCCCGCATTTTTTCACCGATGTATTTAAAACCAACTGCTGTTTCGTAAATTTGCAGCCCATTTTTAGCAGCGAAATTATCCAGCAGGTGGGTTGTAGCGACAGTACGGACTATGGCGCCGGTTTTACCTTTGTTTTTGATTAAATGACGTGCGAGAAGTAGCAGCACAGTATTGGGAGTGAGGACGTTTCCTTGTTCATCAACGATACCAAAGCGATCGCTATCTCCATCCGTCGCCAAGCCCAAATCAGCTTGATCGCGAACTACTGCTTCCACTAACTCAACTAACTGTTCTCCTTTGGGTTCTGGCATTCCACCCCCAAATAAAACATCTCTCCAATCGTGGAAACTTTCTAATTGAACGCCACTATGTTGCAAAACTTCATCTAAATAGCCGCGAGAGGTAGAATACAAAGCATCGTACTTTACCTTTAAATTAGCGCTTCTGATCTTTTCTACATCAAGTAGAGTGTAGATAAATTTCAGGTAATCTGGTTTCGGATCGAAAATTGAAATTGAACCTGATGGGTTGCTCCCAGGCAACTCATCCGATGCACCTTCTATATTTGCCACAATAGTATCAGTAATCTCTGGAGTGGCAGGCCCAGCATAATCGGGTATATATTTAATTCCACAGTAAGGTGCTGGATTATGACTAGCAGTAAACATTAATGCCCCAGCGGAATTTAGATGACGGGCATTGTAGGCAATTACTGGTGTAGGGCAATCCCGATCGGTAATTTTCACAGTCCAACCCAAGTCTGCTAATACTTGGGCCGCTGTTTGGGCAAACTGGTCAGCTAAAAAGCGAGTATCGTAGGCAATAAGTACTGGTCTATCTTTTGTGTAGGCTGTTTCTAAGTAAGTGGCGATTGCCCTTGTTACTTTTCTCACATTGGGGAAAGTAAAGTCATCGGCAATAATCCCTCGCCATCCATCGGTACCAAATTTTATCTTGCTAGACATTTTTGCCACTTGCTCCGGTACATTATCAGTACTATAAAAGCTTCCCGCAAAGCGTGTGTAGCAGCAAGTATCCTCCGAAGTTCTTTTCTAAGCAAGCCTTAGCTTAAACTTCTCCCCACCGTATTTTCTCTCACTGTTTCTGAGCAATGTCAACCCCCGATCGACCTTTTGCCAGTTATCACCTTTGGTCTCTAGTTGCCCCAGCGACTGGGCAAGAACGCTGGCATTGCCAGATGAGACGGGGGTTTATCAAAGCACGGCAACACGAACCACAAGTCAAAGCRCTYYTARCGCAAGCCACYGCRCCCCAGCGSATTGGCATACTMGCKCAAAAAGGYGTTTAYGAGTTTCATCATCAYASGCATCTGYTRAAGCAAKCAGATGGTGTAGAAAGAGTTGCCCAGCTACTAAAATTAGGCAACTCAAGCGTTCAAGTCCAGCAACGCGTGCTGCAAATTTTGCAAAAATATCACGATGCGCCGTTGCTTTTGGATAAAGATATTATCCAATTAACTCCGGGTGATGAAGGCTTTCCCAAACCGATAGTAGTTGAACAAGAAGATTATTGCTTTCGCTTATACGCGGCTATGGACTGCGTTTTTATTGAGTCTGATAGCACTTTACATATTTTGGATTTCAAAACTGGTAAATCAGCTTTTGACAAACGACAGGCATTAGTTTACTTGTTAGCTGCTCGTTATCTTTACCCTGGACGAGAAGCTGTTGCATCATTTTATAATTTAGAAATATCTAAAAAATCAGATTTAATTAGTATTAACAATAGTGAATTAGAATCCTTAAAATTTGAGTTGGCAAATATTGCTCATAAACATCAGCACGATTTGCAAAAATATCAGGAAGAAAATACTAATTTTAGTAAAATATTCCCTCCTAATCCTGGCTCCCACTGCCGCTTTTGCCCATTCAATTCTATCTGTGAGTTTGCCGATTTTAAGCAGCATCAATCATATCCACTGCCCAGCTTAAGAAGTTTAAGAGTTAATAGCTAATTAGTTTATTTATTTACCTTGGTTCAATTTTCAAAAAAATCTACTAAATACTCGTATTTTTACTGGACTGATTCTCTTCTCCTATCAGACAACCTAGATGTCAGATACATCGATTTTTCTCTTTGGTTGTAAGGAGTTAAGACTAGTGCGATTAACCGCAAATAAATCTGTATTTAGATTAGTAGGAATTTGGACGTTTATTTTACTTCTAATTTTTAAGGGGATTTTACCTCAACCTGTTTATGCATTGCTGTCATCTCTAGTAGACGCTTGTGCTGTTCAAGCTGAATGTGCTGCTGCTGGCTCGGAATTGGCTCCTACTGCTAAGGCTGCAATTAGCAGTACAACTAAAGCTCAAAATGAGCAGGTTCCAAATAAAGCTCTGGAGAGATATTGTTCTTTTTATCCACTTAACTTAGTTTGTGGGCCACAAGGTCAATCTTCAGTTCTTTATAATTACAAATTTCACCAAACAGTACATTACAGGAGGTCTGGTTCTCCTGACAAATTTGTAACTCATCATTTTAAAAGTTGGCGACCTGCGCCAGGGGCAATTAGAAGTTTAGCTCAACCTCCAGGTATTGAATTTGGTGGTGGTTATCCTCCATCTGGTGATTATGTAACGTGGATTCGTTTAAATGATGGAGATGGTAATAATCAAACTCGTGGAGTCATTTATGAATATTCAACTGGCGATACTATGACATGGGATGATTATGCAAATTATTCTAACAATAATATTGAGGGAGAATGGATTAGTGATGTGATTCGTGCTGATACACTGCCAGATAATTCATCCCCTCGTGATAGGAAAGATTGACCTTAATAAAAGCAGGATGTAGTTGTTCAATTACTAAATTTTCACCAAATTAGAGGTTGCTAGCATGAAAGAGCTTTTTACGCTTATCCAAAAGATTAAAGAAAATCCAGTTATATACATAGACAAGCCATCAATTACTTGTCTTCGTTCATTCTTAAGTGGGTACATAGATAGTCTAATTACACTCGGATTTACTGACATAAACTCTTGTGGAATGGAAGGGTTTCAAGAGTGGGTACAAGAAAGAGCAAAAACTAATATGACTCAATCTTGGGCTGGAATACTTGTATTTTCCTGTGGTAGTGACAGAAATGCTTTCTATAGTTTTTTTGAACTATTTGAAAAATTTATAAAACAGAAAAATGATTCAGAAATTCAAGGAAGTGAAGATGTTTTAAGGCTTCGTCAGGATTTGATGTTTCCTCGGTTTGATATTTACAACGAGATTCTAAGTAACATAAAGAAAAGACCAGGAATGTTTTTAGGCAGAAGTTCAATTACTAGACTTGATATGCTTCTGCGAGGATATAGTCTGGCTCGAAGAGAAGTTGGCGTACCTCCAACTGAGCCAGAAAGGGAATTTGAAGGTTTTCAATCATGGGTTGAAGAAAAATATGGAATTAACTCAGGTCAGTCATGGGCTAAGATAATCCTTTTCTATTCTGTAGATGAGCATGAAGCACTACAGAAATTTTTTGAATTGTTTGAAGAATACTTGAATGAGATATAAGAGCTTAGAAGTAGACGAAAATAATAGTTAAGCAGACAGTATTAAGGTGCGTTAGCCTACGGCATAACACACCCTACTCACTTTCTCATGGTCTTTCCCCAATTCCTAATGCCCTACTTCAAAAGTCCGGTAATTCTTTAAGAATTGTGAACCGAATATGATTTATCGCCAAATCACCGATGGGGATATCTTCTTTGGTTAGCCGTTCACCTTGACTTGTCACCGTTTCAAAGGTGATACCTTTACCAATTTCAATGTGATACCAGCATAAGCCCATAAAAAAGCGCGTCGGATAAGGGCCACCTTCACCTATATCATCAGGATTTGATTCCATTGGCAACCAACCAAAATTTGGGACGTAGAATTCTAGCCAAACATGATTAAAGTCGGGTTGTAGCGGCACTCCTACTAAGTCACTATGGGGAGGACATTTGTACCTGCCTACGGTGCGGCAGGGGATGCCATTTAAACGGGATAGGGCAAGTAAAACGCCGACATATTCGCCACAAGAACCAACACCCCGCTCTAAAACTGTATCTGGTGTATCAATGTAAGGTTTAATACCGTAGGATAACTCATCATAAACGTAGTTGCGGATGCTGTGCATTTTCCGCAGCACATTGGTTTCAGAACCAATCGCTTCTCTGGCGGCACGGCGAACAATGGTAGTATCCATTGCTAAATCGTCGTCATCCACTAGGTAGCGTGTTTGTAATTCTGGGGAAAGTTCAGGAACGTCTTCTACATCTCTGGGTGTAATTCGATATTTAATCCCTCGAACTTCCAAAAGTGCTTTCCAGCCAAATATATGCCGTTCACCTGGGGCAAGAGAATCAAATTTAAAGACTGCTACACGTTGCCCTTCTATCACTTGTTCGGTGAAGGGTATACCAATGGGTTCAACGTGTTTCACCTTTTGACGCTCAGTCTCCGATGGTAGGGCGATGCGCCATTCGACATCGGGTAAATAAACCTCGTCTAAGGGTGCAATTTCCTCAGCATAAGACATTTCAATCAGATAGCCATTAGAGAGGGCGTAACGCTTATCTGGTTGGTAATGATAATACAGAGGATGAATAAAAGTGCGATCGCGGAATGTTAGCTCATGACTTGGATCGGCATTCGGGTTATCCCGGATATAAGGCTCCTCTGAGGCGTAGGCGACGTAAATACTTTCTTTGCCTGTTTCGGCATTTTTATGGATTGCTATGCCTGTAGGACATTCAAAGGGTGTCAGGACGCTGAATTGCAACTCTCCCGTGGCTCTGTCCATCGCGTAAACTGATTGTTCGGTGCGATCGCAAATCCATAGCATTTCTTGGTTGACTGCCAAATTCTCTATCCCAACTCCAGGGGCATAAAATCTGGTAATCTCTTTTCGCGTTTCGCGGTCAAAAACCAGAATGTAGCCCAGCCTTTGGCAACTGACATAAACTGTTGTTTCCCAAACAGCAACGCCATCCGCCGGATAAGGCAATGTTACAAAATGTTCTAGACCCAAAGCATCGAGCTTGCACGAGTAAACACTATTTTCTCGGCTCACCCAGAGGGTCTCATCCCACGCCGCTAAACCAGTGACATCGGTAAATTCTTCAACTTGATGGGAATTGAGAATTTTGCTGTTGTCAGAAGTGGGATCGATCTCTAGTAGATGCCCTTTGATACTGTCAATAGCAATCAATCTATCTTTGATGAAAGTAATGCCACACAGCGCAGCAGCAGTAAGCGGTCGAATTGTTTTTTGCCCAAACATCTGGCTAACGGTCAAAGTGGGGAGTGCAAAACTCATAAAACCTTGTGGTAAGTGTAAAAAACCCTCACCTTTAGGTAGGAGAGGAAACATGACTCAAGCGGTTTTACCGCCGTCACACCAATTGCTGGATATGGAAAATCCTAATCGAGCAATGGCTCCCCCGATCGGGGTGGATGAAGAGTGCTGAGTTAAAAGACTACCCACAATGGGCGTTGCTCTTACCAAGTACATCAATTAGTGGTTCTTGATCGCCACGTTTACAGCGGGGTACTAATAATTATCGGTACAATGTGTTCCGATAAACTCTTTCGTGAGAAATAATACTATGTCAAAACGGGAGGAATTTACAAATGTTAAGAATTACATATACACTCATACAACTGGGCGATCGCCTTAATGTAACTTTAGAAGATGGAATTCCTGCCATCACTAAATTATGATCGAATTTTGTAACCATTTGCTGTGACCTACACGATGTCTGCTAATTCTCTGCCTGAAGGTGCCGCCGTTTGGCATAGTTTAGAAGTTGATAAAGCGCTAGACCTGCTTGATAGTAATGCAGACAGTGGCTTAACACCCCAAGAAATTCAACAGAGATTGCAAAAATACGGCCCCAACGAACTTGAAGAAACTGCTGGCCGTAGTGCTTGGGAAATTCTGCTAGATCAGTTCAAGAACATTATGTTATTGATGCTGATTGGTGTGGCTCTGATTTCTGGGTTTTTAGACCTGATGGCTTTGCGATCGGGCAGCTTGAAGCCCGGTGAAGTGCCATTTAAAGATACAATCGCGATTTTAGCAATTGTCATCCTCAATGGCATACTCGGCTACGTCCAAGAAAGTCGTGCCGAAAAAGCCTTGGCAGCCTTGAAAAAAATGACCTCTCCTTTAGTGCGAGTCATCCGCGACACTAGACTGGTGGAGATAGCAGCCAAGGAACTAGTTCCGGGGGATGTAATGCTGCTGGAAGCTGGGATGCAGATAGCCGCAGATGGACGCTTGATCGAACAGTCTAATTTACAAGTGCGGGAGTCGGCATTAACTGGTGAAGCCGAAGCGGTGAATAAACAGGCATCACTAAAATTGCCGGAGGAAACATCATTAGGCGATCGCCTCAATGTCGTCTTTCAAGGAACTGAAGTAGTCCAAGGACGCGGCAAGGTTCTGGTGACGAACACCGGCATGACTACAGAACTAGGCAAAATTGCCACCATGTTACAGGCGGTGGAAAGTGAACCTACGCCTTTACAACAACGGATGACTCAACTGGGTAATGTCCTAGTTACGGGTTCTTTAATTCTGGTGGCGATTGTCGTCGTTGGCGGTGTCATCAAAGACAGAGGTTTTAGCAACATCCAAGAACTCTTGGAAGTTTCCTTGAGTATGGCGGTTGCTGTCGTACCAGAAGGTTTACCAGCTGTAATTACCGTTACATTGGCACTGGGAACCCAGCGAATGGTGCGCCAAAATGCCTTGATTCGCAAATTGCCAGCAGTGGAAACGTTGGGTTCTGTAACGACCATCTGTTCTGATAAGACCGGCACCCTGACTCAAAATAAAATGGTGGTGCAATCGATTTCCACCAATAACAAAACTTTTCGCATCACTGGCGAAGGTTATGCTCCTACGGGAGACTTTCAGTTAAATGGTCAAAAAATTTCCCTAGAGGAGTCTCCAGAAATTTCCGCGTTATCAGTAGCCTGTGCTGTTTGTAATGATTCAGTATTGCAAAAAGAACAAGGTGAATGGGCGATTTTGGGAGATCCGACAGAGGGAGCATTGTTAACACTGGCGGGAAAAGCCGGAATCGAAAAAGACCAGTGGAACAGTAAGTTACCTCGTGTTGCGGAGTTCCCCTTTTCCTCGGAACGGAAGCGGATGAGCGTGATTTCTCAGGTGGAGGGAGTCGCCACAGGTGAAGCATCTTCGAGAGGTGTTGACCCGGCGATCGCCGGTTTTCTCCAATCTGAACCTTACTTAATGTTTACTAAAGGTTCTCCAGAGTTAACCTTGGCACGTTGTACTCAAATTCATTTGGGTAATGACACTGCTACTTTAACTGAAGAACAACGCCAGAAAATTTTGGCAGAAAATGACCTGATGGCGAGTAAAGGTCTACGGGTGCTAGGTTTTGCCTACAAACCTTTGTTAGAAATTCCACCGGAAGGTTCGGACGAGACATCCGAGCAAGGCTTAGTATGGCTGGGATTGGTGGGAATGCTAGATGCGCCACGCCCCGAAGTCAGGGCAGCTGTGCAAGAATGCCGAGAAGCAGGTATTCGCCCAGTGATGATTACTGGCGACCACCAATTAACAGCACGAGCGATCGCTACCGATTTGGGAATTGCCCAAGAAGGCGATCGCGTTCTCACAGGTCAAGAATTGCAACGGATGACTGACCAGGAATTAGAGCAAAACGTTGACCTGGTGAGCATCTATGCCAGAGTTTCCCCAGAACACAAACTGCGAATTGTCCAAGCACTGCAACGCCGGGGTCGATTTGTGGCGATGACAGGTGATGGTGTAAACGATGCTCCAGCCCTCAAACAAGCTGACATCGGTATCGCAATGGGCATTACTGGCACTGATGTCAGTAAAGAAGCCAGTGACATGGTGTTACTTGATGACAACTTTGCCACCATTGTCAGCGCCACTAAAGAGGGTAGAGTTGTTTACACCAACATCCGCCGCTTTATTAAATACATCCTCGGCAGTAACATTGGCGAAGTTCTGACAATTGCAGCCGCACCCTTAATTGGTTTGGGAGGCGTTCCCCTGACTCCTTTACAAATTTTGTGGATGAACTTGGTGACAGACGGTTTACCAGCCTTAGCATTAGCTGTGGAACCTCCAGAACCGGATGTCATGCAACGTCCGCCTTTCAGTCCCCGCGAAAGTATCTTCGCTAGGGGATTGGGTTCTTATATGATTCGCATTGGCATCATCTTTGCCATTATTACCATTGCCTTGATGTGGTGGGCTTATCAACATACCCATGCTGCTGGGTATCAGGGAAATCCCGAAACTTGGAAAACAATGGTATTTACTACCTTGTGTATTGCCCAAATGGGTCATGCGATCGCTATTCGCTCCAACAACCGACTGACCATTGAGATGAATCCCTTCTCCAATATATTTGTACTAGCGGCTGTTGTCGTCACCACGATTTTGCAGTTGATGCTAGTTTATGTCCCACCCCTGCGAGATTTCTTTGGTACTCATTACCTGAATATGCAAGAACTGGGGGTTTGTATTGGCTTCAGCGCCTTAATGTTCGTGTGGATTGAAGCGGAGAAGATATTTTTGCGGATTGTGGGCAAGAAGGCTGTGTAAATGGGGTATGGGGCATGGGGCATAGGGCATGGGGCATTGGTTATTAATTATATCTCCTCTACCCCTCTGCTCCCTTGCTTCTTCTTTGTCTCCTCCTCTCCAATGCTCAATCCCCAATGCCCCATGCCCAATCCTCACCATGTACCTAAAAACTCTAAACCTCCGACAATTTCGCAATTATCAAGACCAGAAGGTTGAGTTTACTGCTGCCAAAACGATTTTAGTAGGTAATAATGCTCAGGGAAAGTCGAATTTATTGGAGGCGGTGGAGTTGCTGGCGACATTGCGATCGCACCGCATGACCCGCGATCGCGATTTAGTTCAAGAAGGGGAAGCCATAGCCCAAATTGATGCCACCCTTGAGCGACAAACAGGTGTTAGTGACCTGACTTTAACCTTGCGCCGCAATGGTCGCCGTAGCGTTGCTCTCAATGGTGAATCTATCCGCCGTCAAATGGATTTTCTCGGCGTTCTCAATGCAGTCCAATTTTCCAGCCTGGATTTAGACCTAGTACGTGGCGGCCCGGAAGGGCGCCGCAACTGGTTAGATACACTTTTAATTCAACTGGAACCAGTTTATGCTCACATTTTGCAGCAGTATAACCATGTGTTACGCCAGCGCAATGCCTTTTTAAAAAAAACTCAAGACTCAGCACTGGATACAGAGCAATCAGAACTAGCGGTGTGGGATGCACAGTTAGCGACCACAGGAACCAGAGTAATTAGACGACGTGATCGTGCTATCCAAAGATTAGCTCCCATTGCTACCACCTGGCACGGCAGTATTAGCGGTAGTACAGAAGTTCTACAAATCAAGTACATACCAAATATTCCTTTAGAGGATAACCAGCCAGAAGAAGTACAGCAAGCTTTTTTAGCAAAAATTCAGCAACGAGCGGTTGCTGAAATGCACCAAGGCACGACTCTTGTCGGCCCGCATCGAGACGAAATAGAATTAACTATTAACCAGACACCCGCTCGTCAATATGGTTCTCAAGGTCAACAACGAACGCTGGTTCTAGCTTTAAAATTAGCCGAATTACAATTAATTGAAGAAGTCGTCAAAGAGCCACCATTACTATTATTAGATGATGTTCTTGCCGAACTAGATTTATCCCGTCAAAATCAATTGCTTGATGCCATTCAAGACCGCTTTCAAACCCTGATTACTACAACGCATTTGGGGTCTTTTGATTCCCAATGGTTGAATTCATCCCAAATTATTTTGGTGAAAGCAGGAGAATTAACAATTAAAAATTAAAAATTTATTTAAAGATCGATACCCTTGGGTTAAGGGTTATTTGTGTAAAGAATTGGTCTTTCAAAACGCGATAAATAGTGTCTCTACATCAGGGTTTTGTTGCTCATTCTGAACTGTATTGATTTAAAGATATTTTCATCCGGGGATTTATAGCGTCCATCTGTATGCCTCTACTCTGATTTTTTATGATGTTTTTCAAACCTTTTAAAAACATTGAGAACCAAAAAAGTTAGCATAGCACTGATTAATCCTAACTGCCATAAACCACAGCCAGCAGCAATTCCCAATGCAGACGAAACCCAAATAGCCGCTGCTGAGGTGAGTCCGTGAATTTCAAGTTGCTGTGACTCTTGGGAAGATTGGCGCACAATTTCTCCAGCACCGAGAAATCCTACACCAGCGGCAATCCCTTGAATCACACGGCTAAGTGCATCAGGACTAGCTTGCAGTCCTCCTGTTTGCATGATTATTAAGGTAAATAAGGCTGAACCTAAACTCACCAGCATGTGAGTTCTTAAACCAGCTGGTTTGTGCCTAATTTGGCGTTCTAAGCCGATGATTGCTCCAATAAGCAATGCAACACATAGCCGGAAGCTGATATTCAGCCAATCATTAGTTGCAAGGTAGTAAGTGTTTGACAATGTTTAGTCTGATATGGAGAATTCTATATACTAGGTTAAATCGTAATATTTTTATAAAAACAGTACAAAACTATTCTAATGTTTTATTAATGGAGTTTTATCCAATGGGTGTAGTGCAATAGCCTACCTCAATATTTGGAATCTATCAATTTATGAATGGTTTTGAAACGGAGAATTAATATTTTCCATTATTAGGATTATTTTTCAACAAGATAATATTATTTTGGTCAATAAATGGAGATTTGCATTGTTAAATTGTGGCAAGGATCGTCATGGCAAACTATATGAATTTTAAGTTTATTAAATAGTTGTTTGACTATTTAAAATGAATGAGCCATAAAATTATACCTTAAATTGTTAGATTTAACCCATATACTCAACAATTAAATATGATACGACCATGTATAAGTAGAGCAAATCATCTATACAGCGCATTTCAAGTTACTGAAGTACACAACGATTCGTCTCAAAGCCAGCTATCAAGCCTGTTTTACTTCTGATTTCTGACTCCTGTTAGCACAGCGGGGCGTAGCCCATTCTGAATTTTCCTCTATCCTGCTTCAAAAACCGTAACTTTGTAATTCATGCAAAAGAAAACTGCTGTCATCCCTGAGTACTTTTTTTCAGAAGTCAGTGGATTAACCTGATAACATACCAAAAAGAAATGGCTGTGGCTACAAATAGACAACTAACAAATTGAGTGAATAAACTCTACTGGCTAGATCAAATTAAACTACAAGACCGTGCCAAAGTAGGTGACAAAGCCTTTTACTTAAGCAAAATTATCCAGCGTGGCTATCCGGTGATGCCTGGTTTTGTAGTTTCGGCAGAAATTTTGCGTCAATTTCTCGAAAATCTTAATAGTTCAGAATCATTAGTAGCTGACTTACCCCATTCTTCGCTACACCTGGATGTTACTAATTGGCGACAACTTCAGCAGGTGGCTAGCCGCTTGCGCCAAGAAATTCTGAGTGCGACTGTAACCCAGGAGTGGGTGAGTACAATTTTCCAAGCCGCTAGGGAATGGCAAACTAGCTGTTTGATTCTTCGACCTTCCTTGGCAGTATCAACTGCTACTCCAGGTATAAACAACAATATATCGGGTTTACTGGAATCGGTATTTTGCCAGTGCGAACCGGAAGCGATCGCTTTGGGGTTAAAGCGTACCTGGAGCCAAATATTTCGGGCCCGCAGTCTATTATATTGGCAGCACTTGGGAATTAATCTGCAACAAATTAATCTCGCAGTTTTGGTGCAACCTGTTGAAAATGCGATCGCCAGTGGTTCGCTCACAACCAATGCCTCTGGGTGGGAAATTGAAGCTACTTTGGGATTAGGAATTGCGATCGCTCAAGGCGAAATACAGCCAGATGTTTACTACATTCAACCGGCGACTGGGGTTGTGCTTGAGCAACAACTGGGCAATAAAATGCTGGCTTATGGCGTTGATGATGCAACCTCTGGAGCTTTTTCGCAACCCGTGCCGAACTCAGCGTTAACACCAGATCGCACCTGTCTGATTACCTATCTACTTCCAGAAGCGCAACAAAAACAGTACTCTTTACAAGAAGAATACTTACAACAAATAATTGCTCTGGGAACTCAACTGGTAAGTGAACTAGGTAAAACCTTTACCATTAAATGGACTATCGCTGGGCAAACTACATCTGGAAAGCTCTACATCACACAAGTTAGTCCTTCGCAATCTGTAATTCCCCACTTACACTTCATTCGGGGACTAGGGGCAGCCGGGGGACTTGTTGCAGCCACTGCCCTGGTAATTATTAATCCGCAACAGAAACCCGAACAACTACCGAAGGGAGTCATTTTAGTAATACCAACAATTACACCTGATTGGTTGCCATTATTACAACAAGTTGGTGGTATTATCACAGAACAAGGGGGATTAACCAGTCACGCGGCAATTCTAGCTAGAGAATTAAGTATTACAGCAGTAGTAAATGCAACATCTGCCACAACTTTAATCAAAACTGGCGAACGATTGCTGCTTGATGGCGACAGAGGAGAAGTCTATCGCATCAAAGGAGACTCAAAGGAGGAGATGGAGAGAGGGAGAGAAGAAAATCTTCTTTCCTCCCATTACCCCAATCCGAAAGCGCCTCATCCTGCTGTTACGTCTCATCTACCTATGATTGCTACCCAACTGCTGGTTAACTTGAGTCAATCCACTTTAATAGAACAAGTGCAAAACCTGCCTGTGGATGGAGTGGGATTGTTGCGTTCCGAATTGATGGTACTAAATATATTGAACGGGCAACATCCTAATAGTTGGATTTTAAGCGGGCGTCAGGCAGAATTGTTAGAGCTATGGTCTGAGCAGATTATGCAATTTGCTCGTGCCTTTGCACCAAGACCAGTTTTTTATCGTTCTTTAGATTGGCGATCGCAAGATTTACCATCATTGCGTGATAGTTTAGAATCTTCGCCACAATCGATGTTAGGTGAACGCGGCACCTTTAGCTATTTACGAAATCCCGCAGTATTTGAGTTGGAACTGAAAGCTTTGGCAAGTGTACAGCAAGCTGGTTATACCAATGTCAACCTACTTTTGCCTTTTGTGCGGACTATAGAAGAATTTATTTTTTGCCGTCGCAAAGTTGAACAAGCTTTTTTAACCGAGGTAGCGCAGTTTCAATTGTGGATGATGGCAGAAGTGCCAAGTGTCTTGTTTTTATTACCAGAATATGTGAAAGCAGGTGTGGCCGGAATTTCCATTGGTACAAATGACCTGACCCAATTATTGCTCGGAGTGGATCGAGAACAAGGACAGCTAGCAAAAGTATTTAATGAACGTCATCCAGCTGTTATGAGTGCGATCGCTCAACTGATCCAAATGGCTAAAAGTGCCGATATACCTTGTTCAATCTGCGGTCAAGCACCAGCCCTCTATCCAGAAATTATTGATAAATTAGTGGAATGGGGTATTACTTCCATTTCTGTTGAACCGGAAGCAGTCGAACGAACATATCAAGCGATCGCTCGTGCTGAACAACGTATAATTTTAGCAGCAGCACGCCGAAAACTTAATTAATTAGGAGTTAGGAGTTAGGAATTAATTGCTCACTGCTAATTTATTTAATGTAGCCAGTTTCGCGCAAAAACTTCCGTAAATCGGTGAAGAATTTGGTGCGGTCGCTTTTTTTATAAGCTTGTTGCACTCGCCCCCATCCATCCTGTCCTTGATTCAGCAGATATTTATCTGCCAGATAAGCTACTAAAAATCCCTTGCCATCATCGCCTTGTTGTCGTGCCTGAGTATAAGTTTGCCATAGCTCTGAGGCATGATTGGAGATTAATTTGGGATAGCTACGAGTCACATCGACCATTTTACCTTGGCGATAACGCCAAATTTGCAGAGGGTAGGCAGAAGCAGCATAAGCTGTAAAAGCATAGGCAAAGCGATCGTCTCGACTATCAAACTCTGGCAGTCCATCTTTGTCTAAATCTTTAAGTTGATAGCCACCATTACCCCATTCATGACGAATCTTAAGATACTTTTGCGATTTGCTGTCGTAGCGGTAAATCAATGAATAACTACAACAGTGCGCTCCACCTGTAAAGAAATCGGCAATTATTTCTGGTTCTTTGTTACCGTCCAAGTCTCGCACTGGTAAGTTGTTTTCTTGTCCAGATATATTCCCCACAGGTCTGTCATATTCATCTTCTTGCGGCAGTTTTTGATCCAAAACAGTTTTATCTGCTCGGATAATTTTCAACCGGACATTTTTATACTGATATTCCTCTAGCTTCTCGTAAGATACTTCTGCCCGCACATTGCCCAATTCTCCAGTTATTGTTTCTGCTGTTGCAGTTTGGGTAAATATAGCCGTTGCACTCAAAAGAGCTAAACCGATTAGAGATTGACTGCTAAAGGAGCGAATAGTAATCATCGTTGGTGTTGTATATAGCACATTCAACTTTATACAACACCACCAAAATGTCAATATCGGTAAATTGCCGCAACGGCTGTGCTATATCGATATTCAACGATCTGATAGAACGTTATTCTCAAGTGATGGTGGTTGAAGTTCAACCGGTTGCTTCTGAGTTTATTTCACCTCAAGGAGAGTTTAGTTGCATCTTTCTTTTGATAGGCAATATTCATCAAAGGAATTACTAATTAAAACCCCAAATTTAAAATCTAAAATCGCCATTAACATCAAATATTTGGCGTGTTAGAGTTTGCGCTTTCTGAGTTTATGTCTATTCTACTGTCTGGTCGGCTAAGACCTAAAGTTACTCGTTTCATAATCCAGTACAAACCTGCAAGTACCACAAAGGTGATAGCAATAATTACCAAGGGCTGTTTTCCTAGAATTTCTTCTACCCCTTTGGTTATTACGGCATCGGGTTGAGTAATAAAATCCCAACTGTTGAAACGCAAAAATCGCCCCCAATAGACACCAACAGCACAGAGAAAATGTGTAATCGTCTCAACGCGCCAAATCCATTGGCTCTTACCGATGCGATGTAAGTAGTGACCCCAATTAATTAACGATATGACATAAGCTTCAAATCCACCGAGAATTACTAGCAAATACACAGGAATGAGTACCAAAGTAATCATCCAAACCGATTGAATCGTGCGGATATCATCTATTAGGTGAATTACATCAGTCAACAAATATGGTGCATTTGGTAAAAAAGCATAGAAAACTAAGAATCCTAGCCACCAAAGCCAAGAGCCACCACGCTTAAAGCGAAATAGCCACACACTCAAAGCTAAAGGTATAAAAGCCAGAAATAAATTCCAAGTCATCCACTTCATATTAATTTGTAAGACCTGCACAACTCTGGCGATCAATTCTTCTTTCATAGGTGCTAACTCAGAAGATGTTTGATTTATCTAGATTCACTCTGTAGTGTTTAGTCTGACTGATAAATTTTTTGTAGTCCCCAAGAAAACTAATTTCCTCCAATAATATTAGACAAAATTTTTGTCTCATTTAAGTCTCATTTATAAATAAATGCTCACTAATCACTAAATATATGTCTAAAATTTAGATTTTTTATATATTTTATACAAGGGCATAAAATTTATCAATCAATTGGCTTCAGCCACTAGTACCGCAAGGCGGAATTAAAAATTAAAAATTAAAAATTAAAACAGCGTAAGCATTTCATTGATTTGGAATTGGTGGTTTATTTCCGCCGTGTTGTACTAGTATAGCCAGAAAATGATTATGGTAAAAAATACTACCGAAAGGTAGTCTGAGCAACAAAAACACCGCGCATAACTTATTGTGGACTTTTTTAATTGCAATGTTGCCCCTATGCTGACTATTATATTGATTTCATTTTGCCCTGCTATGCTTCCAGAAGCACCTAAAGTTTTTGTCAAGTCAGCCTTTGCTTAAGGGCGGGCGAGACGCCCACCCGACGAGAAGTAGTTGATATTTTCTATTGGAAAGTCCCTAACTAACGCAGTAGCACTCGACTACGAGGGCCGATCGCTTGTTTGGGTGAAGTGGGTAGTGTACAACTTTTGGCAGAATTCTGTGAACAAGCAGCTTGAGCAAGGGTTGCAGGGTTGACAACTACTTGATTGACCTCTAGGGAATTACCGTTACTCAATTCCATATTAGGTGTAGTAGAAATTGATGGAGAATTAGACCCAGATGTGTACGTTTTAGGTGTTGAGGAAGCGCCACCATCAACTATTGGTGTAACAGTGAATGTGTCACCACCATCAACTATTGGTGTGACAGTGAATGTGTCACCACCATCAACTATTGGCGTAATAGTCAGAGTGTCACCGCCGTCAACTATTGTTGCAAGGGTGGGTGTGCTACCACCACTAACTACAGGTGCAGGGGTGGGTGTGCTATCACCACCAACTACGGGTGCAGGAATGGGTGTGCTACCACCAACTACGGGTGCAGGACTTATCAGAGTTGCAGTTGCAGGTACTTTGATTTGTATTCTTGCTAGGGGTGAGTTAGTCATTTCCAAAGATGTCACCTTTGGCGAACCTGGAAGATCGGATTTGAAATCAAAGACGGTGGGGGTTGCACCACCATTGGCATCGCTATATCGGACTCCATATCCACTCACTTCAAAAGTGCCCTGATACTGGTTTCCAGTGTTTGGATCGGTGACAATACCAGTGTATAAGGCTTTTGTGAGATTAAATTCATCCTGAACTACTCCTTGAAATGTGGTTCCTGCCAATTGTCCCTGGTATTTATAGGGTGTCAACTCACCGCCAGAAAGAATCGGCGAAGTGAGAACGCCATTAAAGGAGACAATCGGAATGCCTTTAAAGTCAACAAAATAATGCAGACTACCATCAGCACGTGTTTGTACCTGCACATAGTCTGACTTGTATATAGGAACGTAATTAGGATTATTCTTAGTACCTAAGTTCCGCGCATAAGTCCCCGTGTCGTCTGTATCAACACGAGTAATGCTTTGATTGAAATTGGGATTATTTCTGGGAAGTTGGATAGTACCCGATAATGTACCAGTACTTTGAATTGTGATTTGAGCAGAAGCACTTGTTCCACCTAAACCGATGAAGACTGCGGCTAAACTGCTGCTGCTAACAAGAAGACAACCCAACTGAACTGATAAATTTAATTTCATGAAAAATTTGCTCCTTTAATCACATATAAAAAAAATACGCGTGTGTTTACGCATGACTTTTCCTTGCTCTTAATGGATCGTGAAAGCATCCAATACTGAATTAGTCAGTGTAAAAATAGCATATTTTATTACATTTACGTCGGTATGAAATTAAAACCGGAAACTTGCTCTTAATGTCCCAACGATTAATGCATCGTTAGCAGCATTGTGATCGGGATTGAAAATAACGAATAAGCCTGGAGTCAAGGCGATATTGTCGCTTAGTTGGGCGCGGTAAAAAACTTCTACGTGAATTGATGTGTCACTACGTCCACCTGCTGTCCCCCCATCAGAAAAGTTAGGAAAATTGAAGCCGTCGGGTAAAGTACTAGAAGTCATTTTGGGCGGTTGTCCAACGAGAACGCCCCCTAAATTCCCAAAACGCAGCAAATTAGGAAAAGCTGCGAACACCATCCAGTTGGTGGTTTCTACAGTTCCAGAAAGTTTCAATGGCTTGGAGGAAGTAAAGCCACCCCAACCGCCCAATTGCAAGTTAGGGTTAATTCGCCAAGCAACGGTAGCGCCAATGGCTTGGGTATCGAAAGCTGTAGTATTTGCAAAAGGTGAAATCAGTTGAGAATCGCCAATACCACCTCCCAGTAAGCCATCTGGGGAGTGGGAATAGAGATAATGTATGCCGACATCTATCTTATTTGTGGGTGCCAAACTTAACTGAGCGCCAGCAGTATATCTACCGCCAAAGAGTCCGCCCTGCTTGGTGTCGCCAGGAAAACTGGGTATTTCGGCACTATAAACGCCTTGCAAACTGATGCGATCGCTAATCTGCCAGTCAAAGCCTATACCACCACTGCCGTTACCAATACTTAAAATTGGGTTACGCTGACCAAATAGAGAAATTGCACCATCGCTAGAACCTTCTAAAGGGCTAATACCGCGAAAGGTGTTGATTGGGTTGACTCCCGCCGTACCTACCACGATTCCCAAGTTATTTGAAGCGAGAAATCGATAAGATAAGTCACTAATAACTAGATTGTTGTCTGTATTTGACTCGAAACCCAACCGCCCCATATTGGTAGATAACAAAGATGCATTAGAACCCAAATTGCCCGCAGACAGTCCTGTTAACAGTAAATCTCGTCCTGTAAATGAAGTTGCTAAGGTTAGTTGGGCGCTACTTGTAAAAGTTAGATTGGTTTTTCCCTGGCGTTCAGGTACTCCATCTCTAGGAAACAAATCGACATCGGGGCTATTGGTTCCCTGAACGCTAAAAATTGCTTGACCAAATAATCTAGTAGTTGGGGAAAATTGATTACCTTGTAATTTACTAGTCCGGCTTTCCACAACCTCAACGCGCTGCTGTAATTGCTGCAACTCTTCTTTGAATTCGCCTTGCAACCTTTGCAGCAAGATTAAATCTTCATTATTAACAGTATTAATTTTATTGTTAGCGTAGGCGTAGCCCGCCGCAGGCATCGCTTCGTTAATCTTCTCTAAACAAGCATTTAAACCAGCCGCAAATTCATAACGGCTGATGGCACGATTTCCCAGATAAGTCCCATCAGCATATCCCGCAATGCATCCATAGCGTTCTACTAAAGACTGCAAAGCACCAAAAGCCCAGTCTGAGGGTTGCACGTTTTCAAGTTGCGATACTGAGGTGACTTGAGACATTTGGTTGTCTGAGTCTGGAGGATGAGGAGATTGGGAAAATTCTTCTGTACTTTCCTGATTCTGTACAACTTCTGCTACAGGTTGAGTATCTTTTAATTCAGGTAAGTTGGGGTAACTGATGAATTGAATTTTTTCTCTACTTTTTCTAAGTATATTCTCGTACTTGTTTTTTATAGCTGACGAGGTGGTTATATCTGGTTGCACGAATTCAGGTGGTGTAATTTCGGCAGGTGAGACAACTTGAGATAAATTATCTTGTCTTGACTGCTGCACCGAATTGTCTGGCAGAATTACGGACTTTTCTGGTAAATTGACCGCAGATATTGGCACTGTTGTCAGCACACTCGCCATCAGTAGACTCATATCACTCCTGGTATTTCATTTGACTTACACCAATACTTCTTTTGACAAATAAAGTTGGTGTATATCAGGGAAAATTTTGAAAAAAAAGTGATAAAAGTTACTGTTGTTCTGAGAGCTATCGCTGTATCAGTGGGAGAATGAAAGAGCAGAGGAGCAGGGGAGAATAATTAATAACCAATGCCCAATGCCCAATGCCCAATGCCCAATGCCCCAGATAGATTATTCTGGCTCGCTACAATACTTATTCATCTGATTCACTAATGTATCTGACTGTTTGCCAAGAGTTGTAGCTGTTGTCAGTGCTGAATCAATTTCGGCTCTAGCCTTTTGGATTTTTACTCTCCCAGATTCTGAGGCTTGTGCTGTCTTGGTTGCACCAAGCGCCTTACCTGCCTTAGCGATCGCTTGACTAAGATTTTGAAAAATCTTCACAAAACCGCTTTGAAATTCTTTCAGCTTCGGATCTTTTAGCTTCAGTTCTCCAATGGATTTAGTCACAAAGTCTAAATCTTTAGATAGCTGGATGCTAGTTATCACTTGCGTTCCCTTATTTTTATCAATTAGAGAAGTTCCAGCATTCACAACTCGAATCAGTCGCTGGCACTGGGAAACTTTATTGTCGGTGCAACCAGTAACGAACAAAGCAATACTTAGGCTAACGGGAGCAAGAACAGTATATTTATGTAAAACAGACATTAACACCCCAACAGCAATTCAACCCACAATATAGTATCCAATATTACGGGTAAATGAGGGGATTGGGCACAGGAGGCAGAGGGGCAGAAGGGAAAAACTTACTGTAATTTCTCCCCTGCTCCCTTGCCCAATGCCCAATGCCCAATGCCCAAATCACCAATCTATCGGCAAACCCAACTGGTCTAAAGTAGCACCATCTTGCAACAGTGGTTGAATATCGCTGTCTATTTGAATACGACCACTAGACAGCACCAAAGCGCGTTGAGTAACTCTGCCTAACCAATGTAGGTCATGGGAGGCAATTAAGATCACCTGTACGGGTAACTTTAATAATACTTGCGCCAAATGACGCCGCCATGCTGGATCGAGACCGTTAGTTGGCTCATCCAAAATTAGAATTGTTGGTTCTAGGGCTAAAATCGAGGCTAGGGCGGCTAGGCGTCTTTGTCCACCAGAAAGTTCGTGGGCGGAACGATTGGCGTAAGCTTCTAGACCAAAATCAGCTAATAACTGCCTAGCGCGATCGCTAGCCTCTGCTGGTGGCATCCCATAGTTACGTGGCCCAAAGGTAATATCTTCCAAGATGGTGGGCATAAATAGTTGGTCGTTGGCGTCTTGGAAGCTAAAGCCAATTTGACGACGCACTTGCGGTAAAGTTTGCAGTTCTACGGTGATACCATTAATGGTAATTTTTCCTGATTGTGGTTGTTTTAAGCCGATTAAGTTCTCCAATAAGGTGCTTTTTCCAGAACCAGTTGCTCCCATTAATGCGACGCGATCGCCTTTTTTCAAGGTAAAAGATATTTCCTGTAATACTGGCTCTTGGCGAGAATATGCATACACCAGGTTCTCAACCTCGACTACGGCTGTATGGGGATTATGGGTTGATAATTGGGGATTAGAAGTTAATGATTTCAAAATTTACAAACTCAATATGTAAGGGAGTAGAGACGCGATTAGTCGCGTCTGTAATGGGGAGTGGGTTAAATTTTGTAAGAAGTTAGGGTTACACTAGCAGCGATCGCCCAAGCTAGTAATAGGGCAAAACGTTCTTTTGGTCTGAGGGTAGAATCTATGGGTAATTGTCCGTTGTAACCACGAGCTACCATTGCCGCATAGACTCGCTCTGCTCTATCTAAACTACGGAGATACAAAGCTCCAATCATGGCAGCACTGGCATAGCGCAACCATCCTGTAGTTCCATTCAGACCGCGTAATTGGGCGCTGCGCCGCATTCGTGTTACTTCTGAGAGCAAAATTTCCATATATTGCCCAGCTAATAACAAGTTTTCCTTTAAAGGTGCTGGTACAGGTAAGGTTTTCAGGGCAATGCCGAAACTGTGGGGCGGTAAGGTTAACAAAAAACTATTCATCGTCACCAAACAAACCAGCGAACGAACTAGCAAAAAACTGGCTCGTTCCCATCCCAAGGGCAATGCTAGCAATGACAAAAAAATCAATTCTGTACCGAGTAATCCTCCCAATTGGCGAATTGGTACGCGCAAGAAGCAAGCCCATAAAAGTGCGATCGCGCCATATATACTTAGTTCATACCAGGCATGATGCTTTAATAAAGCTGCTCCCACCACAATTACTAGAGACAGTTGCAAGCGTAGCGGTAAGGAAAGTTTAAGCATTCTTCGGTTTCACTACCTTGGCAATTCCAAAGGCAACAGCAAAGCAAACCGCAGCTCCCACCAGTCCGGCAATACTAGTGCCAATTGGCCCCAAACCTTCAATTCCATAGTTAGCTAAGGGAGTCGGCACAATTATCCGTACTCTCTCGGCTAAGTTGAGGAAGCCAGTATTTTCGGCAACTTTCTCCAAACCATCGGGCCATGCTGAAGCAAAGAGTGACAGCACTCCCGCAATCAAGAAAATCGTGACAATAGGCACTGACCAGCCGCGAAACTCGTGTTGTTCGCCTGGTAACAAATCTGGTCTGGCTCTGGCCAGATAAGTCAGCACACTCCCGGTAATCATTCCTTCACCAATGCCAATCAAAATATGCACGCCAGTCATGGCTGGTAAAACTATGGCTACGGGTGCAGTTCCAGAGAGGGCTAATTCAATGGCACAAGCGATCGCAGCTACCACTACACTCACACCAGCTGCGATCCCAGCAGCCAAGGGTAAGCGCCCTTTTGATCCTCCAAACAGCCGTTGCAAGATTTCGGTTAAAACCCAGCCAACCCAAACTCCAACTACTGCCATGTTAAAAATATTTGCTCCCAAGGCTGTAATGCCACCATCAGCAAATAGCACGGCTTGAATAATTAAAACTGTGGCGAGACACAATGTTCCTGCCCAAGGACTGCCCAAAACGATCGCAGCTAAGGTTCCCCCTAACAAGTGACCACTAGTACCTCCTGCTACTGGAAAATTGATCATCTGGGCAGCAAAAATGAAGGCGGTGGTTAGTCCCAATATCGGGGCACGACGAATACCAAAAGCCTCTTGCGATCGCCCGAAGGCAACAAACAGCGCTGCCGCACTCGCTAAACCAGTAGCTCCTGCCACCGGAATAGAAACAAATCCATCAGGAATATGCATGATCTACCCTGTATTTTTAGAGGTTCATTTACTCAAAACAAGCAATAAGACTACGCCATCATTTTAATAACAAACAAAATTTCTCTCTTTTTTGCAATGCCCTACTGGGGGATTTTATAGTGTTACTTTTGACATATTTACAAGACAGTGCCTACTAAATAGTATACTTATTTAGTAGCATATTAATTTTTGTGAAGCTTATTTTTTATATTACTAAACGTTGACAAACCTTCCAAAACGAGACTATATATATCTACTCTCATTTGGTTCATCAAATTACTCCTAATAACAGGTAATAACGAAACATTAACTGCCTCTTACCTGATGGAGTAGTTCGTTTTTTTTTAATCAAACAGGAATCTCTAGCTTGTCTTACAATTAATAAATAGCTATAAATATTTATCAAAAATTTATCAATTTTTTTTTGATTTTTCTTTGTTTTGTAGTGTCTAATTAATTCAATAATTGTTGCATTAAAAATTATATTTTTACGGGCATAACAAGCTTATATAATTAGCATTTGCAGTTTATTCTTACCTTGCTCTAACAACAATAATATACAAGCACATCACCACAATCTCCGATACTCGGTATTAAATCAATATTTCCCATAGTATAAAAAATCATCAAAATCTGCTTAATAAACTGTATATTTATTGACTTAGTTTATTTAAGAGTACAGGATGTTTCCCTAAGAAATACGTAATTTTTCGTATAATATCATAAAAACAAGGGGTAAGATGTAAAATTTAGATGAAATTTAGGAAAATACTGGGAATCGAAGTACGGTAATTACTAAACTTTCACGACGGCTAACTGTAACAAAAGTATTCCTCAAGTTTTGAGTAACTAGGTTGAGTCAATAAAGTCAGCAGATGTTTGACTCTATTTTCCACGGACTTTACACACCCTCGTTTTGCAATTTGGAATATGAAAACAAACTCATCCAACTCGCTGTTAACAGTATCAACTGGCCCACTAAAGATTTCCGATCTGCCCCCCAACCCCGTGGGTACAGATGATAATTATATTCATCTTTCTCTAGTAATTCCTACTTATAAAGAGCGTGACAACATCAAAAATGTAGTCAGCATATTGAGTCAATTACTGGATGAATCTATTGCAGGAAACTATGAACTAATAGTGGTAGATGATGATAGCCCAGACCGAACCTGGGAAATAGCGCAATCTTTGACGACAGAATATCCCCAGTTGCGAGTGATGCGACGCCAACAAGAACGGGGATTGTCCTCAGCGGTGATTCGTGGGTGGCAAGCAGCTAGGGGGAGTGTGTTGGGGGTGATTGATGGAGATTTGCAGCATCCACCAGAGGTATTAATACAACTGTTGGGTAATATTGAGCAAGGAGCAGATTTGGCAGTAGCTAGCCGTCATGTAGAAGGAGGCGGTGTTAGTAGCTGGAGTGTTGTTAGGCGTTTTTTGTCTCGTGGCGCTCAGTTGTTAGGCTTGGTGATCTTACCGGGGGTATTGGGCAGAGTTTCTGACCCAATGAGTGGTTATTTTATGGTGCGCCGGAGTGCGATCGCAGGTGCAACACTCAATCCAGTTGGATATAAAATTCTCCTAGAAGTAATTGGCCGGGGAAAAGTAGACCAAGTTGCCGAGGTTGGGTATGTATTTTGCGAACGCAAAGAGGGCGAGAGTAAGGTGACATGGAAGCAATATATAGATTACATCCACCACTTAGTGCGATTGCGGCTTTCCACAGGGAAAGTAGGACGATTGAGTAGAAAAGTCAATTTCCCCGTTGGTCGATTTGTCCGTTTTGGGTTTGTTGGCTTTAGTGGTGTGTTTGTGGATTTAACGGTGTTTCACTTGCTGCGTACTGTAATTCATTTAGGTTTAACTCGCAGTACGATTCTTTCGGCCGGAGTGGCAATCGTAAATAATTTTTTATGGAATGATGTATGGACTTTTAGTGATATTTCTCAAGGTCAACGTGCTTTGCATCAACGTTTCAAGCGATTCTTGAAGTTCAGTGCAGTCTGTTTGGCAGGAGTTATATTACAAGCTCTAATAATTAACTTTCTCTATAATGTTTTGGAAATAAATCAGTATTTAGCTAAGTTGATTGCGATCGCAGTTGCTACCATCTGGAATTTCTGGGTTAATTTGAAACTTAGCTGGCGCGTCACAGACGTGAAATAATCACAACGAGGGATTTGAGCTTTAGATTTTTGTTTTTAGATTTTAGAACGAACTTAAATCTCAAACGTCAAATCTACAAATCCATGAGTGTGAGGCCCAGCAATGAGAGTTCTTTTCCAAGGTGCATTTTATTTTTACAAACAAATTATCTCGTTGCTATCTGCATCTGCTACCCATTTCCTGCCTCTGGCAGATAAAAACTCTGGCTCACAACGCAAGCATTGGCATAATTGGCATCGCCTTCCTTCTTCCTGGGTTAATCCCTTGCTGATTTTAATCTGGTTGATCGTCGGCATCAGCTTGCGCCTAGTCAACTTGACTGCAAAGCCTCCTTGGACTGATGAGTTTGCCACCTTGGTGTTTAGCTTGGGGAATACTTTTTTATCAGTTCCCCTCGATCAAGCGATCGCACCTGATATCTTATTACAACCACTGCAACCAAACCTAGCGGCTACTATTGGTGATGTTATTCATAACTTAGCCACGCAAGATAGTCATCCACCACTGTATTTTGTGCTGGCTTACCTGTGGATGAAATTATTTCCCAGCGATGGAGGATTAGTATCGCTGTTTGCGGCGCGATTGCTACCAGCGATAATCGGTGCTGCATCTATCCCCTGTGTTTACGTATTAGGTAGAGTAGCGTTTCGTTCGCGATTAGTGGGACACTTGACTGCTGCCATGATGGCAGTATCACCTTATGGCGTATTTTTAGCACAAGAAGCGCGTCATTACACTTTGGCAATCTTATGGGTAATTGGTTCCCTCACCTGCTTAGTAATTGCCACACGTCATATTCAAAACCGCACACCTTTACCTATATGGGTAGCACTTTTCTGGATAGGAATTAATGCTTTAGGTATTGCTACTCATTATTTTTTCACTCTCACCCTCTGCACAGAAGCTGTAGTTTTGATTTTTCTGGCTTGGCATCAATTGCAAACTAGCAGCAAATTTTCTCTCCTCTTCTCTCCTCCCTGGCGGCGCATCTATGCCGTTGCTATAGGTACTGCTGTGGCGGGTTTAATTTGGATACCAACCTTGTTAGAGAATGAAAATCGTGGTGCTTTGACCGAGTGGATTCGAGGTTCGCGCGTTGGACTAGATTGGTTAAGCCCAATTTTTCAAGCTTTAGGAACATTGATTGCAATGATTTCCCTATTACCAGTTGAATCTTCTCAAGCTTTGATTGTGATTCCTTCTGGGGTAGTGATGCTGACTTTCTTTATTTGGGCAGTCCCAATTTTGCTGCGTGGGATTAAAATTCAACTACAGCAGCCAGAAAGCCGGATAATGATTCTGGTGCTTGCGGGAGTAGTTACCGGTGCGATCGCTTTATTCTTTATCTTTACGTACTTTTTGGGTATTGATCTTACCAGAGGTGCTAGATATAACTTTGTTTACTTTCCCGCGATCGTGGTTTTACTAGGCGCAAGTCTTGCAGTTTGTTGGCATCCTCCCCAGATGGAAACAAAGCAAGGGAAAAATGGGATAACAAGCATAGGTAAATGGGGAATAAGCGGGAAAAAAGCCGTAATGTTAATTTGGTTAATGGGATTTTTCAGTGCAGTTACAGTAATCTGCAATCTCGGCTATCAAAAATATTATCGCCCTGACCTGTTTGTGCAACTAATTCAACAAACATCCCCAACACCAGTATTGATTGCCACCACCCACAAAACTTATGTACACACTGGGGAAATGATGGGAGTTGCGAGGGAGATTAAACTTGCAAATTCACTCCAAAATCCTCTGTTTCTCCTCGCTCATCAAAACCAAGATCCGAATGCTTCCACCATTGCTCTAGAAAATACTTTAAAAAAATTACCACGACCTTTTGACTTGTGGCTGGTAAACTTTCACGCACCCGTAGCAGAAACCGTCAAAACATGCGCYRTMTCTRATAMTCAATCTTTGCCAASCGTRGACGGCTACGAATATSAACTTTATCAYTGCCAATAAGCTGGGAACTGGGGGAAAGAGGGCAGGGGAAGCAGGGGAGCAGAGGAGCAGAGGAGAAGTTGCAGTAAGTTTTCCCCCCTGCCCCAATGCCCAATGCCCAATGCCCAATGCCCAATGCCCAATGCCCAATGCCCAATGCCCAATGCCCCATGCCCAATCTATATGCATCTTGTGGAAGTTCCTCAAATATGAATATCCATAGGAGACTAGAGAAAGAAGAACAAAATATATCTGACACGTTTTCAAGCAGCGAAAGCTGTAACTAGTTAAGGAGGATTTATGCGTGCAGTACTCATGGCAGGGGGTTCGGGAACGCGGCTTCGCCCGTTAACTTGCGATCTGCCCAAACCGATGGTGCCGATTCTAAATCGACCAATTGCCGAACATATTATCAATCTCCTCAAACGACATCAAATTACAGAAGTTATTGCGACATTGCATTATTTACCTGATGTCTTGCGAGACTATTTTCAAGATGGCAGCGATTTTGGTGTCCAGATGACTTATGCCGTCGAAGAAGATCAGCCTTTGGGTACAGCTGGCTGTGTGAAAAACATTGCCGAACTTCTTGATGAAACTTTTTTAGTCATTAGCGGTGATAGCATAACAGATTTTGACCTCACAGCAGCGATCGCATTTCACAAACAAAATAAGTCAAAAGCTACTTTGATTTTAACCAGGGTTCCCAACCCGATTGAATTTGGAGTAGTGATTACCGATGAGGAAGCCCGGATTCGGCGATTTTTAGAAAAACCCTCTAGTAGTGAAATTTTTTCTGATACCGTCAACACTGGTACTTACATTCTCGAACCAGAAGTTTTGGAATATCTACCAGCAAACATTGAATGTGACTTTTCCAAAGACTTATTCCCCTTGCTACTAGCAAAAGATGAGCCAATGTATGGTTACATCGCTCAAGGTTACTGGTGTGATGTCGGTCACTTAGATGCCTATCGTGAGGCTCAGTATGATGCCTTAGATCGGAAAGTACAATTAGATTTTGCCTACAAAGAAGTTTCCCATGAATTATGGGTAGGCCAAAATACTTATATTGACCAGACGGCTGTGATTGAAACCCCAGCAGTGATTGGTGACAATTGCCGGATTGGGGCAAGAGTACAGATTGAGGCAGGAACCGTAATTGGGGATAATGTGACTATTGGTGCTGATGCTAGTCTCAAACGTCCCATAGTGTGGAATGGGGCATTTATTGGCGATGAAGCACATCTTTCTGCCTGTGTAATTTCCCGTGGCACTCGTGTAGACCGCCGCGCCCATGTATTAGAAGCTGCTGTTGTAGGTTCGCTTTCCACCGTGGGAGAAGAAGCGCAAATTAGCCCTGGTGTACGTGTTTGGCCCAGTAAAAAGATTGAGTCAGGGGCAGTTTTAAACATTAACTTGATTTGGGGAAACACCGCCCAACGGAATTTATTTGGGCAACGTGGTGTCCAAGGTTTAGCGAATATCGACATCACCCCAGAATTCGCTGTGAAATTGGGATCTGCTTACGGTTCTACTTTGAAACCTGGTTCTAAAGTAACGGTTTCCCGTGACCAGCGTAATGTTTCTCGGATGGTAACGCGATCGCTGATTGCTGGTTTAATGTCAGTAGGTATTGATATTCAAAACCTCGATGCTACAGCTATCCCTATTGCCCGCACAGTTATACCCACAATGTCGGTAGCTGGTGGCATCCACGTTCGGGTACATCCCGATCGTCCTGACTACATTCTGATTGAATTCATGGATGCAAAAGGCATTAATATCTCCAAAGCCCTGGAAAAGAAAATTGAAGGGGCTTACTTTAAGGAAGATATGCGGCGGGCGCTAATTCATGAAATTGGCGATGTATCTTATCCTAGCCAAGTCATGGAGCGCTACTGCACTGCTTTTGAAAAGCTTTTGCATGTTCATACACTCCGCAACAGTCGCGCCAAAGTGGTGATTGATTATGTTTATGCAGTATCGGGGGCAGTTTTACCCCAAATGTTGGATAAATTTGGCGCTGATGCAGTCGTACTGAATGCCAGTGTCAATAAAACGGCGATGTCAATCACCGATCGCGAAGGATTGCTGACTCAGTTAGGTCATGTAGTAGAGGCATTAAAAGCTAACTTTGGCGTGCAAGTATCCGCTAATGGAGAACAGCTAATTTTAGTTGATGAATCAGGCTACCCAATTCGTGGGGAAACTTTAACAGCACTGATGGTAGACATGATATTAACCGCTAACCCCAGAGGAACAGTAGTTGTACCAGTTCATGCTTCCAGTGCTATTGAACAAGTTGCCCGTCGCCATGATGGCAGAGTGATTCGCACTAAAGCCAACCCGACAGCTTTAATGGAAGCTTGCCAGAAAAACCCGAATGTGGTATTGGGAGGTAGTGGAGAGACTGGTTTTATTTTCCCGCAACTGCATCCGGGATTTGATTCCATGTTCTGCATTGCAAAGATAATTGAGATGTTGACTATACAAGAGCGATCGCTTGCTGCTGCGCGGTCAGAATTGCCCCGTGTCATTCACAAAACTTATACAGTCCGTTGCCCGTGGACAGCTAAGGGTGCTTTGATGCGTTATTTAGTGGAAACTCACCCAGCGCAAAATCTAGAATTAATTGATGGAGTGAAAATTTGTCAACCCTACGATGACAGTTGGTTGTTAGTTTTACCAGATGCTAGCGAACCACTGGTGCATTTGTATGCAAATAGCAACGATCGCGAATGGGTAGATGAGACTGTGAGAAACTACCGCACCCGTGTTCAGGCGTTTGTGGAAAGACAACAAGAATATCAACCAGCCGAAGTGTAATTCGTAATTCGTAATTCGTAATTGAATTCTTTAATTACGAACTACGAATTAGCAATTACGAATTATATTGAGGGAGGTTCAAAATTCTCATCGAGGGCATTCTGGTAAACTTCTCTCAGCGTAATTGCAATCAAAATAAATTAGAGCTTCCCTAGTAGAGGTGAATGCTCCACTTGTAGAGTATGCGTCACTGTTTGGACTTGCTTCAGTGAGGATATCGTAAGACGCGATTTATCGCGTCTCTACAAGCGTTATCGATATTTTGAGCAGCGATCGCACTATTTATCAATTTTCTTGATTAAATAGCTGAAAACTGTTTTCAGCAAATTGTTCTAGAAAAGAGTCTGATTCATTCTCCAGAGGTTTGAAAAACTGGCTGTGCTGCTCTATTTGGAGTGCCGGAAAACACGAATAACTGTTGATTCTCTAGTAAAGCCGAACCTTCACCGAGATAACGATGAAGTCCTACTGCCATATCTCCTGTAGGAGTGAGCTTAAAACTAACTTCTTCAAAATCAGCTTCACGCAAAAGTTTGCGGACAGTATCAGAATGGCGAATATCTTTAGTCTCTCCACGAGTCCAAATTATTAAGGAACCTTTTTTACTTAATAAACTTAAGTTCCGAAGTAAGCGATTCAGTTCAGCTTCGTCAGCTAAATTGCCGAATATACCACACACAATCACAATGTCTGCTGGCACTGCTCCTGCATAATTGGAGGAATTTGTGGCATCGCCATTAACAAACTCAATTTGCTTTGCCAAACCAGCTGATTCTATAGCTAGTTTTCCACGTTCAACTAACTTCGGGTCTAGTTCAACGAGTCGTGCATACACATCTTTTGCACGGGGGTGCTTTGATAACGTCCCTAATAAATCTCTCCCATCACCCGCGCAAACACTGACTACACGAATGATTCCCGGTAAAGATACATCCAAACTATGAGAAATATATTCCCGAACAATTTGCAGTCGTTGCTGCAATTTTGGCTCACTATTGTAAAGATCGTGCCATTCAAACCAGTCTTTTGGCATAAGGGGCAATTTCCGTTTGATTTAAACTATCCTCTTGCAGAGTGCATTATTCACTCTTAATATAAAAGTACGGTAACTCGACACAGTTACCGTATTTGAATCAGCTAAAGAACAATATCACATAACTCTTCCAAGATCAAGTCTTGTATCGCTTTTTGTCTAAACTCCAGTAACTGAGAAATGCTTTTTGTTCAGGCGTTCATCTCACTACTTCTATTCGAGTAAATGCGAGGTTTCTGACCAATTAAGGTACGAGAGTTCTTGCTGCCTCGTCTAGTTTTCGGTTTGTTTTCTGAAATACTTAACAAAAGTTTACCAAAGTAAATGAAAAAGACTCTCAATAAGTCTGGTAGTATATCTTCAGAGTTATTGAGAGTAATACTCATTAAGCGGGCGATGTATTTCAGCTATTTGCAAACTTTCTAAAAAGATAACGCTTTTGACTTGCGTGGCTGTTCAAACACTGGAGTCGATGCCTTGATGAGTAGGAAACCTTGGATTAACCAACCTCTCAGGGCGACTTTTCAACAAAGCACACAACTATTTATTTATCAGGTGTCAATATGTCAAAAAAAATTGGTTTGTTTTACGGTACTCAAACTGGCAACACTGAATCGGATGCTGAAAAAATTCGGGATGAGTTTGGTGATGATATTGTGACATTGCATCCCATTTACGAGGCGGATAGTAGCACTTTTGATGAGTATGACTTGCTGATTATTGGCTCTCCTACTTGGGATATTGGTCAACTTCAGAGCGATTGGGAAAGCTTTTTCTCCGATCTAGATGAAATAGATTTTAGTGGTAAGTTGGTTGCCTATTTTGGTGATGGAGATCAATATGGCTATGCCGATAACTTCCAGGATGCAATAGGAATTCTAGAAGAAAAAATTTCCCAACGGGGTGGTAAAACTGTTGGTTACTGGCCAACTGAGGGATATGACTTTGAGAATTCTAGAGCTTTGAAAAATGGCAAGTTTGTTGGGTTGGCACTTGATGAAGGTAGTCAATCCGATCTAACAGACGAGCGAATTAAAACTTGGGTTGCTCAGTTGAAGACAGAATTTGGTTTGTAGAGATTTGCGGCGCACAGCTAGCTGTGCGCCTTTATTGAAATTGATAATTTAGAAGTTATAGGTATTTATGTCTGATTCATTTGATGTTCTGTGGTTAAATGCTAGTCCTATTTTGAAGCGTTTTGATAAACCATTACTTGAATATTTATCTAGGTATATAAATGTCGCCCAGTGGGAATATCAGCAAACCAAAGATGAAGCGAGTTCCATAGATCAAGCTGTGGATTTGCTATATGAGTTTTTAGAATGGCGCGATCGCCCCGTGCATTTAGCAGGTCATGGTATGGGTGGTGCGATCGCCTTAACCTTTGCGCGTCGATTTCCGCAAAAAGTGCGATCGCTTACCCTGCTGGCTGTAGCAGCTCAACCTGCAAACAATTGGCAAGCTCACTATTACTTTCAACGACAACTTTTTAGCATCAGCCGTGAGCTAGTTTTAGCAAGCAGCGTTCGCAGTCTTTTTGGAAATCAACCAGCTCATACCACTAAGAAATTAGTAGCTGCCTTAGATAAAGATTTAGAACAATCTCCCACGTCACACTCTTTATTTAAGTTGGTTTATTTACCCAAGGGTGGAGTTTCTATGCCAATGATGGTATGTGGTAGCAAGAGCGATCCGGTAGTCAACTCAACTGTATTGCATGATTGGTTAAATTGGTTGAAGCCAGAAGATAAGCTCTGGGAATGCCCAGAAGGATATCATTTTTTTCACTACTTCTATCCTCAACAGGTTGGCGAAGAGATTTTGAGTTTTTGGGAACGCCACCATCCGCATCTGTTAGAAGCATCTGCACTATCTTTTAGTACTTCTACAAATTAATAACTTTGAAAGTGCGAACGCTAATCAAAGATTTTTTGCTGTCACGCACTAAGACTTAACTATTTCAAAGTACTTGAAAGTCGTGTTAAGGTACTCCGAAGTCGTTTTGAGGTACTCCGAAATCGTTTTGAGGTACTCCGAAGTCGTTTTGAGGTACTCCGAAATCGTTTTGAGGTACTCCGAAGTCGTGTTGAGGTACTCCGAAGTCGTTTTGAGGTACTCCGAAGTCGTTTTGAGGTACTCCGAAATCGTTTTGAGGTACTCCGAAATCGTGTTGAGGTACTCCGAAATCGTGTTGAGGTACTCCGAAGTCGTTTTGAGGTACTCCAAACTTTGTTGCACCGCGATTGAGTACACAGGTACGTTGGCGTAGCCCGCCGTAGGCATCGCTTTTATAAATCTCCACAAACAAAGCAATGTCTACAACGGGCTACGCCTACGCTTGACTTTTAACGGGTCGCTACAACATCAGGCGATCGCACTTGACAATCAAGACAGTCGCTAAAATTATCCTTAAGTGAACCGTAGTGACTTATACTTAGGAATAGGCTGATTGCTAATCACTGCATAGAGAACATCTGGATCGAGGTCGGCTCCCGATCGCCATTGAATTGTGCCTAATTCGTGGTTTAATTCAACCTGAGCAAAGTATTTTTGATCTTGTAAAGGTGCAAGAACACCTGTAAATTTAATCATCTTACTAACATCAATTATGAGGCACTTGCCTATGCTGCATGGCGGGTTGAAGAGATTGAAGTCCCTCTTAGAAGTCAATACAGTTCAGTTAAGCATTTCTTCTCTTTGCGTGCTTCTCTTCGAGACGCTGTGCGTTGGCAGAGCCTCTCGCAGAGAAGGCGTCCTTGGCGGTTCGTTAAAAAAATTGAATTTGACAAAGAGTTTTAGCCTTAACCCAAGCGTATTGTCTTAGAAGTGCATGAAAATTTTGAATAAAATCCTAGTTCGTAGTGAGCGATTCATCGCTCAAAACAAGGATTATTAGGACTCAAGTCCTTACTACAAACTTTAATTTATTTACGCCGAAGTACTTAGTATTAGGGAAATATTGCTAACTCGGTTTCTGGGTCAAAAAAGTGAATTTTCTCTGGAGTTAGAGATAACCAAAGTTGCTCGCCAGGTTGTACAAATCGGTCTGGTGGGATTCGCACTTGTAGGAATTTGGCTGTAGTAGCAGGTTGAGATCCTGGGTCGGCAATCTTAACAGCGAGAAAAGAATCATTGCCGAGATTCTCTACCAAATCTACTTGCACTGGTAGATTTTTGGTTGCAGGCATACTCAAGTTCAAGTGTTCTGGGCGAATGCCTAAAATTAGAGTTTTCCCATCATATTTTTGTAAAGCTTTTCCCCAAACTTCTGGCAGAGTGAAACGCAACTGGGAATGAGTAATCAACTGCGGGGCATGAAATTCTACAGGAATAAAATTCATCGGTGGTGAACCAATGAATTCTGCGACAAAAAGGTTGGCAGGACGGTTGTAAAGTTCTAAGGGAGAAGCAACTTGCTGAATTTTACCCTCAGACATAATCGCAATGCGATCGCCCATTGTCATCGCTTCTGTTTGGTCATGGGTAACGTAAATTGTCGTTGTCCCCAATTGACGCTGCAATTTGACAATTTGAGCGCGGGTTTCCGCCCGTAGTTTGGCATCTAAGTTAGAAAGCGGCTCATCCATTAAGAATACTTGAGGGTCACGCGCGATCGCTCGTCCCAATGCAACCCGTTGCCTTTGCCCCCCAGATAGCTGTTTGGGTAAGCGATTCAGCAATGTTTCGATTTGCAACAGTTGAGCAACACTACGCACCTGCTCATTCACTGCTCGTTCTTTGTCAGAAATGTAGCGCAGCCCTTTAGGTAACTTTCTGGTCGCCCCCACAAAAAGATTTTCCGCCCACGCCTGGAGATATTGAGACGAGGAAGTATTTTCTCCTCTGCTCCCCTGCTCCGCTGCTCCCCTGCTTCCCCTACGCCGTAACCCAAAAGCGATGTTGTCATACACCGTCATGTGAGGATAAAGGGCGTAATTTTGAAACACCATTGCGATGTCGCGTTCCTTGGGCGGTAGGTCATTGATTAAGCGATCGCCTATCCAGATATTGCCACCAGTCATCACTTCTAAGCCGGCGATTAACCGCAGCAGAGTGCTTTTACCACAACCAGAAGGACCTACCAACACCATAAACTCGCCATCTGCGATCGTCAGGTTAATCCGCCGCAAAACGTTAACACTTCCCGCACGTTCTTGCGCTGCATCAGTTTTATCCCCAGGCGTGAGGGGAGATTGGGTTTGTGAGGTAACACTTTCCTCTTTACGCGAGGAAAAACTTTTATAAACGTTTTCTAAAATAACTTGGGACACAACTAATTTGGGGATTGGGCATGGGGCATTGGGCATGGGGCATTGGACAAATGACTAATGACCAATGACAGTTTAGCGCCCATCATAATACACCTTCTATGTAAATACGAAAAGTTAAAAAAACAGCTTGCACCATCAAAAGCAAATTACCCTAAATTTTAGGGCTATCAAGAGGTGTTGTGATGACTACCGATGTACCTAAAAATCTTTCCCAAGACCCAAGCGTTAACCTTGTCCATGACATTGTAGACGGACAAACCACAGATTGTTGCATTGTGGGTGGAGGCCCGGCAGGAGCAGTATTGGCGCTGTTGTTAGCGCGTCAAGGGATTTCGGTGATGCTGCTGGAAGCACACAAAGACTTCGATCGCGACTTTCGCGGCGATACCATTCATCCATCGGTGATGGAAATTATGGAAGAATTGGGACTTAGCGATCGCTTGCTAAACCTCCCGCATACCAAAATGCGCCAAATTAGGTTTAAAACTCCTGAAGATACTGTCACATTCGCAGATTTTAGTCACCTAAAAACCCACTACCCCTACATTACAATGCTTCCCCAGGTGAAATTTCTGGAGTTCATCACCCAAGAAGCACAAAAATATCCTAATTTCCATCTGGTGATGGGTGCGAATGTACAGGAATTAATTGCCGAAAATGGCGTAATTCAAGGTGTCCGTTATCGGGGAGGCGGTGGTTGGCATGAAATCCGGGCAATACTGACAGTGGGTGCAGACGGTCGCCACTCACGTTTACGCCACCTGGGTGAGTTTGAGTCCATTGAAACCTCGCCGCCAATGGATGTCCTCTGGTTTCGCCTACCGCGTCAGCCAGAAGACCCGGAGGGGGGAATGGGGCGCTTTGGTCAAGGTAAAATCATTGCCATGCTTGACCGTGGTGATGAGTGGCAAGTTGCATATATCATCCCCAAAGGAGGCTATCAACAACTACGCGCTGCGGGTTTGGAGGAATTAAAAAAATCTGTTGTCGAAGTTGTGCCAGAATTTCTGCAACGCATCCAAAATTTACATGATTGGTCACAGATAGCTTTTCTCTCAGTCGAGTCCAGCCGTGTCAAACGCTGGTATCATCCGGGACTATTACTCATCGGTGATGCAGCTCATATAATGTCCCCCGTTGGTGGAGTTGGCATTAACTACGCGATTCAAGATGCTGTAGTCGCGGCAAATGTACTCAGCAAACCACTCAAAAACGGACAAGTACAACTTAGTGACCTAGCAAAAGTACAACGTCAACGTGAGTTGCCCACACGCATCATTCAGGCGTTTCAAACTTTTATCCAAAAGCGGGTATTGGCCCCGGTTCTCTCCTCAAATCGCACCTTTGTACCACCTGCATTTTTGCGCTTACCCGTCTTGCGCGACCTTCCAGCCAGGTTGATCGCCTTGGGTGTTTTTCCAGTTCACGTTAAGACTTAATTCTTGGCAAGAATTTTTTCTATTTAATCAATAAGTGGTACAATTATACTACTCTATGCAGAATTGAATGCTCAATTTAGTCAAGCGAGGGTGGCGAACGGTATACTCAATGCTGTTCAAAGCGATCGCTTGGCTTTTATGCTAGAAAGGACTAAAAACTCAGAGCGGATGTAGAAAATTTGTTCAAACATTATTAAAAAATGCAAACAATTAAACCTATATAGATATTAATTGGCACTACATAGAAAAACCCTCTCTTTTTCAATCAGTACTTTTTGCAGTCAGGAGTAATTTTAATGAACAGCTGCGTTTTGATGGCGGAAATTATTAACGAACCGCAACTCCGCTATACGGCGGATAATTTGGGAGTAACGGAAATGCTAGTGCAGTTTCCCAATTCCCAGAAACCAGAAGATCCGCCAGCGACGCTGAAAGTTGTCGGCTGGGGGAATTTAGCGACAGAAATTCAGCAAAACTACCACCAAGGCGATCGCGTCATCCTGGTAGGACGTTTAACTATGAATACTGTTGCGATGGAAGGTTTTAAAGAAAAACGTGCTGAATTTACGGTGCAACAAATTCAATCTGTTGGAGGTAGTTTTAATACCGATCCATTGCCTTCAGCAACCGTAACTCCATCATTCACTGAAACTGCTCCACGACAACCATCAGCATCTCGTCCTGCACAGAAAGACGTTCCCAGCTACGAGTCACCGCGTCCAGCACCTACCCCAGCGGCAAATCCTGTTGGTGTTACTCCCCAAACGACAACTTACGAACCCATACCCCAACCAACAAATTATGAGCGAACCACTTATCCAGCAGTGAAAGAGCAAGAACCAGATCCAGATGATATTCCCTTCTAAAGTTGGTTGGTAGTTGAGCGTGTATTCAATTTAATAACTAACATTACAGTTAGACAATTTCTGCAAATAGCCATCCTTTAGGGTGTGCTATTTTTTTGTCTACATTAACGCTTTGCATGTTGTCGTCAGACATCACTTACCTACTTTCTATCTTCCCGTATAAGCTACAATCAAAATTACTTATCGATTAATTTCCTAATGCTGCCATGACCATTTTTCTACCACCGAAACTCAATAGTCTCCCAACAACACTACCCATTGAGGGCGCGGTTCGGATTGATTTGGAGGAAGGTATTCCAGTTTTTCGAGCATCTACTACTGTTCAAAGTCGCATTGAAGAATTATTGGCGAAACAGCAAAAAAATCCACTTAGTGCAGAAGAAGAAAAAGAACTTGATTGCTACAAAGAAATTGATGACTATATCAGCTTTGTAAATCGCACAATTCGTAATTTTGCTGTTGCTCCAAATCAGCAAGCATAATAAATAAAATAAAATAAATTGTGTCTTCTCGTAGCAAAATTTCTGAATCTATACAAAAGCAGGTACATCAACGTGCCAAGTACCTGTGTGAATACTGTCATGCATCTGAACAATGGCAATATGTGCAGTTCACAGTAGATCATATTATGCCGTTGTCATTGGGTGGAACAGATAATTTGGAAAATCTGGCGTTGGCTTGCTTTCACTGCAATCGCAGGAAGACAAATCGGCTGACAGCAACTGACCTTCAATCTGGAGAAGAAGTTTTACTGTTTAATCCGCGAGCCGATCGCAATTTGCAGAAGTCACAAGCAGTCCTATATCGCAAATGCGTGTATATTGTGGAAGTATGTGATAAAACTGCCAAAAAGTGTAAAAACCATATTTATTTACATATACATCAAAACTCTTGTTAAAATCCAGATAATTTTAAGTTAGAATTCCTACCCAACTCCTATGAGAGAAACTGTCTTAGAGGTTCGCAATCTCCAAGTTGAATTTCCCGGTGATGGCAACATTAACAGAGCTTTGGATGGTATTTCCTTTGCGCTGCATCGAGGTGAAACTCTAGGAATAGTAGGAGAATCGGGGAGTGGTAAATCAGTGACAGCCTTAGCTGTGATGGGTTTGTTGCAGACTCCCGGTATAGTGACTGGTGGTGAAATCTGGTTTCGTCCGCAGGAGAATGGCAACGCAATCGATTTGGTAAAATTGTCTCCTGAGCAAATGCAGTTACACCGGGGTGGCGACATCGCCATGATTTTTCAAGAACCGATGAGTTCGCTTAATCCGGTTTATAACATTGGGTTTCAGCTAACAGAAGCGATTGTGCGCCATCAAAATGTGTCAGCAGCCCAAGCACGACAAATTGCGATCGCAGGTCTACAAGAGGTTAAACTTCTACCTAGCGATGAAGATATACAGCAGCAGTATATYGAAACTTSGCATCAAACCAACGACAATACATCGAAACTAGAACCATCAAAGTTGGCACAGTTGGTTAAACAACACAAAGAAGCCATGCTGGAACGCTACCCTCATGAACTTTCTGGGGGTCAGTTGCAACGGGTGATGATTGCAATGGCAATTTCTTGCAACCCATTAATCTTAATTGCCGATGAACCAACCACAGCTTTGGATGTAACAGTGCAAGCGACGATTTTGGACTTGTTGCGAGAATTGCAGCAAAGCCGTGACATGGCAATGATTTTCATCACGCATGACTTGGGGCTAATTTCAGAAATTGCTGACCAAGTAGCGGTGATGTATAAAGGCAAAGTTGTTGAATCTGGTACTTCTCGGCAAATTTTCAGCAGTCCCCAGCATCCATATACTAAAGGTTTGATAGCTTGTCGCCCCACACTTGACCGCCGTCCCCAAAAATTACTCACCGTTTCTGACTACATGAGTGCAGAAGAGACACCAACGGGACAAGTAGTAATTCAAGCGAAAGAACCTGCACAACCTATAGAAGTCACTAACGAAGAGATTGCGGCAAGATCGGCAAATTTTAATGAATTGGAACCCCTGCTGCAAATCCGCAACCTGAAAGTTGGTTTTCCAGTGCGTGGGGTGTTTGGTGGGACAAAACGCTACAACATGGCAGTTAATGGCGTTTCCTTTGATGTTAAGCCAGGAGAAACAGTAGGTTTGGTGGGAGAATCTGGTTGCGGGAAAACCACCCTTGGCAGAACCTTGCTGCGCTTAATTGAACCGATGAGTGGTCAGATTATCTTTGAGAAACAAGATATTACTAGCCTCAAAGGAGAACCGTTGCAAAAACTGCGGCGGGAAATGCAAATAGTCTTCCAAAATCCTTTTAGTTCCCTCGATCCCCGGATGAAGATTGGGGACGCGGTGATGGAACCTTTGTTAATTCACTCCGTGGGGAAGACAAAGCAACAACGACGACAGCGAGTAACGGAACTCTTAGAACGGGTGGGGTTGAGTGCAGATGCAATTAACCGCTATCCTCATCAGTTTTCTGGCGGTCAACGTCAACGGATTTGCATAGCCCGTTCTTTGGCATTGAATCCTAAGTTTATCATTTGCGATGAATCAGTTTCAGCGCTGGATGTTTCCGTACAGGCGCAAGTATTAAATCTTCTCAAAGAGTTACAGTCAGACTTTCAGCTTACTTATATTTTTATTTCTCACGATTTAAGTGTAGTGAAATTTATGAGCGATCGCATTTTAGTCATGAATCGCGGTCAAATTGTTGAAGAAGGCACAGCCGAAAGCATCTACCAACAACCCAAAGAGGAATACACACAAAAATTAATTGCTGCGATTCCTACAGGTAGTGCTGAACGGGTGCGAAGTCGGCATCTAAGGGCTTTATAGAAAGAAAGGGCGGTTAAAAACCGCGTCTACACGAGACTTTACCCACCTCCGTGGGTTATAAAATTCTTTTTAACAGATATTTGTGCAAACAAAGTTAATTACATCTGCAAGTCCAGACTGAGTTTTCAAATTAGTAAAAATAAAAGGTTTATCGCCGCGCATTTTTTTAGCATCTCGTTCCATCACACTTAAATCTGCACCAACATAGGGTGCTAGGTCAGTTTTGTTAATCACCAACAAATCAGACTTGGTAATGCCTGGCCCGCCTTTGCGGGGAATTTTATCACCAGCCGCAACATCAATGACGTAAATTGTTAAATCCACCAATTCTGGACTAAAGGTAGCAGCTAAATTATCGCCGCCACTTTCCAAAAATACTAAATCCAAATCGAGAAAACGTTCCTCTAACTGTTCAATTGCCGCCAAATTCATCGAAGCATCTTCGCGGATAGCAGTGTGAGGACAACCGCCAGTTTCTACACCCAAAATGCGATCGCTAGCCAACGCCTGAGAACACACTAAAAACTGAGCATCCTCCTGAGTATAGATATCATTCGTCACCACCGCAATCTGATACTGCTCACGCAATCCCTTACACAAAGCATCCACCAAAGCCGTCTTCCCCGAACCCACTGGCCCAGCAACCCCTACTCGAAATGCGTTCATTGTCATTTGTCATTTGTCCTTTGTCCTTTGTTATTTGTCACTTTCGCTTGGTAGATGGTTATTAGTTATTAGTTTTTGACGAATGACCAATGACTAACTCCTAAACAACCTTGTATACTGCGTTTCATGCTGCATACTCGCCAGCGACAAACCCCAACTACAACAGGCGAGTTGATCATCCTCCAACGCGAGAATTTCTAACGCCGCAGTGCTAAATAATGGTTGCAAATCTAGCAATAACTGCTGTCCTGATGTTTGTCCAAGAGGGATGAGTTTCACGCCAGCAGTAATCAAATTACTTGCCCAACTATGCAGATATCCGAGTAATGCGGCTTGGATGCTAATTTGCCAATGGGCAATAGCAATGCCAAAAGCGATCGCATAATTGCAAGGATTACCCACAGCATTGGCAATAGCTATAATCTGCGGTTCTAGTTTACCAAGTAATTGGATCAGCGATCGCCCCATCTGCCAACTAGAGGCGCGTAATTCTTCTGTTTCCCTAGCAGCCGATAACCACAGATTCCAACGGCATAGTGACTCTACATCATTCATTTTTGCGGATTGCTGCGATCGTACCATCACTGCCGCCTCTAACCGAATTGCCCCATAGAGTAACTCTGCTTTTAACCAATCTTTGAGATGTGTGTGGTTAGCGATCGTACCATTTTCCACCAGCATTTCTAAGCCTTCAGAATAACTATATGCTCCCACAGGTAAAGCGGGGCTAGCCAACTGTAAAATACTCAAAAGATGACTATCAGTGAGCATGATGCTGTTGTCCATAAGCTCCTAATTCTGGCTGAAACAATGAAATTTCCTCTTTAACTTCTAACCCAAGTTGTTCCAACATAGTGCGTAAAACCGAATCTGAAGACAAGCGTAAATAAGTCGGAGTAATTTCTACAGGTACATGGCGATTTCCCAAATGGTATGCCGCCCGTAATAATAAAAGTGGTGTTTGGGCAAAGGCAGTCAGCACTAGTTCTGGTTTGGCAGTAATTCTGATTAAACTGCTATGGCTTTCTTCTAGCAGAATATCGCCATCGTGTAAAACAGTTCCTCTGGGTAAATGTAAAAACACAATACCATCTTCCGTTTCAAAACGATGACGGCTGCGGGTACGTTCTTCTGCTGTCAGCGCCAGAGTAAAAGTAACTGCGGCATCGTAATTAGGTGGTTTAAATTGAGTAAATTTGAGCATACAGAGTTTTGCCTGAGCTTCCGCTTTTCATTATGCTTATAATTTAACTAATTACGAATTATTTTAATCCTATATATATATATAGCAGTCATAAATAATTTCTGAAAAGTATATATCTGTTTCTTATTTCTTCCCTTTGCTCCCTTCTCTGACGAGACGCTCCGCGAACGCGTCCTTTGCGATTCGTTTTCAAATTTTATATTTTTCACGAATCAGATAGGACTGCTATAACAGTCTTTAGGGACTTCCAGAAATTAAATTATTCAACTGTGAATGCAAATAAAATGTTCAGATTCTTTCTCCCTCTGCTCCCTCTGCTGACACAGTGATGGAATATTTTTTTACTTGGAAGTCCCTTAACTTAATAAGACTTACGCACAGGTAACGGAAAATCGAACCACAGAGGCACAGAGAACACGGAGGAATAAGAGTTTGAGAGGTATTTTGGGTAAGTCCTGTTTAATTACGAATTACGAATTACGTTAGCGCAGCGTAAAGCCTTTGGCATGGCTTCTCTACGAGACGCTACCGCGAACGCTTAGAGCGATGTAGGAGCGTCATTACTAGTTATTTTAAACCCCATAGTTAGATGCAAATGTTGATTTCAAACATGATATTAGTCATAATTTGCATAAAAAGCGCCTAATTTTTTGAGCAGCGCCTTGAATAAGATTATTTGGGCATTAATTTGAAAAGATTTATGCAAATAAAAAAGGAGAGTAGCAATACTCTCCTAACGTAATATGAGGGAAAATTTTCAGCTTAGGAATGTGAGTTAAATAAAATGCAAAACTTCATCTTGTATCTACCTTCTCTCTCCAATATATAGGAGAGGGATTGAAGGTGAGGTAAGCCAAAGACATAAATTGTCTGTTATTTAATTCTTATTCCTTAGTGATTAAAACGGACTTGACGTTCACGCAATTCACGAGCGCGTCGTTCACGGGCTTGACGTTCACGCAATTCACGAGCGCGTCGTTCACGAGCTTGACGTTCACGCAATGCACGAGCGCGTTGTTCACGGATTTGACGTCCGTGTTGGACTTTATTAGTATTAAAAGCTACAGTATTATTACGATTAAAATGCTCTTGCTCAGATTTAAATTCAGCAGCATTAGCATTTTGAGAAAGAGCAGCAATTGAAGTAGCTGCTAATAAGCCTCCAAGAAGAATAGATTTTAAGCGGTTCATATATCCTTTAATTTCCGTTGCATTGATTTGTATATTCTCAATATAATTGGAATAATCAGGCACAAGCATGTATCTAAAGTCACCTTTCAATAGTTACTTTAGTCACTAATACTAAGATTTACAGTAGAATTCATCAAAAGTCAGAATTCAGTTGGGTATTTTGTACTACACTTTGGCTATGCTCAGTGCATCGCTGGCGGATAAATAACCGGAGGTCAGCTAATAGGCAATGTAAACCAAAAGGTTGCCCCTGCATTCAATGCGCTATTAATACCAATTTCGCCGCCGTGAGCATGGATGATTTGCTTACACAGATACAACCCCAATCCCAAACTTACAGAATTGCGGATACTTGCACCCCGAAAATAAAGGTCAAAAAGCCGATCGCTTTGTTGTTGACTAATGCCCACGCCGTTATCACTAACAGTACAATAAATCATCTCACCTTCACGGGTAGCGTTAATTGTCAAGAGCAAGCCAGGGGGATTATGTTTCAGAGCATTCACGATTAAGTTAGAAAAAACTCGCCATAGTTGCGTGGGATCTGCATTCACTAATGGCAAATCTGCGGATACCAGATTTGTCAGCTTGGCTTGATTTTGCTCTAGCAATGGCTCTAAATCTACGATCGCAGCTTCGACAACTGCCAGTAATTGTACGGTTTGACGCTGCAAAACAACACCTTGCACCTCGCTGATATGAGTTTCCATCAACGAATTAATTAAGTTTAGTTGGCGATCGCTACTTTGAATCATCCGCTCTAAAATTGAACGGGAAATCGCAATATTTTCCTCTGAACGGGCAAGCAAATTCTTCAGCACCATTAAAGTACCCAGTACTGGGTTGCGTAAGTCGTGGGAAACTGCATGGAAAAAGACTCGTAGTTCTTCTTCAGTTTGCTTGCGTTGGGTAATGTCTTCAATCAAACCTTCGTAATAAAGCAATTTTCCCTGTTCGTCACGGACTGCGTAGGCTTTTTCGGAAATCCAGACAATACTCCCGTCTTGGCGATAAATTTGGGATTCGAACTCGGAAACGCTGCCATACTTTTCCATCAGGCGCACAAATTCTGCCCGGCGGTTCGGGTCAACGTACAATTGTTCAATATCAGTGAAATTTGCTGTCACCTCGTCTACTAAGGAGTAGCCATAAATTCTGGCTAAAGCAGGATTTGCCGTAATGTAACGTCCATCAGGGCTGCTTTGAAAAATCCCTTCAACAGCGTTTTCAAAAATACTGCGATATTTGGCTTCGGCAACCTTAAGTTTTTGGTAGGCAGATTCCAGTTCTTGACGGGCGAAAAATTCAGAACGTTGCAGGCGATCGTACAGATAAACACCGATGTCACATATAGTACAAAACCAAAAAATGTATAAAATGAACGTTACATTATATATTTCTGGGTGTTCGGGGATTGGTGTTTTTAGCCCAAGAGCGGTATTTACACTAAAGTAGTAAACCAGCACACTCACTTGAGTCAGCAAGTGAAGAATCCAGCAGACGGGCATCAACACAGCTTGGCTCAAGAACAACAGCGACCAGCCGATGGTATCAGGTAGTGCAAAACCTCTGATGGTTGCAAACAACTGCGACGCTAAACTAATTGACCAAGAAGACCCCAAAAATAATAAATCTGGACGATGACGACCTAGTTTAGTTTTATGTAAGGCAAAGCAAATAATTATACTTGCAAGCATTGCAACATTAATGACCAGGCGTTGAGTTCTAAGTTCTTCTGGCAGCTGCTGCAACTCTGCAAAAGGAAAAAACAGACCGTAAATGTCTCGCAAAGTAAAAGACAACAGACAGATCAGCGCTAGCCATAACCATAAACGCAATCTCTGCCACAAAAAACGGTTACGCCAAGCTCTGTAAAGAGTAGTGACTTCATCTGTTATTGGTGCAGAAAAGGTTTTTCTACACCAGCTTTGCACTGTTGTAAATGGAGTAGCCATTAGCATCCGAGCAACTTTGCCCATACCTTGAGGGTGTTTCCTTTACTCAACATTGCCATAAATAACACCCTCTCATTTTTTGGTGATTTATGGGCGATTTGTTGCGGATGAAGTGAACAGAGGTAGTGTAAACCAGAAAGTTAATCCACGCTTGCGGTTATTCATAACACCGATTTCGCCGCCATGCGCCTTAATAACTTTCCGACAAAGATACATTTTTAAGCCAATGCTTGTAGAGCAACAGTCTTGAGGATCGCGGACATGGAGATCGAAGAGGCGATCGCACTCTACTTTACTCATTCCCACACCGTCATCTTGAATCTGAGTGCGAATCATTCCCGCCTCAACGGTGGCGCTCAGGGTAAAATTTAATCCTGGTGGATTATTTTGCAAGCTATGTGTGATTAAAGTTACCACAACTTTCTGCAATCGAGTCTCATCTGCCATTACTAACGGTAAGTCTGCGGGAATTAAGTTCTTGAGAGTGGCTTGATTTTGTGTCAGCATGGGTTCCAACTGGGCGAATGTGCCTGCCAGTAGGGTGCTAAATTGCACAGGTTCGATTTTGATCTCAATACCCTGCTTTTCACAAGAATTAATTTCTAGCAATGAGTTAATCATTGTTAGTTGGCGATCGTTGCCCTGAATCATCCGCTCGATGATTGAGCGAGATATTGGAATTGGGGATTGGGCATTGGGGATGGGGTATGGGGCATGGGAAAGAGGCAGAGGGGTAGAGGGGATGGGGGGCAGAGGGGAAAGACTTGCTGTAATTGCTCCCTTGCTCCCCTGCTCCCCTGCTCCCCTGCTCCCCTGCACCTGCCCCTGATTTAACAAATTCTTTAACACCATCAAGTTACCCATCACCGAAGTTCGTAAATCGTGAGCAACTGTGTGCAAAACTACATCTTTGACACGATGCAATTTTTCAACTTCTTGCATTTTCTGCTGTAACTGTGCTGTCCGTTCTTGGACTTGGTGTTCTAAATTAGTGTTGAGTTCTGCTAGCTTTTGGCATATCTGGCTTTGTTGAATCGCGATCGCTAGCTGTTCTGACATCTGCTGTAACAAATCAATTTCTATTGGCTGCCAATGACGCGCCCCTGAGCATTGATTGGCAATTAATGCACCAAATAATTCATTATTTAACATAATTGGTACAGCCAAAGTTGCCCTTGTTTGGAATTTTTGAAAGTGCGCTTTTACTTTAGGAGATAATGTTACTTGTGTTATATCATCAACGACACCCACAACATTATCTTTTAGTAAGTTTCTTAATTCTTGTAGATAAGCTTCATCATTAGTAGACCAACCGGAGACTGATGGATACTTAGGATCTCCTGATTCGGCAAGAGTTTTGACTCCTAAATTAGCATTATTTAAACCAATAAAAACCCGATCTGCTTGCAGAAAGTGCCTGACTTCCGTCACGGTGGTTTGAAGAATTTCCTCTAAGTTAAGGGAAGACCGAATTCGTACTAAGGTTTCTGCCAACAAGCGATCGCGTTGGGCACAAAAGCGTAATTGTGCTTCTACCTGTTTGCGTTCTGTAATGTCGTGATGCACTGCTAAAATGGCAGGAATACCATTCAAATCAATGACTTCGGCTGACAGCAGCGTTGTAATTATCTCACCAGATTTTTGCCGGAAATCAATTTCTAAGTTACGAGCAACTCCCGTGCTTTGCAACTCTTGCACTAAGTTTAAGCGATCGCGATCGTTTACCCAAAGATTTAACTCAAACGAAGTTTTACCAATTGCTTCATCTCGCCCATAACCGGAAAGATTCACAAAACTGTCGTTAACTTCGATAAAGCGTCCTTCTTGCAGCGTGCTAATGGTAATTGAATCGGGGCTGCAACTAAAAGCTTTAGCAAATTTTTGGGCAAGATTTTGTAAGGCGATTTCTCCTTGTTTACGATCTGTGATATCTCGGACAATTGCTAGTACTTCATCTGCGCCACTCACTACCAACCGCGCCTCATAATCTCTGATTCCCAAAGGCGTTGTTAGCTGATATTCACAAGTTTGTAAAGTTCCAGAATCTAAAGTTTTAGCGATCGCTACTTGGCTAATAGCTGCAACATCACTCGGCAATAACTCTTGCAAATTTTTTCCAACTATTTCTTCTCTCGATAGAGTGATATTTGCACCCTCACTTTTCAAATCTAGATACTCGCCATCGCGGCTGATGCGAAACATCAAATCGGGGATAGCATCCAAAATTGCTTTATACCGTGCCTCACTCTCTTGCAGTTTTTCTTGGGCTTGTTTTCGGTCTGTAATATCCATAATCAAGCCATGCCAAAGACAATCGCCTGCTGCTTGTAATTCAGGTTGCGAAATACCTTGAATCCATTTAAGTTTGCCACTAGGCGTAACAATCCGGCCTTCCCAATGCCAAGGTGTAAGAGTATTGCGACAAACAGCAATAGATTCTGTAAAAGCTTTTATATCCTGTGGATGAATCAGTTTACATAACACCTGAAAGTCTGCCTGTACAGCTTCTGGTTCTAATTCATACAAATATTTACAACTAGAACTAATATAAGGGATAAATATAGAACCATCCTGCCGTTGCAGAATTTGGAAAATCATCCCCGGTAAATTGGCAGCAACTGTTTCCAACAGAGGGATCTTCTCTGGTTGAAAATCTGGTTTATGCCGTGATTTTACAATTTCATCCACTCTTAGACCCTTTGATATATAAGCAATTGGCATAATATTCAAGGTAATCATAGCCATTGTAAAAGTTTTTTAGCTGTCGGCGAGATCACTAACAGCAAAAAAGTGGCTCTACTTTCAGAGTAGTTCTGGATGCTGCGATCGCATTCACCCAATCGGGTGAACCATTTGTCAAAGAGCAAATCAGTTCAGGAGTGCTGATTGGCTTTGAGCAAAGGTTTCAATCCTCTTCTAAACACTAAGTACAGTTTTGCATAAATTCGTAGCTTTTTTAAACGCAAAGAAATACAAAGAGAATGTAAAGATGTAGCAGTGCTACATTTTTTCGAGGTTTATGGATAATAATTAATTTCTGGGAAGGTCTAATAGGTGATTAATTAATAAAATTTTGTAGTCAGCTAATCGTCAATAGCATCTCCGTGTCTTTGCGTAAGAATATCTGTATATCAGCTCATTCTCATATCCTTGAAAAACAAACCCTGATTTTGGGAACAATAACTATATATGTACTGATAAAAGTCAAAATTTTGAACAGTAGCCTTGATTATCGAGAGCATAACTATGACAACAGCAATTCATGAAGTTTATAGCATGAGCGGCTATAAATTAATAGAAACAATCTACCAAGGTTCCAAAACTGTAGTTTATCGAGCCATCCGACTGGTGGATGAACAACCTGTTGTCATTAAAATACTGCAAGTAGAATCCCCTACCTTTAACGAACTCTTGCAGTTTCGTAACCAATATACTATTGCCAAAAATTTAAATATTTCTAGTATCGTTCATCCCTATAGTCTAGAACCATATCGCAATAGTTATGCTTTCGTAATGGAAGATTTTGGGGGAATTTCTCTGAGAGAATATACCAAAACTCAATCACTAGAACTTGGGGAATTTCTCACAATCGCCCTGCAACTTAGTCAGATTCTCCATGAACTCCACCAAGAACGGGTAATTCACAAAGATATCAAACCGACTAATATTCTGATTAACCCACAAACTAAACAAGTAAAACTCATCGATTTTAGCATTGCTTGTTTGCTCTCCAAAGAACACCAAACTATGACTAGTCCCAAGGTTTTAGAAGGAACTTTGGCTTATTTATCTCCCGAACAAACTGGACGCATGAACCGGGGAATAGACTACCGTAGTGACTTTTATTCTTTGGGTGTGACATTTTTTGAACTACTAACAGAACAATTACCCTTTGAGTCAGAAGATTCGATGGAGTTGGTACATTGTCATATTGCTAAACAGCCACCAATATTAAGAGGTAAGAGGGAAGAAATCCCCAAAGTGGTTTCGGATATTGTCATAAAATTGATGGCGAAAAATGCTGAAGACCGTTATCAAAATGCTTTAGGATTAAAACACGATTTAGAAAATTGTCTCTGGCAACTAAACGAAACGGGTAAGATTAAATACTTCCAAATTGGACAACGGGATATTTGCGATCGCTTCATTATCCCAGAAAAATTATACGGGCGAGAAACAGCCGTCCAACAACTATTAGAAGCTTTTGAGAGGGTTTCTCTAGGAAAGCGTGAAATCGTGTTAATTGCTGGTTGTTCCGGTATTGGTAAAACTGCGGTGGTGAATGAAGTTCATAAACCAATCGTTCGACAACGCGGTTATTTTATCAAAGGTAAATTTGACCAGTTTAACCGGAATATTCCCTTATCTGCCTTTGTGCAATCCTTGCGTGATTTAATAGTGCAGTTATTAACAGAAACCGATCAACAACTGCAACAATGGAAAAAAAATATCCTGGCAGCATTAAGAGACGATGCACAGATTATCATTGATGTGATTCCCGAATTAGAAAAAATTATCGCTAAACAACCGCCGACACCAGAATTATCAGTAGAAGCGGCGCAAAATAGATTTAATTTATTATTGCAAAGCTTTATTCAAGTTTTTACTACAAAAGAACATCCCTTAGTTATTTTTCTAGATGATTTGCAATGGGCAGATTTAGCTTCTTTAAAATTGCTCCAATTACTAATGAATGAGTCAGAGTGTGGATATTTATTACTAATTGGTGCTTATAGAGATAACGAAGTATTACCAGCCCATCCGTTAATGTCAACTTTAGATGAGGCAAGAAAAATAGGCACGACTATTAACTTGATGACTCTGCAACCTTTAAGTCAATTAAAATTGAATCAGTTAGTCAGCGATACATTAGGCTGCAAAGAAGAATTAGCATTACCCATTTCACAATTAGTATTAAAAAAAACTCATGGTAATCCATTTTTTGCAACACAATTTATTAAAGCTTTGCACCAAGATGGATTGATTATCTTCAACTTTGCAGAAGGCTGTTGGCAATGTGATATTGCAAAAATAAATCAGCAATCTCTGACAGATAATGTTTTGGAATTCATGGCATTTCAATTACGGAGGCTGCCAGAATCAACTCAACAGGCTCTAAAGTTAGCTGCTTGCATCGGTAATCAATTTGATTTAGCAACATTGGCGATCGTTTCTGAACAGGTGGAAACCGAAACAGCAGCTTGTTTATGGAATGGGTTACAAGAAGGTTTGATTTTGCCCCAAAGTGAAGTTTATAAATTTTATGTTGGGCAAGAAGAAGAAATATTTACTCAACAAACTTCCCAAAATACTGGATACAAATTCTTACACGATCGCGTTCAACAAGCGGCCTACTCGCTGATTCCAGACGACCAAAAGCAAGCCACCCATTACAAAATTGGGATGTTATTGTTACGCAATTCCTCAGATTCGGAACGAGAAGAACGACTATTTGAAATTGTCACTCATTTGAACGCGGGTAGTTCCTTAATCACTGCACCTTCAGAGCGGCAAAAACTGGCACAATTAAATCTGAGCGCAGGACGGAGAGCAAAATCTGCAACTGCATATACAGTAGCCGTGGAGTATCTTAGCACGGGAATTAGTTTGCTGTCCCATTCTTGCTGGGAAAGCCACTATGACTTGACCCTGGCGCTGTATATCGAGGTAACTGAAGCCACTTATCTCAACGCCGATTTTGAGCAGATGGAGCAATGGGTGACAATTGTGTTGCAACACGCTAAGACCTTGCTCGACAGCATTCCCATCTACGTCACCAGAATGATGGCAGGAAGATCGCAAGGTCTTCCATTGAAAACGCTAAATATTGGTTTGCAGGTGTTGCAACTGTTGGGTATTGAATTTCCTCAACAACCAACTCCGGCAGATATTGGCCAAGCAGCCCAAGCAACTATGCAGTTATGGGAAGGACGTTCTTCTCTGGATTTGCTCAATTTATCCACTATGAGCGATGCTCACCGCTTGGCAGCTATGAGTATCATGAGCAAAATGATTCCGGCTGCCTATCTCGCAAGACCTGCTTTAATGCCCCTACTGATATTAAAACAAGTAGAATTTTCGATTAAATATGGTAATTGTCCTGTTTCTGTCTATGCTTATGCCGACTATGGCATTATCCTCTGTGGTGTGCTTGGTAATCTGGAAGCTGGTTATGAGTTTGGACAATTGGCGTTAAACCTGCTGGAACAGTTGCAGTCCAAAATCTTTAAATGCAGAACCTACTTTATCGTCTACAACTTTATTCGTCATTGGAAAGATCCGCTGCGTGAACAACTTGTGCATCTACAAGAGGGCTACCAGAATGGACTGGAAACCGGAGACATCGACAGTACATCATTGAATGCCCAAGCGTACTGTCACTATGCTTATTTTGCGGGGCGAGAATTAACCGGGTTGGCGAACGAGATGGCAGCCTATCGCCAAAGTATCCATTCACTCAAGCAAGAATCGCCGCTGCAATATCTGGATATTGCCTATCAAGCGGTACTCAACTTGCTAGGACATAGCCAATCTCCCGATCGCTTAACGGGGACGATTTATCATGCTGAACAACGACTATCCTTGAATCAGGCAACCCAAGACCGAACGGGATTGTTTCATTGGCAAATTAATCAAACGATTCTCTGGTATTTGTTTGGGCAGTATCAAGAAGCTGCCCAGCAGTCTGCTCAGGCAAAGCAGTACTTAGACGCTGGTATCGCCCAATTCGGTGTTGCACTATATTTTTTCTACGATTCTTTAATTCATCTGTCACTTTACAAAACCGCAACTGAGTCAGAACAGCAGCAGATTCTCGCCCAAGTCGAGGCGAATCAAGAGAAGATGCAAAGATGGGCAGCATTTGCTCCTTGTAACCATCAACACCGTTGGGATTTAGTGGAAGCCGAACGGTATGCTATTAGCGAACGCGCCGTAGCAATGGACTTTTACGATCGCGCGATCGCTAAAGCCAAGGAAAACGGCTTCCTCCAAGACGAAGCCCTCGCTAACGAACTCGCAGCCAAATTCTACCTTAACTGGGGCAAAGAAAAAGTCGCCCAAGTTTATATGCAGACAGCTTACTCTGGCTACGCCCGCTGGGGAGCCAAAGCCAAGACAGATGACTTAGAAAAACGTTACCCGGAATTGCTGTGTCCAATTTTGCAACAGACAGTACAAACAGTAAATCTGTTAGAAGCCTTAGCAACAATTGCTAACCCAGTCAGCTCATTTACTAGTACCGCGACTTCTTCCGGCGGCAACATCAACAACATACTTGACTTGAGCGCTATCCTCAAAGCGTCGCAAACTCTTTCTGCAACAATTCAACTCGATGAATTTTTACAGCAACTTACCCAAATCATTCTCGAAAATGCTGGTGCTGATAAATGTGCCCTGCTTTTACCTGAAGATGGAAAATGGCAAATACGCGCAATTACTACCCTTGATAGCACTAGCTTAAAATTAGAACCGCTCGAAAATAATCCTAATGTTCCGACTGCGCTGATTCAGTATGTGAAAAATACAGCTAGTGTGGTTGTGATTGACGATCTCAAAACTAATTTACCGATAATTGATGATTATTTAATTCAGCATCAACCCAAGAGTATGATGTGTTTGCCGATACTCAATCAAGGGCGTTTAGTAGGAATTTTATACTTAGAAAATCATTTGACGAGTGGGGTATTTACCAGCGATCGCATTTTAGTACTGAATTTCCTTTGTACTCAAGCGGCAATTTCTCTAGAAAATGCTCGGCTTTACGCGAATCTTCAGCAAAGCGAAGCCCGTTTCCAGAAAGTTGCCGATAATGTTCCTGGAGCTATTTATCAACTCCATGTGACAGCAGATAATTTGGCTTCTATGCCCTATATTAGTTCTGGCTGCTATAACCTTTACGAAGTGACAGCAGAGGAAATAATTGCCGGCAAAGAAAACCCTCGTTCTCTAGAACATCCCGATGATATTGCTGGTATCGAGCAAGCAATGATGGAATCTGCCCAAAATCTGACACCGTTTGTTCACGAATGGCAAATCATCACACCATCAGGAACCGTGAAATGGGTGCAAGCGGCATCTCGTCCAGAGCGACAAGTGGATGGTGCAATTGTTTGGGATGGTTTAATTTTAGACATTAGCGATCGCAAAGCTGCCGAAGCTATCGTCCTGCAAAAATCTCAACAACTAGAACAAGCAATTGAAGACTTACAAAAAGCCCAATTACAAATTGTCCAAAGCGAAAAAATGTCAGCCCTGGGGAATTTAGTTGCAGGTGTCGCCCACGAAATCAATAACCCAATTGGCTTTATCGCTGGAAACGTCAACGAAGCGAAGTTGGGATTAGAAGATATCATTGAACACTTGCAATTGTACCGTTCTGGCGCATCTACAACAGAAATTGAACAACATGCCCAAGAGATTGAGATTGATTATCTCTTAGAAGACGTACCCAAAATGATTAAATCTATGAATGTCGGGTGCGATCGCATTAAAAATATCAGCACTAGCTTGCGGACTTTTTCGCGCGCAGATAAGGATTACAAAGTTCCCTTTAACATCCATGAAGGTATTGATAGCACTATTTTAATTTTGAAACATCGCCTCAAGGCTAATGAAGAACATCCGGCAATTGAAGTCATTACTAACTACGGCAATATTCCCCAAGTAGAATGCTTTCCTGGGCAACTCAATCAGGTATTTATGAATTTAATTGCAAATGCCATTGATGCTTTAGAAGAATCAAATCAAGGATACAGTTTTCAAGAAATTGAAGACAATATTAACCGCATCACTATTACCACATCAATGCATAATAATTCTCACGTTAAGATTCAAATTGCTGACAACGGCATTGGGATGAATGATGATGTTAGAAAACGTATTTTTGAGCATTTATTTACTACTAAACTTGTCGGGAAAGGTACAGGATTAGGATTAGCGATCGCTCGACAAATTATAGTTGAAAAACATGAAGGTACTTTGGTAGTAAATTCTACTTTAGGACAAGGTTCGGAGTTTGAAATAACACTACCAATCGGTAATTGACCAAATAATTCGTAATTCGTAATTCGTAATTAATATTATATTTGCATAATTACTTATGATTCCCACAGTAATTGTACCCTACATGCCAAATGCTCTCTACGTTCGCACAGCGTGTCGCAGACAGAAGCTGCGTGTAGATTACTTCTTTGCGGAGTACACAGGCTCGTTAACAAAGCAGTGGAAAGTACAGAGCAAGCAGTGATTGCAACTACGAATTACTTTGACAGACTACTAGAATAGATATATTGCTTCCACCCAAACTGATAACATGAATACTACCAACGTCAGTTTACCTCCTACCCTCGAATTAAATATCGACTTGACTGACGAGCAATTTTTCCAGCTTTGTCAAAATAATCAAGACTTAAAGTTTGAGCAACACCGCAGGCACCGCACTTCATATCGTTTAGCCTTCGTTGCAGTAAACCGAGCCGACTTTGATCGCAACAATCAGATAGAAAGTAGTTTATCGATACAGCTAATCTATTCTCATTTAGAACATGAATAGATTTACCAACATGGAGAAATTAACGATGGGTTTTTAGGAGTGGATAGTTTCTGTATTATGGGAAGGCTCGGTCTTTTTTATCAAGAAAGGCAGGAGGATGTTTGGCGAACCCTCAATCGAGCCACAGAGGTTAGGAGGAAAACCCACCATTTTTTGCGGCACTAGCCAGTATTTCATATTCAGGTTGTAAAACGGACATAATAATCAGGGAATCATAACCATTTTCTGATTTTAGACATTCGCGTAGCTTTCCTTCGACAACAAAACCAGCACCTTTGTAGACAGCCTGAGCGCGATGATTTTGCTCTTTAACATCCAACCATAACCGATGTGCTTTGTATGTCTCAAACACCAATTTTTTAATTATTTCAACAGTGTCTTTGCCATAGCCTTGCCCTTTTTGTGTGATGACAATGCGACGAAACTCAATACTCTGATTTAAATTAAGCAGTCCAGCCAAAATAACGTAACCAATTTTTATTTCTGTTTGCACAATCAGATGAACAATATCAGAATCAGCGATCGCTTGAAGATGCTGTTGATATGACCAAGGAATGATGTACTGTCGATTATCGTCATCATACTCGGCTTGCAGAACATAATCGAGATCAGCTTTTTGTGTTTTGCGTAGACTTAAACTGTGCATGATCTCACTCAACGACGTATTATCATCACTTTGTTCATTATTGTGAACGGTTATGTTTATTTTAGGTGAATATTCACCAGCATCATGCTGATCTTTGCGGATCATTTAGTTGTCATTGATGGTGGGGTGCTAAAAACAAATGAATTCCTTAATAAAAAATATATTGAAGGAGGCATCAATGCAATTACAACAAACACTAGTCTTGGAAGAAGCACTCTGGCAAGCAGTTCTCAATCGAGACTCCACTTTTGAAGGTAAGTTTTTCTATGGTGTTCGTTCTACAGGCATTTATTGCCGACCGATTTGCCCTAGTCGCAGACCAAATCGCAATCAAGTTTGTTTTTTCCAGTCGGTACAAGAGGCTGAAATTGCAGGTTTTCGAGCTTGTAAGCGCTGTAAGCCACAATCTGAAATAGTTTCAAATACAGCCAAAGTCTTAGCAGTATGTCGATATATTGAAGCACAAGTTGACCATATCCCAACCCTCTCAGAATTATGCTCTCAGGTGGAAATGAGTCCCAGTTATCTACAAAGAATATTTAAGCAAATAATTGGCGTATCCCCCTTTCAATATGCAGATGCGCTGCGTAGCCAACGATTGAAGCAGCGTTTACAGTCGGGGGAAGAAATTGCTCATGCAGTTTACGATACAGGTTATGGTTCAAGTAGCCAACTCTATGAGAAAGCACCTAAGCAACTGGGAATGACACCAAAGACTTACCAACAAGCTGGAAAGACAATTAGCATTGTTTATGCGATCGCTCCATGTTCACTAGGATATTTGCTTGTGGCAACAACAGAGAAGGGTATCTGCGCCGTAAAATTAGGTGATGAAGCAGACAAACTTGAACACATTTTGAACCAAGAATTTCACCAAGCGCAGATTGTGCGTGATGACCACACACACAAAGACTGGATACAAGCAATTCTTGACTTTATTGCGGGAGATGCAACCCATCTCGATTTACCACTTGATGTCCGTGGAACAGCATTTCAGAAACAGGTTTGGCAAGCATTACAAAAAATTCCATACAGCGAAACGCGCACATACGCTGATATCGCCCGTAATCTTGCCAAACCCCAAGCAGTCCGCGCGGTTGGTAATGCTTGTGGCGCTAATCCGATCGCGCTGATTGTACCATGTCACCGTGTGCTGCGGAGTGATGGCAGTCTTGGTGGTTATCACTGGGGAATTGAGCGCAAACAAAAACTGCTTACACAAGAATCAAAATTTCTCAAAGATGACTCAAACACCTGAACTAGAATCGCTGACTGAAGAAAGTCTGACCCGTGGTTTAATGGTGCTTGCCAATCTTGATAGCGATTTGGCTTGGATTTTAGAGACACTGGGGCCTCCACCAATGTGGTCAAGAGAAGCGGGTTTTGCAACGCTGTTGTGCATAATTCTGGAACAGCAAGTTTCCGTAGCGGCTGCAAGGGCTGTATTTACGCGACTATGTGCGGCTGTTGTAACTCTGACGCCAGAAAATTTTCTGATATTGGATGATGCTCAATTAAGAGCGATTGGATTCAGTCGGCAAAAGATTTTATACTGTCGTGGGTTGGCTCAGGCGATGGCAACTGGTCAGCTTGACCTCAGCAAGCTCCAAACAATGGACGAAACTACTATTAGAACTGAGTTAAAGCGTCTCAAAGGCATCGGAGACTGGACAGTTGATATTTATTTGCTCATGGCCCTGCAACATCCTGATGTCTTTCCTAAAGGCGATTTAGCGATCGCGATCGCTCTACAAAAACTCAAAAACTTGGCAACGCGTCCAACACCACTGCAATTAGAAGCCATGACACAGCACTGGCGACCGTGGCGAGCAGTTGCGGCAAGACTTCTATGGCATTATTACTTGAGTAATCCCAAATAATTACTACTTCTCCCTTGGCGCACTTGGCGCACTTGGCGGTTCGTATAATAAATATAAACTAAATGGCAGAAAATCAATTAAGCCTAACACCAGAAAATGATAAAACTTCAAAAATCCTGCCGATAATCATAGTAATAATTGCATTATTAGCTTTGTCTTCAACAGCAATATTTATTAAAATTGCTGTTAGAGAAATGAGCGCTGTAGCTACATTCTTTAATCGTTTATGGATAGCGACTATTATCTTTGGATTATGGAGTGGAATTAACCAAGTACAGACTAAAATTACAGAAGATAAACCTGTCTTACCACAGCAGCCTTATCCAATCAAAGAGATAGCACTTTTAATAGCAGTGGGTTTAGTTCATGTATTAGGTCGATTATCTTGGACTTGGGCGTTAACTCAGACTGGTGCTGCTAATGCTAATGCTTTAGGTAGCCTCAATCCGCTATTTACTACTTTAGGAGGATGGCTATTTTTTAATCAAATTTTTGGGCGTAAATTTATCATCGGTCTGATCTTAGCCATAATCGGTGCGATCGCTGTTGGATTTGAAGATTTATTGCGTTCTAATAATAATATTACAGGTGATGCTGTTGCCCTAATATCATCAATATTTTATGCAGCAAACTTTTTACTTATTGAGCAGATCAGCAATAGGTTTTCAATTATCACCATCCTCGTGTGGCGCTGTGCGATCGCAACTTCATTGATGATACCTGTAGTGCTAATTTTAGAAAAACAAGTTTTTCCAGTTACTTTGTCGGGGTGGTTAGTAGTCTTTGCCCTAGCTGCTATTTGCGAAGCTTTGGGTCATGGGCTAATTGTATACAGCCTCAAAAACTTTTCATCAGGATTTATCTCTTTACTTTTACTACTCAATCCGGTGATTGTTGCTATTCTTGCTTGGATACTTTTCTCGGAAAACTTGAGTATTTTTAACTTGTTAGGTTTGGCTCTAATTTTAGGGGGTATATATCTAGCAATTTCTAATAAAGAAGCTGTGCAATCTAAAGTTAATACCCATATCCAATCTCCAGCAGAAACAGATTCATCCGCCAGTTCCCCAAAATAATATCAATTTGAAAAAATAATGCAATAAATAGACCATATTGTAGAGACGCGATTCATCGCGTCTTTACCCAAGGATGTGTTGCAATATTATTAAATAGCTATAAGAAACGATGGCACAGCCCGCCACAGACACCGCTGTTATGGCACTACTACTTGAGTAATGCCAATAGTAAGTCGGTTACAGTTTTCCAGTGAATACTCGTTCAGCCGGGCCTGTCATGTAAACTCGTTGGTCGATTTCTGACCATTCAATTTGCAAGGGGCCACCGGGTAATTCTACAGTGGCAGCGCGATCGCATTTTCCAGTTAACACACCAGCTACCAAGGAAGCACAAGCACCAGTCCCGCAAGCTAAGGTAATCCCAGCACCCCGTTCCCACACCCGCATTTTCAAATAATCACGGCGCACCACTTGAATAAATTCAGTATTTATGCGTTGGGGAAAAACTGGGTGATGCTCAAATTTTGGGCCGATGGTTTCTAACTCAATTGCTGCTACATCTTCTACAAAGGTAATGCAGTGAGGATTTCCCATATTTACACAGGTGACTTCCCAGGTTTTATCCGCCACCTCTAACGGCTGAGAAATTACTTTTTCTTGGGCGGGTGCAAGATTAGTCGGAATTTCGCCAGCGAGTAACCTGGGTAAACCCATGTCTACTTTAACTTGACCATCAGATAAGAGTTGGGGAGTCATTACACCACCCAAAGTATGAATGCGATATGAGTCTTGATTGCGGGATTCGCCTTCTAAGTCCGCTAAAAAGCCAGCTAAACAGCGAATGCCATTGCCACACATTTCTGGTTCTGAACCATCAGAATTAAAAATCCGCATGGTGTAGTCAGTGCCGTTTTCTCCGGGAAGGGCAAAAATGACACCATCAGCACCGATACCAAAATGGCGATCGCACAACTTGATGGCTTGCTCTGGAGTCACTACAGGCACAGATGACGAGCGATTGTCAATCAAAATAAAGTCGTTGCCTAGACCATGATACTTAGTAAATTCGATTGCCATTTCTTCAAGGATGAATTATCAAGGATTAGTTACTCTTTATTTTGCCTTGTAGGTTCATCTTTACTAAAAATGCTTACCGAATTTGACACCACTTTACCCAGTATTAGACAAGTCCAAAACCTGATTAAACAAACAACGCCAGTAGAGTTAAAGCTAGTGACTCAGGATGTACTCACAGGAAAGGTTGTATGGCAAGATCCACAATGTATCTGTATTGCTGATGAAAACAGTCAGCAAACCACCGTTTGGAAACAAGCGATCGCCTACATCAAGCCGAAAGTGAGTTAGGAGTGAGGCAGAAACATCACAACCGATCGTTTTATCACTTGCTTCACTCAAATTAAAAATTCAAAATTCAAGCCCACGGCTTAAGCTATGGGCTTGGAATAAAGATGCCTTGCGCATCGCACTGAGAGCAATTCTTTATTTACTGTGGGATACAAGCCCACAACTTTAGTTGTCTATTTAATTTTCCATTTTTAATTTTGAATTTTATATTTTTAATTGTTTTGTCACTGGACTTAGAGTTTTGCAGCACAAACCCACCGATTGCGTCCTTGCTCTTTCGCTTTATACAAAGCTTTGTCGGCTGCATTAATTAAGTCTTGAGGTGAACTTTTATCTGTTGGTTTTTGAATCGCAACACCTAAACTGACGGTCACAAAATATTGAAAATTATTCTTTTTCTTATGGGAAATCTTTAATTCTTGAATAGATTTTTGAATCAACTTAGTTACTTTAATCGCACCTGATTCGTTCGTATTTGGCAAAATGACAATAAATTCTTCACCACCATAACGAGCTAGTAGATCGGTAGGACGCTTTAATACAGATTGTGCTGCATGAGCAACTTGTATTAAGCATTCATCCCCAGCTAAATGTCCATAAGAATCGTTATAATCCTTGAAATAGTCAATATCAAATATAATTAAAGATAAATAATTTTCGCTTAGTTTTAGTCGATTCCATTCTTGTTCTAAACATTGATCGAAACAATGACGGTTGGCGATTTGGGTTAGAGCATCTAGCTTACTAAGTTTTTCTAGCTGAGAATTTGCTAGTTCTAAAGCATTGTTTGCTTGAGCAAGTTGATTAGCTTGAGAGCGGAATTGTTCTAATAACTCAGAATGTTCTAAAGCTACATTAAACTGAGCAGCTAACTGGTGGATAAATTGAATTTCCGACTTTTTCCACTCGCGCGAACAATGGCACTGATGAACACATAGTAATCCCCATAAAGTTTTTCCTTTCATTAGAGGTGCAATAATTTGTGCCTTGATTTGAAATTGCTCTAACAATTGAATGTGGCAATCTTTTAGACCAGCTTGATAAATATCTGATAATACCTGTATACGCCCTTGGTGATAAGCAACTGCATATTTTTCACCAAAACAATTATCCTTTACCTTGATGGCGATCGTAGAATCGTAGTCAGGTAATACATTCTCGGAGACAAATTCTCCAGAGGTATAGTTAGATTCAGGGTCAAATCGAAAGATACTGACGCGATCGCTACGGAGAGCCTTACGAATTTCTCGTGCAGTAGTCTTAAACAAGGTGTCTAGATTCAGAGATTCACGAATTTCAGCAACTAAATGAAACAGAATCTCCTGCTGCTGATTTGCTTTATACAGTTCTGCTGCTTTTTGTTCTGCTTGAGCTAAAAATTCTGCTTGTTTAACTGCAAATCCTAACTGCGTTGCAATCTGAGACAGAAACTGAATTTCTAATTGTTTCCATTCATGTGGCTGTGAATGCTGATAAGCTGCAAGCACTCCCCACAGGTTTTTTCCCACAAATATTGGTGCAGTTGCATAAGCTCGAATATGGAACTGTTCTAAAATTTCTAAATGGCATTGAGACAAGCCTGCTGCGTAGACATCTGAAGCAATTAAAGCTTCATTATTACGATACCTTCCACCTTGATTTTCTTGTAGATAAGAGTCATTCCAAACTGTATTTTTTCCTAATGTCTCTACATCATCCCATCCAGTCTCTGCAAACTCAAAGTCACTGACAAATTCTCCACCCCAGTTTTCATAGAAACGATAAACGGCAATTCGCTCGACGCGGAGTAACTTGCAAGTTTCTTTAGTGGCTGTACGAAAAATTGTTTCTAATTCAAGAGAAGCTCGGATTTTGCTAATAACTCGGTAAAGCGCCCTTTCTTGCTCTTCTAACTGCTGAATTTGAACTTGTTTATCATGCAGTTGAGTTTCTAAATTACTAACACTAGACTGTCCTAAAATCCTACAGAGTAGATTAGCAGATACTCTCGTAATAATACGTAAACTTGTGTACAACATTATAAGTATAATTTCAGTAATATTGTAAAGATGAAAATAGACAGCTACAACGATGTAAAAACATAATTTTTCGTAGTTTATAACCATTATCGCGTAAGAAAGTTTTGTGGTCGCTTTTCTTGATCTGACTTTTGCCATTAAGTCTTAAAAAGCTTGCTCACAAAGAATTTTGGATAACGTACAGTATTACAATACAGTAACGATCGCGATCGCCAAAGTATCTGACAACTTAAAATATGAGATTAAAAAGTATTGTAAAGACAGAATAAATTTGTAAAAAGTAAAGCTCAATTCTTAGGTACATTGAGTTATCAAACAAGGTCATCAAATTCAGTCGACCAAAAACTTCTGCGATTGACAAAGATCAAGCAGATGACCCTATTAATTACTTTGCTGCAAAAGAGAATCAAAATTTAGAGTTGTTCAAGCCAAGAGATCGCCAGTCTCCAAGATTGATTTGTTCCATTTTCCCGCACCCAATACTTCTCGATTAAGGGAAAAGAGGAAAAAACCTTTATTTAATATTGTGTCCGGCTAAAAGCTTATCATTTAGACCGCAGGGGGAAAGGGCTTTGCCGATTTTTGCACAGATGCGGTAATCATAAGTGATTAACTGGACTTGATATCACTACCATCCCAAAGGCGCGATCGCTAAATTGAACCGCTTACTTGTGCCAGTCGATTATCAATCAGTCACACTATCGGCAGGTAAAAACTCTTTGAGGGCTTCTGCCTCAGCAGCTTTCACCACTGGGATAGAAAGGGGTACTGAACTGGCGATCGCAAATAACTGTTGTAGTTGACTCAGACCTGTCAAGTTACCACATAACAATACTTGGTCGCCGACTCGCAAATCCATACCGCTATCAGGGTAGCGGATAAACTTGCCATCTCGCCGGATCGCCTGTACTTGGACTCCAAATTGCTTGCTGATATCTAAATCTGCAAGGGTTTTACCTAGTGTTGACGCATCTGGATTGACTGTAACCCACTGACAAGCACTATTTTCTCCGGGAACAGCCGCTTGTCCCTTAGCGAATTCTGCCAAAGCTGCCAGTTCTTCATCAGCTCCCACTACCAACAAGCGATCGCCTTCTGCCAATTTGGTTTGATTGTTGGGATAATCAATTTCATCGCCGTTAGCGCGGCGAATTGCCATCAAACTCACTCCTGTTAAATAGCGCATATCCGCCTCTTCTATACTCATGCCAATTAAGGGCGAATCAGCTGGTAAAGGATACCAGCGCTGATTTAAATCGCGGGTTGCTTGGCGCAAATCACGAGCCACTTCAGTAGCAGAACGCTCTGGCCGCAAATCCAAATAATGATCGTTGCGGATTTGCTGCATTTCTCGTTGGACGACAGCTGGCGACAACAAGCCTAAGCCAGTTAATAAATAGGTTGCCATTTCTAAACTGGCTTCAAACTCTGGTTGGACAACTTCTCTGGCTCCCAATTGATACAGCACCTCAATATTTTTATCCTGGGTAGCACGGACAACCAAATCTAATTCTGGACACAATTCCAAAGCGCGTTTCAAACAAAGACGGGTACTCATAGGGTCTGGGAGTGCGATCGCCATTCCTTTGGCATGATTCACCCCGGCAGTTTCCAGAACGTGTAAACTGACGCAATTACCATAAACATAAGACACCCCAGCCTCACGTAACTGCTGAATTCTACTCTCTGATTGGTCGATTACCACCACGGGTAAGTCATGTTGCTGCAACAACTTCACCAAATTCTTGCCGACTCGCCCATAGCCACAAACTACTACATGGTCTTTGAAGGGCAAATCTTCCGATACATCCCGCGCCTCATCTTCTTCTAAGTACGGTTTCAACCAAGGCATTGATTCGGCAAAGTTAAATAAAAATGGCACTAACCGCAGTACAAAGGGAGTAAGCATGAGAGTGACTGCGGTAGTTCCCAAAATTAATAAATATATTTGTCGGGACACCAGCCCCAAAGACTGCCCTTCACTAGCGAGAACAAAGGAAAATTCCCCAATTTGCGCCAATCCCAAACCGGCAATTATGGCTGTTTTCAAAGGATAGCGGAACAGTTTCACTAGGGGCGTGATAATCAAAAATTTACCTACGAAAACTATTGCCACTAATCCCAAAATTAATTCCAGGTTGTTCCACAAAAACACCGGGTCAATTAACATTCCAATGGCAGCAAAAAATAAACTGGCAAAGATATCTCGCAGTGGTTCGACATAAGTCAGGGTTTGATCGGCGTACTCCACCTCAGAAATCATCAAACCTGCGACAAATGCGCCCATCTCAATGGACAGCCCCAAATGCTCTGTCAACAGGGCAATGCCTAAACACAGGGCTACAACCCCTAATAAAAATAGTTCTTTACTTTCGGTACGGGCTAGCAGTTGCAACAAAGGCGGTATCAGCCAAATCCCCGCAGCTACAGCCCCAGCAGCAAATAAAGCAATCGAAGCTAGCGCTGTTAGAACGGCGATGCCAATAGTTTCTGCTGGTTGATTAAGGGCTGGTAAGACTGCTAACATTAGTCCTAGTGCCAAGTCCTGTACAACTAAAATCCCTAGCATTACTTGCCCGTGAGGCGTTTCTGTTTCGTTACGCTCCATCAAACATTTGAGGACAACCGCTGTGGAAGACAGCGACAGAATACACCCCAAAAACATCCCCTTAGCAGGTAAAGCTCCCCAGGCTCCGCTTAACCCGCATACTAAAACTGTCACCAAAATCGTCAAAGCAATCTGGAGTCCACCTCCACCAAGAGCGATCGCTTTTACCTTCTTGAGTTCCGCAAAGGAAAATTCCACACCCAAGGCGAATAGCAAAAAGGCGACCCCGAACTGTGCCAGAGTCTCTACTTGAATCAGTTCTTTAATCAATCCCAGCCCAGTTGGCCCAATAACTATCCCGCCAATGAGATACCCCAGCAGCACGGGTTGTTGCAAAAGTGCCGCTAATAGTCCGCCACAGGCTGCAACGCCTAGAACTAAAACTAAATCAACAATTAACCGAAAATCTTCTTGCACCAGTTTTAAAAGAACTATTAAGACCTATTAATTCAGGATACAAAGTTTTATATATCTCAGGATAGTTTGTTTAGATATTGGGCATTGGGTATAGGGCATTGGGCATTGGGCATTGGGCATTGGGCATTGGGCATTGGGCATTGGGCATTGGGCTAGRRGAGATGTATTTTATAATGCAACAATGAGTCTTTGATATTCGCGGACGAGTCTTTAATACTCGCGGACGAGTCTTTGATACTCGCGGACGAGTCTTTAATACTCGTGAATGAGTGTTTGATACTCGCGGACGAGTCTTTAATACTCGTGAATGAGTCTTTGATACTCGCGGACGAGTTTTTAATACTCGTGAATGAGTCTTTGATACTCGTGAATGAGTCTTTGATACTCACGGACGAGTTTTTAATACTTGCGGACGAGTCTTTAATACTCGTGAACAACTATAAAAACTCTACTTACTCCAATGCCCCATGCCCAATGCCCTATGCCCTATGCCCTATGCCCAATCCCCATTAAATTTTAGGCGAACCGAGGGCATTCAATAATAGCAGTGACCACGGCAGTTTAATATCAGGTATAAGCCATGAGTAATTTCTCAGTACAGGCAATGCAGCCGGTAGTACAAAACGCAGAGAGCGTAATGATGCAGGCTGCTCGCCATTTTCATCTACAAGATTATATTTTTTAGCCAGTTCGGCAACAATCTGCACACGTCCTGTATGGCGGATTATATTTGGCTCACTAGCAAGTGCAGCGATCGCTCTTCCAGTAAATAAGGGAGTTTCCCAGTTGTAGCGATCGCTTAAAAATGAGAAATTCTTTTCAGTAGCATTGGTTTGATTCATTTCCGAAGCAAAACGCGAAAAAAGCTCAGTACCAACAATACCTGGCCAAATTGAAACAGAAGTGACGTTATGGGGTTTTAACTCAACAGCCATATTAGCAGCAAGGCGATCGCAAGCTGCTTTGCCAACACCATAAACTGTATTAAAGAGATAAAACATACTTCCCCATGAGGAAATGGTGCAAATGAGTCCAGAGTTGCGCTTAGTCATCATTCGGGCTGCAAAAACACTTGCAACATAGTGGCTCCGAAGACCAACGTTGTTGCTAGCATCCCAAAGACTTGGTTCAGAATCCCAAAAGGGCTGTCCATGAGCGTCTTTTAACGCCTGAACTCCTGAGTAAGCATTATTTACCAGTAGGTCGAGTTGTCCATTTTGCTCATCTTGAATGCGATCAAAAAGCAAACGCACCTGCTCATCGTCGCTGTGGTCTACTTGGACAGGAATGCATACACCACCGGCTTCCTCAATGGCTGATTTCGTTTCACCAAGACTACCTGAAACCCCCTCACTGGAAGAGTTGTTGAGGCTGCGACCCGTGATGTATACAGTTGCACCTGCTTCACCAAGGCCAATGGCAATTCCCCTACCAATTCCCCGCGTAGCACCTGTTACTAAAGCCACTTTACCTTCAAGATGTTTCATGAGCGCTCATTTCTAATCTTTTAGCGTTAAATATTGATTATTACAATATTCTTTCGTAGCTGTGACTGAAACAACTTCTACTTCTATCGGTTTTTCTTTAGTTCCATCGATCAGAAACTCACTAGCTCCTTCACGAGGTTTTTTGGGATTTCCCCAATCATAGGTGTAACCTAAACCTGTCCAAGGATAATGTTCTTGATTAGCAACGGCATAAGAAGTTGTATATATCTCTTGCAAAATCGGATAACTAGCAGGAATCGGTATACCAAAAACATTACAACTAGAATCATTAATTTCTGGATCGACACATGGTCTACTTAAATCTTCAGCTTTCACCCACATTTCGACAAAATGCGTCTTATTGGAATTTCTATTTAAAATCAAGCCTAAATACTGCTGTAACCTCAGAGAAAGCATGATATTACCGGGAATATTTATACCGATCCCCTTACAATTTTGACAAAATTCCTTAACTTGAGGAACGGCTGTTAACCAAGTCCGTGCTTCTATGCTTTTTTTTGTACCTACTTTCCAATCTTCAGTTGGGTTTTTGACATATTTCCAACTCGCCATCAAATATTCAATTTTGCCGTTATTTTCTCTCCACTTTATTTGAGCATTAGTTTTTGATAATAACCAAAGATTTTTTACTACTTTATCTTTACTCGGTCTTTTTGCATCCTCAATCGCTGCATCTAACTGCCTTTTCAGAGCGTTATAACTTTCTGGTTTATTTTTCTCCAGATACTCATTGACATTTGGGTTGGTTTCTGATTGCGCTAATAAATCCTTTCTGAGGTTTGATGTACTCTGTATGGGAATTTCTGTAGCTAGTAAACTGGAATATCCGACTGCCAAGAATGCACCTGTCAAGCCTAAAAATACTTGAGCCTTTAATTTTTTCATTAAAATAATCCTGTGGATTTCCAACAATAGGGTGAATGTTCCAGCCCATGTAAATATGGGTTCAACTCGAAGATTGAATCTGATTTTATATTTATGTTTGGCTGAAATAATATTGTGCTTAATATTTTTAATTAACTTTATCTGTATAAAAATCAATATCTATGAGCTAGTACTACTCTCTCAAGAGTAAATTGATGGATAAGCAAGTTCGTAGTAAGGACTTTAGTCCTTATTTTTTCAGCACTAAAGTGCTTATTACAAACCCTCAAAACTAAGTTGGCAAATTAGTAGTCTGCCACAGGCATCACAACAGAATAATAGAGTGGAATAATAGAGTGGTTTATTACCGCCGACCTGTACTAGTACCGCAAGGCGGAAGTCAAAAGGAGCCAGTGCGTTGCGCGGCTCTGCCGACTTGTTCGCTCTTAGCGTTCCCGCAGGGTAGCAACTGGCATTCAAAAGTCAAAAGTGTTATGGAATAAGCTGTTTAAAGATTTTAAATGGTTGCTCTATTTCCGCCATGTTGTACTAGTATTTTTTACTCAGCACTTTCTTTTTCAGGGTGACATATCTGCGATCGCTTACTTTCGCAGATAAGTTATAGCGTTTCTACGTATAATTACTTATAATTTGCAGATATTTTAAAATAAATCGACTATACTCTACGGACATAGCAATGCTCATTAGTCTGTCCCTGCAAAATCTTACGAGGCAACATTAGCAATCTCTCGTCTGCGGAAAACATTGTTTTCTCGTTTATATGAGGGGTCTAACCCTCTATTTATCATCTGTATCCACCAATGGGAAGGGGTTTTGGTCAAGCCATGCTTGTTGGTAATCAGCTTGAGCGTTTATTCACAGGATGACGCTGGCTAAACAAGCGATTAAACTATGGATAATGTCGAGCAATTGTTGCTTTTAACACCACTTACATAAATTTAATCTCATCGTTAAATCTAAAACCTTATTCTGTTATATAAAAAAATACCAGTTATGTCAGCGTATCAAGGAAGTTGTGGGGAGACCACCGATTTGATTATTGGTGTTCACAACCAAGAAAACCTCGAATTACCAGCAAAATCTGCTCCTGTGGGTGCTCTTGCCACAAGACAAGGAACTTTTTCTACGTTTCTTGCTCCCTTGACTCAGGATACTTTTAAACAGGTCGTTAAGGATGTCGAGCAAAAATTACAGATTGTTCATCAAACCCTATCAATGCTTGATTCTCATGGGTTTGAAACCATTCTGCAAGAAATGTTGCATTCGATTACCTTGAAAACCGGGGAATTGTTGGGAGCAGACCGGACGACGATATTTTTATTGGATGAAGAAAAACAAGAACTTTGGTCAATTCTAGCTGAGGGTGAGGGCGGTCGCTCTTTAGAAATTCGCATCCCTGCTAATAAAGGTATTGGTGGTGAAGTTGCCACTTTTAAAGAAGTTATTAATATTCCCTTTGATTTTTATAACGATCCGCGATCGCATTTTGCCCAAGAACAAGAAAAGAGAACTGGCTATCGTACCTACACCATGTTAGCTTTGCCACTCTTAAATGAACATGGGCAATTAGTTGCAGTAGTGCAATTACTAAATAAATTAAAATCTGGAAATAATCACGATGCTCTACTTGCAGAGCGCATTGATACCAGAGGTTTTACCTGTGCTGACGAACAATTATTTCAAGAATTTGCCCCTTCGATTCGCCTGATTTTAGAGTCCTCGCGCTCTTTTTATGTAGCTACTCAAAAACAAAGAGCAGTGGCGGCGCTGATGAAGGCGATCAAGTCACTTTCTCAAAGTAGTCTCGACTTAGAAGACACCCTCAAACGGGTGATGGATGAAGCCAAAGAACTGATGAATGCCGATCGCAGTACACTATGGTTAATAGACCGCGATCGTCATGAATTGTGGACGAAAATTACTCAAGATGATGGTTCAACGAAAGAGTTACGAGTCCCCGTAGGTAAAGGCTTTGCTGGAATAGTAGCGGCTTCTGGCAAGAAGCTGAATATTGGCTTTGATTTGTACTACGATCCTGACTCAGAAACAGCCCAAAAACTAGACCAGCAAAATGGCTATCGCACCTGTAGCTTACTTTGTATGCCAGTATTTAACGGCGATGAACAACTAATTGGCGTTACCCAACTCGTAAATAAAAAGAAATCTGGTGATTTTCCCCCTTATAATCCAGCTGATTGGCCGAAAGCTCCCGACTGCTTCCAAGCTAGCTTTGACCGCAACGATGAAGAGTTCATGGAAGCTTTTAATATTCAAGCCGGAGTAGCGCTGCAAAATGCCCAGTTGTTTGCCACAGTCAAGCAACAAGAACAAATGCAACGGGACATTCTGCGTAGTCTTTCCAATGGAGTGGTTTCCACTGATAAAACTGGATTAATTATCGCCGCCAATGAAAGCGCCAAGCGTTTGCTAGGACTTGAGCCAGAAGACCGTTTAGAAGGTAAATTAGTTACTGATGTCATTGGCATCAAAGAAGGTGACTTTAGCAAGTGGTATCAGGATGCTTTACATGCAGTTGATTTAAAAGGTCGTCAGCAATATTACCCTGATCGCACACTTCTGGGCACTGGTACAGAACAGCATAGTATTAATTTATCGATTAACACCATTGCTGATGCTAGCGACCAAGAGCAAGTCCGTGGGGCGCTGGTGGTGATGGAAGACATCAGTGATGAAAAGCGGCTCAAGAGTACGATGTACCGCTACATGACCCAGGAGTTAGCCGAAGAATTGCTGAAATTAGATGACGCTAAACTAGGAGGCGATCGCAAAGAAGTTTCGATTTTATTTTCGGATATTCGCGGCTACACCACATTAACAGAAAACTTGGAAGCAGAAGAAGTGGTAAGTATGCTCAATGAATATTTTGAATCAATGGTGGAGGCAGTCTTTAAACATAAAGGCACTCTTGACAAATACATCGGCGATGCCATCATGGCTGTATTTGGTTCTCCTCTACCATTAGAAGAACACGCTTGGATGGCAGTACAAACATCCTTAGAAATGCGCGATCGCCTACACGAATTTAATCAACGTCGCCATGTAGATGATAAACCCAGAATTAAAATCGGCATTGGTATCAACTCAGATACCGTGATTAGTGGGAATATTGGCTCTAGTAAGCGGATGGAATTTACCGCTATTGGCGATGGCGTTAATCTTGGCTCTCGATTAGAAAGTGTTAGTAAACAGTATGGTTGCGATATTATTATTAGCCATAACACTTTTAAACCATGCCAAGATAATATTTGGGCTAGGGAACTAGATTACATTCGTGTCAAGGGTAGAAACGAACCAGTAGCCATATACGAATTACTGGGTTTGCGTTCCAATCCAATTGAAAGCGAAAAATTGCAAGTGATTGAGCACTATCATAAAGGGCGTGAGTATTACCTCCAGCGGCAGTTTTCTCGTGCCAGGGCTGAATTTGCTAATGTTTTGGCAGCAGACAGCCAGGATAAAGCTGCTATGTTGCATCTGTTGCGTTGTCAGCATTGGTTACAATCACCCCCAACAGAATCAGATTGGGATGAAGGAGTCTGGACATTTCAGGAAAAATAACCCCACCAACTTTTCGGTTAGGGCTTATAACTAATACCAGTTTGAAAAAAGATGTACATTAACTGACTATTTGTCACTGTTAACAACTTGTGTAGCAGATTTCAAGTTGGTGAGGTACACAAGCTAAGTCTGTTACCCAAGTATAAAGCGTGTTTTAGTGCTGAATTCTGTTAGCGCATCAGGGTGTAGCCCATTCTGTATTCTGCTGTATTAATCCGCCTCTATAAGAGAATGACTAATTAATTTTAACTCATTCAGACAATATTATATAACTATAATGATAGTGAAGCAGATAATATTCAACCTTAAATCTCTAAAATAATAGGCTGTTTAAATTAAGTAATTTTTTTATTAGGAAATTAAACAATATGTTGAAAAATGACTTTTAGTAAATCTCCTTGTTTTAAAGGCTTAGTTAAATAGCCTGATGCTCTGACTATCTTAGCTTTAGCTCTATCTATAAATCCTACTTTTTCTGACACCATAATCACAGGTGTATTTTTAAAATATGAGTGTTTACGCAGCAAAGAGCAGAGTTCATATCCATCGAGATTAGGCATTGATATATCCAGCAAAATTATGTCGGGTTTTATCCGGATAATCTGCATTAAAGCTTTTAAAGAATCAGTGACTCCGATAACGGAAAAGGTTTGCTCATCTAAATAACTTTTAATAGCATTCAATACCGTAGGACTGTCATCAATACACAAGATTGTGTAGATTTTTCTGTCAGCAGACGGTTGGATGATTTGCTGACCCCTGTGTTCATTAGTATTAATCGAGTAGGCTGATGGCTTATAGCCGTTTATTTTAGGCAACTTTGGCGTAGTTTTGGCTTTAGATTGTAGCTCATTTATTTGGAAAAATTGTGAGGTATGCGATTGATAACTTGATGATGTTTGACGATAAACCGCTTCATTCTGGGGCGTTAAATATCGTTCAACTAATAAACGTAGATTTAGATAACAAAACTTTGGCATATCATCCAGAAAACTCTCAGGAATAAATTCATAACTTCCCTCCTCTAAATTCAGAAATGACTCTAGAACTTCTAGCGCCAATTGCTCTATCAGCATTGCTGCTTGAGAAGAACTGATATATTTCTGATTGACTAACCAACAAATAGCCAGATAATCTGGGTTCGGTATTGCCTGATTTTCAATACCAGTTTCAAATATCGCCCGCAACTGGTCTTTGATTCCGTCAGGGAGAGTAGAAATTTGCTGACTCAAGCGTTGCAAATTTCTGTAAAGCGGCTCAAACATTTTCTCTGAGTAGCAGGCATAAATTAGTTTCCCCTCATCTACATATATTGACCAAGAGCCTGATGTGCTAAACACCTGTAAACAACCAGTAACCGACTTACCAGTGATTTTTTTCAACAAAGTTAAGGGCTGGAGCTTTTGAAAAAATCTGTATCTACTAATCGGAAGTGTCTTCATTGGGATAGCTTTGGAATAAAATTAACATTTGCAGGCAAAATTAGTGAATTACCTTTTCGGAATTCACCGTGACTTTGTTGAAAGCACTTTTCAGATAAATATAGCGGTCATATTAGAGTTAGTACAGAGATTCCACACCCCCCAACTCTTAATTCACCAATCTCTGTTAAGCTATAATCCACAACTTACAACTAAACCAATTCATGCTACTGACCAATAGCAAAATTGCCCGACTAGTTGCCAGGATATAGTATTTCAAAAATTAGATTGGTTTTCTGTATCTTTAGCTAATCTAGCCAATCTAACAGTAACTCAAGTGCCACACAAAGACCATTGGCTCTCGCCCATCAGTCACAAAAGTATCATTGTTATCCGTATTTTGCAGCCTAAAATTATAGATACTTTAGTTCTATTGCAAAAGTTTTTTGTTCCTAATCCTAAAGTCTGGAGCGACCAAAATCTACTTTCATGTAAATTTAAATGTTTCTCCATCAAGGCTTTTAGGCATTAAGTCCGCGCTGAGGAAGTATGTTTTTATCTCCGTGACGAAAGTCGTCGCGTACTTTTTCAAGAAGTTTATTCTTGAGGGTAACTTCATAAGAGAAAAAGTATTATTAAAAACTAAGCATTCCAAAAATTCAATATCTTACTTAAGTTTGTGATTGTAAAGCAACTCTTATTCTTGGGATTCCGCAAAATTATCACTTGCACAAGAGAATGGTAAACCTCTGGACAAGAAGGAGTTTGCTGATAATTGTCGCCATGATGGTTTGTGGTGAGATGCACAGGCGACCAAATCAGCAGAAGGGAATCTCTTCATAAGTACTGGAAACGGATTCTAATGTTGTGTGGGGCTAAATAGTCACCCTGCACAAATTGGAGTGACAAATTCAAGAACTTACAGGGAAATCCTTGATTAGTAGTATATACCTGCAAAATAGCTATTTTCAGCTAGATGGTAGATAACAAGCAACATACTCACTAAAACTTAGGTTACTATAATTTTCAAAAAAAGTTAGCAGAAATATATAAACTTCATGATAAATCAGTAAAGTAAACATGAAAACTAATTGATATCATCTTCCAGAAAATTGTTATAAATATTTATTTGTTTAGATGTCCGGAAAAGCTAAAAATCTACAGTAAAAGATAATTATATGTCTGCTTATTGAATTACATTTACAAAAAACTAAATCATTTTATGGTAGCAATTTACCCAAAAAATCCCAAGTTTGAAAAATCGTAGGCGTAGCCTGTTATAAATATCGCATTCATTAACCGATAAAATATATGTAGCAAAAAGACGCAAAGAATTTCTTTGCGTCTTTGGCGTGAGATTTATAAGTGGAAATTCTCACCGTTATACTTCTCCATCTACTTAAAATTGCTCCCGCCAGCACCAGTTTAAAAGTGTACCACCAGCTACCAGCTTCACTACTTCTAGTACCCAATAACTACCGTGTAGTAAATTCATTGTCGATGGAATAGCAGCAGCAGCTTCAAATAGGTTGAGTTGAACTCCTATAGCGCACATCTGCGGAGTTAAGAAATAGGTATCAAGGACAGCTATAGTTAGCAGCAGCACAGATAAAACAATACTACCAATACTCCAGTGATATCGGGTTTTGCTCAAAGCTAGTGCCCCAGTCAGAACTACAGCAGCTGATAATAATTCCATCCGATTGAAGTTCCAAAAAATCGTATAGCCTGCTGTCGTAAAACCAGCTTGACTCATCATCCCAGAAAGATAAAGGCTAGGCATAATTACCCAATCTAAAACTAGACTAGCACTGAGCCAAAAGCCCAAGGTCAATACGATCGCGGTTTGCCAAATTGGTCGTTTGAATTCTAGGTTAGAAATAGCAGTCATAAAATAATTGCGTGTGTTGTATTTCTTTAGTTTCTAACTTCACCAGCGGTTTGACAACTAATATCAACTAACCTTTACAAAGCGATCGCTCTTATATTCTGAAGTCAATACCAAGATTTTTTAAACTAAGTTAAGAAATCTTAAGTTTTTATAAAAAGTAATTTAAATAGATTTTGTTTGCTTAGAAATACTCAATTTTTTTTCTATCGAAATTAACTTGTCAAGCAATATCGGATGTTGAAGCAGACACTTCAGTTATTTTTTACCTCATCTACTTGAAAACTGCTGTATGAAAATTCTTATTTGATTAGCTTCCTATTGGCTGATAGAGTAACCCAAAATATTCATCCATGAATTATCTCTGGCCCGACGATAATCCTACCATCACCAACAATAGTATTTTGGAACAAGGCATTGTTAATGTAACCGAAATCACTAAGGTAAGACCCTTTGAGGTTGGCATTTTCAAATATGGCGCAAACTATGTCCGCATCTTTTCATCAATTATTATATGTTTGTTTTTTGAATTTATAAATATTAAGATTGTTTAAATTACTTTTTAAATAAATTTTGCCTGTTAGAAATACTCAACTTTTTATATTGTAAAGTCACTAAGCGATCGCACTCACAGATTTCCTCCTTTGACTGCTATCTAGCACAACAGTAACGTTGTCAGATTTTAACGCAGATATGATATAAAAACAGCGTGTCTTCCATGATTTCTTAGACTACACCAGTTGCGATCACATATCGTAGCAATATTTTGCTATCTATGGGAATTAGTGTGCTTTTGAGTTCATCTGGGTAAATCGCGATCTTTTAGCCGTGAATCATGCCCGCAAAAGTGAAACATTGTATGTACGTGTATCTAGAACCGACAAAGGGACGGATTTCGGGCAACGTAACGCATAATTAAATTCACCAGATGTTTCTTAGATATAGCTTCTGCTAAACATATCTTGTTGTATAAAATACCTATCTTTAGACATATATTTTTGTAGATATCTGGTTATCCAGTACCCTTCGTATGGTGGATTGACTTAAATATATTTACAAATGTTATGATTTGTATTATCGTAATGTTATGAATTGTGTTGAACTTTTCAGTTACCAACTAGTAATATACTTGCTGGTTTAAACTGAAAAGGCTTAATTTAGGACTAAGTGAGCTATTTAGGCAAACTTAGAAACCTTTAAGATACACAACTGTTCCTTAACAAAGTTAAATTTTTGTTACTAGTAACTCAGATATATTTAAATTCTGATGTTTCAGGAGTTACTGAGGTAAGTATGTTAAATACTGAACCTTAAAATGACTGAAAAAGGAGGGATTATACTGGTGTTGTGTATAGAATGCAGTGAGTCATCTTTGTTTTGAGCTATTTTATGCTTTGAGACTAATGCAAAAAACAGCGAGATGAGAATTAATCATGCCTGTAAAATCAAATGTCAGCGTGGAGATAGACAATGATAAACAATATGAGTAGTTTACTAAGATATGAGTTTTGCAAAGTCTAACGATCGCAAATTTGTTAGAGACAAACATATTGAAGTTAATAAAAATTCAGATAAACTTCAGTTAAAATTCCTAAAAGTCCACTGTTATTCTGAAGCCAAGAAAATATAGCGAGTTTAGTAATATAAGGTTTGAGACTAATGCTAATAAACAGCCAACTAACGATTAATCAGGGTTCTAATCTCAAATTGAAGCTTGGAGATCAACTATATAATCAGTTATCTCGATTAGAATTTTTACGGAATCGTACAGTTGGAAAGCCACTATATTTAAATATAGTGGAATCAATCTGAATTCAGATGAATTTCCCAAAATTAAAGTCAATAATCCCCAGAAGAGGCAGGCAAGTATTATGCCAATATATTGCTAGTGGGGCTAATTGACTTGTTTGAGGTTATGCCGAATTAAAGGTTAACCCATCTACAGAATTTACTCAAATGAATGGTGTTGTTTAATAACATTGCCAGTCAGCAATAGGCGCTAGCTTTTGATTGAAAGCTAACTTTGTCCTGTCTTTTACCTGAAAGGGTAAAAAGCATAGTTGCTTGCTGACATTCATTAGGGTAAATCGCAATTATTACCGAAATTTCACAATCTTTATAATTGGAATAAGGGCAACACAATGAATAAGGTTCAAGCATCATTTGAAGCTACTGAAGCTGCGTTTCACGTGCAAGGTTACGAAAAAATCGATTTTAGTCTTGTCTATGTGAACGGTGCATTTGATATTGAAAACAGAGAAATTGCAGATAGCTATGCAAAATTTGGTCGCTGTCTGACTGTAATTGATGCCAATGTTCATGAACTTTATGGCGATCAGATCAGGTCATATTTTAGACACTATGACATTGAACTGACGGTATTTCCGATCATCATTACAGAGCCGGCTAAAACCCTGGCAACCTTTGAAAAAATTGTTGACGCTTTTTCAGACTTCGGCTTAGTTCGTAAAGAACCAGTCTTAGTTGTTGGTGGTGGTCTAGTTACTGATGTGGCTGGGTTTGCTTGCGCTTCTTACCGTCGCAAGAGCAACTATATTCGCATCCCTACCACGTTGATTGGTTTGATCGATGCAGGTGTAGCGATTAAGGTAGCAGTTAATCATCGCAAGCTGAAAAATCGCTTGGGAGCATATCATGCACCTTTGAAAGTAATCCTGGATTTCTCATTCTTGAAAACCTTGCCAACGGCTCAAGTTCGTAATGGGATGGCAGAGTTAGTGAAAATTGCGGTAGTTTCTAACTCGGAAGTCTTTGAATTGCTATACGAATATGGCGAAGAACTGCTTTCCACTCACTTTGGACACGTGAATGCGACACCAGAAATTAAAGAGATTGCCCATAAAGTCAACTACGAAGCAATCAAAACCATGTTGGAGTTAGAGACTCCTAACTTGCATGAACTAGAACTCGATCGCGTCATTGCCTACGGTCACACTTGGAGTCCTACCTTAGAGTTAGCACCTCAGATACCCCTATATCATGGTCATGCAGTCAATATAGATATGGCTTTGTCTGCAACCATTGCAGCACAACGCGGCTATATTCCAACAGGAGAACGCGATCGCATCCTAGACTTGATGAGTCGTATCGGTTTATCACTCGATCATCCTCTACTAGATGGGGATTTGCTTTGGGATGCTACCCAGTCTATAAGCTTGACACGAGATGGTAAACAACGCGCAGCCATGCCTTGTCCGATTGGTGAGTGCTTCTTTGCCAACGATCTAACTCGTGAAGAACTTGATGCTGCCCTAGCTGAACACAAACGTCTTTGTGCTAAATACCCTCGTGGCGGAAAAGGTGTTGACGCATACATTGAAAGTCAAGAAGCCAAGCTAGTAGGGGTGTGAAGAGATGACCAGTGTTGTAGGACGAGAAACAGCTAGACCGATAACGCCACACAGTATCTTAGTAGCCCAGCTACAGCAAACCCTCAAATTGGCAGAAGAGAACAACATTCCCGTAGAGATATTAGATTCTTTGCGGCAGGAAGTTCAATTAGCGGCGGGTTTAGATCCCTACTTGGATGATTACACTACTCCCGAATCGAGCGCATTGGCAGCATTGGCGCAAAAAACCAGTAAGGAAGACTGGAGTAAGCGCTTCAGCGATGGTGAAACAGTGCGTCAACTAGAGCAGGAAATGCTCTCAGGACATCTGGAAGGACAGACATTGAAAATGTTTGTTCATCTCACCAAAGCAAAGCGCGTTCTAGAAGTAGGGATGTTCACAGGGTATTCAGCCTTGGCAATGGCAGAAGCATTACCAAGTGATGGGCAACTTATCGGTTGCGAAGTAGATCCTTATGTTGCTGAATTTGCTCAAGCTTGCTTTAGTGAGTCTCCCCACGGTGACAAAATCGTTGTCGAGGTAGCACCTGCTTTAGAGACACTCCACAAGCTGGCTGCGAGAAATGAAGTATTCGATCTAATCTTCATTGATGCCGATAAAAAAGAGTATGTAGATTATTTCCAGATCATTTTGGATAGTAACTTACTGACTCTCGACGGTTTAATCTGTGTGGATAACACTTTGTTGCAGGGACAAGTTTACCTACCACCCGAACAACGCACCGCCAACGGTGAAGCGATCGCTCAGTTCAACCGTATTGTCGCTGCCGATCCTCGTGTAGAACAAGTTCTGTTACCCATCCGAGATGGTGTAACCCTAATTAGACGCGTGGTGTAGCGAAGTTTGTAGAGGCGTTGTATTGCAACGTCTCTACAATAAACACAAAGGAAAAACTTATGGCACAATCAATTTCTTTATCTCTGCCTCAATCTCCAACGTCATCAACGGGTATTAAGGTAAAGCTAGTAGCTCTATTCAATACTCTCGGTACTCTGACATTATTACTAATAGCCTTGCCGTTCAATGCTTTGATAGTATTGATATCTTTGCTGTGGGGCATTGTGAGTTCGCCGTTTACGAAAAAAGCTGTCGTAGCTGCTCATCCTCAGACTATCTTGGTAAGTGGAGCCAAGATGACTAAAGCATTGCAACTTGCTCGCTCCTTCCATGCCGCAGGACACAGAGTTATTTTGATTGAAGGTAACAAATACTGGTTGTCTGGTCATAGATTCTCAAAAGCGGTAAGTCGTTTTTATACGGTTCCGGCTCCACAAGAAGATCCAGAAGGCTATATCCAGGCGCTAGTGGAAATCGTCAAGCGAGAAAAGGTTGACGTTTATGTACCTGTATGCAGTCCTGTAGCTAGCTATTATGACTCTTTAGCAAAGCCTCTACTATCAGAATACTGCGAAGTTTTCCACTTTGATCCAGATATAACCAAAATGTTGGATGATAAATTTGCCTTCACCGATCGGGCGCGATCGCTTGGTTTATCTGTCCCCAAATCGTTTAAAATCACCGATCCTCAACAAGTTATCAATTTCGATTTTAGTCAAGAAACCCGCAAATATATTCTTAAAAGTATTGATTACGACTCCGTTCGCCGCTTAAATTTAACCAAACTTCCCTGCGACACCCCAGAAGAGACAGCAGCCTTTGTCAACAGTTTACCCATCAGTGCAGAAAAACCTTGGATTATGCAAGAGTTTATCCCTGGTAAGGAATTATGCACACATAGTACAGTGCGGAATGGAGAATTAAGATTGCATTGCTGTTCAAACTCTTCTGCGTTTCAAATCAACTACGAAAACGTCGAAAATCCCCAAATCCGTGAATGGGTGCAACACTTCGTCAAGAGTTTGGCATTGACTGGGCAAGTTTCTTTCGATTTTATTCAAGCTGAAGACGGTACAGCTTACGCTATTGAATGCAATCCCCGTACCCATTCGGCAATTACAATGTTTTACAATCACCCAGGTGTTGCAGATGCCTATCTTGGCAAAACTCCCCTAGCTGCACCTCTGGAACCTCTAGCAAGTAGCAAGCCGACTTACTTCCTATATCATGAAATCTGGCGACTAACTGGTATTCGTTCTTGGAAACAATTGCAAACATCGGTTAATACTCTAGTGCGGGGCACTGATGCTATTTACAGTCTTGATGACCCTATACCATTTTTGACTTTGCATCATTGGCAGATTCCCTTACTTTTGCTGAAGAATCTGCAACAACTCAAAGGATGGGTAAAAATAGACTTCAATATTGGCAAACTGGTGGAATTAGGTGGCGATTAAATAATTTGTAATTAAAGAAGAATTCAGTACATCATAGCCGCCTCGTCGCTTGCCTACGGTGTACACACAAGTCCTTTTGACCCCCTCTAACTCCACCTTGCCAAGAGGGAGAACCGGATTGGATTATTTCCCCCCAATGCATCGGGGGGATTAAGGGGGGTAAATCCAGGGTTTGGGCTTCATTACCAACATGTATGTACACTGTAGCCTCGCTTGCGGGGAGGGGTTTTTATAGCCCACTCAACTAATAACCGCTATATAAATTTTAACAATACATAGGAAGATGAATCATGCCAGTACTTCGTATCCTTCATTTAGTTGGATCTGCATACAATGATTTTTACTGTGATTTGTCACGCCTTTATGCCCAAGACTGTCTCGCGGCAACGGCAGATCGATCGCACTATGACTTTCAAATTGCATACATCACACCCGATCGCCACTGGCGATTTCCTCCCTCACTCAGCCCGGAAGATATTGCTGACACCAAACCGATGGCTGTGTTTGAAGCCATAGAGTTTCTAACAGCGCAAAACATTGACCTTGTGTTACCACAAATGTTTTGTATTCCTGGAATGACTCAATATCGCGCCCTATTCGACCTGCTGAAGATCCCTTATGTAGGCAATACTCCAGATATTATGGCGATCGCAGCGCACAAAGGCAGAGCTAAAGCAATTGTCGAAGCCGCAGGGGTAAAAGTGCCTCGTGGAGAACTGCTTCGCCAAGGAGACGTTCCGACAATTACACCTCCAGCGATCGTTAAACCCGTAAGTTCCGATAACTCTTTAGGGATGGCTTTAGTTAAAGATGTTACTGAATATGGCGCTGCCTTGAAGCAAGCATTTGAATATGCTTCGGAGGCGATCGTAGAAGAATTCATCGAACTCGGTCGAGAAGTCAGATGCGGCATCATTGTCCAAGATGGGAAACTAGTGGGTTTACCCCTTGAAGAATATCTGTTAGACCCCCACTCCAAACCCATCCGCAACCATGCTGATAAACTCCAACAAACGGACGATGGTAACTTGCGTTTCGCCGCTAAAGATAATATCAAGTCTTGGATTGTAGACCCTAACGACCCGATTACCCAAAAGGTTCAGGAAGTAGCTAAGAAGTGTCATCAGGCTTTGGGTTGTCGTCACTACAGTTTATTTGATTTCCGCATCGACCCAAAGGGGCAACCTTGGTTTTTAGAAGCTGGGTTGTATTGTTCTTTTGCCCCCAAAAGTGTAATTTCCTCTATGGCAAAAGCAGCGGGAATTCCTCTAAATGAGTTATTAATCACGGCTATCAATGAAACGTTGGGCAGTAATAAAGAGGTGTTGCAAAATTAATCGTGAATTTCTCGGGATAGGTTTTCCTGCTTGTAATTAATTTTGTTTATCTAATTACTTAGTGGTTGAGACTGCGATCGCTTAACTATTTGCTCTAACGTTTGTAATAAAAATCTGACCTTTCACGTCATATAGAAAAGCTAACGCTAAACCTGAGCAATGAGCAAATTTCATTACTAGGGAATGGAAGCGAGGTTTTCTAAATAAAAGTGAAAAGTCAGATATTGGAATGAGTGGAAAAAGAGATTGTATTTGTCTTATCGCCAAGTAGAATCAATGCTCAGTTCACCTGGAACTAAGCTTAATAAATGGGCGGAGGAATTAACCACGACCCCAGTCGCGATCGCGCTCATAACGACGGTTATTGTCATAAATGTTGCGAAGGTTATTATCGCGTTCATAGCGACGATTGTTATCGCGTTCATAACGACGGTTATTGTCGCGGTCATAGCGGCGATTATTGTCGCGGTCATAACGACGGTTATTGTCGCGGTCATAGCGGCGATTGTTATCGCGGTCATAGCGGCGATTATTATCGCGTTCATAGCGACGGTTATTATCGCGGTCATAACGGCGATTGTCACGAATGTTGCGCAGGTCATTCTGACGGTCATAGTCATCATTTCTATGGTGACGACTCTGAAGTTCATAGTTACCATCATCATTACGTTGATAACTATGGCTATCTAACTCAGCAAGATAAGATGCTGGTGTATTAGCATCAGCTTTTGGAGAAATAGCCAAAGCTGATGCAGATGCTATCAAACCAGCCAGCAAAATAGAGGTAAAGCGGTTCATAATGTTAGTCAAAAATTATTGACATTAATTTATGCAAGTCCAGTCTGTTTAGGAAGAGCAGATTCCACAAGTCTTTAAATCAATCCTAACAGTCTTGAATAAATCAGAAAGTTTTCTGGGGTGCGGTGATTGAGAAAAGTTTTGTTGTCTGCGATACTTTCTGACCTTCCAAATCCCATGAAAAGTTAAAATTAACATGAGTATTTGAACTGGATAAATCCACCTTTGAACTCCGTTAACGAGTCTTTAATACTTGTGAATTCACCTCATAACTTTGGCAATGACAAACTTAGGGTTTTAGCCTGCAAGTAGAACGCGATCGCACCCTTACCAAAACCTACCAGCTAGCTAATGCTCCAATCTACGAAAATAAACGCACACCAATTATAATTAGTGTGCGTCTGCGGTTAGATTTTAGAAATTCTCGAACTTAGCGATCGCATCTTTCATCTTATCCACCACCTCATCTACAGCGATAACTCCCAATTCCCCAGAGGCGCGGGTACGGATACTCAAGGTGTTGGTTTCCACTTCCTTGGCTCCTACCACTGCCATTACGGGTATTTTTTCTTTCTCTGCATTGCGAATCTGTTTACCCAAGCGATCGCCACTAGTATCAACTTCTGCACGGATGCCTAACGCTCTCATTTTCGCCACCACATCTTTAGCAAAGTCTAGCTGTGTATCACCCACCGGCAGTAATCTAGCTTGCACTGGCGCTAACCACAAAGGGAAATCACCTGCATATTCTTCAATTAAAATCCCAATTAGCCGTTCTAGCGAACCAAAAGGCGCACGGTGAATCATCACCGGACGTTGGCGGGAACCATCTTCAGCAACGTACTCTAAATCAAAGCGTTCTGCTGATGGCAAGTTGTAATCTACTTGCACAGTACCCAATTGCCATTCTCTTTCTAGGGCATCCTTAAAGATAAAGTCGAGTTTAGGGCCATAAAAAGCTGCTTCGCCAATTCCTTCAAAATGTTCCATTCCCAACTTTTCGACAGCACGGCGAATTGCACCTTCGGCTTTGTCCCAAGCTTCATCAGAACCGATATACTTATCGCTAGTGCGATCGCGGAAACTGAGTCTGGCTTTAAAGTTCTTCAGTTGCAGTTTATTGAACACCGACAAAATCAAATCCACGACACTCAAGAATTCGCTGTCTAGCTGTTCGGGGGTGACGAAGATGTGAGAATCATCCACAGTAAAACCACGCACCCTGGTTAAACCGCCCAATTCCCCTGATTGTTCGTAGCGGTAAACTGTACCAAATTCTGCCAAACGCATTGGTAGTTCCCGGTAGGAACGCAATTCACTCTTATATATTTGGATATGAAAAGGACAATTCATCGGCTTCATCACAAAGCCATTTTCTAAAGCCGCAGCTGCTTCATCCTCCGCCATTAAGGGGAACATATCTTCTTTATACTTCTGCCAATGTCCAGAGATTTTAAATAAATCCACTTTGGCGATATGGGGCGTAACTACAGGTAAATAACCGCGTTTTAGCTGTTCCTGTTGCAAAAAGTCTTCTAAAAGACTCCGCAACAAAGTTCCTTTGGGAGTCCACAAAGGTAAACCCGGCCCCACAAGGTCAGAAAATATAAATAATCCCAGTTCCTTACCCAGTTTCCGGTGATCTCGCCGCAGCGCTTCTTCTTTGCGTCGCTTATATTCAGCGAGTTGTTCTGGACTTTCCCAAGCGGTGGCATAGATGCGTTGTAATTGGGCTTTAGTTTCATCCCCACGCCAATAAGCGCCAGCAACGCTTTCTAGTTCAATTGCTTTCGGGTTTAATTCACTGGTATTTTCCAGATGAGGCCCCGCACACAAATCCCACCATTCATTCCCCAGGTGGTAAATTGTGATTGGTTCGTTTTTGATATCTGCCAGAATTTCTAGCTTGTAGGGTTCCTTAATTTCCTGAATCCGGCGTTCGGCTTCTTCACGGCTGACTTCTTCCCGAATTACTGCCAGTTTGCGATTGATAATCTTCGCCATCTCTTTCTTGATGGTTTTGAGATCGTTTTCGCTAAATGGTTCTGGACTGTCGAAGTCATAGTAAAAACCGTTTTCAATCCAAGGGCCGATTGTAACTTGTGCCTTGGGAAACAGCTTTTGTACTGCCATTGCCATTACATGGGAAGCAGTGTGGCGAATCTTTTTTAAGTTCTCCGATTCGCTGGTACGCGGTAAATAAATTTTTTCAACTTGTTCTGACTGTTGTGACTGATTTGATGAATTTGGCGACATTGGCTGCTGAACCGTTGGCGAAGTGATTACAAAAGTTGATTTATCTGAATCTGTAGGCTTATTCAACTATAACGACTTTGGTTAAGTAGTCATTTGTCATTTGTCATTGGTCATTGGTGCATACCCTATCCCTTGCAATCCCATGAGTAGTTCAACAAAGTTCACTGGAAACTTGCTTTGACGGTGGGCAGAAAAATTTTTTCTTTCATTGGAGTAATTCAAACTATGTTACAGAGTGGGCGTGCTTTCTCTTGGACTAATGGCTAATGACTCCGCGTAGCGATTTGATTCTCAGTCCTGAATTTTGACTCCTGAATTCTTCTTCAATCCAAAGATAAAGATAAATTTTTGATTTGTTACCTGAGTCTCGAATTCAGGATCACCCGCGTAGGCGTAGCCCGTCGTAGACATCGCTAAATTATCTTATGAATTGCCACTCGATGTCATATATACCTATAGATGCCTGTCCAAAGGCACTGTACAAACCAGATATCAAGACTATATAATAAATTTTGTGCCCTTTGTTACAAATTTTTACATCTGGGAATTATGAGAATAATTCGGCAAATGTTAAGAAACGTAAATAACGTTAATATTAGTAAGCAAGTTTGAAATATCCCTTTCATTTATGCCAGACTCAAATTTACCAGGGACTGAGTTGTTCAAAACGGTTTTAGATCCGCTGCTAGAAGATTTTCAGCATTGGTTTACGCGATCGCGCCATTTACTCGAAACTGAGGAACTATCATTTATGAGTCACCAAGAGCAATCTGACTTGCTCTTGCGGGTCAAGCAAGCGCAAGATGAACTAAGTACGGCAAAGATGCTATTCAATGCAACTGATAAACAAGTCGGAATTGATATGGCAACGTTAATGCCTTGGCATGAATTAGTAACAGAATGCTGGAATGTCGCAATGCGCTTTCGTCAAGGACGTGAAGTCTAAGCGCTAAATTTCGGCAGACTACTTAGCGATGTCTCAAGACTAGTCAAGGAAGCGTCTACGCAAGATGGCAAATCAATCGTTAAAGAGATAGTAAAAAATTCTTAAGAATTTCTTAACATTATCTGGATTAACAAAATAATGTATCCTATGCTACCGTAAGTGGAATAACGGTTGACAAATAGCTCCATATAGATGTAAGCGCATGAAGAGTGCGTAGAATACTCGTCTTAACTGTGAGTCACAGTATCGGCGAAACAAAGCGTTACAAAATAAAGTTTAAAAAATTCCTGTCCTGGAGGAAAATCCAATGTTACATCTGCTTTACATTCTTGCTTTTACAATCCTTGCATTTATAGCTGTTGGCAACTTAATTCGTAACCTGATTATGTTCAGTTTTGATCGGGAACGAACTTACCCGACGAATTCCTCGCCAATGAATAATCAAGGTAACTATGGTTATTATTCGTCAAAGAAACAGTTTGTACCCCATCCAGAGTTATTAGATAGCGCTGGAAACTTAATTAAAGAGCCACTTTTGGTAATGCGTTCAATTAACGTTGAAGATGCGCGTCAACATCTTGATGCACTTTACGAAGCATCCCCAGGACATAAAAGAGAAAATTCCGAAGAAGCGTAAAAAAGTTAGGAGTTAACAGTTAGGAGTTTGGATGTAAATGATTGTTGTTTTTACATCCTTAATTTTTTTTAGTATAAATTTATTACCATGCTTAAATTTGGGGCGATCGCGTCGGTAGGCTAGTAAGTTAACATTGTGTTGTCCACTTGGCGCAGGTTTAAGTTGCTATGAGTGACAAAGAAGCCGTTATTGAGTTGGTACAACAATCACAATTCGCATTCCCGAAGATGTGATTGAGGATTTGAAGCGAGTAGCACCATTGTTAGGGTTTTCTGGTTATCAGCCATTATGTTCGTGCTTACATCGGACAAGGACTTCGAGCTGATCTTGAGCGACTTGAAGGAGATACTGTTTCTACGTTGATTGCCAGCCTAAAACGGCATGGTGTGAGTGATGAGATAATTCGTGAAGCACTCAGCGAAGCTACTGGGCGACACAGCAACAGTTAGTAATGGCAGTATCACGAGTTATCTACTTGTGTTTGAGGTTACTAGCATAAAATAATAACCTGCGATCTATTATTTAAAAGTGTATTGACCAGATTTGAGTTCATAGTAGATGGGCCACCAGTATCACAACAGGCTCGTAAGCGCGGTAAGGGCAATCGGCTTCAAGATTGGAAAAAGACAGTGCGACAAGAGGCTGAAAAATATTGGTCTTCGGAACAAAAAACAGCTGCTGGGTTGGTTATGCTCCAGATAACCTATTTCTATGATTCCGATCAAATAGATGTAGACAATATAGTGAAGCCTATTCAAGATGCAATTAAAGGATTAGCCTACGTCGATGATAATCAAGTAAGCGATCTCCTAGTTAGAAAGAGGAATTTGTCAGGTAACTTTAGAATAGAAAATATGACCTCGACATTGGCAGAAGGCTTTGCCCGTGGCAATGAGTTCTTACATATTGTCGTAATTAATGCTCCTAACCAGGAGGTAATTATTTGATGGAAACTTCAACCGCAAACTTAGAAAGAGAGCGATTGCTGAAACTAGCAGAGGAGTATCGTGAAAAAGGTTACGAAGTTTTTTTTCATCCAAATCCAGAAGACTTGCCTGGCTTCCTTAATAACTATCGCCCTGACATGATAGTACGTCGGGGAGAAGAAAATGTAGTTATTGAAGTTAAGTCACGCTCCTCACTTAACTCTTCTTCTAATCAATACTTAGGTAATTTAGCTCAAGCGGTAGAAAAACATCCCGGTTGGAGATTTGAATTAGTAATGACCAACCCGGAGGATACAACGTATTCTCTGAAAGCAGAGGCTTCTCTTCAAGAGCATGAAATAGAATCACAGTTGCAAGCAGCAAGGCAACTTACAACGCAACATCCAGAATTAGCTCTTCTATATTGCTGGTCTTTAGTAGAAGCAACTTTGAGACTTATTGCCCAAAAGGAAGAGCTAAGCTTACAAAGATTTGATCCACGCTACTTAGTAAAGGAATTAGCAACTGAAGGTATAATTTCAAAATCTGAGTATCAGTTACTAATGAATGCACTCCCATTACGCAATTCTATTGCTCATGGCTTCAAAACTACACAAGTTACGCAAAATACTGTATTTGAATTGATCGAGCTTACAGAACAGCTATTGAGAACTCTACACACTGGCGATGAAGCAGGCTAACACTGTATCGGTTGGAGCAGATGGTAAGACAAACCTAATCGTGAATTTCAGGTCATGCTGCGGAGCGATGTCTACGACGGGCTACGCCTACGCACCAATCATAAAATAGGGAGTAGTAAAGTAATTCCCTACTCCCTACTCCCTTTCTAAGCTTCAATAACTACCCGCAAATTGCCCCGTTTTTTCGCAACGCGACAAGCAGTCGTAGTCCCAGAACGCTCGAATTCCAAATCGAGGATGGTGGGGCCGACTCGCAAATTATGAAATGACAGACGATTAATCGATTCTGGCAAAGCGGGGTCGATTATTCGCAAGCAATTATTTTGAGCGTCAGGCACCAAGTTAACCATCATTTGCAGCAGTTGGAAGACACTACCCGTAGCCCAAGCTTGGGGAGTGCAGGCAACTGGATACTGCACAGGAGCATTATCACCATTCCGTTCGTAGCCGCAGAAAAGTTCTGGAGGACGTTGATAGGGTTGTTGCTGAGTCATATCGAATAAACCTTGGAATATTTCCAGGGCTTGATCGATAAGACCGAGCGATCGCAATCCCATTGCAATCAGAGCATTATCATGGGGCCAAACCGAACCAATGTGATAACCCATCGGATTATAAGCGGGTGACAAACTACTTAGAGTCCGAATGCCCCAACCATTAAACATATCTGGTGCCCGCAACCGTTCTGCTACACTATGAGCTTTTTCGTCTGTGAAGAGTCCCAAATGCAGACAATGACCTGGATTTGAGGTAATACTGTCTACTGCCTTGCCTTCTCCATCCAAAGCCAGAGCGCAGAAATCTTGGTCTTCTACCCAAAAATCTCGATTAAAGCGAACCTTAAGATTTCTCGCCTCTTCTTGCCAACGATCTGCCAAATCAAGCCGCTTCTTCATCCTAGCTATTTCTGCTAGGCGCATTTTTGCAGCATAGACGTAAGCTTGCACCTCACAGAGGGCAATTGGGCCGTTGGCTAATTCTCCCTTACGGTCTACAATACAGTCGCCAGAATCTTTCCAACCTTGGTTAGCAAGACCGCGTTTCGATGTACGGAAGTAGCTGAGGTAAGTGGTTTCTTTGGTATTGCGATCGATCCACTCCATTGCCGCTAGAGCGTTGGGCCAAAGTTGCTCCAGGAGTTCTCCATCGTGAGTCCAAGCATAATGTTCGGCATAGAGCAGCAGCCACAAGGGAGTGGCATCAACAGTACCGTAGTAAGGTGTATGGGGAATTTCTTGACAACGAGCCATTTCTCCCAAACGTAACTCGTGCAAAATCTTACCCGGTTCTTCTTCGCGCCATTCGTCGTCAATCTTGCCTTGGTATGTCGCAAGTAATATCAGAGTTTCCTTAGCGATTTGCGAGTTTAACATCAGGCTTTGAGAAGCTGTAATCAGCGAATCTCGCCCAAATAGTGTCGAAAACCAAGGTACTCCAGCGGAAACAGTCTTATGCTTACCAAAAGACTGGCGCAACAAATACATATCTTGTTCAGCCCGCTCAATCACTCGATTGAAGGTACTCTTATCTGAGCTAATGCGGGTAATTTGTTGTACCCAGTTTTGCTCCTCCATCCACTCAGCAGCTTTCGCTTGTCCTAATGTCGTGGCGGCGCTCACGGTTGAGCTGGACTGGTTGTTTCTCAACATATTCACTCGGTAGCCCAGCTTTTGAGTTTCGTGAGAAGCCAACTCTAGCTGCCAAACCGCAGTGTAACCCTTGAAATAGTCTGGTTGCCGATGTTGGAATAGAATCCGGGATTCCATCACTGAGCCATCCAGACCTTGATAGGCCAGTGTTAAGGATTCTTCTCTAGAGGCAGATGGCTCTTTAGGTACTGGTGCAACGCCATCGACGGGAGAAAATGTTCCTTCCTCAGTCATCGGTTCTACTAGGCGTAAAAGCCGACCTCGTTTTTCTCTGTCATAGCCCCGGACTTCAAATAAATCAACAAAATCCGCATCAAAGCTGATGGTTAGTTCAAAATTGACAGTAGTTGTGCTGTAGTTAGATACTTCTATTTCTTCAAATAGTGCCCCATTCAGCACGATTTCTCGGCGAATTCCGATAGTCTCGGCTTTTAGACGTTCGTCGATTCTGGGGGTAGTACACAAAACTGAGAGTGAAAAGCCTTTCTCAGCAGTACTACTGAGGAGTACAGGCGATCGCCCTTCAATTTGTAACTCCAAGCGATTGAGAAATCTCGTATCACAACAAAACAGTCCCATACTGGGATTGCCTTCGTTGATGGAACAGCCAGAAATATTCCCGATAGTATCTGTCACAAAAAATAAATCATCATCTTTAACCGTTAGTGTCGGTTGCGATCTTTCTGCCACAACACAAGGCCACTCCGGGATCGGTAATTGTTCAGCAGGAATAAAAGTTTTTCCATCCAGAAAAATTTTTTCTGGGGTCATTAGCGTATCCGGTGTCATTAGCCAAAGTTCCGTGTACAGGTCTATATTTGTGTGGTCTTTTGAGTAGAAATCTCTTACCCAAGAGGCAGAGAGAAAGAAGAAATACCCTTTTGCTTTGAGACAGAGCAACTAAATTTATTTAGATCGAAAAAAGAAAGATTTGTGTCTCGACACTTAGTGCAAACAAAGAATAGCGTATCGTAGAGAGACACAAGATGCGGATTCAGGTCAGTTATCTGGCGCTGCTTTTACAGTGCTTTCAAGTAATTGATACACTAAACTCCCCACTCCATACTCCCCGTCTCAGTCGTAGTCTAAATATCTGAAAATCGCTGTAAGTATGGGGTTTTCCTTTTAACCCCATCTCTTTGCTTTTTGTTCATCCTCACAATTTCCGAAAAAAAGACGCTCTTTAAAACTCGTTTGAGCTATTCTAACCAAAATAATCCTGATATATTGCTGACAAAATAGCAGCGCTTATATCTATATAAACAAATCTTGTTGAAGGATGCAGAAGGACGTTCAGCGAGCGCTCAATCGAGCCGCAGCAGGCGACAGGAAAACTGCCCTGTCTACGACACGCTGCGCGAACAGCAAGAACTGTCTTTCGTTGATAAATTTATATTTTATAAGTGTGAGGTCAAGAGTGAAAACTGAAGATTTTGAGATATTTGAGATAATTTATTAGTCGTTGAACTTTCAAAGATACAAGATATATAGTATACTCAGCAAAAACTTGAAACTGACAGTTATTTGTTGAACATAGATAAAATTTATTTAGTATACGATTTTGTTTTAAATAATCTTTGATATTTGATTAGACTAATTTATGATAATTAATTGATTAAGTTTAATAACTAATTATAGATTAAGTTATGTAAATATCGCAGTCACGATTTTTGGCTAAGAAAATTTATTTAGCGAGCAGAAATCAACGTCGGCAAAGTAGGCGATGTCTACGACAGGCTATTTTACTGACGTATGGACTGTAATCGATCACCCGTGGTTATTAGCAAACACAGTAGTTAAAACCATACAAGGATAAATGTTTTAGTACTTACTCCTGAAAGATTTTACCTGTGCAAGCAAAAGCATCAGTTGTCGAGAATGTATATTGGGCGTAATAGGTTGTCAATCAACAAATCAAGTGTACCCACGCTCCTTAGTTAGTAACAAAGTGTTGCGACTGCTTTGGCGAAAAGCGCTTTTTAGCGTTCTTTACATATTGCAGCTGTCTATTTAACTTGAGAGTCCCTTGGAATTTGTACAATGCAGCTGTGACGTGGATCTGATCGAGGTTGAGCGTTTAACAATAATTCATGAGCATTTCGACTTCTGTGCTGAGTGATCTGCTAAAGTCCCTACCCTACTTGCGGCCCCAGCTATATTTTAAGGCTTCACTAACGGCGCTCTCCCACGCGATGGAAGATCAAGTTTTGGCTGCGACTTTAGCTAAACCCCTTGTAATTGCTAGTTTCCAGCGAGAGCGATTCTACCGCCAAGAAGCTCATCGCTACCAGCGACTTGCTTTGCGAAGTAATCAAATATACGTATTATCTGCTCCAGAAACGGATTTCACCAACAGTTCGGAACACTACGAAAAAGTGGCTTTTGAGCCAACGGATGGCTTAAGTCAGGAGTGGCATTTGGTAGTGATTGCTGACAATTATGCTACTTGTCTGGTTTGCCGAGAAAACCTTGGTTCTCTTGCCAAAAACAAGCAACTACCGGAACTAAGCCCTAATCTGGATATAGACACAGCTCGAAGATTTGAGGGAATTTGGACATCGGAAAGAGGAGCTAGCCTCAAAGCAGCCGAATTACTGTTAGATAGGGTTTTGGTTTACAGACCAGAACTGACAAATAAAATTCAAGAGGCACGTCAGAGGTTTGGCATTGGGGAGCCGCGAAACTATTCTGGAGCCGAACAGGTAAACGAGTATGCCTGTGATATTGATACAGATCCCTTTGTGCAGCGCTTAGTAACTTATTTGCAAGCTAGTCAGTACAAATTGCACAAAGCTTACCGTTCTATTGCTGCCCAGGCACGAAAAGAACGATTAGTCAACTCAATTAGTACTGCCATTCGGCGATCGCTCGATCCTCACGAAGTTCTCCAAGTGGCGGCACAGGAATTAGGGCAACACCTAGAAGCTTGTCGCTGTTTAATTTACCGCGCTCAAGCTACAGATAGCCAAGCGATAATTGAACACGAGTTTTTGAATCCCGGTGTTTTATCTGTTTGTGGTCAAACCTGGGAGTTAGAGAACAATTCCCTATTTCGGGACATCGTGGAACAAGGCGAAGGTGTTTGTGTGAGCGATACGCTGAGTGACCCCCGTGTTACCAAGTCGCCAGGACTTTCCACGATCGCCAAAAAGTTTGCCATTCGTTCTTGGCTGATGGAACCAGTATTYTATCARGGGCGRTTRTTGGGSATTGTGGAGTTRCAYTACTGYMRGATGCCACCGCACGAGTGCCAACCTGGGGAATTRGATTTGGTAGAAGCGATCGCTACCCAAGTAGGAGCAGCTCTCATCCAAGCGGAAGCTTACGCTAATTTAGAAGAACTTAACCAGCAGTTAGAAGCCCTAGACCGCACCCGCAGCAACCTCATAGCCATCACTGGACACGAACTGCGTACTCCCCTATCCACAATTCAAGTGTGCCTAGAAAGTCTCGCTACCGAGCCGGATATGCCTTTGGAGTTGCAGCAGGTGATGCTCAACACCGCTCTTTCCGACTCAGAGCGGATGCGAAAACTGGTACAAGATTTTCTTACACTTTCCAACTTGGAAAGCGGCCGGGTGGAATGGCATCCAGAATCCCTCACCTTACAAGAATGTGTGGATTTAGCACTCAGTCGAAATCGCACGCGTTCCTCAATGGAAAAGCCGCCCCAAATCAAGACTCAAATTGCCGAAAACCTACCTCTGGTAAGAGCTGACGGTGATTGGCTAGTCGAGGTACTGGCAAAACTCATGGACAATGCTTTGAAATTTACGCCGCCCCAAGGAGAAATCACGATTAAAGCGATTTACAACAGCCGTCAAATGGTCGAGGTGACTGTAGCTGACACTGGACGCGGCATTGAACCAAATCGTTTAGAAGTAGTTTTTGACCGCTTCTATCAAGAAGAAGGAGCGCTGCGCCGCACCACTGGCGGGACTGGACTTGGTTTAGCAATTTGCCGTCAAATTGTTAATGGCTGGGGTGGGCAAATTTGGGCAGAGTCAACTGGTAAAGACCAGGGTAGCCAGTTTCACTTCACCATCCCGATTGTTCAGAATAGCCAAGAGGAAAAGCGGACAAAAGTCAAGAGTAAATAGGCATTGGGCATGGGGCATTGAAAAGAGGCAGAGGGGCAGGGGAGCAGAGGAGAAATAATAACTCCTAACTCAGCACGGGCTAAACGCCCCGCTACCGCTAACAGCACTCCTGAAGGGCATGGGGCATTAATTTTTAACAAATGACAAAGAACCAAGGACAAATGACTAAAAACTGTTACAGTCTATGACGCGATCGCAATATGATCCTGGTTGCGATGTTAGGATTCCCTAAAAACGTTGAGAGAATAGACTTTATGGCAGAAACACTCTCTGGACAAACCCCGCTATTTGCTGGCAGCACTGGTGGCTTGCTTACAAAAGCAGCAGTAGAAGAAAAGTACGCTATCACTTGGACTAGCCCGAAAGAGCAAGTATTTGAATTGCCTACAGGTGGTGCTGCTATTATGCGGAAAGGTGAAAACCTGCTGTATATAGCTCGTAAAGAATATGGCATCTTTTTGGGCGGTCAGCAACTTCGTAAACTCAAAATCACAGATTACAAAGTTTACCGGATTTTACCCAACGGAGAAACTACTTTACTTCACCCAGCTGATGGTGTCTTCCCCGAAAAAGTAAATGAAGGTCGTGATAAAGTGCGTTTTCTCCCACGCAGGATTGGGCAAAATCCCAGCCCATCACAGATCAAGTTTAGTGGTAAAACTACCTATGATGAATAGGGACTAAGACTGGGGACTGGGGAAGAAGCAAGGGAGCTCTTAGCTGGGAGCAAGGGAGAAAAGTTTTCCCCTCTGCCCCCTGCACCCCCCCCTCTGCCTCTTTTCAATGCCCCATTCCCCATGCTCCATCTCTAAGCAATTTATGGTATTCCCCAATTTCTGCGAATTTTCTCAACTAGCTCTACAAGGCAACTTCGTCCCGGTATATCAAGAATGGGTGGCGGACTTAGATACGCCTGTATCCGCTTGGTATAAAGTCTGTGCAGGTCAGCCTTATAGCTTTTTGTTGGAATCGATAGAAGGTGGGGAAAAATTGGGACGCTATAGTTTAGTGGGCTGCGATCCGCTGTGGGTTTTGGAAGCAAGGGGCGATCGCACGACTCAGAAAAACCGTGATGGTTCGCAGGTGGTTTTTGCTGGCGACCCTTTTACAGCTTTAGCTGAATGTTTGGCACCTTATCACCCAGTGAAATTACCACAGCTACCACCAGGAATTGGCGGTTTGTTTGGGTTTTGGGGCTATGAGTTGATTAAGTGGATTGAGCCGCGTGTGCCTATTTATCCACCAGATGAGCGAAATATCCCTGATGGGTTGTGGATGCAAGTAGACCACTTGTTGATTTTTGACCAGGTGAAGCGAAAAATTTGGGCGCTCGCTTATGCTGATTTACGCGACCCGGATGTAGATTTAAAAGCAGCATATCAACAAGCTAGCGATCGCGTCACCCAAATGCTCGAAAAGCTATCTCTACCCCTATCGCCGGAAAAAACTCGATTGAAATGGAATCCGCCAGGGAGCAGGGGAGCAGGGGAGCAGGGGAGCATAGCCGCAGAGGAGTATAAGAGTAATTTTACTCGCCCTGATTTTTGTGCCAGTGTTGAAAAGGCGAAAGATTACATTAAAGCAGGTGATATTTTTCAAGTAGTAATTTCTCAGCGACTATCAACAACATACACAGGCGACCCTTTTGCCCTTTACCGGTCGCTACGTCAGATAAATCCTTCGCCTTACATGGCTTACTTTAACTTCCAAGATTGGCAAATTATCGGTTCCAGTCCTGAAGTGATGGTGAAAGCCGAAACCGATTCTGATGGTGGAGTGATAGCGACGGTACGCCCAATCGCTGGGACGCGTCCACGAGGTAAAACTACTCAGGAAGATGCAGCCTTCGCTGAAGATTTACTCCAAGACCCCAAGGAAATTGCCGAACACGTGATGCTTGTGGATTTAGGGCGGAATGATTTGGGGCGTGTTTGTCAAAGTGGTAGCGTCAAAGTCGATGAATTAATGGTGGTTGAACGCTACTCCCATGTGATGCACATTGTTAGCAATGTTGTGGGTAAATTAGCAATTGGTAAAACAGCATGGGATTTACTGAAAGCTTCCTTCCCAGCAGGTACGGTAAGTGGCGCACCCAAGATTAGGGCAATGGAAATTATCCACGAGTTAGAGTCTAGCCGTCGGGGTGTTTATTCCGGTGTGTATGGGTATTACGATTTTGAAGGACAATTAAATACTGCGATCGCAATTCGCACAATGGTAGTGCATGATAAGACAGTAAGCGTACAAGCCGGCGCAGGTTTGGTAGCTGATTCTGAGCCAGAGAAAGAATACGAAGAGACGCTAAATAAAGCTAGAGGTCTATTAGAGGCGATTCGTTGTTTGCGTTGAACTGGGGACTGAAGAAGGGAATAGGGTACAGGTTAAAGGGTACAGATTATTACCTGTCACCTGCAAACTCTACTTTAACCCCAATCCTTTTTACTACCTGTATGGTTTCTCTCGCATACAATTAATTGCACACTGGTTTTTGTTGCTTAATTGTAAAAATGGGCTTGATATAAGTACAGTAACAGTTCGATCTGCGGTATGAGCATCTAGACCAGACTTTAAAAGTTGATGTACCAATACCCTTCTATTTTGAATTACATAGGTTTTACTTTGAACAGCAAGATGTTTGGAAACAATTTGTGCTACTTCTAAGCCCACGTATCCACAATACCGTGATAAATTAGGAAGCTTTATAAATCCAATCAACATCAGACTTTTTCCAAAGCTAAACAGAGTTTTTTAAACTTATTGAAAATTTAAAAGAAGTCCTGGTATCCAAATCCAAGACCTCTGTTGAAGTTACTACAGACTAGAAATGAACAAACTTACTCATCCTAATTGGCTAAAGTAAATCGCCCAAATAATTCCAGTTACTCCAATCGCAATTAAAAGGTTAGTGAAAAATCTGCCGAACTCAATTTCTTCTCCCAGCCCTTTGTCGTCTTGACCGACAGTAAAAAACAGTGACCAGGCTTGATTTGCATTGATAGTCTCAAAGTTGTTGAAATCAGGTCTAAAAACAACGGTTCCAATTAAATCCTTTTTGGGATAATCAAAATCAGTTTTCATAAGTAAGTTTGCCTCTAAATTGCTTTGTTCGTCAAGTGAAGAAAATTAAAAAATCTCAAAGTGTCTTATTTAAAAGCTGGTTAGCCATCCAATCAAACCATGTCCGGTAATACCTTCTACAGCTAGGAGTGAAACAAAAGCAATCATTGCCAAACGCCCATTGAGTTTTTCGGCATAATTGGTGAATCCTATCCGTGGAGTTTCATCAACATAAACTCTGGGTTCAATCGCAATTTTGTTGAGTTGACCGCGTTCGTTAATGGTAAAGCCTTTACTTGCCATTTTTACTCTTTGTTTTTGCTCTCCGTAAACAAATATTAACTATTGTAAATATTTTGTGCAACTACTTGACATAGAACTAAAAGTAGTAAGAACCGTACCAAGTGAGTAGGGTATTTCGGATTTGTACGAGAACTAGGCGTGTCTACAGTCGGCTCAATACTGTTTGGTTAAGCCAAGAGACGCGATTCTTGGAAGGGAATGCATACAAAAGTGCCAATTGCATTAAATTAGAAATCAGGAAAACTTATTACTTTTATAAGCAGAAGCTATCAATATATAACTGAGAAAGTATTGCTTATTTGTAACAGACTTGTTATGTTTCTTTACATAAAGATACAAAAACAGCATCAATGCGTTAAAGCACCGTTAATCAAGGCTTTTTAAATAACTATGCAGTTGAGCCTGCAATGTGCTTTGCCAAGTATCTAAACTCAATGGCAACAGCATCACTATGCCTTTTTTAGAGCTATGTCTACAACAGGCTGTCTAGTGATGCCAAAACTACTGAGTGCCTTTATTAACGTTTCAACGCATTTCTCCTCGGTCTTTGCACATTTGATTTTTTACATTCGGTAGAACTGTAATTTTCTTTTTGGAATTTCTGCTATGTCTTTTACCATCCAGTCGGCTCAAAGTATTTTTCCCGGCACCCTAGTTGCTGACGTTGTTCCAACCGTCGTCGAATCATTCTCTAAGCTCAATGCTGAAGACCAACTAGCATTACTTTGGTTTGCTTATACCGAGATGGGTAGAAGTATTACAGTTGCGGCTCCTGGGGCAGCCAACATGATCCTTGCACAAGGCTTACTCGAACAAATTAAGCAGATGCCTTTTGAGGCTCAAACGCAAGTCATGTACGATTTGGCTAACCGTGCTGACACTCCTCTGTGCCGTTCTTATGCATCCTTCACCGTAAATATCAAGTTAGGCTTTTGGTATCAGTTAGGAGAATGGATGGCTCAGGGAATCGTTGCTCCCATCCCACCAGGTTACAAGCTTTCTTCTAAAGCTGCCGATGTGTTACAAGCTATCCGCAATGCAGATTCAGGCCAACAAATTACCATCCTACGCAATACCGTAATTAGTATGGGATTTGATCCGAATGCTCCTGGTAGTTACAAAAAAGTCTCAGAGCCGGTAGCTCCTCCTACTGCACCAGCATTTCGGACTAAAGTCACCATCGAGGGCGTCAACAATTCTACAGTACTTGGCTATATCAACAACATGAATGCCAATGACTTTGATGCTGCGGTTTCTCTGTTTCGTTCCGAAGGTGCTTTGCAACCTCCCTTTGAAAGACCAATTGTTGGTCAAGACGCAATCCGCGCTTATATGCGTGAAGAATGCCAAGGGCTGAAGATGCTCCCAGAGCGGGGCGTATCTGAGCCTGTGGAAGATGGCTATACCCAAGTTAAAGTTACAGGCAAAGTCCAAACCCCTTGGTTCGGTGCTAGTGTGGGCATGAATATTGCATGGCGCTTTTTGCTAGATCCCCAAGGCAAAATCTTCTTTGTAGCGATTGACTTGTTGGCTTCTCCTAAAGAACTGCTGAACCTAGTACGTAAATAAAGAGCTAGATTCGTTGCTGCTTAAGCGTGGATGAGTGAAGAAGCAATTGCCACCTCACCACGCTTAAGCAAAAGAAACTTTGCAGGATAAGGGCTTCTTTAGTATCTTTGTCCTGCGATCGCTATTGAAAACAAACGCTTCCATCAGCGATATTTTAGTTTTTAAAGTCTCAAAATATACGAAATTAGAATAAGTAGTATTGACTTCCAGAACCTTTCTCGCTCAAGAACATCTCAACTATTCTTTACTTGTTTATATTTAAATAACAATATATCTTTGGATAGAGTAATAATTTATTCATCTACCAAGGGTAATAGATTATCAATGACTTTTTTCAATTCCTCGGAGCCGCTTGTGCGTGAAAAACAGCAAGAGCTAGATTTTCAAGATATTCAAGGTCTAGTCTGTCTCAACTACCAAATTGGAAATTTCATCCTCTTTTCAAAGTTTTATACTCGCGTCGATCAAGCATTTATTCTCTGGGGACTAATTTCATCTGGAATTTTCGTAACCGCCCAGTTTCTACCCATTAGCTGGAGTAGCCAAGCAATTTTGTGGTCAGTGCTTACCTTATTAGGTGCAGTTGGTATGGTAAGTTTAACTTGGTTTTGGGCAACTGTAGAACAGCTACGCTGGGTTGTTTATAACTGGGCGATTTTAATCTTAATGGGTTTAATCTTGACCGATCTGAGCATTTTTTTGGGATGGGGAGAGGTGTTAATCCGTTTGTGTCCACTGTGGTTAGGATTAAGTGCCATCGGCTACCTTTGCACCGGGGTAGGAATGCGTTCACGCACATTTATTTTGATGGGGTTTATTCATTTGCTGGGAATTTTAGTTTTGCCATACTGCGGTGTCATGCAGTTTCTTTCAACGGGGCTAATTATGACCGTTAGTTTATTGTTACTAGCAGAATTACAATGGGATATGCAATCTTCAAGTGATTACAGCCAATTAACACCACTACAAAAGCAGTTTAACCAAGCGCAGTCCCAACGGCGTCAAATGAGTAGCTAAAGTTATAAAGAATTAAAATCTTACTTTAGACAAGTTTGTATAAACAATATAGCTATATCTCTTGACTAGGTAGCGTTTATACTTGAGAGAGAGAGTTTTTCACCCAACTGTTAGCTATTCTAGTTTATGAAAACAGACAGCACTGTATGGGTGTTATGCCGCTGTGGCCCAATATCAGACATCGAAGGAGAGCGATCGCAGATGTTTGAACAGTGTAAATAAATAAAAATCCTTGACGGTGTGGAGTTTTTGTCGCTTCCTCCACTTTATTATCACTTAGGGAAGGTTAAATTCTTCATCAGAGCGGTCTGAGGTGATAGGCGTCTTGCGTTTTTTACATTACAAGTTAGTTTTGAAACTTCAATATCCTTGATTCAAAATAAATTAAAGATATTGTAGTTTCACGGCTAATGTAACTATCTGTTAATTGGCGTTTGTGTGTCAAAATATTCACGCCAACGACTAATTTGATTATCCCTAAAATCTACAACAATTACGTCATCAGCTTTATTACGACGACCTGTCGCCTTTTCTGTATCTTCATAGTACCATTCTACTGCTGCCTGATTTGCTCCAATGATAATCCGCTGGATGTCTATTTTGACATCTGAATACTCTTGTTTAAAATTGGCAAGTCCTTCTCGAATTCTTTCTTGCCCCCGCCAGCATTGACCAGGTACGATTAGTTCTCCATCAATCGTAAACAATTGTGCAAGAGTATCGACATCTTGAGTAACCCATGAATCTTTAGCTTTTTCTATTAATATCTGGATATCTTGTTGGTTCATAGACTGACTGGCAAATAAAGGTGTGCTAAAAGTTAAGCTAACAAATATAGTTCCTAACACTAGCCATTGAGATAACCAAAGCATCTAGATTTTTCTACCCTCTAAAGTATCAAGCTATAGAGCATTAGTAAAATTTAACCAGAAGTTGTTTGCATTGCGATCGCTCCTGCGAAAAGTCAGATTTTGATTGGATGCAGAATGTCTGTAGCGTTGATGTTAATTCTACAACCAAAACTGGCGATCGCCTTCTAACATACTGCTTGGATAAATCCCCCTTAATCGTAACTTAGCAGTCTTATGCGCTCCGTATACTGGCATTGGTAAGCGAGGCATTTTTAATGCTCCATAATGCAGTAAGGTCAGCTTCAAAGTAGTTTCAACCACTTGTTCTATGGGAGGAGAAATTAAAGCTAGGTGGTTTCCAGTGATAACTGTCAATCGTAAAGGATCAGCAAGACCCATCTCTTCAGTTACTTGAGTAGTTACCAGAACTGCTTCAGTAGAACAAATACGCAACGCCAAACCTTTTTCTGGTGCAGCTATGGTTTTATTAACAAAATTATATAGTCGAGGACTACCAGACTTTCTACACTCTACTAATATTAGTTTACAACCAATAGCTTCAGCCCATTCTAGGAGATTAGAAACTTCTTGTCCGCAAAAGCGCCCATCACGATGAATAAGTACGGTTTTTCCTACTAGTTCCTTTGCTGGTAACAATTTTTCTAGTACTCTTTTAGGGATTTCTTCACCTTCAATGAAAGCATCTTCCAGATGATAGCGAATAAACTCTCCTTGTTTACCATGAAGACGAATACTTGCACAAGCATTAACCGTTCCAGCCAGTCTTGACTTAGATTCTCTAGAAATATCCAAACCAATGAAATAGTCAGCTATTGCTAGAGATTCAGCCAGAACAAAAGGTAAATTACCTACCTTGGCGAGAATTCCTGGAACCACCTGATTGAGAATATTTTTGTATTTGTAATAATCAGGATTCTTCAATGTATCCTCATAAATCATCTGGCTAGCTATCTGGCGACGAAGCAATAGATCATATATTTTGTGATAAAGACTACCACCCTCTTCCTCATCAGCGTTACGATCACTCTGGGGCAAAAACGCCAAAACTATGTCAGGTCGAATTTCTATTAATTCATTGACTACTTCTAATTCATTAACTACTTCCTCCACTGTTGCTCTTGCCTTAGTCCCACTAAAGTTTTTTAGCGACATTGGGTTGGTAACAAATAGGCTCTCAAATTTATAGCTTTTTAACCGTTGTTTAAGTTGTTCTACAAAGTAATCTAACCCCATCTCACAAAAATTGAGAACAGTAATCCGAATTGGTCTGGATGAGTCAGAAAATTTATTGTAACGGCGATAAACTCCACCTTTAGAAAGACCTGTGAGAATTTTACTTTGAACGCCAATAAATCCATTACCAAACAGCAGGGGTGTATTTTCAATCGGAACTTGTGGTTGCCAAAATGAATCTGGATAGTGACGACTGTTGATGCTGAGTCCTAACTCAAATCCATAATTATTTAAAGCATTTTCAGCTTCTTCTTTGTAGGTAGCTAATAATTCTGTTCGTTTTTTGTAAGGAATTTTGGTTTCCTTGAGCAAGTCTCCCCAGTTAACCCCAAACTTACTAGCTGTTTCAGCTGTAACACAGGGACGCAAAGCAGTGATGCCATATTCATACAGCTTTTTACCTTTACCAAATTTAACAGCCACCAGGAATTTATTAGATAGATGATCTTGCAGAGCTTGCTTACTAATTTCACTCTTGGCTAGATTAATAAGTTTTTGTTTGTGTATCAACGAAGGCTCTTTAATAAGCTGGGTGATAGTACCATTCCCTTGGATATCACCAGAAAGAGAGCGAACATTCAGATTAATTAAAAGCTTCTCTGGATTATCCTTATCGGGATGATTAAGATAAAAATCAGCCAAAGTTTTTGTTAACAAAAACTTACTTTTGAAGGTTAAAGTAATAGCCGCTTGTAAGGTTCCATCTATTTCAATAGGCTCTGCCCAAAATTTTGCTTCACGTCTTACTTGTACACCATTTTTAGACAGAGCAGTTATGGATGAAAAAGGATATGGTTTAGATGTCTTTAGTACCTGATAAGCTAATAGAGAAATAACATTTGCTGAAACTGTTTCAGTGAGTGAAACTTCTTGAAACTGCCAAGTGTGATCGCTAAAGTCTTTTATTCCTTCCGCAGCAATTTGTCCTAGTATAGATTCCCACTCTATCCCAAAATACTGCATAGAGTTCTTGAATTTGCCAAGAGCATAAAAATATGGCTTATCCCAAATGACGACCATGTGGGGTAAAATACGACTAAGATGGAAGCTCAAACTAATGCCTTCGTCCTGTTCAATCTCAGGTTTAAGTTGAAAGCGCATTATATTGAGATTTGAAAAATTTAAGCGAAAAATCTCGCTAGAGGAAAGGGTTTTTATTTCACGAAAACTTGCGGTAGCAATCACCTAGAAACCTCACTTACAGAAAATTCACAAACTGAATTAAAGGTACAGTACCTACAGGCAATACCAGGATTAGGAGGGAATATTGTTGCAAAATTACTTGGGTTTTTGCCATGATACATTTTTTCAAGCTCATACCGTTTTGCTATATCTGCTAACTCTATCTGCACAAATTTAAGTTGTTCAGGAGTGGCTGTAATGATGTCAGATGCCAAGTCAGTTTCTAAGTTGTAGAAAGACGCAACAGATGGTTGTTGCGGATAGAGATAGCTAGCTGCTAACAGGTAGACGTAAGCCTGTCGTCGGTCAAAGTCTGATTTACCTGTCTTGAAATCTAAAATATGAATAGTACCATCTTGCTGTTTAAAAGTGCAGTCAGTTGGTGCATATAGAGCGAAAGAATAATTACCTTCTTGGATAGTGATCGGTGTAGGAAATCCCTCATCACCTTTGCTCAACTGAGTAATTTGCTTGCCGACTAAAATAGGTTTTTTATAATAGTTGTTCAGAATGCCAATGATTCTCTCTTGAACTTCATCTGACTCCTGATTTAGTTTTATAATAGCTGCAATTTGTTCCACACCCTCAGACTGTGACAAAAGTTGGGGGTCTTGATAAAATTCATAAATTCCCGCTTGTGCTAACTTACCAATTCGCTGATGTTTGTTGTCTTCTAACAGAGCTTTAACTTGAGGTTCTTTGTTACGAACCTTGCTAAAGCCTCGCTTCATATCACAAAACCAGGATTCTTTACCTACTCGTGAATCTGATAAAGACCAAAGATTATAACTTGCAGATGGTAGCCAAACTTGTCCCATAAGTTTCAACTTCCTATGATGAAAGCTGGCATTTGGTGTACCTGCTCTAAATCTCGAATCATAGACAGAATTTATCTGTTTTTAATTAACAAGAGACTATACACCATCTTATGGTTAGTGGTCAAAGCTTTTAGGAAAAAAACTATATGCTATATCTGTAAATAGACTTTTTACCAATAATTATTTATCTAATTTCATCGCTCATACTATGCCCGTGTATGTTCCTACCTTACGTTTTGTTGCAAGTTGTGTGATGGGCACTCCTCATCATCTCATCATGCGATCGCACTCCACACAGCACTACACTAGAAAGTAAGATGCTCAGAATAGCCTATGAACGCTACGACAACCACTTTTCCTTCTACACTCAAATTGAAAATTGACTTGAGCGATGAGCAATTTTTCCAAATGTGTCAGAAAAATAGTAATTATAGATTTGAGCGCACAGCATCAGGGGAAATATTAATTATGCCACCTACAGGTAGTGACACTGGCAGACGTAATGTTAAAATCACCACTCAATTAGATATTTGGAACTCTGAGACTAATTTAGGCGAAGTTTTTGACTCTTCAACTGGCTTCACCCTACCTAATGGTGCAGAACGTTCTCCTGACGCTTCTTGGGTGAAAATTGAGCGATGGAATGCTTTAACCCCAGAACAACAAGAAAAATTTGCCCCAATTTGTCCTGATTTTGTAGTAGAGTTGCGTTCTCGTACTGATTCCTTGAAAGAATTGCAAGAGAAAATACAGGAGTATATCGAAAATGGCACTCAATTAGGCTGGTTAATTGACCGGAAAAACAAGCGAGTGGAAATTTATCGTCCAGGTAAAGATGTAGAAATATTAGACAATCCTACTAGTTTATCTGGAGAAAATGTACTTCCTGGATTTGTATTAAATTTACAGCAGATTATGTAGCTTTCTTGATTAAGAGACACTGAGAACGAAATAAAATTTACCACACCACTAAACTAGAAAGTAAGATGTCGTGATAAGTCTATGAACGCTACTACAGTTGCCTTACCTTCAATCCTCAAACTGAAAATCGACTTAACTGACGATCAATTTTTCCAAATGTGTCAGAAAAACCGCGATTATCGATTTGAGCGCACAGCATCAGGGGAAATATTAATTATGCCACCTACAGGTAGTGATACTGGCAACCGTAACTTTGATATGGTTGTTGAATTAGGAATCTGGAATAAACAAACTAAATTAGGCAAAGGTTTTGACTCTTCAACTGGTTTCACTCTACCTAATGGCGCAGAACGTTCTCCTGATGTTTCTTGGGTGAAAATTGAGCGATGGAATGCTTTAACCCCAGAACAACAAGAAAAATTTGCCCCGATTTGTCCTGATTTTGTCGTAGAGTTGCGTTCTCGTACTGATTCCTTGAAAGAATTGCAAGAGAAAATGCAGGAGTATATCGAAAATGGCACTCAATTAGGCTGGTTAATTGACCGGAAAAACAAGCGAGTGGAAATTTATCGTCCAGGTAAAGATGTAGAGATATTAGACAATCCTGCTAGTTTATCAGGAGAAAATGTACTACCTGGATTTGTGTTGGATTTACAGCAGATTATGTAGTTTTATTGATTAGGATAGATATAGCGTATTTCAAAGCGACTTTGTTCCCAAAGTGGTATTAAAGCCTGTTTAGCAGCATTTAACTGAGCTTGTGAAAAAGAGATTTTTCCATTTTCTATAATCCAAATAAATATGCGAGTAATTAAATCTGCCTTGAAACTATTCTCGTATTCACTCTTATTTATTCTTACTACTTGCCGATCTAAGCAATCTATAGCATATTTAAAAGTCAAGTTTTTCCAGTCTGCGGAATTGCTATAATTTTCTTCTGGCGTATTTTTCCACTCAACTCTCCGCAAATTTCCGAAAATATAGTCTATGCCTATTATGGAAGAATCCGTATTACGCACTAAATTTGTATAGGCTTGGTAATATGGTTTCAATAGTGAAGCTGCAATATTTTCCACATGGATATGTAGCCAAGATTGGATATCACGAAGATAAGGTACTAAATCTTTAATATTATCAACTTCTTTAATCGGCGCACGTTCACTTCTATAATTTGTTATTTTTGCTAGCAATTCAGATTCAGATAATTGAGATTTATTTGAGTAGTATTTAATCACCTTGGGAATATATTTATCTAATAACCACTGTTTGGTATAGTTAGCTGTCCAAGTTCCTCGTACTCCAATATCTTGCTTCCATAAGCTAAATTTGGCTGTTTCAATAGATTGTAAATTAATATCATTTAGTTCGTAGAGTATGTTAACTTGATTGCTAGGTAATAAAGATAAATCTCTGTCAAACTTGGGGAAGATAAATCCATGATCGCGAATTCCTCGACTCACTCGAATTGATATATTTTGTCTATGGAATATGTGCCATTCTGACTTACCTTTATTATAATCAAATTCCTTAGCAAACTGCTGCATCAACTCCCATAACTCTTGTCTTACAGAAAATAGCATAAAACCGCGAACTTCTGAAAACTTTACAAATTTAAAATCCCATGTTTCTAGAGCATTCTCAAATTCAATTATTAAATTTTGATATTTCTGACAAATTTCATCAACACACAAACACAAGTCTGTTGCTTCTAATTTTGATAAAATGACTGTTATTTGACCCAAATTTACTGTAAAATTATCTTTATCTAGTTCTTTCAAAAAACGACGACAACCCCAATCTGGCTGGGTATGTAATCCTGTCATTAATTGACCTAAAATATCTCGATGATTTAAGTGAATTTTTAAACCTTTAAAAAGAATACTACTGAATTCTATTTGACAATTACCTTCTCCAAAAGCTTTGGGTAAAGTACAGGCGATCGCTACTTTTGGTTTAACAACGACTAAGTGGCAGCCTTTTTGTGTTATAGAAGGCTCAAAATCACATTTTTCTAAAAAATACTGTAAATCTGGATTACGTGTGATTAATTTTTCTATTAAGTTGCATTTAGTATATGTCAAAATATCGATTGTATTTTTATCGATGTTTTTAACTAAATTAAAATTGAGTTTATTATAAAAATTTGAGGCAAAATCGTTATTTTTTAAAGTATCTATATTGGTATCAAATACTAATTCTTCTCGATTGTAATGTAGACGCTGAAAAACCTTGATATCATATCCATTGGTGACAATAAAAAATAGTGTTTTAAAATGATGACTATAAAATCTAGCTTGCTCAATAGCCTCATTTAACTTGGTTTGTTGCGGTTCTATAGCTTCTACAAAAATCAGTGATGTATCTGTATTTTGTTTTTTAACATCATCTGTTGCAAAATAAATCTGAGCAATTTCTGGATTCTTGGCGTAGGTTTCTGATTGATATGTTTTCAAAGAGTATTCACGATGACATATCTCTGGATAGCAGAGATAGTAAAACATTGGCAAAATCAACCTTTTTTTTACATCATCTTCATTTTGTAAAACACGATGGTCAAAACCTTGTATCCATGTAATGAATTTTTTAATTGACTCTGCAATAGTCATCAGATAATCTACCTGCTTGTATAAATTTGCTATGCCTTATTTTGTTGGTGTAATTAGCAATTTATCAAGTCAGTTTGGATTATGTCGTGATTGTAGATACTAGAATGGAAGCATTCGGCTGAAACTTAACCTTGGAACCACCTACACATTGAAAAAGAAGTCAGAAGTAAGAAGTCATAATTCAGGAGTCAGAATGAAGATGCTCGTTCTGGCTCCTGAATTCTGTTTTTATAAAAGTTACTGCCTTTAGAATTAAACATCTGGTGAAAATCAGGTAGGCAAAATTAATTAATTGTGTATAACAAGGATTTTGGGTAACACATAATAGATTGCTGGAGATATCTATTAGATAAGAAGGAGTTAAGAGCCAGAATATAGAATTTTCCTGACTCTCTGAACTTCGTTATGTCCAATATATCTATTTATTCTCTTTGGGTAGCGATCGCTAATTTAGCTCCCGGAACCTGACGTACCCGATCCATCACCGCCACCACCCGACCATAATCAACTTTTTCATCAGCATTAATAATCACTAACACTTCTGGGTTAGAACCAACTAAAGTCCGCACTTGCGCTGTCAAATCATCAACTGCAATTGGTTTACGGTTCAGGCTTATCTGTTCTTTTTCATCTACCGTAATGGTAATTTTAGTGGGAACTTGCTGTTGTTTCGCTGTGGCAGCCTTCGGTAAATTTACTGGCAAACCTTCTGAACGTGTTAAAAACAGAGTTGACATAATGAAAAATGTCAAAATCGCAAAAATCACGTCAATCATCGGCACGATGTTGATCTGTAGCGGAAGTTCTGGTTCATCTGGTAGACGCATACGTTTTTTCTCCTCGTTCATAGCGACGGCGGTAAAGTAATTCTAGCTGTCCACCATACTCCTGAATTAGTGCAATTTGCCGTTGGTACAATCCCCGGAAGGTATTGGCAAACAAGAGTATGAATATAGCAACGATCAATCCTGATGCAGTTGATACCAGGGCTTCACTAATCCCAGCCGTAACATTTGTCGTTTTGCTACCTCCCACATCACCAAGATTTAGGGAAGCAAAGGAGGCTATCAATCCTAATACTGTGCCGAGAAGACCCAACAGTGGGGCCAGACTAATGATTGTCTCGAAAAGGTTTTGGAAACGTTTGAGTACAGGTATCTCAGCTTGCGATTCACTTTCTAAGGCCAAACGGAATTCCTCTGGATTTGGCTCTTCTAATTCTAAAGCCGCCAGAAAAATCCGAGCGAGTGGCAAATCTGCGTTTTTCTGAAGTTTATCCATTGCACCGACAAGATTATCGAGACGGTAGAGATTCAAAACATCTCGCACTACACGGCTTTGACGCTTATTAATCCGTACCCAAAACCTGACCCGCTCGATGATCAGTGCCACACCCAATACCGAAAACGCCAACAGGGGCCACATGACCACACCGCCTGCTGCAAACAAATTTTGAATTCCCATGTAGTGCCTCTATAACGTCATCCACAATACAAAATTAGACTACCAGAATCTAGAGAAAAGCTGAAACTTATTCTCAACAAAATATAAAATATAATGAGAATTTTTTCAAATGGAACGTTCATAATTTTTATTTACTCGTTCGTTTGTTTTACATAAATTAATTTAATTTAATTGCAACAAAAGTTAATTTTGTCCAAAAACCATGATATTGGTGGTTTAAAAATATGTTTATGCTAGTCCGGGGTTCCGTAAAGCTATCCCAAATAATTTGAATTGTTTACTTGATATTTGTAACCTTGCATTCTAAGATAGCTAAATTAGTGAGAATAGGTAGCAATAGCTATGAGCTTTTCCGGCATTACTGTCGAGCAACGTTCCAAAGAAGTTGAGGCTCTCAAGTCTTTTCTGACTTACAGTCTAATAGGTTCACTGGCGCTGCATATCGGCGTACTGTCTTCTGGCATAAGTAATTATTTGACGAGAGTACCCACAGGAGAAGATGACGCAATAGAGTTGGCGATCGTGGATGCTCCAACTGCGGAACCAGAAAAACCAATCGCAGAGATTCCAGAAGAAATAAAAAAACAACCAGAAATTGTCCAAAAACAGCCTATAGAAACTCCACCAGTAGAAAAATTTGAACAGATTACAGCAGTCCCTCAGAAGCCACAGCCGATAAATACGCCGCCAAAAGCAATTCCTATCAAGCCAGAAGTTGCTGTAAAATCTGCACCTATTCCACGATCGCTACCAGAATTACCTGTGAAATCTGCACCCATTCCCCAATCAGCTCCGTCTGAAGATTCCAAAGCAAGTTCAGCAGGCGGTGGCGGTGGCGGTGGCGGTGGCGGCGGATCTGGTGTTGGTTTAGGCTCAGGTAGTGGTATTGCTGTAGGTACAAGCAGTGGTACTGGCCCTGGTGGAGGTACTGGTACTGGCACTGGCGGTGGCATTGGCAGTGGAACTGGCACTGGCACTGGTAACGGCATTGGTAGCGGCACTGGTAGCGGAATTGGTAGCGGCACTGGCAGTGGAATTGGTAGCGGCACTGGCAGTGGAATTGGTAGCGGCACTGGCAGTGGAATTGGTAGCGGAGTAGGAAACCGTCCGACAGTAGCAACAGGGCCAACACCTCCAAAAACTAACAGTTCAGGTAATGGTAATGGTCGTGCAGCTTGCCGCGAATGTAATGCCAAGTATCCAGAAGCCGCAAGACGGCGAGGAGTTGAAGGCAGAGTAGAAGTAGCTGTAGATACTGATGCAGAAGGCAATGTTACTAATGTGCGGATTGCTCGCTCTAGTGGAAACCGCGACTTGGATGAAGAAACCAAGAGACAAGCGCGTGACTGGAAATTAAAACCCGCACAAGGTGGTAGACAAGGGGTATCGATCGCCACTGAATTTGCTCTACAAGGTTCACGGCGATATCGCCAAGTTCAAGAACGGAAAACACAAAGACAAGCACAAGAAAGAGAGAGAACCCAGCAGACAACGGCTGCTAACTCCACAGAGGCAGCTCCAAGACGTAGGCGCAGAGAGTTGACACCCCCATCAAGCCCAGCAATATCTGGATTTAGTCGGCGACTGGAACCTCAAAGAGCAGAAAGTCCTGCTAGAAACTCATCACCTGAAGCTAGAACAACCCGTACTCAAGGAAGTACAAGAGAGTCTTTACGCCGCATTCAGCCAGCGACTACCGATTCATCACAAAAGCCAGAAGCAACCACAAATCGGCGGCGGCGAAGAGATAATACTAGCCAAAATAAATTGCGAGACTCTTTGCGCCGTTTACGCCAACAACCTCAATCGCAACCTGCTACTCCCAGTCAGCAGTAGTCTGTCAAGTTGAAATTCATGGGTTAATAATCAGCGCTTGAGCGCTTAACAAAGGACTAAAGTCCTGACTACGAATTTATTGACCCCGTGAAGTTGACTTGACATACTACTAGTAGAGGGATCAAACTTATTGGAATCATACTTTGATTAACAACGATCGCCGCCTCCTGTTTTTAGGAGGCGGTTGTTCTTTAGACAGAAATGGCTTCATTAAGCATTACCCATCTAGTATGAGGAAGAGGGGTTAGGAGTGCGGTAATTTTATGATGGGCTATTAGAGACACTGGCGATCGCTTGATTTGCCAATGAATAGTAATGGAAGTAAATCATCCTGCACTTTCTCCTACCAACTTTTATGAGCGGGGCAATGTAAATCGCCTGCGCTTAGAGAATGGTAGTAGTGTTTGCTCATCACCAATTATATGCTGATAGATATAGGCAATAGCTAACTCTCAAGTTGCTCATCTGCACTTTATGTCTAGATGTCAAATTCACTGATTTGAATAAAACTTCTACATAAACACACACTGATGCGGTTTGATTTGCTTGAATAGCTATATTGATAGGACATTGATAACGTCGGCAATTCACAATTCCTGATTATGGCAAGTAAATTCATTGATGTTAGAGAATATACTGTCAGGGCGCACAAAAGACAGATTCATACTCGTGTGTTCCAGTTTGTCTGTAAAGAGTGTAACGATCTGACAAAACGCGAGACTTTCGGCCCTCGACCTTTATATTGTGAGAGATGTCGCCCTCCCCAAGCGCCTAAGAAATCCCAGCCAGCATCTCACAAGGCAAAACCCAGAGCAATGTCTTATAAAAGTGACATCGATTTAAATTGATTAAAGCCCTATGACTCAAAATGGACAATTAGAACCGCCTCCGGGAACCTTTCTCTCACCATTGTTGGAATTACGAGACTATTATGCTCGCCTTACAGAAGAGTATGAACGCCTCTTTGTGCAGGCGCGATCGCAGCTGGATCATGTAGAAGCGTTGTTGTCTCACTGGTCTTTTTCTGATGCCAACAAGCAGATATCAAGATTAACTGCGACTGATGAAACCTCAAATCTTTCTGGGGAAAATTCTCTGCGGTTTTTATCACCCCTTGATGACATCGGCGAAATCAACTTGGTGGAGTCTTTAGAGTCAGAACGAAAAGACTCAGAGCAAGTTGAGATAAATAATTCTTTTTCTGCTACTGTTGATACAAAAGAGAGCCAATCTCTAACGACATCAACGGATTCAAAGATCGCCCCAGAGAACAACGATAGTTCAACGAAGGTAGTGGAAATTCCGATGCTACCTCAGTATCAGCACGCTATCTCGCGAATGGAAGCTATAAAACAGCTATTGCAAGAACAGATAGGTACTGTTTGTCATATCGATTTTATCGTGCGATCGCTTTATGGAGAGTTAGATTCCCATCTATTCAAAGTAGTTAAAGGTAGAGTGCAATCTTCCCTCACCCAAGGTAGAGAAAGGAATTACTGGGTAACTATTCCCGATGAGCCAGGTTGTTATACTCTGGATTTAAGTTTGGTAGCCCCAAATAATCGCAATGGTGCTTCTAGGAATATCAAGAACAAAAACAAGAAGCCTTTCGTTCCCCCAACAAAAACAGTCCCGATGCTCAAAGCCTTTGAGGGTCAATTCTTAATTGATGCCCTCACCTCTCTGTTACAACAAAATCCAGGTAAAGTTTTCAGCGTGGCTGAAGTCATCGCCGGAATTTATGGAGAACTAGATTCTCAGCAAATTAGAGAGATCAAAAATAAGGTGCTGAATGAACTATCTAGAGGCTATCGGACAGGCAGATTCGCTAGGGTTCCTAATCAAATCGGCTTCTATACTTGGGACTCAAATCTGATATTGAAGGGGAGTTCTCGTTAAATTGGGCATTGGGCATTGGGCATTGGGCATTGGGCATGGGGCATTGTTTACTGCCCCTCTGCTCCTCTGCCCCTCTGCCTCTCTCCCCACCTATCCCAAAAACAGCTTGTACGCCGGATTCTTATTCTCATCCCAATAGCGATAGCCCAGACGATCAACAAAAGCTTGCCACTCTTCCATCTCGTGGGGGGGAACCTGGATACCGACAACGATTCGTCCGTAGTCTGAGCCGTTGTTGCGGTAGTGAAAAAGACTAATATTCCAGGCAGGATTCATGGAAGTCACAAACTTCATCAATGCGCCGGGACGTTCGGGAAACTCAAAACGGTAGAGTAATTCATTGTTAGCCAGGGGAGAGTGCCCACCCACCATGTGCCGCAGATGTAGTTTAGTTAGTTCGTCGTCTGTTAAATCAAGGGTTTCAAATCCATGAGCTTCAAAGGTTTCTACCATCTTGATAGCATCGGCACGGTTTTGAATTTGCACACCGACAAAAATATGTGCTGTTTTTTCGTCGGCAATACGATAATTAAACTCGGTCAGATTACGGTTGCCAATACATTCACAAAACTGGCGAATACTTCCCCGTTGCTCTGGAATTGTGACTGCAAAGATCGCTTCGCGGCGTTCGCCGAACTCTGCTCGTTCTGCCACAAAGCGGAGGCGATCGAAATTCATGTTTGCACCACAGGCGACAGCAATTAAGGTTTGTCCCTCGATTTGTTCTCGTTCGGCGTAGGCTTTGGCAGCTGCGATCGCTAATGCACCGGCTGGTTCTAAAATAGATCGCGTATCCTCAAACACGTCTTTAATCGCAGCACACGTATCGTCTGTATCCACCAAAATAATTTCATCTACATACTGCTGACATAAACGGAAGGTTTCTTCACCGACTTCCCGCACCGCCACGCCATCAGCAAATAACCCCACTTGGGACAAGCGCACCCGATGCCCGGCTTTAAGCGATTGAGACATGGCATCAGCATCAACTGGTTCAACACCAATAATCTTGATTTCGGGACGCAATCGTTTCACATAAGCCCCAATCCCAGAAATTAATCCGCCGCCTCCAATTGCCACAAAAATTGCATGGATGGGTTGCTGATGTTGTCGCAAAATTTCCATCCCGATTGTCCCCTGTCCAGCAATTACATGAGGATCGTCAAAGGGATGAATAAAAGTCAATCCTTTTTCTACTTCTAATTCACGCGCATATCTATAAGCATCGTCGTATGTCTTTCCATATAACACCACTRCTCCGCCCCTCATTCTCACYGCATCCACCTTGACTTGRGGTGTGGTTAYTGGCATGACGATAATTGCTTTGGTTCCCAAGCGTTGGGCTGCAAGGGCGACTCCTTGAGCATGGTTCCCCGCAGACGCTGCAATTACACCCTTTGCCAATATATCTGGTGGCAGTTGCACCATCTTGTTATAAGCACCCCGCAGTTTAAAGGAAAATACTGACTGCATATCCTCACGTTTCAACAGGAGTTGATTATTCAGCCGCGCAGACAAATTTGGAGCATACTCCAGTGGTGTTTCCTGGGCAACATCATATACACGGGCAGTGAGAATTTGGATGAGGTAGTCGCAAAACATGGGCGTCAAGGTGTTAGCAAATGCTGGATGGAAATTAATTCTACGTTACAAGCGATCGCACTGGTTTTATTGAATTGTTTTCTCTCGAATTTTTGATTGAACAAAATTTAAAAATTACCTAATTAATATTCTTTGAAGAGAGATAAGTTCAGTTATGGAAATTTTTTGATGACTGCAAATTTCATGCGATCGCTGGTAAGTTAATTTTAAACAAGTTTTGCTAACTATTTGAGTATATTAAGTATACTGCTGCTTAAGAACATAACTTCTCAATTTATGTTAAAGTATGCGTGGAAGATGAAATTCGGCTGTACAGTTTGTTTTTATATATACTTGTATTACAGACCTCTCCGSATCTAAATCTCTRCACCCTCTGATTCTGGAGAYATTCTATGTCAATTTACGTYGGYAATCTATCTTATGAGGTTAAAGAAGATGACCTCCGCCAAGTCTTTGCAGAATATGGAACTGTAAAAAACGTTCAATTGCCTATCGACCGAGAAACAGGTCGGATGAGAGGTTTCGGCTTTGTGGAATTGGAATCAGACGAACAAGAACAAGCAGCAATTGATGCCCTTGATAATGCTGAATGGATGGGTCGAAGCTTAAAAGTTAATAAAGCCAAGCCCAAGACAGACGGCGGTTCCTCTGGTGGTAGACGAGGAGGCTATGGTGGCGGTGGCGGTGGTGGTGGCCGCTATTAAGGTCTAAAACCAAAAATTTAACTCTAAAGTCTTAAGGGCAGACAAGGAGTCTGCCTTTTTTGCGTTTTGGTTGACCGAAGAAATGCAGTTCCGATAAAACAAGTTTCAAAAGCCTTGGATAAAAGAATGACTCTGACTTTTCACGTTATGTGGAAAAGTCCACGAAAAACCTAACCTCCTAACCCCCTTCCCGATGCGGGAAGAGCAGGGTGGTTTCATACGAAAAAAGAAAAATATGGAAGTCTTTATTTCTCGTTTAGAACCATAGATTTTGACCCCTCTCCAAACCTCTCCCCGATGCGGAGAGAGGCTTTGAAACCCGGCTTTAGTTTTTCTCTGCTTATATAAAACCACCCTGTTTCCCGATGCGGGAAGGGGGAAATTCAAAGTCTCTCTCCTTTTAGGAGAGAGATTTAGAGAGAGGTTTTGCAGATGCCGTGAAAAGTCACAAGAATGACTGGGGACTATTATTGTGACTCAGCACTCAGCAATGGCTCAACCTTAGCTATCCGCTAACAGCACTTTCAAATCAGAGAGCAGGATGCAGGAGGTTTTAGGAAATAATTCTTATGAAGCCATGCGTTAGGGTAGCTTCCCGCAGGTATCGTTTTTGTAATAGGTGTAGCAACCATGAACCCAGAAGCTAAACATATTGTTAACGAACTAAGGCATAAGTTTTACTCTAACTTTGCTGCTACTATGAACATGCCAGTACTTATAACTGGTACATCTTATAGTAGTAATTCACCGATCGCATCTTGGATGGATCGTAAGCAGAGACTCAACTATATAAATGTATACGCCTATACAGCACCCGATAAATTTGTTCCATTTCGCCCATTCATTCTGCGAGTGGCTATTAACAAGAGTGCTGGTAGAGTGACGACGATTAGAAAAGGACAAATCTGCCGAGGTCTGAATTTGGTGTGGGATTTCGAGTTAACTGTATTACCAAAAGAAATCTTAGACTTTCTTCCCTGGATAGTTAACTTAGTTGAGGCCCATGAGAAAGGTTCGCCCTTGTTGCTAGAATCACCACCCCATTCATTTGAATTAAACGTGTCAGAGGTCAAGTTATTTAATAACGCCTGGACTGAAAAAGCTTGGCTCTTGGCAAATCCGACCATATTTCCTACTCGAAATATATAATTTTTTTAATTTTCATAAATAAATTTAGTTTCTCTCAAACCCTTTTGGCAGAGAGAAAAACTATTTTTTACAAGCTCCTGCCTCCTGCCTTTCTCCGATGAATGATTGAGGACTGCTATATATGCCTGATAATTAATAAGGCAATCTATAAACAGCAAAGATGCAGACTCTCCAAAAACTCTCTCTCCCAAGCATGGGCTGCGGCACTTGGGCCTGGGGCAACCAACTGCTTTGGGGATATGACGAAAGTATGGATGAGCAGTTGCAGGCCGTCTTTAACCTTTGTGTCAGCAACGGTGTAACTTTATTTGATACAGGCGATTCTTACGGAACGGGGAGATTGAATGGCCGGAGTGAGTTACTTCTGGGACGATTCAACCGAGAATATGTAGGTTCAAACAAAGAAAATATTTGTATTGCGACTAAGCTTGCTGCTTATCCGTGGAGATGGACACGTCAATCAATGGTAAGGGCTTGTCAATCATCTGCCCAACGCCTGGGAAAAAATGTCGATTTGGTACAGATGCACTGGTCAACAGCAAACTATGCTCCTTGGCAAGAGGAAGGACTATTAGATGGTCTTGCCGATTTGTATGAGCAAAGACTGGTCAAGGGAGTGGGATTATCCAATTATGGGCCGAAACGGCTTCAGCGAGTGCAGAAAAAATTTGCCGAACGAGGCGTTCCGATTACAACTCTGCAAGTTCAATACTCTCTGTTGTCTACATATCCTGTTACCCAACTCAAGCTCAAAGACCTTTGTGATGAGTTAGACATTAAATTGATTGCCTACAGCCCTCTCGCTTTGGGAATATTAACAGGAAAATACTCTGAGCAAGGCCCTTTGCCTAAAGGCATTCGAGGTCTGTTATTTAAACAAATATTATCAGGAATGCGTAGAGGTGAAGCGGCTTCTGCTGGCAAATCGCTTTTGGAATGTTTGCGAGAGGTGGCACAGTTCAGAAACAAAACTATGTCACAGGTAGCAATTAATTGGTGTATTTGTAAAGGAACTATTCCCATCCCTGGAGCAAAGAGCGTCGAACAAGCCAAGGAGAACCTTGGGGCGTTGGGTTGGCAATTAGACGCTGGTGAGATTGCAGAGTTGGATAAGGCGGCGGCAAATTCAGACAAAAAAATGGTACAAAATATCTTTCAAACTAAGTAAAATTTTAACGTTGCTGAATTTGCCCTACTAAAGCCTAATTCTGGTTAAGTGAAATCCACAAAATTGGTGTCGAATGTCACTATAGACTCAGCAATATCCACTAAAAATATGATGTTTGTAACGAAAATCGTAGTGGTGGTAACTAAATTCGTAACATTGTAACGAAAATAATCATGTTTGTAACGAAAATCGTAGCGTTAGTAACTACACTCATTATTTTAGTAACAAACTCGTAATATTGTAACGAAAATAATCATGTTTGTAACAAAAATCGTAGTGGTGATAACTAAACTCGTTATTTTAGTAACTTAAAGCGTGATGTTAGTGGTGATATTTAGTAACGGCAACTAGTTTCAATTCAAAAAGCTTAGATATCACACGCAATATATTGATAAAGTAATGCTGAACTGTGCAAAATCCGTAACGCTGAGTTAAATCTGGGTTTTTTAACTTAGTTGCGGAATTTAGAACAAAAATGGTGTGTTAATAAGTAAATAGAATGCACATAGTCAAGGCAGTATATGATAATTGAAACTGCGGCGATCGCTATTTTCTCATCAACCAAGGTGCGATCGTTAAACGTTTCCGCAAAGACAACGCCTAACAATCTTGATAACATGGAAAAAATAGTTCAACCTCACTTCCAAGGTTATGAGCAACATTAATATTTCCTTACCTGGGTCGATGAAAGTCTTTATTGAGGAACAAGTGGCTGAAGGTGGCTACAGTTCAGTTAGCGAATATCTACAAGAGTTGATCGTTCAACACCAAAAACGCAAGATGCAAGAAAAGATAGAAGAACTTTTAATTACAGGACTTGAAAGTGGAGAGACGATAGAAGTTAATGATGAATGGTGGCAGCAAAAACGCACACATCTGATCGACCTGATGCATCAAGAGAACTAATGACAAAGCAGATAGTCATTACACCCAAAGCAAGTTTAGATATTGATGAGTATTTTGCTTACATTGCCCAAGAAAACCCCGAAACGGCTCTTTTATTTTTTGACTCTGTAAGAGAAACTTTTGCACAGTTAGCAAGAACGCCTGGAATGGGTAGCCGTTATCCTCTGGATAATCTTAGTTTACAAGGTTTACGTAAATGGGCTGTTAAAGGATTTAAAAAGTATCTAATTTTTTACTTTGAGGGAGATGAAACCATTGAAGTTGTGGGATTCTCTATGCTGGGCAAGATATAGAAAGGATTTTAGAATAGGAATAATATTGATTAGCGATCGCTTGTATGATTGCGTTGGTGGAGCGATGTCTACGATGGGCTGCGCCTACGCTTTTCTCTCATCAACACAAATGCGTAAGCGTAGCCCGTCGTAGACATCGCCTTTTACAATTGGAGTATTAATTGTATTTACATCTATGAACTTTCCTCCCCAAATCCAACAAAAGATTGAAAAATGGGCAAGCAGTCAGGGAATTTCGGCTGAACAGTTTGTTTTGCAAGCTATTGCAGAAAAAATTGACACGCTGAGTCAACAAGTTACTGAAGAACATACTCAACAAAACTCTGAGATGACCAATGTACTGCCTCTTAACCAACCAAATATTTATCGAAAAGAAGGGATTTTAGTTGTAGAGGCAGAATTACCAGAAACCTTTGATGTTAATGTTTTTATAGATGAGTTGAGAGAAGAACGCATTCAGGATCAAATAACTTAATGAAAGTCTTGTTTGATACTTCTGTCTTAGTTCCTGCATTCATTGTCAATCACCCGCAACATTCTGTTTGCTTTTCCAAGATTAAAGCTGCAAAATCTGGGCAAATCCAAGGGTTTATCTCAACTCACAGTTTAGCTGAAACATATTCTGTCATCACACGCTTACCTATTCAGCCGCGTATTAGTCCCCAACAAGCTGAGATGATTATTGTAGATATGTCACAGTATTTAGAGGGAGTTCCACTGCTTTTCAATGACTATCAGGCTGCAATCGCTCAAATGGCAACCTTAAATCTTCCAGGTGGCGGTATTTTTGATGCTTTAATTGCTCAAGCTGCTTTAAAAGCAGAGGTAGACACTCTGTTAACCCTGAATCCAAATCACTTTACTCGTTTGGGAAATGCAATCGCTCACATTGTACAAGTCCCCGATTAAATGCGTAGACGCTTCTTTGGCTTGTCGTCAGGCGCTTTTCTCTCATCAACACAAATGCTATATCTTCTGAGTTCTACGTTTCTATCTCAGATACATTCAAACCTGTTAACCTAGCTACCTGTTCTACTGTCATCCCAGACTCAAGTAAGTTGCGTGCAGTTTGTAATAACTGCGATTCTGCCTTGTCTGCCCTTTGGCGTTCTTGTTCTGCCCTTTGACGTTCCTTTTCTTCAGGAGTTGGCAGTAATTCTCCTGCCACATTCGCCCAGCGTAACCAAGTAGCATCAATACCTTTATAACTTCCATGCCACAACTGCAATGCTAACCCTAAAGATTGGCTCACTAACTGATTTTGAGCATTGAATGCAATAGGTTGATAAGCTCCTTTCTCATTAGAAAAACCAGCCCAATCATTAGGGTTAAAAGGGTCAAACCAGAAATATTCTGGCACACGCATTTTATTTTGATAAATTAGCTTTTTCTGATTTTTATCTGCTTGGGCTGTGCTGTCAGAAAGCAACTCAATGACTACATCTGGTGCTTTCTCCTCTTCCCAAACTACCCAACTGCGACGTTCTCCTTTCGGGACTCCCAACACAGCAAAAAAGTCTGGCCCCTTAAAGTCTTTGTTTCGTACCTGGGCCAGACTGTAGTAAACAAACATATTACCGCCGATAAACCCATCCTCTCGTTCTTCCAACCAAGGCATCAAAGCATCTATCAGCAAATCCATCTGGGCTTTGTGTCGTGCGCTTTCCATCGGGATACCGTCATCGTATGGTAATTCTGCTTGGGTAGGTGGAAGTTGAATATCTGGTGCAGCTAGGGTAGTTTCGGACATAGCTTTTCACCTTGTGGTTAGGCGTGACGGGTATTTTTATGTTAAGCGATCGCAGAAATTTCAGTTAATTTGCTTTCGACAGTTTTGCAATTTGCCCAGTAAAATATGCTTCTTGATGTTTGAGTTGTTGCGCCAGTTTTAACCCTTGTTGAAAAGCTGTTAATGCTTGAGGGAATTCTTTGCGTTCTAGATGCAATTGCCCAATTTGGTCATAACCTTGCATCATTCCGTAAAAATTGGCAGCTTGCGCCTGTATCTGCACCAGAATTTCGCTAGCTTGCAAAGCCTCTTCTGTTTGTCCTTGGGAACGATACAGCGCAATTAACTTCTGCAAAGCATCACCAGCCCGAACGTACTCCTTTAATTGCCAAGCAGTGGTATAAGCTTCTTGATAATTATTAAAAGCTTCTAGCAGTAAGTTAGGATCTTTCTTGGCTAGAGATTCGTAATCTGAAGCGATCGCTAGCTTTAATTCTGGTATTTCCGTAAGTTTATTTTCATTAACATAAATTTCTGCTAGTTTGTTAAGTACATTCAATGACTGCTGTGGTTGGCTTGTCTGCTCGTAAATATAAGCTAGTTGTTGCAGATATGTTACCTCGTTGGCACGATCGCCAAGAGAAGTAGCGAAACTCAACAATTCCTCGTAGATTGGCGCAGCTTTGCGATAATCAAACCAACTCAAATGCAGTTCTCCAAGTGTTTTGAGGGTTTCTAATAGCGCTGTTTGGTCTTGTTGTTGTCGCACTACTAGCAAAACTTGGTTGTAAGCTTCTATAGCTAGTTTAGACGAGCGCACATTTTTGTAAGCTTCACCTAGCGATCGCCACAATTCTAGATCAATTGGGGCAGTTTTTTTCTGAGATTGCGCCTGTTTTTGAATCGCTTGCAATCTTTCCGTAATATATTGTACTTCTTGGCTGTCATTTTGCTTCCAAGCGATCGCCCCAACTCGTGATAATGCTTGCACCTCTGCTAATGAACCTAAAAAGCGCCGCAAACGCAGTTCTCGGTTCCAAATTTCAAAGGCCGCAATCGGTTCACCGGCTTGTAGTTTCGCCGCCGCTTCTTGATTTAACGCATCTAACGCTGGTTCTAACTTTTGTCGTTCTTGGGGAGTTAACGGCTGTTTATCCTTGGGCGATCGCGGTGACAGTGGATCGGGTGTGGTAATCTCTAGAGGGCTGGGAGGAAATTTATCAGGTGGTTTCGGCGGTTTACTCTCTGCCAGTGTTAAGGAATTGCTAAAGAGTATAGTGGCAGTAGCGATCGCAATTAAGTGCCTGAGCATGAGTACTTTACTTTGCCTTGAGTGATTTGCATGAGATAATTAGCAATTATCCCCATGCCTATTATTGACTAACTATTCTCCAGCTTTTCTCCAGCTTGACAAGAAAAGCTTACCTGAGAGCTATGTGGCTTCAGGATACACTAAGTGCGGATTTTGCCAAAATAAATGCCTAACGAGTTTTAGTTCTTAAGTACAAGATGTCAGCAGTTTAACTTGTACTGAAGCAGCCTAATTTTCTCCAGTCAAAGCAGCCATCGTAGATATAATTTAAAAATTGCGATCGCAACCGGGATTTTTGAGTCTAGGGAGTGTCAAAATAATCCTAGATCATATTTAAGCAACTAGTCGATCGTTTTGTAATGACTCATTCTACTGATATCGCCACCTTAGCCCGCTGGATGGCAGCTGACTTTAGCAATCAAGAACAAGCTTTTGAAAATCCACCTTTTTATGCCCATATCCGCGTGTGTATCCGTCCTCTTCCCTTAGAATTGTTCTCAGGGGTAAGTTTGTTTCTCGAACAAGCTTATGATTTTATGCTCAATCAACCCTACCGGATGCGGGTAATGAAGTTGATTCCGGCAGAAAACCACATTGCAATTGAACACTACACAGTTAAAGAAGAAGAAAAATTTTACGGTGCATCCCGTGAACCCGAACGCCTCAAAGAGTTGTCTGTTGACCAATTGGAAAAAATGTCAGGCTGCAACATGATTGTAGAGTGGACAGGGAAGAGTTTCAAAGGCAGAGTTGAACCTGGTAAAGCCTGCATAGTGGTTCGTGACGGCAAAAATACTTATCTGGATAACGAATTTGAGATTGACGCTAAAGAATTTTTCAGCCTCGACCGGGGAAGGGATTTAGACACCGATGAGCGTCTCTGGGGTTCTATCGCCGGCCCATTTCACTTTCTGCGTTGGGGTAGTTTTGCCGACGAAGTAAAGGTGTAACAAGTGAAAAGTGAGGAGTTACAACCCAAAACTCTCTTTAATTTGCTAAGAGTTGTCTGTGGTTTGGTCAACTTGTAATCGCAACTTTTAGCGATCGCCCAAAGACTACCAAAAACATCCAGTTAACCTACTATCTCTACCTCAGAATCCTATGCTATCATGGTTTAACTAGCGCCCTATGGCTACTAAATGGCTACTAAGACACCTTAGCAACATTAAAGTAGTTGAGGGAATCTTGCTGTGGCGGCATAGCCAAGTGGTAAGGCAGAGGTCTGCAAAACCTCCACCCCCGGTTCAAATCCGGGTGCCGCCTTAAGGCTTTCAGCCTTTTAGGATAATCAAAAATCACATAAAAGGCTTTTTTGATATTCAAACTGATATTCAAAGTCCAAGCCTACTGCTTTCTAAACTGTAAGATGTCTTAGATTGCACTAGGTAACTCGACTATATATGAATGGCACTAACTTTTTTCCTAATTCCTATTAGGCGTAAGTCATGTAATTTTATACAATCCCGAAAATGCGAGCGAAAATACGAGATACAGAGATTTTCTTTGATGTAGAAGGTTCTGCATTAGTAGTGGATGGCGCGAGCATCTGCTCTAAACCTGTCGCCTTTCTAATTCACGGGGGGCCTGGTGCGGATCATACTTCCTTCAAACCAACCTTCTCGGCTTTAAGCCGCAAACTTCAACTAGTCTATTTTGACCATCGCGGTCAAGGAAGGTCTGCCCGTGGGTCTAAAGAAACCTATACTCTAGACAATAATGTTGAAGATATGGAAGCGTTGCGCCAACACCTTGGTCTGGACAAAATCGTTGTGATTGGCGGTTCTTACGGTGGTATGGTGGCTCTGACTTATGCAGTCCGCTATCCTCAGAATGTCTCTCATCTGATTGTGATTGCCACCGCAGCCCATAGTGGCTTTTTAGAACGGGCTAAGGAAATCCTCGCATCAAAGGGAACTGAAGAACAAAAAGCAAGCGCTCAACGCCTTTGGGATGGGAATTTTGAAAATGAGGAACAGTTAAGACAGTATTTTCAAGTGTTGGGATCAATGTATTCGCTAAAATATAATCCCACCACCTCAGCCATTGCTTGGCAGCGGAATATTCTCTCTGTTGATGCAATTAATGTTGCTTTTGGCGGTTTCCTCCGCAACTACAATATTCTTGACCAGTTACACAAAATTACTGCACCTACTTTAGTTATTGCAGGTCGGCATGACTGGATTTGCGCCCCAGAATTTTCTGAAGAAATTGCTCAGGCAATTCCTAATGCAGATTTGAGAATTTTTGAGAATAGCAGTCATTTGATCCGCGCAGATGAGCCAGAAGCACTTTTGGATGCGATCGCGGGTTTCTTGGTTTACCAGTCGTGATGCGTAAAGCCGCCTGCCTTTTGGCGGCGGGTGCGATTCGTTCACTCATCCCTGAATATTTCTATTCATTTCGAGTGAACGAATCGCACCCCCCGAATTGAATTCGGGGGATGTATGTCAATTCATTATGTCCCAATACGGTTCAGTTAAGGCTAAAACTCTGTTATCCAAGTCAGTTTTTTAACGAACCGCCAAGGCGCAGAGGACGCAGAGAGAAGAAAGAGAAGGAAATAAATTGCTTAACTGAACTGTATTGCGTTATGTCCGTCATCAAGGGCAGCAACGATAACGTTAATCTGCCACGCTTCTGGCTTCGGCTTCGGTTGTTCTTTTGCACTCACCCAAGGCAGGACGAGGAAGATAGTCAACAGCAGGAAAAAGGAAAAAAAGCGATCGCTTTGTAATTTGGTGTAGATGCTTAGGCATGGTTGAAGCCAATTTGTAATGACGCTCTCTATGAGACGCTAAAAGCGTAGCTTGCAACTCTTACAGAGTACGAATACTCGCTAACACTCCGCTAACGTCATCAGCTACGCGCCAGCGAGTTGAGCCGATCAAATCGCCACATTCAAAGTTCAATTAGCTTGAATCCCCAAGGTTTGAGAGCCGCTAAAGCTATTTCTTCTTTTACACCCTCATAAGCTTCCCATTCCAACGGGTGTTCTTTTGGATGTCCGTCGCCGACATTCCCTGCAACTTTAATTATTGGACAATTGGCGATGCGATCGCGCTCCAACCCTCTTGGAATTGCTAATTCGATTTTATGCCCGATAAACTTCGCTGTACTATCATTAGCTACAGATTCACGGATTAAACAAATATCACCAGCAGTCCCCCAAGTCGTTTGATATATGTGGAGGAATGATATATAAGTTGCTGGTTTGATGGATCTTTTTAGAACGTGCATTATTTGTAATCCTTACACTATGAGTCAAAAATCATAAATCATACAAGTATTTTCTATCACGTTCGTAGGGAAGAATGTTCTTTACTCACATTTTGCACCTAGCCCAGGCGATTAGAAACCGCCTGGTGGAGGATGTGAAGCTTAAAAAACGATAATTGCCCACATACTAACTCCCAAAGCGATCGCTGCTAAGTGTTGCAAAAGGAGTGATCGAACTGGTTGCTTGGCAATTTTTTGCGTTAATAACATAGTCATCAACACGGAGAAAATTATCGTTGTACCTTGCAAAAAGGCAATTACAGCCGGGTGAGCAACCAATATTGGCAATTGCTCACCACTCAAACCAAGAGTAGCAAAGCTTACAGGTAAAATCCGCCCGCCTTCACTTAAGCCCAAACGTAGATAGTGAGCTAAGTTTCCTCCCAAAACTAATGGTAGGTAACTATATGCAAGTTCTACAAATTTTCGAGGCTTACGGTTAGCGTTGAACAGTTGGAGCAAGCGATAAGCCACGTAGATAAAAGCCGTTGGGATAATTAACACTAGCAGCGATAATCCCAAGTGCTGCCAAAAATCAGTTAAATCGAGTTGCAGCCCTAACCAAGATTGCAATTCTGGTAAGCGATGTAGATATATACCACCCAACAGCAAAAACAATAATGCTACTTCATAGGTGCGGGGTACATGAGTTGTCCACAGTTCAATTCCAGGGGGACGCAAGTTGAACTCAACGGAACGATGAGGACAGGCTTTTAGACAAGTCATGCATAGTACGCAATCTCGGTTATCTTCTAACTGCGCTGGGTGTGAGTATAAAGGACATCCATTAGTTTCCAACCCTTCGCCCTTTTGTGGCCCACCTTTATAGCACTGATAGGTGGTGCAACTGGCAGAACAGATACCTTGTTGTGCCCGGAGTTCCGTCATTGAAAGTTTGGCAAATAAACCATTCATCCCGCCGATGGGACAGAGATAGCGACACCAAAATCGCCGCTCAAAAATGGCAGAGAAAATCATTGCCCCGGCGGTAATTAACAGCAGCAAACAAGCACTAAGGTAAGCTGTATTTTCTAAATGCCAGAGTTCTTCCCAGAGGAAAATTAGGGTGAACAAACCAAACATGAACCATCCGCCCCATTTTTCAGCTTCCTGTCTCGGCCAACGCTTGAGTTTTCGAGGCCACAGCCACAGAGATAACTTTTGAGTAATTTCCCCGTAAATCATAAAGGGACAAACAGAACACCAGATGCGTCCCAAAAAGGGAAAGAGAAATAAGAAGAAAGGCCACCACCAAGCCCAAAATAGATTTAAGACGAAATTGCGATCGCGGGTTTGTGGGCCAATAAATAATATTGCAACAATAATCGCAAAAGCCGTTGCAGTAAAACCATAATTAATGCGATCGGGCCACCAGTCACTACGTAAAAACCGCCGTAAAGCAGGATAGGCATTTAACAGATTCACCCGAAATCGTTTTTTCTTAGTTTCGGCTGGCCAGAAAATTTCTTCTGTTAATTCATTCGCACCCTCAGCTTGCACGATCGCTCTTTCTACCAGATTTTTCAATTCCTTGAGGTTGCCAGGAAAATCATAAGACTGGAGGCGACGCAAAGCTTCTGGGGTAATATGCGGTTTAGAAACGCCTCTAGAGCGAGTGTAAAGACTGGTATAATATTCGACTTGTGTCTGAATATCAGCTTTCCGCACCCGTAGCGGTGGTACTTTAATAATGTGACCAACAGAACGTTCAACTGTCGGCTGAGTTTTTTCTGAAACAATGAGAATTCTGGCTTTACTGGGACGAGCTTCGGCTACTGGGTCTCCAGAACGACTGACGGGTGTATATGTAGCAGTTTTGAGCAACTCCGTCACGGCAGGTAATAATTCTTCGGGCAATTCTTGGATGTTGTTGAGAACTAGAGTACCTTCCCCCAACCATTCCAATAGCCCTGGTTTACCACCAGCGCGACCAAATAAATCTGCGCCGCTAGTTTGGAGAATACCACAATTTACTTTAATAATTGGTTCTCGTCGTTTGGGAGAACCAAAGTGGATCAGGGCTGCTATATTGTCTTTTTCTAACCCTGGTTCTCCAAAAATATCCACAGATTTGCGGTCAGCAGCCGCTTCTCGAATTTGCTCCCGCAGCCGCACAGCATAGCGACTGGTACCGACAATTCCCCGTTGCGCCTTGGTAACTAAATATGGGCGCAAGGCAATAGAACGTTCTTGTTCATAGCCAAGTGCAGATGTTACCTGAGCTAATTCTTGAGCCAATTGGCGCGAAAAAGCCTGAGCAATTTCGGGGTATTGAGTGACTAATTCCCGAAATTTAGCAGCAGGTACAACCCACAAGTGACATTCGGTTACTGTAGTAATTGTGAATGGAGTTAATTCTTCCAACAGCAATTCTTTGAGTTCAATGACTGCACCGGGGAGAAATCCACAAGCTAAAGCTGGGTTGCTTTGATTGGTGGTATTGCTTTCGAGTTGACCTTCTACGAGAATATAAAGGGCTTCTGGAGAATTACCTTCACTAACTAAGTCAGTTTCGGCGGGTACAACTTGTTCTTCAATTACTTGAGCGATCGCATTTAATACTTCAGGTGAGAGAATTCCTAAAGTCGTGCGTTCTTGTAGCCATATAACCGTTTCTGGAGATGTCATATTTAGTTCTCCCTGTAGGCTGCTGTATAACAAGAATTATCCCTGAAAGGGTATGTCAAAATATCTATATTCAGTGGTTGTGCATTAATACACAATGTGCAGTAGACTTTTTGCATAAATCACAAAATTTGAACGCCACCCCGCCAAAGTTACACTTTGTCTCCCCTCCCCAAGCTGGTTACGGTGTATACACAAGTCCTTCTCACCCCTCTAACTCCCCCAATTGGGCTACGGTGTACACAAAAGTCTTCTAAAGCTCAATACGGTTCAGTTAAGGCTAAAACTCTTTGTCAAATTCAATTTTTTTAACGTAGACGCAAAGCGGCTTGCCGCAGGCTACCGCCAAGGACGCCAAGGACGCCAAGAGAAGAAAGAAATGCTTAACTGAACTGTATTGTTCTAAAGCTGCCCCACATCTTGACTAATGCCAATGCATCGACCTGCAATGCCAATACATCGACCTGCAATGCCAATGCATCGACTTGCAATGCCAATGCATAGACTTGCAATGCCAATGCATCGACTTGTAATGCCAATACATCGGCCTGCAATGCCAATACATCGACTTGCAATGTTAATGCATCGACCTGCAATGCCAATACATCAACCTGCAAAGATTAGCCCAACCTACGTTAGACAGCAACTCTAAAAGACTTGTGTGTACGCCGTAGCCGATGCTTTGGGGAGGGGGGATTAATACCATTCCACGAAATGCTTGATACAAATGGCGAGTAGAGTTTGTCTTTTGTAGACGGAGCGAATTGCCAACATTAATTTATCTGGTTCGCGCCTGATACAAGTTTTCGCTACACATCTCTTATTTCATCAAACTCATTCTCGATTACGCGAATCGGGAGTTATAAGACTTTTTATGACTAAACAATACAAAGCACTTGAAATTTACTTTCACAAACACCTAACTATAGAAGTCTTTTTCATGCTGTGTTTATTGAAAAAATAGTTTAATTTAGATTCATGGTTAAACAACAGGTTCTGAACAAAGCAAGCACAAAATCAAACAGCTAAGGCTCTATTGAAAATAATAAATAATATTTATTTTCATTAAACTCTAAGCCATTACATTCTGGTAAATATCGATTTAAATCGATATTTACATCTGTGCAAACTACAACTTAATCTGAACTTGACCACATCACAATCAACACCTAAAGAAGAAAAAAATGGCACTTTTCAATCTTGGTACACTCGGTAGCACCCCTGTTGTCAAAGATAACTTCAGTTTAACTACCACAGACCCCACAGATATCTTTAAATTCCAAATCACCAGTGGCAAAAATATCAACCTGTCTATGACAGACATCAGTGCTGGCGATGATGCGGACATCCGGCTGTTTCGAGACGCTAACAATAATGGTGTACTAGATAGCTTCGATCGAAATGTTGGACTTGTTTCCAATCGCGGAAGCAACCAAGATGAGGCGATTAACTTTAAAACTAGCCCAGGTACTTTTTTTGCGGAAGTATCTCGCTTTGCTCCAGGTAGTTCAGGCAATGTCAGTTACGATTTAGCCTTGTCTGCAACTCAACCTTCTGGAACTTTTCCCCTTGCAGCCAGTTTCAGTAACCTTCTACCGAAGGAATTTGTACTTGGTAATCTGTCAGCTGATGTTACTCGTACAGGTAACGTCAATAACCAGAACACTACTGATGTTTACAACTTCTCTTTGGGATTTTTTGAGGGTGTCAACATTAAATTGAACGGACTGAACGGCGATGCTGACATCCGGCTAATTCGGGACTCTAACAACAATCGTATCGTTGATGCTGGTGAAGAAGTTGCACGCTCTACTAATGGAGGTACTACGTCAGAGCTTATTTCCAACATTAACTTATCTGGTGACTACTTCTTGCAAGTCACTCAGTTCTCTACCTCTAATTACACTGTGACTTTCGACCACTTCACCACCCCCTTTGCTTTAGTTTAGGCATCGACAGTGGTGAGTAGTACTTGAAAGTTTTGTACGGCAATGCTTTCAAGGGTATGCAAATGATGTAAGCGGCAAAGAATTCTATCTGAACTTTGCCGCTTTTATTCCAGACTTTAGACAAAAAAATTACATCAGACTTAACTAAAGTGGACTGAGCAACGATGCTGATATCCAACTAATTCGAGACTTTAATTGCAATCGAGGAAATTGCCCGTTCTATTAAGAGCGGTATTACCTCAGATATTATTTCCAATATTAATAATGCTGGTAAATACTTTCTACAAGTCGAGCAATTCAAAGATAGCACTAACTACACTTTGACTTTTAACTAGTTCACCACCCCCGTTTGCTTAAATCTAGGCATCGAGAGTGGTGAGTAGTTTTTGAAAGTATTGTACGGCAATGCTTTCAAGGGTATGCAAATGATGCAAGTGGCAGAAAGTTATACCTGAACTTTACCGCTTCATTGCATAAATTATAGCTGCATCGATCAAATATTTCAACACAATTGATGTTAAAGATTTTTTAAGCTTTCTTTGGGGAAGGGATTTAGGCACAGATGTATGTCTGTGGGGTTCTATCGCCGATTCATTTCACTTTTCCCGATGGGCTGATGAGTGAAGTGTAACAAGTGAGGAGTGAAAACTTATAAATTAGCGATCGCTTAAAGACTACTAGAAACATCCAGTTAACCATAAGAAACCTCTGAATTATCAGAGGTTTTTTCGTATCAATCTATACAAGTTTTTTGATGTGGCAAAAGTTTGCCAAAGCGATGGCTTGACGCAAGCTTTCACTTGCTTCTTCACATATCCAAGGCTAACGCACTCAGATTCCCCAACCCTCTTAAAAAGTTGGCTCTAGAAATTATCCCCTTAAAAAGCTACAGTGTACACGCAAGTCTCTTGATGCATCGACCTGTAATGTTAATACATCGACCTGCAATGCTTATACATCGACCTGCAATGCCAATGCATTGACCTGCAATGCTTATGCATCGACCTGCAATGCCAATGCATCGACCTGCAATGCTTATACATCGACCTGCAATGCCAATGCATCGACCTGCAATGCTTATACATCGACCTGCAATGCCAATGCATCGACCTGCAATGCTTATACATCGACCTGTAATGCTTATAAAAATTAACTCACTCTACGTTACGCAGCAACTCTAAAAGACTTGTGTATACACAGTAGCCTTTTTAAGGCCTGCTCGGAGGAATCTAAGTTTTAGGCTTTAGTGCGTAAGTCTTAGGTGATTTCCGACAAAGAAAATACCTGTGTTGGCGAGTTTCGACAACTCTTGGAGACGCTACGCAAACGCTCAACTCTCGATCTATCAGTTGGTTGAGCGAAGTCGAAACCAACGGCATCGGTATATTTATTCTTGTAAATCACCTTAACATCTCTTATTTCATCAAACTCATTCTCGATTACGCCAATGGTGAGTCATAAGACTTTTTATGACTAAACAATACAAAACACTTGAAAATTACTTGAACAAACACCTAACTATAGAAGTCTTTTTCATGCTGTGCTTATTGAAAAAACAGTTTAATTTAGATTCATAGATAAACAACAAGTTCTGAACAAGGCAAGCACACAACCAAACAGCTAAGGCTCTCTTGAAAATAATACATAATATTTATTTTCATCAAACTCTAAGCCATAAATTCCCGTAAATATCGATTTAAATCGAAGATTTACATCTGTGCAAACCATAACTTAATCTGAACTTGACCGCATCACAATCAACATCTAAAGGACAAAAAAATGGCACTTTTCAATCTTGGTACACTCGGTAGCACTCCTGTTGTTAAGAATAACTTTGATTTAACTACATCTGATACCACGGATGTCTTTCAGTTCAAAACCACCAGTGGCAAAAATATCAACCTGTCTCTCACAGATATCAGTGCGGGTGATGATGCCGATATCCGGCTGTTTAAGGATTCTAACCTTAACGGTGTATTGGATGACTTTGACCGAAAAGTTGGAATTGTTTCCAATCACGGAAGCAACCAAGATGAGGCGATTAACTTTAAAACTAGCCCAGGTACTTTTTTTGCGGAAGTATCTCGCTTTGCTCCAGGTAGTTCAGGCAATGTCAGTTACAATTTAGCCTTATCTGCGACTGAACCTTCGGGAACTTTTCCGATTTCAGCCAGTTCCAGCAACCTTCTACCTAGAGAATTTGTACTCGGTCACTTGTCAGGTAATGTCACTCGTACAGGTAACGTCAATAACCAGAACACTACCGATGTTTACAGCTTCTCTTTGGGATTCCGTGAAGGTGTTGACATCAGATTGGAAGGATTAAGCACCGATGCTGATATCCGGGTGATTCGAGACTCTAACAACAATCGTATCGTCGATGCAGGTGAGGTAATTGCCAGCTCTAATAATGGAGGTATTACTTCAGAACTGATTTCCAACATTAGTGTACGTGGTGACTACTTCTTGCAGGTAACTGAATTCACTGGCGACACTAACTACAACGTGACTTTTAATCAGTTCTCTGTCCCTGCTTAAGTTTAGGCATTAGCAGTGGTGAGTAGTACTTGAAAGTTTTGTACGGCAATGCTTTCAAGAGTATGCAAATGATGCAAGCGGTACAAATCCATACCTGAACTTTACCGCTTGCATTTCTCAATTTATCTCTGCACGGCTCATATCGTGTCCGGTTAAAGACTTATCATTAAGACTGCAAGGGGGCAGGGAGCAGGGAGCAGGGGGAGAAAGACTTTTCAAGTTTTTGCACAAATATTATGAATAAAACATTACAACTAGGCGATGTCTACGACGGGCGTAGCGGCAGCGCCATCTTACCGCCAGAAATTATCCCCTTTTTAGTGAGTTACAATCTAATCCCGCAAGTGTTATCTCAGAGCATTATTGAATTAGCGATGTCTACGACGGGCTACGCCAACGCACCAATTACCTGCACACAAGCCGAAACAACTCAGGCTCTACAGCAATTTTATCAGCATTGGGATTTAAACAGCGAAGAACAAATCCAAGATTGGTGTTTGCGTTATGGTTTAACTCAAGAACAATTAGAACTTTTCGCCACCCGCAAGCTGAGAGTCGAAAAGTTCAAGCAAATAACTTGGGGACATCAATTAGAATCTTACTTCCTTAAATACAAAAGACATTTTGATAAAGTCATTTATTCTTTAATTCGGACTGAAAATAGAGGAACTGCTAACGAGCTATTCTTCCGAATTACAGAAGGAGAACAATCATTTTCGGAACTAGCTCGTGAATATTCTCAAGGGCCAGAAGCTGATACAAATGGCATCATCGGCCCAGTAGAGCTTGGTACGATCGCTCCCAATTTTGCTCAGTTACTTTGCACAAGTCAAGTAGGTATAGTTCAACCACCCGTATCTTTTGGAGACTCATGGATAATTATACGCGTGGAAAAGCTTATAACTGCCCAGTTGGACGATTTTATGCGCCAACGATTGCTGCAAGAAAATTTTGAAACTTGGTTTCAACAGCAACTAAGTCAACTATCACCAGAAGAAAAAGCCTGGATGGGAATCAACATCAAACCAGCACAGGTTCAAGAAGCGAAGGCTGCTTAAAAATTATAAAAATCGGGTGCAAGATGATGACAAATACAACCGTTGATATTCAAGAATATATTGCCGATCTATTTCCTTTTAATTATCTGCCACCAAATGTTTTAGAAAATTTGCTCAACAAAGTGCAATATTGTCGTTATCGCATCGGGCAGGTAATAGTAACCAAGGAAGCTATGCCCAATTGGATTAGCATTATCTACCAAGGACAAGCACGTTTATTAACCTACAATTCCCAAGGACAAAATCCGGCGACACTGAAGTTACTCTCAGCAGGAGAGGTTTTGGGTTGGGTAAGTTATATGCGGGGTATTGCTTGTGAAACTGCGATCGCTTCTACTGAAGTTATCGCTATTAATCTACCTATTGCTGGTTTTCTAACTTTACTCAAGCAGGAAGAGGCTTTTGTCCACGCCTTGCAAAATGAAATTACTCTGTTAGAAGTGCATGAACTGCTCACTGAAGAACTCAGCCGTCGCGCAGATGGGCGCAGGAATTTAGTTAAGCTTGCCCAAGCTGCAACTGAAGTTGCGATTATCCAAACAATTCCTGCACGCAAATTCCGCCAGCAGTTAGATTCAGAATTTTTGTGGTTAGTCAGCAGTAATTTTGATGCTGAGTTCCCTGTGGGGAGTCGCCTAGAGTTGGATGAACTCAATCCCAAGCTGAAATTTAATACAAATATGCGTCTGGTGGGATTGCCCAAATCAATACTTGGAGAAAATCTCGCTTCTCCTACACCAAAAACACTCTTACCCGCAGAGATTCCCTACGCCTCAGAAATTACTGTCACAGAAGCACCAGCAGTTCAGGGTAAACAAAAGAAGTTTCCTTATATTAAAGGTAGAGGGCCGCTGGATGCAACACTAGCTTGCTTCCAGATGTTGAGCCAATACTTTAACATCTCCTGGCGTCGAGATACATTGCAGCGGGTGTTGACAAAGCAGCACGAACAGAAAGGTATTATATCTCTGCAATTTTGCGCTGCTGCTGCTGAGTTGATGGGGTTGACAACACAGATGGTAAAAGTTCCCGCCGCCGCAGTCGGACGCTTGCAATTACCAGTAATGATTTCTTGGCAAGATAGTTTTGCAATTATTTACAAAAATAGCGATCGAGAGTTACTCATTGCCGTTCCAGAGATGGGACTACTACGCTACAAACTCCGAGACTTTGCGGAAAACTGGGGGGCTGAAGGAGAGGTTCTGCTGCTGCAAACCACCAAAAATACTCCCAAAGCGCGGTTTAGTTTGAGTTGGTTTGTACCCTCACTGCGGCGCTATCGCAAGGTGTTAATTGAAGTACTAATTGCTTCCATTGTCATTCAACTGTTTGGGCTGGTAAATCCCCTCGCCACACAGGTGATTATTGATAAAGTACTGGTTGGTAACAGTCCCGATACCCTGGAAGTTTTTGGCATCTTTTTGCTAGTAGTAGCAGTCATCGAAGCAATACTCACAAGTATCCGCACTCATTTATTTACAGATACCACTAACCGAATTGACCTCGCCCTTGGTTCTGAGGTGATTAATCACCTGTTGCGTCTGCCATTATCTTACTTTGAACGCCGTCCTGTGGGAGAATTGGCAACGCGAATTCACGAGTTGGAAAACATCCGCTCTTTCTTAACTGGTACAGCTTTAACTGTGGTGATGGATGCTGTATTTTCAGTGGTCTACATTGTAGTAATGGCGATTTACAGCCCAGTGTTGACCTTGGTAGCTTTGGCAACAGTACCGCTGTTTGGCTTGCTCAACTTGATGGTATCACCTGTGATGCGCCGACAATTGCAAGAAAAAGCTGAGTGCAATGCCGAGACGCAATCTTATTTAGTGGAAGTGATGGGGGGAATGCAGACAGTCAAGGCGCAAAATTTAGAAATGCGATCGCGTTGGCAATGGCAAGAACGCTATGCTCGTTACATCAGCGCTGGTTTCAAAACAGTCTCTACCCAAACTACCGCCGGTTCTGTTAGCAGTTTTCTCAACAAGTTTTCCAGTATGTTAGTGCTGTGGGTGGGAGCTTTTCTCGTCCTCAATCAGCACCTAACCTTGGGACAACTCATCGCTTTCCGCATCCTAGCTGGTTATGTCACTAGTCCCTTGTTACGCCTGATGCAACTTTGGCAGAACTTCCAAGAAACCGCTCTATCTCTGCAACGCCTTGCTGATATTTTAGATACTCCCCAAGAAGTAGAAATCGGTAACTGTCAAAATATCCTTATGCCCAGTGTTCAAGGTAGTGTCAGATTTGAAAATCTCAGCTTCAGTTTCTCGGAACATGGGCCAATGCAACTGTGCAATATTAACTTAGATTTTCCGGCTGGCTCCTTTGTGGGAATTGTTGGTCAAAGTGGTTCTGGTAAAAGTACACTCCTAAAATTATTACCCCGACTTTATGAACCGAAGTCTGGCAAAATCTTGATTGATGGCTATGATATCAGCAAAGTAGAACTTTATTCTCTACGTCGTCAGATTGGTATGGTGTTACAAGATACCCTCTTGTTTGATGGCACAATCCGCGAAAACATTGCCTTGGGATATCCTGATGCTAGCGATGAAGAAATTATTAATGCCGCCAAGGTAGCTTATGCCCACGACTTTATTATGTCTTTACCCAGTGGCTATAACACCCGTGTAGGCGAGCGAGGTTCAGGACTGTCTGGGGGACAACGCCAACGAGTAGCGATCGCTCGTACTGTTCTGCAAAATCCGCAATTACTGATTCTGGATGAAGCTACCAGCGCCTTAGATTACAATGCCGAAGCCCAAGTTTGCCGTAATTTAGCAACAGCTTTTCGAGATAAAACAGTGTTTTTCATTACTCACCGCCTCAGCACAATTCGCAATGCCGATGTCATTCTCATGATGGATCGAGGTGCTGTGGTAGAACAAGGAACTCATGAAGAATTGATGGCGCTCAAAGGTTATTACTACTGTCTGTATCAGCAACAGGAAGCGAAAGTTTAGTCATTAGTCATTAGTCATTAGTCATTTGTCATTTGTCATTTGTCAGCCGTAAATACTATTGTTTCAACTTTAAATAATGAAACTTCAAGCTTAAAACTCGATATTTCAGCCTTTGAACTCGGAAGTTGAGCCTTTTTACTTGAACCTTGAGCCTTTGAACTCGGAAGTTGAGCCTTTTTGCTTGAACGTTGAGCCTTTAAACTCGGAAATTGCATCTTTTTGCTTGAACGTTGAGCCTTTGAACTCGGAAGTTGCACCTTTTTGTTTGAACGTTGAGCCTCTGAACTCGGAAGTTGCACCTTTTTGCTCAAATGTTGAGCCTTTAAACTCGGAAGTTGCACCTTTTTACTTGAATGTTGAGCTTCTCAACTAGGAACTTTAACCTTAGCACTCCTAACTCTTGTACAGACGCGATTCATCGCGTCTCTCTGCACTCCCCAATGCCCAATGCCCCATTCCCCATTCCCCATTTATGATGAATATTCAATATAAATTCGATCAACCAGTACTTTTACAACAGACTCCTACTTGGTCACGAGCGATCGCTTGGACTATTGTTGGAGTTAGCACCTTCACCGTAATCTGGGCCTCAGTCTTCCAAATTGATGAATCAATTCATGCTACTGGCAAGTTAGAACCACAGGGTGCAGTCAAAGAAATTCAGGCTCCGATTCATGGTGTTGTCAACGAGATTTTAGTCAAAGATGGTCAGCGAGTCAAAAAAGGTGAAACACTCGTTACCCTAGAAAAAACTTCTTCGGAGGCGGAGTTAACTTCATTAAAGCAAAGTCGGGCGGCTCAATTGCTGGCGAAACAGGCGCTAGAGCAAGAAAATGATTTCTATCGCCGTCAGCTTCAAGGCAACATATCACTACAAGAAGTGGCACAGCAAACTGCTCTATTGAAAATTAAACCAGAACTTGCCTTTTTGACCAAGAGCCGAGCCGCCATTATTGCCGAAAACCAGTTGTACCGGACACAATTAAACGGTGCGAGTGCTGGAAATATTCTTACAAGAGAGCAACAGTTACGCTTGCGAAATCGCCAAATAGAATTAGAATCGCGTTTAGCCACAGCTAATTTAGAAACGGGACAGACGCAACAGCAATTTTTCCAAACTCAGGCGGAGTTAACTAGCGCTAAAGAGTTGCTGACAATTAATCAACAAATTCTCCGCAAGTTTGAACCTCTAGCGCAGCAGGGCGCGATTTCCCAGGTGCAATACTTGAAACAGCAGCAGGATGTCAGCAGCAAACAAGCAGAAGTAATCCGATTGAATCGGGAACAGCAGCGATTACAATTAGCGATCGCACAGTCAAATCAAAAATTTCGCAATACTGCGGCTGTGTCTCAAGAAGACTTACTAGCCAAAATTACAGATAATGACAAAAACATTGCCGAAATTGACAGCCAATTAACCAAGGTAATTGTAGATAATCAGAAACGCCTCTATGAAATTAATGGTCAGATTGGAGAGATTGATAGTAAATGGGTTCAGGCAGAACAAACTCTGAAATATCAGAAAATTACCGCACCCGTAGATGGAACAGTCTTTGAACTCAAAGCCAAAACAGCCGGATTTGTAGTTAATTCCAGCGAACCACTACTAAAACTCGTTCCTAGTGATAACTTGGTTGCTAATGTATACATCACCAACCGCGACATCGGCTTTGTCAAAGAAGGGCAACAAGTGGATGTGAGAATTGATTCCTTTCCCTTCCAAGAGTATGGCGATATCAAAGGCGAACTAATTGAGATTGGCTCTGATGCCTTACCTCCAGACCAAGTTTATAATTTCTGGCGTTTTTCCGCAAAAGTCCGCCTACATGGGCAAAAGTTACTGATTAATCAGCGTCAAATTCCCTTGCAATCAGGGATGTCCATTGATGCTAATGTGAAATTGCGTCAGCGCACAATTATGAGTATCTTCACTGATTTCTTAGTGCAAAAGACTGAAAGCTTAAAGTCTCTGCGCTGAACAAAGTCCTTAACCTTGTACTGTTACTTAAAAAACATTAATTACTCAAGAATCAATATCAATACAAATCACTGTAACGTATGGATTAATTACTGATTCAGGTACATCAATTGTTAATTCTCCTAACGGATTAGAATTGAGGATAGAATCCATAATTGCACAGCGACTAGTGTAGGTTAGTGCTGTGCCGTCAGCGAGAACAAACACCGATTTTACTCGTTTGATTGGTATACCCCTAACTGATATTGTTTCATAAGGTTTCATTAATAGGTGTAGATAAATGCGATCGCCCTTACGAGTTGAGGAGCCATAAAATTGCCACGGTTCTAATCCTGGGGTTGTATCAAGTATACTTTCAGAGTGGCTCTCCATCCAATCTGCTATATCTTTGAGACGCTCTGATTGCTCAGGAGGGATTTGTCCATTACCCATTGGACTAACATTGAGCAAGAGGTTGCCTCCTTTACCTGCTACTTCGCAAAGAGTATGAATTAGCTGACGAGATGACTTGAAGCAATGGTCATCTGAATTATATCCCCAACTTTCATTGATAGTCAGACAGGTTTCCCAAGGATGATCGGGTGGTTGAGGAGGAATAAACTGTTCAGGAGTTTCAAAGTCACCACAATTTGGAAGACGATCGTTAATGAGAATATTCGGTTGTAAATCACGAATCATTTTTGCTAATTCTTGAGCCTGCCATTGCTCTGGAGTGCGTTCCCAACTTCCGTCAAACCAAATGATGTCAATTTGACCATAGTTGGTCAATAATTCTCGTATCTGATTGAACATAAATTGGATATATCGCTCCCATTGTTGCGCTGTAGGTTGAGGTAGCTGATCAAAGCGATAAGGTTTATCTGCTTCTGTAAAAGCCGGATAGTCTGGATGATGCCAGTCACTAAGCGAAAAATAAAGACCAACACGCAATCCTACAGAGCGCATCGCTTCGATATATTCACGTACAATATCTTTTTTGTAAGGTGCAGATGCAATTGAAAAGTCTGATTCTTGGGTATGGAATAGGGCAAAACCATTATGATGCTTGGCTGTTAATATGGCATATTTCATTCCGAGACTTTTTGCTAAATATGCCCATTCTTGAGGATTGTATTGCTGTGGATTGAAAGTATTAGCTGTGTAGTGATATTTTTCAACTGGAATATCTTTGCAAAAAGGAAGGCTAAATACACCCCCAACTAACGGCCAAGATAACTCACACCCTTGTTGAGAACTATGTCCCCAATGAATAAACATCCCCAATCGAGCTGTATCAAACCAGTTATTCATCATGGTGAAATTTGGCAATAATTCTACTTAATTCGGAGAAATAGCTCCTTTTGCATCTTAGTACATATACAGATTTTGGTTGTTATTATTTGTTGGCTGAGGTGAAAATGCGTAGGCGTAGCCCGCCGCAGGCATCGCTATAAAGTGGGGCGTAGCTCCTCGTTCCTTTTCCTCATAACTAGAGATAAGCACTTGCTTGTCGTGGGTATAGCGTCGTAGGGCGTTACAATGCAGGGTCTTTTTCTAGCATCTTGTTGACTGGTAGGGGGTTAGGTTTCTGAAGCCGACTGTTTAAATTTAAGTAAATAAGGAAAAAAATATGAATAATTCCGCTAAAGTTTTATTTAAAACAAAGTTTATTCTTTTTACAAATGAATATAGAAGAAGCACTAGTAATTTTAGATACATTTCTTGAACATAGCTTAAGTGATGTTCAGGAAATAATATTTCGTCAAGCTTGGGAAGGAAAAACTTATCCAGATATCGCCGAAAGCTGTGGTTATGATGCCAATTATATAAAAGATGTTGGTTCTAAGTTATGGAAGTTAATTTCACAAGCTTTTGGGGAGGAGGTGACAAAAAGTAATTTTCGCTCAGTATTGAGACGGCGAAGCCTCCAACAGGCTTTGCCTACGCAAAATAGCCTTTTGTCAGAAAAACTACAACCTATGCCAGCAGTCTTGAGGCAGTCTCAGCCAATAAGCAGAGCCAAAGATGCGATCTCAGGGTCTTCTTTAGTAATTGAAAAGCAAGACGAGAGAAAAACCCTAGACCTTAACCCTGACTTCTTAGAAATTCCTGGTGGCTCAGTGCCCCTAAATTCCTTTTTTTACATAGAGCGTCCGCCAATTGAAGAACGCACATATACAGAAATCAACAAACCTGGAAGTCTAATCAGAATCAAAGCTCCCAGCAAAATGGGAAAAACATCCCTAATGCACAGAATTCTTACTCATGCTAAACAGACTGGGGTACACACTGTACAGATCGGTTTGCAAAGAGCAGATAGTCAAGTTTTCACTAGCTTAGAAAAATTCTTACGCTGGTTTTGTGCTAACGTCAGTCGGCAGTTGAACCTAGAAATCAGACTAGATGATTATTGGGATGAGGATATTGGCAGCAAAGTTAGCTGCACATTGTATTTACAGGAGTACTTGCTAGAAAAAATCGACGCTCCGGTAGTCTTAGCTTTGGATGAAGTAAATCGAATTTTTGAGTATCCAGAAATCTCTAGGGATTTTCTGCCGCTACTGCGTTCTTGGTATGAAGATGCTTCCGAATTAGAAATCTGGCGAAAACTCCGACTAATAGTAGTTCATGCCACTGAAGCTTATATCCCGTTAGATATTAATCAATCGCCTTTCAATGTGGGATTACCAATTAAATTACCAGAATTTAGTTTAGAGCAGATGCAAGAATTGGCGGTGCGTCATGGACTGGATTGGGCCAAAAGTGAGACAGGATTACAAAAGCTGGCTCCTTTACTAGCGATGATTGGTGGTCATCCCTATCTAGTTCGTCTCGCTCTTTATAATTTGGGACATCAAACAGTAACCCTAGAGCAGCTATTAAAAGAGGCTCCCACAATTGCCGGTATCTACAGCAACTATTTACGGCATCATCTAGCGAATCTCCAAGAACATCCCGAATTAGCGATCGCACTTAAACGGGTAGTTACCTCTCCAACAAGTGTACAACTAGAAGCGATCGCTGCTTATAAATTAGAAAGTATGGGTTTGGTAAAACTTGAAGGAAATCAGGCAATGCCTAGCTGTGAGTTATATCAGCTGTATTTCCGAGAGCAATTAACTTAAACGCTATGAATAAATACGAATATCAAATTGGCGGTAGTCTCAAAGTCGATGCTCCTAGCTATGTAGAACGGCAGGCTGACTTTGAACTTTATAATGCTTTAATTCAAGGTGAATTTTGTTATGTGTTTAGTTCCCGCCAGATGGGTAAATCTAGCTTGCGGTTACAAACAAGACACCGATTAGAACAAGCAGGTTACAGTTGTGCATCTATCGACATGACTCGCATCGGCAACGGCAATATTACTCCTGCTCAGTGGTATAAGGGCATAGTGGTTGACTTATTAAGGAGCTTTAATCTCTTTAGCAAAGTTAATATAAAAGCTTGGTGGTCGGAGCGGGAAGATTTACCTGCATTACAGCGATTGAGCCAATTTATTGAAGACATTTTGTTAGTTGAACTAAAAACTGAAAAAATATTTATTTTTATTGATGAAATTGATAGTGTTTTAGGCTTGAATTTCCCGGTAGTCGATTTTTTTACTTTAATTCGCTCATGCTACAATCTACGAGCCGAAAATACCGAATATAACCGTCTAACTTGGGCGCTGTTCGGAGTCGCAACCCCTTCAGATTTGATTGCCGATCGCAACTGTACCCCATTTAATATTGGTAAATCTATTGAATTGCACGGTTTTAACTTATCAGAAATTCAGCCATTAGCGGCAGGTTTAGAAAGTAAAGTAGCTAATCCGATGGCAGTTCTCAAAGAAATTTTAGCTTGGACAAATGGTCAGCCATTTCTGACTCAAAAGCTATGTCAGATAGTAGAGCAAGAAAGAACCTGTGGAAGCAAAAATGTTGAAGAACACAGAAGTATAGAAGTTGATGAACGTTATAAATTAGATAACCACTTACCGATTATTAATCAACATCTGATAAATTTTTATTACCAATTTCCCTTATTAATTTTAGAAAAACTAGTGCAAACCCATATTATTGATAAATGGGAAGCAAAAGACGATCCAGAGCATTTGAAAACAATCCGCGATCGCCTGCTGATCAATGAACAGCGTGCTGGAGGTTTGCTAGGACTTTACCAGCAAATTTTACAAGGAATTCAGATAGCTAGTGATGATGGAGAAGAACAAATAGAACTGCTGTTATCGGGGTTAGTAACCAAGCAGCAAGGGCAATTAATAGTGAAGAATCGGATTTATGAAGAGGTTTTTAACCAAACTTGGGTAGAAAAACAATTAGCAAAATTACGACCCTACTCCCAAGCATTCAACGCTTGGGTAATCTCAGGACACAGTGATAATTCCCGACTATTACGCGGCACAGCTTTACATGAGGCTTTAGCTTGGTCACAAGGCAAAAGCTTGAGTGATTTAGATTATCAATTTTTAGCAGCTAGCCAAGAATGCGATCGGCGAGAAGTTGAGACATGGTTAGAAGCAGAACGAACTAAAGAAGTCAAAGCTCGATTAGTTCAAGAGCAAAAAGCAGCTAGATTTCAAAGATTATTTTTTCTCGGCGCATTCGGTTGGGCATTAATAGTTGTTTTAGGATTGGCGATGGTGACTTTCGAGTATAAAAAGCACTGTTCAGTGACCTCAAAGCAATTACTACATTACCCATGAGTAGGACAACGATTCTATCTGCAACCAAAAGAAAATTACAAATTTTTAGTTATTAGAAAGAATGCACTATTTATTCAGCATTCATTGTTCAAAGAGCTTCGGTAAATAGGTAAAATCTAAATCAATATTTCTCCTATACTGCCTCTCTAGTACATCACGGCGTAAAGAAACCACCCATTCCAAATCAACGAAACTATTACGCTGTATTCATTTTGACTTTTGACTTTTGACTTCCGCCTTGCGGTACTAGGTTATCTGCTGAAATATTGCTTTACTGCTAATATCTAAAATTTTGTCAGCCACCTTCCTGTAGTGAAAGTCTAGTTTAGAATAAATCCTCTACCTCAGCAAATTTCTGCAAGCGTGGTAGACACTGACGTTGATAGAAACTGCTTAATGTCGCAATTGACAGCCCAAAGTCTTTAGATAATTCTTTCCAGCTAACTTCCGGGGGTAAGCGTTTGAGAATTAATACCTGACAATTTACGTCTGGACGCCCTTTAATGTGAGTACTACGTAGTTCCATATCCGAGTCTGTCTCCACCCATATCTCCAGGTTTTCCAAAATGGGAGGCGCTTGGGGGGTAGCTGGTATATTATCTATCGGGTCAATAGTTTCACCAATCTCACCCGACTTAGACTGACGAACCCCAAAGGAGACTGTTGTGGCTTTTTCCCGGTTTTGGTTGACATAAAAGTCTTGCAGTCTGCGTTTTAGGTAAGCATCTAGCCAAGTAATCACACTACCTTGAGTGGAGTCATAGGCTTGACCTGTCATACCATCACAAACATTGCGGCAGAAATACAACCAAGTTTGTTGCAGTGCGTCTTGATAGTAGGGAGTATTTTCCTTCCAGAGTTTACCTTGTGTCAAACGAATAATTTGCGTGAGCAGTTTCTGACGTTGAGGGCTTCCAGGTGGATGTCTACGGGCTTGGGCAACTAAGGATGCTAGCTGTTCATTTAGATTGTCCTTAACTGAGGTGCTAAACAACAGATGCCTGACTTCCTGTTTTACTGGTAGTGAATGACTCTGAATGTCTAAATCAGTAGTAACATCTTCTACAGTCAAAGAGTTGTTGCTCACCCGGTCAGTATTTCCTTGCTCAGATGCCTGAATACAGCAATGAATTGCTTCTTCAGGCGGGATAAAATCTTGGTTTATACTATTTTTTCGCATCTTATTTTCTTTCCTCAAGTTTATTTTTTCGGCATATTTTGCAGGCTTGATACACTACAAAGCATCTCTTTGCTTGATTTTTGATACTGTCACTATCTGTCAGATATCAGAGGTAACACCAGCATGGTTGCAATGGGCAATACCCTTTTGCTCACCGACTCAATTCAATCCGCATAATCAACTCAGTAGGAGGACATAATTAAATGTAAAATGCAAACCAGAAGAACTTGTTGCTGTTGGGGTTTTCGCTTCTGCCTCTACTTATTAGACGTTCTTGAGGTTTTGGATTGAAGTTTACTTTGACCATACCTTTAATTTAAGTGAATTACTCACTTTTAACAGTATGAAAAAGTCATAATTTGTCAGGATTTTTGCCGTCAAACTTTTATTAATTTATGTAAAAAATGTCGGTAACGTCAGAAAAAATTTTTCCCCACCTGTGTTAGCAGTTTTGGATTAGAAGCCTTAACTAAAGGTATCTTTCAGCAATCTCAGACTACTTATACATTTACAGGATTTTTGATACAAACTACTTTATTTGCTTGCTGAAATGGTGTTAGCAAGAGGTGATATCGCGGACACTAGCACAATGGTACTCCTGTCCGTTTAACTCCAGATAATTGACAGTTATTTCTACGGCTATGTTCTGACCATCTTGAGTTCGTTGAGTAGACTCAAAAGTGAGAGAGGCTTTCTGTCTAACTTCCTCCCAGTGCGATCGCCAAGCAACTGTCGAAAAATTTGGATTTATATCGTAAACAGTCATGGTCAGCAATTGTGCGCGGGAGTAGCCAAGATGACGACAGGCGGCTTCATTCACGTAAACAAGCTGGGCATCCGAATTGACAAAAAAGATAGAATCCTTAAATTTATCTAGATAAAACTGACTGAGGCGCAGGGCTGATTCTGCTTTTTGGCGATCGCTAATTTCTTGTTGCAAAAGTATATTTTGCTGGGTCAGTTGTTTTTGCAACCTTCGGATAGTCAAGTTATTTTCTACACGGGCAAAAACCTCTTCTTCACTAAAAGGTTTGGTAATATAATCCACTCCCCCGACAGCAAAAGCTTTAACTTTGTCAAAAACTTCATCCAAGGCGCTAATAAAAATCACCGGAATGTCGCAGGTTTTCTCTGAGGCTTTCAAATGTTGACAGACTTCATAACCATTCATTTCTGGCATCATGATGTCAAGCAATATCAAATCTGGCGGTGCAGCTTGTGCTGTTTTCAAAGCCGTTTGTCCGTTAATAACTCTCCGAATTTCATAGCCAACCTGAGTTAGCATCGCGGATAAAAGTCGCAGATTATCGGGTGTATCATCAACAACAAGAATATTTGCTTTTGGTAGCTGAACTTGATGGTTATCCATATTTATTAGAAATAATTTATCAGAAAAGAATTCAGGAGTCAGAAATCAGAATTCCGAATTGAATTATAGTCCGACTGGTGAATGAATGGGTTTAAGATCCCCACCAAATATTTTTGTGCATTCACGACACGAAGATTTAGTGATGTTTAATTAGTGGCGGATCTCATATCAAGTCTGGCTAATTAGTTATGATTTCCCCAGTCATTGCACCCCATACGCCAGATGCGTTTAATAAGTAATCAAGCGGACATCATATCAATCCCCCACTTTCTTGTTCTGACTCCTAAATTCTGACTTCTGGATTCTGATTCAAAAATCATTTTTTACGATTGTGTTAAATCAATAACTTTATCAATGCGAAAGTTATTAACCCAATCAGACAGAGTGTTTGTCAAAAGAGCAGATTCTTCAGGAATTTGCTCAAGCAAGCTAAAAATCAGCTTTTCATCAGTACACAGTGCTGCTTGGTGGAGCTGTGCTACCCACTCAGCAGGCATCTGAGCCAGCATCTCTTCTAATGATAAAATTTTCAGGTCGGAATTTTCGGCAAATTCGTCTTTTTGAAGGGGTTTCTCTTCATACACATAGCGCACCCCTAAATATTTAGACATCATATTCAAGATTACTTCCTCTCGGAACGGCTTACGTACAAAATCGTTGCAGCCAGCTGATAAAACCACAAAGCGCTCCTCATCAAAAGCACTAGCAGTTAGGGCAATAATGACAGTAGCTTGACCTTTTAAAGTAGCTCTAATTTGTTTAGTAGCTTCATACCCATCCATTACAGGCATCCGCATATCCATCCAAATCAGTTGTGGTTCCCAAGTTTCCCAAAGAGTCACCCCTTCTTGACCATTTTCAGCATGACGTACCTCGAAGCCAAGGGATACTAGCATCTTGACTAAGAGTTCGCGATTTTCCCATTTATCTTCAACTACTAAGATTCGGTATTTTGGTTGATTAGGCTCTAAACCAATTACTCGTCGTTTTAGCTGTCGAATTGGAGCTTCAGCTATTTCTGCTAGACTAATTTGGAGATCAAAAGAAAAAATCGTTCCTTGACCCAAAGTACTGCTAACAGTAATACTTCCCCCCATTAGGTGTACAAATTGTTGGCTGATGGTTAAACCTAAACCTGTTCCTTGCTGAGATTTCTGGCCTGCTTCCGTTTGAACAAAGGGTTTAAACAACTTTTCAATTTCGGCAGGTGCAATCCCTGTACCGGTATCTTCAACTTCAAAATGAAGCCAGAAGAATGAAGGGCGAGAGTTTTTTATTACTTGTGTCCCTTCTTGTTGCTGTAGTTTACTTTCTTCCTTCATCCTAACTCGCAAACTCACGCCACCTTCTTGAGTGAATTTGATAGCATTACCAAGGAGGTTAATTAAGATTTGACGCAATTTACTCTCATCTGTATGCACATATCTAGGAACTTCAGGTCTACGTTCAAACATCAACTGCAAACCTTTGGATTCCGCTTTAATTTGAAACATCTCTTCAAGTGAATCAAGTAAAGTGTACAAGTCAAAGCTATTGTTATTCAGTGTCGTTAAACCCGCCTCAATTTTGGACATTGACAACACATCATTAATCAAGGTAAGCAAATGTTCTCCACTGCGACTAATAATTTCTAAATGTTCCAACTGAGAAGCATTGATAGAAGAATCGCGCGTCATTAGCTGAGTAAAGCCAAGGATGCTGTTAAGAGGAGTACGAAGTTCGTGACTCATGTTTGCGAGAAATTCGCTTTTGGCACGGTTGGCAGTTTCGGCTTCTTTGGCTTTTAGTTCTAATCTATGGCTGTAATTCTCTAACTGTTCGCCAGAGATTTTTAACTGTCGTGTTAGCCAAGACACTCCAATCAATAGAAATCCCATTGATAAGAATCCCACTAGCATCATCGTGCCTGCTAATCGCCGAGCCGGCGCAAAGGCTTCTTCCTGGTTCATCTCCACCATTAAGGCTAGGTCTTGGTCATTGAGCCAGTGATATACCCCAATCACTAACACTCCAGCATAGTTTGGATAAAGTCCTTGACCACTAATTCCACCCATTGCTGCATCAATACCTTGGCTGCTAACTCCTTGAGAAAAGTCCGGTGTTTTATCTTTATCTTTAGAAATAAAAGCGTTTTTAGTTACTAAAGAACCAACTAAATAAGTTTCTCCACTCTTACCTAAGCCTGTACGTTCGCGTACAATTTGATCTATTCTACCTAAATTTAGATCGGCTAAAAGAACACCTTGACGTACCTTGGCTGCATCACGTAGAGGGGTTGCAAAAGTAACTGATGGCTTACCAGTAATCGGTGAGGCATAAAAGATGGGGGCAAAAGAGTCTCCTGGCTGAATCTGTTCAATATAGGTGATGTTAGCTGAAATTTCATATTGACCTTCACGCTGTTTATTAGTAGATAAAATAATCCGATTGCTCCGGTCAAGAATGGAAATTTCTCCCAGACTTGGCTTGATTTTAGCCATATTTGTGAGATAATCTGAGAGAACTTTATAAGCTTTACGATAATTTGCGTCAGAGGCTTGAGAATTTAAAAGGATTTGAAAATTATTTTGTACGTCTGGAAACTGAGTTACTAAGAGAAAGTCTCGTTCTTGGTCTTCAAACCAACGAGTAATTTCTTCCTCTTTCAGAGTGGCAGCAGCACTGAGTCGTTCAAAAGCAGCTTGCTTTAAAGCTTCCCTCGCATTGAGAAAAGCAAATCCTCCTACTACACCTACAGTTACCAAGGATAGGAATAAGAAGGAACTGGCAACTTTAATAGTTAGGTGCTGATTCCAGAAGTTCATATATTTACAACTTGTTTCTTATTCTAAAGATATTTATCTTTTTTATTATTCATGCAGCTAGGTTATTCCTTTAGTTAATATAAATAATTATTGATTACCATTGAGCAAAAATTTGTTTGATCTGCTTAATTGCTTCATCAGTTGCTTGCTCTGAAGAAATTTTATCTACAATTATTCGATTAAGAGCTTTTCCCCAAATATTCTCCTCTAACACTACGCTGTATGCCGGGTTTTGGACATAATAAAACAACCGCGTTGAACCTTCCGTTACCGTCTTGACCGCAGTTGAAACGTGTGGGTCAGCTGGGTTTTTCCAAAATGGGTCTTGCCAAAGTGTGTTGATGACAGGTAAATTACAGCCTCCAGTAGCTTTCAGATACTTACCTATCACCTGTGATTGGGTGAGATATGCAAGAAAATCCAAAGCTTTTTTCTGTTGTTGGGAATCGGCGAACAAAACTGCTTGCCGCAGTGTAAGTAGATAACGCATTGGCTTGCCGTTGGGTTTGTTGGGAAATTTTAAAATACCAAGCTTATGGCGATAGGTGTCGGGATCTTGGCGCACAGAGCAAGGAATTGAGAGGGTGTTGTTAGGAGTCATCACCACCATACGGTTGAGCAAGCTGCGATTATTATCTGGATTTAACCAATTGAGTGCATCTGGTGGTACATAACCTTGTTGGTAAAATTTGGTATACCAATCTAATGCCTGGACAATTTTTTGTCTGACCTTTGGATCGTCGATCAGGAGTTTACCTTCTGAGTCGAGAATTTGCACATCGTATGCTTCTAAAATATGCTCAAAAAAGATGTAGGTATCTGAAGCTCCAATAGAGAAAGGAAAACCTAACCCATAAATATTTGGTTTTTGCTGTTTTGACCGCACATCGTTTTGTACTTGTTTCCAAAACTGCCAAAAACCATCCCAATCTTTGGGGATATCCCTTTCACTGCGACCTATTTGCTCTAGCAAGTCTCGCCAGTAGAAAATATGAACCGTTGCCTGATTAATTGGAACTGCATAGTAACTTCGCTTTTTTGCAGCATTATTATAATAATTAACAGCTTGCAGGGCATATTCAGGATAAAGATTTTTGACTGGCTCAATTACATCCGTTACATCCGCCAGTTTCCCTTCCCAAGCCAAATGCGGATTCAAGGCTCTCTCAGCGCCGTAACTCATCATAATATCGGGTGGATTACCCGCATGAATGGCCCTACGCGCCTTCTGCGGTAACTCATCGCCTATATAGAAGGAAAGCTTGACTTGATTACCAGTTTGTTTTTCCCAGTTGCTCACCAACTGCTTGATTGCTTCATCCTCATCGACAGTAAAACCTTTATCCCACCAAATCTTTAAAACTGTGTTGTCAATAGGGGAATGGGTGACTGAAGATTGTTTTAATTTGGGGGTATTAGTACAAGCAATAATTATCAAACTGAGTGTCAATAGGATGAACACATATCTGCGATAATGGTAATATTGCGGCTGATTGTGAAAGCCTTTAGCAATTTGACTAGCTTTTGTTTTAAATGTCATCTTTGTAAAAGCTTACTGCCATTGGTCAAAAATTTGCTTAATTCGTGCGATCGCTTCATCACCTGCTTGCTCTGGAGCAATTTTATCTAGAACAATTTGATTGATCGCCTTACCCCAGACATTATCTTTCAAAACCAAGCTATAAGCTGGGTTTTGGACAAAATCAAATGGGCGAGTTTCTCTATTGAGAAATATCTTAACGGCAGTCGAAAGATAGGGATCTTTTGAATCTTTCCAAAAAGGATCTTCCCACGCCGATGTTAAGACTGGTAAATGACGACCTCCAGAAGCCTTAAGATAATTCCCCATCACCTTTGGTTGTATTAAGTATGCAAGAAACTCCTTAGCTAGCTTCTGTTTCTTAGAATCGGCAAATAAAAACACTTGCTTAACCGTAATTAAGTAGCGCATTGGCAAGCCATTAGGTTTATTTGGAAACTCTAAGATACCAAGCTTTTGATAATATGTATCAAGGTTTTGCCTCACAGCAGCAGGAATTGAAAGCGAGTTGTTAGGAGTCATAACTACGCTTTGATTAAGCAAGCTACGATTATTGTCTGGATTCAACCAATTTACAGCATCTGGTGGTACATAGCCTTGCTGATAAAAGTTTGTGTACCATTTTAAACTGTTAATAATACCTTGACGCACTTTCGGATCGTCAAGAAGGAGTTTATCCATAGCATCTAAAATTTGCACATCGTATGCTTCTAAAATCTGCTCAAACAAGTAGTATGTATCAGCAGAACTAATACCGAAGGTAAACCCTAACCCATAAATATTCTGTTTTTTATTTGGTATTTCTTTTGTCCGCAAGTCATCCTGTATTTTTTTCCAAAACTCCCAAAAAGCATCCCAATCCTTTGGTACATCACTTTCTTTACGACCTATTTGCCTTAGCAAATCTCGCCAGTAGAAAATGTGAATAGTTGCTTGGCTCATTGGCAAAGCATAGTAGCTTTGCTTTTGAGTAACATTGTTATAAAAGTGAACAGTTTTTAGGATTTTTTCAGGGTAAAAACTTTTAAGTGGCTCAATTATATCTGATACATCTGCTAGTTTGCCTTCCCAACTTAAACGGGGAATAAGTTCTCGATCGGCAGTATAACTGGTAACAATATCAGGCAAGTTACCAGCCTGAATTTCTCTTTGAATCTTCCGTGTTAGTTCATCTGTGGAATATAAAGAAAGCTTGATTTTGTTGCCAGTTTGTTTTTCCCACTCGCTAACTAGTTGCTTGAGAGCTTCATCCTCTTCCTGAGTAAAACCTTTATCCCACCAAATCCTTAAATCAGTAGTTTCACTGGATAACTTATTAAGTGGAGAAGGGGAGGATTGATATGTGTTAGTGCAAGCAACAATTATCAAGCAAAGGATTAATGCGATGAGTGCGTAGCGACGGTTAGTGAGTCTTGGTACTACGCTAAAAGCTTCCTTAGCTCTCTGCTGACTCTTCAAGACTTGAGTCATCTGACTGGCTTTTTTTCTGGACACCACACTTCTAGAGCTTATATTTAAACTGAATATATATACTCAATTTAAGGCTTTTTGTTGATCTCTCAATAATTTACAAGCGATCGCTCTTAAAAGAGATGGGTAACTGCTTGCTCTTGGATAAGACAGAGCGCGTTAGCAACACATCGCCTCGCCATTTACACCGATTGGAACAATTATTCTACCGCGTGGTTTAATAATTTCATTGATAAATCGAATGCGAGGTGCTTAATATAACACCTCGCATTCTGAAGATTTCTATTTGACTGTAGGGTTGAGGATTAAACAACTAGCAAGTTATTTTGACTTAGTGACACTCCACCAGATAGTTGTGCAAATTGTACCTGAGCAAATCCACCTGCACTGCCATCTTGGTCAAAATATAGTGCGCCTGTAGTGTTATTATAGATAAATCGCTGATTGCTCGTTGTCGCAGATGCTCCAAGGGTAAAAGAGCTAGCTGAGAGTAAACCTGATGATAACGCGCCACCAAAACCAGCAGCCGATACGCGAATCTTTTCATTAGTCGCGTTGAAGTTATAAATACTATCAATACCTTCACTGAAACTATTGAAAACAAAGGTATCAATACCAGCTCCTCCATAAAGGTTATCATTACCTTTGCCACCTTTGAAGGTGTTTTTACCAGAAGCGCCAGAGGCTGTGAGAGTATCATTACCATCGCCTCCATCCAGTAGATTATCGCCTGATGAATAGTCAACAATCAAGCGATCGTCATTAGCACCACCATTGAGCGTGTTATTGCCAGAGACAGTATAAGCTCCATATAAAGAATATAAGGAGGCTGAACCAGCAGCTGTTAGAGTATCATTGCCATCGCCCCCATTCAGTAGGTTATTGCCTGATGAATAGTTAGTAACTAAGTTATCGTCACCAGCGCCACCATTGAGGGTGTTCTTACCAGAGATATCATCGAGAGAGAAATTGCCTCGGTAGTCGTCGTAGGAGCCAGAGACGTTAAGAGAATCATTATCATCACCACCAGAGAGCAAATTATTGCCATTTGAAGAGTCAGCACTCAAGTAATCCTTACCTGCACCGCCGAGAATCGTGTTATTTCCAAGTCTCCCAGCGAGGGTATCGTTGCCATTGCTCCCCACAATCAAATCATTGTAGTCTGTACCTGAAATATTTAATTGTTCGATATTCTTGTAGCTCACCTGATTCGGGCCTGCTGTAATCGAACCAGTGTTAGTAACAGCATTGAATGTCGTTGTGATTCCCTGGCCGATAGAATAGTTATAGAAGGACAACAAATCGTCACCTTTCCCTCCATCTATGGTATCTTTGCCGCGATCGCCTCCGGTGAGTGTATCATTGCCATTGCCCCCTACAATCAAGTCATTGTAGGCTGTACCTGAGATATTTAATCGTTCAATATTCTTATAGCTAACCTGATTCGTACCTGATGTAATGGAGCCAGTGTTAGTAACAGCATTGAATGTCGAAGTGATTCCCTCACCCCCGCTAGAATTACTGTAATAATAGGCTTCCAATAAATCATCACCTTTTCCTGCATCAATAGTATCATTGCCACTACTACTACCGTAGAGCGAAATTGTATCGTTGCCATTACTTCCCACAATCAAGTCATTGTAGACTGTACCTGAGATATGTAATGCATCGATATTCTTATAGTTAATCAAATCCGTGCCCGCCCTAATCGAGCCAGTGTTAGTAGCAGCATTGAAAGTTGAAGTGATTCTCCCATTAGGATAGATATAAGAAACGCTCAACAAATCGTCACCTATCCCCCCATCTACTGTTTGAGTCGCTAACGAAGGTGGAGAAGTATATAGGACGAAAGAGAAGGAATCATTGCCATTCCCTCCATTGAAAATGTTATTACCAAACTTGCCCTGGGCTTTTTTGTCGTCGTAGTAGCCAGAGGCAAAGAAAGAATCATTGCCATCTCCTCCATTGAGGATGTTATCGCCCGTTGAATAGTTAACACTCAATTCATCGTCACCAGCACCACCATCGAGAGTGTTATTACCGGAGGTAAAAGAGGCGGAATAGTCGTATTCGCGAGAGGCACTAAGAGAATCATTGCCATTTCCTCCATTGAGGATGTTATCGCCTGTTGAATAGTTAGCATTTAATTGATCGTTACCAGCACCACCGTTGAGGGTGTTATTGCCATCTGTCTTAGACGCAGAGAGATTATCATTGCCATCTTCTCCATTGAGAATGTTATCGCCTGTTGAAGAGGTAGCACTGAATTGATCGTTACCAACACCACCATTAAGGATGTTATCGCTTGTTGAATAATCAACATTCAAGTAATCGTTACCTTCACCGCCAAAAATCGTATCATTGCCATAATTTAAATCATTGCCACTACTGCCTCCGAACAGTAAATCGTTACCATTACTCCCAACAATAAAATCAGCGTAGGTTGTACCTCTAATTTCTAATTGTTCGATATTGTTGTAGTTAATCCGATTTGTGCCAGCCCTAATTGAGCCAGTGTTAGTAGCAGCATCGAAACTCGAAATGATTCCACTGCTAGCATTGGTATAATATACAGACAAATAATCCTCACCAGTTTCTCCATTTACGCTTTGAGTCGTTAAGGAAGAGGGGGAAGTTTTTGAGGCCGACAAATGGAAGTCATCATTACCAGCGCCTCCATTTAGAGTGTTTTTACCCCGGACTTCATCGGCGTAAAAGGAATCATTGCCGTCTTTGCCTGAAACCGTATTGTTGCCAGCAGAATAGCTAATATGAAGGTAGTCATCCCCTGTATCTCCACTGAGGATGTTATTTCCAGAAGAATAGGAAGCATCAAGGGTATCATTTCCCTCATCACCCCGCAGCAGGTTATTACCAGTACCACCACGGAGGGAGTCACTACCCGTACCACCACGAAGAGAGTCGTTATCCGTACCACCAAGCAAAGTATCATTGCCTGCACCACCAATGAGGGTATCATTTCCGGCATCACCGTTTAAAAGGTCGTTGCCATTTTTGCCATCGATGATATCATCACCTACTTTAGCGTTAATTGTATCTGCGTCCTGGCTACCCAATAGAGTATCCTTACCGTTGGTTCCAATGATATTAACCATAACTTTTATCTTCCTGAATCTATTTTTGAGTAACTTCAGCTATTAACTTGTTGTTAATGTTATTTAAGGACACACAGAAATAGTCGAGAGTTAACGCTTTCGACATACTTTTATGTCACCTTTGAGGGCTAGCAATTTTCTCGAAAATTTACCCTATTGATAAGCTTGTAAGTAGGACTTATCTAACTGACTTGAAAAAGGCGGAGGCAGGAAGGAGGTTCAAAGTTAAAGTCTTTACCTATTCCCTATTTCCTTTTTCATTCGTTATTTGTGTACCCGTTAATAATGCTATTTACGACTATCTAAGTCTTAAGCATTGTACATATTTATGAGCGTGTATTTAGGAAAACAGATGGTTTAACGATTTTTTTATCATTCTTGATCCGCAGATCAAACCAGCCATCACTGACAAAGTGTCGAAAAATCAAGCTTGAATTCCTAAAACCCACACTTCATATTTCTTATCAAAGCGTAGCCCTACTGTCGTAAATATAGAGAATAATTCACTTTCGATAGGGAAAGAATTTTTATGCAGTTGTTGTGGGCTATTGCCCGTGGGTGTGTAGCTTAAAAATAGAGAACATCTAAATAACACTTTGATAACCATATCTGAATATTTACTGAGATGTCCACACTTAAAGACATATCTTTGCATACTCTTCACATTATTTGCCGATCAGTATAATGTCAGTACTTATCTTTATGTATTCTTCATGTCTTAATAGCCACTAATAATCAAGATATAGCAGTTAAGCACCAAGTAAGCTGTTGTTTGGTCTGCTCGTGTAACGTGTCGTCCCCCCTATTACCGCAAGGCGGAATTAAAAATTAAAAATTAAAAATTAAAAATGAATACAGCATAACGGTTTCGTTGATTTGGAATGATTGGTTTATTTCCGCCGTGTTGTACTAGTAGACAAGCAAGCTGTAAGAGTTTTTAACTCTGGGGTTATGCTGCGAGGTTCTGACGACGAGTTACAGGAGTTGAAAGCGATCGCACTGGACATTGACACGTTATCAAGAACTGCTTAGGGATAACTATCTCCCAAACATACTCCTGTAGCCCGTCCTAGCCATCCCACAGAAATTACTGAGGACGATGGATCTGAAACTGGACTATATTGGTGGATTTTGAACAAAAATAGATTTTTATTAAAAAAAACAGTCGCCAGGGAATGAAAGCGTATTAAATAATGGATTTCTTTGACCATACCAATTTAAAAAAGAATGCAATATCAATATATAGATAAGACCCCTCCTCAAGATATCGGGGAGAGTGCGCGTTATGGTTAGCAAAAATTTTTTAACTTGACATCAGTATAGTACTCATATAGGTGACAGTAGAGGTCAACTAGTACTTATAAATATATAAATTTATTGCCCTTAACTTGATTAATTCTTCATACAATCAGTATCATACACAGTTAAAAATGTTTGTCTATCGATTTAACGTAGTAGGGGCGCAAGGGCTTGCTATTGGTGTCAAATTAAGCTGAAATTTCCTGACTAGATGAGTTTTGCGATCGCATCCTTCCTGATGATCTAATCGAATCGATTTCGTCGTTCACGGCTTGGGTGCATTGCGAATCCCCATTGCCGAAGGTTGTGGTGGCATCTCTGCACGCGAGTTGTTCGAGATTATTATTGGGGTAATGCACAAACCCTGATTATTTCAAGGCTCGTGCGATCGCAAACGACGAGATCGACGGTACATCACTGCCAACGTGAGGATTCTTCTAGATTAACCACCTTGTATGGTAATTTCTGAGCTTGATAAATAAATGTAAAGAAGAAGTTGGCATTGCATAAACTTTGCTTTCTAGCTTGATGAATTAACTAAGAAGCTAAAGAGTTGAAGGTGCAAGATTGAAAACATCTTGTTATCTCCTTAATTAGTTGATTCAACAACATAGTTCTTCTACAGGAGAAAAAATGAGTACATTAGAGCAAAGTCTTAGTCAATTCCGGGCTTTACCAAAACCAGAGTCATCTCGATTAATTGACTTTGAAGAAGCAGAAATTCGTCCTGGTATAGTAAGTGATACTTATATTTTAATTGTCAGAGGGACGAAACCATACTTGAATTTGGAAGTGAATCTTGTACCTCTTGTATACGTCCAGCAACCTGAATATTGGGGAATTGAGGTCGTTGGCACTTTGCCCGGAATCGGACTACCGGCTACCGCACCTTATACAGTTTCTCTACCAGTAGACGGTATTCGTGGCAAACAAGGCATTGAAGTTATTGGTGCTAATTGTTCCAAACAACTGCCTTTTCTAGATGTTAAGCATTCCTAATTCCCGCTATGAATATATGTAGAACCGCCATGTTAAAACCTGTTAAAAAAGTCTAAAAATCGCCCGAAAATTTATTTCCAGGCTAATAGCTCAAGTTAGTTTAAACGAAATACGCTTGGGTTAGAAAAATCTTAACCTGTGTAAGTTGGGGAACCACTGCGCCCTTGCGGTTTCCCAACTTGTCCTTTGCGTGTCTCCCCTTCTCCCAAAGGGAGAAGCAAGTGGCGTTTGAGGAACGAAACCCAACCTTGTATTAAATGCAGTTTTGAGCGCTTTTCCTGATCCCTGCTGTTGCGATCGCTTCGCCGCCCCCATTCTGCTGCACTACATGAGTCAACAACTCCGACTCCCAGGATTATATTCCCCCTCCCGAAAGAACACATCCTGTCCTGTCGTGAAAACGCGTGCCTGAATTGACCGATTCAACTGGTCAGATTGACCATTCGTGTGAACCTTCACCCCACTGAAATCAGCGCCAAACGCCTGTTCCATCGGTTCGTGGATATTGTCTGTCCACCACCCCTTGCTTGTTTAATGGACGCTTCCAGGTCGTAAATGTCTCCAGGCTGGCTAATTGAGAGTTTTGCTTGCCTACGCAGTGGTATGCGACTTATATCGTGAGTAAGTGGCTTATCGAGTGGTTGTATTTCAAGTCCCTAAAATCTAAATCCAGGCAAAAACTAAGTTCGACTTTTGGCTACTTTTGATTCTGATGCAGTACCTTTAGGCTGGATTTAGGGAGAGTTTTTTTATTTATGGATTCAAAACAGCAACAAAGTTTTTTCACCTTCGATGGAGATGTTGGCGGGACTGCTGGCTACACTGGGGTTTCAGTGACTTCTGATGCTAGTAAGGCGGCTAAAACGGCAAGTAAATATCTCAACGACTCACTGCTGCTGAACCAGCTTACAGAACGCGTGTATAAACTTTTGCTAGAAGATTTGCGATCGCAGCGCGAAAGGGTAGGTAGTTATGATTCTCAAAGGTGGTTGTGATGGCTACAGGCGCTAATAACGGCAACATTACTCACGAATTAAATTATGTTACTACTAATCGTTTCTATGTAGAAATAGACAGTTCTATTGCTGCATCTTTTGCGGAATGTACAGGATTAAGTATTCAAATTAAGAAAAATGTGTTTCAGGAAGGTGGTGTTAACGACCAACAAAGAATTTATTTAGGTCATACAGAATTTGCAGACATCACTCTTAAACGTGGAGTTACCGATCATCCAGGTTTTTGGAACTGGATGAATGCAGTTTTTGATGAACAAAAGAAAACATCTCGACGCAATGTCAATATTTTGATTTTCAATCAAGCCGGTGAAACGATGATGAGTTGGACTTTGATTGGTGCTATTCCTATAACCTGGAAAACACCTGCACTCCAAGCAGATGGAAAGGCAGTTGCCATTGAAGAATTAACTTTAGCTTATGAAGGCTTACAAGTTGCAAGGTCTACAGGAGGAGGCACTTCTGTACAACGCAATCAAAAAAGTGGATATTTCGTTTCTAGCTAATTGGCTATTTTTAAACGATAACTATGCAAATCATTCAATCTCCACTAGGAAACAATATTCAGCCCCTTGGGGTAATATCATCTTTATCTCTTCCTGATAGAATGCTATTGAGAAAACAGTCTTATTCTCTACATTCAGGAAGTAATTTTATTAGTCCCATACAAACTAAGCTACCATTAGTTAAATCCTCGAAATTTTTATTATCTCCTGAAAATGAACCATCGATACAACCATTAATAGGTTGGGATACTTGGGATAATCAAGATATAAATAGTGATTTGCCATTACTTGAATATGATTCTTTTGATTCAATAGCTCTACCCGAAAATAGTTATATTAATACTAGTGAAATAGTAAAAGATAGTATTCCAGAGATACTGCCAAATCGGATTGATAAAAAAACGAGTGATGATACCTCGCAAGAACTAAATATTAAAGATAAATCTAAAACAAAAAAAATAAATAAATCTCAAAAGCCACTTGAAAAAAAATCCAAATCCAAATCTAAAAAAGCAGTCAAATCATCTGTGGCTAAGAATAGTGTTCAAAGCGATGTTAATATTAATAGTCATGAAAATAGCTTATTAACATCAGATGAGCCTCTGCCTGTTGAGGCTAATTTGGAAATACCCACATTGCAACTAGATAATGCTGTCGTTAATAATTCTCTAGTTTTGCCGTCAGCGCTTACCTCACCCGATCTTGATGATGCATCTACTTTAATCCATCCTTTGGTGAATGATGAAAATACTGTAGTAGAGCATATTGCTGTACCTAATTCTGAGTCTTCAGTTGCAAAAAATCCTATTGCAATACAACAAGAAATTGATTCCAGTGTTTCAAGTGAGCCTCTAGCAAGTATACCTGTTCAGTTAACACCTACCTCAGCCGATATTGAAGATACACCTAGTTTATTCAGAAACTCTGATAAGAATGAACCGTTAGTAATTTCAGAGTCACAGTCTGCTATGGTGGTTAATGTCTCAGATATCTCAGCAAATCTGACTTCACTACAACGTGATAGCTATGTTGAAAGTACTAATAGCGAGTTTACAGAAAGTCAGCCCATTTTAGTACCACCTGAGATTGTTGAAACACCAACAATTACCGCTATATCATCAGAAATTGGTGAAACAGCGATCGCACCATTTACAGCTACATCGCCTGAGATTACTGAAACACCAACAATTATCGCTACATCGCCTGAGATTGGTGAAGTACCGACAATTACTCCTACGTCCCCTGAAATTGTTGAAACACCAATAATTACTCCTACATCATCAGAGATTGGTGAAACTGCGATCACACCACTTACCGCCACATCGCCTGAGATTGTTGAAACACCAGTAGTTAGCGCCATATCATCTGAGATTGGTGAAACAGTGATCGCACCACTGACCGCCCCATTATCTRAGATTGGTGAAACAGAAACACCAATAATTACGGCTACATCACCTGAAATTGTTGAAACACCAATAATTACGGCAATATCCCCTGAGATTGCTGAAACACCAACAATTACCGCTATATCYCCTGAGATTGSTGAAACAGYGATCGCACCATTTACGGCTACATCGCCTGAGATTGGTGAAACAGCGATCGCACCAATTAGCGCCACATCATCTGAGATTGTTGAAATACCAGCAATTACCGCCATATTGCCTGAGATTGCTGAAACTGCGATCGCACCACTTACCGCCACCTCACATGAGATTGTTGAAATACCAGCAATTACCGCCATATCGCCTGAGATTAGTGAAACTGCGATCGCACCACTTACCGCCACCTCACATGAGATTGTTGAAACACCAACAATTACCGCCATATCGCCTGAGATTGCTGAAACTGCGAGTATTTTTAGGGAAATTATTGACAATGAACAAATAGTAGAATCAGAGTTTACCTCTGCGGTAACAAATGAAGAAAATCCTGAAATATCAACCTTTGTTGATACCTCAGATAATCCAACCTCCCCACAAAATGAGGTAAGTACACTACCTCAAGTTGAGCAAAATGCGATCGCAGAAAATTTGCCAGCACCTAAAGGTTATGCTACTGGTGGTCATGTCATAGACTCCCACGTTGAAAATCGTCAGCAGATAGCACCCTCGGATACAATACCTGCAATGCTTACGCCTGGGGAGTTTGTGATTAATACCAGGGATGCACAGAAGAATTTACCTCTACTGCATCACATCAACACTGGTGGAACACCGCACGATATTATCCTTCCAAGTTTACAGACACCCAATCCTCAAGAACTAGAAGAAGAAACTTCTCCAGAGACTCCGACTAAAGTCGATTCTTTTCCAGACACTTCATTACAACTAAAAAGCGCTGAGACTCACTCATCTCAGATATCCAATTCTTTAACTCCTTCTTCCTTGGGGTTAGATATTGGAAAACAGAAACTTTCGATACTCAATTCTCCACAGCTTAATCCTCTTCAAAACGAAACGATTCATGTGGATGAACCTTCACCCCAATACTCATCGCCTCCCCTGATTTTCCGAAAAACAAATTCCACCACTAATACATCTTCCCAATGGTCAAATACACCTTCTCAATGGTCAACTGTGGAAGATTTACTAAATGGAAATGATGATGAATTCACTAGCTTTAATTTTAATGAGGGAGAATCTAATAGCCAAAATTATGAATTTTCTCATGTTTCAGAATCACCACAAGTTTTTGCGAAACATCTTCCTTCAGCTAGAGGCTTTGCTAATGGTGGAGAAGTCACTCCACCCGACATATCTAGAGAAATAGCACCAGTAACTGAGACGATAGAGATCGCATCCTCATTTTCTCAAGAAGATGATAAAGATGATACAGCCGATCTTGAAGCTCTAGCTCGTGAAGTTTATCACAGATTACGACAACGGATAGAAATTGAGCGAGAACGACATGGTGGTTCCTCTGGTAGATTACGTTGGTAAATTTATATTCAATAATTAATTTTAGGAGAATATTCAAATGGCAAGTCCAACAATTATTGTTATTCAAAAGCGTCAACCGCAACTTGAGAAAGCCAAACTTGTAGCTTATAACAGTGAAGCGCCAGATATTGAATTAATGTTTAATCCTACAGATATTAGTTTCTCTCGGACTGTCAAGTGGGAAAGTAAGGATGGTAATAGAGGAACTACTCTACTTCCGAAAGTAAACTTTTCTGGTGTTGAACCTTACAAATTCACGCTTAAACAGTTACTTTATGATACCTATGAAACGAAAGAATCGGTGATGAAAAAATATATAGATAAAATTAAAAAAGGTGTAGAAACTATCAGTAAAGCAACTGATAAACGACCGCCTGTTTATATATTTACATGGGGAAATGAGTATTTTTATTGTGTAATTACAAGTTTAACCTACACTTTAAATATGTTTTTGAGTGATGGTACACCAGTAAGGGCACTGGTAGATATAGCCTTGCAAGAAGTAGATAAGAATAACCTTCCAGGAGGACGTGAATCTGCTTCTACAGGCAATGCTCGTGCGGGAGATCAAAAGGGACAAACACTGAGTAAGACAAAATAAGTAATACCAATTTTAAAAAAGAATGCGACAAATAGACCATTTGTAGAGACGCGATTCATCGCGTCTTTAGCCAAGGATGTGTTGCAATCATTAATTGAATTGGTATAAAGTGACAAATTAGTATTTACTTTGTCATTAAAGGCTGCTCTGAACATTTCATAAGTTATAAAGTAATAATTATGCCTCCTAAAAAAAGCCTTTATTTAAGCGAACCTAAAATACAGATAGACGGAAAACAGGCTTCTCCTGAATTAATGAAGGATTTGTTGCAAATCACAATCGAAGAAAGCCTTCATTTACCAGCAATGTTTACGCTAGTAATCCATAACAGCTATATTCCCGCATCTGACCGACCAGAAAACAAAGCTTGGCGACATGAGCCTTTATTTAAAATTGGGAAGAAAGTTAAATTGGGTTTTACTTCGAGTACTACTCTAGATAATAACTTCCAAGAGGAGGTAGGAGAATTCCTCATTGAAGGCGAAATTACAGCGATGGAAGTTCACTTCAATGAAAAATCTGAAGCTGATATCATTGTTCGTGGTTATGATATTTCTCATCGTTTGCACAGAGGTCGTTATAATCGTTCTTTTTTAAATAAAACTGATAGCGATATAGTTAAGCAAATAGTTAAAGAAGTGGGCATAAAGCCTGGCAATATAGAGGCAACTGGTGAAGTTCATAAGTATGTCTTTCAAGAAAACCAAACTAATATGGAGTTTTTACGAGAAAGGGCTGCTCGCATTGGTTTTGAGCTATTTATTACCGAGGAGAAACTAAATTTTTGCAAACCAAAAACTCAGCTAGCTTTATCACTAAAATGGCTAGTTGATATTAATAAATTTAGTACCCGCGTTACCAGTGCTGAACAGATAAGTTCTGTAGAAGTACGCGCTTGGGACTATACCCAGAAACAATTGATTAGTGGAACAGCTAAGAAAGAAAAGCCAATAACCGAGACAGGTAATAAGCTAGGAAGTAGTACTAGCAATGCATTTTCTAATCTTAAATCTCCCAAAATGATTGTTGTAGATAAACCTGTTGCCAGCAAAAAACAAGCAGAGACGATGGCTCAGGCTTTGTGTGATGAACTAGGAGGAGAATTTGTTTATGCAGATGCCAAAGCAGAAGGGAATCCTGAAATTCGTCCTGGACGGGTTATTAATCTTCAGGGTATGGGCGATCGCTATAGTGGTAAGTATTATGTTACAGAAACCCGCCATTTCTTCAGTCAACGGGTTTATGAAACTTATTTCAGCGTGCGGGGGCTGCGTTCTGGTAGCTTATTCACAACTCTATCTCCAGAAAAACGTCTCCAGCCATCTGAAACTTTATTAGTGGGGATTGTCACTGATAACAAAGACCCAGAAGCATGGGGTAGGGTGAAAGTCAAGTTTCCCACTCTCACAGAAGAACATACAAGTGACTGGGCGAGAGTTGTAGCTGTGGGAGCAGGCCCAAATAGAGGTTTTGACTGTTTACCAGAGGTAAACGATGAAGTTTTAGTAGGTTTTGAACATGGCGATATCCACCGTCCTTATGTAATTGGCGGGGTATGGAATGGCAAGGATGCACCACCGGAAAAGGTAAGGGATTCAGTTACAAGTGGTGTAAGATTACGCACCATTAAAACTCGTGTAGGTCATACTCTACAGTTTGTTGAAGAAGATAAAGGAAGTAGTAAAAAAGGTATTCGCGTAGAAACTGAATACGGTCACAAAATATATCTCAATGACAGTCAAAGGTGTATAGAGATTGAAACTAAAGGCGGTCATAGAATCAAAATGGACGACATGGGTAAATCTGTTTCAGTGAAATCAACAGGTAATATGTCATTAGATGCTGCTGGAAATATAGACATCTCAGCCAACGGTACGATTACAGTCAAAGGTGCGATGATTCGCCTTAATTAATTTTCTATGTTTTTTCTCAGCGCTCTCTGTGCCTCTGTGGTTTAAAAGTAATTTATCTAACCACAGAGACGCAGAGAACACAGAGGCAAGAGATTAAAGACACTATAGGAGGTTGTCATGGGTAGACCAGCAGCAAGAATTACCGACAATGTGGCGCACCCCTTACCCCCAGTCTTAACAGGAGGGCCGGGTAGTCCTAATGTGTTGATTGGGTCTTTACCTGCGTGGCGGGGTGTGCTTGCTGCCGCAGTACCAGGTTTGCAGTCCGCCAAAACATCTTCTGATGCAGCTATCAAAGCGGCTGAGGCTGCTACTTTAGCGGCGGCTGGTACGCCAGGGGCACCTGCTGCCTTAGCTGCCGAACAAACTACAAAGGCAACATCAGCTGCTACTATGGGTAGTGCAATTACCGCCGCTGCTGCTGGTGCTGATATTCATAATTGCGCCACACCTTTACCCGTCCCTCCTCACGGCCCTGGGGTTGTGATTGACGGTAGTCAGACAGTGCTGATTAACAATCTGCCTGCCTCTCGCATGGGCGATACTGTTTTAGAAGCATTAGGCCCGCCGAATAAAATTATCAAAGGTAATCCTACTGTTTTGATTGGCGGCTGATTGGAGAGGCAGGGGACAAGGGGGAGTTAGAATCTCTTTCAATCCACCTTTGAACTGGATGAATCCACCTCAGAACTCCGTTCATCCACCTTTGAACTGGATGAATCCACCTCAGAACTCCGTTCATCCACCTTTGAACTGGATGAATCCACCTCGGAACTCCGTTAATCCACCTTTGAACTGGATGAATCCACCTCGGAATCTTTAACTCTTGCCTACCTCTTCATCCTCGACCTTTGGAGAATAGGCTTAAACCTTCTGTGCCGATATCTTTGAAGATATCCATGTAACAGCTGTCTAAGTGCCAGATATGGTTTACGGTCGTCAACGAGCCTATTTGGGAACAGGTTGGGCTTATCCACTGCATTTAAGTGTGCAAGGTGGGATACAACTTAGCCGTGAAGATCAAAAAGTTAAAGAATCTATTTGGATTATCCTCCGCACGGGTGTAGGTGAGCGGGTTTATCGACCTACCTTTGGTTCGCGCTTGTCGGAACTGGCGTTTGCACCTTTAAATAGCGATACCCTACTGCGAATCCGTCTTTATGTTTTGGAAGCTTTAGAAGTTTGGGAACCACGCATTACTATCGATGAAGTTGTTACCGATCCCGATCCAGTTCGTGGCAGAGTGGACATCATCATCAATTATCGACTTAAAGACGGCCCCGATATTTATAGTTTTGTTTATCCTTATTATTTGGTGTCAGCTGGGGAGGAATCGTGAACTTTGACTTTCTACCGAAATTACCTTCTTCCAATTTAGACGATCGCGCCTTTGATGATTTGGTGCAAGAATGTATCATGCGTATTCCTCGCTACTGTCCAGAATGGACTGACCACAATCTCAGCGACCCAGGAATTACGCTCATTGAATTATTTGCTTGGTTAACTGACCAGATGTTGCTCAGATTCAACCAAGTACCCCGAAAAAATTATGTTGCCTTTTTAGAATTACTAGGTATCCGTCTCCAGCCTCCCGCCCCAGCCCGCACAGAATTAACTTTTTATTTAAGCGCTGCACTACCTGAAGCCTACACAATTCCCGCAGGATTAGAAGCCTCAACTATTCGCACTGAAACTACAGAAGCAATTACCTTCAGCACAGATTCTCCTTTAATTATCGGCAAACCCCGCATCCAACATTTCTTAACTGCCCAAACTACCGAAGATATTCCCCAATCTCTGCGCGAAAGAGTCACAACTTCCTGGACTCGTCAATCTAACGGTTACTGGACAGGTAACGAACAACCGATTTTTGAAGAGGAACCCCAGCCTGGTAACTGCTTTTATTTAGCAATTAATTCTGACGATCCTTTAGACGCTAATGTTTTAGAAATTATTTTCCAAGGGGCTGCGGCTACCCCTGCTGGGATTAACCCCAATCAACCACCCCGGAAGTGGGAAGCCTGGGATGGGGAAAATTGGCAATCAGTTTTATTGCAAGAATCAGATGATAAAACTCGCGGTTTTAGTTTTTATGAAATCGCCCAACAGGGTGAAAACCCCTCTCAAGGTGCAGAAGTACGTCTGCATTTACCTCAAATTTGGCCTGTGGCTAATTTTACCTCTTACCGAGGTCGTTGGTTGCGCTGTAGCTTTATTTCTACAGAAGCGAATGAAACTGGTTACAATCGTCCACCAAGAATTATTGGTTTAGCAGTGCGTTCAATTGGCGGTACTGTTAGGGCTAGCCATAGTACGCTGATTCAAGATGAGCGATTGGGAATTAGTGATGGTACACCCGGTCAAAGTTTCCAGTTACAAACAGCACCAATTTTAGAACGCCGAGAAAATGAGTATATTTTAGTTACTCCGGCTGGTGGTTTGCCGCAAAAGTGGACTGAAGTAAGAGATTTTGCTGATTCTGGGCCACATAACTTTCATTACACCATCGATTCAATCACTGGTACAATCCAGTTTGGGCCGCTGATTCGGGAACCTAGCCAACTCAAGCAGCATACCCAGGTGCGATCAAGAATTCAGCAACCATCACTAGATGACACATCTGTACAAGTTCTGGAAAATAACCAGTCTGAACACCAATATGGGGCGATTCCTCCCCGTGGCTCAGAAATTAGGATGGTTACTTATCGTACAGGCGGTGGTAGAGAAGGCAATGTGCAAACTGGGGCAATCCAGTTTTTGAAGTCTGCGTATCCTTATATTGCTAGTGTGGTCAATCGTGTACCAGCAATCAATGGGGCAGATGCCGAATCCCTGGAACAGGCTGTAATAAAAGCTCCTCGCATCCTCCGCACACGCGATCGCGCCGTCACTGCCGAAGATTTTGAAGTTTTAACACAACAGGCGGGTGCTGGTGCGATCGCCCGCGTCCGGTGCTTGCCAGCAAATTCTCGGAGACAAGCTGGTATAGTTAGTTTGCTGGTAGTACCCTTCGCAAATACAGATGCGATCGCCCAAGGCAATGGCATGACACCAGAAGAATTTGCCCTGAGTAATGCCCTCCAAGAGCAAATTTTGACTTATTTAGATGAAAGACGGTTATTAGGGGTACAAGTAGAGTTACAAGAGCCGAATTACGTAGGCGTTTCGGTACAGACAGAAGTTGCTTTAGAGCCAGCATACAACAACCCTTTTGCCAGCGAAGAAATTCGTCGGAATTTGAGGCGATGGCTGTATAAATATTTAAATCCCTTAACTGGAGGAATCGACGGCAAAGGTTGGCCATTTGGGCGACCAGTTTATACATCAGATATTGTCGCATTACTGCAACAAACCCCAGGCGTGCGTCATTTAGGCCCCGTCTTGCTGTTTCCCATCCGCAAGCAAGGAGAAAATTGGCGACGACAACCATCCCCAGAACAATTGATCGATCCAGGATCAGAAGGTTTGATATGTTCCTGGGCTGATACAAATCTGCGTTCCAATCACGATATCCAGATAATTCGTAATTCCTAATTCGTCAGTAGTTATTCTCTCCCTTGCCCCCTGCCCCCTGCCTCTTCTTATCCCCAATCCTATGGTTCAAAGTCGCTCTAGTCCAGCTGTAAGCATTCAATTAACGCCAATGCAAATTCCCGAAGCTTTACCTGTGGCAGGTTTAGCATTTGCAAATGCAGAAAACATCGATGTCGCTGGACGTAGTTTGCTCTTGCATCCTGGACATCCCAGCGAGATGATTGTGCAAGTGCAAAACTTAGAACAACGTCCTTTGCGGGTGAGCTTAAGCGTTGAAGGAAACTTTCCATCTCAGTGGTGTCAGATTGGCACAGAAGGTAGTGAGATACCGCCTCGCGGACAAATGGATGCTGTTCTCTACTTCTCAATTCCCGACACATTTTTTGAAGACCAAGAGGCAATTTCCCCTGAAAAAAAAGACAAACTAACACTCAATTTTCGTAGCCTAATTACTCTACACATAGACCCAGGCACAGACAACGAACAAATCGAGAGAAGCGAGTATTTCGACTTATACATCCGTCCTTATACTGCCTACATGGAATTCTTGCCAATTTTGTATCGGGAAGTAGACTTTATTGGTCGCTTCATGAAGATATTTGAGCAAGCTTTTCAACCAATAGTTAATAGTTACAACGTCATGTGGGCAAACCTCGATCCCTTGACAGCACCACAAGCATTACTACCCTTTATGGCGCATTGGGTTGCTTGGCAAGTAGATTCTGTTTGGGATCTCCAGCAACAACGGCGTTTAATTCGCCGAGCCGTAGAACTTTATCGCTGGCGAGGAACTCGTAAAGGATTGCGTCTCTATTTGCATCTTTATACTGGTTTACCGCTAGACGAACATTTACCGAATGAAGCTGATAAACATATTAGTATTACCGAACCTTTTGGCCCAAGTTTCATTATCGGAGATGCACAATTAGGAAATGCAGTTTTAGCCGGTGGACAACCATATCATTTTATAGTGCGTTTGCGTTCAAATATTTCTAGTGGCGTTATCAACGAAGAACTTATTCAAAGAATCATAGAGCAAGAAAAACCTGCCTTTTGCACCTATGAATTATCTATCGAAAATCCCTCTAATTAAATAATTCGTAATGACGCTCCTGCGTCGCTACCGCTACGCTAACGTAATTCGTAATTCGTAGTTAAGTAAAATTAAACAGACTTTTAATCTAAAATCTAAAATCTAAAATTGCTATGTCTCATCCTTTCCCACCACCACCAATTAAATCCTTTGAACGCTTGCAAGCCGCAGACGGCTTACTAATTAATGCAGAACGTTGGCGCACAGCCCATGAATATCACCGGAATCGGCAAAATGCTCAATATCAAAGTTTAAATCAACCAGGAATTGTCTGCGGTTTAGGCGTGCGAGATGTGACCGCCCCAAGCCAAGTTGAAGCTAGATATCGAGATGGACGTTGGGTACAAATTCAACCTGGGATTGCAATTGATTTAGCAGGTAATCTAATTGTTGTACCGACTTCTTATGATTTTCCCATCGATCTAGAAGTAGTAAGTTCTGAACCACTCATGATCTACTTAGTAGTTAGCTATGTAGACCCCGATGAATTGCGGCGTGGTCAGCAAAAAGATATTGTTCAAGAAACTTATCGAATTGACCAAATAAACTCTACACCAGCCAGTTCAGAAATAGAAATATGTCGGATACTCCTACAACCAGGACATACTGAAATTACCCAACCTGCGGATGCTTTTTTCCCTGGATATAATAATATTGATTTGCGTTATCGTCGTCAGGCACAAATGCGCCCCCAAGCACTTGTATGTATGGCGCAGGCGACTCATAGTGATCCCGAATGTGCGCGTAATTTTTTCAGCCTTTCATATTTGTTACAAGCAGTAGAACCCCTATACCCAAGTTTGCGAGGGGCTGATGAACCAGGTCAGGTTTCTTTAGCAGAAAACATCCAAGACTATGACATCCTTTATCTCACAGGTGGACAAGCAATTTCTTTAAATAGTCTTGAATTTGAATCTCTCAGAAATTACTTAAATTTAGGTGGTGTACTTTTTGTTGATGCGCCAACAAATGCTAATCCTCTGATTGAAAGTACTCAAGCTTTGGCACAACAGTTAGAGAGTCCTTTAAGACCTTTAGAAGAATTACAACGAAGTCATCCTTTAAGGACAAAACCTTTCTTATTTGCTGCCTTGCCAATGGTTAATCAACAGCAGATAAAACTGTTAATTGGTGGAGGAATTATTTTAGCAATTGGAGATTTAGCAACTGCTTGGGGACTGGATAGAGATTTGAGTTTACCCAGATTGACCATTCGGACAGCTCAGGAATTAGGGATTAATATTCTTCACTATGCTTGGAAGCGGCGACAGTTAATTGGGTTGCAACAGGAAGATAATTCAGGGCAGTGGTGAAAGCCAAGTTAGTAAGATTATTGAGTTTGGTTGTTTGCGATCGCAGTATTATTTTTGTCGTGTTCAAGTTCTCTCATTAGTGAATCAAAACCACTGGTATTGTTTCCACTTTGGGCAAATAAAGACCGAATTTTATTGATGATCGCACTCATGCTATTGGAGAAAAACCGACCGAGATTATTAACAAAGTTTTTCAGTTTTTCAAATATCGAAACCTCGACAGTGGAGTATTTATTGACAATTGGATATACAATTTTTCCTTTTTCTGTTTGATAGTATTCTTGTTCAGGCATCAACATTGATGTGAGTGGTTGCACCTGTTTTGCCATATCAGCTTCGGTTCGTTTATTGCTGAGGAATAAAACATCATAAATTTTTCCATTCCAGCTAGCCCAATAATGGTTTTGGAAAAACCATCGTTTCCCGTCATCACAATTAGGCTTTTTACCTTGATATGGGGTAGCTCCAGCTTCACTCAAAAAAGGTTTAGCGATACTTTCAATTGTTATTTTTTCAATACCAAAATATTCTTCTGCAACTTTTTTAAAAGCACGAGCTAATGTCTGACAATCTCCTTCTGGAGAGCCTTTTAATAGAGTTTCTGGACTCTTACTCACCATTGTGTATTGAAATTGGATATTTACAAAGTTTTTGAAAAGTTGTTCCAGTATTTTATCTTGTGGCAATGTGTCATCTATACCATTGACTAGTGTTTTGGATAGGGAATATTCTTGTAAAAATTTTTGTTTTTTATCTGCTGAGTTATTTACTGCTAATATTTCTTCAGACTTTGCTTGTTCGTTCTTATTAGCTGGTATCGTCTGCTGTGCGTCCTGGTTTTGCAGAGGAGATCGATTAATTTGGTTGACTACAGAAGTAGCGACTTTATCCGCCTCTTGCTCATATCGATCTCCTGATTGACCAATAGTCAGTTTTGGCTGTATTTCTCCTATTGACACGCTATCAGCACGTTTTATCGCCATTTTGCTCAGGTTATGACCAAACTGCGAAGAGTGTTCCTTCCCTTGCTGCAAAGACTCATTCATCTTTGTTTGCAATACAGTGAGTCGCTCTTGCCCCTCTGGCGTGATAGTGCCATGCTTGGCTTGTATTTGGAGTTTCGTTGCCTCAAACTGATATTGTTGAAATTTCTGATTTTCTACCTTTGCCTGTACTATAGGCTTGTTGGAGCCAAGTTGAGAGTGAGTAGTGAATAAATGCGTAGGCGTAGCCCGTCGTAGACTTTGCTCTGACGAATAAGCGGATGAGTCAGCTTTTTTGTGGATTTGTAGCCGTTCTTTCATCGCTAGTTTCAAAAGTCAATAGTGGGTAATCTATATATTATGTCACTTACTTAAAGATCCCCGGCTTATTTGAGAAGTTGGGGATCTAATTGTTTACGAATAATTTAGGATGACGATATATTTCTACCGAATTAAGAACGCCTTACATTTAAGCAACACCATTCTTTGCGTTTCCACAGGGTAGCGACAACCCAGCCATTTTCTTCTAAAGCGTCAGCAACAGCTTTAGATTGTTCTAGTAAAATACCACTGAAGATTGCCCAAGTTTCAGGTTTAGCGATCGCACTCATTTCTGGAAGCAATTCAATAATGACATGAGCCAAAATATTGCAGACGATACCATCCACCGGACTTGCAATTAATTTTGTCAAAACGTCTACACTTCCCAATGCTGGTAGTAAACATTCTGGACTAATGTCGTTCAGCGCACCATTACTGATAGTTGATTGCACCGCCAAAGGGTCATTATCTACTGCATAGACTTTCTCTGCACCCAGTAGCAGCGCCCCAATAGAAAGGATACCAGAACCACAGCCAATATCCGCAATTACTAAATGTTCATGTTTGCCACTACTACCTACAAACGACTGAGGAACACCACTGAGCCGCATTTCCAGGGATTCCAAACATAGCTGAGTAGTGGCATGGTTGCCAGTGCCAAATGCTACACCAGGATCGAGGCGAATTACTAACCGTTCCGTTGTTTCTGGTAATGGTAGCCAAGCGGGGTTAATTAAGAAGCGATCGCCTATTTCTTGCGGATGCCAATATTGTTTCCAGCTAGTCGCCCAATCTTCCTCATCAATTAACTGCCATTGTAAGGAAGGAGATGAGACTCCTACACAGAGGGCATCTTGACGCAGCCACAACGACAGGGCTGCCAAATCTAGTAGCTGTGTTTGAATTGTCGGCAGATAAGCCTTGACTAAAGATGAGTTTCCTTTATTTTCACTAGCTGTCCCACGACAGCCAAAATCTTCCAGTCGCCAAAAGATCGATTCTTCTAGGTCTGGCTCACATAAAATCTGTATTTCCCACCAGGTGTTTGCCATCTTTGAGTGCTGAGTGGTGAGTAGTGAGTGGTGAGTGCTGAGTTTGAGGGAGTTAGGAGTTAGGAGTTTTTAACTTTTAACTCCTAACTATTCACTCCTAACTTTTCTTGACTCAGTACTCAGCACTCATAGTGTTACTGTATACGCGTCCCGAATACCAGAGACTTTTATAATCTCATCCAAAATGCCCTCTGGTAAAGGGTCATCTATACTCAGAGCCATTACCGCATCACCACGGACGATTTTACGACCTACTTGCATACTGGCAATATTCACATTAAAACTGCCGAGTAGGGAACCAAGTTTGCCGATAATCCCTGGCATATCGCGGTGCAGGGTAAACAACATATATTTGCTGGGTGGGACGTTAATCGGGAAACCATCAACGTCGGTGAGATGGATTTCCCGCTCACCCAACAAAGCGCCTGTGACAGAATGAGTACCTAAAGTACCCGTGGCTTCTAGATGCAGTGTGCCGGCATAGTCTCGAATGGAAGCATCGCGGGTTTCAATTACCCGAATTCCCCGTTCTTTGGCTTCTATGCTCGCATTTACGTAATTTACTCGTTCCCGCAAAGCTTGGTAAAGTAATCCTTTAAGGGCAGCGACGATCAAAGGCTGACTTTTGTTGGTCGCGAGTTCCCCTTGCAGTCGAATATTGAGTACTTCTACCCTTCCACCAGCTAGTTGTCCCACTAGATTACCTAGAGTTTCTGCTAGTTGCATATAGGGTTTGAGTTCTTCTAACACGTCGGGGCCGAGTCCGGGAATGTTGACAGCTGAACGTGCTGGTAGTCCTAAAAGGACATCGCGGATTTGTTCGGCAACATCAATGGCCACATTCACTTGAGCTTCCGTGGTAGAGGCTCCCAAGTGGGGAGTGAGGATGATTTCTTTACCTAGCGAGCGCAATTCAGATTCACCCAGTGGTTCTGACTCGAATACATCCAAGGCTGCACCACCGATTTTACCCGCTTTCAGAGCTGCTGCTAAAGCTACTTCATCAATGATTCCACCACGAGCGCAGTTGATAATCCGAGCTGTGGGTTTCATCTTTGCCAAGGTTGTGGCATTGATTAAGTGGGTAGTTTCTGGGGTTTTCGGGATGTGAAGGGTGATATAGTCTGCTTGCTGGAAGAGTAAATCCAACTCTACTAACTGACAGCCAATTTGTTCGGCTCGTTCTGTAGAAATAAATGGGTCATAAGCTAGGAGTTTCATCCCCATTGTCCTAGCTACAGCGGCAACATGGGAGCCGATTTTACCCAAACCGACAACGCCGAGAGTTTTTTTGTAGACTTCCGCACCAACAAAACTATTGCGATCCCAAGCACCGCGTTTCACCGAAGCATTAGCATCGGGGATGTGACGAGACAAAGCCAAAATCATCGCTAGCGCGTGTTCAGCGGCAGCAATTGTATTTCCCTCTGGAGAATTAACTACTACAATTCCTCGGCGTGTGGCAGCGGGAACATCCACATTATCCACACCCACACCAGCACGACCAATGATTTTTAGCTGGGTGCCAGCTTCAATGATTTCTTGAGTGACGCGCGTACCAGAGCGAATCATTAGCGCGTCATACTCACCAATAATTGCGATCAGTTCCGCTGGTTTTAGACCTAGTTTGACATCAACGGTAGCAACTTGCGAAAGAATGTCAATTCCAGCTTGGTCAATCGAATCAGAGACAAGAACCTTAGACATGATTACTTCATTTAAAGCTACAGGTTTTGCTGCACAAGACTTTTTAGTTTAGTCTTTATCTGTCGCAATTCAGCAAAAATTATTCGTTTGAATATCGACTTAACCTTAACTTACACTATCTGGTGGTGGTATCAAAGCATGAGTTGCTTCTGGTGGATACTGCCTCCTAAGTATTTGAAGGTGAGTGGCTATTTGCATCATCCTGTCGCTAAATATAAAGCATGAATAGCACTAAGCACCGATATATTTATTAATAGTTAAGAGTTACCAAAATTTTATCGGCTGAAGCAACTTTCTGAGTGGGATAAAAATGCCTGTATTCTTGACTGGGCTGCAACTTTAGATCGGGCAATGCTATAGACAACCACGAAACGAGCGAGTAACTATTATATCTATCAAATCTTAGCTATTTCTAAATACCACAAGTGGTATCCCTTAGTCAAAGCAAAATATTGCAACTTTTATCCCAAACAGGCGTTTAAATTCACCAACCGATCGGCTTTTGATTTGTTCGTATCGCATATTACCAGAGTTAGCTTTCTGGTCAAACACCCATCTTACCATAAAATATTTTTTTCCAGAGTCTAAATAAGTCGTGAAAGCTTTCTGGGAAGTTTGATGTTCTCTTGAAGATGAATAAAACTCAATTAACTAAAATCATCTTTTAAGTCATTCAATAATATTGAAGCTAAAACTAAAAATATTTACTTCCAAAAGCTTGAAAGCAACCAGGCTCGTATCTATCTTTAGAAATAGTAATTCTGACTTTTTTATTCCTAAAGATTAAGCTTAATCAATGCAGATTGCAGATAAAAATATGTCAATAATCTTGTATGATTTTTTCAGTAAGGTTAGCCATAAAAAACAACAACAAATAAAATAACAAATGCCTAGACTAGTAGGACAACGCTCTAATACTGGAGCAAATATCACCAGCTTAATCATTCTGCTTGCCATATTTGGGGCACTTTCCGAATACTTTGGTGTGATTGATATAGTTCCCGGCTTTGGACGAGAGGGACGATATTTTCATCTGAAGTTTCAGGCGACTAACGAACAAATGATTCAACAACCAAATCAATAAAAATACTAGGTATATATATAATGCTTAAAGGTAGTGATGTTATTGATAAAGTGGTCGTCACCTACGACACAGGTAAAAAAATTGTCCGAATTATAGATTTAATTTTTGATCGGGAACGCAATCAACTTTTGGGTTTTCTCGTTGCAGAGAAGGGACTGTTTCGAGACGCAAAAGTGATTCCTCTACAAGAGGTACAAGCGATCGGGTCAGATGCGATCGTAGTTAACTCGAAAGAATCTGTTGTGAAGGCACATCGTGTCCCTGTAATTAAAGAGATTCTGCACCAGAATATCGTGCTGAGAAAAAAGAGAATTCTGACTACAGAGGGACTCGACCTCGGTGGATTAGTCGATTTGTTCTTTGATGAGCATAGTGGACTGGTGGAAGGATACGAAGTTTCTGGCGGTGTATTTGCAGATGCTTATTCGGGGCGATCGTTCGTTCCTGCTAGCGAAACACTGAAAATTGGTGATGATGTTGCTTTTGTACCTCCAGAAACTGCTCAACTGATGGAAGAACAGGTTGGTGGTATCCGAGGAGCCGTTCAGGCAACTGGAGATAGATTGCAGGACTCAGCCCAGACTACCAACCGCAGACTGCAAACAGCAGCTCAAACTGTGAATGAGCAACTGCAAAGCTCGGTAGAGAAAGTGAACCGCGGGCTACAGTCAGCAAGTCAGAATGCAGGCGAGCAATTGCAAGCCGCAACTGATGTTACTGGCAGCAAACTACAAGACTTCAATCGAGATGCAACTGCCTCTTTAACAAACAATTTAGTTGATCCTGCCGAACAAAAGGTATATGTGATTGGCAAGTGTCTCGAACGGGATGTGCTGACTCCAGATGGGAATGTACTGCTACTAAAGGGTCAAGAAGTCACCCTAGTCAATGCAGAAGCGGCCGATCGCCTAGGTATCCTTGATGAACTCTATCGAGCCACGGGTGGCAGTCTGACTGCCAACATCAGCCGCAATTTACAAGCAGCAACAGAATCTGTTGGCAATCGAATTGGCAGCGTAACTCAGAGCAGCGCCGCTAATCTGCGTCACTCAGTTGATTACTTGGCAGCAAATGTAAATGTGGCGATCCAGCAGGCAAGAGGGCGCAGAGTCCTACGAACAGTGCGTACTGACGATGGCTTAATTATTGCGGCATCTGGGCAGATTGTGACAGAATCCCTTCTCGATCGCGCTCAGACTTACGCTAAAGAAGCAGAATTGCTGAACGCTGTCGGTCTGATGGCAACCGCAGTCCGTTCTACTGCGAGTGACAGATGGTTAGAAAACAAAGTTCAACTGGGCGATCGAGCAAGCATCGCTCAAGAGAATCTCAACACTTTCTGGCAAGCCTTGAAAGCGAAGGCAGAAAAGTTACAAGGACGCAGCAGACAGGCAATGAAAAATCAACGGATTGAACAAGCATTGGGTCGTCCAGTTACCCGTGTTATTCTTGACCCAGAAGACAACGTGATATTGAATGTAGGTGAATTGATTACACATCGCGCCGTCAGTCAAGCTGAAAAAAGTGGAGTTCTGAATATCTTACTAAGTTCGGTTTATAGCAAGGAGCCACAAATCTCTGACAAGGAGTTACGTGCTTCAGAACATGGAACGGCAGCCTTAGTACATCATGGTAATGGGCGATCGCAACTTGAATCTAAATCGATCTTGTGACTTTGGCCATAAAATAACCAAAAAGGTCAAGATGGTTATTTATCGTGTGTGAGCAACTTAGGTAGAACAAAAATATGCGCTAACGACTGATTCCTGCGATCGCAATAAAATTTCTACCTTCTTCAATGCTTCATAATCACATACATTTTTCCTGTGATAGAGATTGCGATCGCAAAAATGGTCATATTTTAGGGCAAATGCTCAAACTCAAATACATAAATAATTTTGGGCTTAATGCACGTTGCTGTTCCAATGCTATTCATGGGCGTTAATGTACATACACTGAACAGCCCATCGTAGACATTGCTAGCCCAGAAATCGCTATAATTCTGGTGAGCCAAATAGAGCCAAATATCCTTTGAGTTTTGGGGAAACCAGCCATGTTAGAGTACAACTTGCCAAGGTACTTGCCCTCAGCCGAGGAACTACCAGACTCTGATGAAACGCCTGTGGATAATGAACTGCAAGAATTAATACCAGGCTTGCTGAAGGCGATCCTACTCATACTCTGGGCAGAACGCATGGACTGGTTGTTTGGCATAGATATGGGTATTTATTATCACCCAGATAAACCGCCAATTGTGCCAGATGGGTTTTTGAGCTTAGGGGTAGAGCGGTTTTATGATGAGGAACTGCGTCCCAGTTATGTGCTGTGGGATGAAAATGTTGTACCGATTTTCGTGCTAGAAATAGTTTCCCAAAATTATCGCAAGGAATACACTACTAAGTTGGATGAATACGAGGCTTTGGGTGTACTTTATTACGTAATTTATTCCTCTCGTCGCCGCCGCAAACCGCATCTGGAAGTACATAAGTTAGTTAATGGTAAGTATGAATTGCAAGAGGGAAACCCCGTTTGGCTACCAGAGATTGGCTTAGGAATTGGTTGCGAAAGGGGAAATTATTGCGGTGTAACGCGGGAATGGATGTATTGGTATGATGAGCAAGGACAACGATATCTCACGCCCGCAGAACAACTAAAACAAGAGATACAACGCGCTCAACAAGAAGCACAACGCGCTCAACAAGAAGCACAACGCGCTCAACAAGCAGAACAACGGGTGCAACAATTGACAGAACAATTAAGAGCGTTGGGAATAGATCCAGATAATCTGGGTTAACTGGAATATTTTGCAATATTTTCAACAAGACTGAAAAATTAGATTTTTCAGATTTATATATTTGCTATAAATGCGGGTTTGCGACTGGAAGCTTTCAATAAAAAACTATTGCTTTTTAGAAATAACGTTCCTGATTCCACTTTTACTGCCAACAGTATCACCTTTGTAACGAGGGATGATATGAATACTGGTGTGCATAATATTTTGACCGGCGGCTCGATTGATATTGATTCCTACATTAAAGCCATCAGGCTCAAATTCTGTTTTGATAATTTCTTGTACTTTGTTCACCATAAACCAGCAATCAGATTGCTCGTTAAATGGTAGTTCAAAATAACTGCTAACATGACGTTTAGGAATAACCAAAACATGTCCTTTACTTATTGGATAGCCATCAAAAATAGCATAAGAAGTTGCTGATTCAGTTAATAATTTTAGCTTTATAGGGGGATTACAAAATATACAATAATTAGATGAATTTCGCTGAAAATTATAGTGAACATACTCATATAATTCACGATGTTCATCTAAAAAAACTGAAGTATAGGTAAGTTTGACAATACACTGGTAGGTAGGTTTTTTGTGTATATAATGCTCTCGAAAACCTTCTTTTTTTATATCCATTCTTACAGCATAATAAGCTTTACCTCCAGGTTTTAATAAATGTGATACTTCCATAAGAACATTATTTTGTTCTTCAGTAAATAAAACATTTAAAACGTAAAAGCAAATTATTGTATCGAATTTAGTATCAGGATATTCTGGAAAATAATAAGGGTCATAGCCTGTAATATCACAACCTTTTTCGCGCAATATTTTAACATCATTACCAAAGCCACAGCCAAAGTCTAATATTTGGCCTTGTAGAAGGTTTTGATTTAATAAAAACTGTGCCGGAAATGATAGATAATTTCTTTCGATCGCAGTCAGATGGCTGAACTGATTTTTTTGCTGTTTCATGGAATGAATTTTGGTGCTGATGTCCCAAAATTATTATTCCCAGCATCCCTTGAGTTTATGCGATGTCTACGATGGTCACTGAGCCAAGTCGTACCCCTCCGGGGAAGCAAGCTACGCGGAGCGTCTGTCTGCGACACGCTGCGCGAACGTAGAGAAGTGCGGGCTACGCCTACGTATCAGGGTCAACACCTAGCTCACGTAATTTAGCTGCTAATATATCAGCTCGTTGCCGTTCCTGTTCAGCGCGTTGGCTTTCCTGTTCAGCACGTTGGCGTTCTTGTTCAGCACGTTGGCGTTCTTGTTGGGCTTGTTCGCTGCTCCACAACAGCAAATTTCCTTCTGTATCCCACCAGCGCAGCCAATTCATAGTTTGACATAATCTTTCACCTTGCCAAATTCCGAGAAATAACTCTAACTCAGGAATCCAAAAGCGTCCATTGGTGTCTGCTTGCTGCAAATTATATTGTCCATTTTGCAAGCATCGTAGTTCTATGCTTGGTTCGTAAGGGTCGTAGGTTACGTAGGTTGGAACTTGGAGAATCTTTTCGTAATAATAGAGTTTACCGTAGGGTGGAGTTGAACGGACTGATAATTCTCCCCCTTCTGTATCTGAGAGAAATTCCATGACTACAGCCACACCAGCGCCTTCTAAATTTGGGGTATAGCTGCGACGCACTACATTTGTTCCCACAGACTGCACTTGAGGGACATAAAACCAGTCTGGGGCTTTGACAACGATTTTTTTGTTGACTGTGGCTACAAGTCCAAAATTAGAGCCAATCAGCATCTGGGGTTGGATGCGTGCTGTGCTTCCCAAAGCATCGGTAAGCGCAGCAGCGATCGCAGGTTGTTGAATATTTTCCACTGGATCATCTGGTAAAATGAAGTCGGCTGGAAGTGCTTCCCAAGTAACAATTGGTTCTTTTTGGATGGGGTTAACTTGTAGAACCATAAAATTATTCCTAATATCCATGCACAGTATATTAGTTATTTTTAACAAATCTTCAGGGCGCACATCTGTGCGATCGCAGCATATAAATTAGATAATCTTAAGTTTTGGATGAATAGACTCGCACTGCCTAAAAACCCAGAAATCTAGAAAGATTTCTCAGACTGGTGTATATACTCGTAGTCAAGCACTTAGCAGGCGTGAGTATTATGCTGGAATGGTTTATTGGCTGGATAGCAAACAATGCCTTTCTGCATCGGAAATTTTTAGAATATTTTTGTGCTTGGGAGTTTGTCTGGCAGTTTGAGAAGGAAGGCAGTATTTCAATTGAGGATCTCAAAACTGAAGTTTTTGGCAAACACTGGCAAGATGAATCTTGGCATGAGGTATTGCGGCTAATTGCGGGAATGATTGATGCGAAATTTGTTGGTGAAATTCTTAATTACTTGATGGTGCAAGATGGCGAAGAGGAAAAATTTATCAACTTGTTTTTAGCGGCTAAGTGTCTTGCAGAAGTGAGAAATCGGTCGGTAATTGCGTCAGTGGCTAATAAATTATTTGGCAAGGTAAAAGACTTAACCAAATATGACCTCTGGTATTATTACACCTATGACAATGCACAAGAAACTAAGTTAGTTCAGGAAGTTCGCATTCAAGCAGTTGTAACAATCGCCGCAATTTGGAAAGATAACCGTGATGCCTTACACTGCCTTAAAGACCGCGCCACTGTTGATAATTATCAGTATGTGCGAGATGCAGCCATCGAAGCATTAGTCAGCAATTTCAAAGATGACCCAGACACCTGCTCGTTTCTTAAAGACCTCACCACTGCTGATAATAAAAACTATGTCAGATGTGCAGCCATCGAAGCATTAGCCAGCAATTTCAAAGATAACCCRGACACCCGCTCATTCCTCAAAGACCTCACCACTGCTGATGATGGAAATGTGCGGCGTGCAGCGATTAAAGCATTAGTCAGCAATTTTAAAGATCACCCGGACACCCACTCGATTCTCAAAGACCTCACCACTGCTGATAATGAAAATGTGCGGTGTGCAGCGATTAAAGCATTAGTCAGCAATTTCAAAGATCACCCGGACACCCACTCGATTCTCAAAGACCGCGTTACTGCTGATAATGTATGGAATGTCAGATGTGCAGCCATCGAAGCATTAGCCAGCAATTTCAAAGATGACTCGGACACCCACCCGTTTCTCAAAGAACGCGCCACTGCTGATAATAAATGGTATGTGCGAGGTGCAGCCATCAAAGCATTAGCCAGCAATTTCAAAGATGACCCAGACACTCGCTCGATTCTCAAAGACCGTGCCACTGCTGATAATAAATGGTATGTGCGACGTGCAGCCATCAAAGCATTAGCCAGCAATTTCAAAGATGACCCAGACACCCGCTCGATTCTCAAAGACCGTGCCACTGCTGATAAATCTGATTATGTGCGAGGTGCAGCCATCAAAGCATTAGCCAGCAATTTCCTAGATAGCCCAGACACCCACTCGATTCTCAAAGACCGTGCCACTGCTGATAAATCTGATTATGTGCGAGGTGCAGCCATCCAAGCATTAGCCAGCAATTTCCCAGATAACCCAGACACCCGCTCGATTCTCCAAGACCGTGCCACTGCTGATAATAAATGGTATGTGCGAGGTTTAGCTATCCAAGCATTAGCCAGCAATTTCAAAGATGACCCAGATACCCACTCGATTCTTCAAGACCGCGCCACTGCTGATAAATATGATTATGTGCGAGGTGCAGCCATCAAAACATTAGCAAGCAATTTCAAAGATGAGCAGAACACCCGCTCGTTTCTCAAAGAACGCGCCACTACTGATAATCAATGGGATGTGCGAGGTGCAGCCATCGAAGCATTAGCGAAACACTTCAGAAATCAGCCTGAGTTGTTTGAAATTTACTATAACTGCGCTGTCAATGACCCCTTTGAGCATAAGCGAGACTATGAAACCAATCCTCGGCGCGTTGCACTAGAGATAATTATTAAGCAATTTCTTCAGCATCCTCAGACTTTACCACTGGTGCGCGACAGAGCAGAGAATGACCTAGATGAAGAAGTGCGGAAGTTTGCTCAACAGAAGTTGGCAGAATTAGAAAAGTAAAAGAGTCTCAAAAATATGAACAACACAGAAGTTCGTCAACAAATCAACCAATATTATGAAATATACAACAATACGGTTCAGTTAAGGCTAAAACTTTGTTATCCAAGTCAATTTTTTAACGAACCGCCTTCTCTGCGAGAGGCTTCCACCAACGCGTAGCGTCTCGTAGAGAAGGCGCTGCGGGCGCGTAGCACACGCAAGCTTGAGGCGATCGCATGATTCATACTTAGATTCAGCAACGCCAAAAACTGGGATGGCCATCTTGCCCATCCCAGAAAAAAGAGAATTTTCTCATCAAACGCCTTGGCTATATTCGAGCTAAGGCGGTTTCGTTAACTTATACTTCTGACTATCTAATAATGAGTGCCTGTTTTCCGATGGTTGATGGCAGTCACAGCATCAGGCTTGAGTAATTTCCCTTCGTCCACGGTTGCATACACAACCCAATGATCGCCACATTCCAGACGTTGGTTGACTGAACATTCTAAATATGCCAATGCGTCGGTAAGGACGGTACAACCATTATCTGCAACTGCTGTACTAAAGTTGGCAAATCGATCTTCCCCAGGCGCGAAAGATTTACGGAAATGTTTCATGTAGTCTTGATGATTGCCTTCAGGTAGAATATTTAAGGCAAATTTACCGCCTGGATACATCAAAGATTCGATCGCTCGCTCTTTAGCGATCGCCACTGTTATTCCAGGTGGGTTGAAGGTGGCTTGAGAAACCCAAGCGCCTAACATCGCGGTAGACACTTCTCCTTGTTTCGCTGTCACCACACAAACGGAACCAACGATCCGGCCAACAGCCTGTTCCACTGGGGTAGCGGCTTGTTGGGGTACGCGTACCTTTTTAGCTTTTTTCAGTGCTTGGGCAAAGTCTGTACCGAGTTCTTCACAGAATTTGAGAGTGACATCATCTGGTTTAAACTTCACCTTCAGGGTGTCAAAACCAAAGCGATATCCAGCATCCCGCAGTTTACCTTCAATTAAGTCAAATGCTTCGCCACTCCAGCCATAGGAACCAAAAACCCCAGCGAGTTTACTGTTGTCACCGCTTGATAGCACAATCCCTAAAGCAGTATGAATGGGAGTTGGCGCATGACCACCGATGGTAGGAGAACCGATGATAAAACCCTCTGACTGTGCGAGGTTGATGCGAATTTCATCAGGGGTAGCAAATTCGCAGTTAATCGATTTGACTGCAACTCCACCTTTAGTTAATCCCAGAGCGATCGCTTGTGCTAAAGTCGCTGTATTCCCGTAAGCTGAAGCATAAAGTAGGGCAACAGAAATTTCGCGATCGTTATGAGAACGGCTCCACTCTCCATAAGCTTTAGTAAGTTCGATTAAGCTGGTGCGTACTAAGGGCCCGTGACCCACAGCATACATTCTCACCTGCAAATCTGATATTTTCTCCAAAGCTGCTTGCACATGAGGAGTTTGGGGAGCCATCAGGCAGTTAAAGTAGTAACGCTGGTCTTCTTTGAGCGCTTCCCAGTTATCATCAAACACTTCATCACCACAAAGATGAGTTGCAAATAACTTATCTGTGTAGAGAATTTGAGTTTGCTGATCGTAGGTACAAAGTCCTTCCGGCCAACGCGGGCTGGGAGTGGGTAAGAATTTCAAAACATGACCCTTACCTAAATCCAGAGTTTCTTTCCCCCGCATCACCAAGACTTTCAAATCTTGTTCTAAGAAAGCAGCACGCAAATTGTTCGCACCGGGAAGAGAACAAACAAAAGTTACCTGTGGTGCCAGTTCTAAAATTGCTTTGAGGGTTGCAACTCGATTGGGGCTAAAATGACCCAGGATTATATAATCCAAACTTTGTAAATCTAAAGTCTGCCGCAATGCCTCTAAATAAATTTCGGTAAAGCTTTCTGGCGGTGGATCGATAAGTGCGGTTTTATCAGCTTCAATTAAATAGCAATTGGAGGTAGTACCTCTTTCAAGTGCGTATTCAATTTCAAACCGCAGACGTGACCAACTACGCGCTCTGATAGCTTTAGTATTGGTAGCAATTGGTAAAACTTGTACGTCGCGTGGCTTGGAATTGGTCATAGCTGTTGGATAAAGTTAGGGGATAGGGGATAGGGAACAGGGAATAGGTTATGGGGTATAGATCATAGGAAACAGGGGATAGTTTTCTTTGCTGTCCCCTGTCACCTGTTACCTCTTGCCTCTTTCTTAGTAGTAATTACCTACTTTGCGATGGCGAACGGCTGTCAATCCATCGTTTTTGGAGACACGACCTTCTTGGACGGTGCAGTATAAAACCCAATGGTCGCTGCATTCCATGCTGGTCTGTATTTCACATTCCATGTATGCCAAAGCATCTGCCAGAATTGGCGAACCGTTTTTTGCAGTTTGAGTTTTCACTCCTGCAAAGCGGTCAGCACCAGGATGCAAGCGTTTGAGGAAGTGTTTCTTGAGTTCTTGATAATTGCCTTCTTCCAAAACGTTGAGGACGAAGCGATCGCCTACTTGCATTAAGGAATCAATGGCGCGGTCTTTAGCAACGGCAATTGTGAATCCTAATGGTTGCAAACTCGCTTGCGTTACCCAGGATGCCAGCATTGCACTTGAGACATTATCTTTTTTCGTGGTGACTATATATAGTCCACTACTAATGCGACCCAGCGCCTTTTCCATGTTGACATCAAGGGACTTGATTTGCTTGATGTTGCGATCGCGCACTAGCAATTGTCCGATGTCTTTACCCGCTTCTTCACACAACTGGAATGTTGATGCGCTGGGAGTCTCTTTAATCCGAATGGGTGGGAAAGCTTCTTTGATGCCAGAGTCAAGAAATTGTCTGCGGAGTGTATCAATGGGTTCATCATCCCCACCGTAACATTCAAACAGCCCAAGAAATTGCTTGTTCTTGGCGACAGCTAGCACCGAACTGATACTAGCTTGGGCGGCGGCGGACGTAGTCGGGGGCATCCCGATAATGATGCCAGCTGCTCTCCCGGCTAGTTCTTGAATTTCTTGGCTTTCAGCAGTACTCAGATCCAGTACTTCTACGCCAACGCCAGTTTTCAGGATACCTTCGGCAATTGCGTGACCAAGGCGCTCGCCATAACCATATTCTGAGACAAAAAACAAGCCAACTGTTGTTTCTGCTTTCGCTTGTTTTTGGCTCCAATTTTCGTAACAACCAGTCAGAACATCTAAATGGTGGTATAATAACGGACCGTGACCATTGGCGATAATATTAATCTTTCCGAGATCGCCCATCCGCTTCATCGCATTCAGCAACGAACGAGCGTTAGGACCCATCAAGCAGTCGTAGTAAAATCTAAAGTCAGCTTCGATCGCTTCTAAATCTTCGTCGAAGGTGCGATCGTCACAGAAGTGCATCCCAAAAGCATCACAGGTGTAAAGAATTTGGGTTTTGCGGTCAAAGCTAAAGATTGTATCCGGCCAGTGCAGGTTAGGCGCACTCACGAATTCCATTTCGTGTCCTTTGCCGATATCGATGCGATCGCCAGTTTTCACAACCCGCTTGGAAAAAGGATCGTGTACTAAGCCTTCCAAGAACTGAAGCGCAACTTTTGAGGCTAAGACGGTAGCTCTAGGAGCTAACTGGAGGACATCTTCTACTAAGCCGCTATGGTCTGGCTCTGTGTGACTAACAATTATATAATCAATTGTTTTGGGGTTAACAAGACCTTTAAGGGTCTCTAAATACAGATCGCGAAACTTCTGGTGAGAAGTATCAATCAAAACTGTTTGTTCGCCCCTAATTAGATATGAATTGTAGGTTGTACCGTTTTGCAGTCCGAATTCGATATCAAAGCGATCGCGATCCCAGTCAAGAGAGCGAATCGCCGTTGTGTTAGGGGCAATTTCTACAGTTTGTATAGTTAGCCGATGTTGAACGTTCTCTGCGATCGCTACCATTATTCGTCTCCGAGCGCAAATTAACAGGTTTTTCTTCTGCACCCATTCTCCCTATTATTTTTATTTGAAGTTGTAATGAATATCAGTTTTTGAAAAGTTTAACTTGTATCAATTATTGCTGTTTTTTAGCAAAAAATATGACTCAAAAAATTTACTAAATATTAATCTATACCTAAATTTTACTGAATGCTTGTTTTGGCTATTTATCTGGTTTTATCTTAATCCAAAAATATCATAACGATTATATTTTTAACTAGAAAAGCATAATTTAAACAATATTATATTACTGACCGAGCTACCAAATCAAAATTACTTGTAATGCTTAATATTGTCAGAGCATATATTTATTAAGTAGAAAAATTTATTTTTTTGGGTACTCCCTTAATTAGAAAAAGTAGGAAAGGTGGGAAAAGTAGGAAAGGTGGGACAAATCTGATTAGGTTCCAAAAATCATCAAACAAGCTGCTAGCATTAGTTTATTCAATGGGTATTCAATATGTTGTTGGCTTAATCAGAAATATGGTGGCATAGAATATAAACTTGATGTAAAGTCGATAAAACAGATATTTTTTTAGAGATAATTAAGTCAAATTTCCATAAAGTAGTTGAATAAAAAGGAACTAGGCTTGTATATCTTCTTCCGCCCATCCAAATGGAAACTAGCGTAAAAAAGATTTTTAAAGTTTCGATAAACCTCCGTAAGCATAGGAATAATGTCAAGAATTTAATGATACAGTCCTTTATTATCGACTTTAAACATTAATCAAGATAACGCCAACAAATTTTCTTGTCATAGCTATAAGTTACAGCTTTAGCCTATCGGATAAATTTGCCTATATAGATTAATGGTGTAATCTCGATATGCCTAACTTTTTATAAAAATCCATTGTTGATGAAAAATTGCAAACTTTGATAGTGTTCTCAAGCCAATACTTATCGTGTAGCAGCCTTATTAGACGCCGACATCCTTAATACTTGTAGTTCAGTTTTTTAGAATGTATGATGAAATACCTAAGTGATTCAGTATACAGACGTAAATAGATACAAAAATGAAAAAAATTGATTGTGTAAAAGGTTATTGTTTATGGGATGCCGATTAAAAGTGTTTCTCACAGAAGAAGAAAAGCTGACTTTAGAAGAGTTGAGAAAAGCCAAAGATGTTCCTCAACGTACTAAGGATCGTGCCCAAGTTTTACTGCTGAATACTCGTGGTTTAAAAAATGAGCAAATTGCAAAAGGCTTGAACTGGGCGATTTCAACAGTGCGTCAAACCCTTCATCGCTGGGAAAAAATGGGTTTAGCAGGTTTATGGGATGCTCCTGGTCGAGGAGGAAAACCTCGATATTCAGAATCAGATTTGGTTTATCTCGAAAATTGTCTAGCTCAAGAGTCAGAGACGTATAACTCTAAACAATTAGCAAAAAAATTAGCATCTGAACGTCAAGTAAACTTGAGTGCAGATCGACTACGACGCGTACTGAAAAAAAGGGGAAGGAGGTTTGGAAGCGCACACAAATCCAGAAACAGCATCATTAGCTAATTAAACCATTAGACTCGAATCACTCGTTTCCTTTGAGATGCGATCGCTAGATCGTGGATGACCATCACGATTATCTTCTTGACAAGTTCCTGCTTTTTGCAGAGATAGTGCTTGTTGCGCTTCTTTCTGTTACTTGGGCTTAACTGAACGGTATTGCTATATTAGCCGTTGAACTCAAGTTAGCTGTGCATTATAGAAAATTCTGATGGGAGTTTCCCATAAAACAAAGCCCACTTACACATTACAGTGCCAAGTGGACTTGTTAACTATTTTTAGTGGATCCGAGCAGAGTCGAACTGCTGTCCAAATTGGGTATTAACCCCCCGCTCATTCACAGGTTTAGCCTTTCTAATCCTCAAGGCGGGAATCGTTCATTATCCCGAACGTAGGATGCTCTGATTTGATCTTAGCCAGCAAGCCAACCAGAGAACGCTTGCTAGAGCATCCGTTGGGGGTTGGTCTTCAGTCCTTAACGGAGTCAAACCGAAGACGCTCGAACCTATAAGAGGTGTTTTAGGCTGCTACTAGAGCATCCTTACGAGCAAAGCTAACGATGTTATTCGCATTTACTTTTTGTTTGAGCCTTTGATTTGCGAGAGGAGACTCACTCTCGACCTGAATCACAGAGCAGCGTTCGCCAACCTGTCGAAACCGTGACGGACCCATGCGCTTCATAACTTCAATTATAATACGCAATTCTTGAAATGTGTTAATGAAAAAAATTTTGCCCAAATACTAAAATAGCCAATTGCTAATCTTAAAATAATTAGCAATTGGCTATATATTACAACGCACTACAAATAAATAATTAGTTATACCTAAGTTAGTGCTTCAGCACCGCCCACAACTTCAAGTAGTTCTTGGGTAATTGCAGCTTGTCGGGCTTTGTTGTAAGACAGGGTGAGGGTGTTAATCAGTTCACCAGCATTTTCGCTGGCATTACTCATGGCTGTCATCCGCGCTGCTAGTTCACTAGCTGCCGATTCTTGTAGCGCCCGTAATAACTGGTTACTCAGATACAGGGGCAATAGAGAATCTAAAATCTGTACGGGATCTTGCTCGAAGATCATGTCAGGAGCCAACGTGCGGGCTTGGCTAGTCACTTTCTCCCGTTCAACTTCAAATTTACCACCACGGGTTGTCAAGCGGAAGACTTCATCATCCGCTGCTTCTAGACCTTGTGGATCAAGAGGCAGTAGGGTTTGGATCACAGGACGGGAGCTAACTAATGAAAGGAATCTGGTATAGATTAATTCGATGCGGTCAACTTCTTCCGAAAGGAACAAGGAAAGTAGTTGGTCAGCAATCTGATTGGCTTCCGCTGCGGTGGGGATTTGCTCTAAGCCGCTGTAGGTGGCATCAATTGGCTGATTGCGGCGTTGAAAGTACTGTGTAGCTTTACGCCCGACGAGTACAAATTGATAGTTTAAACCTTCTGCCTGGATTTCTTTGGCGCGGTTTTCTGCACGACGGATAACGTTATTATTATAGCCGCCGCATAGACCGCGATCGCCTGAAATAACCAACAACCCAACTGACTTAACTTGGCGTTTTTTCAGTAGTGGTAGGTTTGCTTCTTCAAAGCGCAGACGGCTTTGCAAACCATACAATACTTGTGCCAAGCGATCGGCAAAGGGACGAGTTGCTAGCACTTGTTCTTGCGCCCGACGCACTCTAGCCGCAGCTACGAGACGCATGGCTTCTGTGATTTTTTTGGTGTTTTTGACCGACTGAATGCGATCGCGTATTGCTTTTAAATTGGCCATATTTTTTTCCTTAGTAGTTAGTCATTTGTCCTTTGTCCTTTGTCACTAGTCATTAGTTCTGTACCAATGACCAATGACCAATGACTAATGACTAATTACGCTGTAGCTTTGAAGGTCTTCTTGTATTCGGTGAGTGCTTCCTTCAAAGCAGCTTCTTCGGCGTCACCTAGTGCTTTAGATGCTTGTACTCCTTGTGCATACTGGGTTTTTCCAGTCTTTAAGTACTCACGTAGACCAGCAGTGAAGGTGGTTACTTGATTTACAGGTACATCATCTAAGTAACCATTAATACCAGCGTACAAAATTGCTACTTGCTCGTATACCGAGAGTGGGGAATTTTGTGGCTGCTTGAGGAGTTCGCGTAACCGTTGACCCCGCGCTAACTGGTCTTGAGTGGCTTTATCTAAGTCAGAAGCAAATTGAGCGAAGGCTTGCAGATCGTCAAATTGGGCTAGTTCCAATTTAATCTTACCGGCAACTTTTTTCATTGCCTTAGTTTGAGCGGCAGAACCCACACGGGATACTGAAATACCTGGGTTTACAGCGGGACGGATACCAGCGTTAAACAAGTCAGAAGATAGGAATATCTGACCATCAGTAATAGAAATTACGTTGGTGGGGATGTATGCTGAAACGTCACCAGCTTGGGTTTCGATAATTGGTAGGGCGGTCATACTGCCTTTACCTAATTCGTCACTCAGCTTTGCAGCTCTTTCTAACAAGCGGGAGTGAATGTAGAATACATCTCCGGGGTAAGCTTCGCGTCCTGGTGGACGACGTAGCAGTAGGGACATTTGGCGATAAGCTTGGGCTTGCTTGGAAAGGTCATCATAAATTACCAGGGTAGCTTTGCCTTTGTACATGAAGTACTCAGCAATAGTTGCACCTGTGTAAGGAGCTAGGTATTGCAGGGTTGCAGGTTCACTGGCACTAGCGGCGACGACGATGGTGTAATCCATTGCACCTTTTTCTTGCAATGTTTGTACCACGTTCGCAACTGTGGAAGCCTTTTGACCGATCGCAACGTATACACAAATTACATCTTCTTCCTTTTGGTTGATGATGGTGTCGATCGCGATCGCAGTTTTACCGGTTTGGCGATCACCAATAATCAATTCCCGCTGACCACGACCAATGGGAATCATTGAGTCAATAGCTGTGATACCGGTTTGCATGGGTTCATGTACAGACCGACGGGCAATGATACCGGGTGCTGGAGATTCAATCAAACGGCTTTCTGGGGACTTAATGTCTCCCTTACCATCGATAGGACGACCCAAGGCATCTACAACTCGGCCAATTAGGGCTTCTCCTACTGGTATCTGGGCAATTCTACCAGTGGCAGTTACAGAACTACCTTCTTGAATTTCTAGCCCTTCACCCATCAACACCGCGCCCACGTTGTCTTCTTCTAAGTTTTGGGCGATGCCAATTGTGCCATCTTCAAATTCCAAAAGTTCCCCAGACATAGCCTTTTCCAGACCATAAATCCGGGCAATACCGTCACCAACTTGGAGAACGGTACCAACGTTAGCAACTTTGACCTCTTGATCGTATTGCTCGATTTGTTGTTGGATAATGCTGCTAATTTCGTCAGGTCTAATTGATATGCTCATGTGTGTATCTTGTTTGCTTTCGAGATGGAAAAATTCAAGAGTTAGGAGTTAACAGTTAGGAGTGATGAGTTAAGAGTGATGAGTTAAAAATGCAAAAATTACAAGTTAAAAGTCAAAATAAATTACTATTTACTTAACTTCTAACTCCTAACTCCTAACTCCTAACTCCTAACTCCTAACTCCTAACTATTAGTTAAGCGCAATGAAAGGCGGCGCAACTGACCTCGGATACTAGCGTCAATTACCTGTGAACCTACTTTAATGATCACACCACCAATTAACTCGCTGTCTACCCTGGTTTCTAGTTCTACCTGGCGAGCATTGGAGATGGCGATGACCTTTTGGATGATTGCCTGCTGTTGAGCTTCTGTGAGGGGAACGGCTGAAATTACTTCCGCTAATACGGTTTGATTCAGCTGCCGCAACAGCGCCAGATACTGTTGAAAAATATCTTCCAAGAATGCAATGCGCCGCTTATCTACCAGTATCAGCAAAAAATTGCGTAAGTAGCTATTAGAGCCTTCACCGAGTATTTGTTTGATGAGAGCTTTTTTGTTCTCAGACTGAATAAACGGGTTGCTGAAGAAGTTATGTAGCTGTTTGTCTGCCCTGAGTAGTCCCAGGAAAGTCCGCGCATCTTCCCCGAATTCTTCCGTCAAATTTTTTGACTGCGCTATTGACAATAGTGCCTGTGCGTAAGGTTGGGCTACTTCGGCTGCCGCTACCTGACTTGTCATACATTGCCTCCCAGTTGTGCGATGCTACGGTCAATTAAACCTTGTTGAGCATCGTCGGCAATCCCGCTTTTGAGTTGCGATTCGACTTTTTGCAATGCTAGTGTAGCTACCCGTTGCCGCAGTTGAGCGATCGCTCGATCGGTTTCAGTGTTTAAATCTGCTGCTGCTGTTTGTTTCAAGCGTTCTACGTCTTGCACTGCCTTCGCTAACAAGGCTTCTTTCGTCTTTTGAGCGTTTTCTGTGGCAGATTGGCGGATGCGTTCTGCCTCTGCCTGAGATTGCTTCAATTGCTCTTGCGCTTGGGAAAGGGCAGTCTTTGCCTCTTTTAAGCGCCCTTCTGCTTCCTGAATTGCGGTGGCAATATTGGATTGTCGCTCGTTCAGGATATTGCTTAAAACCTTACGTCCGAAGTAAAATAGTATGCCAATCAGAATCGCTAGATTGATCAGATTGGTTTCAAAAATGTCTAGGTTTAGACCGAAACCACCTTCTGCTGCGCCTTCTGCCAATTCAGAGTGAACAGTGTTCGCTTCTGCGGCAAGTAATAAGAATGTCCCCATGATACCCATTTACAAGTGCGCTGCTCGCTTGCTAATACGTTGTATTTTCCTGAAGGGAAATTAAGTATCTTTTCCCCGCTAAGGAAATTAAGTATCTTTCCCCAGAAGGGGAAAAAGTGCCTTTTTTTTGACACTTAATTAAGCGCTCTGGACTAGGGGCCAGTTACGCGTATGCATTTACAGAACCAGTCTAGTTAGCTTATCTAACCGGAGTTGGTCCCAATAGTTTTTCTAGAATCTGCCTGCTTAGAGCATCAACTTGTTGCTCTAAGGTGCGAAAAGCTTCCTGCTTTTGTTGTTCTATTTCAACAGCAGCTTGTTCTCGTTGAGTCTGAGCTTCCTTTTGGGCCTCAGCAATTTTCTCGGCAGTAATTTTCTTAGCTTCTAGTTGAGCTGCTTCTACAGTCGCTTGCGATTGTCTGCGAGCGTCTGCGAGTTGCTGTTCATACTCGGTAGCCAAGCGCTCGGCTTTAGCCAAGCTCTCTTTCGCCTCCAGGGTATTCGTTCGGATATAATTATCGCGATCGTCTAGTACCTTGGTCAGTGGCTTATAGAAAATTGCATTCAACAAAGCTGCTAGTAGCAGGAATTGCAATGCCATGAAGGGCAAGGTAGCATCGAAATCAAACATTTGTCTCCTCTTTGGCTGGAGTAGCAGTTTTCGTGGCTAGCAACATCATCCAACCTTTCATATTTTAGAGACCCATAGCCAATAAGGGTCAACTGAACATTAGAACTATTAAGATATCCAAAAAGTTCCGATTGTAGAGGCGTGATGGTTCACGTCTCCACACTCACAAAAACTTTCAGGTATTAGGCGAAGGGGTTAGCAAACAGCAATACCAAGGCAATCACTAGACCATAGATAGTCAAGGATTCCATGAATGCCAAGGTTAATAGCAGAGTACCGCGAATTTTTCCTTCTGCTTCAGGTTGACGAGCAATACCTTCTACTGCTTGTCCAGCAGCGTTACCTTGACCAATACCAGGGCCAATTGCAGCTAAACCAATCGCTAAAGCAGCAGCGAGAACTGAAGCAGCCTGAACTAATGGATCCATGTTGATTTTCCTTGCTTTGATTACAAAACTAACAGACATTACGTTAACGATTAGAAACGTGGTTTTCACGCTGCACCGGGTTCTTTAAATCGCGCTTTGCGATGTTTTGAGCGAACATGCTCTGGGAACTGTGCTATCAACTGAGAAGTTTAATGCTCCTCATGTTCTTCTCCACCATGCCCCTCCATTGCCTCATGAATGTATGCTCCGGCTAGGGTGGCAAAAACCAGAGCTTGAATGGCACTGGTAAATAAACCCAAGGCCATTACAGGCAGAGGTACAAATAGAGGAACTAGCAGCACCAGCACCGCTACCACCAATTCATCCGCCAAAATATTACCAAATAGCCGGAAGCTTAGGGAGAGGGGTTTGGTGAAATCTTCTAGAATTGCGATCGGCAACAAAACAGGTGTTGGCTCTATATATTTCTTAAAGTAGCCTAAACCCCGTTTGCTAAAACCTGCGTAAAAGTACGCCAAGGAAGTCAGCAATGCCAATGCAACAGTCGTATTGATGTCATTAGTGGGAGCTGCCAATTCGCCCGAAGGTAGCTTGATGAGCTTCCAGGGAATTAGCGCACCTGACCAGTTCGATACGAAAATAAACAAGAACAATGTGCCAATAAATGGCACCCAAGGGCGGTACTCTTTCTCACCAAGTTGGTTTTTGGCCAAATCACGAATAAATTCTAGGGCGTATTCCATCAAATTCTGGATGCCCTTGGGAATTCTTTGTGCATTTCGAGTAGCTGCGATTGAAGCCACTACTAGAATACTAATCACAAACCATGAGGTGAGAAAAACTTGCCCATGAATTTTAAGATTGCCCAACTGCCAGTAGAAATGATGTCCTACTTCTAATTCGGCGAGGGGAAAAGAATTAAAGGCGTTTAAGACACTAAGCATTTGCATTCTTCAAGCATTTTCCCCAACGAGCGAGGATGGGATTACTATCTTTGTGAGCCTGACTTTTTAAGAATCAGGAATGAACGCAATTTGCACCATATAGACGAAGAGCGTGGCTTTGTAAGTTAGAAATCCCAAAAAAATGGGCAGAATCTGTAGCTCACGCCATTGAGTTGCCACGATCATCACTCCCATAAATAGAGCAAAACGAGTTTTGCTCAAACTGGTTTTTTCACTACCAAGCTGCTCAACATCTCTAGCCAACATTTTTAAGTAAACCACACCTGTACACGCCCCAATTAAATAATTTAGGGCAATGTTTAAGGAATAAAAAATCCACACAGAGATAAAAATAACCCCCGTCAAGACAAGCGTGATTACCAACAATCGCTGGAAGAGTTGATAGAACTCTTGCATGGAGTTACCTGATTCTGTGTCTTCAGAACCAGTTTTAGCATCTTGTTGCGTTGTCGGAGTGGGCGCAATTGATTCGTCAGACAAGCTCACGGGACTTGAAACCAGTACAGTTAAATATGATGACTGCACATTCAGTCAGCTGAATCATATCACGATGCGGTAACAATACTTTAGGAAAAAACAATTAACTTCTTGTCAACATCAGAGAGTAAGTGCCGACAGACTAAAGCCTACAGCGCTTTTACCAAGTCCGCCGAGGTGGGCTTGGTGAAAAAGTTAGGATTTTATAGGATATTGATAAATTGAGGGCAGGCAAGATGCCCACCCCACAAGAGTCTTGGGTTGAATATACCTCTCGATTAAATTATCTTGGCAGTTCGCAGACCGAACAGCAAACCTACAGATAAGCCAAAGAATAAACCCAAGAAGACGACATAAGATACAATTGCAAACATTTATTGCTCTCCAGAATACTTCCTAAATCTATTGAATCATTAGTTGTTGGGTATTGGGCATAGGGCATAGGGCATGGGGCATTGGGCATTGGGCATGGGGCATAAGGGTAGAGGAGAAATACTTACTACAACTTCTTTGCTGCTTGCCTGCTTCTTAGCAATCCCTAATGCCCTATGCCCTATGCCCATTTCCTAGATTGCGATACAATACAGCCCACAAGCGCTTGTTTGGGGTTGGGCAATGACTTCTGTAATTAATGTAAATTTACCAGAGCAGTCTTATGAGATTGCGATCGCACCTTCAAGTTTAGATCAACTGGGTCAACAGATGGCCAGTCTGAAACTGGGCAAGAAAGTATTGCTGGTTTCTAATCCAACGATTTTTAAGCATTTTGGCGAAAGAGCAATTGTATCCCTAAAATCTGCTGGATTTGAAGTTGCTAGCTGCACTCTACCGCCTGGTGAACGCTACAAAACCCTCAATTCCATCCAAAAACTCTACGATGTAGCCTTGGAAAACCGCCTAGAACGTTCTTCTACGATGGTGGCTTTGGGCGGAGGTGTAATTGGCGATATGACTGGCTTTGCAGCCGCAACTTGGCTACGCGGTATTAATATTGTCCAAGTGCCTACCTCTTTGTTGGCGATGGTAGATTCAGCAATTGGTGGCAAAACTGGCGTGAATCATCCCCACGGTAAAAACTTAATTGGGGCATTTCATCAACCGCGTTTGGTTTTGATTGACCCAGATGTGTTAAAAACTCTACCTATGCGTGAGTTTCGGGCAGGGATGGCAGAAGTTATTAAGTACGGTGTGATTTGGGATGCCGAATTGTTTGCCCAGTTAGAAGCAAGTAAACGCCTCGACCAACTCCGCTATGTAAAACCTGATCTAATAACGACCATATTAACGCGCTCTTGTCAAGCAAAAGCTGATGTTGTTGGCAAAGATGAGAAAGAAGGCGGATTACGGGCAATTCTCAACTATGGACACACCATTGGTCATACAGTGGAAAGTTTGACTGGTTATCGTCTAGTAAATCATGGTGAAGCGGTGGCTATTGGTATGGTAGCAGCAGGTCAAATTGCTGTGGATTTAGGACTGTGGCAAAAGGAAAACACAGAACGTCAAAATGCTTTAATTCAAAAAGCGGGTTTACCGACTCAGTTACCGGATGGGTTAGATATTGAAGCAATTATTGAGGCGTTGCAGTTAGATAAGAAAGTCAAAGCGGGGAAAGTGCGGTTTGTTTTACCAACAGAGATTGGTGTAGTAACAATTACCGATGAAGTGCCATCAGATATTATTCGGCAAGTTTTGCGAGGAATGTGAACAATTTGAAGAAGAGGAGTCAGAATTTAGGAGTCAGAATAAAAGTTAGTTGCTCTGTCCTTCAATTACGAATTAATGAGCCATGATACTCCAAGCCAAAAATCAATTAACTTTGCAAGAGTTCTTGAATCTTCCACCAGGCGAGGGAGATATCACCTACGAACTTGTTGATGGTCAAGCAAGTCCTAAGATGTCACCAAAAAAATTCCACTCGAAACTTACCCGCGCCCTTCTCAATTTAATTGAGCAATGCTGTGAGGGGAAAGGAGAAGTTTGCCCAGAATTAGCTGTCGCATTAACTCGTCGAGGGCGAGATTGGATGCCAATACCGGATATTTTGTATATTTCTAATGAACGTTTACCCCCAGATTGGGAGCAAGAAGGAGCATGTTCTGTTCCTCCTGATTTGGTGATTGAGATTATTTCACCAGGGCAAACCTTTGGACAAATGGCGGCTAAAGCCAAATACTATTTGGATGCTAAGGTGCTGCGGGTATGGGTATTAGATAGTAAAGCCAGAAGCATTACTGTTTTTTATCCAGATGCAGCACCACAAACTTATATGGGAGAAGAACTACTCACAGATTCTTTGTTTGAAGGACTGCAATTTACTGTTGAGCAGGTGTTTCAAAAGGCGAAAATACCATTCACTACTGAATAGCATATTATATTTAGCACAATTCTCTTGCTTTTACCATCCATCGAAATTTCAAGTAGTGGAAGGTTTGTCTAACTTTAACCAGTTGCTTAAGCAACTTATCTGGTTAATTTATATGGTAGCTGTATGTAAGCTCTACTGTACTAATAGTTTAGCTGATTAATTCATCCGTTTGTAAGAGGTAATTAGTAAGGGAATAAGTATACTTTGTTTATAATCAGACCAACACTAATATGGTTGGAAACTGTATTCACGCAACAGATGTATCAACTATGTTCAACCTAATATTCACCGGATGTATAAAAATAAAATTTTTGGTTCTTTCAACAGCTTTTTTATTGGCTGTACAGATTTCTGCCAATGCTGAACAAGCAGTTCCTAGTTTGACTCCAAGACAAGCTCAACATTTATCCCGTGACTTGGTTCCATATAATTCTCAAGAATTTTTTAGACAAGGAAAAGATTCTATTGAGAGAGAAATTCAAATTCTTAATCAAAGGCAACAGCGCCCAATTAAACCTATTCTTAAAATCGATTCAGTACCGCAAAGCAAAAAACCACATACTCAGCAAAAACCCCAACCTCTTATCTAAGCGAGAATCATCACTCTTCTATGGCTCCTGCTTGTGCTGTTAATTACTTGATCTGTAGCACATAAGCTATATACCCAGTCATCACAACCACTATACTTTGCTTTTAGATAACAGAGGTTTTCTATTTTCAATAAATTTTGTTGCAAAATTTTACAATCTTATTCGTCTAGCAAACTCATTAACGCTTGAATTTCAACGTCTTGCTCTTGCGGCTCTGATAATTGAGACTGTAGCTTTAATAATTGACTCTGTAATTCTTCTGCTACATGAAGCATCTCAGACTCTTGGGCAATTTTTAGCTGATTTTCTTTAATTTTGATTTGTTTAAGCAAGTCATTTTCAACATGAATTGAGTTGTAATGTTGAGCAATCATGGCTTTACATTTATTATCAATCTATGGAGTGCAATTAAATTTTCCACTTATGTATTATTCCACACTTTTGTCATTTTTTAAATATCTGGCGAGTTAATCTTGATCGTTCATAGTTTTTAGCCTGTTCTCTTCTCAAAATTTTGGAAATATTGACTTCAGGTACTTCCACTTAAAAAACATCTCATCTTAGATGCGCCTGGATGTACGCACGTACTACAAACGTACGAATAAAGCTAGCTCTGATAATTTAACTCTGTAACATATCTATATTTTTATCGGCTTTTACAAAAATGGAAATCATGAGATAAAATTGGTTGACTTAAGGCAAATTTTGAGACAACACACATTAACTTGTCTGTTATTTTCCAAGTCTTGTAGATATATTAAACATTATTTTTGTGAACAGTATGGATTTAAAGTTTATCAAGAAAAAGATTTATACCTTTGTAAAAATTATATCTACAGTGCTTATAACAAGTGCAATTGGATTGGAATCGTGGAATATTTATGCCGTAATAACTAATATTAATGTACCAAGCAGCTTGAATCCAATTTTTTGGATTGAGCGTTTTGCCATGATCAGCCATTTTATTGAGAGCATTATAGCAGCTTTTTATGCACCTTCCAGACAAAAGATGCCAATAAAATATGCGACTTATACTTTTTTTGTCGGCACAATTGGGTTGTTAGAACTATTTGGCCAGCAGGATGACTATTGACGCTTCTACGCCTTGAAGGTGTGGGTTTTTGGATTAGGTTGGTTGGTAGGGTGTGTTATGCGATCGCACCCTACGTACAAATATTATTAAGTGATTAAATATACGTCATCAAGCAAAAATCATCTGCGGGAGTTTCCCAATGAATGTAGGTAACTAATAAATCTGGCACTCATAAAGGAGTATAGTTTGTATAGTTAGCTTTTTGCTGAAATTTTAGTTTGACACTAAGGAATTAAAAAATGTCTACTGATACTGACATAGTTACTTACGTTGAAGAAAGTGAATTTGATGTTGTTTTAAATGGAAGTGAAGAGAAAGTTGTTGTTGTTGATTTTACTGCTACTTGGTGTGGCCCCTGTCGCTTAGTCAGTCCGTTAATGGAGCAACTTGCTGAAGAATACAAAGGTCGCGCTAAAGTCGTTAAGGTAGACGTTGACAGCAATAAACCCATTTTCAAAAAATTTGGTCTTCGCAGTATTCCAGCAGTTTTAATTTTCAAAGATGGTATTTTAGCAGAAACCATTGTGGGGGTTTCTCCTTACGAAGACTTTAGCAATGCTGTTCAGAAGCTTCTTTAGATAATTCGTAATTCGTAATTCGTAGAGAACATCATTAAGAATTACGAATTCTTTTAAATATTTTGTTTTCGCCTATAATGTGCTTGAAGTAAACCGCTTGGATATTGTTTTGAGGTAATAAGCTCCAATTTTTCTTCATGGGTAGGTGGTGGAAAAAGATATATACCGCCACCTAAGATCGTTGGAATAGTTGAAATGATATATTCGTCAATCAAGCTGTGCTGAAGAAATGAATTGATTAATTTTCCGCCACCAACTAGCCAGATATTTTTAAAACCTTGAGCCTCTATATTAGCTAACGCTTGTTTTAATGGGTCAGAAACAAACACAACGTCCTCACGATCGGATTGGAGATGACGTTGGGTGAATACGAAAGATTTTTTTTCTGGATAAGGCCATCGATCAAAACCCAGCCCTACTTCATACGTTTTGCTACCTAAGACGATCGCATCAATCGATTCGTAAAAATCAGTGTAACCGTAGTCTTCATCTTCTGTATCAAGGATTGATAGCCACTCAATTCCGCCATCGCTGCGAGCAATGTAGCCATCCAAACTAGCTGCAATGTAGAGTGTAACTTTCGTCATTGTGCTTGTGAATTTGGTAGTTTTCACTCAATGAGTGCAAGCGAACACAGGCTTACTTCTTTTTACAGTATTTTAGCCTTTGTTGGTTTATATCACAAAACAGCGATGTCTACGACGGGCTACGCCTACGCTTACCCAATTACTTACGTTTTTTGATTATGCGATTTAAATCGACCTGCAATAAATTCTCGCTGAGATAAATGCTTTGTATTGCGTTTGGTGACTCGCTCTCGCCACATCTTGAAACTAGATTCTTTCATTTCGCGCCTCATTAGGGCGATTACCTGTTTCTCCAGTAGCCCAAACTGAGCCTCAATCGCATCAAAAGATGTTCTATCTTCCCATGCCATTTCAATGATGCGATCGATGGTTTCCGAATCTAGGTTAGGTAGCTTCATTTTTTCCTGGAAAATAAAAAAAGAATTTAGGAATCAGGAGTCAGAATTCAGAATAAATTCTATATTATTAGCGAGTGATAAGTGGGTTTAATAAATCCGCCAAATCTTAAATTTAGTGGGGGATTCAAACCCACCACTAATTAATTCTGAATTCTGTATCCTTCTTCAAATATATTTTACTTTTCGTTTTGAAGAACCATTGTGTCTACTGCACCCAGTTGGAGAGCATAAAGGTTGGCATAAACACCCTGCTGATTAACGAGTTGGGCGTGAGTACCCTGTTCTACAATTTGTCCCTGCTGAATTACTAAAACCTGATCTGCCTGAGTAACTGTACTGAGACGATGGGCAATTACGAAACTGGTACGACCTTGAAGCAAACGAGCGATCGCACTTTGTACTAGCGCTTCTGTGCGGGTATCGATGCTGCTGGTGGCTTCATCGAGAATCAGAATTTGGGGATTAATTAATACCGCACGAGCAATACTGATTAGTTGTCGCTGTCCTTGGCTCAAAGGCGCTCCCCGTTCGCCTAATTGAGTTGTATAACCCTGTGGTAGTGAGGTAATGAACTCATGCACATTTGCCAGTTGTGCAGCCGCTTCGATATCAGCTTGAGTGGCATAAGGAGCGCCAAAAGCTATATTTTCGGCGACGGTACCGGTGAACAAAATATTATCTTGCAGGACGATGCCAATTTGACGGCGCAGACTTGCTTGAGTCACGCTACGCACATCAAGATCGTCAATTTTGACTGCACCGCTTGATACATCATAGAAGCGCAAAATCAAGTTAATAATTGTACTTTTTCCCGAACCGGTTGGCCCGACTAATGCAACCATCTGCCCTGGATAGGCGTGCAAATTCACTCCTTTGAGAACCAGTTGATCTGGGTTATAGCCAAATTTGACATTCGAGAATGTCACCTCACCTTGAATAGGCGGCATTTCTGTGGCATCGGGTGCATCTTTAAGTTCTGACGGTTCATCTAATAATAGAAAGATTCTTTCTAATCCGGCGAAAGCAGATTGAGCTTGAGTATAAAACTGGCTGAGAATTTGAATAGGACGGAAAAACTGCTGGACGTAAAGTAAAAAGGATGTCACTACACCCACTGTTGCAGCTCCTGTTACCGCTAGATAACCGCCATAGGCTAGCACGCCTGCCGTTGCTAATGTGTTGAGAAAATCGATGGAGGGTAAAAAGGCTGAAGTAATTGCTACAGCTTCAACGTTGGCATCTCTATTAGCGGCGTTAAGAACATCGAATTCTTCAATATTCATCTGTACGCGATTAAATGCTTGTGCTTCTCGCACGCTGCCAATATCTTCTTCTAACTTGGCAGAGAGTTCCCCAATGGTTTGTCGGGTGACGCGAAATCTAGCTCTTGCCCAACGCGCAAATAAGCTTGTGGTAAAAATCATCAGTGGCACAACCAGATTGCTCAACAAACCAAGTTGCAGGTTGATTGAGAGCATGGCAATCACAATGCCAATTAAACTGAAAGTGTTGCCCAGCATTTGAGCGATCGTCAGTCCAAATGCTTGATTCACGGTGTTGACATCATTCAGCAATCGGCTCATTAAATCGCCTGCTTCGCTGCGATCGAAAAAGCTGAGTGGCAGACTTTGGATTTTAATGAAAATATCTTGCCTTAGTTGAGCCAGCAATCGCTGCATAATCCAGCCGACTCGAATAATTTGACCCCGAATTGCTAAGACACCAAGTCCATAGTTCAACCCTAGTAGCCCTAACAATACCAGCAGTCCTTGCAAATTCCCTTGTGCAATCAGATGATCGATTGACCAGCCGAGAAAGAATGGCCCAACTGCCTGAGTTATGGCACCAATTAATACTAATGTCAGGGCGATGGGAATTTCTTTGCGATAAAGTAGCACATATTGTAAAAAGCGCCGCAGGGTGGAAAGTTTCTGACTCGCGTTTTCCTCAGATGCAACAACGGGAATGGTGCCTCTCATAAAAATTTTGGATTTTAGATTTTGGATTTTAGATTAAAAGTCTTTATTACAAGGCTGTAAGCAAAATTAATTATGCTAATTGGAGATCATTTTTTCTCCTTTGGCTTTACCTGAGATTCCAAAATTACACCGTAGAGTGGACTAGTTTGCATCAATTCCTCATGAGTGCCTTGTGCTACCAAGTGTCCTTTATCCATGAGAAAAATGCGATCGGCATTTTTAACGGTGCTAATGCGTTGAGCCACTACAAAGGTTGTACAAGCTTTTTGACGCATTAAGCCATCTAGTTCGGCTTGAATTTGGGCAGCAGTTTTGGCATCAACAGCCGACGTACTATCGTCCAAAATCAGAATGCTGTAATCGGTTAGTAAAGTACGAGCGATCGCAATTCGTTGTTTTTGTCCACCAGATAAGCCTACGCCCCGTTCACCCACAATCGTCTCGTAGCCATCGGCTAGACTGCTAATAAAATCATGCATTTGGGCGGTTTTTGCAACTTCAATCACCTGCTCTAAGGTGGCATCAGGTTTGGCGTAAGCAATATTCTCGCGGATTGTGCCAGAGAAGAGGGTGGTTTCCTGAAAGACAATACCAATATGCGATCTGAGGCTTTTGAGTGTGAAACTTTTTATATCTCGTCCATCAATACGAACTGCTCCCTTGGTGACATCGTAAAAGCGGGGAATTAGGTTCATAATTGTGCTTTTTCCCGAACCAGTCATTCCTAAAACGGCGATTAGCTCGTTAGGCTTGGTTTCAAAGGATACTTCTTTCAGAGTTTCGGTYGTSGCTCCTGGATAGCGAAAGGAAACATTTTCAAAGGTRATTCTACCAMCGCAGGTGTCRAAGGGMACAGCRCCGGGGCGATCGCGAATTTCTACCTCTGCATCSACAACTTCATAAACTCGTTCGGCGGAAGCAGCTGCTTGAGCGATCGCGGGTGCGGCAAATCCAATTAACAAAATCGGTTGGAGAATCAATGTTAGGTAAGAGTTAAACGCCACCAGTTCGCCAATGGAGAACCGATTTCCAATCACCTGCGCTCCCCCATAGGCGAAAACGGCCAGTGTTACCAAATTACTCAGCAAAAAGATCAACGGGAAGGTATCACGGATGGCGCTAATGGTCTTCATGTTTGCCTTGACTAGGCCATCATTCAGAGCTGTATAACGCGACCTTTCGGTTGACTCCCGCACAAAAGCTTTAACTACCCGGATTCCTAGCAAGTTCTCTTGCAATACAGCATTCAGGTTGCTCAGTTGCTCTTGTACTTGCCGAAAAAGCTTGTTATTTTGGTTGATGAATCGCGCCATCAACCATGCAGCGATGGGCACTACTGTGAGGGTAATTAGTGCTAATCGCCAGTTCATCACCAGCAAAACTACCGAAATACTCACCAATGTCACAATTGAGCCGACGACTTGAATTAAGCTAGTGCCAACAAAGGTACGGATCTGCTCAATGTCGCTGGTGACGCGGGTTAGTAGTTGAGAAGTCTGCGACTGATCATGAAAGCTGAAACTGAGATTTTGAATCTTGCTGAAAATTTTGTTTCGCAGGTCATAAGCAACACCCTGAGACACCGCTTCTGCTAAATAGCTTTGTCCAAAGTTAAATACACCACGAGCGATCGCGGCAACTACCATCCAGGCGGCACTATATAGCACAATTTGGAGGTTTTTTTGCGTGATCCCTTGATCGATTCCCCACCGAAATAATTGTGGGGTTACAGCATTTGCGATCGTCAACAGCAACAGGCTGACTAATGCTCCCAGTGAAGTCCACCGGTAAGTGCTTAAACTCTTAAGCACACGCTGGGTTGACTTTATCGACGAAGTTTCCTGGAGTTCTGCTTGTTGAACCACTGCAATTCACCCCTGTATCATTGGAAAATTATCTCGTATTTTGATTGTAAAAAACCAATTTATTCTTTGAGAATGGGGAATGTGATATAGAAAACAGCCCTGTTCTTTGTAATGAAGATTCCAGGTTTTGGGACAGTGGCATGGGAGAATACATTTTTAGCAAGCATTGCGGCTAATCAATTTCAAGACCGAAGAAAACCAAAGAACAAGAATAATGGCTCAAAATTTTCATAGCAATTCCCAACTTCCCTTAGATATTTCATCTGCTATCAGTCGCACAGCAAAGCCAAGTTCTGAGTTCTACTCTCTTTTTTCTGAAGAAGAAGTTTTAGGGATAATTCATGCATTAGAAGTCAAACGAGAAATACCTCTCAAGTATTCTTATAAAGGGAGAGGTGCAAAAATTTGGAACGATTTTTATCTGAAATATGCTATTCCTAGATGGTATGGAAGAGTCAATGTAGAAATTGACCTTTTAAAAGAGAATTTTAAATACCTAAATGGTAATATAAAATCTGGTGATAGAGTAAATATTATAGACGTTGGCGCAGGTAATTCCTATCCAGTTAAAAAATTTATTCGCAGACTAAACAAATTAGGAAAAGTTAATAAATATATTGCTTTAGACATTAGCGAAGAATTGCTTTATGTCTCCAAAAGTAATTTTAACAAATGGTTTCCACTGGTCGATTTTCTCAGTTCCACAATTGACATAGAAAGTAGTTGTGTACCCAAAAGTTTATTTCAAAATAAAGCTAGCCTTGAAATTGACGACACAGCGAAAATATTTTTACACTTAGGAGTTACCATTGGAAATCATCAAAATAGAGATGAGGTGTTCAAAAACTTTAGAGATAGCATGGGCAAAAATGATCTTTTAGTATTTACTAACGAAACTGGTTCTAACTCTACATGGGATGGAATAGTTAGAGGTGGCTGCAAGTATCATGTAGAAGAAGTATATGGATGGGTTAAAAAGAAGATTGGGATTAAATCGGAAGATTGTGAACTGGTGAGAAAGTACGATTTAAAAACAGATAGTATTGTTGCTAATCTGAAACTACGTCATGATTACACTATAAATTTTAGTCGGATGGGTATAGATAAAAATATTGAAATCTCTAAAGGTGAAGAGATTACTATTTGGCGACATCACAAGTATGAACTGCCTAAACTTTTGCAAGAAATAGAACGTTCTGGACTAGAACTTATTCACTATACTACTAACAAATATAAATCACATATTATGGTGATTTGTAAAGTTGCTACTAACTAAGTTCTTCACTTAGAGGATGTTTGAAAAGTTATGATTAATGTATCAAAATATTCTTTTACCCCACCCTAACCCTCCCCTTTATAAGGGGAGGGAACCGGATTTTATTGTTTCCCTCCTTTATAAGGAGGGATTAAGGGGGGTAATTCGACTTGTGGTACAAGCGTTTGAGCTTAAGTTGACAATAATGGGCAACCGTGTACCCATTCAAATGAGAATCGCTATAACTTAGATACCATAATGGCAGCCAGTAGAATTTTTTAGGTCTTTTAGCGAAAATTTTTCCGATCCGTATCTAATATGGTATTAAATATTTTTGATGATGCTAAAAAATCAGTTTAACTTGGTTTGTGTATCAATTAAATGTACATCAAACGTGGTCTAGGTTCAGGAACTGGACGCCCCAAATCTTTAGCAGTTTCTATCCATTCCTGCATAACTAATTCTACATTATGCAGGGCTTCTTGATAAGTATCACCGTCAGCAGCACAGCCTGATAACTCTGGGACTTCAGCAATAAAGGCTCGATCTAATTCACTCCAGTAGAGAATAATTTCATACCGAAACATTATTTTTACTTCCTAGCTTATATTTGAGAATCACTGCCCGAACTTGTTTAATTTGATAACTTTTGGCTTTTCCTTTTTTATGTTGCAGGTTCAATATTTCTTCAACATCGGCTTTGACAAAAATACGATGATCGCCACGAATCCGTTCTTCAAAGCCTAGCGTATATAAAAGTTGCCACAGTTGGGCGAAGGGGATATCTGTATCAGAAGTCCCAGAGAGAATTTTGTCTAAGAGTTTGTCTTGCTGACTCACGTTTTTTTGAATACTTTAATGTTTCTATAGTCTCATATTTATTTAAAATCAGGGTATCCAAAAGCAAATCTATCATTTTGCTCCTGAGTCAGAGCATCCCTGATGACAATTACTAGTAGAACACGGCGAAAATAAACCAATCATTCCAAATCAACGAAACCCTTATGCTGTATTCATTTTTAATTTTTAATTTTTAATTCCGTCTTGCGGTACTAGTCCAGTTATAGGGCAAACTTTAGGCTTGGATACTGCTCTAGTAATTGACTTGATTTTAAAAAATACTAATTATTTGGATGTTACAGATGATTTCTTGGAAGTGATATTTTGCAGTGAGTTTAATTTTGTAACACCAGTTTCGCCTCTAGTGGAGTGTATCATTTATCTTTACAAATGATGCTCATTTACCCTTTTTACTGGTGTTGTCAGTCTTTATATCGGCTCGATTTATACTTTCATGACTTTTCTAGAATCCTTTAGCGTAACATTCCATAGAAAAGGTATCACCAATTTATAAGTGATGTAGGCAACTACAGAGGGCAAATTATTGAGATTGCTAATATCATAATGCTGAGGTATAAATCCATCTCAGTCAATAACGTTATTGAGTAAAAAATATTACATAAATATGAAAAGCCAACTTCTAAGTGCAGTTGCATTTTTAACCACGATTAGTTTGACAACAACCGTACAAGCAGCAAATTCTGAACATGTTAAACAGTTATTGGCAACCAAACAATGTCAAAACTGTGATTTGACGAGTGCAGGTTTAGTGATGGCTGACTTATCTGGCGCCAATTTAAGCGGTGCTAATCTTACAGGTGCTAACCTCAGCCGTGCAAACTTGAGCGGTGCAGATTTGCGGGGTGCAAACTTAAGTGGCGCAAGTTTATTTGGCGTTAATCTGAGCAACGCTAAATTTAATGGGGCAAATTTGACGGGTGCTGATTTGAGAAATACTTATTTAGCAAATGCAGAACTAACTGGCGCTTACTTAAATGGGACTAACTTTCAAGGTGCAGTTGCGATACCATCACAAATTGCTTCACCAGCAGAATTTTATGCTTTGGGTGTAGCAGAAGGGCAAAAAGGCAACCAACAGCAAGCAATTAGTTATTTTAATCAAGCGATCGCAATTAAACCAGAATATGCGGATGCCTATCTCGCTCGTGGTGTCGCCCGTTACCAAATACTAGATAGACAAGGTGCATTTCAAGATGCTCAAGTTGCAGAAAAATTGTTTACATCCCAAAACAACAGCACTGGAACCCTAACAGCCCAAACTTTTATAAAAGAACTGCAAACACCCGTCAATGAGAAGGTAAGTACTGGTAAACCCAGCTTCGTTGACTTTTTGGGAAGTATTGGCTCAGTCTTGCTCCAGTTCTTCCCTTTTTAAAGGAGATAATAACAGTTAACAAATGACAAATAACAAATGATTTTATCTAACGAATTATGGGCAGCAAATCAAGACTTAGCCCAAGCTTGCCTAGAGCATCCTTTCGTTCAAGGCATTGGTGATGGTACTCTTGAGCAAGCTAAATTTGCTTACTACGTAGGGCAAGATGCTTTTTTCTTAGAAGCTTTTGCCCGTGCCTACAGTATCGCCTCAGCTAAAGCACCAGACTGGTTAGGTTTCACCACATTTCATAATTTAGCTAGTGGAGTTTTAGAAGAACTAAGGCTGCATAGTGCCTATGCTTCTGAGTGGGGAGTCAATTTGTATGCTGTAGAACCTGCATCTGCCACCCGTCGCTATACTGATTTTTTGTTAGCAACTGCTTGGAGCAAAGATGTAGGTTTGACTGCTGCGGCAATGTCTCCTTGTATGCGTTTGTATGCCTTTTTAGGAGAAAAATTGGCTTGTAACGGTATTCCTAATCATCAATATGCAGACTGGATTCGTACTTATAGCAGCGCAGATTTTCAACCACTAACACAACAATTAGAAAATTTGGTTGACAATTATGCCGCTACTGATTCTATTGTGCATTCAACTTATCGTTATGCGATGTTTTGTGAGCGCGACTTTTTTCAGGCTGCGTGGATGTTCAGTTGAGCAAATTCATACAGGAATCTTATACCATTTTGGATTTTAGATTTTAGATTTTAGATTTTGGATTGTGAAACATCCATTAGATAAGTGTTTCAGTTTTTCATCTGTCGCAATCATTTTTCAAATTGGTATTATTTGACCTTTCTTAACCGTAGAACTCACATTGTTTTAAGATATCAAGCTGGATAAAAATGCTGAGTTCTATTTTTAAAGCTATACACAAAAAAAGACGCAATAAATTTGCGTCTTCTTTTAAGATTTAAAAAATTAGAAACTGAATGTGGTTCTCAATGCACCAATAACAACATCATCATTAGTGTCGTTGTGATCTGGAGATGTTAACCAGATGACTCCAGGAGTAATGGTGATATTGTCACTCAGCTTATACTGGTAGAACGCCTCAAGATGATAGGATGTATCAGGATCGCTATCCAAACCTGCGATGTCAGAGCTTGTAACTTTTGGCTCCACACCAGCTATAATACCTGCTAAGTTACCTTTTTTACCGAGGTCAGGGAAGCCGAGGGTGACAGCATAGTTCCAAATATCAACGTCTCCACCGGTTCCTCTCAAGCTTTGGCTGTTGGTGTATCCAGCCCAACCACCCAAGACGATATTATCAGTGATGCCAATAGATGCTTGGACGCCGTAAGAATTACTGGAAAATCCGACTTGATCTTCTGGTAAACCCTGGATAGCTGCTATATCCTGGAAAGTGGCGGCATTGCTACCTGTGAGTAGTGGTTGATTGTAAGAATTGATGTAAGTTAAACCGATAGAAATGCGATCGCTTGGTTTAACTGTCAGCTGTGCCAACGCACCATAAGAACCATTGAACAAACCATTATTCGGTGTAGGGTTATTAGCTGTACCACTCAAATACCCTAGACTTAATGCCAATTTTTCACTGAACTCGTATGTTACTCCCAACCCCGCGCCATTTATTTGGTTATAAATTGGGTTACGTGTACCAAAGGTAGACAAAGCACCAAAAGCGCCATCACCATCAAAAAGATTGACAGTGCTGGTAAGGTCGTCTGCTGCACCTGCATTAGCAATAGCGACAACCTCTGTTTTTTCACCTAAGGGAAATCTATAGAACAAGGCATCTATGGCTGCATCAGTAGTACCATCCTCGCCAGTAAAAAACAAGTTACCCTCTGGCGTACCAATGTTAGGGCTGAGAATATTATTAGCCTGGATTCTGGTAAACAGTGTATCTTTCCCTGTGAAGCTGGTTACTAATTCTATGCGCGCTCGTACCCCTAAAGTTGTATTCTCGTCTGTAATTTCTGCACCGTTGACTGTATTTCCTGACAACACATCGCTGACAACTGCAACAACTTGTCCTTGCAATTTAGTTGTAGTTGAGAACTGATTCGCCTCCAATTCAGCACTGCGTACTTCTACTGCATCCACACGACCTCGGAGTGTCGCCAGTTCTGCGGAAAAATCTTCTTGCAGCTTTTGTAATGTGGCTAAATCTTGTTTACTAACTAAATCGCCAGTGGCTGTAGCAATAAGTTCGTTAACGCGATCGAGACAAGCATTCAAACCAGCAGCAAACTCATATCGCGTTAATGCCCGATTACCGCGATAAGTGCTATTTGGGTATCCTGCAATACAGCCATACCGCTCAACCAAGGATTGCAATGCTTGAAATGCCCAGTCAGTGGGTTGTACATCAGAAAATTGAGACACGGAGGTAACTTGTCCCATTTTCTGATCTGGGGCGATGTTCGTAGCTCTTGCATCTGGATTAGCTAAAACTTGCGGTTGATTAATTTCAGATTTACCTGATGTTTCACCTGCAAATGTAGCAGTATTCACAAATAGCATGACACCGCAGACTGCTGGACTAACTAGCAGATATTTCCAGAATTTTTCCATTTCTCTCCTCACACTGATCTCCAACTCACACCCAAACCACGTTTTTTAAACGTGTATTTTATGAGAATCTTTCTCAGCAATCTTATCAGAAGTAAGCAACCTTTTTAATAAAAAAAGTCAAGAAATCTTAATTATTTAGGGAAAACTAAATTGCAGAGGGCTGTACCGTCTGAAAAAGTTTTGTTGTTACTCATTACACTGCAAACTCAGAATGATATTATGTACTTAAAATGAGAATGAGAATTATTATAGTATAAATTTAGAATACTTCCCATTGCCAATAGTGATGATGACAGAGGTAGAACAAGCATCCGTTTTGAGGAGAAATATCGTGATTGTGAATTGTAGAGAAATTAGAACAGGTAAGCAAAGAAGCGGCATCTTGTCCATAATTGCTCTGCTAATGTTGTCGATGACTACTGGGTGTAGCCAATCGAATCCAAATCAGGGAACAACTTCCGAACAGTCGCCGCAAGCACAGGAAGCTGCTTCTACCTCACAGCCACAGTCGGGAAAAACTAAAGTAGTAGCGACATTTTTGCCGATATATTTATTTACTAAGGCAGTAGCTGGGGATGTGGCAGATGTAGAAATACTAGTGCCACCTGGTACGGAGGTACATGAATACCAAGCGACACCAGGAAATGTCAAAGCGATCGCTACTGCTAAGGTTTTAGTAAAAAATGGTTTAGGCTTGGAGGAATTTCTGGAAGGTACTGTCAAAAATGCCCAAAATCCCAAATTAACTGAAATTGATGCAAGTATTGGTATTAAACCATTAAATGAAATTTCACCTGTTGTCAAAACGACACCAGATGAAAAAGACCAGGAACATAGTCAGGGTAATCCTCACGTTTGGTTAGATCCAGTTTTAGTAAAACAGCAGGTAACGAATATTCGAGATGGATTAATTGCTGCCGACCCGGCGAACAAAGCTACTTACGAAGCAAATGCTACAGCTTATATTAAAGAATTAGAAAGTTTAAACAGTGAATTTCAGCAGACTTTGCAGAAAAATCCCACTTGCACCTTTATTACCTTTCATGATGCGTTTCCATATTTAGCCAAACGCTACAACCTCAAGCAAGTTGCTGTGGTGCAAATTCCCGAAGATCAACTTTCACCAACAGATGTCCAAAATGCCGTCAACGCTGTGAAAAAATACAAAGTTAAAGCTTTATTTAGCGAACCAGGAGTAGATAATAAACTGCTGAACAGCCTCTCTAAAGACTTGAAATTAAATTTGCGTACTCTGGATTCTCTAGAAACTGGCGAAACAGATCCACAGCATTATTTCAAGGCAATGAAAGCTAATTTGCAAACTTTGGAAACATCGTGTAAATAGATTTGTCATTTATCAATTGTCCTTTGTCCTTTGCAAATGACCAATGACTAATGACCAATGACCAATGACCAATGACCAATGACCAATGACCAATGACCAATGACCAATGACATTCCTATTTTGAAAGTAGAAGGATTAACTGTTTATCAAGGCAGCTATCTAGCTGTTCGAGATGTTTCCTTTGAATTATTGCCAGGAACAGATACAGCTATTGTTGGCCCCAATGGTGCTGGTAAAAGTACCCTGGTAAAAGCGGTTTTAGATTTGATACCTCGAAGTGCTGGGACGATTGAAATCTTGGGTCGTCCAATTTCCAGATTGGGGCATTTACGTCACACGTTGGGCTATATGCCACAAAACTTTATTTTTGACCGCAGCTTTCCCATTTCTGTCAGCGAATTAGTGGGACTGGGATGGACTAAGGAAGGGAAAAGAAAGAATTTATTTTCCAAGCTGTGGAGACAAGACCGGGAAAAATCAGCAGCAGTAACAGAAGCTTTACGGCGAACTGATGCTTATCATTTACAGCATCAAGCTATTGGTACTCTTAGTGGCGGTCAACTCAAGCGGGTTTTATTGGCTTATTGTTTGGTAATGCCTCGGAAACTCTTGGTACTAGATGAAGCCTTTGCTGGTGTTGATGTGCAAGGTGCAGCAGATTTTTACGCTTTGTTAAATGAATTAAAGCGAGAGGAAGGTTGGACAGTATTACAAGTTTCTCACGATATTGATATGGTAAATCGGCATTGCGATCGCGTGCTTTGCCTGAACCAAAGTATTGTTTGTACTGGTAAGCCAGAAATTGCCCTTTCACCGCAAAACCTGTTAGCAACCTATGGCCCAGGTTTCAGCCGCTACCAGCACCAACATTAAAAGAATTCGTAATTCGTAATTCGTAATTCGTAATTTAAAGAATGAAAAATGCCAGTAATTATAGATTTATTCAATGATTGTCAGATAAATTGGCTAGCGATCGCTAGTAGTAATGACTTGCTAGAGTTGTTACAACTTGCCTCAATACAGCGTGCGATCGTCGGTGCTGCCTTGATGGGAATACTTGGCGGGATGTTGGGTAGTTTTGTCACCTTGCGCCAGTTGTCATTTTTCAGCCACGCGGTAGGTCATGCAGCATTAGTAGGTGTGGCGTTAGGTGTGCTGCTACAAATAAATCCTACTTTGATGTTGTTACCTTTTACTTTAGTTTTTGGGGTTATTGTCCTCTACTTCATCGACAAAACCGACTTAGCTAGCGATAGCGTACTTAGCATAGTGCTATCTGGGGCATTAGCGATCGGTTTAATTCTCACGAGCCTAATTAAAGGATATCGTGGCAATTTGATGGCTGTACTGTTCGGGGATATTCTAGCGATCGACACCACAGATTTAATTTTGACGCTGCTAGTCCTTGTGGGAGGTAGCATATTTTTACTATCAACTCTACGACAGCAAATTTTATTGACCCTTAACCCCGATGTCGCCCAAGTTCAAGGCGTTCCCGTCCAATTGTACCGCTACGCTTTTGTGGTCTTACTTTCACTCGCCGTTGCTGTGGCGATTAAAGCTGTCGGTGTTTTACTGGTGAACGCCTTTTTGGTCATTCCCGCCTCCACCGCCAAACTGATGAGTCACCACTTTAGCCGCTTTCTAGTCATGTCGGTGATAGTTGGTTCCATCAGCAGCATTGCTGGCATCATGGTCTCAGGTCTTTTCAACCTTGCTTCTGGACCAAGTATTGTTCTTGTCCAGTTTCTCCTATTTGTAGCCGTTTTCGTCTGGTTTAAGTTGAGTTTGAAAGCTGCATAACTATTTTTCTCCAAAGACTTGCTATATTCTTTTATCTTTGCTACATTGATTAATCGTGGCTCACAAAAGCCCCAGCCGGGATAGCTCAGTTGGTAGAGCAGAGGACTGAAAATCCTCGTGTCACCGGTTCAAGTCCGGTTCCTGGCATACTTTACAGACAAAAAAACAACTGACATATTGCATAAGCAAAAGAGTTGCCTGCAAGTTGTTTTTAGCTAGGGTGGAGAACGCTATTAGAATGCGTTCCTTCCCTACACCCTTAGCAAGTTGAATTTACCTATAATCAAAGAAACCGAAGCCACCGCGGTAATAGTCATGCTGTCAGAAAACCTTAAAGTCGTTGGGCTTCCAAGCACTGAAGAACTAGCCTGCTCAGACGATATACCTGTGGATAATGAGGATCAAAATTTTCTGCCCAACATTTTACTGTTCCTATTAACCTCGATTTGGGCAACGCGCACCGATTGGTTTTTCGGCGTAGACATGGCAATCTACCACACAACAGGGGCTAATGCGAGAGTCCCCATAGTACCCGATGGGTTTCTGAGTTTGGGAGTCGATCGCAAAAAAGGTGGTAAATCGCGTAGAAGTTACGCTGTCTGGGAAGAAAATGAGGTAGTACCGATACTAACATTGGAGATGGTATCCCATTCCCCAGGAAGTGAATACGACGAAAAGTTAGAAATTTATCGGAAACTTGGCGTACTTTACTACATTATTTACAACCCCGAATATTGGCAACGCGATCGACACCAACCATTTGAAATTTACAAATTGGTAGATAAAAATTATCAATTACAAATTGGCGAACCCCATTGGATGCCAGAGGTTGGTTTAGGAATTGGACGACATCAAGGTGTTATTGGTGGAATTGGTCAGGAATTTTTATCTTGGTATGACGAACAAGGAAATCGGTATTTAACGGCAGAAGAAAAAGCAGAAAAGTTTGCACAGCATTTACGTTCTCTTGGTATCGACCCCGATAATTTACCCAGCAATCCGTAAATTAGGTTTGCTTCAAGCTAAAAAGCGGGAAGTTGTTAAGTAGTTGAAATCTTGTTAGCTTTTATGCTTAAAATTGCACAAGAGGTTTATTTAGCATCTACTGACAGCTAAAGTTAACCCTTTGCAGGACTCACCTAAGCAATGCTGACTGAAATTTTACCTTTCCGTTTTGAGTTAGACACGATCGCGATCGCTGGAGCGAGTTTGTGGTCATTGGCGCTATATCTAGGTTTTTCCAGAGTCAATGAATGGGTAATCGAGCAACTCAATCGTTGGTTTAACTTTGCCGAGCGATCGCTCTACACCAGCCAGTCAGAATTTGAAAAGACTCGTAAAGCCAGAGAATCCCAAAACGCTTTCTACGCCTCACTGTTTAGCATTGTGCCTTTTTTGGTAGTCGGCGCTTTATGTAACTGGGGTCTGGAAATTAGTTTAGGTGAGAGTTGGGGAATTAGTACAGGTATATTAGCCTGTATGGGTGCTGGCATTTTTGAACTTGGGCGCAGGGATGGAGAATCTTCAGATTAAGCCAGAGTGAAAATGAGGGGGATGTTGCTTTGATTACTCCCTCATCTTTCCCTACTTCCCAATTTCCTCACCAACAATCTGTGCTATCTTCTGCGCTGCACCGCTTTCACCGCGAATATTACGGAGTTTAGCGCGCATATCATCCAATTTTTCTGGATTCGCCAAAAAGTCTAAAACCATTTCCCCAACTTCTTGCGGTTGAAGTTTACCCATAATTTCTGGGACTATCTCTTCCTGTGCCCAGATATTTGGCCATGCTAATAAACCTTTGTGTCTCACAAATCTCAGAAATGACCAATTAATCACCCTAGCAAAGGGCGTACCTAACCCTGGCAGATTTGCCAACAATCCAGGTAAACCATCCCAAGAACGCATAGCATCAAGTTGCTGCGTTGGTAATAAAACAATCATTGGCACTCCTAAAGCACCRAGTTCRGCAGTGTTTGCCCCTACCGTAGTYAAGCARATGCAGCAYTGGGATAAYAAATGATATGCAGGGTTTTCTTGCCACAGTTCCACAGTTAAGCCCGTTGCTGTTTTGAGCAATGCCTTGCCTTTAGCATCCTCTGGGACAATTAAGGAAGCACCACCAAAGCTAAAACTTTCAGCAATAGAGTTCTTTTGGAGATCGGCAAAACCAGCTAAAGTTTGTAAATCCAAAGTTGGGGCTACAGGAATCACAAATTTGGTTTGCGGTCTTTTTGTATGAACGTATTCGGCAATAGCTAAACATAATGGTACTCCTTGGGCTAATTTTGCTGCTTTTGAACCAGGGAGTAAACCAATGATTGCGGAGTTGGGAGTTGGGAGTTGGGAGTTAGGAGTGCTTACTTGTTCTTGTGCTTCAACCATTAAATCACCGACAACGGTGAATTTGTGAGCATATTTTGCTGAGATTTTGGCTGCCACTTCAGGTTTCATCACACCAAAGCGATCGATCCAATTATGCCAACGAGCTTCCCATTCGGCGTAAACAACTGTGCGATATCCGAGCTTTTTGCCTATAATTACTGGAAAAATTTGATCGCCGCCCAGAAAAACGACTACACCGCGACTTCTCCAATCCCAATTTTCAAATGTTTTGCCCCAAAGCAAAAATTGCCAAAAATGTTCTGCTCCCTGAACTCTATCTACTTCGGGGAAAGAAAGAGCGATCGCTGCTTCTTTCCCACTGGCATTTGAGCAAGGTGATAACACCACAGAAATCCTCATTAAAGAAGGATCATCCCCTAGTTCTTGCCGCAACGCCTTTACTACTGGACGCACCCAGGTTGTTACTTCACCTGGGCCATTTGAAAGGATAAGAATATCTACTTGAGTCATTAGTCAAGAGGCAAATATTACCTAATTCGTTCTTATGTTATCAAAACAGAATTCAGGAGTCAGGAGCCAGAATTCACTTGGGTTGTAGCTATGGGTAACAATCATAGCTGCGATTATTAATAATTTTTTGGGCAATCTAAAATATAGCCCCTTTTTTTTGCTAACCCATTGTTTAGAGGGTGAACCCTGTGATAAAAGGCAACTACAGCCCATCTGACACCAAAATGTATTCCTCGCGGAATTTGCTGATCCGATTTATTCTCGGTGGCACTACTCTTATTGTGAGTATTTCTGCCTATTTTAGCTATCAGGCTGCTCGGAAAATAACGCTAGAAGACTTGAGAGGAAAAGCTTTTTTAGAGGTACAGAAAGGGGTTGATGAAATTGAAGAGTGGTTGCATGTTCGCAAAGTAGAGGTGCAAACCCTTGCTTATACTTCAACTGTACGCTCCTTAGACTGGTCTGTGGCGGAACCCTATTTAAAGTCAGAAGTTGAGCGGATCAATGAATTTTTCTTTTTCCAAATAGCTACCCCGGATGGTTCGTATTTTAATACTAAGGTTGGTCGGTCAAATAAGAATATTAAAGATCGAGCCTACTTTCAAAAAGCATTAGCCGGAAAAAGCAACATTTCCGATCCCTTTATCAGCCGTTCCACAGGCATTCCTTTAATTGCGATCGCCACTCCAATCTGGTCAAATTTTCCTACCAATCGTTCACCAATTGGGGTTTTCCACGGCAATGTTAAAGTTGATCGCATTGCTAAGGTGGTCAACTCGCTGCGCTATGGCAATAACAGCTATGCGTTCGCCCTTAATTCTCAAGGAGAAGCGATCGTCCATCCCAACTCAATGTTAATGTCAACGTTAGAAAAACCTGCACCTAGCCTGTTGAAAATTCCAGATCGCAATTTAAATGCGATCGCGCAGCGAATGGTAAACAAACAACAGGGAATTCAGTTGATGGAAATTGACGGCACCAAAAAGTATGTTGCTTATGTGCCGTTGCGAGAAGCTAATTGGTCTGTGGCTTTAGTAATTCCGCGCCAAAATATTGAATCTCGGCTACAATTTCTCGATTTGATTGCCCTAATTGTGGGCGGATTGACAGTGACGATGATTGCTGTCTTGTGGCAGGTACAAGCCTTTGAACAAGCTCAACTGAAAAAATCTAAAGCAGCGGCTGATACCGCAAATCATGCTAAGAGCGAATTTTTAGCCAACATGAGCCATGAACTGCGAACGCCCTTGAATGGTATTTTGGGTTGCGCTCAAATTTTGCTGCGTTCTAAAGGTTTGCCGGAGCCAGAGCAATATCATGTAAACATCATTGAACAGTGTGGCTCTCATCTACTGACTTTAATTAATGACATTTTGGATCTTTCCAAAATTGAAGCGCGAAAACTGGAACTGCATTCTCAAGATGTGCATTTTCCGTCTTTTTTACAGGGAATTGCGGAAATTTGCCAGATTCGGGCAGAGCAAAAAGGTATTTTATTTGTCTATGAACTCGCCAGCAACTTACCCACAGCTGTTCATGTCGATGTCAAAAGGTTACGTCAGGTTCTCTTGAATCTGCTGGGAAATGCCATTAAATTTACCGATGAGGGTAAGGTTAGCTTCAAGGTTGAGGTAATCGATCGACTTCCTGCTGATGGGCAGACAGAGAAATATCACATTCACTTTAGTGTAAAAGACACAGGAATTGGCATAACTCCAACCCAATTAGACAACATTTTTTTGCCATTTGAACAAGTAGGTGAGAAAAAGCATCAGATAGAAGGGACAGGGCTGGGTTTAGCTATTACTCGGCAGTTGGTGCAGATGATGGGTAGCGATATCCAGGTTAAAAGTCAGATCGGTCAAGGTAGTACTTTCTGGTTTGAAATTGCGATCGCCGAAGCCAGCGAATGGGTAGAGTCTGCTATGGCTGCATCCAAGGGACAAATCATTGGCTTTGAAGGTAGTCCCCGCACTATCCTGATGGTTGACGATCGCTGGGAGAATCGCACAGTAATTACAAATTTACTGCAACCATTGGGTTTCAACGTAGTTGAAGCCAGCAACGGTAAAGAAGGTTTAGAAAAAGCGATCGCCCTTAAACCAGACTTGGTGATTACAGATTTGCTGATGCCAGAAATGGATGGGTTTGAATTAATTAAACACCTGCGTCATACCCCAGGTATCCAGGATGTCAAGATTATCGTCTCTTCTGCTAGTGTCTTTGAAGCCGACCAACATCGCAGTCTGCAAGCAGGAGGTGACACCTTTTTGAGCAAACCTGTACAGGTAGATGAATTACTACATCAATTAGAGTGTCATTTAGATTTGGTATGGATTTACCAGCAGAGTGAGAAACAAATAATCAATTCTTCGGCTACAACACTTGATAGCTCATCAGATAAATTGACTCCTCCTTCCCCCGATGTATTGCGGGAACTGATGAATTTAGCGAGTAAAGGTAACTTCAATGACATTCTCAAATGGGCAGATAAACTAGAAGAAACAGACACAAAATTCGCTCCCTTTGCTAACCAATTGCGGCAGCTAGCCAGGCAGTTTGATGAAGATTTAATCCTCAAGTTTTTGATCGAAAAAGAAAATGATTATTTTCTCTAAACTTCTTTATCTAAATTTATTATACGGTTTGTAATGCGTGAATTTTGAATTTAGAATGTTCGCCTTTGGCGTCTCGCAGAAAAGCAACGTGAATCAATATAGGTTAGAAATATTATGACAGCAACGATAGGCAATCAAATAAATTCCCTAAATCGCGAGCCTAGCAGAGGAATTATTTTAGTCGTTGACGATAACCCTGCCAACTTACAAGTTTTGTCGAGCTTTTTGGATCAGTCGAGCTTTGAAGTTTGGGCAGCTCGCAGTGGTGAAAAAGCCATTCAGAGATTAGACAATGATAATTTACCTGATTTAATCTTGCTTGATATAATGATGCCGGGTATCGATGGCTTTGAAACTTGTAAATACCTAAAAAGTGAAAGCAATCCTCGTGTCCGGGATATTCCGATCATTTTTATGACTGCTCTTTCAGATACTGCTGATAAGGTTAAAGGATTGCGACTAGGAGCCGTAGATTATATTACTAAACCTTTTCAATATGAAGAGGTGTTGGTGCGAATAGAGCAGCAACTGAAACTGAGAAATTTGACGAAAACCTTGATTGCCAAAAACACCGAATTACAACAGATTCAAACCCAACTGATTCATGCAGAAAAGGTCGCCACCTTGGGTCAAATGACAGCAGGAATTGCCCATGAAGTAAATAATCCTATCAATTTTATCGCTGGCAACTTGAATTTTATTGAACAGTATTTTCAAGAGATTGTTAATTTACTGGAACTATATCAAAAGTATCTGCCCGACCCACCTTATGAAATCCAAAATGCTATTAAAACAAAAGACATCAGCTATTTGTTAAATGATTTCTCCAAAATTATTCAATCTATGCAGTTAGGTACAGATCGCGTTACAGAAATTGTGTCATCGTTGAATAAGTTCTCTCGATACGGAGAAGCAGGGAAAAAACTGGCTAACCTTCATGAAGGATTAGAAACTACGCTACTCATTCTTGGGCATCGACTTAAATCAAATGCTCATCGTCCAACAATTAAATTAATCAAAGAATATGGAGATTTACCACTTATTGAGTGCTATGCAGGCGAACTAAATCAGGTTTTTATGAATTTGATTAGTAATGGGATAGATGCAGTTGAAGAAATACAAAAAAATCAACATTTCGATGAAAATTTTAGACATATTGGGATGATTTGGATTAAAACGGAAGCCATTGCAGAGCGAGTTATTATCAGAATTGCAGACAATGGGTCAGGAATCAGCGAAGCAAATCGGACAAAGATATTCGATGCTTTTTACACTACAAAAGTCATCGGTAAAGGAACAGGGCTAGGTTTATCTATTGCTTACCAAATTGTAGTTAACAATCATGGCGGTAAGCTAAGTTGCCATTCAACACAAGGTGAAGGTACAGAGTTTGTGATTGAATTACCTATCCGATAAATTAGAATACTAAATCCTAAACTGCATTGGCATTCAGAAAATACTTGCAATTGCTGAATTCTACTTATTGAAGCACTAAACGATACCAGAATCCACCGTAATGTTGCTGCATAAACAGCAGTATTAGCTGGGTTAGCATTAAATAAATATCTAATTAAAAGAATTTTGCGGAGTAAGACTATGCGCAAATCTGTGATTTATCAAGATATTCTGCAAGAAGGGCTTGAATAAAAAGCTCAATGAATTACAGTAAATATGCTTAATCAAGGAATTGCGATCGCATTTCCTGAACTCTATCGACTTCTGGGTAAGAAATGGCGATCGCGGCCTCTTTGACACAGCATTTGGACAAGGCGATCGCTCTTGTCGCTCCCATCCCCAAGAAAACACCTATAAACGCGATAGGATCAATACTCGTAGATTAATATCATATTTATAATGTCTTATAGTGACTTCTCGCTGTCAAAAGTCAAACGCGACTTTAACTTAACTACGGTTGAAAATGGACGTTTTTTACCCGAAATCCAGTCCATAGAACCCAGTTTGTACCTCAAAGAAGCACTCAGCGAAGGACTACCTCTAGCAACAGCAACAGGCTCAGAAAAAGCTCGCTCAGAGTTAATTATTAGTCCAATCCTCGTAGAAGTTCGGAAAATTCTGGATCGCAAAGTCAGCTTTTTTTCAGGTGAAGATTTTACCGTTGCATCGGAGCTAGGCTTAAATGGAGTATGTGATTTTTTAATTAGCCGCTCACCCGAACAAATATTTATTGAAGCTCCTGCGATCGTAATTATTGAAGCGAAAAAAGGTGATTTAAAACCTGGTTTAGGACAATGTTCAGCAGAAATGATTGCCGCCCAAAAATTTAATGAAATCAATAATATACCGATTAAAACAATTTATGGCAGCGTCAGCAGCGGTACGGCTTGGCGATTTTTGAAATTAGAAGAGCAAACACTGAGTATTGACTTGAATGATTATACCGTTCCACCAGTGGAAATACTATTGGGAATGTTAGTTTGGATGGTGCGGGAAGGTTGATTCAGAATTGATTTTAACAAACCGCTTACATGGGTTTTGTTTTTTCTTAAAATACTATATAGTCGAATAGTTATTTAGTCATAAAATAATATTACAAAAAATTTACAAAAAAGTGAGTAAACACTTTTAGATAAAGTCAACAATTACGAAGAAATATTTCGTTTTTTATATCGATTTGTGTCATATAGGCGATAAAATGCCTACTGGGCAAGCGTTTTCTGATAAAAAACAGATATTGCCTAAAAGATCACAAGTTACCTGTGGCTGATGATGCCGCTAGGAACTTACAGAGAGAACACGCATCAAAGGAGCCGAAGAAGCATGTTCACACACGTCAAGTCCACCATTAGACACATTGCGCCTGATAACTTACGCGGACGTAGTTTAATCAAGGTGGTCTATGTCGTGCTTGAGTCCCAGTACCAGAGTGCTTTGTCGCAAGCAGTTCGCACGATTAACGCGAACAATCCCAACTTGGCGATTGAAATCAGCGGGTACTTGATTGAGGAACTCCGCGACCCAGAGAATTACGAAGAGTTCAAACGAGAAATCGAGAGCGCGAATATCTTCATCGCTTCCCTCATTTTCATCGAAGACTTAGCACAGAAAGTTGTAGCAGCAGTAGAACCACACCGCGATCGCCTGGACGTTTCCGTTGTCTTTCCCTCTATGCCAGAGGTAATGCGCCTGAGTAAAATGGGCAGCTTTTCCTTGGCACAGTTGGGTCAGTCAAAAAGTGCGATCGCGCAATTCATGCGGAAACGCAAAGAAAAATCCGGTGCGGGATTCCAGGATGGGATGCTGAAGCTTTTGCGAACCCTGCCGCAAGTGCTGAAGTTTTTACCGATGGACAAGGCACAGGATGCCCGAAATTTCATGCTCAGTTTTCAGTATTGGCTGGGTGGTTCTCCAGAAAATCTGGAAAACTTCTTGCTGATGCTAGCTGATAAATATGTATTTAAAGGTTTAGAAAAACAGAATTTTGCACCTTCTACATACGAACAGCCGGTGGTTTATCCCGATTTAGGGATTTGGCATCCTTTGGCTCCCAGTATGTTTGAAGATGTCAGAGAGTACCTCAATTGGTATACAGCTCGTAAGGATATTTCTAGCGATCTAAAAGATCCCCTAGCTCCTTGTGTCGGGTTAGTATTGCAACGCACTCACCTAGTTACAGGCGATGATGCCCATTATGTAGCAATGGTGCAGGAGTTGGAAGCACTAGGCGCACGGGTATTACCTGTGTTTGCTGGTGGTTTGGATTTCTCCAAGCCTGTGGATGCCTACTTCTACGAACCAACTACCAATATACAGTTGGTAGATGCAGTGATATCGCTGACTGGTTTTGCTTTAGTGGGTGGCCCAGCCAGACAAGACCATCCCAAGGCAATTGAATCACTCAAACGCTTAAATCGTCCTTACATGGTGGCGTTACCCTTAGTATTCCAAACCACAGAAGAGTGGATGGATAGCGATTTAGGGTTACATCCAATTCAAGTAGCTTTGCAAATTGCAATTCCGGAATTGGATGGAGCAATTGAGCCGATTATATTATCAGGTAGAGATGGGACAACAGGGAAAGCGATCGCACTGCGCGATCGGGTTGAAGCTGTAGCCGAACGCGCCTTAAAATGGGCTAACCTCCGCCGCAAACCGAAGCTGGATAAAAAAGTCGCCATCACCGTTTTCAGCTTCCCGCCAGATAAAGGTAACGTGGGAACCGCCGCTTACTTGGATGTATTCGGCTCCATCTACGAGGTAATGAAAGCCCTCAAGAATAACGGCTACGACTTACCAGAATTGCCAGAATCAGCCGAAGCGTTGATGCAAGAAGTCATCCATGACGCTCAAGCGCAGTACAACAGCCCAGAACTGAACGTTGCTTACAAAATGTCGGTTCCTGAGTATGAGGCACTTACCCCTTACTCTCAACGCCTAGAGGAAAACTGGGGGCCACCTCCCGGACATCTCAACAGCGACGGGCAAAACTTGCTAATTTATGGTAAGCAATTCGGTAACGTCTTCATCGGTGTCCAACCCACATTTGGTTACGAAGGCGACCCGATGCGGTTGTTGTTCTCGCGTTCAGCTAGTCCTCACCACGGTTTTGCTGCTTACTACACTTACCTAGAGCAAGTTTGGAAAGCTGATGCTGTACTGCACTTTGGTACACACGGTTCCTTAGAATTCATGCCAGGTAAACAGATGGGGATGTCTGGTGATTGTTATCCAGATAACTTGATTGGCTCAATTCCCAACCTGTATTACTACGCAGCTAATAATCCGAGTGAGGCGACAATTGCCAAACGCCGGAGTTACGCCGAAACAATTTCTTACTTGACACCGCCGGCAGAAAATGCTGGTTTGTATAAAGGTTTGAAGGAACTCAGCGAGTTAATTGCTTCCTACCAAACCTTAAAAGATAGTGGACGCGGTGTTTCCATTGTTAACAGCATCATGGATAAATGCCGGATCGTGAATCTGGATAAGGATATTCACCTGCCAGAAACCGATGCCAGAGATATGAGTACCGATGAGCGGGATAATATTGTTGGCAACGTCTACCGCAAGTTGATGGAAATCGAGTCGCGGTTATTGCCTTGTGGGTTGCACGTTATTGGTAAACCTCCAAGTGCAGAAGAAGCGATCGCAACTCTCGTCAACATTGCTAGTCTAGATCGTCAAGAAGAAGGACTTCAAGGCTTACCCGGAATTATCGCTAACAGCATTGGGCGTAACATTGACGATATTTACCAAAATAACGACAGAGGCATTTTAGAAGATGTCCAGTTATTGCAAGATATCACTTTGGCAACCCGTGCAGCAGTTACCGCCCTTGTCCAAGAGCAAATCGACGCCGAAGGACGAGTTTCTCTAGTTTCCCGGTTGAATTTCTTCAACATGGGTAAAAAAGAACCTTGGGTGGAAGCATTGCATAAAGCAGGTTATCCCAAAGTCGATGGCGCAGCCCTAAAACCCCTATTTGAGTATTTGGAATTCTGTCTGCAACAAGTTTGTGCGGATAACGAACTAGGAGCATTACTCAGAGGCTTGGAAGGCGAATACATCCTACCTGGCCCTGGTGGCGATCCCATCCGCAACCCGGATGTATTGCCCACTGGTAAGAATATCCATGCCCTCGACCCTCAATCCATCCCAACAACAGCAGCAGTCCAATCAGCCAAAATCGTTGTAGACAGGCTTTTGGTACGTAACAAGGCAGAAAATGAAGGAAAATGGCCAGAAACCATTGCCTGTGTCCTTTGGGGAACCGATAACATCAAAACTTACGGTGAATCTCTAGCGCAAATTATGTGGATGGTGGGTGTGCGTCCAGTTCCCGATGCCTTGGGACGGGTGAACAAGTTGGAATTGATATCTCTAGAAGAGTTGGGACGACCCAGAATTGATGTGGTAATCAACTGTTCTGGTGTATTCCGTGACTTGTTTATCAACCAAATGAACCTGCTAGACCAAGGTGTGAAGATGGCAGCCGAGGCAGATGAACCCTTAGAAATGAACTTTGTTCGCAAACACGCTTTGCAACAAGCCGAAGACATGGGGATTAATCTGCGTCAAGCAGCAACTCGCGTTTTCTCCAATGCTTCTGGTTCCTATTCGTCAAATATCAACTTGGCGGTAGAAAACAGCACTTGGGATAGCGAAGCCGAGTTGCAGGAAATGTATCTCAACCGGAAATCCTTCTCCTTCAATTCCGATAACCCCGGAATCATGGACGAATCCCGGCAGATTTTTGAAAGTACATTGAAAACTGCTGATGCAACTTTCCAAAATTTGGATTCTTCCGAGATTAGCTTAACGGACGTTTCTCATTACTTTGATTCAGATCCCACTAAGCTGGTGGCAAGTCTGCGGGGTGATGGTAAAAAACCAGCATCTTATATTGCAGATACAACCACAGCTAACGCCCAAGTGCGGACATTATCAGAAACCGTGCGTTTGGATGCGCGTACCAAATTGTTAAATCCCAAATGGTACGAGGGGATGCTGTCTCACGGTTACGAAGGTGTGCGCGAACTCTCCAAACGGTTGGTGAATACAACAGGTTGGAGTGCGACAGCCGGCGCTGTGGATAACTGGATTTATGAGGATACTAACGAAACCTTCATCAAAGATGAAGAAATGCAGAAACGGTTGTTAAACCTCAACCCTCATTCTTTCCGCAAGATTGTATCAACTTTGTTGGAAGTGAATGGACGCGGTTATTGGGAGACTAGCGAGGATAATTTAGATCGTCTGCGCGAGTTGTACCAAGAAGTTGAAGACCGGATTGAAGGGATAGAATAATCCCTAATCATAATGTAGGGACGTTTTATAGAACGTCTCTACATAAAAAATCGTTTTGACAAATTGTATAGAATCCGGCTAAATGAAAATCAAATATATAATTATAGATATGTATGTCTGCTAAAGATGTCTTTCATGAAGTTGTCAAAACAGCTTTACAGAAAGATGGTTGGCAAATTACTCACGATCCACTCACAATGAGCGTGGGAGGAGTTAACCTTTCGATTGATTTAGCCGCCCAAAAGCTGATTGCAGCAGAACGTGAAGGACAAAAAATAGCAGTCGAAGTCAAAAGTTTTTTAGAAAGGTCGTCTGCTATTTCAGAATTTCATACAGCATTAGGACAGTTTATTAATTATAGAGGTGCATTACGACGGCGGCAACCAGAGCGTGTTTTGTATTTAGCAGTACCTTTAACAACTTACAAAACATTTTTTCAACTTGATTTTCCTAAAGAGATGATAGCAGAAAATCAAGTTAAAATGCTTATTTATGATGTAGAACAAGAGGTGATTTTCCAATGGATAAATTAACTCGGTATCGCCAGCTTGTACAACAGATATTACATGATTATAGTGAGCAAAAACCAGCTAACGGAAATATAGAAGTTGAAACAATTTTTGATACAGAACGTGACCATTATCAAATAGTTCATGTAGGGTGGGAAGGTCAAGACTGGGTACATAGTTGTATTATTCATATTGATATTAAAGGTGAGAAAATTTGGCTTCAGTGGAATGGTACAGAAGATGATATTGCAGCTAATTTGGTAGTAGCTGCGGGAGTTCCCAAGGAAGACATTGTGTTAGGTTTTCAGTCTCCTTTTATGAGACAGTTTACAGAATATGCAGTGAGTTAGGAGATGTTTTGAAAATCTCCAAGTACAATCATTTTGCAAGGCTTCGTGAGGTTTTAAGTGAATCCTGGCTATATATACGCTCTACAAAACAGGTCATTCGGTAGTAACATTATTAAGATTGGCATGACAAAGCGAGAACCAAAGGTTCGCGCAAAGGAGATTTATCGTGGTGCGTCAGGAGTGCCTGAACCATTTGAGATTGCTTTCGCTTGTAAGGTTGCTGATTGTGAAGTAGCAGAGAAGAAAATCCATCGAAGATTCAATGTATATAGAAGTAACAAGGCCAGAGAATTCTTTATTATTCCTATTGAGATTGCAAAAAAAGTTATTATTAGTGTCTGCCAAGAAGTTAATAAACTGTTTGGTTACTCCAATAATGAGCTAATTGTTATTGAAAACCAAATAACTTATAATCTGGAGGACTATGCTGATGACCCCCCGGAAGTTGTTATGCTTAGTATAAATAGTATAGTTTCTTCTCCTCTGGGAACAAGTTTGCTGAGTGATGAGCAAAAAGCAAGGGTGGAGATTATTGCAGAAATATTTGCAAATATTCTTCGAGATACTTCAGACGCTTGGATTATGGGCTTTTCAGGGGATCATAATCCAGAAACAGAAATTTATATTTGGGAACACATTGCTACAGCATTTTTAAAGATAGAGCAAGTTAAATTCCTTAGTGAAGAGCAGAAGAAAGAAGCCTTTGGTATTTTGCTAATGCGATCAATGAGATCAGCTAGTAAAGTTCTTGAAGAATTTAAACTAAAAACGTTTTCTAGAAAAGCAGCAAAAGAAATCCTACGTGGATACAAACTTGATCCAAAACCACTTAAAGTATGGCGACGAGCTTAACGTTTGATCTTGATAGTAAAATGCATCACTCTTTAACAACAGGCGATCGCTTTGTTTTTGAGAATTTCTGCAAGGCAATCGCTCACTCTTCTACAACAAGCGATGTCTAACGACAAGCCGCTACACGTCTACGCTTTATTTTTGAGGTTTTCTGTAAGGCGATCACCTGCAATGCCATCATGGAATCAGTGAATTAAATTTTATGGGAATATTCAAGTTGAAATTTTTCTATGGATGCGTTAACTATCAACTTTGCTCCTGTTCTTCAAATAACAGATGAGCAATTCTTCCAGTTATGTCAGATAAATGAATTAATCAGATTTGAGCGTAATGCTGATGGCACATTGCTACTAATGCCTTTAGTCGGAGGTTTAACCAGCAACCGCAATGCTAATTTAACTGCTCAACTTGGAGTGTGGAATCGTGATGAGTCACTAGGTATAGCTTTTGCTTCTTCGGTTGGGTTTATTTTACTAAATGGGGCAGTGCGATCTCCTGACGCATCTTGGTTAAAACGTGACAGATGGGATTCTCTCACACAGGAGCAAAAAGAGAAATTTCCACCTGTATGTCCTGATTTTGTCGTGGAATTGCGTTCTGATACTGATTGTTTAATAAGGCTACAAAATAAAATGCAAGAGTACCGAGACAACGGTGCTAGATTAGGTTGGTTAATTGATTTAGAAACTCGGCAAGTAGAAATTTATCGCTCCGGTAGAGATGTTGAACTACTGCAATCTCCTGCTAGTTTATCAGGAGAAGATATACTACCTGGATTTGTGCTTAACTTTGAAGCTATCTGGTGAATTGATTAAAACACGAAGTGCGTTAGCGTAGCTCACCGTAGGTATCGCTTTATTTTTGAGGTTTTCTGTAAGGCGATCGCTCTTTGGGAGTGTAATTTTGAGGGGATGGGATATTGATGTTCTTAGTCAGTTAGTATAATTATAATAACTAAGCTTAATATCTAGCCAATATTACCACAAAAGAAATGCCAGCAAAAGACATTTACCATAATGCTGTTAAAAATGCCTTAATTAAAGATGGCTGGACAATTATAGCTGACCCTTATTTTTTGCAGTATGAAGATGCAGAACTTTATGCTGATTTATTTGTAGAAAAAGCCTTATTAGCAGAACAAGAAGGACGGAAAATAGTTGTAGAAATCAAGAGTTTTATCAGTCCTTCTCCCATGAGAGATTTTGAAAATGCTCTAGGTCAATATATTCTATACCGCGATATTTTACAACTAGCCAGTAAAAACTATAAAATTTATCTAGCAATCAGAGATACAGTATTTGATACTTTCTTTCAAAGAAAATCTATTCAAGCAGTGGTGAAACTTCAGCAAATTGAATTTATTGTTTTTAACAATGAAAGGGAGGAAATTACTTTATGGATAAATTAACACAATATCGAGAGTTAATTAAACAGGTGCTAACTGAATATGATAATTTATCTCGTCAATCACCTGATAAAATTGCTGAAAATTGTTTAGTATTTGATGAAAATCATGATCATTATCTCTGGTTAACTGTAGATTGGCAAGGTAGCAAAAGACTTAAATATACTCATGTTCATATTCGGATTAAAAATGAAAAAATTTTCATAGAAGAAGACTGGACAGAAGAAGGAATAGCGACTGAATTAATGAAGTTAGGTGTAAGTAGCAGCGATATTGTGTTAGCTTTTCAGCCTCCAGATGTGAGAAAATTTACAGAATTTGCAACAGCTTAGTAAATTATTATTCTACGCAGGCGATCGCTTTATTTGTGAGGTTTTCTGTAAGGCGATACCTACGGTGAGCTACGCTAACGTACTGTTGGACATCAAAGCAGATGTAGCGTTTGATTTGATAGACAAAATCTTGTCCGCTATATTTAAGGTGTACCAGTTGCTTCCTCACTCCCAGTTAATCAGCATGGATATCACAGCTACTTTGAACGAAATCGCAACTCTTAGTGTTGAAGATAGAATCCGTATTGTGCAGGCAATTTGGGATAGTATCGCAGCAGAGCAAGTTTACCCTGATTTAACCAATGCACAAAAGCAAGAGCTTGATCGTCGAACTGCTGACTATAATTCAAATCCAGATAATGTACTGACTTGGGAGGAAATCAAAGCATCAATTAAGGGGCAGCAATGAATTATGTCCTGGTGTTTCGCCCAGAGGTTCGAGAAGAACTTAATGATGCACACAGTTAGTACGAGAGCCAGAAACCCGGTCTGGGTGACGAGTTTTTAGACTGTGTAGACGAAACGGTGAATCTAATTTGCCAGATGCCAGAATCCTATGCAGTTACCTACCGTGATGTTCGAGGAGCAATAGTAAGACGATTTCCGTATGCTGTGTACTATCGAATTGTTTCGAGTCGAGTAATTGTCACAGCAATTTTTCATGGTCGCAGAGATCCAAAATCTTGGCAGATGCGAACCTAAGAGTGCAATTTAGTGGACAGACGAAAGCCGCTACGCGTCTACGCTTTGTTTTTGAGGTTTTCTGCAAGGCGATAGCTCACTCTTGCACAACAGGCGATCGCTTAGTTTTTGAGGTTTTCTGTAAGGCGATCGCTCTTTACAATGACCCACACCAAAGCCTTCCGTCCACTACTCTAAGGCTAACGATTTAGGGCTGATCTCAAACTGTAAATGTGAACGGTAGAAACAAACATCAAACTCCATAAAGAAGTTAACTTGCCCCAAAATTAGCGCTACGTTTGTAGCCTGTGTCCATGCAAATACAAGTTGTATAGGTTCAAATTGCCCAACTACTGCTTGAAGAACCACGACACGCGCTTCGTATTGAGCTAAATTACCTGTCAAACTCAATACAGTTGTCTGCTGTTCCCACACATACCCAAGCTCAACTCCTACTGGATAGGGAAGCACATTCACGCTTGCTCCAGTATCCAACAGACCGGATGCGATCGCAGAACTTTGCTGGTAGATCAAAGTAAGGGGTAGATAGGGGCGGAAACTGGCTTCGCCCAATGCAACATCAATCGGGATAAAGGAATACCGTTGTGCGTTACGCATGGTCTTGAGTTTTAGCAGCTTGTAGCACTTTTAACATGGTATCTCCGGCTTCAACTGCATCATAAGGCGACCACACAGGATAGGACTGATCGGGCTTAATCAGCTCGGTTTCCTGTTGGGCTAACTCTGAGATTAAAACCTGCATAATGTAAAATTTATCTGCTCGACTAAGTTCTCGCAAAGTGGAGATTAATTCTGCTGAAACCATGCAAAGCACTCTAGTAAATCAAGTCTGCTTCTTGATCATAGTTTATTCATTGGGTTTCACTGCGATCGCCTCAAGCTACAACTAGAATAATCACGTCTGCGACTTACAGGTAAGACAATTCAAGCAGCTAATAATGCGATCGCCTAAAATGGCATCATACAATCAGCGATCGAAACAGACAAAAAGACTCAAACTATCAGTCACTTCCGTGATAGTCAAAACTGATGTTATAACGCTAAAATCACCACGAAACATCGCTTCAAAAAAAGCATCTGTAACATCCAAATAATTAGGATTTTCTTCAATAAAGTAAATGAGTGGAGCAGTATCCAAACCTACAATTTGCCCCTGTAGCTGGACTAGCCATTCTATGAATCACGTTCCTGATTAATGTATTCTTGAGCATCAATGCCATTCCAGATTTCTTTACCTAATCCACGTAATTCGAGGATGCTAAGTAGAACGAGGTGAAAAAATCAAACTATGTAAAGATAAGTAAATACGTATAATGTGTCTACAAAGGTAACAGTGATATGGGCAGTCGTTTAAGGGTATTTTTGACTAGAGAGCAAGATAGAACTATGCATGAACCTGAGAACGGCAGATATACCCCAGAAGGTGAAAGACAGAGCCGAAGTGATTAGATTGAGCGCACATGGTTGGTATGTAGAGAAGATAGCAGCACACTTTAACTGGACTGCTCAAACAGTGAGAGAAGTGTTGCATAGATGGGAACATTTTGGCTTAGAGGGGCTTTGGGAGAAACCAGGGCGGGGAGGAAAATCAAGGTGGGCGGAAGCTGACATGGCGTTTTTAGAAAAATGCTTGGAGCAAGAACCACGTACATACAATAGTGTTCAATTAGCCCAAAAATTAGAGCAAGAACGCTCCGTAAAATTGAGTCCTGATTGGTTAAGGCAGGTACTCAAAAAAAGGGGGTCATTTGGAAGCGAACTTTGAATTTGCCACAAAGGAAAACAAGACCAAGTATTGCAGCAAATCAAACAGGCAGACTTAGAGATGTTGGAATTGTCTGCTACTGCTGGAGAAATCGATTTAAAGTATATGGATGAATCAGGGTTTTGTGCCTGGAGTGAACCCAGCTACAGTTACTACTTCCGAGGCCAGCAAAAACGCTTGGAGCAGAGTAAACGCAGGGGACGAAGGTTAAG
>LXQE01000086.1 GCA_003326195.1 Nostoc punctiforme NIES-2108
GTTGCTCAAGGAGAGCAAGAATCTTCAAAGTCACAGAAAGTTCAGCCCGATAAGCAGCTTTGAGATAAACACTATTACCAACATCACCCGAAACTAAAGTCCCCTTTTCGAGTAACTGTTGAATGATTGTATTTAAAAATTGAACATCGGGCGTATGCTGTGGTGAAGAAAGCAGGTCAGTGGCAATACTTAGGAGTTATGTAAAAATAAATTGAACAATTAACTGACTACTTTGGGTTTGATAATATAGTTCCACTCACCATGAAAAGAATTTCGTTCGATTGCGATAGTATCAAGCTCTTGGTCTGTAACCTTGATTCCCGTTTTGTAGAGATTTGGATCTAATCTAGCTTCAACTTCTAATCCTTGTGTGGTGGTAGTATTGCGAATTAGATTAATCACAACTTGCAAGCTAGTTAATGGTCTGCCTCGCCAGTTTTGGGTAATGTGACAAAACAAGCGATGCTCAATCTTATTCCATTTACTTGTGCCTGGAGGAAAATGACACACATGAATAGTTTTACCAGTATCAGTTGCTAATTCTTGTAACTTCAATTTCCACAATCGTGAGCGATAACTATTGCTACCACCGCAATCAGCCGTAATCATTATATGCTCACTGCTGGGATAAACTTGTTTACCCATTGAGTACCACCAATGACGAATAGACTCGACTGCAAACTCTGCGGTATCGTGGTCAATGCCAACATTTACCCATCCTTGATTTGAGGTTAAGTCATAAATTCCGTAGGGAATTGCCTTGCCCAACTTGGGGTCAACAAAATCATGCATTTTCACCTCAATTGGCTGTTCCTTTTCACACCACTCGGTTCCAGAATTTTTAAAATCTCCAATTAATTCTTTTTTTTTGTATCAACTGAAATTACGGGTTCGTTCTGGGATTGAAAGTGCAAGACTTGGTTGGAAATATGTAAAAACTGATCATCTCTATCTGGATGAGATGAGCCATCACGGGTTTTACGATTTGATTGTAAGCTGTAGCCAAGCGATTCAAGTAAGTTATAAACACTTTTAGGACTAGTCCTATGTCCCCC
>LXQE01000087.1 GCA_003326195.1 Nostoc punctiforme NIES-2108
CTCAGTTAATGAAGATGGTAGCCCCCGTTTCTCAGTTAATGAAGATGGTAGCCCCCGTTTCCTCTGGAAACAGGGAGGTAATCTCAATAAATATAAGTGTTCATTTACAAAGCTTCAGACAGAATTGGGGATAAATTACGACCCCAAACGGGACGATAGCGAAATTAAACACTTAAATAATTTCTTAGATTCTGTAGATAACAGCCAACTTAATCAAGAGCTAATACCAACCATATTCCCGAAAAAAGCTCAAGCTATAGCTGAAAATAAACACCAGATAAATCCAGCTAAATCAGATGCAGAACAACAAGCCAGTTCAGAACTCATAAATACAATCTCTAACTTTATTGAACAGTCAGCAGTTGATGATACTTTAGCTGAAACGTTGCCACAATTAACAGAACAACTATCTATTTATCGGCAGCAACTCCTTCGAGCTAAAACTGCATTCAATGACTTTGAAACAGGGTTAACGACTGAGTTGCAATCCCACGCAGAGAAAAAAGCCATTTTGTCAATCTCTGATTATATTGAGCAATCAACTATCGAATCTGCTTTAAGCCAAGCAGTATTAGGATTAACAGAGCAACTGTCTCAATATCATCAGCAGCTACTTGAAGCGAAAACTACATTTAATGACTTTGATGAAGCATTGACGGCTGAGTTACAATCTCATCCAGAGAAGAGAGCTATTTTATCAATATATGATTATATTGAGCAATCAACTATCGAGTCAGCTTTAACTGAAACAGTATTAGGATTAACACAGCAAATTTCTCAATATCATCAGCAGTTAGTTGAAGCGAAAACTACATTCAATGACTTTGAAACAGCGTTGACGGCTGAGTTGCAATCCCATGCAGAGAAGAAAGCTATCTTATCAATATATGATTATATTGAGCAATCAACTGTCGAGTCAGCCTTAACTGAAGCAGTATTAGAATTAACGCAACAACTTTCTCAATACAAAGAGCAGCTTGTTACAGCTAAAGCTACATTTAATGACCTGAATGCAGTGCTTGCGAATGAGTTACAATCATATCTAGAGAA
>LXQE01000088.1 GCA_003326195.1 Nostoc punctiforme NIES-2108
GCAGTGTCCTCACTGTGACAAGCAGTTTCCACCGTTGACTAGATGTTCTCGTCCAGGATATTGCTCAAGCTGTCATCTGTGGTTAGGTGGTTTTAGAATCAACCAAAACCTTGATGAACAGGTAGTGGCTGAAAACTCAGAAAATTCATGGCAGCATCTGTTGATAGGAGATGTTTCCTCTCATCGCAGAGACAGACTGACTTGGCAGTTTATGTGGTTCGATGATGTCGAGGATCTGGTTGCTAAAGAACCCTCGCAATTTTTGCCGCCTACAAACTTTGGATAATTTTTAACCATAAGCTGTCCGTTACGGACAACTTATGGTGTAAGTCACAGTTACAGTCACATGTATATCAAGTGTAGAGGAATAATAAAGTTCAACAATTTCAAGAGCTACAACCCTTAATTTTTGGTTATCCATCACAGATGCCAGAAAAATAAAGTTGAACAATAACTGTCCTCAGTTGAGTTCAGTTTACCAATGTAGAAGAGCGCAGGTCGAGAAAGTTGAATAAAAAGTTCAACAATATAGAGTCTGATTAACCGGCGTCTTTTTCTACACTATCATTCAAAGACTTCCACAAAGCTTCTAGCTTACGCAACATAGTCATTGGACTCTTGCTATAATTAAAACTAAGGTTGTACGCAGCTTGCTGAAAATTTAGTCTATCAACAACATTTAATTCCAAATACTTTTGTTCCCATAATTGACCAAACGTCACGATTCTTTCAAATCGAAACTTATCAACTTTAGTCAAATTCACGCCAATCTTACTATATTGAAAACCGCAATCACACTCAAAAGTCCCTATAGGATTTTTTATATAAGAATAGGTCGAATCTAGATCATTGCTTAAAAGCATCACTAACTTCGTAACCACAGAATGGAGATAGTGTTCGCAAGCAGGATTTAGACAAAGCCAAGGCCCCTTACCAAAAGGTTTATATTTAGATTTCCGAGCAAAAAACGTTGAAGGCGAATGCCTCAAAAATCTAATCATTAGCAGATGCATTACCGGGTCAAAAACCTCCAAATGCAATCGAAAAA
>LXQE01000089.1 GCA_003326195.1 Nostoc punctiforme NIES-2108
AACCAAAACCCTGACCCTGATATTGCTTTCTCGAAACGCTCAGTACCTTTAAACATTGGATTACAGCATATCTCAGCATCTGGGTAGTCAAATTATTTGAAAGAGCGGTAGAGCCGACACGCCTGAAAAGCCAAAATTCACAGCAACATTATGCTTAATCTGTACAGTGCCTAAATCCTAGTTTAGATAAAGAGTACTTAAACTCTTCATGTTTAAGCGCTCCCCTTATGGAAAGCTATTTTCAATTATAAACAACAGCTTAGTTGCTGTTCATATCTACAAAACTAACTTAAGGTAGACTATTATTCATACTTAAGTTAGTTGCAAAAAGTGCTAATGTTAAAAAGTTTTCAAAAACATTCATAACTAGGCTTGACCAGTTAGTTTCACTAAAACGTATTTATACCTGTTCTCATTATGAGAATGACTGCTTTACTAATATTCAGCAAGCGCAACTGCACAGTACCATGACTACCACTAAAATTCATTCAGTTGTCTGTACTCAATCTCATGTTTTAGTCGTATTTTACACTAGAGCTAAATGCTGGCAGTTTCGGATTATTAGCCCCGATGGTACGGTATTCGGTGACTATCCGATTTACTATAGTGCTGAAGCAGCAGCAAAAGCTGGGCGTGATTCGATTTATCAAAACCGTTGAAGTGTTTAATTCATTCGGTGGCAATCCCAGTCTGAAAAGCACTTTCATCGCACTAGCAGGAGAGCCATCACCCGTCAATACTTTTCGGTTAAGAATTAAGAAGCAGTAAGTAAGTTGTAGAGAAAATTTATAAGTAAGCCGTGGGAAAATTTTATAAGTATGTAACAAACAATTAAGCAGAAGAATTAGAGTTAAATCTTATACAGTGTGTACTGTTGCACCTTAAAATGTACCCTCCCAAATTACCGAATATACTGTTGCTAATGATTCTACGTTTTACCAAGGTGACGACAGGGATTTCGGTAATCCTAAAAAATATTCATATTCGACAGTTGTAAATAGAGATAATTAATCTTGTTTGCGCCCGTGAT
>LXQE01000090.1 GCA_003326195.1 Nostoc punctiforme NIES-2108
ATGATAAATTGCTACGGGATGAAGTCGCCACCTTAATGTTGGCAGGGCATGAAACAACTGCAAATACTTTATCCTGGACATGGATGCTCTTGGCACAAAACCCCGGAGTGCGTGAAAAATTAGAATCAGAGTTAAATCAAGTTCTGCAAGGGAAGTTACCAACTCTCGAAGACCTTGGGCAGTTGGTTTATACACAACAAATTATCAAAGAATCAATGCGGTTATATCCTCCAGTACCTCTCATGGGGCGAGAAGCAGCAGTAGATACTCAGATTGGTGATTACGAAATTCCTCAAGGCATGGCAATCATGATTAGCCAATGGGTAATGCACCGTCATCCAAAGTATTTTGAGAATCCTGAAGCTTTTCAACCAGAAAGGTGGACACAGGAGTTTGAAAAGCAGCTACCTAAAGGAGTATATATACCCTTTGGGGATGGGCCAAGCATTTGTATTGGTAAAGGTTTTGCTCAGATGGAAGCGGCTTTGTTATTGGCAACTATCGCTCAACGCTTCCAAATAGATTTAGTCCCAGGATATCCAATCGTGCCACAGCCTTCAATAACCTTACGCCCAGAAAACGGTCTGAAGGTGCAACTTAAGCAAATTGCATTAGACACTTCTAAATAAATTCTATTTAATGACATTGAGGATCTAAGAAATGCCAGGCAATGTTGGGATGAACATTGCCTCTAAAATATATTTGTTAAAGACCTCGAATAGCGAAAAATTAACTTGAAATTTTAACTAACATTCAGGTTTATAGTCCAATACGCTTGGGTTAAGGGCTAATAGCAAAATTTTGGGTTTTTGAGATGCAATAAATCGCCGTCTCTCCAATTGTAGAAATCAGTTGTTTACTTGACCACTTTTGAAATGATTATGTACTCTTCATTACTTTGGTTGCTAGAGGTGAACTGTCATAGTGGGTTAACAAATCAGATGGGTCATCGTAAATAGCGATCGCATCCTTTAATTGACTATCATCAAAACCACCACAACGAAATGCAATCACG
>LXQE01000091.1 GCA_003326195.1 Nostoc punctiforme NIES-2108
ATAGCTAAAAATTGATGATAGTAATCAAGTGCTTTAACATAATCATTAATATCAAAATAAGCAATCCCTAATTCTCCCAAAGAATTAGCTTCATGAGTAATTGATTTAATTTCTTGTGCAATTTTTAAACTTTCTTTATGATATTCTATGGCTTGGATATAATTGCCTAAATCATTATAAACTGCTCCTAAATTTGTGAGTGCTTCTGCCTGCTGTATTTTGTCGTTTAGTTTTCGTGCAATTAACAAATGTCTTTGTGCAAATTCTATTGCTTGTGTATAATATCCAAGTTCACGATAAGTAATACTTAAGGAACTTAATATTTCTATTTCATCAGGTATATCTTTTTTATCTTGTGATAGAGCCAATAATTGCTGATAATAATAGTTGGCTTGCTTATTGTCATTCAGCCCAGAGTATGATTCACCTAAAACCCTCAGACATACTGCCTGTTTTTGGAAGTTTTTGAGTTCCCTGGCAATTTCTAAACCTTTTTGTGCAGATTCAACTGCTTTACTGTAATGATTGACTTTTAAGTAAGCATAACCAAGATTAGCAAGATAATGTCCTTCGTTTTCTTTATCTTTAAGTTCACGCGCAATTTTGATTCGCTCCTCGTAGTATTCAATTGCTTTTGTGTTATCTCCTAAAGCATCATAAACAATAGCAATAATCCCAATTGCACTTGCTTCTACCTGCCGATTTTTATTTTTTCGTGCTGTGATTAATTTTTGTTGATAAAACTCCATTGCTAAAGGTTGTCGATAATACTCAATCGCTTTAGCATGGTTTCCTGATGAGTAATAATAAATTCCTAAAGAGCCTAGAGCATACTTTTCTCCTTCACGATCTTTAAGTTTTTGTGAAATGACTAAATAATTTTCTAAGGCTTCTATTGCCTGAGGGTAATTTTGCATTGCTAGGTAAGCTTCTGCTAAATCTTGTAACGTATCTTTCTCTGCTAATCGATTTTTTATTTTTCTTGTAACCTCTAAGCGAGAAAGATGGTAC
>LXQE01000092.1 GCA_003326195.1 Nostoc punctiforme NIES-2108
CATTTATCCCATGAAGCAATCGCCGGAATTTCCGAATTCCGAATTCCCCGTGAATTTAATAATTTGTTTGATTTCCAAAAAGCCGCCGTACAGCTAGCAGCGCGTCATGTAACTCGCCGTGGTGGGGTAATTGTCGGCGATGTTGTGGGGCTTGGTAAAACATTAGTTGGAACAGCTTTAGCAAAAATATTACAAGAAGATTGTTTTTTGGAAACCTTAATTATTTGTCCAAAAAACTTAACTTCGATGTGGCAAGAATATGTGGATACTTATCGGCTTTATGCTAAGGTGATGCCCATTAGTAAAGTCCAAAATTTATTACCAGAATTACGTCGTTATCGGGTTGTATTAATAGATGAAAGTCATAATTTACGCAATCGAGAAGGTAAAAGATATCGGGCAATCGCTGAATATATTACAGCCAATGAAAGCAAATGTATTTTACTTTCGGCAACACCATATAATAAAACTTATCTTGACCTTTCTTCTCAATTAAGATTATTTGTTCCTGAAGACCAAGATTTAGGTTTTAGACCAGAAACTTTAATCAATGAATTGGGTGGCGGTTCGTTAGGCGAATTGCAATTTATTAGAAAGTATCAATGTTCTGTTAAGTCTCTTGCTGCTTTTGAAAAAAGCGAACATTCCGACGATTGGCGAGAATTGATGAAACGCTATATGGTGCGGCGGACTCGTTCGTTTATTAAAGATAATTATGCCAAATCAGACCCAAATTCTTCTTCCCTGAGTCAGGATAAACAAAAAGTGACACGTAAATACTTAGAGTTTACCGATGGTAGACGTTCTTATTTTCCTGATCGTTTACCACGCACTATTAAATTCACTTTAGATAGTTCTAATGACTCCTATTCTAGTCTTTATTCAGAAGCAGTAATTCAAGTAATTAATCAATTAAATTTACCCCGTTATGGATTGGGTAATTATGTACTTGCAAAATCTAAACAGCCACCAACAGATGCAGAACAGCGCCAAATTAGTG
>LXQE01000093.1 GCA_003326195.1 Nostoc punctiforme NIES-2108
AAGGTTTTCCTGAAAATTGGGCGTGGACTCAAAATCAAATTGGTTATGCTTATATGCAATTAGAAAAAGAAGATGTAAATAATATAGAAAAAGCAATACAGGCTTTTGAATTAGCTTTGCAAGTTTACACTGTTGATAAATTTACTAGCGATTGGGCTATAACTCAAAATAATCTTGCTAATGCTTATCTTAAAAGACAACAAGGAAATAAGGAAGATAATTTAGAACAAGCAATTCATATTTTCAATTCAGTACTAAAAAAATTAATTAATAAACAATATCCCAGCCAATGGGCTAAAATCAAAAATAATCTTGGAATGGCTTATATTAAAAGAAAAAATGGATATAAAAAAGATAATTTAAAGTTGGCAGTTCAGGCTTTTGAATCAGCTTTACAAATCTATAATAGTGATGATTTTCCCCATGAGTGGGCAACAACTCAAGGTAATATTGGATATGCCTACCAAAATGCTGAAAACTACACTAAAGCTCATACAGCCTTTGCTGCTGCAATTAATATTGCAGAATCTCTCCGAGCAGAAATAATCTCTGGCTCTGGGATTGAAGTAGATAAACAAAAATTGGCTGAAGAATGGAATCCTTATTATCAAAACATAATAGAAGTTTGTTTAGAACTAGCTCAAGATCAGCCTCAGTACTTTGCTGATGCTATGGAATACGCTGAACTTAGTAAGTCTCGCAACCTTGTTGAACTACTAACAACCAAAAACTTATATCCCAAAGAAGACTTCTATGACAGACAAGGGAAACAAGAATACTATGAAAGACATTGCAAAGAACTTGATGAATTGCGAAGAAAAAATTCAAGTAAACAACGGCAGAAAGAAAGCCAAGAAGAATTAAAATCATTGCGAAAGAAACGAGATGAACTTTTAAAAGAAATTAATTACATAGACAAAACGTTTAAATTTACTCAGAAAGTTAATAAAATCTCTTTTAGTGAGATGCAAGCTTTAGTAAAAGAAGATACTG
>LXQE01000094.1 GCA_003326195.1 Nostoc punctiforme NIES-2108
CGCTGTGCAAGAGTGAACAAAAGCGATAAGCCTGACGGCATGGCTACGCTTACCGCCAACAGCTTGGTTTGTGATCAAGGGCGGTTTATTATTGTGAGTGTATTCTAAATCAAGATGTCTCACATGTTTTATAAGAAAATTTAGCGATCACAATATCTGACTTTTCACGGTATGTGGAAAAGGTCATTTTTCGCTTTCTTCCAGCCTCTATTTTCCCGTTGATTATTGTCATTAGTTTAAGACTATTGCGAATAATCCTGTAGAAAAAACTACGTATTTTGGTTAGTTGAGAACTTACCGTGAAAAGTCAGATCGCAAGATGGGCAAAAGCCAATAAATACAGATGGTAAGCTAGAAAGTACATACCACAGTTAAATCGGTGATGTCTCATGAACGTTGTCACACCAAAGCGATTTACTATTGATGAATATCATCGACTGATTGAACTGGAATTTCTAAAGGAGAATGATCGCATTGAATTGATTCGCGGAGAACTCATTCAGATGGTAGCCAAAGGCACACCTCATACATTTTGCACAACTCGGCTTTGTAGACAACTGGATCGATTGCTGGGCGATGGCGCTGTTGTGCGTTGTCAAGAGCCAATCATACTACCATCAGATAGTGAACCTGAACCAGATGTGGCGATCGCACGAGGAAATGAGACTGACTATCTTCCCCATCATCCCTATCCTGAAGATATTTTTTTAGTGATTGAAATTTCCGATTCAACCCTCGATTACGACCAAACAACAAAGTTAGAAGTCTACGCAGAAGCCGGAATTTCTAATTATTGGATTGTCAACTTAAATTTTCGCCAACTTGAGCGTTACAGCCAACCTTATCAAACTGCTCAAGGTGAATATAATTATCTCAGCAAGCAGATATCTTTGCCCCATCAGTCAGTGGCAATTCCTGGATTTGAAGATGTCTTATTAGACTTGAGCCGGATTTTTCCTACGGTTGTTAGTGCTTAGAAACAGCAATGTCTAC
>LXQE01000095.1 GCA_003326195.1 Nostoc punctiforme NIES-2108
CATAGTGCGAAAATTCATGTCAGTGTTGAACTTGCAGGCTTTTAGTATTTATGTCGTCAAATCAGAGGGGATTGAAAAATGACATCCCAAATAACTGACATGAATTTTCGCTTATAAAACCGAAATTACTTACCCATAAGGAGATAACATCCACTTAATAGAAGGGCGAGTTTGGGAATTAGATCAAAATCTAGAATTAACCACTGAAGAGATTTTTGAGATTGTGTGTCAAGAATACCACCTAAATGCTGACTTGATAGAAAAAGAACTAAATTGTAAATGTCCATTTGCCTTAACTGGCTTTTTAATGGAATTAGAACGGACAGAACTTTCCTATTATTTGAAAAGTGAAGAAATGGTTGAGGGAGAATAAATATGCTTGTCATGAATAATGATTTTATTGACCAGCTACGTGAAGAATTAGATATTTGGGATAATTCTCCAACGGAGTGTGATGGGCATAGCAAAGTTCTCTCTACTATTTTATTTAATAAGGGTATTGAACATATAATTTGCTGCGGTTCATTCCAATGGATTGGGCATGGTCAAGTGTCACCGCATTATTGGATTGAGTTACCGAGTGGGAACCTAACAATTGATTATCGAGCCAGAATGTGGTGTCGTGTTATGAAAAATCCACAATTAGTTGATGTAGAAGTTCCGCACAGTATATTTAAGAGTGCATATTGGAATCAGGTTCAATACACCAAGATACAACAACAGATTCCAGAAGAATTCGGCGTACCTCTAGAAGACTGGTTGTTTAAAATCTTAACTGTATCTATTTAAAGGCTTTGGATGGTGATGCTTGATATTTAAACTAAATTGTTTAGTTTGCGCTTGGACGTAATGCGCTCTCAAGCAGCAATTCATTATGTTAAAGATGAAGTTAGTTGTTGAAAATTGAAAAATTTCACTGTAGTTGCTTGAATTTATTATTTGCCGATAGCAATAACTCTTGAGCTTTTAAATAAACAGTTGTACCTTTTTC
>LXQE01000096.1:0-40445 GCA_003326195.1 Nostoc punctiforme NIES-2108
TTGGTTGAGTCGATGGCGGGTATTATCCCGCGCACCTCTCAGTTAGAACCGTGCTTGCAACTTTCGCTGCACACGGCTCCCGATATTCTCAGGATGTTCCTGTTTCTTGCTCATGTGTATGTAATCATGACAGGACTCATGTACAGCAACTAGATTCTTAACTTTCCAGTTATCATGATTTCCGTCTATGTGGTGGAGGTTTACCCGTTCTTCGCTGATAAACTTCATTCCACAATGTCCACATGAATGGTTTTGCCTTTTAAGCGCTTTAGAGGTTTCGCCGTCATATAGCGTGCTATTGCGTTCGCTCCAGTATGTTAAGTCTCCGTCATAGGGAGATTTTTTTCCTTTGACGCTGACGTGTTTACTTTCGGCGTATGGAACCGATGGGAACGCTTTTTCTATCAAGCTAGTTGTTGTTACTCGCGTTAGCTTGGTTTCTTTGTTGAAGACTTTCCATGTTCTATTTCTGGTGAACCACAATGAGAATCGTGACCCGTCCATCTTGCAGAATTTATGATAGTTTCTCCATCCTCTAACTATAGGCGCTAGCTTTTCAGCTTTTACCTTAGAACCATAATTCGAGTTGTTAACGATTGCCTTTACCTTCTGACGGAATTTTTTGTAGTTCTCCACTGAGGGAGTACATCTAAATTTTCCGTTACTTTGCACTTTGAAGTGCCAGCCAAGGAAGTCAAAGCCATCTCTCGTGGCGGTTATATGTGTCTTCTTCTCATTTACCTTCATTCCTTTTTTCGCTAGAAACTGACTAATTTTTTCAATTATCTTTGTAGCATCGTCTTGTGGTCGTAGTATTATTACCATGTCGTCGGCGTACCGAATTGATGGCTCTACGAATGTTCCATCTGTAGATTTGTATCTATGGATGTTTTCAATTCCATTGAGAGCGATGTTTGCTAGCAGTGGACTTACCACACCACCTTGAGGCGTACCTTGTTCTGGAAATTCTGGGTTTACTCCGGCTTTTAGGCATCGGAATATTCCTGATTTAATGCCTTTAGGGGCAATAAGGTTATCCATTATTGTGGTGTGGCTAATCCTATCGAAGCACTTTTCGATGTCGAGTTCTATAACCCGTTTGTCTATTCCATTGCAAGTGGAGCGAAGGTTGTTATACAGGAGTTTTTGGGCATCATGTGCCGAGCGTCCTGGTCGAAAACCGTAGCTTCTGCAATGGAAGGTTGCTTCGTGTGCGGGTTCTAGGGCATATTTTGCGAGACATTGCCACGCTCTGTCTGCCATAGTCGGAATTTTAAGCATTCTGGTACTTCCGTCTTTTTTAGGGATAGGAGTACTTCGTAACCCTTGGTGTTTCCAATTGTTACCTTCTGCTTTCAGCAGTTCTTCTAATTCAAATCGTTCCTCAAAGGATAGGGACTTTTTGCCGTCGATTCCTGCTGTCTTTTTACCCGTGTTTAGCTGCGATACTTGACGAATTGCCAGTAACCTAGCTGCTTGAGATTTCGGAATGAGTCGTTGAAGGGACATTGCTTTCCGCTTGTCTCCAACTTGAACTGCTTTAAACACCCTTCGTTGTAGGCGAAATAAATTACGGCGAAATTTCTTCCACGGCAATGTCTTCCAAGATTCACTAGCCTTATGGCTGTGCCTAATCATGCTTTACTCTGTTAAGTGTTTTCTGAATACCTTGCAACAATTACGCCGCATCCTACCCAATCTTTGAGAGTTCCGTATCTCGTCTTACCTACCTGGGGTACGAAAATGCCCCAAGACTCACAGATTGTTTTTATTCGTTCCCTCACAAGATTGGTTGTTCCGTTAGGTAGTGCCAATTTAACCATCAGAACCCCTTGGTTCTTACCGCTATCAAGCAAAAATGCGGCGGGATTTAACTCTGATGAAGTCGGGATTAAAAGATATGACCCGCTTTATTTTAGGTTACTTTTCTAGGCATCGATTTTACCGTGGGAACCCCCCGTTAGCGCCGTTACCACCCATAACGGTAGTACTGTTTGCGCCCTGTTTCCAGCTTCACTCTGTTAGAATCGAGCTAACTCGGTGTGGACAGATAAGGAGTCACGCCTGAACCTGGCGGATAGGACTTACACCTACATCTAATGAGAGTTCAACTCATGTGAGTTGGTGAGTTTATTTACGGACTGATTACCGCGATTCACTCACAACGAATCGCACTTNGATGAAGTCGGGATTAAAAGATATGACCCGCTTTATTTTAGGTTACTTTTCTAGGCATCGATTTTACCGTGGGAACCCCCCGTTAGCGCCGTTACCACCCATAACGGTAGTACTGTTTGCGCCCTGTTTCCAGCTTCACTCTGTTAGAATCGAGCTAACTCGGTGTGGACAGATAAGGAGTCACGCCTGAACCTGGCGGATAGGACTTACACCTACATCTAATGAGAGTTCAACTCATGTGAGTTGGTGAGTTTATTTACGGACTGATTACCGCGATTCACTCACAACGAATCGCACTTACTTGAAATACTTAAAGTTCCGAGACCCTGTGTAACCAGAAACTTTTGCTAGTTCCTCTAAGTTTTGGACTCCGCTATAGCTTTTACCATTGACGATCCAAGTGGGGAAACCTTCAATTTTTGCGGCTTTACACAGTTCTGGTTGAGCTTTGAGTCCATCGGGAGCGCACTCTACCTTAATATCATTATTGATTATTTCCTCAGCTTCTTTACCAAAAAGCAGCTTTTGTTCGTGACAGTGAGGACACCAGTAAGCGCTGTATTCTTTTGCACCTACCTTCGCCAGATGCCGTGCTAAGGCTATTTCTGCCTCACCAGAAGTAGTGGTAACTTCCCAACCGAACGCTGGGTTGGGGTTTTCCTTGGGAGTAAAGGTAATTTTTGTGGGTTGTCCAGGAGTTCCAGGTGTAACATCTGATTGATTTACGCCAGCATAGACGCCTAAAGTACCAATCAGCGTTACCATCCCGACAATCAGGGCGGTAAACAAGATTTGTCCAATATCCTCCCAAGTCCGACCGATAATCGTTAGTACTAAAAGACTCACAGAGAACAAAGCTGAACCGATACAGTAAAGACAAATAGCTTTGATTTGAGATGTCAGCACATACATTAAGTAGCCGCTAAAGACAGACATAGCGATCGCACCTACCAGCAGCAGCCACCACGTCCAATTTTCCAATTGTTTGCGGTTATTGTTTTCCCCTGAGTTGAATACCAAGGGAGCCAAAGCCAATATCACCATACTGGTGTATGCCAAAAACCCAAACAAAGCTAATGGCTGACCAAAAACCGTTGCCCAAGGACTGGAAAGCACATCATTACAGCCCTTAGCACCAGCCTGTGCCACACAAGCGGCACTGCCTCCGGTTAACTTTTCTATAGTCAGATAACCTGTGATCAGAGCGCCACATCCAGCGATCGCGGCAATCAATGGACGTGACCATTTATGAATCCAAGGAGTAGAACGACGGCGAATCATAAATTGTTATTGGTTATTGGTTATTGGTTAATGGGCATTGGGCATTGGGCATTGGGGAGGCAGTTGAGTATTAATTATTTCTCCCCATGCCCCATGCCCCATTCCCCATTCCCCATTCCCCAATTAAGAATGTAACTTCACTTGTTCTGCTGATTTGCTTTCACCTTTGGAGTTCCAATTGCGACGGGCAGCTTCTACGAATTGACTGACGCGAATTGGGTCAATTGGTTGCTCTATGCGTCCATGACGTTTCAGGGAACTGGAAACTATTACACCATCTGCTGCCTGCATCAATGTATCAATATTTTCCCAATTAGCCCCACTCCCGATGAACACTGGCGTGCCCTTTGCTGCGCCACAAGCTAGTTCCAAATCTTCTAAGTTAGGAGGACTACCAGTAGCCCAGCCAGATAAAATCACTCCGTCTGCTAAGCCCCTTTCAATGGTGTCTTTCACGGCGACTGTGAGATTTGGAGAACTCAAAGGACGAGCGTGTTTTACCAACACATCGGCCAGGATTTTAACATCACAGCCCAACTCCCGTCGATAGCGGAGTAGTTGATGGGCTTCTCCCTCAATTAATCCTTGATCGGTTGCCATCACGCCTGTAAGGACGTTGACGCGGATAAATTGCGCTTGTACACAGCTAGCGATCGCTATTGCACTTTTGGCATCGTTTCGCAATACATTTAAGCCTATAGGCAAAGTCACCAAATTCTGTATTCGCTGCACCACAATGGTCATGGCACTCACAACCACTGGATCGACTTGGTTTTTGGTAAACGGCGCGTCGAAAAAATTTTCGACAATCAGACCGTCAACCCCTCCGCTTGCCAAGGCTACGGCTTCCTGTTCGGCACGGTCAATCACCGCTTTGAGGCTACCTCCCCAACGGGGTGAGGTAGGCAGTGGTAGCAGGTGAACCACGCCAATAATTGGTGAGCGAGTTTTAAATATCTGATATAAGTCCACGTCTTTAATCCGCCTCGCGGAGTCCAGAGTCCAGAATTTTTTGACTATTGAACGCCAATTCAACACCACTCCCCTGAAGGTCGGGAACCTCTATATAAGAGTGGCTCTTCAACGGGGAAAACCCCGCACGTGACTGGCTCCTTTTGACCCTTGACTCTTGACTTTTCATTAACTAGTCAAATGTGTTTTATGATAGTCGGTTTATTGCCTCTTTCCTCAGATGGAAATTGGCGTGAAACCTCCCATAAGATATGTTAAGATAAAACCTGGCTACAAGAGGAGTTTGCCACTCACTAGACGCAAGGCAGCTTTCCGTGGTTTAGGCGTCTTGTCCGCGCACTGTCGTAGGACTTGCCAATCGCCAGGGTAGCATTACTGCTTTATAGGCGTAGTCGCTTTCGTCGATTTCCCGGAGGGTAGCGACTTCTCACAACAAGCCCTTTGGGCGGCTTCCCGATGGGTAGGTTAACAACGCACACGCTGTGGTAATGTAAAATACCAATAGGCGAATTGTTAAAAAACATTACAAGTGTCAAATGTACCCAAAGACACTTCAATTTACCCTGGGGAACAGATTGATAAAAATATCATAACATGACCTCTATTTTTATTATTGATAGGGTCATAGGTCTACGGGCAGTTGCTGACAGTGAAAATCTGCCATTGCACTGTTATTAAAAGGATAGTGATCGGAAAAAAGCGAAACTAGCGCCAAAATGTTGACTACAAGAAAAAAAATGAAGATATTTTCAAAATATGGGTGACAAGCCAACGATTGCCATTTCTCACCTGGGCTGCGAGAAAAATCGAATTGATACAGAACACATGCTGGGAATGCTCGTAGAAGCTGGCTACGGTGTAGATACAAATGAAGAGTTAGCAGATTACGTTATTGTTAATACTTGTAGTTTTATTGAAGCGGCCCGGCAAGAATCTGTCAGAACTTTAGTAGAACTGGCAGAGGCAAATAAAAAGATCGTAATCACTGGCTGTATGGCGCAACACTTCCAAGAACAACTTTTGGAGGAGTTGCCTGAAGCAGTAGCTGTTGTGGGTACAGGCGATTATCACAAAATTGTAAATGTAATTGAGCGTGTTGAACTTGGCGAGCGGGTCAAACAGGTTAGTATAGAGCCAACCTATATTGCCGACGAAACTACACCGCGCTATCGCACTACAACGGAGGGCGTTGCTTACCTCAGGGTTGCGGAAGGATGTGATTATCGTTGTGCATTTTGTATAATCCCTCATCTTCGAGGAAACCAGCGATCGCGTACTATTGAATCTATCGTCGCTGAAGCGGAGCAGTTAGTTAGTCAAGGGGTAAAGGAAATTATTTTAATTTCCCAAATCACCACTAATTATGGTCTAGATATTTACGGTCAGCCAAAATTAGCCGAATTACTTCGCGCTTTGGGGAAAGTAGATATACCGTGGATCAGAATGCATTACGCTTATCCCACGGGACTGACCCCAGATGTGATAGCGGCCATCCAAGAAACACCGAACGTCCTGCCTTACCTGGATTTGCCCTTGCAGCATTCTCATCCAGAGATTCTCCGTGCCATGAACCGCCCTTGGCAAGGGCGCGTAAATGATGGGATTATAGATCGCATCAAAACGGCACTACCAACAGCCGTATTGCGGACAACATTTATTGTTGGTTTCCCAGGAGAAACAAACGAGCATTTTGAGCATTTATTAGAGTTTGTTCAAAGGCATGAATTCGATCATGTTGGTGTCTTCACCTTTTCCTCTGAGGAAGGAACCCCAGCTTACAAGTTGCCAAATCAGTTGCCCCAATTGGTGATGGACGAGCGCCGATACCAACTTATGGAAATCCAGCAACCGATTTCCCAAAAGAAAAATCAACAGGAAGTAGGCAAAATCGTTGATGTCCTGATTGAGCAAGAAAATCCTGAAAGTGGTGAATTAATAGGTCGTTCAGGTAGATTTTCCCCAGAGGTTGATGGTCTGGTATATGTCAAAGGCCAGGCAAAATTAGGAACCATCGTGCCAATAGCGATTCACCACGCTGATACATACGACCTCTATGGTCAGGTAGTCAATAACTAAATTGTTATTTGTCTTTTGTCCAAAGTCTATTGTTAAATGACCCTTCCAGATTCACCCTTATTCTGAGGTCAACGCTGCATTAATGGCAGTTTTCGTGAGGGTTTACCTGAAGTTCGCGGATTCGTTGGCATAGCTTGAGGCTGCGCTATCGCCCTTGGCTCACTAGTAGCCAATAACTAATGACTAATGACTAATGACTAAATAACTAATGACTAAATGACTAATCCAAAATCCTTACATAAAATTTAGGACGAATTAATGACTCTTTCATTTCAAGAATTAGGAATTTCCCAAGAGCGTGTCGAAGAACTAGAAAAAATCGGTTTTACTGAACCAACTAACATTCAAGTGCAAGCAATTCCCCAATTGCTAGCCGGTCGTGATGTAGTCGGTCAATCTCAAACTGGAACAGGCAAAACGGCAGCATTTTCACTGCCAATTTTAGAACGGCTAGATATCAATCAAAGAGCTGTGCAAGCCATAGTTTTAACACCAACTCGTGAATTAGCGATGCAAGTTCACGATGCGATCGCCCAATTTATCGGTAATGAAGGATTGCGGGTGTTAGCAATCTATGGAGGTCAATCAATTGACCGCCAAATGTTACAACTCAGACGTGGCGTTCACATGGTTGTGGGCACTCCCGGACGGGTAATAGATTTGCTTGATCGCGGCTGTTTAAAGCTCGATCAAGTGAAGTGGTTTGTGTTAGATGAAGCCGATGAAATGTTGAGCATGGGCTTTATCGACGATGTAATCAAAATCCTCTCGCAAGCGCCCGTAGATCGCCAAACAGCTTTATTCTCGGCAACAATGCCACCCTCGATTCGGATGTTGGTGAACAAGTTCTTGCGATCGCCTGCAACTGTCACCGTTGAGCAGCCAAAAGCCGCTCCTAACAAGATTAATCAAGTAGCTTACTTGATCCCCCGCCACTGGACAAAAGCCAAGGCTTTACAGCCAATTCTGGAAATGGAAGATCCAGAAACAGCTTTAATCTTCGTCCGCACCAGACGCACAGCCGCCGAACTCACCAGTCAGTTACAAGGTGCTGGTCACAGTGTTGATGAATACCACGGTGACTTGTCCCAACAAGCGCGGGAACGCTTATTAATCAGATTCCGTAACCGTCAAGTTCGGTGGGTGGTAGCAACTGATATTGCAGCAAGAGGGTTAGATGTCGATCAACTCTCCCATGTAATCAACTTCGACTTACCCGATAGCGTAGAAACTTACGTCCACCGTATTGGTCGTACTGGTCGTGCTGGTAAAGAAGGAACAGCAATTTCTTTAGTACAACCATTTGAGCGCCGCAAACAACAAACATTTGAACGTCATAACCGCCAGAGTTGGCAAGTCCTGACGATTCCTACACGCGCCCAGATTGAAGCAAAACACATTCTGAAATTGCAAGAACTGGTACGAGAAGCTTTGACAGGTGAGCGTTTGGCTTCATTCTTGCCCATTGTCAGCGAATTGATTGAAGAATACGATGCTCAAGCGATCGCCGCAGCGGCACTACAAATCGCTTACGATCAAACTCGTCCCGCTTGGTTGAGTTCAGACGTGGAAATTCCCCAAGAAGAATCTTCTGCTCCCAAACCAAGACTCGGTAAGCGTCGTGAATCTTCTTCTAGCGATCGTCCCCGTGCTGCATGGAAATCAGATAGCAGTAATGGAGACGAAAGACATTCTTCTCCCAAGCCAAAACTGCGGACAAGTGGGCACGAGTCTTCTGCATCCCCTAGTAAAAAGATAGGTTCACCGACAGCTAGAGAATCAGCTTCTTAGTCAACAGTTAGAAGTTAATCAATTTTGGATTTTAGATTTGAGGTTTTTTCTTCAATCCAAAATCCAAACCTGAAATTGGAGAGTTGAGAGTTAGGAGTCAAAATTTTGACTTTGGCTCTTGACTTTTTGGCTTTTTGGGTGATTTTTTCTACAAGTTTGTAGGAAGATAAAACAGGAGTCAGAATACAGAATTCAGAATATTCTACCCTCCTGTGTTTGAGTAGAGACGTTGCATTGTAACGTCTCTACAACCAAGGACGACTAACTAGTTCTAGCTCTCCAATTTCATCGTCGTTCAATTTCCAGCCCAAAGCGCCAGCATTTTGCCGTACCTGTTCAGCTGTCTTCACCCCAGCAATAGGAATAACATTCCCCTGAGCAATTAACCAGTTGAGAGCAACTTGGGCAGGAGTGCGATCGTATTTTTCCCCGAAGTTGCGTAGCAAAGATATGACTGGGACAATTTTTTGCAGTCCTTCTTTCTTAAATCGCGCGTCTATTTTCCTCGCACCAGTAGGGGTTTCAGCACTATCAATACTGTACTTGCCTGTGAGTAATCCCTGAGCTAAAGGACTATAAGCCAAGATAGTCACACCCAACTCACGGGCAGTTGTGATAATACCTTTGCTTTCAACTTGGCGACTGAGTAAAGAATAGCGCACTTGGTTCACAGCCAAAGGCACTCCACGGGCTGCCAATATTTGATGTGCGTCTCGCATTTGCTCTGCTGAGTAATTACTCACACCAACTGCGGCAATTCTCCCTCGCTTCACTTCATCCGCTAGGGCATTCATCAAAGTTTCTTGACTTAGAAGGAAGGCAAAAGGCCAATGTACTTGATACAGGGCGATTCGCTCAAGTTGTAGCCGTTTGAGGCTGGCTGTTAAAGCATCAGAGACGGATTGGGCTGTAAATCGCCACGGTAGGGGGCCAAATTTTGTGGCAATTTGTACAGGTTGTTGTGTCTGTTGCAGAAATTGTCCCAAAAATTTCTCTGATAGCCCCATTCCGTAGACTTCGGCAGTATCAAAGAAGGTAATACCAGCTTCTAAGGCTGCGGTAAAGGCTTCTTGTAACTGTTCTGGGCCATAGCGATCGCCATAATTCCAAAATAGTTTATCACCCCAAGCCCAAGTGCCTATGCACAAGGGTGTAACAGATGGGCCATTTTGCCCCAATGTGATGTTTTCCACGGTTGCAAAATTTAGTTTATTTACATTTCTTTACTTTTATAGTGTATCGTTACAGACAAGATTGGGTGCGATCGTCACCACTTGACTGCAAATCTTGTGGTGCCGCAGCTACGCCCGTCGTAGACATTGCGGCTTGCATAACAATTTAAAACCTGAATCAAAGGCGCATAAACAAGATCCCCGACTTCTTCGAGAAGTCAGGGATCTGTGGGTCGCAATTCTCACAAATCAAATAGGATTGCTATAGTTGAGTGTATTTACTTGTATTTATGAATTAGATGATTTATCCTGCTTGGCTTTTTTGATTAATTCCATGTAGACATTAATCTCACTAATTTCTACATCATGCTCAACTCTGGTTACTTTCCATCTTTCCTTTTTTAGGTAAACTTCCTCTCCTACTCTGGGAGTAAATTGAAGGTCGTAGAATTTTTTGAGAAAATCTTTTTGATTTTCTTCCCATAATATTACTTTGACTGGTTCTTTACTCATTACTTATGCCTTTTTGGTTACTGGATGAAGCTAAGTAGTTTGATGACATACATACGGCAAGTTTATCTTACTAATTCAATGGAATAGCGTAGTTAAAACCACATTTTCATAATGTTTAAACTCACCTGTGTAATGATTCCGGAGACCACAATTCCAGACTCTTGAACCAACTCAAATCTCTGTAATCCAATGTCCAAACACTAGTGTCATAAAGTTGAGCTACCGGAAACTAAGGCAATCAGGGGGCCTGCATCCAAAACGAGACGCTTCATCCTTGTATCAAATAATCTTCATTAACTGAAGCGTCTGTAGGAGCATTTTCCACGATTCCTGCTAGCGATAGTAGCCTTGAACCATTTTTGGGGCGTAACTTTTCCGCTAGTGCTTCCTGTACAACACTTGATGGGTTTTGCTCTGGGTGATCTTTTAAGTATTGGTCAAGTTGTGTCCACAACTCATCAGGAATATATAGTTATAGTGTGCGTTTCATTTTTTCAGCCTCTGGAGGTACAACACTAGTTGTACTCTCATTGTAATTGCTAGAGTGCGATCGCTATTTTTAGCTAGTTCCTGCTCAATGTTGGGTTCAGTCTTTGTTTAAGCTTTTTGACTTTTATTCTGATCGTGAGAATTCAACCGAATTTTATGGGAATACTTATAAATAGTTCTATCTTCTCTAAATAAGTAAATATGGGCTTTTTTAACAAATTTGCAGTAACATTTGAGGAGTCTAGACAATTTCTAAAAAGAAGTCTAGAAGAATACATAATGTTTAGTTCAGAAGCTAAACAGTTGACTTTGACCAAAAAAATGGTTTTACTTCTCTGTCAACAAGCCGAATCTAGAGTTGAACAATTAAAAAGCTTAGAACCACACTCTGAAGAGGGACTGATTGCGACAATAGAGTACAATAAAATTCAAGTAAAATTACATTTTACTCCTGAAAAAATAACTCTTAATAAAGATTGCATTGAAGGTGAACTTCGCTTATTGAACCCTCCTCAATTTGAGACTGAAGCGATAGTTTACCGTCACCTCATTGCAGGTTGGACAAGATTTTTGGGAGGTAAATTTCCCAATGGAACTTTACCAAAAGAGGTTAGAATTGAAAATAATAAGGTCTATTATACTCTTCCTCGAAATCAATTGCAGCTTTTAGATTCCCTTTTCCCTAATCTTGAAAATGGTTCTGCTTTGATGACTAAGCTTCAACAAGGAGAATTAACTATTGAAACTTCAGTAGCTTTGAGTTGGAATAATTTTAAGCTTCAAAATTTGCTTCAACTTCTGAATCTCAAATAGGCATATCTTAATCTGTCATATTTTGGCGTGATCGCTCTGGAAACCATAAAAGGACAATCGAGGATTCTTATCAAGCTCTGCTCATTTTGCAAAAATATGACAACAGACATAAAATGCCCATTCTATGTATTTTGTTGTGTGGCAAGCTGGACAGCTTCTATATCAACATTGAGATGTTGAGCAATCTCCTCCATACTCATCCCTGTTTTTAGTAACAGAGGGACGGTAAGTTTCAACATTTCAGCTTCCCGTTCTTCTCGACCTTGTTCTCGACCTTGTTCTCGACCTTCTTCTCGACCCTCGGCTTTCGCTTCCTGATAAACCCTTGTTTGCTCCAAAGTCAGTCCTAACATAGCTTCAACTTCCTCTCTACTCAAGGTCGAAAACTTATAAACAGCGATTGTGGTGATGATGTCTAGTATTTCGTTTTGCGGCAGTGTGTCTGTTTGCTCTAATTTTACCCGCTCAATCAATTGCTTTGCTTGCTCTGCCATCACTTCATCCGATGCTAGAGTCAACTGCATCAAGTTGATGCCTATTGGCTGCTGATTAGTCGCGCCTAACTCATCTAAATAGATTCGCTGCACTTGGTCGCTGTTGAGAAATATTCGATGAGTTTTTTGATCCCTTGGTTCTACAGAGCGTGATGAAAAAATTACCACACAGAACCAGTCATCGTACTGAGAACGATTACGGTTCAGGTACATCAGCGACTCGGTAAAGAACCTATGGTAGAGGGCTTCATCTCTTTGGAATTGAACTTCAGCAAAAAAGATAACTCTGGATGTTGCACCCTCTGGAGGTAAAAACACACCATCGATGCGGAAAGCCGTTTCTTTGACTTCAAGTGATTCAAATCGATAGTTTTGCGCTTGAGGAGGAGGGACATCAATCAGTTCAAAGAGTAACCCAGGAAAGCGCTTAAAAATTTGATAGTAAATGGAGTCTCGTTTCACTATTTCATCCTAAAATTCTCTCGTTATGCGTAGGCGTAGCCCATCGTATACATCGCAGATTACAACCAAGCCATAAAAATTAATCCTAACTTGGCTGAAGCATACCCTAATTGAGGTGTATAATTGCTTGCCAAATCGCAACTTCAACTTTTCGTTCGCTGATTTAGAGCGGGTAGGGTTTATCTTTATTTAAAGAGAGAGATTAAATCCTATAAAGCATACGAAAAAGTAGCTATGGCAAGCGGTGAAGTATTTGATACCAAAACAAAATCCCTATCTGTGCCAAGGGTAAACCTGCTGACCATGTTCCGGCTGGGTTTATTTCAGATGGGATTGAGCATGATGTCTATCTTGACTCTGGGCGTACTCAACAGAGTCATGATTCAAGAAATAGCAATTCCGGCGACGCTGGTATCAGTTGTTCTAGCACTCCCTTTATTTGTTGCTCCTTCCCGTATCTGGTTTGGTCAGATTTCCGATGCCAAGCCGTTATGGGGATACCACCGCACAGCTTATGTTTGGGTGGGCGCAGCAATATTTGCGATCGCAGCATTTTTAGCTGTACAAGTAATGTGGCAGATGAATCTTGCTGGAAATAGTGCAGGTACTTGGGTATGGACAACCCAAACAATCGGCTGGACAGCACTTTTGGCTTTAGTTTTCGCTATATACGGTCTAGGAATTTGTGCTAGCGGTACTGCCTTTGCTGCTTTGTTGGTGGATATATCTGAAGAAGATAACCGTTCTAAAGTAGTCGGTGTGGTTTGGTCGATGCTAATGGTGGGGATTATTGTTGGCGCAATTATCAGTGCTAGCTTACTGAAACAGTTAACACCAGAAGCAACTGTAGAAACCTTGCAGCCAGCCATCAACCGATTGTTTACTATCGTCCCAGCAATTGTATTTGGTTTAGCGATCGCAGCAACATTCGGCGTAGAAAAAAAATACTCTCAATACTCAACCCGTTCCACACTGGTGAACCGGGAAGACAGCATTACTCTAGGCAATGCTTGGAAAATCTTGACCGCTAGCCCACAAACAGGTATATTTTTCACCTTTTTACTGGTGATGACTATCAGTTTGTTTATGCAAGACCCGATTTTAGAACCTTATGCGGGTCAAGTGTTTAAAATGCCCCTAGCGGAAAGTACCAAATTAAATATTTTTTATGGAACGGGTCTACTGATTGCCTACGGGGTTACGGGCTTTTACATTGTCCCGCGTTTGGGTAAGCGCAGAACTGCACGTCTAGGTTGTATGTTGGTAGCATTTTGTGCAATCTTGCTAGGTATCTCAGGATTCACAGCTAATGCAGCAGTTCTCAAACTAAGTTTGGTCTTGTTCGGTTTAGCCACAGGTTTCTTAACTACAGCAGCAATTAGCTTGATGTTGGATCTTACCGCAGCAGAAGCCGCAGGTACGTTTATTGGTGCATGGGGATTAGCGCAGTCCCTTTCTAGAGGTGTGGCGGTAGTCATCGGAGGTACAGTTTTGGATATTGGACGCAAGGTGTTACCAAATTTAGAGTTAGCTTATGGACTGGTATTTGCCCTAGAAGCCGTGGGAATGGTGCTGTCGATTTGGTTTCTGAATCGGGTGAATATCACAGAATTTCAAACAAGTACAAAGCTTGCGATCGCTTCAGTTTTAGAAAGCGATTTAAACTAAACTGTATAGGGCATGGGGCATTGGGCATGAGACAAATGACCAATGACCAATGACAAATGACAAATGACTAATAACCAATGAATGATTTTTGGACAACAATTCTAGATTTTGCCCAAACTACTACTACCAGGGTGGGTAAGCAGCTAATGCAAGATTTTGGGCAAGTACAGGCTTCCCAAAAAGCTGATGGAAGTTTGGTGACGCAAGCAGATAAATGGGCAGATCAGGAAATTCGGGATGCGATCGCTTCTAATTTCTCTGGTTACGGCATTTTGAGCGAAGAGAGCGATCAGTCATTTCCCGGTACTGAGTGGTGTTGGGTAATTGATCCTCTTGATGGTACAACCAACTTTACACGCGGCATTCCCATCTGGACAATATCTCTGGGTTTACTGTATCGAGGTACACCTATTTTCGGTTATGTTTACGCACCAACCTTGAATCAAGCTTTTCATGGTTTCTGGGCGGGTTCATCTGGTTTAGCAACACCAACAGGAGCATTTCTCAACCACCACCCCATCCACACTAGTATTGATAGTCCCAGCAATAATCACTTTTTTAACCTCTGTTCTCGTAGCACCGCAGCTATCAAAAACGGCTTTCCTTGCAAAATTCGGATGTTGGGTGTAGCTAGCTATAATTTTTTGACAGTTGCTACTGGGGCTACTCTCGGTGGTATTGAAGCAACACCAAAAGTTTGGGACTTAGCCGGGGCTTGGGTAATTGTCCAGGCTGCTGGTGGGGTATGGTCATCGCTGAAGTCAGAGCCGTTTCCATTATCACCCGGAGAAGATTATAGCGATCGCTCTTTTCCCACCCTTGTGGTTAGTCGTCCCGAATTAGTTCCAGTATTTCAACCTTTTCTCGAAGGCGTAAAAATTTAATTTGCAGCTCCTAATGCTGAAAACAGTGATTTTGTCAACTAGCCTAGTGGAGAATTGCATACTCGACATTAAACTTAACAAAACCCTAGTTAAACAAAGAATTGAGTATAAATAAAGCTAGTAATAATCCTGATTTCAGTGCAAAACCAGTGTAGTTATTAATTTAAGTAGTGTTGTGGCTTTCATCACACTGGTTAATTTAGTATAAAAAATTTTATGTTGTCTAATCTAGATTTAATTCGAGAGTTTGTGCAAAACTCTATCCAGAAAAAAGACGTTTTGTTGTCAAATCATGTTTTGACAGCGCAAACAGTTTATAAAACCAACCAATTAACAGCAAAATCTGAAGGCGTAATTGCCACTGCTCAACTATCTAACACCCTATCGGAATTCTCGATTTCTCCAAAATCAACCCAGTGGGAATTGATAAATCAGGCATTAGCAGAATCTAGTTATATCCTCAAAGGAGAAGTAGATAGTCGGGGTTTCTATCAGTATCAATACTGCGAAGTTCCCAAAGGCTATGAGATGCACTGTACTAAATCTGTACTTCTATGGCGAGCTTGGTGGAAATATCGCAAGTATACTTCAAAACTAGGGATTCCCTTGGAACTTCTAATCAGGAGGCGGGATTCATGGTATCCAATCCGAGATTTAATTATTAGTGATGGACTTGTTTATATCAAAACTTTAGGAAGCGAGATCGCGCTTGATTCAGAAGACTTGGTTACTTGGTTAAGCAAAATTGATGTAACCAAAATTAGAGAAATACCTAGTACAGAAACATAAGTGTGAAGAAAAATGCAAGGACTTTGGCTCGAAAATAACCAGTTGCAGCTACGTACAGATATTCCCATTCCTGAACCACCACCAGGAGAAGCTTTGATACGCGTCTTGCGTGCGGGTATCTGTAACACTGATTTGGAACTACTTAGAGGATACTATCCCTACATCGGTATTTTGGGGCATGAATTTGTCGGCATTGTCGAACAAGGGCCAGAACACTTAGTTAACCAACGCGTAGTTGGAGAAATCAACGCTGTGTGTGGGCATTGTCGATTTTGTCGTAGTGGACAACCAACTCACTGCGAAAATCGTACAGTTCTGGGTATTGTCAACCGCAACGGAGCATTTAGTGAATATCTTTGTTTGCCGGTAGAGAACCTGCATCCCGTACCTGATAATGTGCCGACAGAAGTAGCAACATTTACTGAACCTTTAGCAGCAGCTTTGGAAATCCAGCAGCAAGTGCTATTGCATCCAAACCATCGGGTGCTAGTGGTTGGAGATGGCAAACTAGGGCAGTTGGTAGCGCAGACACTAGCTCTAACTGGCTGTGAACTCTTAGCTGTGGGGCGTCATCGAGATAAACTGGCTAACTTAGAAGCACGGGGGATAAAAACGAGTCTAGCTGACGCTGTTACAGATGGATATTTCGATATCTCAGTAGAATGCACTGGCAACCCAGAAGGATTTGCGATCGCCCGCCGCGCTCTACGTCCCCGTGGTACTCTTGTACTGAAAAGTACTTATGCTGGCAACCTCAGCCTAGATGCTTCTTCTTTAGTAGTAGATGAAATCACTCTCATCGGTTCCCGTTGTGGCCCCTTTAGCCCAGCCCTCCAGCTACTAGCCACAGGAAAAGTTGACGTGCAACCCCTGATTCATGCCACTTACCCCCTCATTGAAGGGCTTGCAGCTTTTGAACACGCCCAGAGTCGGGGTGTTTTAAAAATATTGCTGGAAATTGGTCAATAGTTATTAGTCATTTGTTATTGGGCATGGGTTATTGCCCTTTTCCCCTTGTCTCCCTCATTTTCTCCAGTCCCCAATCCCTAATATAGATAAGGATTAGTCTTCGGTTGATAGTCAAGACAATCGATCGCTTCTTCTGTATTGGCAATAGATGGGCGTACAGTACATTTAAGACGGTAATTGTCAGTAAAAAATTGGCAACCAGTACAGGGGATTTGATGCATTTGCTTGGCTGTAGCCATGCTATCTCGCGCCGCCGTCCAGAGACTCAAAACAACGAGAATAGTTACAGTCCAAGCAGTGATAAAGCATATTGGGATTAACAAAGGTTGAATCTCATGAAGGAGGAAAAATATCACTTTTAACACAGTATATCCTGATACAAATTAGGAATTAGAAGTATATTAACTCCTAATTCCTAAATTCCGACTATAGAAGTATTTAAATACCAGCATGACCAAGAGCTAAACCTGTTACTAGCATTCCTAGCACAAGAAAAGGTTGGGCGCTGGCTTGGTACTTAACATCATTCTTCACAGGGTCGCGCAGGAAATACATATCCTGCAAGGTGATTTGCGGGATGATTAACAGTACTAGTATTGTTGCATACAAATTCTCATGGATGCTGACAAGATAAGCTGCGATCAATCCTTGAAAGACATCAATTGTCACTACACAAATCCATGCCGCAGTGGTGATACCAAACATTACGGGTAATGAATTTAATCCTAACTGGCGATCGCCTTCTACACTCTTAAAGTCATTGACAATGGCAATACCTAATCCAGCCAAACTGTAGAACATTGTCAAAACCACAATTGTGGAATTGAGTTCGCCAAACAAAGCGTGTCCTGTAGACCAAGGTAGGGTAATGTAACTTGCACCCAAGGCGTAACTACCTAGCCAGCCGTTTTGCTTGAGTTTCAGGGGAGGTGCAGAATAAATATAGGCGATGAAGGAACCGATAATTGCGATCGCTGTAATAGTCGGGAATTCATGACCAGACCACACATCTAACACAAACGCCAAACCAATACCAGCAATCAGTAGTACCCAAATCTGAATAATTACCTGGGGTAGGGGAATTGCGCCAGAGGGAATCGGGCGATAGGGTTCATTGATGGCATCGATTTCGCGATCATAGTAATCATTGAGGATTTGGGTGTAACCTGTCATCAATGGCCCAGCCAGCAGCATACAGGTTAATACTTTCAACACATTTTCCAGTGTCCAAGTATAGTTACCCGAAGAAGCCGCACCACAGATTACGCCCCAAATTAGGGGAATCCAGGTAATCGGCTTCATTAGCTGCAAACGAATTTTCCAAATTGAAGTTTCCCCAGTAGATGCACCTTTCATCCCCAGCAACTGCCTAGTTTTCGCATTGCGATCGGCGGATGCTATTGCTTGATCATTGGGATTATTTACCACTGAGTCTAATGCCTCAGATGGATTAGGGTCTGGGGTAATGGGAGTTGATTCTGACATAATTTTTACTGATTAATTAGGCATTGGGCATTGGGCATTGGGTACTGGGCATTGGGCATTAGGATTAAGTTTCTTCCCTATTCCCTATTCCCCATGCCCCATTCTCCATTCCCCATGCCCCATTCCCATAACTTAAAACGAAATTATCAAATAATTATTCTGAAACTTTGCTCCAGCAACGGGTCTGCCACTGAGAGCCGGGGGTAGGGGAATATTCCGCCGCTGGTCTCCTGCTTCTACCGTGACTTCTGGCCCATATTGGGTGAGTTTGACTTGCTTTTTGTCAAATCCTGGCAAGAATAAGCGTACTTGACGATTGTGAATGTCTATTTCAATTGGTTTAGGAGCCTGTAAAGCTTGTGCTTCAAAGTTGGGTAGTGCGTCTATCAGTGGTTGCCAGTCACCTGTTGGCGAGTCGGGAACAACGCTTACAGGTAGGGGTATAAATTCCTCTGGTAGATTGACATTTGTCTCAGGAGACACAAGCAGAACACCACCGACAGTTAAACCAATTTGTTGAGCGCTACCCCATAAATAACGAGCATTTGCTACGTCAATTGGATCTCCTGTGGTCACTAAGAAAGCAGCAAGACGCTTCGGATCGGCAAGAGCGGCTCTCCCTTTTTCCAAGAAATTATTGACTTGGTTGGTAGGCCCTGCAAAATTATCTGCTGTCCAGTTGATATTGAAAAAACTGCTAATCAGGGGTTGAATCAAGGGTGATTCAGTAATCGTCTTCCCCAAATCGGAGTTGACAAATAATTGCCGAAATCGCCGGACATACCAACTGAGGGATTCTGGCAAACCCAACATTCGCAACGTTAAAGAGTCACCCGTGCCATCATAGACGATCGCATCATATTTGCCACTGGTATCATATTCGCGGATAGCATTGAGAGCTAGGGCGTTGTCCATCCCCGGCAATACTACCAGTTCTTGACCAAAAACGTCTTTGAAGATGGGCGTGCGGAGATATTGTGCCTCCAGTTTTTTCACTTCGTCCCAGTTGCGTTCTAGTAGCACAGATGCTTGAAACTGTACCGCCTGTAACTTGGGAGCGATCTCTTGAGGATCGGCAGCAATGGGAGTACCTAAAAGGATTGATAATGTTGGTTCTGCTTGTCCTGCTAGGAGTACGCGCTTGCCTTGACTTGCCAATAATTTGGCGGCGGCGATCGCAATTTTGGTACGAGCGGTGCCGCCTTTGCCCAAAAATGTCAATATTAGAGCCATTACTTGATTCCTATTTTCACCGCCGAGCTTTTCAACTCCAACTTAGCACTCAATAAAGATTCTCAACCTGTGCTTTCAATTTCAGATGCCAAGAAAAACTCCGATCTGAGTTCTTTACTACTACACAGGTTTGATTTCATCTTCAAAAAACCAAGTGGAATAATTATCGTCAAACAGCACCACTACACCGATTCCACCACCATCGGTGACTTTGTAGCCTTGGATGATACCCACTTGTCCGAGTTTTTTTACAACTGGGGGAGAAACGCGATCGCGTAAACGAAAGACTTTAACCTTTTGTCCGATTTCCATGCCTGATTACAATTCAGATAAACCAAGTCTCAGTGTAACGGAATCCGTGACTCTGCTTTCATAAATTCAGTAGAGATGAGGGAACTGGGGAAGATGAAGGAAAATAGTAAATGACTAATGACTTCTGAGGTTCAATGATGGTTATAACAAGAACGACAGCGATCGCTGGCGGAAAATTTGTCTAGACGCAAAGCTGCTTGTCGTCAAACATCGGAGATAGTTAATCCAGATAGCTTGAGTTAAGCAACAAAGATAGTAGTCATGTATCAAACAGATCCACCCCGTCCGCCACAAGAAACAATGCCTACGATGTATGATTTACCCAGTGAATTAGTAGGGGAATCAGGTTTGCCAGATGAATTTCACCGGATTCAGGCAGATTTGCTCAGTGAGACTTGTCAGCCTCTTGCTTATCCATCTGAGGAAATTTTACTTGCTAGCGACTTAAATCTTTACTACGATCCCCGCCATCCTTTGTGGTACAAGCGTCCTGATTGGTATATGGTTCTAGGATTACCTAGTGCTAGCCAACAGCAAGACCTGCGCTTAAGTTACGTTATTTGGCAAGAAGGAATTGATCCATTTTTAGTAGTTGAATTACTTTCACCTGGTACAGAACAAGAAGACTTAGGAAAAACACTGCGGGAAGTAAACCGACCCCCAACTAAGTGGGAGGTATATGAACAGGTTTTACGGGTTCCCTACTACGTTATCTATGACCGCTACGAAAATCATTTACGTGCTTTTAAACTTATGGGCACTCGTTATGAAGCAATCTCGTTACCAGAAAACCGCTTCTTTCTGGCAGAGTTAGAGCTAGGATTGGGTCTTTGGCAAGGTTCTTATCAGCAGACAACAGGTTTGTGGTTACGTTGGTATAATTCTGCAGGTTGGGTGCTGACGCGAAGAGAACAAGCAGAACAGGAACGCCAACGGGCCGAACAGGAATGTCAACGGGCTGAACAGGAACGCCAACGGGCTGAACAGGAACGTCAACGGGCTGATCGATTAGCAGAGTATTTGCGATCGCTAGGAGTTAATCCAGATAACTTGAGTTAAGCAAAAACTCTTTTTTTAATCGAGAAAAGCCTTGCTGCCAACTGAATTGTTATGTGAGTAAGAATACATCTAAACAATATGCGATTCATTGTATAATCACCAAGATAATTTGGCTAAGATGTTTAATAAATGATGTATTCCAGCATTCCAAAAGGAACACAAAGATAAATTTTATAGCTATAAAGCTTTACTAAATAGTGATTGAGTGTGTAGGTAGTGAGCAAGGAAGCAAAAATTGTTGCGAACAATGCGAGACTTTGTACGTAAAGCAGGAAAATTTAGGCGTATCTTACCAGTAAATGAACTATGGTGGTCAAAGTTTGACTTGCTGAGAACTTTGGTAAGGCGGGATTTAGAGGCGCGTTATAAGGGTTCTATTTTGGGTAATTTGTGGCCTTTACTAAATCAGCTATCACAATTACTGATTTATGTTTATGTATTTTCGATTGTGCTGAAGGTAAAGTTGAGCCTCAAAGCTTTACCAGACAATAACTTCACCTTTGGTTTGTGGCTCTTTGCAGGATTATTGCCTTGGATTGCTTTTAGTAGTGGCTTAATTCAGTCTGCTCATTCTGTAATCGGACAGTCAAATTTAGTTAAAAAAGTGGTATTCCCTCTAGCTTTATTACCCCTAGTGCCAGTTTTGTCAACATTCATTGAGAGTTCCTTTGGTTTGATGGCGTTGATTTTTTTTGTGGCAGTAACTTCTCATACTTTACATACTACTTTGGCTCTATTACCTTTGATCTGGTTAACGCAATTATTGTTAACAGCAGGGTTAGGTTATTTCACTGCGGGACTAACAGTTTTTTTGCGGGATATCCCCCAGACATTAGGGCTAATTTTAAATCTTTGGTTGTATCTGACACCGATTGTATATCCAGCATCAGCAATTCCAGAACAATGGCGGAGTTTGGTATTTTGGTTAAATCCTATGACAGCTGTAGTTGAGGTTTACCGCGATCTAATTTTAGTGGGTGAGGTGAAGCATTGGGGCGAATGGGGTGTAGCTTCTGCGATCGCCGTAATTATATTTTGTACCGGGTTTGTAGTGTATAAGCGTTTGCGTCCAGCATTTGCCGATGTAATTTAGTTGCTTATGAGCAGCAGTAATGTGATGAGTGAGATTGCAATTTCCCTAAAGAATGTTTCTAAATATTACAAGCGTTATGCTCGTCCGGTAGACCGATTGAAGGAGATTTTACTACCTGGCAAGAGTAATGCCCAGAAGTTTTGGGCATTGCAGGATATTAATATAGAAGTTGTTAGAGGAGAAACTATAGGAATTATTGGGCGTAATGGTTCTGGCAAAAGTACATTACTACAAATTATTGCTGGGACATTAACACCAACTCAAGGTGAAGTTCAGGTGAATGGGCGTATATCAGCACTTTTGGAGTTGGGTAGTGGGTTTAATCCAGAATTTACAGGTCGGCAAAATGTGTTTTTAAATGGACAAATATTAGGACTAAACCAAAAAGAAATAGAAGCTAAATTTGATCTTATTACTGCTTTTGCTGATATTGGGGAGTTTATTGACGAGCCTGTAAAAACTTATTCCAGTGGAATGTTTGTGAGGTTAGCATTTGCGGTAGCCGCTAATTGCGATCCCGATATCCTGATTGTAGATGAAGCGTTAGCCGTAGGAGATATATTTTTTCAACAAAAATGCTTTGAGCATATTCGTTTACTTCAGAAATGTGGAGTAACCATCTTTTACGTATCACACGATCTCACTACGACTCAAAGCATTTGCGATCGCTCAGTGTTAATGAAAGATGGCATCGCAATTTTTGATGGCGATCCAAATGAAGCAGTCAATCGTTACTACAGTTTACTTGGACAGCGTGTTGCTGTTAATACTACCCACAAAGTTATCAACCAAACCAATAAAATTCTGGGAACAACTATTGACTTTCAGAAAATAATCAACCATACAATTCTCCGGTCGGATCATTTGCAACGCCACGGGGCACTTGGGCTAGAACTGGTGGCTGCGAGGGTATGTGATGATGAGGATCATGACACCTTGGTAGTTGATATGATGAGCGCTTTACATTTTCAACTGCTACTTCAAGCCAAAGAAGTAATAAATACTCCCAACATAGGTATACACTTATACAACAGAATGGGAACTTTAGTGTTTGCCACTGGAACAACCCAGTTGCGGCAACGACTGCCCTTGCTTGACACTGAAGACTACCTAGCAGTCTGTTTACGTTTAGAGATGCGTATAGAACCAGGAGAATATAGTTTTAATTTTACAGTTGCTGAAGATATAACTGGAGATAATCCCAACATAGGCTTTATTCACGACTGTCATGAGTCACTTGGTCCACTTATGGTAGTACCTCCATCCGATCCTTTGTTACCATTTTATGGCATTGCTCAGTTGCCTGTAACAGCAGAATATGAGTTTAAAGGTAAATTAGATTTGATGATGAATATTTAGCAATAGCCCATTGTTAGTTCATTCTCTAATAATAGTAAATGAAGACTTATAGCGGTTCCCAACCTGGTGAGGTACGTTTTTAAATCTGCTTAGTTTTCTAGAAAAGAATTAGGTGTACCTCAGTTGCTTAGGAAACGCTACATACTTATCTACCTATGAGAAATGCAATCAATATAGAGTTATTACTCACAGATAAACAAACTTTAGTTATGGAATACAAAATGATTAATCAACCTCAACGGCATTGCTGGTGCGGTAATAACGAACTCAAAAATTTTTCTAATGACTACTTGGCCTGTACAAAATGTGGAACACTAGTGTCGCAGACAGGTTTGGAATCCGAACAAATTTTAGTGTTCGATGACAACAAAGACTTTTATGGTAGAGAGTACTGGCTCTCTCGTCAAACTCAAGATTGGGGCTACCCAGATATTTATCAAAGAACACGCCTTGACTTACCAGAAAGAAACTTGCACTGGCTGCGTACTCTGCTCAAATATAAGCTACCTGGTTCTAGGGTGTTAGAACTAGGTAGTGCCCACGGTTCTTTTGTGGCACTAATGCGATGGGCTGGTTTTGATGGCACTGGCTTAGAACTGAGTCCTTGGGTAGTCGATTTTGCCCAAAAAACTTTTGATATACCAATGTTGTTAGGTAGGGTTGAAGATCAGCAATTACAACCGCAATCTTTCGACGCCATTGTACTCTACGACGTACTAGAACATTTACCTGACCCAGTAGCTACTATTCAACACTGTATCTCGCTACTGAAGCCGGATGGAATTCTGACAGTTCAAACACCTAACTACTTAGGAGATAAAACATATGCAGAGATGGTTGCTAACAATGACAGATTTCTAGAACAACTTAAGGCAATTGAGCATCTGTACTTATTTAACAAAAGAGCAATTCAGATGTTTTTCGAACGTCTCGGCTTTCATATACTGTACTTTAAACCTGCATTATTTGACTATGACATGTATTTTGTAGTTAGTCGGCAACCATTAGTCGAAAACACTGTTGAGCATATAAGCAGCAGTTTAGCAACTATTCCATCCGGGCGAATGGTACAGGCGCTGCTTGATAAAGCTGATGAGGTTGACCAGTTCCAAAAAAAATGGCTAGTAGCTGAAGATGATCGGGCTGCGCGTTTGCGAGTAATTGAGCAGCTAAGTGATAATTTGCAAGTGATTGAGGCTGATAGAACTGCACGTTTGCAGGTGATCAATGAGCAAGCGGCTCAAATCGAGCAGATGGAGCAGCATTTGCAGGAAATTATTGAGGCTAATCATGCTGCTTACTTAGAGGTGATCAATAAGCAAGCGGCTCAAATCGAGCAGATGGAGCAGCATTTGCAGGTGATTGAGGCTGATAGGACTGCGCGTTTGCAGGTGATCAATGAGCAAGCGACTCAAATCGAGCAAATGGAGCAGCAATTATATAATCTACAGATTCAGTTACCAGTAAGAATTCTTCGCCGTCTAAAACTACTTAAATTTCAATCAATATCATCATCTGCATTAATGGAAGAGTAATTTGCGTCTAATCAATTTCATAGCGCAAAATTTTGTTCAACTATTCTGATACTATTGACTAAACTCGATTTTAGTTCCAGGAATTGTATAAAAACTTAATTCCATGCTTTATGAAGAATATATCTTAACCATAGAAGCCTTTAATCAAAGCAGACCTGATATGAATGGTGTTAGGGCATACAATCACCAGATGATTGATATTCTAAATACCTTACGTCCTATCAGAAATAAAAAGTTATTAGATGTGGGAGCTTCTCCACATGGTTATGCAATGGAGCAGTCTTTGCTTAAAGGAGTTTCTACTTACATTGGCATTGGGTTAGGCATTGCTGAAGATATAGAAGTTAAACATCAAAATGCTTGTGGCAAATTGATGAATATGGACGGAGAAAAACTAAATTTTGAATCAGAGATGTTTGATTTAATCATCTCTCTTTCAACTTTTGAACATTTTTTTGATGGAAGTCAAGTGCTGCGGCAAATGTACCATGTATTGAAACCAGGAGGAAGTGTACTTATTAACTTTCAACCTGTCTGGACTAGCTCTTATGGACATCATCTACATCACATTGAGGAAATAACTAAACTAATTCCTCCTTGGGCACATTTAATCTGGACTGAAAAAACAATGCGACAGGCTTTAGAGAAACGATGGCCAAGCGATACGTCAATGTCTTTGGAAGACGCCATAGAGTGGATATATAGAAGTTTAGAGATAAATAGAGTTGATGTTATTAAATTGAAAAATATGTTTATTAATTGCCAATTTGAAATAGAGTGGATGACTCCGTTGTATGATGAACAGTCTAATAGTAAACTGTTGATAGCTGATTACTTGTCCAAGATTCTTCCCTACTCAGTAGAGCAACTGATGACTTTAGGATATTCGCTCCTCCTGAATAAACGATCATTTCATTAAAAATGCCTCATTTACCCAGATTCAGCATCGTTACCCCATCTTACAACCAAGCTGCTTTCATTGGTGAAACCATTGAGAGTGTTATTTCTCAAGCAGGTGAATTTGAAATTGAATATTTTGTAATGGATGGTGGCTCAAGTGATGGTTCAATCGAGGTAATCAAAAAATATGCCGATTTAGTATCGGCAGAAAAATGGCCTATACAATGCCGTGGCATCTCAATTAAGTGGTGTAGCCAAAAGGATAAAGGTCAATCAGATGCGATTAATCAAGGTTTGCGCCAAGCCACTGGTGATATTGTTAGTTACATTAATTCTGATGATCTTTACTGTCCAGGAGCTTTTGAACGTATAGCTAAAGAATTTAGCGATCGCCCAGAAGCTGACTTTATTTATGGGGATGGCGATGTAATTGATGAAGTTGGCAATTTACAGTGGGAATGGTTATCTCGTCCTTACAATCATTCTTTGATGACATCTTATCATTTCCTCTGGAATGATTTTACAAATTATATTATGCAGCAAGCGACTTTCTGGCGCAAAAGTGTAATTAATAAGATTGGGTATTTTGATGAATCTTTTCATTATGCTATGGATGTTGAGTATTGGGTGAGAGCAGGTGATGCTGGATTAAAACTTATTCACAGACCATATAAAGTTGGCAAGTTTCGCTTAATTAAAGGGACTAAATCGCTTTCTAGCCCAACAGTTTTTTGGGAAGACTACTTGGAAATATTTAGACGTTATCGAGGTAGTCAGTCTTTAAGCATCTTTTTTGCATATTATTATTACAATCTAGCTAAAGAAGTTGACTTTGATATTCAACTAACCTTAGAAGAAGGTAATAGAGTTTTCAGGCAATGGAAATTATTGCCAGATAGAGAAAAAAAAATTATTGAGCAACAGGCAAGTAGAGGAGGAGATTTAGCCTGTCTGCTTTTAGCTAATGAATTATATAAAAAGCAGTTGAATGATTTAGCATCTGCTACTTTTAAAAAAGGTCTGTCCAAAAGACCATTGAGTGTTATGCACATTTATTCCGTATCATATATTTTAAAAAAAATTTTAGGAATACGTATTTCTAGATTATTAGATGATAATATTACTCAAAATCTTATTGACTGGTATAAATGGAAGCGTTTTCAGTACCGATATCATCAAAGAAAATTATAGTTCATGGCAATCAGCGTATGACTGAATCCCCTAATATCTCGGTGATAATTCCAACATGCCAAAGGACTGAGCTTTTGTTAACTTGTGTGGCTAGCGTTTTAAAAGGTGATTATGACTCTTATGAAATTATCGTGATAGATCAAGATAGAAATCAAACGCTGAAACAAAGGCTAATTAAAGAATATTCAAACGAAACCAGAATTAGATACTTTTTTTTAGACGAAGCAGGAGCAAGTAGAGCTAGAAATTTGGGATTAAAAAAGGCTAATGGTGAAATAGTTGCTTTTATTGATGATGATGCTGTAGCTGATTCTGGATGGTTGAAAGCGATTGCTGAAGCATTTGTGACAGTTAAACCAACACCAGCATTAATAGGAGGTCGCATTGATCCAATCTGGCTCCACAGGAAGCCAAAATGGTATCCGAAAGAAAGAGAATTTTTATTAGGTTTATATGATATTGGCAATGAAATGTGTCCTATGCCAGATCACGATCAACCAATAGGAGCCAATATGGCAGGTTTACGTGATGTGATAGTTGAACTAGGGGGGTTTGATGAAAATCTTGGCCCTAACTACTTTCGTAAACGCTCTATGCTTACTGGCGAAGAAACTATTTTAGGCAAACGAGTGAAAAATGCAGGATATCAACTTTACTATCAGCCCAAGGCTCACGTTTATCATCAAATATCTCCTAAAAAGTTAACCATAAGCTATTTTTTAAAACGCCACTTTTGGGAAGGTGTGACAACTATCTCACAAATATTTTTTTTAGGTGACTTGAAGTCAAATAAAAAAAATCATATATTTTATCACTCTCGAATAGTTGTCAAATCTATTGCAAGGGCAATTTTACCTAGTTATAAAACAAATCATGATGTTTCTCTATCAGAAATGCGAATGTTGTCATTATCAAAAACTGCATTTAGTTTGGGCGTTCTTTACGGCTTGTTAACATTAAATTACTTTGATAAAAAAAAGAAAAACTAAACTATGCGAATTGGTATCAATTGTTTTTTACTTCAAGCTCATATTGGTGGTTTAAAACAGTATTTTATTACGTTATTTAAAGAGTTGTTAGAAAGAGATATAGATAATGAGTATATCTTTTTTTGGTTTGAGCATAATGCCGAAGAATTAGATAAATTAGGAACCGATAGTTGGAGAAAAAACGCAATTTTATTACAAGATCAACTACAAGTGTTGTCTTATCTTGACAAGATAGACCTCTATTTTTGCCCGTTTGGCGTCTTGTATCCTCGCCCACTTCCGAAGCCTACGGTTATGACACTAGTTGATATTCAAGAAGTATTCTACCCAGAATTTTTCACTCTTGAAGATAGATATAACCGTGAACTTCATTTTCCCAGTTCAACACGTATGGCTGATAGAGTCATCACCATCTCTGAATTTTCTAAGGGAACAATTGTCGAACACCACAGACTTGCCCCCGAAAAAGTAATTGTATCTTATCTCAGCACAGATGAACGTTATTACCGTAGTAATCAAATAGCCCAAGCACCTGACAGAGATTTACCAAAAGACTTTATCCTTTTTCCAGCAAACTTCTGGAAGCATAAGAATCATGACCGATTACTTAAGGCATTACGTCTTCTAAAGGAAGAGAGAAATTTGGTAATTGATGCTGTTTTTACTGGCTTTGAGCAAGCAAATGGTTATCCACTTTCATTAAAAGCGCAAGAGTATGGACTCAGATCGCAAGTACATCTATTAGGTTATGTCACTGTTGAACAGTTAGCTTATTTATATACCAAAGCTAGGATGCTAGTTTTCCCTTCTTTATTTGAAGGCTTTGGTATTCCCCTTGTAGAAGCAATGGCAGCTGGTTGCCCAGTTACTGCGGCAGATGCAACATCTGTTCCAGAAATTACCTCTAGTGCAGCTGAATTGTTTGATCCGAATTTACCACAAGCTATTGCTGAGACAATTGAGAAGGTATGGCAAGACAATATATTACGACAAAAGATGATATCTCTAGGAAAGCAACGCGCCCAAGAATTCTCTCCCTCAATGACTGCTCAGTCTCACCTAACTGCTTTTACGGAAGCTTTACAAGCTTATTCATACCCCCAGTTCTTATGGAACAACTTGGTTTATAAAAATTATCATCTTGCAAAATTAGGGTTGCAATGGCGTAATAAGTTGAGCAAAAAAAATGGATAAAAAATTTTTGTATAATGAACTTGATTTTGGACGTGAATAATTTGTACATTCTAACAATAAATAATAAAGTAAGGAATGAATAACCATGAAATTATCTGTAATTATACCTTGTTACAACGAGATTGAAACAATAGATGGAGTTGTAAAAGCAGTCAAAGCATCGCCAGTTAAAAACTGTGAAATTATCATTGTAGATGACTGTTCAACAGATGGTACATACGAATTGCTAAAGTCAACAGTTGAAGCACAGGTTGATCAAGTAATTTATCATTCCAAAAATCAAGGAAAAGGTGCCGCTTTACGTTCTGGCTTTGCAGCAGCTACTGGTGATATCGTGATTATTCAAGATGCTGATTTGGAGTACAATCCTCAAGAATATCCAATAATAATTATGCCTATTTTAGAAGACAAGGCCGATGTAGTTTTTGGTTCTAGATTTCAAGGAAGTGGACCCCATAGAGTCTTATATTACTGGCATAGAGTTGGTAATGGATTTCTGACTATGTTATCTAATATGTTTACTAATATTAATCTGACAGATATGGAAACTTGTTATAAAGCATTTCGCCGGGAAATTATTCAATCTATCAAAATACAAGAAAATCGATTTGGTTTTGAACCTGAAATTACTGCAAAATTAGCAAAAACGAAGTGCCGAATTTATGAAGTAGGCATATCTTATTATGGTAGAACTTACAGTGAAGGCAAAAAAATAGGTTGGAAAGATGGCATTATAGCTATATTTTGCATAATTAAGTATAACTTATTCGCCTAAAGATTTTTCCAATAGTAATAAGTAAAATGAGAAGACTATAAAATGTTTGCATTGCTATTAATAATATCTTTAATTTTTTTGATAATAATATTTCATAAAATAAATAAATCCTGGCGGGAGTCAGTATTACTATCATTGATAATTTGGGGTATTTTTTTAACTTTTGTAACTGAATTTTTTAGTCTTTTTAGATATATTAACTTTGTATGTATATTAATTAACTGGACTGTTTTTAGTATTTTATGCATAATTGCTTTTTTTAGAATAAACAATAAAACAAAACTTATATATAGTTATAATAATAAACCTCATATTATTTTACTTTATGGTACAGCTTTTATCACAGTTGTAGTCGGTTTAATTGCATTAATAGCACCATCTAACAATTGGGATTCTATGACCTATCACATGAGTCGTGTAGTTCATTGGATTCAAAATGCTAGTGTTGCTCACTATCCTAGCCACATACTCAGACAATTAGAGTTAAGTCCTTGGTCAGAGTATACTATTATGCATTTGCAGATTCTTAGTGGTGGCGATAGTTTAGCCAATTTGGTGCAATGGTTTAGTATGCTTGGTTGTCTAATTGGAGTATCCTTAATTGCCAAAGAATTCGGAGCAAAATTAGGGGGTCAGCTTTTTTCTTCAGTTGTATGTGTAACTATACCGATGGGTATTCTTCAAGCATCAAGTACTCAAAATGATTATGTAGTATCTTTATGGTTAGTTTGTTTTGTTTATTATTTTTTATTGTCAATCAAGTATGAGTTTAGCTTGAAAAACTCATTTAATATTGGTGCTAGTCTTGGATTAGCTATTTTAACAAAGGGTACAGCTTATATATATGCATTACCATTTGCTATTTGTTTACTTGTATTGATGCTAAAGCGTATAAAGTGGAAAGCTTTTAGACATCTTTGGGAAATATGTATTATAGCTGTTGTTATAAACCTTGGTATTTGGTATCGGAACTTTGAACTTTATAAAAATCCTCTTGGGGTGTTGGGAAATATCACTGTAAATGAGATATTTACATTACCAGCACTTTTATCAAATATTGTTCGGAATATTTCTCTTCATCTAGCTACACCAATTCAAGGATTAAATGCTTTTCAAGAAAGAATAATATATAAAATTCATGATTTTTTAGGTATTAGTGCCAGCGATCCTGCTACAACTTTTAATGGCGTAGAATTTCATATTCCTAAAATTTCTAATCCAAGCATTTATTTACATGAAGATTTGTCTGGTAACTTAATGCACTTTTTACTAATTATATTTTCCATTGTAATATATGTAGTTTATGTAAAGCAGAATCAGCATAATGATTTGATTAAAATTTATCTTGTTAATATTTGCTTTTCATTTATTTTTTTAAGTTTACTTCTTAAATGGCAACCTTGGGCTAGTCGTCTTCATCTTCCTATTTTCGTACTTTTTTCTGCATTTATTGGAACGATCATTTCTAATGTTTTTAATCAAAGACTAGTTAATTGTCTAGGACTGATTTTCATATTATCTTGTCAGCCTTACCTCTTTTATAATGCATCGCGTCCACTATTGCATAATAATAAATTTGTTAATAACATAAATGGCACTATTTTTAGTGTAGACAGAACATCTCAAATTTTTAGTAATAACTCTCAACTGAAAGAGCCTTATATTGATGCAATTAATTTTATTAAGTACAAAGAATGTTATAATATTGGTTTATTGATGAACGAAGATTCTTGGGAATACCCATTTTGGATAATTGCTAATAATAGTAGTAAACAGTTACTTAATTTTGAGCATATTAATGTCAAAAACTTATCATCAGTAAAATACCGTGTTTATCCTTACAGAAATCTTATTCCTTGTGCAATCATTTCTGTGGATGCTGAAGATCAAGAAAAACTTTTAACAAAACAAATTGTTTATACAAAAGTGTGGGCAGCAAAACCGCTTGTTGTTTTTACTGTTAAAAAATAAATTTAATGAATTTACAATTTAGTGTCATTACACCCTCTTTCTGTCAAGGTCGCTTCATAGAGAGAACTATACAAAGTGTCTTATCTCAAGATATAGAAGATATGGAATATGTGATCTGTGATGGAGGAAGTGATGATGGAACACTAGAAATTTTAAAACGATACAATCAAAAAATACGATGGGTATCAGAACCAGATAAAGGACAATCTGATGCTGTCAATAAAGGTATATCAATGACAAAAGGTGATATTATTGCCTGGATTAATTCTGATGATATTTACTATCCAGGAGCATTTGCGATCGTTAAAAAAATATTTGAAGCTCATCCAGAGACTCAAGTTATTTATGGTGACGCTGACTGGATCGATGAATACGATCAAATTTTGCAACCTTTTCCTACAGAACCTTGGAATTATAAACGGTTAATTGAAACATGTTATCTTTGTCAACCAGCAGTGTTTTTTAGACGCAGCCTAATTGAAAATTTTGGCAATTTAAACCCACAATTAGAGTATTGTATGGATTATGAGCTATGGTTACGTTGTGGAAAATATATTAATTTTGAATATGTGTCGCAAAAACTGGCAGGTTCTCGTATGTACAGTACTAATAAAACTTTAAGTAAAAGATTGCAAGCACATTATGAAATTAATGAAATGCTGAAAAATAAATTTGGTACTGTTCCAGATAATTGGATTATTGCATACGCATTGATAAAAGTTGAAGAAACTACAAATCTTGATAAATTTGATGATAATCAAATTAAAGAATTTACTAAAATATTGATTTTGAATAGTTTTGAGGGCTTTTCTCGTTGGCAAAAATTAATTTCACCCAAGATTTTTATAAAAATGTTATTTTGGTTGCTATTTCCACAGCTATCATGGTTTAGACGAACGCAATTATTAGAAAGTAAAAAAAAGTAATTAAAGTCATAGTTTAATTACTTTTTTTATTGGTATGCTCATGACATGGTACATAATTTGTATATACTTCCTCAGTAAGTTTAGTGAAATTCATCAATTAATTCCAGTTAGCTATAAAACTAAATAAATATGAGCGAACCATTTTTAGAACCAATATTACGATACCTCCGGCTTAAAAGAGTAATATCCCATATTCCTAAAAACTCTATTCTTTTGGATGTAGGCTGTGGCAGTTCGGCTACTTTTCTCAAAAGCATTTCCCCTCATATTAAGCAGGGATTTGGTGTTGATTTTAAAGTCAAAGATTTTAACTCAGGCAATATACAAACTAAGCAGCTAATGCTTAAAAATCATTTGCCATTTAACGATGAAAGCTTTGATGTTGTAACCATGCTGGCAGTTTTAGAACACATAGAATATGAAAAAGATATTTTAAAAGAGATTTATAGAGTTCTCGTTCCTCAAGGTAAACTAATACTGACAGTTCCATCGGTTTGGTCGCAGCCCGTACTAGAATTTTTGGCTTATAGATTAAAAATAGTGAGTGAAGCAGAGATTAGAGATCACAAAAGATACTATAAGCGCGAGAATCTCAGAAAAGTTTTGGTAAATTTGACTGGATTTGAAGGATTTCATCACCAATATTTTCAGTTTTGGATGAATAATTTCTGTACAGTTACTAAGAGGAGTTAATTACTATACAAACTATACAATAATTCAAGTCGATGCTAGTGAGAGACTGGTAGTTGCAGAGGCGATCGCACGATTTTGCCTTTTGATGTAACTCCTGAAGAGTCGGTCGCAATTAATGCAACTATTAAAATACCTACTATACCAGGAAAATATACTCTTATTCAATGGTGCAGGAAACGGTTGCTTGGTTTAGCGATAAGCAATCTCTATACCCTAAAATCGATGTAACAGTTACATCAGATACTTAATTGTTCATTTAGCTAAATGAGTTTGAGGAAAATGGTATGAACATACAAGAATTTGCTTTATTACTAATGTCTGTTGCTACAAGTGTAGGCGGACAATTTTTCTTAAAATTGGGGGCGCTAAAATTAGCAAAAGTCAATTCAGCCAATGCCCTAAGTAATATTATCAGTATTGCTACCACACCGGAATTATTAACTGGATTAACTTGTTATGGTTTAGGCGCTATTGCATATATTCTGCTTCTCACCAGAGTCAATTTAAGTATTGCTGCTCCATCTATTTCCTTAGTTTATGTTTTCTCAGTCCTGTTAGGTTACTTCATTTTCAGGGAAACAATTCCCTTAAGCCGTCTCGTAGGTTTGAGTTTTATTGTTGGTGGAGTTATTATAGTAGTCTGGCAAAAATAAAACAACAAAAAGATGAAATTACTATTTCAATGTTTCGCTATACTTTGTTACACCTACTGATATAGAAGATTAGCCTTGATTTTATAAATTCTTTTTGATTTTCAAGCATCTTGAGCATTTCCGGCCTAATTTTAAAACAAAGTTTTGGATTTTAACTAAATACAGGACTCCAATTTGATTTCTGAAAACATACTGAGATTGAAAAGCCCGTTATATCAGGATTTTATCTGAAATCTTATTCAAAAATCAGATATGAGTCTTATAGTTTGCCATAACATATACTAAATAACCTTTTAAATTTTATTTTTTTAACAGTAGGATTATAACTGTGACTAGAAAAGCGCTCATTACCGGTTTAACTGGACAAGATGGCTCTTATCTTGCTGAACTACTATTAACCAAAGGCTATCAAGTCTTCGGCTTAGTCCGCCGCTCAAGTTCCAGTAATCTTGAGCGCATCAATCACCTTTCTGGCGATATCCAAATCCTTTCTGGTGATCTTTTAGATCAGTCATCTTTAATGGATGTGATTACGGAAGCTCAACCTGACGAAATTTATAATCTAGCCTCGCAAAGCTACGTTCCTCTTTCTTGGACACAACCTGCTCTCACTGCTGAATATACTGCCCTCGGTGTCTCTCGCCTTTTAGAATCTATTCGTCGCTGCAAACCAGATGCGAAATTCTATCAAGCCTCTAGTAGTGAAGTTTTTGGTCAACCTGATGAATCACCCCAAACCGAACGCACTGCCTTTCGTCCCCGGAATCCTTACGGTGTTGCCAAAGCTTACGCTCATTGGATGACTGTCAACTATCGGCAAAAATACAACTTTTACAACTGCTGTGGTATTACTTATACTCACGAATCGCCTCGACGTGGGACAGAATTTGTATTTCGCAAAATCACGTACACAGCTGCCCAAATTAAATTAGGTTTGGCAAATGAATTAAAATTAGGCAACCTAGATGCCCGTCGTGATTGGTGCTACGCCAAAGATGCTGTTTACGCTATGTGGTTGATGTTGCAGCAAACACAACCTGATGACTATATCATCGCTAGTGGTGAAACTCACTCTGTCAAAGAACTCGTTGAGTGTGCTTTTAACTGCGTTGGTTTAAACTGGCAAGATTATGTCTCAGTTGACCCTGCTTTTTATCGCTCTGATGAACCAGTGCAGTTAGTTGGTTCCATTAATAAAATTAAAACGGAGTTAGGTTGGCAGCCTCAGCATTCGTTTGAGCAATTGGTTGAGTTAATGGTTGATTACGATCTAAAAAAATTGAGCAATGGCGGTGCTTAAATATTCTGATGCTAAAAATTGTAGTTGATGCCACCCCAGTGGATTCCAAACCCAGTGGGGTTGGTTTTTATGTTGCTAATTTAATATGCGCTCTTGATGTATTACAAAAACAGGAAAATTTTCAGTTAGGAGTAGTCTATCAACCAGGGTTGAAAAATTGGCTTCGGCGTGACTTCAGTTTTCCTGAATCCTTGAAACATTCTTTTCAAGAGCATCTTCTGCCTTTACCTGTAAGAATCTCAGATTTATTATTAGCTTTAGACTTTAAACCTAGTTTATTTTACTTTGAAAAATATTTTGGTTCTCCAGATATATTACATGGTACAAATTACTCAGTTTATCCCTGTCAAAATAGTTTAAATGTAATGAATATTTACGATCTGACTTTTATTAAATATCCTAACTATATAGATTCAGTCGTAAAAACATATACAGAAAAGGTAAAGCGATGTTTACAGTGGACAGATTTAGTTTTAACCATTTCAGAAAGCTCTAAAAAAGATATTATTAAATATTTGCAAGTAGATCCCAAAAAAGTCTACGTCACACCTTTAGCTAGTCGCTACTATCCTAATTACTTGTCTGAGGAAATTGCCCAAAGGCTAGAAAAGGAAGCCAATTATGATTTCTCCAAGCCATATCTACTTTTTGTCAGCACAATAGAGCCAAGAAAAAATATTAATACTATAATTACAGCCTTTAATTTTTTAAAAGAAAAGTACAAAATGGAACATCAATTAATATTGATTGGTAAAAAAGGATGGAATTACGAACCGATATTTGCGGCTATTGAAAATTCGCCTTGGGCAAACCAAATTCATCATCTTAATTACCTATCTAATGAATTAGTTGCATTATTTTACTCAAAAGCTGATGTCTTCGTTTATCCATCTCACTACGAAGGGTTTGGTTTACCCGTATTGGAAGCAATGACTCTAGGTGTTCCTGTGATTAGTTCTAATACTTCTTCAATTCCAGAAGTTACAGGAGATGCCGCTATCCTAGTTGACCCTAATAACCCTATCCAACTAGGGGAAGCCATACTGAAAGTAATCAGTGATTCCCAGTTACGCCAAGAATTAATTAATAAAGGGAAAGCCAGAGCAAAATTATTTTCTTGGGAAAGAACGGCAAAAGAAACATTAAACGCTTACAGAACCCTTATTTAATGAAAATAGTAGATAATACCTCTGCCAAACAATTAATTATTAACTTATCTATTCTCTTATCTAAACCAACAGGTATAGGCAACTATGCTCAAAACCTTTTTCCTTATTTAAAATCTTTCCAACCCACTTTATTAACAGCGCACAAATATCCCGATTTTGACTTCTATCCAGTGCCGTCAAACTTAACACCAGACCACGGTACAAAAGGTCATTTTAACCGACTGCTCTGGACACAATTTCAACTACCACAAATATATAAAAACCTCAAATCGAGTCTCTTGTTCTCCCCGCTACCGGAAGCACCCCTATATACTGACTGTCGTTTTGTTGTCACATCTTTTGATATGATACCGCTGCGCTTTGCCAAAGGCTTATCACCACTCAGAGCCTACCACCGCTACTATACTCCCCAAGTTTTTAAGCAAGCTCAACATATTATTTGTATTTCTCAAACTACGGCTAAAGATATCACCGATTTTTACGAAATTCCCGCCAGCAAAATTACTGCGATTCCTTTGGCGCACGATCGCACTCACTTCCTTCCTCTCAACCTCCCCACCAGCAACTACTTTCTCTATATTGGCCGCCAAGATCCTTACAAAAACATCCAACGACTCATCAGTGCTTTTGCGGCGTTACCTAACTGCAAAGACTATGAACTATGGTTAGTAGGGCCAATTGATTCGCGTTACACTCCGACTTTAAAAGTGCAAGTTGCAGAATTGGGTGTAATTAATCAGGTGAAGTTCCTTGACTATGTTCCTTACAGTGAATTACCAAAAATCATCAATCAAGCGATCGCTCTGGTTTTCCCCAGTCTATGGGAAGGTTTTGGTTTACCTGTCCTGGAAGCAATGGCTTGTGGCACTCCCGTCATTACCTCCAATCTCTCTTCTTTACCTGAAGTGGCTGGCGATGCGGCGATTCTGATCGATCCCTACAACACTGGAGAAATTACAGAGGCGATGCAGGCTGTTGCAACTAATTCGGAATTGCGATCGCGCCTTTCTAGTCAAGGTATCACTCACTCTCAACAATTCAGTTGGGAAAAAACAGGAAAAGCAACCGCCGAAGTCTTATCCCGTTACCTATAAACTAACGCCAGAATTTAAATGCAATTATTTGGGATTTTGTCAAGATTTCAGATTATCTTGACTAATGACTTGTAATGAATCCTAATCTTTATGAAAGCACTCATTCTTTCTGGCGGTAAAGGTACACGCTTACGTCCCCTCACCTACAGCGGGGCAAAACAACTTGTTCCAGTTGCTAATAAACCTGTTTTATGGTATGGCATTGAAGAAATGGTCGCGGCTGGTATTACTGATATTGGCATCATTATCAGTCCAGAAACCGGGGCAGAAGTCCAAGGTAAAACCGGAAATGGAGAATCCTTTGGAGCAAACATCACCTACATCGTACAAGATCAGCCACTTGGACTTGCTCACGCCGTCCAAGTGGCTCGTCCTTTTTTAGGAGATTCTTCCTTTGTCATGTACTTGGGCGATAATCTGATTCAACTAGGTGAGTTAAGTTACTTTCTGCAACAATTTAGCCAACAACAGCCAGATGCTCTGATTCTCTTACGTTCGGTTGCCAACCCTAGCGCCTTTGGTGTGGCTCAGGTGGATGAAACAGGACGGGTATTACAGTTAATTGAAAAACCCAAAGTTCCTCCTTCAAATCTGGCATTGGTAGGGGTTTATTTCTTTTCTCACCTTATCTTTGATGCGATCGCCAATATCCAACCTTCCACCAGAGGCGAGTTGGAAATCACTGATGCCATTCAATACTTAATCAATCAGAAAAAGCAGGTTGTAGCCCACAATCTCCAAGGTTGGTGGCTAGATACTGGTAAAAAAGATGATTTATTAGAAGCTAATAGATTAATTCTCGATACCTATTTGACAGCATCAGTTGTGGGCGAAATCGATTCTCAAAGTCAGATTATTGGACGAGTGCAAATTGGTGCAAAATCTAAAGTAATTAACTGCACAATTCGGGGGCCAGTGGTCATTGGTAGCAATTGTCATTTAGAAAACTGCTTTATTGGCCCTTATAGTAGCATCGCTAACAATGTCACATTAATTGATACCGATTTAGAACACAGTGTAATTTTAGAAGGTGCTAAAATTGTCGGCATCCATCAGCGCATTATTGATAGTGTGATTGGACAAAGGGCACAATTGAGTCTTGCACCCCGTCGCCCTAAAGCCTTGCGATTTATGATTGGTGATGACTGTCAAATTGAATTAACGTGATTTACTTGTTAAAAATAGGACAAGCCACAGTCAAAGTTGGAACACAGTGCCTGTAAAATATGAATGCGAAATTCATCTAACAATCACAACACTGCGTCACATCCGATAAATAATATTAATGAGCATTGTAAATACCAAGATTCCTGAAGTTCTGCAAATTGAACCCCAAGTATTTGCAGACGATCGCGGTTTCTTTTTTGAAGCTTACAACCACCAAAAACTTGCTCAAGAGATAGGGATTGTTACGAACTTCGTCCAAGATAACCACTCTTGCTCTAAACAAAACGTCCTACGTGGATTGCACTATCAAATCCAACAACCTCAAGGTAAACTCATCCGTGCTGTTGTCGGTACTATTTTTGACGTAGCTGTAGATATTAGAAAAAGCTCTCCTACCTTTGGTAAATGGGTAGGTTCAGAACTCAGTGCTGAGAACAAACGCATATTGTGGATACCATTAGGCTTTGCTCATGGCTTCCTCGTGCTTTCAGAAATAGCGGAAGTTCTCTACAAAACTACAGATTACTACGCGCCCCAAAGCGATCGCACAATTCTATGGAACGATCCAGATTTAGCGATAGATTGGCCACTTAGTGGACCACCGATTTTATCAGCTAAAGACGAAGCTGGTAAATCTTTCAGAACTGCTGAAGTATTTGATTAAGTAGTCATTGGTCATTGGTTATTAGTATATACCCCGTCTCTTGTGATACCCTAAGCTTACTTTTATGGTGGGCGGAAAAACTTTGTCTTTCATCGGACTAATTCAAACCACGTTAAATAGTGGGCGTGGCTTCTCTTGGACAAATGACAAATGACAAAATCAATTTTGCTGATTGGTAGCAACGGTCAAGTGGGCAAGGAACTGCAACAAATCCTCCCGTCCTACGGCAATGTTATTTCAGTAGCACGCCCAACAGTAGACCTTGCCCAACCCGATACCCTCCGCAACGTTATCAGATCCAAGCAGCCACAAATCATCATTAATGCCGCGGCTTACACTGCTGTAGACAAAGCCGAAAGCGAACCCGAACTTGCTACTGCTATTAATGCTACTGCACCTTTAATTCTTGCCCAAGAAAGCCAAAAATTAGGAGCTTTTCTAATTCATATTTCGACTGATTACGTTTTTGATGGCAATGGCTGTAGCCCTTACCAAGAAACCGATACGACTAATCCCTTGAGTGTCTATGGTAAAACCAAACTCGCTGGAGAAGAAGCTATTCGGGAAACTTGCGCCCATCATCTCATTCTCCGCACAGCTTGGGTTTATGGAACCTTTGGCAAAAGTAACTTTGTGAAAACCATGCTGCGACTAGGTGCAGAACGCCAAGAACTCCGTGTTGTCGCCGATCAAATTGGTAGCCCGACTTGGGCGCAAGATATAGCGGCAGTTATAGCCCAGACGATTCCCCTATTAACCTCAGAAATTAGCGGCACTTATCACTACACTAATAGCGGCGTTGCTAGCTGGTATGATTTTGCCGTCGCCATTTTTGAAGAAGCTCAACAACTAGGCTTTCCTTTGAAAGTTGAACGTATTGTCCCCATTACAACTGCCGAATATCCGACACCAGCCCGTCGCCCTGCTTATTCTGTCCTTGCTTGTGGAAAAATTGCCGCAATTTTAGGGACTTATCCCCCCCATTGGCGACAAAGACTCCGGCAAATGCTCATAGATTTGAAAATTGAGCATGGGGCATAGGTCATTGGGCATTGGGCATTGGGCATTGGGCATTGGGCATTGGGCATTGGGCATTGGGCATTGGGCATTGGGCATTGGGCATTGGGCATTG
>LXQE01000096.1:40519-388010 GCA_003326195.1 Nostoc punctiforme NIES-2108
GCATTGGGCATTGGGCATTGGGCATTGGGCATTGGGCATTGGGCATTGGGCATTGATTAATTCTCCCCTGCTCCTCTGCTCCTCTGCTCCTCTGCTCCTCTGCTCCTCTGCTCCTCTGCTCCCCTGCTCCCTATTTCCTATTTCTTTTGACTTTTTAATACTCCCGTTTCATGTTGTATTGGCAAGACATCTAAAATATCAGTTTGGGAACAATATTTTAAATCTTCATGGCAGTCAAGACGTAACAATCGTTGACCGTGACTAGCTTGGTGAAGTAATCCTAATAAGTTATCTTGCCACTGAGAGTAAAGAGCGATCGCACCAACTACTTCATCGTTACCAGCGAGTTCTTCAGGTGACAACTTAGTTTGCTGCAAAATACTATGAGCGATCGCACCTGCACAAACTGTATCCTCTAAGGAATAACTGCCTTCCCAACCGGAACCGACAATCCATACTGTCTCTGGTTGCTTTTCCAGGAGAAATTGCACCACCGCCGCCCGGTTAATTAAAGCTGCTGCTAATACATTTGGGGAGTCTTGTACCCTTTGTAAAGCACGAGTGCCATTTGTAGTACTGATAAACAAACGCCGCCCCTGGACTAATTCTGGTGTGCAGTCGAGGGGAGAGTTACCCAACTCAAAGCCAGCGACTTTTGCACCGCCGCGTTCTCCAGCCCGCAGCCGTTTTTCAGAGGGCCATTTTTCGCTAACTTCAATTAATTGATCTAAATCGCTGAATACTTGTACAGCTTCGCCTCCAGATGCCAAGACAGTCGCTATTGTGCTAGTCGCTCGCAAGACATCGACTGCGATCGCACATTCTGGCGCTTTATCCGTTGGAGTCAATTCAGGAGTGTGGTATACGAATAACTTCACGGGCTGGATACACCTGTTTTAATACTACTGCCGAAAATAACATTCTACCTAGTTGGTGTCACTAACTATAGTCACAATTGCTCCAGGAAAATTTTTTATCATCAAAATACAAAATGTATCTCATTCAATACATAGATGGAGTAGGGGACAAGGGGACAAGTCTCTTCCTTGTCTAGCTTGTCTCTTCTCCATGCTCAATGCTCAATGCCCAATTCCCAATGCCCGATGCCCAATTTTCAATCCCTAATAAATACTCAAAAAGCGCATTTTATGGTGTTAGACTTTCAGACTTGCTGCACTATCTTGTAATCTAAAACAAGAACAGACCTTCTAAATGGGGAAAAGTTACAGTTGTAAGGTTACAGTCCAAAGGGACAAATATTCGCTCATTCCCTACTCCCCAGTACAGACGCAATTAATCGTGTCTCTCCCACTCCCCACTCCCCATTGAAATTGCTATGGCACCTTTACCCGACTACCGCCCTAAACAGCTATCTTTAGGCCCGTTGGAAGCGGAAATTTTAAATATCATTTGGGAACTTGGTTCAGCCACAGTCAAGGATGTACACGATCGCATCCTCGCCGATCCCAACCGTGAATTAGCGTATACTTCTGTAACCACTGTTTTACGTCGCCTCACTGATAAAGGTTGGCTGGCCTGCGACAAGAAGGAGCGGGCATTCTATTGGCGGCCAATGCTGAGTAAGCAGCAATCAGATGTCATCAAAGCTCACGAGCAGTTACAACGATTTCTAGCGGTGGGGAATCCCGATGTTGTTGCTGCCTTTGCTGATAGTCTGGATGAAGCAGCTAGCGAGCAAATAGCAGCGATCGCCAAACGTATTCAATCTGCACGCCAAGCCAGGGAGGAACAATGATGCATCTGATAATGATTTTGAATGCTTTGGCAGTTGCCTGGTGGTTAAGATCCGCTTGTAATCAACCCCAAGGCAATTGGAATCTGCGATGGCAGCGATCGCTATTTTTGTTTCTCTTCCCGCCCTTGCTAATTTTCATGACTGCGATCGCTGTGCTGTTCATGGGGCCTCAAGGACAAATGGGCGGAATGTATACAGGCTCAATTAGCTATTTACTAGCATTAATTTATTTAGCGTTTTTTGCCATTTCATGCATTAAACTTGCCTTCCAGGGTTGGCAGTCTGTAGAATCTGCCCGTAACTGTCCTTTGGTAAATGTTGGCGATAGACGAGCCAGACTGCTGCAAACAGGCGCGTTGTTCGCCGGTCAAATCGGTTTTTGGCAACCAGAACTAGTGGTTAGCCAAGGATTAGTACAAACTCTCTCACCGGCTCATTTAGAAAGCGTCTTAGCCCATGAGCAAGGGCATCACCATTATAGGGATACGTTCTGGTTTTTTTGGTTGGGTTGGGTGCGTTCTTGCACTGCATGGTTGCCGAATACAGAGCCTTTGTGGGAAGAACTTTTAGCTTTGCGCGAACTCCGTGCTGACGGTTATGCTGCATTGCAGGTAGACCCTCTAGTATTAGCGGAATCACTTTTATTAGTGGTTAGTAGCGGCCCCGTTTTATCGGAAATTTGCTGTGCTGCATTAGGTTCCTCTGGTGCAGATCGCTTAGAACAAAGAGTAGAAGCTTTATTAGCACCACCAGAACCAACCCCAGAAGCTCAATTACAATCCTGGCATGGCTTTCTGTTGGCGTTTTTACCTCTACTGTCTGTGATATTTCATAGTTAAGTTGAATTTAGCAAGCTACTACAGCACAAAATTGTGATGTTTGTAACGAAAATCGTAGCGTTGGTAATAAAAACGTATTGATTGTAACGAAAATCAGATTGATTGTAACGAAATTATTGTGTTTGTAACAAAAATCAGATTGTTTGTAACAGAAATCGTAGTGATTGTAACGAAAATCGTAGCGTTGGTAATGAAAACGTATTGATTGTAACGAAAATCGTAGTGTTTGTAACAAATATCGCCATCGCAACAAATTAACAAGCGGTAATTTCAAATTACGAATTACGCTTATTCTTCTTCTAGCAACTGTTCTATATACTTTTGCACCAAAGGCACTTGAAAAGCATTGCCTTCTGGAGTCAAAATTTCTTTTCGCGTTAGTTTGCGGATAACGCCTTTGTCTTGCTGTGTAGGAGTTTCCCCGTGGATTATTCGGCGCAGCACAGAGCGATCGCTATCTGTTAAACTCTTCCATAATTCCCGAAAATACTGATCGCCTCGCTCAAGCACAATAGGTATAACTTCTTTAACATCCTGTGCAGTAGCTTTTGCTGTATCTGCTTCTCGCCTGTTTCTTCTGATATCGCGGTTTAGCAACTCCACCACCTCATAACACACCAACTGAACGAGATAAGGTTGACAGCGAGTAACTTGGATAATTGCATCTACAGCAGTTGGTTCATAGATATCGCGGAAGTTCTCTACTGGCTGTTGAATCAAATCACGGGCTTCCAACTCGTGTAGGTAAGTCATTCGCAAAGCACGGGTGTTAATTAGATAGTCACTCCAGTAATCATCAAGTTCAGATAACTCCTGTGAACCACTAAAAAGTAAAATCCACTTGCGTTGGTGTTGCAGCAGGTTACGGATAAAATTGAGCGGCGCACGGCTGCTTGTAGCTTCCACCACCTCACCCAGGCGTTCATATTCATCTAAACAGAGGAGAAATTGCTTATCAGAGTTGCTGCGTTCTATTTCTGCTAACCAAGTTTGCAGCGCGGGAAATGGATCTTCAGCTAGTTTATTGGCATCTGGATTAGGCAAGAATAATTTGCGGCGGGGTAATCGCCGTGCAGCTTCGATAATTTGTTGAGCTAAATTCTCAGCCAATCCTTTTAACGTTGTGGCTGATGCTGCACCCTGTAAATCTACCAGCAAAGGTACAATATTTGCTTGTATTCTGTAAGGTAGATATTTCAGCGCTGAAGTTTTCCCTGTCCTCCGCCCACCATAGAGTAACAACACTGGCGGTTGCTCAGAAAGCGCCAAAGATTCGATTTCCCGAAATATATCGATTCGCCCTTTGAAACGATTCTTTGCTGTTTCCGGGTCTAGTGAGTTACCAGCAATATAAACTTGCCGAATTTCTTTTGATTGCTGTGCTTGTTCGTTTAAAGTGTGCTGTGCCGTTTCTAATATAGTTAGCCAGCTTTGTGCAGTGTTGCCAAAAGAGACAGCAACGTGAGCATCTTTTGTCAAAGCTAGACTTTGCCCCAGTTGGCGTAATGCAGTGATGGGAATATTGAGTAACTCATATTTACGATAAGGTGAAGTTGCTTCCTCTGATGCCCGTACATTCTGACTAATATCCAAAAATTGGGGTAGTACAACGCCAAGTTCCTTTGGCGGTGGTGAGGGAATCCACGCTAGTTGGTTGGCAATTTCTACAATATCGCTCAACCTCTGACAACGATTGAGAATATCTACAGCAATCCCAGAAATTGCCTGTGCTGCAACTTTTTGCTGATTGGTGGATGTAATTAAATAATTAATAGTCTCACGGGCAGCAGATGGGTTGTTTCGATAAGCCTCTACAATCATCACATCCATAAAAGGTAGGGGCAAAATAATCAATTCATCAAAGCGAGGCGGCAGATATCGCAAGCAATTTACCCGCTTTCCACTGGGAAACAACAAGAACAGGGTGAGTATCCACAGTAATTCTGGCAACCATAAGTAAACCCGCAACGTACTTAAAATCCACGCCACGCCAAACGCCACGCCGACCGCCCTGCCTCCCGCCACGCTTATCGCCACGAACGCCACGCCGAACGCCACGCCGAACACCACGCCGAACCCCACACCGAACGTCCCGCCAAACGCCACGCCGAACGCCACGCCGAACCCCAAGCCTCTCGCCAAGCCGGACGCCACGCCAAACTGCACGTCGAACGCCCTGCCGAACGTTATACCGAACACCACGCCAAACGGCACGTCAACTGCCACGTCCAGCGCCACACCTGATAAAAATTGAGATGCCAAAAATATGCTAAGGGCAGCAACAAGGTAAATAACCAGCCTATTTCTATTACCGCCACGGTCTACAACCCTTCCTATAAACCAGGCCACCAAAAAAATATAGCTTTTAAACCAGTTAAATGACTCACCACTAATCAGAGTGTAAACTGGTGCCACCAGCAACACAGCAAACATTGGAACTACAGCAGTTAGCCACCAAAGTTGCCCAGCATAGCGATGCAAGCGGGGGTTAGTGCGAAACTCAGCCCGTTTATTAAAGGGGTCATCTGTCGGCTTCAGTTCTGGATGAATATCTCGCAGCCAACGTTCAAAGGTAAAAGGCTTGAAGTAAATCCAATACAAAAGGCGCACACATTCAGCCACATAATTACAAAAACCTGATGCTGGAGACGCGTTACTCATTGTTACTTTATCCCCAACTTGTCACGCACAAAATCCCAAACTTCGTTCCAGTGCAGCACACCCACCAAAACCAAAACGAGCAAAAGCAGAATTACCGTCCCGATAATCCAGTTGCTCACATCATCAACAGCCCCACCAATAAACTTGGCTATTCTACCCAGACGCACTGGTAAATCCCAAACTAACCAATGCAGCCATAATTGCCATCCCTGTCCCTTTGCTTTGAATTTAGGATGTGCAAGCTGTTGTTCAAACTGCTGTTTCGCCCACTTGATTGCCTTGCCTTGTTGACGTGCTTCCCACAAATAGTAACCAGCCAATTGCAACTTGTAAGGATGACGATCGCCCCATTGCTGGGCATGATTCTGTTCATCTACACTCAAAGCTGCACCATTTGTAGAGCGAGTTGGTAAGCGCGACAGTTCAATAGCCTCGTCTGTAGTTAGTTCATTCAAAGAAATAGTGTGACCAATATTGAAAAAACTAGAGACAAACCGATGCTCGTTAGCATAAACATCCAGTTGTTTACGCGAAGCCACCACTAGCATCAAGGCGTTGCTATCCATCAGCGATCGCAAATTGTCATAAAATCCATTATCGAATTTATCGGGATATTTCAAAAGGCTTTCAAAATCATCCAGACAGAGAACAGGTAGCTTCCCTTGCTGTTTCCATTGCTTAACCGCATCTGAAAAAGCTTGACGATTAAGCGGTTTAGTCTTCCAACAATTTTGCAGACTGCGTTGTTGCCATCCCGGAACGTGACTCAGTAAACCTTCGGCTACAGCCTCATAAAAACCCGTTTCAGTTTGGCAATCTACACCCCGTAACGGTAGGTAAATTACCACATAACTATTGCTGTTGTTTAATACTCGCTGCTGCCAAGTCCGAACAAAATAATGCAGCAACGAAGATTTACCAATGTGCTTCTCGCCAACTATATTAATACTTGTAGGCTGATCGCCCTTCATCCGAGATGCGATCGCGTGTAATTCATCTTTACGACCGACAAACAGCCTGGGATCTTCAATCATCCCCGCAGCCACAAAAGGATTAGAAGGCAGCGCTCCAGAAGTCATGTAAAGCGTTATCCTAGTTTCAGCAATTTTAAGTGCAATCACCTAAAAGAATACCACTAGCCCCATAATCTCTTTGCAGATCGCAAAGACGCGATAAATCGCCGTATTTACGAAAGACCAATTTGTAGAGACGGCGATTCATCGCGTCTCTTGCCTTAAACGTGGCATCTAATAAAAATATTTATTTGGCAAATCACCCAATATTTACTGCTACAAGTGCAAAACATACCCTTGATGCGATCGCCAGTTTCCTAAACTAGATTAACAGCACAATCCCTTTAACACCTTTGCCAAATACTCATACTGCTCTAAAGTATTGTAAATCTGCGCCGAAATCCTTACCAACAGCCGAGGTTTTTCCTGCCACGGCATCACCTGCACTTGAATACCAAACTTATCAAACAACTCATCATGTATAGACATGAAATCACGGTTTTCCAAAGTCGTAGGCATTGGCACAACCGCCATTGAACCAATCATCTCCTTTGGACAAAGCGGCTGCACCTCCAGCGCTTCACAAAGTAGCCGTCTTCCCTGCAACACTAGCTGATGATTTTGCTGTCTCAATTCTTTCCACCCGCCAGGTAGCAACGAACCCATAAAAGCGATCGCTTCCGGTACACACATATAAGCTGTAGGATCGTCTGTACCTGTCCAGTCAAATTCCAACTGAAAGCGGCTTTTATCAGTGCGTGGCGAATTTGTGCCGTGGCTAATTGTCAGAGGACGAATTTCTGACTGTTTATCTCGTCGCACATACAAAAATGCTGCTCCTTTGGGCGCACACAGCCATTTATGACAATTTCCACTGTAATAAGTTGCGCCAATCTCTCGCAAATCTAGAGAAATCATTCCAGGCGCATGTGCCCCATCGACCAATGTATCTACACCCCGTTGTTGCAACTCCTTCGCCAACTCTTGAATCGGGAAGATTAACCCTGTCTGGCTGGTAATATGATCCAAAAGTGCTAATCGGGTTTTTGCTGAAACTCGCTCAATTACTGCTGCTACTATTTGCTGTGGCGAGTCAATAGGAAAAGGAACTTTTGCTACTACCACCCGCGCACCAGTGCGACTGGCAATAAAATCAAGTGCATTGCGGCAAGCATTATATTCGTGGTTAGTTGTAAGTATTTCGTCCTCTGGTGAAAATGTCAGCGACCTTAACACCGAATTAACGCCAGTCGTGGCATTGGGGACAAATACCAAATCCTGGACATCAGCACCTACAAACGCCGCTAACTTACTTCTGGCATCGTCTAGCAGAAGTTCCCATTCCCTACCAAAAAAGCGTAAGGGTTCATGTTCGATCTGCGATCGCAAACGTTGTTGAAACTCCAACACTTGTTTAGGACAAGCACCAAAAGACCCATGATTCAGAAACGTCACAGTCGAGTCAAGCGACCATAAGTCTCTGATGGATAATCTAGAATCCAAAATTTAAAATCCAAAATTGATAAACTCCCCAGGCTGGATTCGAACCAGCGACCAATCGATTAACAGTCGATCGCTCTACCACTGAGCTACTGAGGATCACTCACGATTTATAATAGTAGGGCTAAAAATAGTATTTGGCAAGTACTTTCGCCAATATTTTTTTTAGATAGTTAATTTAGAGAAATTTTGCAGCCAAAATCTATTCAGGAATTTAAGCAGAGACTCTGAGATACTAAATATCTACTGTAATCCCATTCGTAATTCAGCCAGACGCTGCCGCGCCTTAGCATCAATGGCATTAGCTAAAAACCTACTCTTAGATTGTTTGCGCGTATGATACTTTTGTCGCATTCGGCAAACAGTGGTTTCCACTTCCCCACAGAGTTGCTGTGCTGACAACCATTCAGCCCCATACCCTTGGATCATCAACTGCTGTGCCCGATCTGATGTAGCAACAATCACACGCGAAATCAAAGATTGGGCTATTTGGTGGCGAAAAGAAGCGCAGGATTTTTCAATATAAGTATCTGCGGTTTGCCCAAAATCAGTGTAATAAACAGATAAAAGCTCAGTAATAATTTCTTTATTACTAGAGCTATTCTGATATTGAGCATCAAAAACTATCTGAGTTGTGTAACCTTGAAACGCACTATAACCAGTCATCGCTTCCACAAGTTCGCCCCGTGCAGCCTCTAGTCCAACGCTATCACGCGTTTTTTTAAGGCAAGGCCAAGCGCCTATGATATTGTAGCCGTCCACTAACAAAACGGCTTGGAGTAAGGAACGGGGCATGGTTTTTAATCACAATTTTCTAGAGTTAACAAAATTCATTCATAAGTTTTATAATAATTGATGCATAGTCTGTAACACTATGCTACACAGAATAAAAAATACGCCAGCCTCATAAAACTCAAACCTCAGATAGACGCACCAACTTAAAACGCGCCTTTGTTTAAAAGGCGCGTTGTAGTTCTTTTTCAGTAGTATTCAGGAGTGCTAAGTACAATGAATTTTACTTATTCACTCAGCACTCATTACTCAGCACTGGCTCAACGCCCCGCTATCACTAACAGCACTGAATTAAGAGGCTTCGCTGTGTACCTCCATCAGACGTTGTTTGAGACGTTCGGCCTCACCACTATCAACCAAAGAGCCTTTTTCTAGCAAGAAAGCGCCGTCACAGTAATTTAGCTCATCTAATCGATGTGTTACCCAAAGGGCTGTAATACCTCGACTTTTGACAAGGCGGCGGACACCAGCAACTAAATCCAACTGGCTATCTGGATCTAGTAAGGCAGTGGGTTCATCTAATAATAGAACTTCACAGCGACGGGCGATCGCACCTGCGATCGCGACTCGCTGTTTCTGTCCCCCAGAGAGTGCATAGATAGGGCGTCGTTGCAAAGTAAGCAAATTCACCGCTCCAAGCGCCTCCTCAACCCTGGCTCTGGTAGCAGCAGGTGGCAACTTTTCTTCCACCAATCCAAAAGCCACATCAGCACCAACTGTTGGCATCACCAGTTGATGATCTGGATTTTGGAAGACAAAGCCAACGGGTTGCAAAAGCCGAATTTCGCCAGATTCAGGAGCTAATAACCCCGCCAGCAGTCTCAGTAAAGTAGATTTTCCACTGCCATTTGTACCCAAGAGCATCCAAAACTCACCCTTGGGTACTTCTAAAGAGCAAGATTTGATAACTTTCTCTCCATTAGGCCAACTGAAATTTAAATCCTTGACCTGAATGCCCACTTGAGCCATTTGTCAACCTTGGTTACTCAGCAGCTACAGCGAAAAAGCCAGGTGGTCTGCCGCCACCAGGGGTTGTACCATCTTTCTGAACAATCTGCACCCCAGAAATTTCACTAGCGCGGACAGCAATTTTTTTCTCTGTCTTGCCTTCGCACTTGAGTTCTACAATGTCAGGGTTCCCAGAACGGATTGCTGCCAAAATTAGCTGATAGACAGCCTCAGCATCCTCTGCTGACTTACGTTGTACTGAGATTGGGAAAGCAGTGTTTCTGATGCTTAAATCGATGGTAAACATTTAGCAATAATCAAATTTAACTGTGGACTCATTTTAGCGTCAGCTGACTGATTCTAGGGAAATGGGTATTGGAAGAGGCAGAGGGGCAGGGTGCAGGGAGCAAGGGGGAGAATTCAAATTACCTCTTTCGCCTCTTGCTCCCCTGCTTTATCTACCTCGTCTGAATCAAAAATTAATTTTTATGACAAAACCCCTAGAAAAATTAGCGATTTACACCTAATATTATTAAAGGTGTGTAAAAAATTGTAAACTTGGTTAACAACCTGGTTAACTTTCTGCTTATGGAAGGCTTTTATATGGCCGTCTATAATACAGATACAACCTGTACTTATAAACATTTGGAGATTTGCTCTAATGACCATCGCAGTTGGACGTGCCCCTAGTAGAGGGTGGTTTGACGTTCTCGACGACTGGCTCAAGCGCGATCGCTTCGTATTCGTAGGTTGGTCAGGGATACTATTATTCCCCTGCGCCTTCCTAGCACTAGGCGGTTGGCTGACCGGCACCACCTTCGTCACCTCTTGGTACACCCACGGATTAGCCTCCTCCTACTTAGAAGGTGCTAACTTCCTAACAGTGGCAGTATCCACCCCCGCCGACAGCATGGGACATTCCCTATTGCTGTTGTGGGGACCAGAAGCCCAAGGCGACCTCACCCGTTGGTTCCAACTGGGTGGTTTGTGGCCATTCGTTGCCCTACACGGAGCCTTCGGTTTGATTGGCTTCATGTTGCGGCAATTTGAAATTGCGCGTCTAGTAGGGATACGTCCTTACAACGCCCTCGCCTTCTCTGCTCCCATTGCAGTATTCGTCAGTGTATTCCTGATGTACCCCTTGGGACAATCAAGCTGGTTCTTTGCACCCAGCTTTGGGGTGGCTGCAATTTTCCGATTCCTACTATTCCTGCAAGGGTTCCATAACTGGACACTCAACCCCTTCCACATGATGGGTGTTGCGGGTGTATTGGGTGGTGCTTTATTGTGCGCCATTCATGGTGCGACAGTAGAAAATACCTTGTTTGAAGATGGTGATGGTGCTAACACCTTCCGCGCCTTCAATCCCACCCAGTCGGAAGAAACCTACTCAATGGTGACGGCAAACCGTTTCTGGTCACAGATTTTCGGGATTGCTTTCTCTAACAAGCGCTGGTTGCACTTCTTTATGTTGTTCGTGCCAGTTACAGGCTTGTGGATGAGCGCCGTCGGCATCGTCGGTCTAGCACTCAATCTGCGGGCTTATGATTTCGTCTCCCAAGAATTGCGGGCGGCGGAAGACCCTGAGTTTGAAACCTTCTATACCAAAAACATTTTGCTGAACGAGGGTATCCGCGCTTGGATGGCTCCTCAAGATCAACCCCACGAACAATTTGTATTCCCTGAAGAAGTTCTACCTCGCGGTAACGCTCTCTAAGAATTCAAATTTGACCATGACCTGAATTAGGGTTGTGCTTGGCGAAAATTGACACACCCAGATAAAATAATCTCCTTGTAATCAGCCAATAAAGTGTCAATTTTCACTATTATCCAGTAGTCTCCCATCAAAGAGGTGGGAGATTTTTTCTATATATGGTTAATATCTCTAAATTTATATGTTATGTTAGGTAAAGGTTATGAACCCAGAGTAAATCCTCTGCCCTTTTGAAACTAAGACCGCTTAGGCAATAAGGAGGTGATGCCCATGATAGAAAGTAGTAAATGCATGGGTCATCAGGTTGCAGTTAGCCGGCTGCGCGCCGGAGCTGTTCTCTAAAAGTTAGCCTTAGTCATCTTTGAGATACTAAGTTAGCTCAAGTAGCTAGGCAAGCTCGGAGTTCCTTCCGGCAGTCTGGTTGCAACCTGAAGACCCGCTAGACCGCTCTGACTTAGATCATCCGATCTAAATCAGGGCGGATAGTTTTTTATAGGTAATTTTTGTTTTATTAATGCTCACTTTTATAAAGATAGATAACGATGTCTGCCAGGAAGAAAGGCAACCTATTTAAGTTTTCTTAAAAAACATCATAAATATCTTGCGTTAAACCTTGGAGTATGACCAAACGTGAGAAATAGCGTCTATCTGCCAAGTTTGATTTAAATCTAGACATACGCATTGTGGCTTAAATTTATCCTCCCATACTTTCTGTGTGGAGAATAAAAGGGGTTTACCTTTGTCAGATGCAAAATGTTGTAACAAATATATAAGTAGGAATTTCTTGATATGTCACAACTACTCACCGAAGCGGAAATTCAAAAACAGGCAAAAGTTCTGTCAGATTGGACTGTTAAAGACTCCAAGTTGCAAATTACCCGCACATTTAAAGATTTTATTGAAGCAATTGAGTTTGTCAATAAACTAGTTGAGCCGGCTGAATCAGCCGCACATCATCCAGATATAGAGATTTCCTACAATAAAGTGAAGATTACACTTACAACACATGATGCAGGCGGATTGACCCAGCCAGACTTTGATGTAGCACGGGTGATTTCCCAGATCAACTAACTGATTTCTTCTAACATCTTGTGCCAGACTACAGGAAGTCACTGCGATATACAGTTTGTATAGCCGAGCCAGTGTGTTCTAACTGGCGTGAGATTTATACGAGGGTTAAGTGAAAGAAGCAATTTTTGATGGCAAACTGCAAGTGTCTAAAGCTTTCAGCAATTTAGCCTGCGTAGAGAGCGAATTACCCAAACCGTACTCCCTACTTAGATATTTAGATAAGTATGTGTGACAGTTATTAAGGCGATCGCTGCAATCTTGCCATCTAGATCAGATGTTTTATAATGTTATGATATAAAGATATGTTTTTGCATAAGTTAATCACATAAGTTTTTAACCCCAAGTTAATTGTTTATTTAGCTTTGCAAAAACTAAAATTGTAGTAGTGCCAACTATGCCTCATCCATAGGTTTCAATGAGATGTAGCATTTTCGAGAATTAGGTGTAACGAAACCAATTATCTAAACAAGGTGTGAGGAGTAAAGTGAAGATGTCTAATCTATTATGGAAATCCTTAGTGGTTAGCCCAGCAGTTTTGGGAGCAACATTGTTAGTTTCGGCAACAGCAATGGCGGCCCCAAACCCAACCACACAAGTATCAGCAGCCAAACAACTAGGTGTAACCGAAGTTGCCCAACAGCCAGAAATATTGGCTCAAACAACCATAGATCAAGTTAATCGCTACAGCAACGAAGGCAACCAAGGTAATTCTCAGTCTCAAGTAACATCGGTTTCTCAATTTTCCGATGTACAACCTACTGACTGGGCATTCCAAGCATTGCAGTCCTTGGTTGAGCGCTATGGTTGTATTGCAGGTTATCCAAATGCGACTTATCGCGGTAATCGTGCTTTGACCCGTTATGAGTTTGCCGCTGGTTTAAATGCCTGTTTGGATCGGGTTAACGAATTGATTGCCACAGCAACAGCTGACTTGGTAACTAAACAAGATTTAGCTACCTTACAACGGTTGCAAGAAGAATTTTCCGCAGAATTGGCAACCCTACGCGGTCGCGTAGATTCCTTAGAAGCGCGGACTGCTGAATTGGAAGCGAATCAGTTCTCCACCACCACAAAACTAGTCGGTGAAGCAATTTTTGCAGTTACTGATGTGTTTGGAGGTAACACTGGTGACAACAACAATACTGTCTTCCAAGATCGGGTACGTTTGGACTTGCAAACCAGCTTCACTGGTAGAGACGTTTTACATACCCGTCTGGCAGCTGGTAACGCAACAGCCTTTACACAATTTGACAACGCTAATAATCCGATCGGTACTGCTGAAGGCACACAAACCTTTGAAGTTGGTAGCAGTGGTAACAATTCTGTGAGAATAGACCGTTTGACCTATGAAGCTCCTATAGGTCCAGCCCAAGTTTATCTCGCAGCTAGTGGTGGACGACACAGCCATTATGCTGCTGTCAATAACCCTTACTTTTTTGACAACACTGACGGCGGTAACGGCGCTTTATCTACCTTTGCTACTGAAAGTCCCATCTATCGGATTGGTGGCGGTGCAGGTATAGCGCTCAATCTGCCCCTTGGTAAAGGTGGCGGTCTTTTAGGAAATAGCTCAATCACTGCGGGTTACTTGGCATCACAAGCTAACGATCCTGCTCTTAGTTCAGGTCTGACCAACGGCGACTATGCCGCTTTAGGACAGTTAAACTTTAGTGTAGGCGATCGCGTGGCTGTAGCTGCTACCTACGTCCACGGATATAGCGCTAGTGGTGCTTTATTCGACTCTGGTACAGACGGAAATACTGGAGGTTTTGATGTCGGTACTGGACAAGCTAACTTTTTAGGTAATGCAGGAGGTGTAACCCCATCTAGCAGCAACTCCTACGGTGTGTCGGCTGCGTTTAGACCCAGCGACAAACTGTCCATTAGTGGCTTCGTCTCTTACCATGACGTAACAGGTGTCGGTGCAGGTGATGATTATGAAGCTTGGAGCTACGGTGTAGGCGTAGCCTTACCTGATTTCGGCAAAAAGGGTAACGTTTTAGGTGTTTTTGCTGGTGCAGAACCCTATTCCTTTAACCGCCCAGGTTTTGGTGGCAACAATGATATACCCTACCACTTTGAAGGTTTCTACAAGTATCGTGTGTCGGATAACATCTCTGTAACCCCTGGTGTAATCTGGTTGACCTCTCCTGGTCAAAACAGCGATAACGATGATGCTATTATCGGTACGCTCAGAACTACTTTCACCTTCTAGAGTGTTGATTATCCACTGACAATTTTGAACTCTATTTCTCCCCGCCATTAGGCGGGGTTTTTTGTTTTCAGTAGCAGCAATGGATAATCCCCAGTAATTAACCGGAGTATACTATAAAAGTTAGGAGTTGTGAGTTAGAAGTTATGAGTTATGGCGGGTTTTATATGAATAGCTCAGAGTAGGGTGGTCATTGTAATATCCACTCTATAAGTAACTTACGCCGTGAGCAACTTTTTCTGAGGGAACTTTTCTAATAGAGGTTAATTGAATAACTCTTAACTCCTAACTCTTAACTCTTAACTCTTAATTACCTAATCCCTAACTTATTGCTGCTTGTGGAACTATCCTGTAAATCGGAATACGCAATTCTCGCCTTATTAGAGATGGCCGCTCATTACGAAAGCGGCGACCCACTGCAAATTCGACAAATTGCAGCACAACAAAACATACCCGATCGCTATCTGGAACAGCTACTAGCAACCTTGAGGCGTGGCGGTATAGTTAAAAGTCAGCGTGGGTCAAAAGGTGGCTATCTGTTAACGCGAGAACCCCGAAAAATCATCCTTTTTGAAATTTTAGAATGTTTAGAAGGCTTAGAGGCGCGGGCTGGTGAAGAAAACGTTAATTCCAAAAGTATAGACAGTTCAGTTATAGAAGAAATTTGGCAAGAAGCAAGCCGCGCGGCAAATTCAGTCTTGCAAAAATATACGCTCCAGGATCTTTGTGAAAAACGAGATTCGCTGCGGCAATTAGATATCATGTACTACATTTAGTCAAGAGTCATTTGTCATTTGTCATTTGTCATTTGTTGATGACTAATGACCAATAACAAATAATTAATAATTAAGGACTAATTTATGCGAATAGCTCGTAACATTACAGAACTGGTTGGTCGTACTCCTTTAGTGCAGTTGAACCGCATTCCTCAAACAGAAGGATGTGTTGCAGAAATTGTGGTGAAACTGGAAAGTATGAACCCATCGGCATCAGTCAAAGACCGGATTGGGGTAAGTATGATTAATGCCGCAGAGGAGGAAGGGCTAATTACTCCTGGAAAGACAGTATTGGTAGAACCCACTTCTGGAAACACCGGAATTGCCCTAGCAATGGCAGCAGCAGCTAAGGGTTATCGATTAATTTTGACAATGCCAGAGACGATGAGTGGAGAGCGTCGGGCAATGTTGCGAGCTTATGGAGCAGAACTGGAACTAACACCAGGAATGGAAGGTATGAGTGGGGCAATTCAACGAGCGCAACAAATAGTTAATACTACACCAAGTACCTATATGTTGCAGCAGTTCCGCAATCCAGCCAATGCAAAAGTGCATCGGGAAACTACAGCGCTTGAAATCTGGGAAGACACCGATGGACAAGTCGATATCATTGTGGCAGGAGTGGGTACAGGTGGTACGATCACTGGTGTAGCAGAAGTGATTAAAGCACGCAAGCCTAGTTCCAAGGCGATCGCAGTTGAACCAGCCAATAGCCCAGTTTTATCTGGGGGACGACCAGGGCCCCACAAAATTCAGGGAATTGGTGCTGGGTTTATTCCCCAAGTACTCAAGATAAAATTGATTGATGAAGTGATTACTGTCACCGATGAAGATGCGATCGCTTATAGTCGGCGTTTGGCAAAAGAAGAAGGACTACTATCTGGCATTTCCAGTGGAGCAGCTTTATGTGCAGCAATTCGCGTTGCCCAACGTCAAGAAAATAAGGGACGTTTAATTGTGATGATTCAGCCTAGCTTTGGTGAAAGGTATTTGAGTACACCGTTGTTCCAAGACCTGGAGGCAAGGTTAGCCACTAGCGTCAGTTAACGATACATTGAATTAATGGTCAATTCTAAGCACGTTTCTAACCATTACGAAACTCTCAAAGTTAGTCCAAGTGCAAGCCTTGCGGAGATTAAGCAAGCTTATCGCCGCTTGGTTAAGTTGTTTCATCCTGACAGTAATCAGGAAACAGCCGATCGCGAGCAAATTATCCGCATCAATGCAGCCTATGAAGTTTTAGGCGACAACCAAAATCGCCGTAATTATGACCAAGAACTGCAAGATGACTCCCAAAAATTAAATAGCGATCGCCAACAGCGTACAGCATCAGCGCAAAACCATTACCAGACAAGACGAAAAACTGGACGGGATGTTGACGAGCAAGTTGAAGAATGGCTGCGCCAAGTTTACCAACCAGTAAATCGCTTGCTTTGTACGATTCTTTATTCTTTAGAAGAACAAATGGAGCAATTAGCTGCCGATCCCTTTGATGACGAGTTGTTAGATGAATTTCAGGAATACTTAAAAACCTGTCGAGATGACCTCAAGCAGGCACAAACTACTTTTCGCTCCCTGCCAAATCCCCCTAGTCTCGCAAGAACAGCGGCTCACCTTTACTACAGCCTCGACCAAGTAGCAGATGGACTCGATGAATTAGGTTATTTTCCTTTGAACTACGATGAGCGTTATTTACACACAGGCCATGAACTATTCCGCATAGCTACAAGATTACACTGTGAGGCACAAGCATCTGTTACATAATTATTGGCATTGAGCATGGGGCATTGGGCATTGGGCATTGGGCATTGGGCATTGGGCATTGGGCATTGGGCATGGGTAAATTGCGCTAGATGACTAAGGACGAATGACTAATGACTAAGAAATTAGTTTATGCTGGAAACAGAAAAAGGTTAAGAAATTTTAAATTCTGCTCATAGTGTACTCATGCCATGTATTGTTAATCGCCGCGCTCAGTTTTCAGCAAGTCATCGTTATTGGTTGCCAGAACTGAGTGAAGCCGAGAATATTGAGAAATTTGGTGCTGGTACTAGATTTCCAGGGCACGGACATAACTATGTCTTATTTATCTCCCTAGCTGGGGAATTGGATGAATATGGCATGGTGTTGAACTTGTCTGATGTGAAACACGTAATTAAACGGGAAGTTACCAGTCAATTGGACTTCTCTTATCTCAATGATGTGTGGGCAGAATTTCAACAAACTCTGCCTACCACGGAGAATATTGCACGGATTATCTGGCAACGGCTAGCACCTCATTTGCCTCTAGTCCGCGTGCAGTTATTTGAACATCCTGAACTTTGGGCAGATTATATGGGAAACGCAATGGAAGCCTACCTCACCATCAGTACTCACTTTAGCGCCGCCCATCGGCTAGCTCATCCTAACCTCAGTAACGAAGAAAACACTGAGATTTATGGTAAGTGCGCTCGTCCTAACGGTCACGGACACAACTACCATCTAGAAGTCACTGTCAAAGGTAAAATTGACCCACGTACTGGCATGATTATTGATTTAGGTGCCCTGAATCAAGTGGTAGAAGATTATGTGTTAGAGCCATTCGATCACACATTTTTAAACAAAGATATTCCCTACTTTGCCGAAGTTGTACCTACTGCTGAAAATATCGCACTTTACATTAGTAATTTAGTGCGATCGCCTATTGAGGAATTGGGAGCTAAACTTTACAAAGTGAAACTGATTGAAAGTCCCAATAACTCCTGTGAAATCTACTGTACGGAGTCTGAATCAGATTCAGCCAGTGCAGCCGTGAATCAGCCAGTATTCGCAGTGATTTAGGTAATTGTAAATTTAGGCATAGGACATAGGGAATTTATCTCATCCCAATGCCCAATGCCCAACTAAAAAAGTTTACTCACTAAGCAGTTAAAACCAGGTAGCAAAGGACTTGTCAATTCATCTTGACTAAATAAAGTAGCTGCTAACTTTAATACAGCCTGTTCGCGTCGAAAAACTTCAACTTTCTTTTGTACAGAATCGCAAATCCAATATTCCTGAACCCCTTGCACCGAGTACAGCTTTAGCTTTGTTTCCCTGTCACGTTTCTCGTTTTTTTCGCCAGGTGACAAAACCTCTACTACTAATTCCGGTGCGCCCGTGAGATGTCCAACTTCATCTAGTAAGTTTTTTAAGCGTTCATGACTTGCCCATACCACATCAGGGATCACATTGTCAGAATCTGAGAAAATAATTCCAGGTGCGATCGCAGCTTTACCTAAACCAGTTTCATCTGACCAATTGTTAAGAACTGTAACAATCCTGCCGCAGCTCGTTTGATGATCCCAACTAGGTGATTTAGTCACAAATAGTTCTCCATCAATAATCTCATAGCGATTTCTGCGATCGCTAGCAAATAGCTCTAGATCAGCAGTGGTCCAACGCACTGGAGTTGTTTGCATAGAAACCCCCTAGCCTTTTCCTAAATCATATTTTAAAAATACCGACGACGGGCGGAATGTCGCAAATAGCGATAAATGCCCCACGCTAAAACTCCAAAAAAGAGATTTAGTAAAAAACGACTAAATATAAACCACAAAATATAAGTGTCAAAAAACTTTGACGGACTCAAAGGACTAATTTTCCTAACTAAGAGAAACAGCCCAAAAATAGCATTTCCACCCAGCACGAGGGCAAACAGCACTAAACTCCTCTGCCAGTAACGGCGCTGGATTGTACGGTCTGAAATCAAGGTAATTACAGGTTTACCTTGCACTTTTCGCAGTAATTGTTCCAGCCGCCAAAACATCCACAACAGAAACGGAAATAAACCGTAACTTAAAAAAAGTAAGGGTAATGAATAACCCCAAGCACTAGATAGGACATTAACTAGCGCATGACAGATGACAGAATTTAGCCAAGCCCTAAAAATAAACTTTTTATCTCGATTTAAACGATTTTTAGAGGAGATATAGGTTCCTAATGCATATCCCCAAGGCGCAGAGAACATAGCATGGACTGGCGTGCCGATAGTACGTTCAAAAACTGATGCTGTACCGTGAAAAAAGTAAATCCAGTTCTCTTCAGCAGTGAATCCAAGGGAAACGGCGATCGCGAATAGGAAAACGCTAGAGTGAAGTAATCGATACTTGCGTTGCAGATAGTAAGTTGGGATAACAACCGCAGCCAACTTGCAGCCTTCTTCAATTGGGCCTATTTCCACAAGTTGCCGTAAGGCTGTACCAAGAAGCGTAGATGCGAAGCAGCTTGTCGCCAGACATCGCTTAATCTGATGCCAGTCTACGAAAGAGTTCGCTACAATTTCAAAATCCCATTCAAGTTTAAGAGCTAAAAAACCAGATATTGCCCCAATGATAAAGAACATCAGTAACTTTAACAGAGGTGGGGCAAATGGCATCCGACAGTAGTAGTAGCCTAGCAGCAGCAAGGGTGGTATTGCTGCCCACAACAGTAGAGATAAATCAACCACTCACCTGAGCGATCGCTGTACGGTGACGGTGGGTATTGTTAGCGATCATGGGAGTTTGGAAATCCGCTTCAACAATAGCTTGCTCAATGTCCAAAGCAAAATATTCATCTAAATACGGTTCAGTACTTTTGAGCAAAGTCAAAATGTAGGCTGGCATTTTCTTGTAAACTTCAGATTTGGGATTCATATCCATGATTGCCAAGTAGCCACCCGGACGCAAAACGCGCCGCACTTCAGCTAAAATCTGTCGGGTTGCTGATTGGGGTAATTCGTGGCACATCAGGAAAATAGAAACTAAATCAAACGAGGCATCAGGTAGCCCGGTAGATTCTGCTTGGGCATGAAGCCAGTTAATTTTAGCTTGACGTTTTTGGGCGCGGTAATTGGCAACTGCTAAAAAATAGGGAGATAAGTCTAACCCTGTAATTTTGGCATGAGGATAAATTTCTTGCATGGTAAATGTACTCAAACCCACACCACAGGCCAAATCTAGGATGTCTTGGGGTTGATTGGGGATTTGCGCTTTGAGGATATCATGGTAACTTTGGCGCAGTTTAGCATCTCCTTCTGCTCCAGCATCTTGCCAAATTCCAGCATGGACAGTACGAGCAGCAACTTCTAACTCGCAAGCAGCTTTCCAACTGAGGTTTCCACCTTCGTAGGCATGAAATGACCGCAAATAGTATTCTGGGTAGGAAAGCTGAGGATTTTGTACTTGAGCTAGATCGTCCTTCCAATCACGCGCTTGTAATGTTTCGACTTCTTGCGTCCAAGGCACACCAATTCTCTCGGCACGTTTAATCATCATTTGTCTAGCTTGATGCTTGGCTAGGTTAGCTAAAGGCTGGATTGCCAGTATGCCATTTACCAAGCGGGAAGCTAAACCAGGATTAGTGTTTACAGCAGCAGTCATAAATCAGTTTGCATTTAACAGCCTTTTCTACTTATGACATAGTTGCTGGAGGCCAGTCTAGATGCAAATTGAAAAACATTCTGGGGAATGGGGAGTGAAGAAGGGAATAGGTTACAGGTTACAGGTTATAGGGTAAAGGTTATTCTCTATCATCTGTAACCTAAAACAGTTTCCCCATCTCGCATCCAAAAGGTTATTCCCTATCACCTGTAACCTGTCACCTAATCCCCATGCCCCATTCCCTATTTTGCAGTAGGCTTGAGAGCTAACAACACCTCTAATTCACTGGTGGATTTATCTGGGCTAATAGCGGTAAAACCAAGACCACGAATGGAATTTAGGATGGTGATAGTATCGGCGTTAGATGATACAAAACTATTGATCAGGGGCACAGTTTTAGTTTTATCCATATCCAGGTAGAAATAGCCGCCGTTAGGCTTTTGCAAAGAACCAGTCACAGCTTTGAAGGCGTCGCTAGTGTCGAGAGATGGATTTTTGCGATCGCTAATTGCGTCAGCAATTGGGCCACCAAGAGCTAAAAATACAGTATCTTGATCCAGCCAACCATGTGCTAATAAAGCTCCTTGTTGAGGTATTTGCCATTCAGTTACGTTTTTACCACCGATATTTCTGTTGGCGACGTTGATTCGTTGGGTTTTTGCAAAAGTATCCAATTTTGTCAAGGTAGCTTCGGCAGTTTTGCGATCACTAGTATCAAATACTAAAGCACCTCCAAAACCAACACTCGCTAATACCCCTTGATTTGATGGAATCGCACCAAAACCGAATTCCCCATTCATCCAGCCAAAAATATCCTTATCTAGGTCTATATTGACAGATTTCAGTTGTCCTCGCGCTTGTTCCAGAGCTTGCTTCATTTCTGGATAATCTTTTGATTGTTCTACTAGCACTTCCCAACCACGGCTGATGCCATTTCCGCTAATCAGAGCAAAGGTATCAGCAGGAAATTGCCCGACTATATTCCCAGGACTTGATTGATACTGAAATTTATTTAATTGCGGATCTAAATTAGCGATCGCTTTTACCCGCACTCCCGCGTCATCAACACCAACACCCGCTACCACAGATTTTATCTGCTTCAGTTGCGTCAGGGTTTGTGGGGGTAACTGCTTTGCCTGCGGATTTCCAGCAGTTAATTGCTGTATCATTTCGGCATAGTCTGGTACATAAACTTGAGCGAGGCTGTTTTTAACATTCACTCCTTTAAGAATGCTGCTAGCACCTTCTTTACTGGCAAAAGAAGACTGTCCCTTAAACGTGTCAATAGCTTTTTCTACAGCTTGCTTTTCGGGGGCTAACACCAACTGACTATCATTTAAAACTACGCTATACGTCGGCTTGCCATTTTGTGTAGTTTCGACAATTTTTTGACCTTGATAGTCAGATTCCTGTAATTTCACCCCTTTTTGTGACTTCAATTTGTTAGCAAAATTTAACGCACTAAGTTTGTCCTTGATTCCCACCACTATCAAGATATTCGATTCCTGCTGTAGATTTGTTGGTATATTAGGTGCCCCAGAGGGCACTTTTAACTGTGCCGGTTTTACAGGATTTGGTGGCAGTACAGCAATCATCACACTACCAGCCCAAGGCTTTATGTCTTTTTCATAAGAAACGTTACTGTCACTGAAAATTTGCTTATTGAAATCTTCCAGACCTTTTGCCACTAACTTTTGTGCTTCTGGAGTGCCAAACTGCTGTAATTTTGCCCAGGCTTCAGAGTCAGTAGTAATGTAAGTTGCCATCAGTGCTGTTGAAGGTACTACTTTAGCACTGCCTAGAGCGTCTGAACTACCTCCTGGTGAGCCTTTGAAGTACATATAAGCCGCTATACTTCCAACGACAACGACAGCAGCACCAACAGCAGGAATGAGAAATTTTGATTTACTTTCAGGCATTTTGTTATCCTCTTTTGCTCAGATTGTCACCGAGATTTATACAAGTGTCACTGTAGAGTTTTCGGATTTATAATATTTCCGCTAATCCATCGCTAGACTAACCCATGACAAAAGGATTCAGCCGCATACTTGTTGGCAAGCTGCACGTCTACCCCCTACTCAAAGAAAATTGTTGCTTTTGACATCCATGATGAATTGGATATTAATAATAAAAATTCTCAGTTAACTGTCATGTCTCAATCAGCAAACATCCAACTTAAAAGTGATTTTTCACTATAAATGGGTTTTTGCAAATTAAATACATAGCAATCCTATCTGATTTGTAAAAATTGCAAGGCTGAGATTCCCGACTTCTCTTATGAAGTTGAGAATCTGATTGTTTACGAATGATTTCAGATTGCTATAGCACTTGGATCTCCCAGTCCATCTATACAGCAAACAAGCTAGCGATCGCCCGCCGATTTGTTAAAGAAGTTAAGAAGATTTGGGAAGCGCAAAATCAATCTACAAGCGTACTCTCTGAGCGACTTTGACAGGTACTCGCCAGTATGGGAGTTTTTACGGAGACAGAAATCGATTATTTTACTCTTACCCAACTGGTACCCTGCATTTAGTTTCAACTCCAGTTGGTATTTACTGATAAAATTAGTAATCCTATAAATTAGCGGTCTAAAATTACTCTCAAAAATACTTCAATCAGATGAGGAGCGAATTTGTAAATGATATGCTGTTCATTTTAAACAGAGTAGCGTGTTTAGCAGCAAGCTATCCTAAGTTATAAAAATAATTAGGAGTATTTGTACTTAATGAGAATCTATAGAGGTACAAGAGACTCTTGACTCAATGCCCAAAAAGTGCAGAACATCAGGAAAAGTAAATGCGGCAGGGATATAGAAAAAATCTCAGGATCGGTAGCCGATCTTCGGAAGTTCGGGTGAGATTAATTTCAATCTCCCAATCCCAAAGGGGAGTTCTCACCTCCATAATGCCCTGTTGATTTGGGAAATACATCAAACACCGCTATTTTACTTAACTACATCCAACCAAGCCAGACTTTTCAGGATTACAAGGTCAGTAAGCATCAATGTCGCAGTCTTATTTTGATACAGATAATAACGGACACAAACCTTTTGAGTTACCGGGAGCAAGACCACACTACAACCCCGATCGCCCCGGACAGGTAGAGCATATTTTTCTCGATCTCAGCTTGGATATTCCCAAGCAAAGCTATCAGGGCAGTTGTAGCATTCGCCTCTTGCCAATCCGTAATGGTATTGATCGTTTGACTTTGGATGCTGTCAACCTAAATATTGAGTCTGTGCAGGTGGACGAAGTGCCACAAAATTTTGACTATGACGGGGAACAGCTTTCTATTCAACTTTCTCAGGCAACCCAGATTGGTAAACGCTTGCTGATTGCGATCGCCTACTCGGTGGCAAAACCGCAACGCGGTATTTATTTTATTCAACCAGATAAGCACTACCCAAACAAGCCTACTCAAGTTTGGACTCAAGGCGAAGACGAAGACTCTCGCTTTTGGTTCCCCTGCTTTGACTATCCAGGACAACTATCTACCTCGGAAATTCGCGTCCGCGTTCCCAACCCTCTCGTGGCCATTTCCAACGGCGAATTAATCGACACCACAGAAGATGGTGATTACAAAGTCTATCATTGGTTACAGCAACAAGTTCATCCTACCTACTTGATGACTTTAGCAGTAGGTGATTTTGCTGAAATTCGAGATGAGTGGAACGGTAAAGCTGTCACCTACTATGTAGAAAAGGGACGGGAGGAAGATGCTAAACGCAGCATGGAAAAAACTCCCCGAATGATCGAATTTTTGAGCCAAAAGTATGGTTATCCATATCCTTTTCCGAAATACGCCCAAGTTTGCGTCGATGACTTCATCTTTGGCGGCATGGAAAACACTTCCACAACACTGTTAACAGACAGATGTTTGCTGGATGAACGTGCCGCCTTAGATAACCGCAACACTGAAAGTTTAGTCGTCCACGAACTCGCGCACCAGTGGTTTGGTGATTTGGTGGTGATTAAGCATTGGTCTCATGCTTGGATTAAAGAAGGGATGGCTTCTTACTCTGAGGTGATGTGGACAGAACAAGAATATAGTTTAGAAGAAGCAGCTTACTATCGTTTATTAGAAGCTCGTCGTTACTTAAGCGAAGATAGCAGTCGTTATCGCCGTCCAATGGTAACGCACGTTTACCGAGAAGCTATTGAACTTTACGATCGCCACATCTACGAAAAAGGATCTTGTGTCTATCACATGATTCGGTCCCAATTGGGAGATGAGTTGTTTTGGCAGGCAATTCAAACATTTGTCCAAGATAATGCCCACAAAACCGTAGAAACAGTAGACTTACTCAGGGCGATTGAAAAGGCAACTGGACGTAATCTTTTGTTTCTGTTTGACCAATACGTTTATCGTGGTGGTCATCCCGATTTTAAAGTAGCTTACTCTTGGGATGGAGATGCTAATTTAGCAAAAATTACAGTCACTCAAACCCAAGCTGATGAAGGTAAAAATAGCAGTAAGGATTTGTTTGATTTAAAAATACCTATTGGTTTTGGCTATACCCAACAGGAAGAAGTCGGGAGTAATGGAAAACTCAGTACTTCATTCTCAGCACTCAAAACTTTCACCGTCCGGGTGAATGAACGGGAACAAAGCTTCTACTTTCCTCTAGAAAATAAACCCCAATTTATCAGCTTTGATGTTGGAAATAATTATCTAAAAACAGTAGCTTTAGAATATCCAATCGCGGAGTTAAAAGCACAGTTAGAATTTGATCCTGACCCGATTTCGCGTAGTTATGCAGCAGCAGCTTTGGCGAAAAAAGGTGGGTTAGAAGCTATCATTGCACTGTCTGCATCGCTAAAAAATGACCCATTGTGGGGTGTGCGGGTGGAAGTGGCAAAACAACTAGCCCAAATCAATTTAGATCAAGCCTTTGATGGCTTAAATGCTGGGTTAAAAGATAAAAATGCTTATGTGCGACGAGCTGTAGTGGAAGCACTTACTGAATTCAAAACTGCTGAAAGCTATAAAGTTGTGAGAGGGTTAGTGCAAAAGGGCGATCCCAGTTATTACGTGGAAGCAGCAGCTTCTCGTGTGATCGGGGCGATCGCCTCATCAAACTTGGAAGAAAAACCCAAGGAAGACAAGGTATTAAAGCTGCTGAAAGGCGTTTTAGAAGAAAAGGCGGGTTGGAATGAAGTCGTGCGGAGTGGGGCGATCGCCGGTTTAGCTGAATTCAAAACTTCGGAAGCAGCTTTAAATCTGCTAATCGAATACACTAAACTCGGTGTACCACAACCCCTACGTTTAGCCACAATTCGCGCTTTAGGAAAGATTTCCATAGGTCAAAGTCCGGCTAATTTGGAGCGGATTTTAGAAAAATTAACAGAACTAGCCAAAGAAAGCTTCTTTTTAACACAAGTGTCGGTAGCAGCAGCATTAGGACAAATGGAAACACCTAAAGCAGTGGGGATTTTGCGATCGCTAGCTGAACAAACAGCTGATGGGCGTGTACGTCGCTCTGCTGAAGAAGAAATTTCCAAGGTGCAAAAGAACATTGGTTCAGAAAAAACCCTGCGTCAATTGCGGGAAGATTTCGACCAACTTAAACAACAAAACCAGGAATTGAGAAGCCGTTTAGAAAACTTGGAGGCTAAATCTAAATAGCACTACATGACAATTAAAAGCAGGTAATTGGTAATTGTGGCAAAGCTATTAACAATTACCAAGGTTTTAGTTGATACTGTAATTTTATTGTGGACACATAAAATATTTTATTTTCCACTTAAATCACAGGTATAAATAAACATAGTATCAAGATCCCCGGCTTCTAACATAAGTCGGGGATCTTTATGTTGTAAGCGGTTACTGAGTTTCAATTTGCATATATAGGTACATATTTATATTTTTATAAAAAATGGTTAAGAAAAGATAAAATCATCTAAAAGTTGGATAAGTAGTTGTAGTTTTATAAAGTATAATTAAGAAAAAGATAAACAAATCTAGGCAGTAACAGATGCTAAAATCGCCTCGAACACTATCCCCAAAGGGTAGAGTTCTAGTTGTTTTAGATAAAAGGCTACTGCTATCCTGAACTTGCAACTAACTTTGTGGGTCAGAAGAAAAACAATCATTGTAAATTTTTCAGTTGAAGAGGCAAAAAAAGGCGTGGGTCAGTATCAACCTGCTCAACTAAAACTCTATAATCCAGATGCGATCGCTCGCTACTATAGTTACCGTCCTTGGCTAGCCTGGGGGCGAGTGCTGAGAATTATCTCCTCCTTTGCAGGATTTATATTCGGTCTGAAGTGGGACGAGTGGCAAGATAAAGTTGAGCAGAACAAGGGTAAACGAGCTATCCAGTTGCGAGAACTGCTCACCCGCCTCGGCCCGACTTTTATTAAAGTTGGTCAAGCCCTCTCCACTAGGCCTGACCTGATACGCAAAGATTTCTTAGAAGAACTGATAAAGTTACAAGATCAGTTACCACCTTTCGATAATGCGATCGCTTACCAGATTATCGAAAGTGAACTAGGCCGTCCAATTCACGAAAGTTTTAGCGAACTGTCACCTCACCCAGTCGCTGCTGCTAGCTTGGGTCAAGTTTACCGGGGTCGTCTGATCAGCGGTGAAGAAGTTGCCGTGAAGGTGCAACGCCCCAACTTACACCCGGTGATTACACGCGACCTATATCTGATGCGTTGGGCAGCAGGTTGGCTAGCTCCTTGGCTGCCTTTAAATCTCGGTCATGACCTAACTTTAATTGTGGACGAGTTTGGCACGAAGTTATTTGAAGAAATTGACTATATTAATGAAGGCCGCAACGCCGAGAAATTTGCTAGCAACTTCCACAATGACCCACAAGTAAAAGTTCCAGGCATTTATTGGCGTTATACCAATACCCACGTTCTAACCCTAGAATGGATTGACGGCTTCAAGCTGACGGATACTCAACGCATCCGCGAAGCAGGTGTAGACCCAGAAGCGATTATCCAAATTGGTGTTACATCAGGATTGCAACAGCTTTTAGAATATGGCTTCTTCCATGCTGACCCTCATCCTGGCAATTTGTTTGCTGTGCCCGATGGTCGTATGGCTTATATTGACTTCGGCATGATGGATCAGTTGGAAGAAAGCACCAAAGAAACATTGGTAGATGCGCTAGTGCATTTGGTGAATAAAGACTACACCGACTTAGCCGAAGACTTTGTAAAATTAGGGTTTCTGACTCCAGATACGAATATTTGCCCGATAGTGCCAGCATTAGAAGCAGTGCTAGGAAACGCTATTGGCAAAAATGTCAAGGATTTTAACTTCAAAACTATTACCGATGAATTTTCGGAACTGATGTATGAATATCCTTTCCGAGTTCCGGCAAAGTTTGCTTTGATTATTCGTTCTCTAGTTACCCAAGAAGGTATTGCCCTTAGCCTTAACCCCGATTTCAAAATTGTGGAAGTGGGTTATCCCTATATAGCGCGGCGGTTGCTGACAGGGGAATCGCCGGAATTACGGCGACGATTATTGAATGTGTTGTTCAAAGATGGTAAATTTCAGTGGCAACGGTTAGAGAATTTGATTGCGATCGCTCGTACCGATAACAACTTTGATGTATTGCCCACAGCTCAGATGGGGTTCCAATACTTAATGTCGGAAGAAGGCAAGTTTCTTCGGCGACAGTTGGTGCTTGCTCTCACCGAAGATGACCGCCTACACACCGAAGATGTCCAACGCCTGTGGAACCTAGTTAAAGATGACTTAAAACCGGATCGTTTATTAAACGTAGCGATCGGGATTTTAACAGAGTTATCCAGAGAAGGGGCAGCCGCTATCCTGCCAAAAGCGACATTACTTGGGTCTTTTGCTGAGAACCAGTCAACAAATAAAAAGTAAAAAACCTTTAATATAAATTAGGAGTTTTCATGTATTATTTTCCTGAGCAACCGCCTTACTTTCTCTTACTTGTTGGCTTTTTGATAGCATTAACATCTGGTTTGGCATTATCTGGCACTTTGAAAGTAATTGTGCAGAAATGGCCAAGCGAACGAACAGAAAATACTCAGCCACGTTCCTCACTGAAACAATTACTTGTACCATTTATCGGCATAACAGGCGGTACTTGTCTATTTATGTCTTCAGGTTTAGAGATATTTGGCTTTCCCTCATCCTTGGCTTTAGGAGTCGGTCTACCAATTAGTCTTTTTACTTGTTTGCTAGTTTGGTTGCAGTTGGGAAGTATGATGACTTTTATAGAACGTGAAGGTATGCAATCTTTAGATTTAGATTCTTTTTCTTAGAAAAGAGTAGGAAATTAATAATTTAAAATTAAAGAGAGTTTCAGACTCTCTTTAATGTTTATTGAGCAATTCTATGCTTAAAGTTGCGATACTTTAGCTTAATATTGTTTATTCTTTGCTGAATAAAGCTACTAGTGGACTTTTGCAGAAGTGTTAGCCTGCTTGGGCGCTTAAAGCTTTGAGGACGTTTTTCAGGTGATTTTAAATAACGATAATATAAGAAAACATCGCGGTAAGCAATATCAACATCTTCACCCCCACAAAGCCTCGTAAAAGCTGAAGAAGATACACTCATATAGTGTAAGTATGTCAATTTCTGCCCTTGGTCGTAAAGAATATTATCTACAACATCAAATTTAGAAGTCCAATGGCAACCAGTCGCTTTACCGTGATAGGCGTAATTGTAGTAAGAAATTCCACTACGTAAAACTAAATAGTTGAGAACTGTTTGATCGGAATCTGCCCATGCTAGTGCATCAGCTTCACCTGCTTCTAAGTTTGCTAGTAAAGTTGCTAAATTAGCATCGTTAAAAACACCCTTTTTAGAAGCAAACCAACCAGAACAAAAAATTTGATTCCTAATATCTTCTATAGGAAAAATCTTTGCTAGCTTATCTTCTGTCCAGTTGAAAATATAATTCAAATCGGATCTATATTGAAAGTCATTCGTAATCCAATGATATTCATCCAACTTTTGATAAACATCATCGAGTGATTTCATCAATAATGTATCTCCATCAAAGAAGATAAATTTGTCAAATGGGCCATCTAGACAGCAGAGTTTTCGATGTCTTTCTATGCGATAATTCTCTGGCAAACCATACTTTCGCCATAGCTTTAACGCCCTTGGGTGAGCTTTCCAGATACGAGAGCCAAAGTTCTCCCAGTAGGCTATGGAATCAGAATTTTCAAATAAAGTAACATTATCTCTAGATGCAATTTCTGCCTTGACTTTCTCTAGCTGGTCATTATATGGAATTACACAAACAGGAATTTCTCTACCAGCATTAGCTTCTATGCTGTTGAGCAAAGCAACTAGTTGGTCATAGACAACATCATTCGCTAAGGTGTAAATACCATCAATCATTGGAATACTCCTAATATTTAAGTACGCGCAGAAACAAAGGGAAATAAACGGCGAGTCAGTTTGGGGATGAAGGCAAATTTACCCTCATGCAGATAACGATAGTGTTCCCACAATTGCCAATAGGGACTACCAGTTTTCATCCGCGTACCAGCCCAGTGGAGATATTTGAGTCGTTGTCCTCGGTCATAGAGGGCGTAATCTTGCTGTTGAAAATTTTGCGAACCTGCCCAACTACCAGGCCCTCCCCCAGGAATTTTGACGAGATTTCCACGTTTAGAAATTAGTTTGAGAACAAGATAATTTAAAATTGGTTGGTCTGTAACTCCTTCCGAAAAATCGAAATATTCGCGATGTGCTGCACACTCGCGTAGAGCTTCATCCATTTGTTGTTCGGTAATAACTCCTTTTCTCGAAGCCCAAAAACCGCTGTTGAAAACATCTTGAAGTTGGGTATCGGAAAAAATTTGCTGTTCTTTCACAAATGGGGAAAATATATTTCGCAGCTTTTCATTAGCATGATGGTAATCACAGCAGAAGAAATCGACTTCTGAAAGTTTGTCTAAATTGTCGGCAATTTTTTCAAAAACGACAATATCCGTATCAATATAAATAAATTCATCTAAAGGCCCAAACCACGCCACCAATTTACGCATTTTGTTGGGTAAGGCGAGGAAATCTCGGTCAAAAATTTCTCCGATGCGTGTGGTAAAGGTATCAATAAGTTCTAAATCTGGGAAAATTTGGACGTTGTGTAAGGTAGCAAGCTGTTCTGCGACCTTGTGGTAATTGTCATTAAAAGGTATGAGATAAATAGTAACTTCTGGGTCATAGTAACGAATGCTATTGAGTAGAGCAATAGCATTATCGATAACGCGGTCATTGGCAACTATATAAATGCCCCTACTCATAAATTATCCTTGGTTAATTAACTTAAGTTTTTGCAAAGCTCTGGTAAGGAAATTTGGCGCTGGAGCGTCATTATAATTTTTAGGAGGATTGGTAAATACTGGACGCTTTTCTGGTTCGTGTAAGTAACGATAATAGAGAAATAACTCTCGATAGGGAAACTGAATATTTTCTCCCGCACAGACTGCTTGATTGATATTAGGAGGAATCCCAATGTAATGGAGATAAGTTAGCTGATTACCACGATCGTAAAGAATATGTTCTCTTTCCTCGAAATGTTTAGAGCTAGCAGAACATCCTGTTTTTTCATTATCTGGCAGTTGGCGAGCAAAGTTATAAATAGAAAGATTAGGCCTCATTACCATATAGTTGATTAATGGTTGTTCACCAGCACCACCATACAAAATTTCTGACTCACCATTTTGTAAATTTGATATTAGCCAATCTCTTTTTTCTGAGTCGAATAGTCCTTTTTTCGCGCCATAAAATCCTGAGCAAAATATTTCGGAATCAATGCGTTTTTGCTCAAAAACTTTTAGTAATTTGGGAGAAGTAACATTATATATTTTGCTAACGTCTGTAAATTGAAAATCATAGACTACAAAATCATAACTCTCTAGCTTTTCAAACACCGTCGCGAGTGAGTTCATCACCAAGGTGTCTGCATCTAAATAGATAAACTTCTCGAATGGCCCATCAAAAGCGCAAAAACGACGGTGAGCGCCATAAAGACGAGATTTACTCCGATTCAATCTTTCTGGGGCTGCTGCCAACATAAATTGATCCCAGCGGTTGATTGATTCTTGGTCATCGTAAAGAAATACATTAGGGCGTTTAGCTATTTCGTCAGCAATCCGTTGTGTCCGATCGTCGAAAGGATAGATACAAACAGGAGTTTCTGGGCCTAAGATAACATCAATACTGTTGAGCAAAGCCACCAGTTGATCGAAAACATAATCATTGCCAAGGGTACAAATACCATTCATAATTTATGAGTGTTGATCGACAAAGTTTGATAACCAGTTAAGCAAGTTTAATTTGTGTAAAATGATTTGACGTGCTTCTGCGATCGCATCTTTGGCAGCATACCAAGCATCAGGTGTAGCTGTCACTTCTTGGATGTAAGCAATGCCTTTTTCATCTAAGCTGGGCAACCGCAAAAAACTACCCGGTGGCAATAATTTATCAGCAGCCGGGCCACCATAGTAAATTGGTAAACACCAAGCAAGTAAACTATCCCAAAGTTTCTCACTCACATACCAATTATTATCAGCATAGTTTTCAATTGCCAGATTGTAATAGTATGGTGCCATTCCATACCATTTGTTACCTAGTTCTCCCGAACTGTTCGCCCATTCTGGTAAGTTACGCCCATACAAATCAAATTTCATACCACTAGATTGCAAAGATTGTAAAAAATCTAAACGCTGGCGATGGTTGGCTGTGCGGCTAATTCCCGAAGTAATCCAACTACATGGAGCGACTTTTGGAGGCGGTGGCATTTCATTTAAATCTTGAAATGAATTTGAGTGATACCAAATAGCAGGCATATAGTCAGGAATGGGAGCAAAATCATCGGGCCCAGAAATGTAGCCGCAATACTTTTGGGCTTCTTGATAATTATGATTAGTTATTTTTACAACCTCATCTAAAGGCGGTTCTCTGAGCAAATAAATAATCCGCTCTTTGTTAACACCACGCAGTAGAAATTCAACATTTACTACTGGTTTTTGCTGCTGTTTGCGAAAACTATCTAACCAAGATTTTTGCGGCGATGCTTGGGGAAAATCAAATTGATATAGCAACATAAAATCTGGCTTTTGTGCCATTTTCAACATTTGCATGTTCTTCCAAACACCAAAGTAGTGCGGAGTTTGTTGCCATAACCAATCTTTGTTTTTAGCAAGACCTGAATAGCTGCTAATCATGCCAACAGTTTTAATAGTCATAAATCGTATTTATTCGGTTATTTTTGTACCGTTAACCCAGAATTGGTGGACGCTGATCTTCTTCTAGGTAGCTTAATATTTTGGTAATTCTATTCTCCCAAGAAAATTGCTGGGCAAAATCTATACTAGCTGCATAACCCTTTATTTTCCTGGGATAAGTTTCTAAAGTATGTTGAATAGATTGGGCAAGTTTATGCGGGTTATCTGGTGTACACCAACTGGCAATCAAAGGCGATGTTTTGAATTCCATTAAGGGTGGAATCTCAGTTGCAACTATAGGAGTGCCAGCAGCCATGTACTGAAAAAATTTAACTGGATTCGTGAAATCTGCTGATTTTCCAGCGCAGTGAGGATGAACCAAAATATCAGCTGCTTGAAACAAGCTGACTAATCGTTCTCGTGGAAGTATCCAGCCTAAGAATTTAACGTTTTCGACATTTTTATCTCTGGCTATTTGTTGATATGCTTGTACTTGTGCTTCTGTTCCTCCTGTGATTACAAACTGAATTTCTGGCAATTCTTTAGCAGAATCAATTAAGAGATCGACTCCTTTGAAAGGGTACAAAGCACCTGAATAGACAACTAAATGCTTCCGTCCATTGATAAGTAATTCTTGCCGCCACCTTTCGGCTTCTTCGGGCTGTCTGATTAAAAATGATTGATTGAATCCGTTATGTAGCCAAACTACTTTTTCGGGTGGCATTCCATTTTCTATTAGGCTTTGCCGGATGGGTTCTGACTGAGTTATGGCTATTTTAAAATAGGGGCTGTGGATGATGTCCTGCTCAAATTTTCGGTCTTGAAAGTAGTGACGTTCATAGATTGTAGGAACTTTATTTTTGACTGCGGCTTTCACAAAGTTCCAATCTCGTGTATGGACAACTTTAGTATGAGGTAGGATATGAACTGGTAAATAATATTTGGTTACTACTGTACTGGAGTTAGTAAATTTACCACCTATTCGATCGATAGGCCAAGGCATTGGCAATGCCGCAATTTTGAGCTTTTCTTGAACATCATAAAATTCGATAAATTCTCTGCCGGGTTTTTTGGGTTGATAAGGATAAATTAACGATAGTAAATTAACAGAAGAATTTTTTTTATCTTGATAAATTAAAACTGAGGAATAGCCTAAGTTAGCTGCGGCATTGGCACAAAGAACATCATGAATTTCGTGTGCTGTGTCCGGCTTTAATGATAGCTCTCCGGTGTAAAAAATATATTGATTTTTCTTTGAAAAATTTATCATTTTTTTGGGGATGATAGGTTTTTAAAGATTGTGGTATAAGTACTTTTGTTCCTGACATTAACTAAAATTAAACTTTATTTTCAAAAACTTTTAATATATCTAGTAGGTAAATAGCAGATTGATAAGATTCTGCAATTAATAGATTTTGTTTTTGGGGTTCGGATTCTAATTTATCGGCTAGCAAGCGCAGAGAGCTAATGAGAGGATAGAGACACGTGCGAAACTCATCTGAGATATGACTAAAGTTTTGATACTGGTTATGTTCATCTTGATTTTGGTCTATATCTGACGATAACTGCCAGTTAATTTTCAGGTTAACTACATCGCTGAAGAGATCGATGGCGTTGAGAACTCTTAAAGCTGAGTTGTATGATTGGTCAATTAATTCCTGCTGCTCTTGGGAATTGTCTACTAGATCGTCAACTAATAATCCCAGGAAACCAATCATTGAGTTAAGCCTTGTACGCAGTTCGTGAGAAATGCGGTTAAAGCTAGGATTAGTTTTGGTGGAAACTTCAGTCTGTCCGGCAAATTGCATTGAGTAGAGGCGTGAGTAGTAGCCACCTTTTTGTAAAAGTGTTTCATGGGTTCCCACTTCTACCACCTGTCCTTGATCTAAAACGGCAATTTGATCGGCTTTTTGGACTGTGGAAAGGCGGTGAGCAATTACAAGGGTTGTGCGATCGCGACTTAGATCGTCGAGTGCAGCTTGTACTAAGCGTTCGGAAACGGTATCTAAAGCGCTGGTGGCTTCATCTAAAATCAAAATTTCTGGGTTTTGCAGGAGGGCGCGAGCGATCGCTAATCTTTGCCTTTGTCCACCAGACAACATGACGCCGCGATCGCCAATTTGGCTGTCTAACCCTTGAGGTAATTTATCAATAAATTCATAAGCATTGGCTCGTTTGGCTGCTGAGATAATTTCATCTTCTGTAGCTTCAGGTCTTCCATAAGCAATGTTATTTCGCACCGAGTCATTAAAGAGAAATGTATCTTGACTGACAATTCCCATCTGTGTTCTGAGAGATTTGATATCAAAATCACGCAGGTCTGTGCCATCGATAGAGATCCTGCCAGATGTCGGATCGTAAAATCTGGGTAAGAGGTCAGCCAAGGTTGACTTACCAGCACCAGAACCACCTACCAAAGCGAGAGTTGTAGCACGGGGTAAAAATAAATTTACATCTTTCAGTACTAACTTTTCATGACTAGGGTAGGCAAAGGAAAGTGAATTAAAACTTATTCCTTTTTTTAATTCTGTGTAGATAACATTACCGTTTTTCATAAACGGCTTGCGATCCCGACTTAAAAACTCAGTTACTATTTCTACGCTAGTAGCACTATTAGCAAAGCTACTACGAAGACTATTTAACTGAGATACCAAAGGCAGCAGTCGCAGTAATACTAATAAATATGTCAGTAGTACTGTAGAAATGAAAGAAACCTGGTTGGCAAAGAAAGCTTTACTCAAGAATACAATCATAAGTAAGGCTATAACTCCCATTACCTCACTTATCGGCCCGATCGCTTGTGAGTTTACTTGAGATTGAAAATCTGCTTTTTCGCGATCGCGGATTAATTTGGTAATCTTTTGATATTCTCTGTCTTCATTAGCAGTTGACTTTACCAAACGAATTCCATTCAATGTTTCTAAAACACTGATTGAATAAGAGGTAGACATTTCTGATAGTTGTTGACCAAATTGTTTCGCTCTACTAATTGTGTATTGATTGATTAATGTTATAAAACCCAACAAAATTGTTGCTGCGATTGTTAACTGCCAAGAAATGGCTAATAATAAGGCAACGAAAACTAAAATTGTAATTATTAAAATAATTAAATTGATAATACTCCCGATAGCGCTAGAAGTGCGGGCAGTTTCCGAACCAAGCCGATTAATAATATCGCCTACTTTCGTTTTTGAATAATAGTCTATATCAATATCTAGCAATAACTCTAAGCTAGCTTCGCGAATATCTGCATTTAATCTCCGAGTGAAAACACTCGATGTTAAAATACTAAAATAACTAGATAAGTTTTTTAATAAAATTATAAATATAATTGTTCCAGCCATTCCCAAATTACGATAATTTTCGGGAAGATTATCAAATGGGAACATCACAGCTTTGAGAATCGGAGGAAAACCAGTTAAATCTACTGGTTGTCCGACAATTCTCAAAATTACTGGCACAATCAAAGTCACACCGACACCATTAAATAAAGCACCAGAAAATCCCAACAGCATTGTTAGGATAATTAAACCTGGATAGGGTTTGGCGAATCTTAGTATTAGTTTTCTGGTAGACATTGGGTATTTTTATGCAAATTTAACTTAATTATTAATATTATTCACAACTGAGCAATTACTGACTTGAGCGTAGAAGCCATAGCCTCTATGCTATAGTGTTCGACACATCTTTCTCTTGCCTTGATAGCTTTCTGGTTTGCTGACTTTAAATTCTGAAAAATCAATTGAATTTGTTCAGCAATTTGCTCAGGACAACCAGGCTCCACTAAATAACCAGTATCACCTAAAATTTGGGGAATATCTCCAACACGCGTTGATAATACAGGTTTAGCCATTGCCATCCCATCTGTCAACTTCAAGGGAAATTGAGCGCGAGTTTCTGGAGTATCTCGCTGGGGAACAACTACAATGTGAGCAGCTGCTACCAAGTCTGGCATAACGTCGGCTGGATACTTAGGTAATTTGATAATCCAACGTCCCCACTTTTGTTGAAGTTGTTTATCATAATCATCATAAGGACTACCACCTACAATTACTAGTCTCAAGTCTGGTTGATTAAGTTTATCGAGCGCGATGAGAACATCTTCTAAACCTTTATAAGGTCTTGGCGCACCGGGAAACATTAAAATGCGATATTCAGATAAACCATAACGATTCCTACTGGACTCAGCATCATATTGAGCGGGATCGAATAAGGAAACATCTTTGCCATTCGGAACCAATGTACCACCAAAACGCTGCTGCAAAAATTTAGTATGCACTGTCACAGCATCAGCGTGACTTACCAAACCTTCCATCCATTTCACATATAAAGTATGATGAGGATTTTTGAGTGCGCCCTGTGGTTTCAATAAGTCCCTAGCTAATTCTTTGGGTGTAGGATGATAATGCCAGTTATCACCGCCATGCCAGCTGAGTTCCCAATCATCTATGTCTAAAATTAATGGCTTTCTAGTAAATATTTTCCTTAATAGTCCAACTCCAAAACTTGCTATTTGTGGTTTGATAGCATAAATTATATCGCCATTTATTTTTGGTAAAATTTTTTGAATTTCTCCAAAAAAGTCTGGAAAGTCTTTGCCTGGTAAGTTATAAACGTTGAATTCGGATGGTAAATTTAAATAGAAGTTATTTCCAAATAAAAAACCCATAATTTCAACTTCATATCCTAACTGATTGAGAGCTTTTGCTATCAAGTATGCACGCAGAATCGCTGCACTTGATAAATCTGAAACCAACAAGGATATTTTAGAAAATTTTCTCACTATTTTTATACTGGTTATTATTTAATTTTTCAAGGATTTGTCAGCTGTTGCTAAATCTGCAAATATTAATTTAATTTGTTTTGTAGGAGCTGGAGCAACTAAATAAATTAGGTGTCAATCCATCAAGATACAAAGTTTTTCTGAGGGATTTTTAATATTTCATGGTAAAGTGTCAGCATCTCTGAAGCAACAGTATCCATTGTACGTACTGGCTGGATACCTTGACGTAATTTAGCTAGTAAATTGCCGTCTTTGGCTAAAGTTGCGATCGCTTCAGCCCATGCTTGGACATCCTTGGCTGGAACTAACCAACCATCGATCCCATGACGGACTAACTCAGCAATCCCTCCTAAATTTGAACCTAGTACGGGAATGCCCATAGCTTGCGCTTCTAAAGCAACTATGGGCCCAGTTTCTAACCACTGCGATGGTATTGCTAGTATATCGAAACCGGCTAATGCCTCTGGTACTGCTTCGCGTGAAAGTGGTTCAGCAATCCGAATCCGGCGATCGCTGCTCGCGATCGCCATAACTTTTTCACGATTGGCAGCACCGTATTTTCCCGGATGAGTAGCATGAAGAATTAACTCTACAGGTACATCATTCGGTAGACTATGTACCGCTTCTACTAAAACTTGTACCCCCTTAGTTTCTTGCCAGCGGCCCAAAAAGCCGATTTTTAATGTAGAGTTTTGTAGTTTATTTGGTGTTACTTCACGTTTGAAAGTATTAGCAACACCTTGTCGAGAGACAGTAAGTTTTTCGGAAGGAACCTTGTTTGCAACAAAAGCATTGTATTGCCAATTACTCGTTACAACAATGCGATCGGCTAGTTTTGCTAGTTGCATCAAATTACGTCTATGTTGAGACACTAGGGTAGGAATACCAAGAGTTTTACCAAGTAGACGCAGCTTGAAATTTTTAGAGGTAAGTAATTTTGTTTCTGCTGCTATGCCAACATCCAAGGGAATTTGACCTAAAGCCTTGAGCATCCAAGGCGATACTTGTTTTGCTACTCCCAAACATTGACTACAATTAACAGAGTCAATCAACCCATTGCAAGGTTCTTCACCCCAGCGCATCATCGTACCACGCAGACATATAGGCTCAGGTATGTGGACGGTGACTATAGTAGCCATCCCTAATTGGCGGGCGAGAGCTAGATGATGTAAACCGCAGTCAAATCGCCATGAATGTTGATGGTAGACATCGGCTCGATTGTTTTCTAGCCAATTAGCAAAATTTTTAAAGCCGCCGTGGGGTAGCTGCTTGTGTACCTCTATCTTACTGGGGTTGGGAAAAACAGGATAACGATAAACTGAGATGCCATTGTATTCGTAGCTATCTTCTTCTGTACCTTGTTTAGGAGCAGCAACAATACTTTCTAATCCATGTACTTGTAAGCCATGCAGTAGTGAATCTAAGTATACTTCAGCACCGGCTGATGTATCAGGAAAATACCAGCTAGTTGTATGGATTAGCTTCATTTATGAACCTGCAAAGAAAAAATTGGAAAGCTCATCTTTTTTTTACCACGATTGATTGCTCTATTTAATCTTTATTAACATCTATCTTTTATAAATAACCCAAAGTGAATCTATAAAAATTCCGTATTATCCGTATTAATAGTTAGTATGTACAAATAAAATTTTCGATGACTGATTTGGTGTTTTTGAGTAAAAAAGACAATTTAGGACAAAAAGAACAGAATAAATCTAACTTAGCTTTTACACTTCCTCCCAGAGAAATTTTACTGATATACCCAAATCATAATTTATAGTTACTTATCATATTTTTAAGTATTATTACGGTTGTGTACTATCATAGTATTTATGGACTTTCTCAACCTTTTCTCACTGAGATATTTAAGATTGCTGATAAATTCCAAAGTACTTATCTTGAAAGGGAGATATTAATGCAAGTAATCAGGCTTGAGGCACTCTCGGATAACTACATATTTTTGCTGGTGGATCGCCAGCAACAAATTGCTGCGGTTGTAGATCCAGCAGAGGCTGAACCAGTACTAAAGCAACTTGCACAGTTAAAAGTTGAGTTGGTAGCGATTTTCAACACACACCACCACAATGACCATGTAGGTGGCAATCAGCAATTAATAGAACACTTCCCGCAACTAACAGTCTACGGTGGCGTCGAAGATCGCGGGCGAATTCCCGGACAGCAGGTGTTTTTGCAACAAGGCGATCGCGTCCAGTTTGCAGATCGCATAGCTGAAGTTATTTTTGTCCCCGGACATACCCGCGCTCACATCGCTTACTACTTTCCCCCCGAAAAAGCTGGTGAGACAGGCGATTTATTCTGTGGTGATACCTTATTTTCTGGCGGTTGCGGTCGTTTGTTTGAAGGAACACCAACCCAAATGGTGGATTCTTTAACCAAACTGCGCTCTCTACCAGATGATACGCGTATCTGGTGTGCCCACGAATACACTTTAGGAAATTTGCAATTTGCCCTAACTGTAGATGGGGACAATGCCGACTTACAAAAACGCTTCAATGAAGTGAAGGCTTACCGTAGTCGAGGAGAAGCTACTATACCCTCGCTGCTGGGAGTTGAGAAGCGAACTAATCCCTTTTTACGTTGGGATCAGCCATCCTTACAATCAACTGTTAAAGGTAGTGATGGAATGCAAACCTTTGCGCGGATACGGGAAATGAAAAATAACTTTTAGGCATTGGGCATTGATTTTTCTCCCCTGCTCCTTCATCCCCCATTCCTCCAACTTTCTAGCGCTAATAGTTGCGATCGCACCCTTCCTTTCGCTAGGATCTGTAAGCTTTAAGGTATGGGCAAAGCTACTTGGGAAAATATACTCATTTCAGGAGTTCTAAGTTCTGAAAAAACACTAGTTATTCAGGACTCTTGACTCCGCACTGGCTCAACGCCCTGCTACCGCAACAGCACTGGCTCAAGGCCCCGCTACTGCTAACAGCATTGTTTTAGTGAGCTATGCTGCCCAAACCCACCCAAATTAATCAGATTTTACAGGAAAAACGAAAAACGATGGCGAAACGTGTGCAGTTAGTTTTAAATCAGGATATCAGCAAGCTAGGAAAATCTGGCGATTTAGTGGAAGTAGCTCCTGGCTACGCTCGTAACTATCTGATTCCCCAGAAATTGGCAACCAATGCTACTCCTGGTATTCTCAAGCAAGTAGAACGCCGTCGCGAGCAAGAGCGTCAACGGCAATTAGAACTCAGACAACAAGCTCTTGAGCAAAAAGAATCTTTAGAAAAAGTTGGCAGCTTGACAATTGCCAAGCCAGTTGGTGAAAACGAAGCAATTTTCGGTACTATCACCACCCAAGATGTTGTAGATGCAATTAAGGCAGCCACCGGTCAAGAAATCGATCGGCGTGGAATTACCATCCCCGATATTAACCACCTTGGTACTTATCAAGCCGAAATCAAGCTGCATTCGGAAGTAGCGGCGCAAGTCGATATTCAAGTCGTAGCTAGCTAGGAGACAGCAGTGGGAGCATAGAAAGCAGGGAAAGTAGGGGTAAATACAAACTCCAAACTCCTGTACAGACGCGATTAATCGCGTCTCTCGCAAAATCTCAAAACTAAAATCGTTTATGGCTGAAGAATTGAGTTTTCAAGGCGATGGTAGCGATGCCTACGGCGGTAAACTACGCCTCCCACCACAAAATATTGAGGCGGAAGAAGCGATTTTGGGGGGTATTTTGCTAGATCCAGAAGCGATTAGTCGAGTTAGCGATCGCCTTCTTCCCGAAGCTTTTTACATTAGCGCTCACAAAGATATTTATCAAGCTGCTGTGAGGCTCCACGCTCAAGGTAAACCCACAGATTTACTCTCAGTTACAAGTTGGCTGACTGACCATGATTTGCTTACCCGCATTGGTGGTAGAAATAAATTAGCAACTCTGGTAGACCGTACAGTGTCAGCCGTTAACATCGACGCCTTAGCAGGGTTAGTCATGGAAAAATACCTGCGGCGACAGTTAATTAAAGCTGGCAATGAAATTGTACATCTTGGTTACGAGACAGAAACCGAGTTACCACAAGTTTTAGATCAGGCAGAACAGAAAGTTTTCGGTGTTACTCAAGAGCGTCCCCAATCGGGTTTAGTTCACATTTCTGATACTCTAATTAATAATTTCCAGGATATTGAAGATAGAAACCAAGGTATTGCCTTACCTGGAATTCCCTGCGGATTTTACGATTTAGATGCAATGACCAGCGGCTTTCAGCGTTCTGATTTGATTATTATCGCGGGCCGCCCATCAATGGGAAAAACAGCATTTTGCTTAAACCTTGCTCATAATATCGCCGCTTCTTATAAATTACCAGTTGCTTTTTTCAGCTTAGAAATGTCAAAAGAGCAACTGACGCAACGTTTATTAGCTAGTGAAGCGCAAATTGAAAGTAGTTATTTGCGAACTGGTCGCCTGAGTCAAACGCAGTGGGAACCTTTAAGCCGCGCTATTGGTATCCTTTCCGAGATGCCAATTTATATTGATGACACGCCGAATATTACAGTTACACAAATGCGTAGTCAATCAAGAAGACTGCAAGCTGAAATTGGAACTGAATTAGGATTAATTGTAATAGATTACTTACAATTGATGGAAGGAGCAGGTGATAATCGCGTACAAGAATTATCAAAAATTACACGACAACTCAAAGGTTTAGCGCGGGAATTATCTGTACCAGTTATTGCCTTATCTCAGTTAAGTCGAGGAGTGGAAGCGCGTACTAACAAGCGTCCCATGTTATCAGATTTAAGAGAATCCGGTTCGATCGAACAAGACGCGGATTTAGTAATCATGTTGTACCGCGATGAATATTACTCTCCCGATACTCCCGATCGCGGCATTGCAGAAGTAATTATAGCTAAACATCGCAACGGCCCTACAGGAACTGCGAAACTTTTGTTTAATCCACAATTTACAAAGTTTCAAAATTTAAAAATTTAGCCATTGAATTGGGGACTGGGAATGGGGGACTAAGAGAAGCCAATGCCCAATGCCCAATGCCCAATACTCTAGTTTTTACTTAACTCCCAGCAATTCCACATCAAAAATTAGAGTTGCATTGGGTGGAATTACGCCACCAGCACCACGAGCGCCATAGCCTAACTCCGATGGGATGATTAACTTACGACGACCGCCTACTTTCATAGTGCTAAGTCCTTCATCCCAACCTTTGATTACCTGTCCAGCACCGATTTTAAAGCTGAAGGGTTGACCGCGATCGCGTGAACTATCAAACTGAGTACCATTTTCTAGAGTGCCGACATAGTGAACTTCAACCGTTTGTCCAGGTTTAGGAGTCGCCCCAGTCCCCTCTTTTAACTCCACATACTTTAATCCAGAGGGAGTGGTTACGGCATTAGCATCAGACATAGTATTACTCGCAATTAAGATATTGTTTTCAGTTACAGTTGTGGATACTGGCGGCGTTTGGGTTAACTCGGCAGCAATGGCAGTATTCTGTTTACTTCCTACTTGCCCCACAACCAAAAGCACAACACACACCAGCATGAACGCCACGCTGAGGAAAATTGGTTTCAAAATCAGTTCTCCTTACTTAGGTATCCTGGCAAAAAGATTACCAACAGGACACATTTAGTTTAAATCACAAAGGACATTCTAACGCCAAAGCTTATTTTCTAAATCGCGCAATTGCCGCTCTAAACGGTCAATTCTACCCCTCAACTCGTCCACTTCTGACTGGCGAGCCACCCCCAAATCCTGCATCATATTTCGCATTTGCCGTTGCATTTGCACATCGAAGTTTCCCTGTTCCGACTTTAACTGCTGGGCAATATCATCTATTACCGCCTTGGCTTGCTCAGGATTGAGTTTACCGTCTTTGACTAAATCATCGCTGACTTGCCGCAGTTTTTCTGCGACTATAGACGTTGTACCAAGGCCTACCATCATTAGCTGTTGCAACCAGTTGTTGTTATCCATATTCCCTTCCTTTTATCTTATTAACCAGCCGACTCTTGCTCCTGAGTTTAGGCAATCAAGCTTCTTAAAGCGTAGTTATTCTAGCCTACAGCTCTATTTTGGCAAATTGGCAAGCACAAGGATAAGGATCAAAGGGCGTGATTACACAACTCCTTAAGTTTAAGGTTGCCCAAATTTACCTATTTTGCGATGTCAGAGGCAATTCCCTATAAATTACAAAGCTCACACTCACCCCTGGCGGTGAATGTGAGTTGTTTATGGGAAGATTTTATCTAGAAGGAGGCACAAATTAGGATAATAGCGATCGCTGAATATCTAAGATTGATCGTTAAAGGAGAAGTTAAATTTGTGTACGCCATTTCTGAAAAGCGATCTCGTAATCCTCTGATTTACTCTGATAAACACTCCACCAATGAAAAAATAATCCTAACCCCCATCCTAATACTGGGAAAATAGCCCAAAAATAACTAGGACTAGTGATTAAATTTAAGAGAATGAGGAATAAATTCACCGCTAGGAAAGAAACAAAGTGTGTCCAAAAGGCTCTGCGTCGGAAAGTATTAAATTTGTGTCGTAAACGTTTCTCTTCTTGTTGAGCCAACCACTTTTGTTCAGTTGCTTCCAAAATATTAGAAGAAATACCTAACTCAGATGCCATTTCTAAAAGCTGTTCTCGTGAAAATTCACCTTTGTCTTTACGAGTGAGTGCTTTTTGCAGGATTTGTTCTACATCTTCTGAATCGTAAGTCATTTTAATTACCTTATAAGTTTGTGTGTAAATGCGCCTTTGATTTCACGAAATTATCAATCCGCTTCGTTCAATTCAATTAGCAAATGCATCCACATTTTGCACCCAATACTTAGTGATATTCACAACACTATTATTTTCTCACAATTGATTTAGGGCTACTGTATTTGTCAATACCTCTATAATTGCTTTGATAAGAGCGATCGCTGTTACGGCATTAAGCCAAACATTGCCATTATGGAGTGAAGAAGGCTGTTAGCTGGATTCCGGGTAAAGATCCAACTACATATTGCTGCCTCAATCGAGTAGACATCGCTAAAATCACTCTTTTGAATTTCCGAAAATATTAAATTTAATGGAAGATTTAAAATATCAGCAGAGGTGTACGCTACCTAGTAGTCGGTCAAGTTTGATTTGATATGGTTGTGCGATGTGCGACTTATTCTTGAAACCTCTCCCCGTTGGCATCAGCCTGCCGTTAGGCAAGCGGGGAGAGGGCTTTAAGTTTTGCTCCCCTTCCCTTGTAGGGAAGGGGCTGGGGGTTAGGTTTGAGAGAAAGTTGCACACCGCGTTAGGTTCGTAGTTTGTGCTTTAACGCTAACTACAAACAATCCGCATCTCTCAATTATTTCTTGACAGACTAGTACATCACGGCGTAAATAAACCACCCATTCCAAATCAACGAAACTCTTACGCTGTATTCATTTTGACTTTTGACTGTGCCAATTTTAGATTTTAGATTGAGAATTTTTTAATCCAAAATCCAAAATCGTCAATCCAAAATCAGTTGACCCTTGTGGTCGGGATCAATCCAAAATCCAAAATTTAAAATCCAAAATCAGTTGACTTTTGACTTCCGCCTTGCGGTACTAGTGGGAATGCGTCAATAGAGGACTCAATCAATGGGATATGTAATTGCTACTGCCAATATGAAAGGTGGTGTTGGTAAAACCACTCTCACCGTCAACTTAGCTACCTGTTTAGCTAAAAATCATGGCAAGCGGGTGCTTGTACTTGATTTAGACAGCCAAATTAGTGCCACACTCAGCTTGATGTCGCCTTTAGATTTTGCCAAGCGTCGGAAACAAAGTAAGACATTTAGGTATCTGATAGACGAAGTTATCAATCCAGACCCACAAGCAAAACTTACAATTCAGGATATTATTCAATCCCAGGTTTGTAATCTTCCCGGACTAGATTTATTGCCAGGAGACATCGATTTATATGATGAATTTGTTGTTTCAGAAATGCTGCATCAGCAAGCAACTGCTTTGGGCGAACAGGACTTTGAAACGATTTGGAATCGCTTTGAAAGGGTCTTAATTAATAACATCTTAAAACCAGTACGTCAAGAATATGATTTTATCCTTCTCGATTGCGCCCCTGGCTATAATCTATTGACTCGTAGCGCTTTAGCCGCTAGTGATTTCTACATACTCCCTGCGAAACCAGAACCATTATCTGTAGTAGGTATTCAACTCCTAGAAAGACGGATTGCCCAATTAAAAGATAGTCACGGACATGAAACCAAGATAGATATAAAAATGTTGGGAATTGTATTTAGTATGTCCAGCGCTAACCTGCTCACTGGCAGATACTATAAACAAGTAATGCACCGCGTTGTAGAAGATTTTGGTGTCGAAAAAATTTGCAAAGTACAAATACCAGTTGATGTCAATGTTGCTAAGGCTGTTGATAGTTTTATGCCAGCTGTTTTAATTGCTCCTCAATCAGCAGGTTCAAAAGCTTTCTTGCAATTAACTCAGGAGTTGTTGCAAAAGCTATAGCCCTACTTAATCATTGATGAACAACATAATTTCTGATTTATTAAATTAGAGATATGAATTGTAAAGACGCAGCAATGCTACGTCTTTACAAGGGTTTCAGACAATGAATAATTAATTTCTGGATCTGTCTATTAAATTAAGTCGGAAATCTGAACCTTTCGATTTTCACAAAGGTCTAAAGAAAGAGGATTTATATTTACTCCGTGAGAAACAAGCTACGTGGAACAAATCTCAAATCCCAAAGTTAAAATTCTTTCTTGCAGAAAAAGGCTTTAGGTTTGGGGTAAATCTAAAATCTAAAATCTAAAATTCACAATTCAGTGACAAATGAGTTATCCTTTTCTAAAGTTCAGCAGTTATACGGAAGCTATAATCGGTGAGATTCAGCTATTGAGTGAAAAGGTCAGTAAATCTCACTAAGAAACAATGGTTAGTAATGATTCTGCACGGGCGGAGAACAATCAACACTTGCTAATGCGCCTACCACGGACTCTAAGTTATCTCGAAACCTGGGGCTTCGGGTTAACTGGTCATGTTGGATGGATTGGTACTGCCCCCATCATTCATGCAGCGTTAGGCCCAAAAGCTATCTTAGTTTGGTTTTTTGGCACGATTATTTCCTTTTTGCTTAACTTGCAAGTACAAAGTCTAGGTAGACATTGGTTAGATGTTGCTGGAGGGACACCAAACTATACCACAAGGTTATTAAAGAAATTTCCTAGCTTAGGCCGTTACGTAGCATTAGGATACTTTTTTAGCTGGGCAGCAGCACCAGCATTGTATGCGATTATTCTCACTAACTTAATTAAAGTCAATTTTGAAACATTAGGTATTTATTGTCCAGAAACTTTCTTAAAAGTTTTATTTACAGCCATTCCATTCATTTTAGCGTTCAGTGGCACCCGTGCTTTGGCGCTCCTACATTTATTTTTTGTATTTCCAGCAATTTTATTACTGTTAGTGTTTTGTGTCCAAGGCGTATTATGGTTAACCTTCTCATCTGCTAATTTTAATTTTCTCCCAATTAGCACACATAACTTGAGCTTTCAAGAATGGGCAAAATGGTTTTTTCTAGCTAGCTATTCAATTTATGCTTGTGAAACCACTTCTTCTTTTGTTGCTGATAGTCGCCACCCATATAAAACTTTAAAGTTTTTAACCGTAGCTGCTTGGTTAATTCCTCCGGTGTTTCTAGGTGGTTCTTGGGTATTAATGTGTTCTGCTCCCAATCCAACAATAGGTGACGATGTATTCTTAAATCTGGTAGCGGCTTCTAAACCTTTTTGGGGTGAATCTACCTCCTTTTTAGTAACACTTCTGATTACTATATCTTGCCTTCTAAGTTCTGCTACAGCAGTTTCTAATTCTCCTCGGATATTATATCAGCTTGCCTTAGACAGACAGCTTGCTCCTATATTTGCATTAGTTTCCCGTCAAGGTGTCCTTGTCCCTGCTATTTTAGTTACCTTTCTACTCAGTTTGCTTTGTCTAAATTTGGGAAATATATCTCAACTTGTCACAGTAGCAGGCACCTGTTATCTCATGTCTATTATGGGTCTACATCTGGGATTATGGATGTGCCGTGGTAAACCGCACGTTTTATGGCCTTGGTTGTCGCTTGGGTTTTTCTTGATAGAAGCAGTAGTTCTAATAGTGGGAGGTTTAGCTTGGAACTGGAGAGATTTCTTAGTGGGATTATTATTACCCATTATTTTGATGCTCGGAGATTTATTACTACGCCGCTTAAGATTTGCGCCATTACACCCAAATTGGTGGACACAGCGTTACGATACTAAGTCTAGTAGAAATAATCCAGATTTTGTAGTATTACAAGTGATTGTTTTAGTATCATTAATTTGTATTACTGCCACAATCAGTTGGGTTATTCGCGATTTTTTAGATAGACTTTCTAGTAATCCTCAACATTCTTTTTTAGCGATTTTATTAGTGACGCTTTCTTTTACAGGGGTTGCGATCGCTTGTTGGACAACTTTACCACAAATTATTGCTATTGATGAAGCACGCAAACAAGCAAGAAACCTATTTATCACTACTCTCGATACCGTTCCCGATACTGTTTTAGTATTAGATGAAGACGGGACAATTTCTCAGACAAATGCTGCTGCTGAAGAATTATTTCAGACAAGTGTTCAGCAGCTGCTTGGACAAAACTTGAGTCAACTTCTAATATGCTATCGCGGTAAACCGGAGCAATGGTCTACTCGGAGTGAGCAAAGCTTGAAAATTAACCAAGGTTTGCGAATTGTTGAATCGACGATTTCACAGCCATTTAATTCTCTGCTACGGGAGTATATTGTGATTGTTCGTGATATCACTAAACGAAAGCTAGCAGAAGAAGAATTAGTCCAGTATCGTTATCAGCTTGAGCAGTTGGTGCTAGAACGCACTATTGAACTGATTAGAGTTAATCAACAACTTCAACAAGACATTGTTAAACGTCAAGAAGCACAAGAACAATTACTGCACAATAGTCTTCATGATGGGCTAACTGGATTACCTAATCAACGATTATTTATGGAGCGGGTGCAGCAGGCAATAGAACAGGGTAAACAGCAAAATAATTATTTATTTGCTGTACTATTCTTAGACCTAGACCGCTTTAAAGTTGTTAATGACAGCCTTGGACATCTACTAGGAAATCAACTTTTGATTGCAATTTCTCATCGGCTAAAGTCAGTTCTGCGAGGCGGAGACATAGTTGCTCGTTTTGGCGGAGATGAGTTCACAATCTTAATTGACGAAATTGAGGATATTAACACCCCAATACAGGTGGCCGAGCGAATTAAAAAGGTGCTAGCTTTGCCATTTCAATTAAATGAGCATCGGGTGTTTACTAATGTTAGTATTGGCATTGCTTTAAGTAGAGCAGATTATGAGCAAGCAGCGCAAATTCTACGCGATGCTGATGTGGCAATGTATTGTGCCAAATCACTTGGTAAGGCACGTTATGAGGTTTTTGATCCAAAAATGCACGAGGGTGCAGCTTTACTCTTAGAGTTAGAAACTGCTCTGCGAAATGCGCTGCTCAAGCAAGAAGAATTTCGCCTTGATTACCAGCCAATTATTTCACTAGAAACTGGCAAAATTATTGGATTTGAGGCACTGATACGTTGGTATCATCCAGAACGAGGGCTTATTTCCCCTCAAGATTTTATTCCTTTGGCTGAGGAAACTGGCATGATTGTTAGTATCGGACAATGGGTGCTTTATGAAGCCTGTTACCAAATGCAGAAATGGCATAAACAATTTCCTAACTCACAACCTCTGACAATTAGCGTAAATTTTTCTGGTAAGCAAATCACACAACCTGATGTGTTTAAACAGGTTAAACATATTTTGCAGCAAACTGGACTTGAGCCATGCTATTTGAAATTGGAAATTACTGAAAGCTTGTTGATGGATAATTTTGAATTAGCTACCACCGTCCTTTCCCAGTTAACAGCGCTGAATGTCGAGATGCACATGGATGATTTTGGGACTGGCTATTCATCTTTGAGTTATCTACATCGCCTACCAATCAAAACCATTAAGATTGACCGCTCTTTTGTCACTAGTATAGGTAGTCGAGGAGAAAACTTAGAAATTATTCGCGCGATTGTGACATTAGCCCATAATTTAAATATGTCTGTAACAGCAGAAGGCATAGAAACTTTAGACCAATTAGCGCAATTGAAGGCTTTACAATGTGATTATGGGCAAGGGTATTTCTTCTTACCACCTATGGAACGGGCAGAAGTAGAAATACTACTTGCTGCTAACTTGTGCGGAAAAAACTTTTTAAAAAGATAAAATCTTGGGAGTAAATTCTGTTTAGAGAAACACTTTTCAAACTGGGCAATAAATTTCACTTGCCAATCTATTTTTAGTGTAGCGCTGACTGTAGCTGGAAATTTTCTACGTTATCAAGTAACCCTTCTTCTAACAAAAGCTCGTTAACAAAAGTATCAATTTTTTGCCGATCAATATTTTGCATGACTACGATGTGTACCCAATTTTCATAAATTGCTAACTGCCACTTTTTAATTAATTTTTGAGAAGGTTTTTGAAATACTACGGTATTGGAAAATTTATTGAGCATACATGGATATTCTCTGATTTTAAGTTGTTGGAAAAGATATTGAGCATTATCTATACAGGTTTTTGCTTCTTTGGCTAATCCATCATAACCTCTTGTTTGTATTGCATACCAGAGAATCAGAGGGGTATGACCGTTCCTAGAACCCAGAATTGTTGTATCTGATGAACCAATATATTCAATTTCTGTTTCAACTTTTTCTACCCATTTTTTCTTGGTTAAAACTACACCGCAAGGTAAGGGTGAACCAATGAATTTAGCAGAAATAGCTATACTATCTATGGGTTTTTGAAAGTTAACTTGTGGAGCGCCATCTAGAAAGGGTAATATTAATCCTGAAAGTGCAGCATCACAGTGAATATAGTAATCTTTAATCTGATTGCGTTCTAAGATTTCGATAACTTTGTCTAAGTTATCAATTGCACCTTTGACAGTAGTCCCAATATTCAAATTGACGATCGCAGGATAATTCCGATTTTCGCTAACAAGTTTTTCAAAATGTTCATAATTCATCTCTCCATTAATTTGTGAGTTAACAATATTGTGTTGGATGCGGAATAATTTTGCCGCTTTTGGTATGGAGTAATGAGAGTCTTGTGATGAGTAAAGAATGCCATCGGGGTAAATTTCTCTTGCTAAGAACATCCCATATAAATTACCTTCAGTTCCGCCAGCAGTAACATAACCCCAAAACTGATTTTCTGGAATTTTATAGAGTTCGGCAAAAAAAGATAATACTTCTTGCTCAAATTTACGAGAATGGAGACCAAAATCTGGTTCAATATATGGATCTCCAGCATTATTTAACAGAAAATTGAAAAATTTTCCGAGCGCACTATAATCACAACTTAAATTATATGGATAGCCTGCATGAAGCTGCGATCGCTGTTCTATTTGCATCAGAAAATCAGCCAATTCTTTAGCAACTTTATTTGACATATCTTTGTATCTGTTAAATTTTGATTGAGTTAATGGATGTTTTAAACTAAATTCTACGTATTAATCCATACCTTTAGATTTTCTTAACAATCTATTGGTTTGGCTCCTTCATTGAAAATAATACAGTGAAAATACTGACGAAGATTCAGTGATAATACCCAAATTTTTTATGTAAAAGTATATTACACTTAGAACTTCTACATAATACGAGATAACTATAATGCGTATTACATAAAATCTTTTTTCAGTCGCTGACTGCAACCTGATTTAATCACATATTTAACTTTGTGCAAGTTGCGTAATTTCTGGTAATGACTAGTACCGCAAGGCGGAAGTCAAAAGTCAAAAGTCAAAAGTCAAAAGTCAAAAGTCAAAAGAATTGTATTCCGAGCTTCTTGCGCCATCTGAAATGGTATGTTTATTTAAGCCGTGCTGTACTAGTAGTCTGTCTCATTACATTTCAGGGCCAAGAGAACGAACCGCATACTCCCACGGAGAAGCTACGCGTAGCGTCTCGCAGAGAAGGCGCGAAGTACACGAAGGAAGAAGGAAAGAAGAGAATTTGAAATTTGATTCACCCAACAAAATTAATGGGACAGAACACTAGGCTATACAAGCGAAGTCCGCATAAGCGGACTTCATCAAGCTAAAAAGATATTTCCAGAAATTAAATAGGCGTTATACAGAACCCTAATAGAGACTTAGCACTGCTCCGTCTCTATATTCTTTTTCACTCCTACCGTGGGATTTTTGCTTTTAGAACTCTCCAGCTAAAGCTGCAACGCATCGTTCGCAAATTAGGGGATGTTCTGCTGATTCTCCCACATGAATAGAGTAGTTCCAACAGCGATCGCACTTTTGCCCATCTGCTTTTACTACAGCAATTGTCCAGTCTTCTGTCTGTGCTGTATATTCTAATCCTTGCAAACCCTCACCAGAATCTAATAATTCCACTTGGGAAGTCAGCAATAAATACCGCAGTTCGTCAATCCCGTTACCCTTAACCGGGTTAAAGGCTTTGATAGCATCGCCTAATTGTTTGTGAGGTATATGAATCAAAGCTTTCGCTTCCAAGGAAGAACCAATGAGTTTTTCTATCCTGGCTTGTTCTAACACCTTATTCACATCGGTGCGAAGTTGTCGCAGCGTTTCCCAAAATTCCGCTAACTCTGGATTACGCCATTTTTCTTCAACCTGCACCCAACCGGCTTCAAATACCGATTTGTAAGGTGTTTTGTAGGGGAAATATTGCCAGATATCTTCGGCAGTGTGAGATAACACTGGTGCGATCGCTCGTGCTAAATTTTCTAAAGCTATCTTCAGCACCGTTTGACAACTGCGACGACGGAAAGCATCTTTTGCACTGATGTACAGCCTATCTTTGGCCACATCTAAATAAAAGTTGGATAAATCCACGACACAGAAATTCTGCACTGTTTGGAAAAAACGGAAGAATTGGAAACTTTCAAAGGCTTCGGTTACTTCTTCAAATACTTCGGTGATGCGGTGCAGCATATAACGGTCAAGTTCTGGCAATTCCTCGAAGGGAACTGCATCTTTTTCCGGGTCAAAATCATCCAAGCTACCCAACAAAAACCGCGCCGTATTGCGAATTTTGCCTCTAACATCATTCATTTGCTTGATGATGTTTTTGCCAATGCGAACATCGCCGGAGTAATCAACCGATGATACCCACAATCGCAATACATCTGCACCGTAAGGTGGTTCTACTTTTTGATTTTTTCCGCCTTCAATGATTGTATTTGGGTCAACCACATTTCCTTCTGACTTACTCATCTTTCGCCCTTGTTCGTCCAAAGCGAAGCCGTGAGTTAGCACAGTTTTGTAAGGCGCAATATCATTTACTGCTACGCTGGTAAGCAAACTGGATTGAAACCAACCGCGATGTTGGTCGGAACCTTCCAAATATATGTCAGCTGGGTAGCGTAACTCTGGACGCTGTTGAACGACAGCTGCCCAAGATGAGCCAGAATCAAACCATACATCCATTGTGTCTGTACCCCGGCGGTAAGACTTGCCATTATTACGATAGGATTCGGGTAATAACTCCTCAACCGAAAGTTCCCACCAAGCATCGGAACCTTTTTCAGCGATAATTGCTTGGACGTAGTTAATAGTTTCCTCATTCAGCAGTGGTTCTCCCGTGGCTTCATCGTAGAAAACGGGAATGGGTACACCCCAAGCGCGTTGACGAGAGATACACCAATCGGAACGTTCCGCCACCATTGGCGTGATGCGATTTTCACCTTGGGCTGGAATCCATTTTACCGTGGCGATCGCCTTTAATGCTTCTTCTCTAAATCCTTCCACGGAAGCAAACCATTGTTCCGTGGCGCGGAAAATCGTTGGCTTCTTCGTCCGCCAATCATAAGGATATTTGTGGGGGTATGGTTCTTCTTTCAGCAAAGAACCAGCCGCATTTAAGGCATCAATCACCGCCTGATTCCCATCACCTAGCACATTTAACCCCGCAAATTCTCCCGCTTCTTCGGTAAAATTGCCATTGTCATCTACTGGTGCAAGGATGGGCAAACCGTAACGCTGACCAACAATGTAGTCTTCTTGACCATGACCGGGAGCAGTATGCACTAATCCCGTACCCGATTCAGTAGTAATGTAATCACCGCCGACGACAATCGGACTTTCGCGGTCATATAGAGGATGACGATAAGTAGTATGTTCTAAATCATTCCCTTTGAACGTGGCTTTTACAGTTAACTCAACTCCCAACGTTGAAGATAAACGTTCTACTAAATCAGCAGCAACGATTAGGTATTTGAAATTACTCTGCACCTCCCCCTCTGGGCGAGAAACTTCCACCACTGCATAATTTAAATCTGCATTTACCGCCACAGCCAAATTCCCTGGAATTGTCCAAGGTGTAGTCGTCCAGATAGCCACGCCCAAATCTGACTGATATTCCGCCAACAGTGGTTTTACCGCTTCCGCCAAACTTGTGATTGCAAAAGCTGCATAGATACTGCGGGAAACGTGACCTTCTGGATATTCCAACTCAGCTTCAGCCAAGGCGGTTTTAGAACTGGGACTCCAGTGAACCGGCTTCAAACCGCGATAGATGTAGCCTTTTAAGAACATCTGACCAAACACGCCAATTTGAGCTGCTTCATATTCCGGCTTCAGAGTTAGATAAGGGTTTTCCCAATCACCCCAAATACCGTAGCGTTTAAAATTTTGGCGCTGGTCGTTTACTGTAGCTAGACCAAATTCTTTTGCTTTCTGCCGCAGTTGTAAAGACGTTAAATTTTGCCGTTCTGCTGACTTCATGTTCTGCAAAACTTTTAACTCAATTGGCAATCCGTGACAATCCCAACCAGGGACGTAGCGAACTTTACGCCCTTGTAACATTTGGTAGCGGTTAATAATATCTTTGAGAATTTTATTTAAGGCATGACCGATATGGAGTGAGCCATTAGCGTAGGGAGGCCCATCGTGCAGTATAAATAATTCGCCGGGGTTATTTTCAAAGAGGCGATCGTAAATTTTATTTTCTTCCCAAAATTTTTGGATTTCAGGCTCGCGCTTGATGGCGTTTGCCCGCATATCAAAATTAGTCTTGGGTAGGTTTACAGTATCTTTGTAACTTCCTGATTCGGTCACAGTCTCATGCCTAGAATTAGGTGTGCAGGTTTTATTAATTATAGAAGATAGCCTGAAAACCAAAATTCACTATTTTAACCTGAGTTTGATAAGTATTATTTGACCTTCCCCCCAGTCCCTCTCCGCTTCGGCGTGTATACACAAGCCGAATTACCCCCCTTAATCCCCCCGATGCATTGGGGGGAAACAAGAAAATCTAGTTCCCTCCCCTTTCTAAGGGGAGGGTTAGGGTGGGGTAAAAGTGTCTCTCTCCGACGGGCGAGAGGGACGGTTTTGCATTGTAAAACCAGGGAGAGGTTTATAGACGATTAATCAGAAATTTTGCGGAGATTGAGAGTTAATCGACAGAAAGTAGTATACTTTTTTGGGTTCGCCTAAAGCTATCAAAAGATTTCGTTGAAAAACAAAGAATTTTGGGGTTGCTCTAATGTTAAGTCCTGTTGTAACAGTCGGTATATTTCAAAAACAACCCGATCCTAAAGCATTTTCAGCAGGCCAAGTCATCTTTGAAGAAGGACAGTCTGGTGATAATATGTACGGCATTCTGGAAGGAGAGGTAGATATAGTAGTCAATGGCAAGGTTGTAGAAACCATTGAAACAGGCGAAGTTTTTGGTGCTGGGATACTTGTAGGGCAAAAAAATAGAAATTACACAGCTATTGCTAAGGTGGATACTAAACTAGGTTTCCTTGATGAAGAGGGGTTTCTCTTTGCTGTTCAGGAAACACCTATGTTTGCGATACAGGTGATGAAAAGTTACTCAGAGCGTTTGAGTCGCTTGCAGCGTATGGTCTAAATCACCTCAGTCGGCATAAGTTCCAATAATCAGAATCTGCCACTAATTTTGCCTCCTTTTTTAGAAGGCCATAGATATAATTCTCTCGCTTGGGGAGTTAAAAGTCAGTATTCAAAGAATTCTAGATGCTGGCTTTTGACTCCTGATTTATATAAAGTCAAAGGTGCAAAATTTACCGGAGGTAGCTAATGGCGCGTAAACGGTTGATTATCGAAATGGGGATGGGAATCGATCAGCATGGACAAGAACCAACAGTAGCAGCATCTAGGGCAGTACGAAATGCGATCGCTCACAATGCCTTACCTGGTGTTTGGGAAGTTGCAGGTTTAAGTCACCCCAATGAAATGATTATAGAAGTTCAGGTAGCAGTGCCATACCCAGAACAAGTTAGGGAAGAAGAAGTACTCGCTGTATTACCATTTGGTCGAAAAACCCTCACCGTAGAATCTGGCGGGATGATTGTTCAGGGGCGGGCGATTCCCGAACTCAACGATAAAAATGACGAAATGTTGATTGCGATCGCTGCTGTTACAGTTCTAATCGAAGATGAGTAGCTGAGGCAATTCCTTCCTCTATAAACAAATCACTAATTGAAAGTTATAGAAAAGTTATTAAGTGATTTGAGCGTTTACTTTATTTGTACCGACGCTATTTTTAATCGTCAAGTATATTTGCTGATTACTTTATCAAAAAGCCTCATTGCTTTATAAAAATACCCGTTTACTTGCTCCAAATACTTAAATGCTTTCTCAAAATGACGTTTGACTTACTCAAAAGCTGTGTTTGCTTACTCATTTTGGTGTTTTCCGCAAGTAAAATGACCTTTGACTTACTCAAAAGCTGTGTTTGCTTACTCATTTTGGTGTTTTCCGCAAGCAAAATGACCTTTGGCTTACTCAAAAGCTGTGTTTGCTTACTCATTTTGGTGTTTTCCGCAAGCAAAACGAACTTTGACTTATTCAAACCCCAGTTTGCTTACTCATTTCAGTGTTTTCCGCAAGCAAAATGACCTTTGACTTGTTCAAAATGCTTGCCCATTAATAATTCGGTGAGAATAAATAAAACTAGATTAATTAATGTAAAAGATATTGAGATTAGTTTGTAGTGTACCCCTTTGGGGAAGCAAGCTACGCGAAGCGTCTCGCAGAGAGGACTTTAGTCCTCATAATAGGGCTGAAGCTACAAACCTTGAATTATTTACACCGCTCTACTTTAGTGATTTTTTAATTTTTACCTTAGAAATGTTCTATCTATGGGACTAAAGATTTGCTAATCCAAAAGTATAAAATAATAGAAACCTGGAGAAAAATATGTCATTAGAAACAGAAACCCTACAGGCGACACTACCAACTTCTACCTTTGAGAAACTAGAGGAAAAGCAAGAATTTAACTGGAGGGAATGCTGGTATCCTGTCACTTTTGTACAAGACTTACCTACCAATCGCCCTCATAGTTTTTCCCTGTACGATGAACCCTTGGTTTTGTTCAAAGACAAAGATGGACAATTGATTTGTTTAGCAGATCGTTGTCCTCACCGTACAGCCAAACTTTCTGAAGGACAAATTATTGACGGCAAAATTGAATGCTTGTATCACGGTTGGCAGTTTGGTAGTGATGGTCAATGTCTACACATTCCTCAATTACCTACAGATGCAAAAATTCCAGTCAATGCTTGCGTACCATCCTTTAAAGTTGTGGAACGCCAAGGCATGATTTGGGTATGGGCTGGCGAAAAAGAAACTGCTGTTGATGAAATTATTCCAATTTTGCCAGATTTAGATAAGTCAGGATTTGTGTGTGCAGACTTTATATTGGATCTGCCTTATGACCAAACATATCTAGTCGAAAATGTTATCGATCCGGCTCATGTTGCTATTAGCCATAATGGCACGAGAGGGGGTGGTAATCGTAAAAATGCCCAACCGCTAGAAATGGAAGTGCTAGAGAATTCGGCTCAGGGGGTTAAAGGCAGGTGGCGGGGAGCTAACAAATCAAATGAAGCCTGGAAGTATGTTGATTTTGTTGCTCCAAGTCTTGTACTGAACACTGCTTATATTGAAAAAAAAGATTGGACATTTGGACTAGCTTTGTATTCAATTCCTTTAGGTAAAGGGCGATGCCGTCTTTTAGCTAGAGGTTATCGTAATTTCATGACTTGGGGAGTCAAGCTGAGGCCGCGCTGGCTCGATCACTTGAATACGAACAAAATATTGGAGCAGGATTTGCCTCTGATTGCGGGACAACAGGCAGAAATTGAGCGCTTGGGAAGAAGTCTCCAAGAATTATATTTGCCGCTGAAAACATCTGACACATTAGTGATTGAGTTCCGTAAGTGGCTAGATAAATTTGGGTCATCTTTGCCTTTTTATCAAGGTTATTCTACATGGAAAAATGTTGAGAATGACGAGTTGAATTCAAAGCCGATTTTGCTAGACAGATTTTCACGACACACACTTATTTGTAGTTCTTGCAATCGAGCTTATCAAGTTACAAATCGGGTTAAACAAAGTTGTATCGGAGTAGCGATCGCTCTAGCTGCTGTAGCGATACTTGCAGATGATTCTAGAATCAAAATCGCAGCAATATCGCTTTCCATAGCAGCAATTGTCATATCTGTTATGGCTCATACACTCAAAACTCGCTTTGAGCGTTCCTACACTCGTCACTAAAATAAGTGCTGAGAACATTTCGTAGTAAGCACTTTAGTGCTTACTAGAAACTTTTCATTACTGGCTTAAACATTTTACTGATAGATGTGTGGTAAATTTGCTCACCTCAAACGATTCGCTCACACTCCAAGTCTTGTTAAGTCACGATCGAGTTAGTGGGTCTGCGCTAAAGTAAAAATATTGGGATAAAAATCTCTGGCAGTAAGTTCAACTGAATCACTAATCTTTACCACTGCGGCGATCATGTCTCAAGAGCATAACGAATTACTCCAACTTCAGGAAATCACCAAACTCAAACCGAAACACTTTGCTGATTTAGTCAGATCGGCACAATTGGTTTTCGACCCCACAGCCGGAGTTTCGGGAAGACATATAACAGTTGACTGGGAACAATTTGGAATTCCCCGTGATGTAGCGGACAATCTCAAATCACTTGGTCAGCAGTACCAGTATGCATCTCCTCACATCCCTGTTGAAGACATTTGGAGTAAATTAACTCCAGAAACTCGTGTTTGGTTCGTTGAAAATAAAGATCGGTTGTGGCAGCTTGAAGAAGCTTTCCCAGCCCTTGATGAAGATTGAAGAGGATATGAGGTAGGAGGTTGTCACCTTCTGCCTCTCTATAAGGATAAGCAAAAACTGCGATGGCGTAACCGCCCCCTGGAAGCGATCGCAAGCAAATAACAAATATTGACACTTGCAAAGTCCTCGACTATGTAAATCAATGACTATCTAGCATTTGTCCAGGTTACGGTTATACTGCTATCATTGCTGACTCTACTGGTCAGCTAAATCTACTGAGTATTATTTTATTCAGATTAATAATGGTAGCAAATTAGTACAGATTAAATTGAGACATCCTTTAGCTTTAGCTGGAATGTTTCAAGGTATTTTATTGTTTTCTTTTTTCTTTCAGCAGTAGATATATTAATTACAACAGGCTACGAGTAATATCAAGTCCGGGTAAAGGTATGGAAACATCAGGGAGAAACCAATCTCCAATAACTAATAACTAATATTTGAGGAGATTTAATGTGTCTAGTCGTAAATTATCTTTGTTACTAAAACTAATAATTATTACATTGGTTACTGGTGCTAGTAGTCTATGTATCAGCTTGCTTTTAACCACAAGCGGATTTGAGCATTTGTTTGGAATTATAAAGCCAAAAAGCGAGAGTGCTAAAGCGAGTCATAACAAACTGATGAGTGCAGATGCACAGAATATCATTCCAGCAACAGACCAAATGAATGAAGTGCCAAAGGCATTTCAGGGAACAATCGTTTATCAAGGGAAACTAAAACCGAATGAAAAAGTTATTGCCCTAACTTTTGATGATGGCCCCGGCCCCAAAAATACGGCACAGATTTTAGAAATTTTGAAGAAAAATGATGTCAAAGCCACATTCTTCATGATTGGGCAAATGGTGAAATATTTTCCTCAAGTTGCCAAGCAAGTGGCTGCTGATGGTCACGTAATTGGTAATCACACATGGCATCATTGGTATCGTCACATGGACTTAGCTACTGCGGCCAGTGAAATCGATCGTACAGCAGAGATCATCTACAAGACTACCGGAAAGAAAACTAGTCTATTTCGTCCTCCTGGCGGTTTTCTGAATAATGGACTAGCCGAATATGCCAGAAACAAGAAGTACGCTGTCATGATGTGGTCAGAACAATCGGGAGATGCTGAACGTCGTTCGCCTCCAGTTACGGGGCTGGTCAAAAATGTGCTGAAATATGCAAAACCTGGTGCAATTGTACTGTTGCACGATGGGGGCGGCAACCGTTCCAAATCTGTCAAAGCTTTACCAGAAATGATCGCAGGTTTAAAAGCCGAAGGCTATAGATTTGTGACGATTCCCCAACTACTGGAAATACAAGCCCAAGAAAAAAGTGTGGAGACAGAAGTATCACCTGTGGTAAAAAATCAAGAACATCTAAACCAACAACTTAATCATCAGTGATATCCCAATACGGTTCGGTTAAGGTTTTTTGATGAAAATTATTGCTCGTCAAAGACGCAATAAATCGCCGTCTCTACAAAGGACTGATTATTGTAGAGACGGCGATTCATCGCGTTTTGCCTTAACTGTCCAGGTAATTAGTTAGTTTATTGGCCAGCAATGCGATTGTGTTGGCTGACAATGCCAATGTAGCAATCTAAAATCGAGTTTCATACTCAACTTGAAGTTGATTGTCATCCCCCACATCAGTTGAGCCTCGCATCAGAATTTCGTCATTGACTCGATAGAGGACATTGAAACGGAAAGAGTCATCGCTAGAAAGAGCGCGTGATAAAGAGGCAGAGAAGTTTTTATTAATATCAAACACACCTTCCGCTGATAAATTAAGAATTGAAGCTCTTGATGCTTTTGATTCTTCATTATTAATAGATGGAGTCGGAAATATCCGAAATTCACTGAAACCAACAGCCTGTCCGATCGCAGTGATAGTTCCTTGTAAACTACCTAAAATGGTAGAACTAGCGAAATTAGTCAGCCCTTGTCCTGCATCTGCTTGACCAAAAGAACCTAGAATTGAGCCACCCAGCAAAGCAACTATTTCTCCCTTACTACGGCTAGGTTCGCTCGTCAGTTCTAGATTGTCGCCCAATTTACTAGCTGGCCCGTTCACTCTAGCTTGAACGGTAACACTACGTAAAGTCCCAAAGTTATTGACAGAAACATCGCTGACTTCAGAAGACAAGGGTGATTCCAAAGTTTGAGTGTTCCTTGCTGATGCTTCCGGTACAATTGCGGTCAGTCGGACATCCAAAGTCGGGTCAAGTCCTTGACTTGGAGTAAACCGCGCAGTTTGTTCATAGCCCCGTGCCAAGGTAAACTCAGTGGAAAATAAACTCAGTCGTCCTCCTGTCAAACGAATGACTCCTTCAGGAAGTGGTTTGGCTAATGTACCATTAATAGTCAAGTCGCCTTTAGCGTCAAAGCTCAATAAAGGCTGACTCAATGCCTCTCCTCCTGGTACAAAGCTTAGGAAGGACTGAGTTGTAACCCGAATATCTTTGTCTAAAATCAACTTTAAATCTGCAAACTCTACAGGTAAATTGGGTGGAGTTGCGGCGCTAGTGCTTGCGTCTGCTGTCGCCACTGGCTTAGTACTTCCATCTACTGTAGCCACTGGGTTAGTGCTATTCTCTGCTGTCGGTGTGGCGTTAGGGTTAGCCTCTTGTCTATCTAGATTTATGACCTTAGTATTAGCCTCAGTTGTAGCTGCTGATTTTTTAGCGGTAGTATTCGAGTTGCCAATAATTACCTTACCATCACTCAGTTTAATCTCTCCACCAATTACAGGTTTTAAGGCTGTACCGCGAATCACGACATCACCACCAACACCACCTTCATAAAGTCCTGCAAGCTTAAAGTTGAGTTTGTCTGCTATTGATACTGTCAGGGGATTGGCTGCGGCTTGTTGAGCATCAAAAATTGGCAAGATACCTGATGCAGTTACTTGCCCTTGATTGTAATTACCTTGGATATTTTCAACGCTTACCGTACTACCATTAAATTGCGCTGTTCCTGTGACATTGGTTAGAGGTTCAGATAAGGCTTCAGCGCGAAAGGTCGCATTATTAAGTATGGCGTTGCCGTTGATAATTGGTTCGTTTAAAGTACCTCGAACATTTAAATCTACTTTTCCTTGACCGTCTACCCAAGCGACTTGATTGTTGGTAAGCAGGTTTAACAGTGCCAATCCTTCATTTTGCACATTGGCGTCGATGTTGATTTGATTGCTATCAGGTTGCACTTTGGCAAAAGGCAAAGGAGCAGGTACGCTACCTGTAATTGCAACTGGCTGCGTTCCTGTAACGAGTAAGGTACTATCAAAAGTTAAGCGAGCTTTGTTGTAATCAAAGTTCACCTCTCCTGTTTGCACAGGTTGTTTGTTAAGAGTTGCATTCGCCAGTGTCACTTTGCCTTTCGCACTAGGGTCTTGCAAACTACCTGCTAAGGTGGCATCAGCATTTACATTACCAGTGATATCTACGGGGTATTTTTCGATAAAAGGCTCTAAAAGTGATACAGGTAGACTGGCTACATTCAATTTTCCAGATAGTTGCTCAGTTCCTAACTGTCCCGAAAAGGCCACTAGTCCTTGATTAATCCCCACACTCAAGGGCGAAAGTGTGATGATACCATCGGCAAAAGTCCCTTGAGCAACGACTTGATTGATGGAATAATTACCCCATTGCCAATTAGCACCTTGAAAATTAAAGCCGACATTCAACCCAGATTTTAAGGAGCCATTGGCTGTAATTGCTCCGCTTAAAGCACCTGTTAATTCTGCAAGGCTGGGCAAAGATGGGGTTTGTTTTTTCTCTGCTTGCTGTTCTTTGGCGATCGCTGCTGTAATATTCGAGAAATATGCTAACTGTGTTTTCAAGTCTGCATTCGGCAAACTGATAGATTCAGTTGGCAGTGCTTCTGCACCAGCTAACGTCGGAGGCTGCAACCCGGTACTAAAGTCTTGAAAGTCGAAGATATTAAACGCTTGTAAAAGTCTTTGGATTTTGGCTTCGGCAAAATTAGCTTGGAATTGAAATTGCGGGTCATTCCCTGCTTGCACATTACCACTGAGAGCGATGTTGCTATCGCCAATCCGCAATAGACCATTAGCCAAGCTAGCAGTACCATCAGCGTAATTGATGTTGCCGCGAAATTCATCGGCTGCAACTCTGGCAACACGAGGCCCTGCGATCGCCACATCCCCCGCAATGGCATAATTATTCAGATTGACAACTAAATTACCCGATAATTGCCCCCCCAAAGGTTTCAATTGATTGTTAGGTAAAAAGCCGCCAACAAGAGCGATGGGAAACTGTTGGGCGTTGACAATCAAATTATCTCCCTCAGTTCTACCTGTGGTAACTGCCTCATCGCGTTTAACTAAAAATGAGGTGGGGCGATAATCTGCACCTAAATTAAGGGCAATTCGATCTTGTTTCCCAGCTAGTCGCAGACTTCCTCCTTGTCCCCCTTGAAAATTCACATTTCCGGTTAAAAGTGGGTCAAATGCCAAGTTACTCACATTGAAATTCCGCAGCCGGATATTCCCATTCGCTTGCGGGACATCTGGAGTGCCTGTAACTTTTCCATTAAAATCAAGTCGCCCTGCTATTGCTACGTCCCCAGGAACTTTAAAGCCAGTATTTTGTAAGTTGAAATTCTGCGCCAGTACATTTAAATCAAATCCGGCAATTTGGGGTGCGCCAGTTGGGGGAGACTGAATAGCGATCGTACCATTAGCACTAAATCCTGCGGTACTTGCGTTTTCAACGATAATCTGCTGTCCATTCCACTTAAATTGTGCAGTAAGTGGTTTTGCCAGCTGCGCTACTCCTTGGGGAAGGCTGATTTGTCCGGCGGCGCGAATATCCGCAAGCTGGAAAGATTGTGTTGTGCCAGCTAGCTGAATATTGCTATTCAGCCGTCCTCGCAGTTGTGGTGAGAAACGGCTAAGTTGAATTTGAGAAGTTTTGACAACCCCTTGCCAGCGTTGTTGTGCAAGTTGACCTTGAGCTGTGATTGTCCCACCTGCCACATTCACAACCGCATCGGGAAAGACGATATTCTCTCCCTGTTTGGTAACAACGACTCGCCCGGTAGTGGGATAGGTGGCACTAGGCGCTTGCACCCGTGCTACTGTTTGCAGATTGCTCAGAGTGCCGGAAATATCGGCATTTGCCGAGACATTCCCAATAGTGATGGAGGGTGAGGAATTGTAGGCTTTGGCGATCGCATCCCCTGGTATATTTTTTGCTTGCACATTCAACGCCACTCTACCTTGGGGTGCAAGCTGAACTCGTCCGCTAGCTGTGACTTGCCCTCCCACATCTGGATTTGCTTGAACGCGAGAAACATTAACGTTTAACGGTGTACCCAGAGAACCAGTAATTTTCGCGTTCGCAGATATACCTCCAACATTAATCGGAGTTGAAATGCCATAACCTTGAGCGATCGCATTTCCTGGGATACCTTCAGCTTGAATATCTACGCCTACTTCACCTTGGGGAGCCAGTTGAATTTGACCATTAGCTGTGATTTTCCCTCCGGCTGGCGGCGTTACTTGAACATTGGAAACATCAAGTTTCAAGGGCTGTTTGCGAAGTGAGCCAGAAATTTGGGCTTTTGCTGAAACATTCCCCACTGCGATCGGTAGAGTAACGCCATAACTTCGTGCTAGTACATCCCCTGATATCCCATCAGCTTGAGCATTAAATAATACCCCATCTTTGGCTCCTAGATTAGCTTGGCCGCCGCCTGTAATTTGACCACCAGCTGCGGGGACTATTTTTAGATTGGAGACAGTAAGTTGAGATGCAGTTTGAGATGCATTCAAGCGGAAATCAGTGTTGATGGTTTTAAATTGAACGCGGTCAACTTGAATTGGTTTGGTGTTACTTACCGTACCACTGACGACTGGTTGTTGAAGTGCGCCTAGTATTTTAATATTTGCTTGAATTTCGCCACTAGCTGGGACTGACGAATTTACTTTCAGGGTATCTAAGATATTTTTTGCAGTAACTGGTCTTATTTGAGCAGAAACATTAAAACCTGTTTGAGTATTAATTGTTCCATTTGCCAGAATGGGAACTTTGCCAAAGTTCGTACTCAGATTATCTAAAGTAACCGTCTGACCTTGAAATAGAAATTTCCCATTAAAATTAGAAATCGGCTGAGGAATATTTTGAATTTTAGCGGTGACTTGATTAGCTGTAGCTGTTCCCGTAATCGCGATATCTGAAAGTTTGGGTGGAATCTGAACCCCTAAGTCAGCATTTAAATACCCTGCTTGTAAAGCGATGGGTAACTGAATTAATCGAGTGATATCAGATGCTAGTAAATTTTGTGCTGAAAGCTGGAGGTTAGTTTGTTGAGCTTTGAGTTGGGTTTCGCCAACAATTTTAACAGCGCCTCCCCTAGTGAGTTGAGTATTGAAGTCATAACCAATCCTTTGATTTTGATCGGAAAATCGGGCAATACCACCAACTCGCTCTAATATTACTGAGCCATTGGGTTTAGTGAGTGCAGTGAATGGCATCAACTCTATATTGCCATCTTGGATTTGAAGTGACTGCAACTCAGTTTGAATAAAGCCTTGTCCCTCCCCAGCCTTAACTTGGGCTGTCACCCAACGACCATCTTTATCCTGTTGAACATAGACATTGGGTTGAACTAAGGTGACATTTAATGCCAGTTTTCGGCTAAGAAGGAGTTGCAACGGTGAGAACTGCACCTCCAAAGCTTTAGCTACCACCCGATCTTGATCGCTGGGAGTAACTGGTATCGATAGAGAGCTAAATCTCAGACTAGAAAGCGAAAAACGTTCAACGTTCCCAACTTTTACTGGACGCCCCAGTAATTGCTCAAGATTTTGCTGTACTAACGGTGCTAAATCTGTGTATACATAGTTTCTAGCCCACCAAGCACCAACTATAATTCCAACTAGCAAAACCCCACCCAGAGCCAAACTGGTACGTCCTAAAAGCAGGAGCCACAGACGACGATTAGATGGTTCCTGATTGTTTTCTGAATTTGGCGATCGCTTCATGATTGTTACCAGTACCAGTACTTTTTTCTGGAGTGAGGCTAGAGACAAATTAGTTAGTTGTATCCGCAAGTTACAAAATATGGTTTCACAATATCAGGAATTACGCAAGAACTTTGCAGCATGTTGCTTCTATTCATTAGACGAGACTGCACCAATAAGACGCATTTGCGGTGCGTCTATGTTATTTCATAATTTCGCGTAATTCCTGAATTTATTTCGATTAATAATTTATCACCAGACATTAGTTTTATTGGTCTTAAAATTTGGAAACTTTGCTGGTATTAGGAAGATTATTTAGAATTTTATCTGCGTCTTCAAAAGAATTGGTATGTATATTTCTTTCAGAAATTAGGTAACATTTTATGATTAAATTACTTTGCGATCGCACCTGTATATACGACTCTGGTTATAAAATTTAACTTTTTTAAAATCTAACTTAGTATAGATGACAAGAGTAAATAATCTTGAGTTAGAAGTAATGTAGAGTGGAAAGTCCCTTTCTAAAGCTGGATTTAGCGCCCCGAATAACACGATGCAAATACTAGGTGAACGCACTTACAAAATATTCGTGAATAAAACTTAGGCTTACGTCAAGTTCTCAAAGAATTTTATTCAGTAATTCATCAAGTAAAACTTGAGACTATGACTGTGCTATTAAATATCAACACGCTGGAAATATATCAAGAAGAATTAAATAACAAAATTCCCGACTTCTCTAAAAAGTTGGGAATCTGAGCTTTTCGATTCATCTTTTGCAAACCCAATCATTCATCAGTTGGATCGTCAATCATTTCCGGTACTAAAGCTGGGTTACTTTTACGTTCTTGTGGTGATTGCTCTCGAATAACATCGTCTATTCTGGCAGGGTGTTTGATTTTGTCCAATACTTCTGGACTTAATTTTGGCTCATCACCTTCTGAATTAGACTTTTCAGCCTGACTAGGAACTGTTTCCTTATTCATAATTATTTCCTTAAACCCTAAACTTATAGCCCAAGCTTAAGTTCTCCGATGGTCGGGTACACACTATCTTGGGACTTAATTTTACATAACGGTGGGAAGAAAGGCGATCCAACGAAACAGAATTTAGGAGTCAGTCGCCAGAATGGGCTAAACCTTAGCTATCCGCTAACAGAATGAATTTTGCAAGAAAGAGCGGATAGCGCAGCCTAAAGCCTTAAAGGGACTCATAGAGAGCATCTTGATTCTGACGCCTTGGCGGAGTGTCTCCGTCTCCCAATAATTGTGGTTTTTGGCTGACTCAGAGAGCAATGTCATGAAAACTTGATATTGTTGCCATTGCTCAACACATAAACCAGCCCTAATGTTATGAAAGCATGACAATTAGATCCCAGAAGGGCTGATAAATTCGTGAAACAGCCAAAAAACCCACCTCTTACCCCTTGATCCCTAGATATACTTAGTGGTTAATATTGACTTAACAAATAGAAATCCTCCGATCCCAAAGAAATGCTGATTTTGGCATCATAAGGAATTGAAAGGATATGTCTCAATTTAAAAACAGATTAAAAAACTTAAAAACTGGGCAAAACCAGGAGTCAGGATAAGAAATTCATCTGGAGTGGATGAGATTTTACATAGCATTCTTTAACCAGGGGAAATCATTTACCGCTTAAACTACTGGAGGCCAAATTAATGGCAAAAGAACGCCCGCCACTAGAGGAGATGACCTTACGCCAACTACGCAAAGTTGCTAGCGAATATAGCATCTCTCGCTATAGCCGAATGCGTAAATCACAACTACTGGCATCAATACAAGAAGTCCAGCGTAGCAAAAACTTACTCAGTCCATCTCGTTCATTGGAGGCACAAGAAACCGTGGAAGCTGCAAAGTTTGAATTAGGTCAGGAAGATCGTACTGGCGGATCTTTGGCTGATGTTGATGAAGGACTGGCAGATTTGCCCTCTGGCTATGGTGAAAGCCGGATTGTACTCTTACCGCGCGATCCTCAATGGGCTTACACTTACTGGGATATTCCCAATGAACACAAAGAGGAACTGCGTCGTCAAGGCGGACAACAACTGGCACTACGGATTTATGATGTCACCGACATCGATATCGAATACCAAAGCCCACATAGCATTCAAGAATATCCTGCTGATGAACTAGCTAGAGAATGGTATCTACCAGTTCCAGTTAGCGATCGCGATTATACGATTGATATCGGCTATCGTGCTGCTGATGGTCGCTGGTTAGTACTAGCTCGTTCTACTAAAGTACATATTCCTCCCGTCTATCCTTCTGACTGGATTGAGGATGTCTTCATCACTGTAAATTTTGAAGAAGATTTACGTGGCAAAACTCAGTACGAACTAGTTCCCCCTGCCAAAAAGATTGCAGCTACTGCCAATGGCAATGTTGGTAATAATGCTGTGAATGGCAACCCCATCTACGACGAAATATTTGGTTTAGCAGAATCTGCCGAATCACTACGAGTTGCTGGTTCTATCTTCGGCTCCCAACAAGGTGCAGCGCGTCCTGAACAAGCCATTAGCTCCTACATTTTCCCATCGGGTGTGGGTCTGTGGGCAACTCCTACCGTGTCTGGCTTAACCGCTTCCGGTGCAGGTATGTCAGGTGTTGGCTTCTCGGCTTCCGCCGTACCAGTGCGTCCGCGCCAGTTCTGGTTAATTGCCGATGCTGAGTTGATAGTCTACGGTGCAACCGAACCCGATGCTACTGTAACCATTGGTGGCCGTCCAATTAAGCTAAATCCAGATGGAACATTCCGCTTCCAGATGTCCTTCCAGGATGGTTTAATTGACTACCCAATTTTGGCTGTAGCTGCTGACGGTGAGCAAACCCGCTCAATTCAGATGAAATTTAATCGTGAGACACCATCTCGGAATACTAACACCAAAGAAGAAGCTGTTGTAGAATGGTTCTCTTAAGTTTTGGCTCTGAGATTGACTCCAAACTGAAATTTTAAATTATTCCCCGCTATAGTAATTCTGTAGCGGTTTTTTTTGTATTATTATGTCCACAAAAAAATTATTTTTGTTATTTATCTTGATAATCAGTGCAAGCTTATTATCAGGTTGTCAAAAGATTGAAGCAAATTTAGTCCCAAAAGCGTCTAAAAGTTGCCCTGGCAAAGATGCCAAGTTCAGTATTGATTTTTTTAAAACCAATAATCAAGGTAAAAAAAATCCTAAAGGTATTAACAATGTAATTATTTTTAATCCCAAATCAGCAGAATTAGATTTCAAAGTTAATGTTGGTCTATCTCATAAACTCTACGCCAAAGATAGTAGAGGTAAACTGCGTAAAGAATATGTAGCAAAACAGTTTCATGAACTCATCGCTGATGAGAATGCCAAGTTAAACGGACAGCTACCCATTGCCGCAATTAATGCGGACTATATAGATACTGAAGATAAACCCCAAGGCTTAAATATTTCTCGTGGTGTAGAGTATTCAGGAGCATTTAAAAATAAACGTTCTTCCTTTGGGATATCAGGAGGTACACCCCAGCTGCGACAGGCTACTATTCAAGCTGGTAGAAGAACGAACGATATTCTCAATTACAATTTAGTAGGCGGTAATGGCAGATTCTATCGTCAGGGTAAGTTTAAAGATATTTGTCAAGATTTGGGAGAATTTGCTTGTAAAAATGCAACTAATCGCTCTCTAGCAGCTATCACTAATCAAGGCTATGTAATCTTATTAGTTAATGACTTGAAAGCTAATTCCGAGATTGAATTATCTCAATTTAATCAAGAGTTACTACCAGATATGTTTGATAATGTCTTGGAAGGTATTGCTAGCAATAACTGTTTAGGTAAGATACAAGAAGGAATTTTATTTGATGGCGGCATGTCTCCAGGATTGTATTACAACCAGAAAACTTATGTAGAAAATCTTGGGCCGATTGGTTCAGTTTTTTTGATTTACAAAAAATAAAATAGTTATAATTCCCACAGTTATTGCACCCCTCCCCGATGCTTTGACCTACGGTATACACACAAGTCAAATTACCCCCCTCAATCCCCCCTTGTAAAGGTGGGAAGCCGGAAATCCCTTCCCTCCCCTTTCCAAGGGGAGGGTTAGGGAGGGGTAAAACCGTGATTTCTCAGCTATTTCAGACTTGTGTATACACGGTAGGATGTTTTGGCAGGGTGGGGTGATTCGGGTTTAATAAGTCATTAAGCTGACTTGATATCATTGGTTATTTACAAATGACGAATAACTAATTCACTAGTTAATGCTTATTTACGACTTTGTGATTCATCTTGATTTTTAGTTTTTTGATGAGAAAAGCGAATTCCTACAAAGATGTCGTAAATAAACTCTAAAAAGTCTTTCTTTTGTAGCAACCCTGAAGTTTGATAACAGCCTTTTTCATCTAACAAAGGCTTCATCAGATAGTATGTAGACTGATATTTGTACCAGGGAATACAAGTCCATAAATGATGAATTAAATGGTAGTTCTGACCTAAAATTAGGATGTTAAGAATTGGGCTAGGATATACACGAGCATTTTTCCAGCGATCGCGTTCAACAAAGGGACGATGGGGCAAATAATCAAAAAACAAGCCCAGTATTAATCCTACGATACCAGAAGGTACAACCCAAAAATTGAGAACGTACATTAAAAAATGATATTGAACTGAGATATAAACAATTGCAACAACAATTAAGCGGCTAATTAACCATTCCCATAGCTCATATTTGCGCCACAGTCGCCGTCGAAAGAAAAACACCTCGTGGGACAAGAATCGAAATGCAATCATCCACAGCGGGCCACCTGTAGAAACAAAATGATCTGGGTCATCTTTGGGATCGTTGACATGAGCATGATGCTGCAAATGTACTCGTGTAAACACTGGGAAAACGAACCCTAGCATCAGGGCACTACCATGCCCTAGTATGGCATTAATGACTCGATTGCGGTGGGCAGATTGGTGACAAGCATCATGAATTACTGTTCCAGAACAATGCAAAGCAATAATATTAAAACTAAAACACAGCCAGTCTGGCCATTGCCAAAGCCAGTAACCACAATGAGATGACACCAGTACTGTCACAGATGCAAAAAACAGTAGTAATGTAGGATTGAAATCACCAGGAGGCGCTAACAATTCTTTTGGTGGAGCTTTCAGCAGTTTTTGTGTTTCTGAAGTTACCGTTCTTACTTCTGTATCTACTATGTCTTTAAAGATGACTTCCAAGTTGTTGCCATTTAGCTTTTTATAGTCATCAACGGCTGGGTCGATGATGATTAGGCTTTTGTCCGGGATGTCAAAAAAATTAGGATCTAAAGAGGTCATAATTTTCCTGGTTTTGATTCGTTGATAAAATGGGTTTGAAATCCCAAACTCAGCCAGCACAGAATAGATTTCTTGCCCTGATTAGAGAGATGAAAAGATTGAAAAATTAGCCAATACTCTTCTCTATTCAAATTAGGTATGGACTGTAAGAGATAGGGAATAGTAAAAATTTTGAATTCCTTGTTACACTACACACATAAACAAAATATTTGATTTTTCATTTCGGGAGTTGCTCCTGTTACTCATAATGCCAGCGACAACGGCATACATAGATTTTGGTTTGATATCGATATTTATCGATTTGCCCAGTCAATGTTTTTTGCGATGTGCTGAAATTGTGCTTTGTTATTGCTTTTGTGAAAAACAATTTTCAACAATATAAACAATACAGTTATTTTAACGATCAATGCAAGAGTTTTATCGGAATTTGGCTGTATAATAAAAATATTTTAGACACAGATATCATACTTCAAACAAAAATATATATTTTATTTGCTTAAATAAAAACTCCATCCCTTTTTCTGGAGGATGCAACTAAGTATATATACTAGCGATCGCTTATCTCCTTTCGATTCCATACAGTTGCTGTCTTCTTCTTTTAGCCAAAACTCCATCCCTGGAGTGTACTGTTAGCCAGAATGAAGCATGAGACTTGTTTGTGGAGCATACCACTTCCTACTCTGATTCTGAGTTCGAGGCTATCAAAAATATCAAATTTCTATACTTAACAACAAAATTTTGCTATGCGTCAATTATTACTAGTTTTGTCAAGTATACTAACTCTCAGCAGTTTAAATCCCTCCGCCATGACAATAGCAGGCACAACGCCGGATTTATCTGAGATGCGCTTAGTTCAAAAGTTAAACTGCAATAATCCTCAAACGCAAGCTGCAATTAATGAATGTACCAAGTTGTCTTATCAGAATACAGATAAAAAACTGAATCAAGTTTATCAACAATTGCTATCTATATTAGAAAGACCTAGAAAACAGAAATTGATTGCTGCACAACTAGCATGGATCAAGTTTAGAGATACCAATTGTGAGTTTGAGAGAAGCAGATATGAGGGCGGAAGTATTGCCTCTACCATTTATTTTGGTTGTTTGGAAAATACCACAAAACAGCGAACCCAACAATTACAAGAATCTCTCAAAACCGATCCTTAAGCTGAAGCTGAAAGTCAATCTAGACGAAGCTTTTAGAGATTACTTCTTGCATAGATCAAAAGCCCTCACCCTAAATTCCTCTCCCCAACTTGGGAGAGGGACTTTGAAATTTTTATTTGTGCAAAAGGTATATTGAGTCATACCAATTCTCTGTGAAGTTGCACTTAATAACGAGATGATGATATAATTCCATCCACAAATAGAAGCGTAGTTTACCGCCGTAGGCATCGCTTCTGCTGAGATGGAACCCTTGAACCTGTTTTAACTTCCGTCTTAATTCATCTTTAGGCCCCTCGTTTGTTAACCATCAAATTTTCTTAGCACCTTGGTATCAAGAAATGGAAAAGTATTTAGTCACCAAAGAAGAGATTGAGTCTTATGAAGGACTAGAAAAAACACATTTTCTCAACTCCAATGCTCGCAGACTGAATAAGTCTTTAGGAGATTTGACAGGTTTAAAAAATATCGGTTTCCACATCATTGAAGTAGAGCCTGGACGTGAATCAACGGAGCTTCATATGCACTATCACGAAGAAGAGTGCGTATACGTTCTCTTAGGAGAAGCTGAGGCAACAATTGGAGAAAGCGTTTATCCAGTTAAAGCAGGAGATTTTATTGGATATCGCGCTGGTGGTAAGCCGCACAAGCTGAAAACACGGGCAATTCTATATTCAAATGTATAGTAGTTGGTCAAAGGCTAGACCATGATATCGGTGATTATCCAAATTTGCAGAAGCGTATATATAGGAGCAAAGGTTTAAAGTGGAATCTGGTCGATATGGAAAATATAGCTGAACCAGTAGCAGGTAAGAAGGCATAACAGGTAGAATGCATTTCCTCAATCGAAACTTCGATTACCCCAAATAGCGTAATAACACTTGGATTATTTCTGGAAGTTTTTTTAAAAGCTTCTTGAACTTCCGGTTTGGCTTTAGCACTGTGTGGACGGGGTACTTTTAATTTGGCATTGAGTTTGTAACGCACAATTTTATGTAGTGTCTTGTATGCAACTACAACCTGGCATTCTTGAGTAAGCCACTCTCGAATTTGGCTGTAACTTTTAAATCCTTCATGCTGATTTAGACGTTTGTGAAGTTGGTTCATCACTTGTCTCTTATAATTTAGTGCATCTTCATGGAGAATTGGTATCAGAGACTCAATAATCCATTCCCAGGCTGCCGCCTGGGAAGAAGGAAAGTTTTATTAAGCTAGGTTTTTATTAACTACTAGTTGTCACTAGGAACTAGACTAATTATCTTTTTCTGAGATTAACGTAAACCTAAAATTTCGGAAATCGCCGTTACAATATCCAAATAAAAGTTGCCTTTCACTGCCCGAAACAACTCAAACTTAGAGTCAGGCGCACCAAAAAATGGTCTGAGAAACCATCCTAACTGCATACCAACAAAGGCATAAAGCAATAACCAGGATCTTAAAATAGTGGTGCGGGTTTTTTTACCAACTTCATCTTGTTGAGAAAGTAATTGCATTCCTTCATACAGGAACTTTACGCCAAATACGCCTGTAATGCCAAAAATAAATACATTCAGCAGTTTAAAAAATTGATAAGAATCGGGTGTAGTGATTAGAAAAAATAGCGTAACTGGTGCCAAGCTAAATAAAAGTACGCTAATCACTGATACAGATGTGAGTAATACAACGAAATGCTGTAGAATACTGCTCCGAGAACCAAACAAAACATTAAAAAAGAATAACGTCGGGAAACAAATAATCAGTGTGATTAAATAGAATACCGGAAGCTTAATAGCACCCGATAATGCCTGTCCCCAACTGTGGGATGCACCGATAATTGCTCCATAAAGGGCAAAAAATATAGAACTAGTTACAAACAGAGAACTGATTTTATTTTGTAATCTGATTCCCAGACGAATTTCTTCTAAGAATGACTGGCGATCGCGCAGTAAATTAACTAAAACACTAAATTGTTGAATTCCGCGATTTTGCTTTTTCAGCATGATTTTATAGTTTGTATATTTTGTGGAATTGCTAATGACTAATTAACGGAATCCAAAGAGATAGCTAAGAGATTTAATGACGCTTAAATAGAAATTACCTTCTCTTTCGCGGAATAGTTCAAACACAGAACCAGGTGTGCCAAAAAACGGTCTGAGAGTCCATCCTAACTGACTGCCTACGAAAGCATAAAGAAATAGCCAAAATTGCAAAATTTTCTGCCGGGTTTTACTACCTTCATCATCTTGTTCTAAAACTAAACTCGTGGCTTGATATAAAGACGAAATACCAATAAATCCAGTGATGGCAAAGATAAAGACATTTAACAGAATTAAAAATTGGTAATTATTGGTGGTAATTAAGAAAAACAGTGTGATTGGGGCAAAGCTAAATAAAAGTACGCTGGTGACTGAAACCGCAGTTAAAACTAATGCTAAATGCTGGGCAAAACTCCGTTTGGAACCAAAAATAATGTTCGCAAAGAACAACGTTGGGATGCAAATCAAAAGTGTGATTAAATAAAGGGCTGGGAGTTTTATGGCGGAAGATAAAGCTTGCATCCAGCTATGGTATGCACCAATGATTCCGCCATAAGCCGCAATAAATAAGGAACTACAAACCAACAGCGAAATGATTTTATTTGGTAATCTCGTACCTTGGCGAATTTCCTCTAGAAATCCTTGGCGATCGCGCAGGAATCCAATCAGCACTGCAAAGTATTTGATTCCTGATGATTTCCGTTCCATCATGTTATCCTCACACCGATATTATTCTAAGTTTCATCTGAGTAATCACCGCCAGAACCATACTTCCAAGTATCAATCAAACGATGCCAATAATATTGTTGTTCTTTTGGTTGATTCTTAATCCATGTTTCTAGCATTGGACTTAGCGAAAACAAGGCAGTGTATACACCTAAATTACTGTAATGTAACATCCAATCTAGCAAACTTGCCAAACCTACTTGCGGAATTATCTTGGCAACTATTCCAGGATGATATAAACCAGTTTTTAACAGTGTTTGTGTTAGTGCCGAAAACTGCACGATATCTTGTAAAAATGGTTTTAACACTGGTGTACCTAACTGTTGCATTTCCTGAAATACCGCTGAGAGTAATTGGTTAATTTGATCTGGGGCAATTTTCTGATTTACACCAACACTCATCGCCCTTTGAAATAACCAGGTAACAGTCAAACTCGGCTGATAGGGTTGCAGCAGTGCTAAGGCTTTTGCAGATAATTGTTCCGTTTCCAGCGCTTCGTAAATGCCATAAGTTAAACGCTTCAGATGGCGCACCATTGCCCCAAAACCACCAAAACTCAAGGGAGATTGACTACCACTGCTATCTCCGGCTGGTAGAATGCGATTCCAAGGAGTTTTTAAGGGACTTTGGCGATAGGTGGGAAAGAAACCAAATAGCGCCCGTTGAAATTTCAGTTTGCTTAATTCCACTCCCTGATATTCTGGTAAAAGACGCAGATATTCCTCAAATAGAGCTTCTAAACTCAAACGTTGAGGTTCTGCATCCATGTAGGTAAACAAGTAAGTGGTTCTGCCATCTCTAGCTGGGAAGGCTTCCCAGAAGTACTGGCATTGATTCTGCAAGGATGTGAATGATAATAATAAGTCGCCTGAGTTATTTTCTGGAAAACCTTGGGTGCAACTTCCTACAACTAAGCACAGTGCATCTGGTTTTTTGCCTTGGCGTGCTTGTTGGGTGATGGGTGAAAAATGTCCCATCGCGTCGATTAATAAGCGAGTTTTAAATTGGTTATTTACCATCACCCCATCGGGATGAACCACTGCTTCGCTAAAAGGTGTGTTTTCTAATAACTTTCCACCGGCGGCGAGAAATCGAGTTTTCAAGGTAGCTAGTAGATAAACTGGATCTACGCCGATATTCAAGACATCCTCTACCCAAACTTCTGTACCGCCAGCAAAACTAACTCGCGCTGGATTATATTGAGTAGCGATCGCACTTGCTAATTCTTCCTCAGTCAGCAAGTTCAATTCCACAAATACATCTAATTCTTTGCGAGAAATATTCCATTCTTGTTCCCTCCCCCGCAAAATTCCCCGTTCCAGCAACGCTACCCGCAACCCCTTCACCGCCAAGGCGCAACCAATTAAAATGCCCAATGTGCCACCGCAGATAATTACATCGAAATCTACAACGCCTAAAGGCTGTTGACTTTCTTTAACTAACGTTGGCATAGGTGCGGTGTTTTCGCGCAGAGATGTGAGAATGCGATCGCCTTGGCGCAATCCTGCTAAAACATTGCCGGGTAATTGGGAAAGAATTTCTTCAGTTAAAGACATTTTGGAAAAACTTAACTCTACATTCCAAAACTACCTGAGAATGAAGAAAGTAGATATGATCGTGGCCAGATAAATCGTAATTACAACTCTTAATTACGAATTACGAATTACAAATTACAAATTACAAGAGTATGTCCACTACAAAACCTGTAGAACGTCTGTATACTTTTGAGGAATATCTCACCTACGATGACGGAACTGATAAGCGCTATGAACTTGAGGATGGGGTACTGCTAGAAATGCCTCCAGCCTCAGATTTACATGAAGCTATCATTACTTTCTTGTTGATCCGCTTCTATTTGGAAATCCAACGACTAGGGTTAGACTGGCAGGTTCGCCCTAGTGGTACTGGCGTTCGTACCTCCGTCAAAAAATCCCGTCTCCCTGATTTAATTGTGATGACTGAAGAACAGCGACAATCTATTCAGGGTAAATCGGCTGTACTTGAGTTACCTCCACTGTTGGCAATAGAAGTGGTTAGCGCTGAGTCTGTGAAACGAGATTACGAAAGGAAACCATTTGAGTATGCAGCCTTCTCTATCCCTGAATACTGGATTGTTGATCCTCTGGAAGCAAAGGTGACAGTCTGCTTGTTGAATCAGGGACGTTATAACCAAACAGTATTTACAGGAAACCAGCAAATATATTCTCCGACTTTCCCTGAGTTAGCACTGACAGCCCAGCAGGTATTAACGGCTTAGGGGTTTTTTATTCAAAAAACCTCACGTTAAATTATCCCAAACCGAATAGTTTAGAAATCGCAGGCAATAATTTATTAGTCGCTTCAACTAGAGAAGCAACAGCAGGTAAGCCTGTAAATATCCCTTTCAGCATGGTGATTGCTGTTTTTGCCGTCTTTTGCTTAGTGGATTCTTGAGGAGTTTTCCCCGCTTCTGCCAAAGTGTTCACCTGTTCTAGCGCTTCGGCTTTGTCTTCTTCTGACAAATATGTGGATTGGACGATCGCATCTTGCAACTGCGACAATAATTCTTTGATTCCTGGTTTCTCGGCATCGGTTGCATCAGGTAACTGATTGAGGGCAATACTCACGTTACCGCTAATGGTTCCTAGATTAGCAATAGAATTATTGCCAGCGATACCGCTAACATTACTGCTATCTTGAATATTGATGCCACTGATATCAGACATATTTGTATCTCCTTGAGTATAAAATTTCGGCTGCTTGAGAGCAGTATCTACCATATTTTCTAAACTAATAATGCGCTGATCTTTTTCTACCAGCAATAATTGCTGACTCTGCGATAAAGCTTTGAGTTGATTATAGTCATCAAAATATTCTGCACTCAGTTGAGATTTATCGCTACCTGCGGCGGTTTTGGCTCTGAGTAAGATTTTATCATCGCCGCGCTTCTCCATTGCCACGATTTCTAACTCGGCTTCGGGATGGTTTTCGGCAAGGTTTTTGAAGGCTATGGCAATGGCGCGGGGGTCAACGCCTTGATTATGGTAAAGGTCGAGGGTGTCAAAAATTGGCTTGATAAAATCGGCAAAATCGCCGTCTGCAAATATCTCTTGTTTATTATCGGGTTTGCGGAGGGGGTCGGGGTCTTCTTTGGTGGGTAAGCGCATGAAGACATATTCACACCTCACCCCATGCAATTTAGTTGTATTTGTAATGCCCCAATCTTCAATGTATGCGCCTGTGAGTGTTGCACCTGTTAAATCTGTGCCGTCTAGTTGGGTTTGCTTGAGCTTTGCTCTTGACAAATCGGCATCTTGCAAGTTGGCTTCACTTAGATCGGTTCCGATAAAACTGGCATCTGCTAAATTTGCTTTTTGTAAGTTGATACCCCGCAGGTTTTCACGGTAAAAATTCTTGTCCTGTCCCTGTCCTGTAACCAGGAGTTCACGTACTTGTGAGTATTGAAGATAAGTCGAGCCAGGACGAACGCGATCAAGCATTTTAGCTTTATGCCAACGGCTACAGATAAGAATAGTATTTCGTAAATCTGTACTTTTGAGTGTGGCTTGGGTGAAATCAGCATTGGTTAAATTAGCGCCACGAAAACTTGTACCTCCTGTTGCAGCAAAAGCGATCGCGATATTACGAACCAAGGAGTGCTTTTGATCTCCTTTGATGGCTTGCCAACTGATGTAGATACTAAATAACGTTCCGACGACGGCGAAGGCTCCAGCAATGGCGAAGGCTCCAGCAACGGCAAAGGTTCCAGCGACGGCAAAGGCAACGGCTCCAGCGACGGCAAAGGCAAAGGCTCCGGCGAACGCTCCAGCGAACGCTCCGGCTACAGCGAATGCTCCGGCGAAGGCGAAGGCAAACGCTAAAGCTCCGGCTCCGGCGAACGCTCCGGCAACGGCAACGGCGAAGGCAACGGCAAAGGCGACGGTGAAGGCTCCGGCGAAGGCTCCGGCTCCTAAACCAGCTGCTAATCCTTGGCGAATTGTGAGAAAGAAAAAGCCAATTAATACGATTAGGACAGTCCAGCCGATAATCTGATTTTCTAAACGGGAATTAAATATTAGTGACACCAAGTAACCATTGACAGCCCATAACAATCCCGATAGTCCCGACAACAGCCAGGAGACAAGGACTAGGAAAATTGCCCAACGGCGTTGCAGTCCAGCTTTGGCATAGCTGAAGTTTGCCCCTGTTAAATTAGCGTTGGTGAAGTTTGCCCCTCGGATGTCGGCATAGCTAAAGTTTGCACCCGCAAGGTCTTGTCCTTTGAAGTTGCGTCCTCGAAGATTTTGACCGGAGAAGTCTAAAGCCATGTTCCACTTTACGGAGGTGAGCAAATTTTACTACACGCTCACCCCTGTAAATTCAGGAATGGTTAGATATATTTGTTAGTTGAGCTTCAAAGGTGCAACTTCGAGGATAAAAGGCGCAACTTCGAGCCTCAGAAGGTCATCGTTGAGCCTCAGAAGGTCAACGTCGAGGATAAAAGGCGCAACTTCGAGCTTCAGAAGGTCAACCTTGAGTATCAAAGGCTCATTTTTGCACTTACTTTTATATTAAAACTCGATGTGCGACTTAATATTTTGACCTCTCTCCAAACCTCTCTCCTAAAAGGAGAGAGGCTTTGATTTTTGCTCCCCAACGCTAGTAGGGAAGGGGTTGGGGGTTAGGTTTGTGTCTAAGTTGGCAGCTAGAGAATCGTGAGATACTGCGCCGATGAAATTTGTAAGGCGATCGCTACTTTGGGTGGGTACGTTAGATGCTGATAATTTTTGGGTACGTGCAAGTTGTTGAACATACTGCAACACGTCTTTTAGGTGTTGCTCTGGCAGTTGTTCAATAGCGTCAAAGATAGCTTGTTTCGTTGTCATCGCGATCGCTTAATGTCGCTTTCAGGTTGTTAATATTTTATCTGCTAAAGTGCGGTTCGCTCACGCCCAGAAGCTATAGCCGAGTCTATTATGTGGATATAGGCACTGCACAATAACTTGGATTACAGGAAATACTCATGGAACGTTCAAAATTAATTGCTATTCTTACAGGTGCGATTTCGATCATTTTAGCGATCGCTTACCTCATCGTAGTCCAACTCCTAGACTACCGGGATATGAAACCCGCCCCCATCAGCCAAGTTGACTCACCACCTGCCATTACTATCTCTCACTGGCAGGTTGACAAAATCACCAAAATATAAATTACATTTAGTCGATTTGTAGAGACGCAATCAATCGCGTCTCTTGTCATTTATATGAATTGATAAAACTAATGATAACTATTGATTCATCCCTCACTTGATGCATAGATAAGAATAAATACCTATTATTACTTGCTGAAATAGTTGATTATATAAGAAATAATTAGAGTTATTATCTTAAATTTATTTAATTAACTAATTCCATTTTGACAGATATAACGGTAAGCTGTTTCTAACAAAATTAAATAAACATAAATTTGTATGTTCTGCGTAGGCGTCGTCCCTCGTAGACATCCCTGGGTTAACTGGGATCAACGCCAGTTGACTCAAAACCCATAATTTTTGATGACAAATTTAGAGGTAAGTTAATGGCTCAGTTTCTACTAGAGACTGTTTGGCTAGTTCCGTGCTATGCCTTAATAGGTGGTTTGTTAGCCGTCCCTTGGTCGCCAGGGATCATTCGGAAAACAGGGCCAAGACCGGCGGGTTATGTAAACTTGGTGATGACATTTTTGGCGTTTGTACATAGTGCGATCGCCTTACAAGCAACTTGGAATTATCCAGCCCAAGAAGTATTTATTCCGTGGTTATCTACGGCTGGTTTAGACTTAACCATTGCTTTGGATATATCCTCAGTCAGTGTCAGCGCTTTAGTTGTGATTACTGGCTTGAACTTGCTGGCGCAGATTTATGCGATCGGCTATATGGAAATGGATTGGGGTTGGGGACGCTTCTATTCATTATTGGGATTATTTGAAGCGGGATTGTGCGCCCTTGCTTTGTGTAATAACTTGTTCTTCAGCTATGTAATTCTGGAAGTCCTGACGCTGGGAACCTATCTACTAGTCGGCTTATGGTTTAGCCAGCCGTTGGTAGTTTCAGGTGCGAGAGATGCGTTTTTAACCAAGCGGGTGGGAGACTTATTCTTGCTGATGGGCGTGTTGGCATTATGGCCTTTAGCTGGAACTTGGAATTATCCAGAATTAGCTGAATGGGCGGCAACTGCTAACGTCAACCCAACAACTATGGCATTGGTAAGTTTAGCTTTAATTGCTGGGCCGATGGGTAAATGTGCCCAATTTCCCCTGCATTTATGGCTAGATGAAGCGATGGAAGGCCCGGTTCCCAGTACGATTTTGCGGAACTCGGTAGTAGTAGCTAGTGGTGCATGGGTGCTGATTAAATTACAACCTGTGTTAACCATCTCGCCCATAGCTTCCTCGGCGATGGTTGCGATTGGTGCGGTGACAGCTGTGGGTGCTTCTTTAATTGCGATCGCTCAAATCGATATGAAACGCTGTCAATCCTATTCTGTCAGCGCATATATGGGTTTAGTATTCATCGCCGTGGGAGTGCAACAAGACGAAGCAGCCCTGTTGTTAGTCCTCACCCACGCCATATCCGCAGCCCTATTGGTGATGAGTACGGGCGGAATTATCTGGAATAGCATCACCCAAGACGTAACCCAACTTGGTGGACTGTGGAAGCGTCGCCCGATTTCTGGAATCGCCTTTATTGTCGGCAGTTTGGGATTAATTGGTTTTCCGCCACTGGGTAGCTTTTGGGCGCTGATGGAATTAGCAGATGGGCTGTGGGAAACTCAACCTTGGTTAGTGGGAGTAATAATCGCGGTAAATGTTTTGACAGCCGTGAGTTTGACCAGAGAATTCGCTTTACTTTTTGGCGGTAAAGCTACACAAATGACAGAGCGATCGCCTGAAGCTCACTGGCCGATGATTTTGCCGATGATGATTCTACTTGGCTTTAATCTACATCTTCCTTTCATCTTACAAAATTTATCACTTTTACCAGATTGGGCAAGCCTAAATAAAGATGTCGCACTACTTTTAAATTGGTCGAGTCTTTTCGGTTGTAGCATCACTGGCATAATTTATTTAAGCAACATTCCTAAACCGATTCGCCTCCCTTGGAAAGGGTTACAAGACTTAATCGCATACGACTTTTACACCCCCAAACTCTATAAAATGACCATAATTTTTGGAGTTGCCAAAATTTCCCAACTTGCCGATATGATTGACCGCTTTGTAGTCGATGGCATCGTTAACTTCGTTGGTTTATTTTCGCTATTAGGTGGCGAAGGTCTCAAATACAGCAACTCTGGACAAACCCAGTTTTATGCACTCACTGTTCTTCTAGGAGTGAGTCTTTTAGGAATGTGGGTAACTTGGCCATTTTGGGGAATGCAATTTTTAAATATGGTTTTTCAAATCTCGACAATTGGATAGCAGTAACTATCCTACAAAAAGCTAACAGTTTAATATTGTGAGGAGAATTTCGTGAGCAGACAACATCCCCAAATCAATCTTTCCAGAAGAGGTTTATTGAAGTTTGGTGCAGGTGCGATCGGTACAGGTGTATTGACAGCCGGACTTGGTTCAAACTTACTTGCAGCCGAAAAAAAAGCCCCAGTAGAAGATGATATTACGCCTGACAAAGCATTGCAAGAGTTATTAGATGGAAATGAAAGATTTGCCAAAAGAAAACGTCGTAATCCCGACCAAAGCTATTCACGTTTAGTCGAAGTTGCCAAAGGTCAAAAACCTTTCGCTTCTATTCTCGGTTGTGCAGATTCACGAGTACCTTCAGAGATTGTTTTTGACCAAGGACTTGGGGATTTATTTGTCTGCCGGATAGCTGGTAATATTGCCACGACACAGCAAATTGGTAGCTTAGAATTTGGTAGCTTAGTATTAGGTACTAAAGTCATTATGGTCGTGGGGCATGAAAGATGTGGTGCGGTACAAGCGGCGATGAAAGGTGATCCAGTACCTGGACAAATTGGAAGTTTGCTTGAAGCAATTAAACCAAGTGTAGAAAGCTCAAAAGATCAATCAGGAGATAAGTTAGAAAATGCTTGCAAAGCAAATATTTTGGCGCAAATTAGAAAATTGAAATCATCGTCAGTTTTATCTGAGTTAATCAAGGCAGAAAAGCTGAAAATAGTTGGTGGTTATTACGATTTAGATACTGGAAAAATAAGTCTAGTAGATTAACTTTTTTGTTCTTAATCTCGTTTCCAGGTGGAACCTGGAAATTCACTTCATTTAGCTGCTACCCTAAATTCAGAGACATTTATAACAATTACCAATTTTCTAAAATCCCAAGTTACCATGTTAAGTGTTTTGATTTGGCTTCCAATTTTAGCGGCTATTTTTATAGCAATATTACCTGTAAGTATCGCTAAATCTCGCATTCGTTTAATAGCATTAATCTTTTCGGGAATAGTTCTCTTCTGGAACCTGTTTATCCTGCTAAAATTTGATATCAGCAATCCAGGAATGCAATTTAAAGAGTATTTACCCTGGAATGAAACCCTTGGCTTGAGCTATCAAATAGGTGTTGATGGGCTTTCTATCTTGATGTTGGTGTTAAATAGCCTGCTCACCTGGATTGCTATTTACAGCAGTAGCAAAGAAACTGAACGTCCCCGGCTGTTCTACTCCATGATTTTATTAGTTAGTGGAGGAGTTGCAGGTGCTTTTCTAGCAGAGAATTTGCTGCTATTCTTCCTATTTTACGAACTAGAATTAATCCCCTTCTATTTGCTAATTTCCATTTGGGGAGGGGCAAAACGGGGTTATGCTGGAATGAAATTCCTGATTTATACTGCTGTTTCGGGAGCCTTAATTCTAGCGACATTCTTGGGTATGGTATGGCTAAGTGGTTCTACCAATTTTGCTTTTGATGCAGTCTCTACAGAAAATCTGTCAACAGCAAAGCAAATCCTTTTACTAGCAGGAATAGTATTAGGTTTTGGCATTAAAATACCCTTAATTCCCTTCCATACTTGGCTACCCGATGCTTACGTTGAGGCTTCGGCACCAATTGCCATTCTTCTCGGTGGCGTGTTAGCAAAACTGGGAACTTATGGATTGCTGCGATTTGGGTTGGGTATGTTTCCCCATGCTTGGAGTATTATTGCACCGACTTTGGCAATTTGGGGAGCAATCAGCGCCATCTATGGGGCAGTAATTGCGATCGCTCAAAAAGACATCAAGCGCATGGTAGCATATAGTTCCGTTGGTCACATGGGCTATATCTTGCTAGCTGGTGCCGCTAGTACTCCCTTAGCACTCGTTGGTGCAGTCGCCCAAATGTTCAGCCACGGTATCATCCTGGCGATTCTCTTCCACTTGGTGGGAGTCGTGGAAGCCAAAGTCGGTACACGCGAGTTAGATAAACTCAATGGTTTAATGAGTCCTATACGCGGTATACCCTTAATTAGCGCTTTATTAGTTTTAAGTGGAATGGCTAGCGCAGGTATTCCCGGTTTAACAGGATTTATTGCCGAATTTCTCGTCTTTCAAGGTAGTTTCTCTGCCTTTCCCATCCCGACAATTTTGTGTGTAGTCGCTAGTGGATTAACCGCAGTTTATTTTGTCATCCTCCTCAACCGCACCTGTTTTGGCAGACTCGATAACTTCGCCTACTATCCCAAAGTTCTTTGGTCTGAGAAAATACCAGCTTTAATTTTGGCAGCTTTCATCATCTTTTTGGGAGTACAACCTACTTGGTTAGTGCGTTGGAGTGAATCCACAACTACAACAATGGTGGCTGCAATTACCCCCTTAGAAAAAACCGTAATTTCTGAAGTAGCGCTGAAATAAAAAATACATCAAAACACTTGTAGAGACGGCGATTTATCGCGTCTCAAAATCTATCCCACAGATGCGATTTCTCGCGTCTCTACCCATTTACGATTACCATGACAGCAATTAAAACAGCAATTAAATTACCCCCTTCAAAACACGAATTTGCCGAAGTAATTCACCGCTTAGAAGCAGGCGGTGCAATGTTACCCGATACTCCAGAAAATTTGATGCAAATCATCGGTTTATACAAAGCTTATGCTGTACCGATGGATTTCTACTGGCGTGACCTACTTTATATTGCCGAACGCGAATTTTTAAACCCGCTTCCCTTCTTTAAATACTTCTTGCCCAAAGAGTATTTAGAACTGCATAATCATTACGCTGGTGATGATGCCGATTTACGAATTTGGCGCGGCGAAGCCACTGCACATCCAGAACTTTTGGCATTTATCGAAAAAGGTGAAACCTTCAAAATGCCGAAGTTATTACATCACTTGTTCCACGATCGCATTAACATGGAATTTGCGGAAGCTTGTATGCGGGCGATGTTGTGGCACAGAGGGATGGGTGGACAATTTGACCCTTATCTAGATTCTGAAGAATACAAAGCCAACGCCGATAAGGCAATTAAAGCTTACTTCCAAGGGAACCCAGTCATGCTGGGGCTTTACAAGCTGTTCCCCGATATGTTTTTGGAACAGTGTCGCCAGATGTCATACTACGCTAACCTGGGCTTATTCTGGGAAGTCATGGCCCCGGTATTCTTTGAAATGTCTGACCGCTATGACGAAGGTACCATTAGCAGCGTCCCAGAGGCAATGAGTTTCTTAGTTAATGGTATATTTGCGATCGCAGGTCGTCCCATTTACCATCACGTTTATATTCGTGGTGAATGCTACGAAATTGTGCCCAAATCCAAGGGTTTCATGTGGCTATATGAAGCTGCATTACCCTATGTAGAAGCAGTTTTCTACCGCACTGCACCCTTCCGAGGAACAAAATCTTATAATGCTCAAGCGCGTCAAGTGCCAGAAGACCAGAAAGACTTTCACTATGGCATTCTTTACGCTGATGTATTTCCAGTAGGTACTGCTGGCATTCCCCCGACATTATTAATGCAAGATATGCTGCACTTTTTGCCACCATATCTTGTTGATTACTACAGCCAACATTGCCGGGGTGAAGAAGATATGTTGATTCAGTTGGGAGTGAGTTTTCAACGCTCAATGTACTGTGTCACTTCTGCGGTAATTCAAGCCTTGCGAACTGCACTTTTATATCCTTTAGATGACCAAAATCCCAAGCATTTACAAGCTAATCGAGACTTTTTTGAAATGCAGCTAAATCGCTTTACCCGTGCTGACTACAATATTCGTGATGCTGCCCGTTTAGGAAGCATTCAAAGTCAAGATTATCGATAAGATATCTCCACCTAAAACCTTTGTAGAGACGTAGCAGTGATACGTCTCTACATTCTCAATACGGTTTGGTTAAGACAATAGACGCGATAAATCGCCGTCTCTACAAAGGACTGATTATTGTAAAGACGGCGATAAATCGCCGTCTTTACGATTAGTGGCGTGTAACCAAAAAACCTTATCCGAACCGTATTGTCTACATTCTTTTAACGTGAGTTCGATGAACCTCTCCCAGACAACCTCCCTCTCCGAAACGGAAGGAGCAACGAAAAATTCAGCTTTTTGCTCCCCTCTCCGTGTCGGAGAGGGGCTGGGGGAGAGATCAAATAGGACTTGTCGAACTCACGTTCTTTTATACCAGATTTACCTGGAAATGCGATCGCTAATAAAGAGATGCCAACACTTTATCAGCTGCTGCTCGGAATGCTGTTGCAGCACCAGCGCTCATGTCGCGTGGCGCACAGATGCGATTTCTCACATAGGCCAGTGTAATAGCACCAACCGCAGCCGCAGTGGGGTCGGCATTATCTTTACCACCCACGCGTCCCCACGGTAATGCTGCACCATTATCATTGATGAGATAGTCAGCCAGCAATCTGAGGTGAAAATCAACCGCTTCTTTAACGGCTGTTGTGTCGCCATTAACCGCCAATGCTTGCACCCCGGAGTTTTTCAGGATGTCTCCTAAAGCAACTTCTCGGTTATCAGTCAACCTTTCAGCCGCTTCTGCCCGAAATTGGATTTCTTGGCTAACAGCCGGGTCAGGTGGCAAAGGATTGCCGATTGGTGTTACGCCCCACCGACGACGCAAAAGTAAATTGTTGGTGGTATCATCCGATTTGACGCGGTGATAAGCGGGACGTTGTTTGAGCGCTTCAAACCAAGCGTTGATCCGAGGATAGCGGGGATTTCCTTTGAGTTGATATCCGCGATAAACGGGTAAGTTCGCCGCCAATCTATCTAAATGGGGGCTATAGGTAATATCTACCACACTAAATGTTGACAAAAAGTAGGGGCCGGGATACTTTCCGAGAAGTTGCTCTAGTTCGTCTAATTTCGCTTCAAACGCTGCCTGTAAGCTTGCTAATTCATGAGGATCTTCCGGGGCTTGTCTGAGAAATTTGTAGGCGATATCTCTCACACCATTGGTTTCAGCATCCTCAAGCCACTGTCTCGCAACGGCATTTTCCTCTGGGTCTTCAGGAAGCAAGGTTGGCCCAAATCTTTCTTCTAAGGCTAACAGAATATCCTTGGATTCATAAACTAACTTGTCCTCAATTTTCGCCGCCGGGACAAGGGTTGTAGGCACTAAATCAGTATACCATTTAGGCTTGTTAGTCAAATCGATAAACTCTGTTGCAAAGGGAATTTCTTTTTCTTCGAGAGCAAACCAAACCCGTTCACAAAATGGACACCAAGAGTTAGTATCGCGGTAGAGCAGTACTGGCGGTTCTGTGTCTGGTGGCAGTTTATGAAGACTGCTAGGGATGGGAGCAGTAGAAGGAGATTGCCCTGGTCTACGCACCCGTCGAGCCGGGGTATTTCTTTCGGCAATTTCTAACAGTTGTTCCCAATTAGATACTGTGTCTTGAATTGACATATTTCACCTTGATTTAGGTTAACTTGATTTCCACAAATAAGTCAGAGTGATTTATAAAGTAAATATAAGTAGTGGCGTGGCAAGGCTAAATTGTTGCAAAAAAATTGTAGGTTGGGTTTCGTTCCTCAACCCAACACTCCGATCAATGTTGGGTTTCGCCTTGCTCAACCCAACCTACATCTATTTTTAAAGAGATAAAAAGCTAAATTTTTGAATTCCGACCATTAACTACTGCAAATCAGTGTATTTACCGTAGTTAATGGTAATTATCACATGAAAATAGTTTGAAAGCAAGATTTAATATATCTATTTTTTGACTTACTTAAGCTATCAAAATCAGAAAAATCTCTATCAATTCGAGTCATAGAGAGGTTAAAAAGCTTAAATCAAAAAATACACTTAAACGAATAAGTGTATAAAGTCAAGCGAATATCTGCTAGTAATCTAAAATACTTGCAATTTCATCGAGTGTAGCCCAAGAGTGAAGCACCCCAGCCAATCAAAGCGCTACCAAAGACTAGCCATGCAGCATTGATGCGAAAGTGAATGGCTAAAATGGCTGAGACGATCGCGATCGCTAAACCGAGAAAATCTACAAATGGGGCTTGTGGTAATGTTAAAGTCGCTGCCCCCAGTTGCAGAGTAGTCACAACCATTAACGCTACAGCACTAACATTCACAGCATCCAAAAATGCTCTAGTCCAAGAAGAGGCTCGTAAGCGTGGAATTAGAGGATTCAGGGCAGCAACGAAAACAAAAGAAGGTAGAAAAATTCCGATTGTGGCAACAATTGCGCCAGGTATGCCAGCAATGAGATAACCGATAAACGTAGCGGTGGAAAGTACTGGCCCAGGGGTAAATTGACCAATTGCGATCGCATCTAATAACTGCTGTTGTGTCAGCCAGCCGTATTCTTGAACTAATCCCCCTTGCAGAAAAGCCACTAAAAGGTAGCCACCACCAAACAAGACACTACCAACTTTCAGAAAAAACCAACCCAACTGCCATAAAGAAACGTTGGCTACAGTCGATGCAGCAGCTACCGATGCCGCAAGTACAGCTGATGCTTTCAAAGTTGCACCTGTACTGAGACTAGCAATCAGAAAGTTGGCTTTATCTCCTGGTTTGTCGTGTTTATCGCCAGAATGTAACCAAACCATACCCAGCAATCCCCCAATTAATAGGGCAATTACTTCATTTAATTTCAATAACAATGTCAGCAATGCCACAGCGAAAGCAATTACTAGTAATTGGCGAGTTTTCACAGCCTTTTTTGCCAAGCCCCACAGGGCATTAATGATGATTGCTAAAACAGCCGGTTTAATGCCATAAAGTAAGGGAGCGACTTGGGGTAGAGTACCGTAGCTAACATAAACCCAAGCAAACCCACCAGTAATTAGAACCGCAGGTAAGACAAAACAGACGCCTGACACAATCAGCCCTAGCCATCCTGCATAGATGTATCCTATATGGATAGCCATTTCTGTGGAATTTGGCCCAGGAATTAGGTTAGTTGCGCCCAGCAAATCTAGAAAATGCTCTCTTGTCAACCATTGACGACGTTTAACCACTTCATCTTCAATCATGGCAATATGGGCAACCGGGCCCCCAAAGCCGATGACGCCCAGTTTAAAAAACAGGCTGGCGAGTTCACCCAAACGACTTGGTGCTGAGTTAGTCATTTTTGCTTGGCAATATACTTTTCAAGTAGGAATTGCTTGAGGTGGGGTTGTTCTAAATTTAAACCAAGCTCTTGAGCTTTCTGACTAATTTCCTCATAGGTCAGACCTTCACTAATAGCATTGGCAATCAAGGCGATACCACCAGCCCTTGCTCCAGCAGCACAGTGAATTAAAATTGGTTTGGGTAAGTTCTCAATCTCCTGAATTGCTAACTCTGTTTGCTCTTGATTTGCTTCTGAAGGCTTTAATGGGATATTGGCATATTGCAGTCCAGCCGCTTGAGCTTGCTGCTGTTCGTCACTGAGAAAACCTGGTTCATCGGGAGAACGCAGGTTCAGCACTGACTTAAATCCCTCTTGGGCTGCCTGTTTTAACTCTTCAGAAGTTAGTTGTCCAGCAGCGCTCAAGTCGTCACTAACTTTTTTAGTGTTGCTCATAATCTTTAAAAACACTATTCCGATAGCTTTATAGTAGTTTATTCTGTAGACTATTTATTTATAGAGCAATTTTCGTAGGATGCTTTCGCCTAAAATGCAAATGCTTTGACCGAGGAAAGAATACTGACGCAAAGCAGCTTCTATTTCTTGAATGACATAAAATCACGGTTTTCTCGCAGCATCAATTTTCCCAGTCTTGCCATCAGTCTTTCAGCACTAGCACTACTGTATAAATAATTGATCGCTTCAACGAAATAATCAGACTCAAAAAGCTACGATTGATCGGCTTAAATTTAAAAAGCCCTGATAAAAGTTCAGGGCTTTACTTTATATGCGGTTTATTAAATGCCAGCCTAAAATTTGTGCCAGCGCTTCTCTATAGAATTAATCATCTCTGAATCGCTTGCTTAAAGATAGCGGAGAACTACCCATTTTTTACCTGGGTATCTACTTAATAAAGTCTTTAGATTTGTATATATTTCTACTCTGCGATGGCGTACCCGCCTGCCGTAGGCGATCGCTTCTTGGTAAAATTCCTCTGTCCTTTGGTATTTGGTTACACCACGGTAAATATGAGTCGATAAGTGTTAACTAACCTGAGTAAAGCCATGAACCATAACGTACCATCTCCGATGAGGATAAATCTCCGCCCTGCTACCTTTGCTGATTTGGATCTGCTGCGACATTGGGATGAGCAACCTCATGTGGTAGAATCCGATCCTAATGATGACTGGGGCTGGGAGATAGAACTTGACCGCGCTCCTGAATGGAGAGAGCAATTGATTGCTGAAATTGATGGTCGCCCCATCGGATTTATTCAGATCATCGATCCGGCACGTGAGGATAGTCACTACTGGGGTGATGTTCTGGCGAATCTTCGCGCTATTGATATCTGGATTGGGGAAGAGAGTGATTTGGGCAAAGGCTATGGAACCCAAATGATGCAGCTTGCACTTGCTCGATGTTTTGCTGACCCGCAAGTGATAGCTGTACTTGTCGATCCACTTGCTGGCAATACCCGCGTCCACCGCTTTTATGAACGTCTTGGTTTCCAATTTGTCGAGTCTCGACGATTTGGTGACGATGACTGCTTCGTTTATCGTATGAACCGAGTAGATTGGCATCATGAAGGTGTCATACCAATTCAAAATTCAAAATGACGCTCTCTACGAGACGCTAAAAGCGAACGCGGACTCGCTTGCCGCCGGCGCTAACAAAATTCAAAATTAAGAAAGTGAGAATTAGCATAGGTTTTATGGTTTGCATCTGTATCATAATTTTTTGTGAATTGGTGTCACGGCAGCAGATTGATACGGTTTCAATACTGTTCGGTTAAGCATTTTTAACTTGGAATTGGGCTTTGGGAAAAGGTTACTGGGTTTGGGTTAAAGGTTTTTCCCTTTTACCCTTCCCCTTTCCCCTTAACCGAAGTTTAATCAGTAACTGAACATAATCAAGGTAATCAATAATTCTTCGCGTGTCCGTTGATACTGGACGTTAAAGCTGAACTTCGCGCAGCCGACGCTCCAGAAAGCGGCGTTCGCTGTCATTTGTAACCAGCATGAGCGCGATCGCGTAGCTCTCTGCGGCTGACGCTGAGGCTCCGATGCGGCGCAGCATCTCGGCACGGGTGGCGTGAAATAGATGGTAGTCATTAAGTTGGGAAGCAAGCCCATCAATGAGTTCGAGGGCTGTTTGAGGAGTCTCTATCATTGAGATCGCCACCGCCCGATTCAGCGACACAATCGGCGAGGGCTGCAAGCGTTCGAGCAAATCGTAGAGGCGGACAATTTGTAACCAGTCCGTTTCTTCTGCTTGTGCTGCCTGACAATGTAGTGCGGCGATCGCTGCTTGTACTCCAAACGGGCCAGTTCCACCCCGCAGTGACTCCTCAACAAGCGGTAGCGCCTCAGCAATCTGCTGTTGGTTCCAGCGACGACGATCCTGATCTTCAAGCAACACCAGATCGCCCGCCTCATCCAAACGGGCATCGCGCCGGGAGTCGTGCAGCAACATCAGCGCCAAGAGTGCAGTCACTTCTGAGGGCGGTTGCGGTGCCATCAACGTCCTCACGAGGCGACCCAGCCGAATCGCCTCTGTGCAGAGGTCAGCCCTCACCATCGTCTCGCCTCTAGTCGTCGCGTAGCCCTCATTGAAAATCAAATAGATCGCCGTCAGCACTGCGTCTACCCGCACAGACAGATCGGTTGTGTCCGGCACTTTATAGGGAATACCTGCATCCCGAATCTTGCGCTTGGCGCGTACCAGTCGTTGCGCCATCGTTGCAGTGGGTACGAGAAACGCCCGCGCAATTTCATCTGTCTCAAGTCCGCCCAGCAGCCGCAGTGTCAAAGCAACCTGCGCCTCAATCGCCAGTGCTGGGTGGCAGCAAGTAAAGATCAGCCGCAGCCGATCGTCTGGAATTTCGTCTGTATCGTAAGTTGGCTCCTCACGGGTTGGGATTAACCCGGAGGCAGCGTACCATTCCAATTTTTCCGTCAGCCGTGTCCGCCGTCGGAGGCGATCAATGGCTTTGTATCGGGCTGTTTTGACAATCCACGCACGGGGAAGATCGGGCACGCCGCTGGACTGCCATTGATTCACGGCGGCTATAAAGGCTTCCTGTACCGCTTCTTCAGCCACATCGAAATCCCCCACCAACCGGATGAGGATGGCGACGATCCGCCCCCATTCAGCCCGATAAAGGGAGGCGATCGCTTGTTTTACGTCTGTTTTTGCGTTTGGGATTATACCTGACATAAAAAATTTTTGGCGAGGTGTCGATTTGAGCCAGCACCGTTCGACTTACTCACAAAGGGAAACAAAGGAGGTATACCTCGATCGTACTAAACGATCAAAATTTTTGGCGGAGTGTCGATTTGAGTCGGCACCGTTCGACTTACTCACAAAGGGAAGTAACAACGGGAAATTAAGGAGGCAACCCCATGAAATATTTGCTGCTGATTTATATGGAGGAAAATGCCCTGAGCCAAACCGAACGGGAACATTGTTATGTAGAATCCGCGCAACTGGCACAACAACTCAACTCGAAGGGGCAGTTGCGAGATACTGCCCCACTCCACTCTGTGGCCACTGCAACCAGCGTTCGGGTGCGCGACGGCAAACCGCTAGTAACTGACGGGCCGTTTGCAGAAACCCGTGAACAATTGGGCGGTTTTTTTCTGATTAATGCTCAGGATCTCGACGAAGCGATCGCGATCGCCGCGAGGATTCCAGGCGCGCGCATTGGCACTGTTGAAATTCGACCTGTGATTGAAGTTGCAGGTTTGCCAGAGAATTCGTAACTGCACTCAACCTCAACCCAAAAGGAGAGATGACAATGACAACCAAAAGCACGATCGCAACTAACGAAGTTCAGATTCGCCAACTAATTGCCGAGCAACAACGTGCTATCTGCGCCAAGGATGTTGAGCAAATCATGTCCCACTACGCCACTGAGGTCATCATCTTCGATGTTAAACCTCCTTTCCAAACCCAAGGAAAAGATGCTTGGGGTCAAGTGTGGTCAGAATGTTTGCCTTACTTCCCCGACACCTTTGAGATTGAAACACGAGACCTGAAGATTACCGTCAGTGAAGACTTAGCGGTTGCACATTGGCTATTTCGCTTCACAGGAACCCAAGACCATCCGGCAATGCAGACGTGGATGCGCATCACCGCTGTCTGCCAGAAAAATCAAGGCGAATGGCAGATATTACACGAACATCTCTCGGTTCCATTCGATCCAGAGACCTCTCAAGCTGTATTCACGCTCAACCCATAGCCCAATCTACTGAGCCAAGGCAATGAAACTCAATCCTTATCTCATGTTCAACGGCAACTGTGAGGCAGCGTTCAAGTTCTATGAACACTGTCTTGGCGGCAAAATTGCCATGATGCTCACGCACGGAGATGCGCCCTCAGCCGAGCATATACCTGCCGGATGGCATGACAAAATCATGCACGTCTGCCTCGATCTGGGCGATCGCCTCTTGATGGGGTCTGACAGCCCGCCTGGGTATTTTGAAATACCCCAAGGCTTCTACGTGCAAATCAGCGTTGACGAGCCAGGGGAGGCAGAACGCATCTTTCATATCCTGGCAGAAAACGGAAAAGTGAAGATGCCGATCGATCAAACCTTTTGGTCTGTCCGCTTTGGGATGTTGGTCGATCAATTCGGCATTCCGTGGATGGTCAACTGCCAGAAAACTGCTTGATTTGTGGGGAGGCGCTTATGGGCGTCTTCCCTGTAAAACTTCAGCGCTTCGCCAATCCTTCACTGTGCAATAATTCAAAAGAAGAATCCATGAGTACTCAAATTTTTGTTAATCTGCCAGTTAAAAACCTCAATCAATCGATCGAGTTCTTTACTCAACTCGGCTTTGAGTTTAATCCTCAATTCACTGACGAAACTGCCACCTGCATGATTGTGTCCGAAAACATTTTCGTCATGCTCTTGACCTATGAAAAGTTTAAAACGTTTACTCCCAAAGAAATTTGTGATGCCACAAAAAGCACAGAAGTGCTTGTGTGTTTATCTTCTGATAGCCGAGAACAAGTTGATGAAATAGTTCGCAAGGCTGTCGCCGCTGGTGGAACAACCTACAATGAACCGCAAGATCACGGTTTTATGTATGGACATGGATTTGCTGACTTAGATGGCCACATTTGGGAAATTATCTACATGGAGCCAAGCGCAATAAATCAAGGTTGATTGCAGACATTGAAATAATGCTGCAAAGCAAAATTCTAAATTACAGCTATTTTCAAGTAAATAGCTGTAATACACAAATGCAAATACTCCTACCTGCTTCAAATCACTCTTTGCCGCAGATGTCGCCCACCAAAGCCTTGCTTAATCCAATTCAGACATTCATATTCAGATTTGAATAACTTTGGAGCTGCAATATTATTCAATAACTCTGGTGGGTAATGGTCATAAAAATATTTGTCTCCTTCTTGAAAGATGATAATCAAATTGTTTCGATAAACATAGCGAGACTTAAAACTATCCCCCCGATGAACAAACTCGAAGTTTTGATCGATATGCTCTTTAGCAATATCAATGATGTTATTAGCGTCACTTCCATAGATTTCTGCTGGATTTTCTGCTTTATGAAATTTGCTTGTGTGCCCAATTTCAGATAGCATTTTATACGAATAAATTTCGTAATTATCCGCCTTGCCAAAAATAAATGGAATGATGAGATATCCTTGATATGAGACTGATTTTTCATAAAGAAGACGACTCATCTCAACCTCCTTTGGTGGAACTACTCTGAAAAATTTTTCTTTAACGGAAAAGTATTACAACACCAATTATCTACTAAATACGATCACCATAAACTGAGTTGATTCGGGGGATGCTCAAGGTTATTCCAAGGTAGGGGTGGAACTGGTGTACCACTCTGTTCCAATAGCTGTTGGAAGTGACGGGCTGTACTGGGCGATCGCGCTTCTATTGGACAATGGACAAAGAAATAAATTCGCACTCCCATCTGTAACCATTGCTGAATCTGCCTCACCCACTCTTCCATAAATGGCTGATTCACTGATAAATTCGGATGAGAAATAAACCGAATCAGAGTAAAAGGTGCTGTCACACTCAATTGCAGCGGCAATTTAGGTTTGCGCCGTTCCGATTGCAACTGGGGGTCATCATCTCCAGTGTAAATGGGACGCGAGTCTAACAGTACTCGTCCGACACCTAACTTTTCTAAAAGCGCTGTCAAATTACTAGCATGGGGTTCCTTGAACCAGTCGGGATGCCGAACTTCCACTGCTAGAGATGTTTCTGTATGCGGCCAAGCTTCTAAAAAGTTGGTCAAATCGTCAAGTAATGCAGGTGCATAACTAGGTGGTAACTGAGCAAAAATTGGGCCAAGATGCTTACCCAATGGGCGCATCCCCTCCAGAAATTTTAAAGCAGCTGGTATATAAGGTTTTAGCAACCCTTGATGGGTAATATCTCGCGGTAATTTTAGACAGAATTCAAACCCTGCTGGTGTTTCAGCAGCCCAACGGGTTACAGTTTCTTCGTTAGGCACGGCATAAAAGGTAGTGTTACCTTCTACAGTGCTGAAGCGACGACTGTAGAGATGGAGAAAATCAGCAGTGCGAGTACCTTGGGGATAGAGTTCGCCTACCCAACCTTTATATGCCCAAACAGCACAACCGATAAAAAAGTTCACAATGCCTAAAAGCCTTGATGTATCATATTCAATTTTACACGCAGGTTGTAGGGATAGATAAAACTAGGTCAGATTCCCGACTTGTGAAAAAAAAATCACAGATTTTTTATCAAAATGCTTGATTGCTTTCTCATTTCAGTAGATTTAGCAAGCAAAAAGGCACATTGCTTTCTGAAAATGCTTGATTGCTTTCTCATTTCGGTAGATTCAGCAAGCAAAAAGGCATATTGCTTTCTGAAAATGCTTGATTGCTTTCTGATTTCAGTAGATTCAGCAAGCAAAAAGGCATATTGCTTTCTGAAAATGCTTGATTGCTTTCTCATTTCGGTAGATTCAGCAAGCAAAAAGGCATATTGCTTTCTCTTTTCAGTAGATCGCGTATTCATTTTAGTGTTCTAGGCAAGCAAACAGGTATATAGCAGTTTTCAATCGCATTGCATAGAAGTCATTTATGCACCAATACGTTTTAGTTAAAGGTTATTGGTGTGGATATATTGGTTTTTTAAGACGCGATAAATCGCGTCTCTACATGAGCGATAAATCGCATCTTTACATGAGGGTTTTGGTGTTATAGCACAACCTAACTTATTGATAAATTGAACCATCAGGCATAATTGCCCCTGCTAAGTTAGTACCAACTAATTTAACCAGAAGACGCTCACCAGAACGAATCCGCGCTCCCGTCAAGTCGGCTCCTCGCAAGTCGGCACCACTGAGATCCGCTCCAATCAAGTTAGCAGCGCGTAAATTCGCCTCTCTAAGATCGGCTAAAAGTAGATTTGCCCGAAATAAATTTGCTTCAGATAAATTTGCACCTCTAAGGTTGACTTTGTGCATAAAAGTATCGCTGAGATTAGCACCGCTCAAATTGGCATAACTCAAATTTCTGCCAGATAAGTCTTTATTGCTCAAATTTGCCCGACTGTAGTCTTTGCCACTCAAGTCTGAGTTTTGCTTTGGTGGTCGCTGGGTTGTTTGAGATGGTTTTTCCTGTTGAGGTGGCGGTGAGTTAAATGTAGTTTGAGGTTTGGTTTTTAAAGAGCGCAACTTTTCACGAGCTTCATTTATAGCTTTCAGCTTGTCTTGGGCTTTTTGCTGTAAACGGAGATTGTCTTTGGGAATGCGATCAGGATGCCAAACAAAGACTAAATCTTTGTAAGCCTGGTTCACTTCTTCAAGTGTTGCTCCAGGCTCTAATTCCAAAACTCTATAGTACCGCTCCAGATCGCTCATACGATATTTTGGTGGACAATCAACTTAATTATGAGTGATGGAGTGATTTATACGCTGCATCATTTGTTATGGATTATGGGGCTTTGGGAAAGAGGAAGGCAGGGGCAGGGGGCAGGAGGCAGGGAGCAGGGGGCAGGGGGCAGAAGTTTTTTAATTTTTAATTTTTAATTTTTAATTGATTTCTCATCTCCCCATCTCTCCATTTCTCCATCGAGCGATCGCTCGAAAATATGCTGCAACTGGAATTTGATAGACTTCAATATAAATCCAAACAATAATTGATAAATGTGATAAGAAGGTTAATATTGTCCAAATATATGGCATCCAGGTAATGGGTTCCTTCAGATTAGCAGGAAAATAGTAAGCTACTATGCCAATTAGAGTAGTGGGAAGAATTATAAAAACTGCTGCTGCTAATCCATAACCCCAACCTAATTCCACACCTTCTAACTGGCCTTCTGTCCAACTAAACCCATTCCAACGCCAAGTTAAAGGTGGTTGCCTAGAAGGCATCTTGATTTGCTGTTGTTCTAAGTTGACTGTAAAAATCTCTTGGCAAAAGTCACAAGCCATAGCTTCCATCAATGGCATGTGATAAATCTTACCTATTCGACAGACTGGGCAGGGGTAAGCTCCATAATAGTCGAAAGATTGGGTTAAGATTTTGGAACTGGGCATAATGAGACTGATGATCCTAAAAAATTGATCTGGTCAATGAGGACTTGGGTAATAATGTATGGCGGTTGTCAATTCCCTGCAATAAGCTTTCGTAAGATGAAGTCACGAGAATTATATATTTTAACTTCTCAATCCTGGCTTTTTCTTCTGAGGTTATATAACTATTGTGATGTCTAATGACCAGCCGCTTTTTTCGTCTACGCAAATAAGCAACTAGTACAATCAGAACAGGGCGTGATTTTGAATTGTGCAAAGCGTTATTAGTCTTAATCCCCAGAGTTGTACTGAGTCTATCGCTTTTTTATAGTTTGTGCAGGTATTGACAAAGCATACTCTTGCTGCTAATGTTAATCTACATAGGTATATTTATTAAGCTTTCCAGCAAAAAACCCGCAAATGCTTAACACAAATTCCTACTTTTATTTTTGGTATAGGGTGGTTCACCGGGAGTGAATTAAGTTTCCTAATGGAAACCGCCCGGTGAACCGCAGAACAAATTCTGCGGTTTTTGTTTTTTTAAGGAGAATTTCATTGTCATGACTTTTTTCATTAGCTGGTTTTATGGCTTTTATTTTTGGCCCAGAATAAATTCCGGGTAAATAGCGTCATGCCAATGAATCAGAACGCGCCCGGAACTTTTAAAGGTTTCGGGCTTTTTTGTTGTTATCGGAGACTGGGGGACTGGAAAACACTTTTATCCTAATACCCAATGCCCAATGCCCAATGCCCAATGCCCAATGCCCAATGCCCAATGCCCAATGCCCAATACTTAATTATTTCAGGAGAATATAACCATGATTAATGCCAAACTTGCTGCACAAGCCCATCTCAACCACCAGACAATCGTTAAAATCTCGGAAGAAGTCGCTTTCGGTGGTGAAAAACTGGTAATTATCGGCGGGCCTTGTACTGTTGAAAGCTTAGAACAAATGGAGATAGTCGCCCAAAAGCTATCTACTGCATCAGTACAGGGGTTGCGTGGCGGTGTCTACAAACCCCGCACTTCTCCCTACGCTTTCCAGGGTATGGGAGAGTCAGGATTAGAGATTTTAGCCAGGGTGCGATCGCATTACAATATGCCAGTTGTTACGGAGGTAATGTCAATTTCTCAAATTGAAGTAGTCGCCGCCCACGCTGATATGCTTCAAGTTGGTAGCCGCAATATGCAAAACTTTGACTTGCTCAAAGCTTTAGGACAAGCTGGTAAACCAATACTGCTCAAACGTGGTTTAGCAGCAACTATTGAAGAATTTGTCATGGCTGCTGAATATATCCTTTGCCACGGGAATCCTGATGTGGTGTTATGCGAAAGAGGTATTCGCAGTTTCGATGATTACACTCGTAATGTCCTAGATTTAGGGGCAGTGGCAGCACTCAAGCAAATAACTCACTTGCCTGTAATTGTAGATCCTTCCCATGCTGTCGGGAAACGAGAGTTGGTAGCACCTGTGGCTAGGGCTGCGATCGCTTGCGGTGCAGATGGATTAATTATTGAATGTCACCCAGAACCAGAAAAGTCTGTTTCTGATGCCCGTCAAGCACTTTCTTTAGAAGATATGGTGCATTTAGTTAATAGTTTAAAGCCTGTAGCTACAGCCGTTGGGCGCAGTATATCAGATGTCGGGGCGGGTTTGAAACCTGCCCCGATTTTTTTGGCTGCTTAAATTTCACCAAAGGGCGATCGCTTCAATGTCTCAGCCAAAAGATTTATTTTGGGTTGGCGACAAACAGCGATCGCTTTCGTAAAATAAACTTGTTACTTCAGCTATTCCATTTGCTCTCAAACGTATTTTTGCAACACAATCTTTATATATAAATTTAATTTATCGTTTTAACAAATAAGACTATTTGATTTTATTCTAAAAGTCGTTTTATCCTAACATCAGTTAGATATTTTAACTTTTACTCAATTGCCTAAAGAAGTTTTAGTAATACCGAACTTTTAACTTTGAGAACCCAAAGAAGGACAATAACTAAATGCTAGAGCAGCAGATTGATTCCCCCATCAGGCCTAAGACAAGTGCAATGATTATGAAACTTTTTCAAATCACTCTAGTGGTCTTAGTACTTTTGATCAACTTAGCAGTTGCTTTCCCCTCTTGGGCAGAAAGTACACTTGCTTTAACTAGCAATCCTAACAACTTTCAAGTTGGGCAAAAAGTGATTTGGCTTTACAAGCCTCGCGCAGATTCTAGCGATGTCCAAAGAATTCCTGCCGAAATAGTCAAGTTAAGTTCTAAGCAAGTGCAAATCAAGGTTTACAAACATAACAACGAATTTGTCAATCGTTGGGTGAATCCAAACAAGCTTGAAAATTCGACAAAAATTAAATAGTCAGTAGTCATTTGTGATTACAAAGGACAAATGACTACTGACTAATGACAGCCAACAGAAAAATATTTCACAAATGATTTAGGACTGCTATAGTTAAAGCTCACTTGTGCGGGTTTCGTTTTCATAATTAGGATCTTCAGTCCCAAGCAGTTTGTCCCAGAACGTAAAATACAAACCGTAATGTACTTTATACTTGCGATGATGTATGGAATGATGCATAGAACCAATAAGCCACCTTCCAATCCAGTAACTTTTAGATGAGGAGGGAAATAGCTCAAATCCGAGATGGGTAAACACTGCCCATACTGTCATAGTTATCAGTGCAGCAACTAAGGTGACGAAATGCAGCGGAACTATGAAGCTTACACCTACAAAAAAAAGTGCTTGCACCATCGCTTCTGGTAAGTCGAAGGCAGAGGAACTCCAGGGCGTTGGCTCTCCTGAACGATGGTGTCCAAAATGCATCCATCTAAAAATTCGAGGATGGTGAAACATCCGATGGATAAAATAAAAGTAAGTATCTTGAAGAATTAGCACTGCAATAAAGCTAACGATTAAATACCACAGTCCGTATTTCCAGATATCAGCGTATAGCAGGGTTGCTCCCAAATTATACTCTGAGATCATAAACGCTCCAGAAATAGCAAAAACTACTGTGGAGATTACTGATAATTCAATATCCTTTTTAATGGAACAACTCATCAACGGTTTCAAACGCAAACTCTTGTTTGCGAGAGACTTCCCCAGAATTAAATAAAAGAGCAAGTATGCTCCACCAGCAATCAGAAAGTATCGGGCAAGAGTGATACCGAAGAAGAAAAAGCAATAATACCAAAATGAGTGGTTCGTCAATTAGACCCATCCGTAATATTAATTCGGTGAATTGAAAATGCTGATTATGTCCAATTGTTTTGGTCTTCATTACCAAAAATAACCAAATTACGATTTAATTTGTTAATCGACAAAATCCACTGCTTATTTTACAACATCAAGTAGTTCAGCAAATATATATTAAATTTTATTAATAAAAGTTAGACTAATTCTATTGCATATATAAATATAAATTATTACTATTCATAAAAAAACGTTATTGGTAAACTTAAATTGTAGTAAATAGCTAATTTTGCAACTAAGTTAAAATTTATTTAAGTCGTTCGTTTATATTATGTATTTCAACAACAATTGAATTGATTTTAACCCATTGTGTTCTTTAATACTTAAGAGGATGTCTGAAAAGTTTTTTGTATACATCTAAACCTTGGAGATCCCCCTAAATCCCCCGATAAATTGGGGGACTTTAAGACTCTTGTTCCCCCTTTTTTAAGGCTACGGTGTATACACAAGTCTGAAATAGTTTACTCACCTGGTTTTTATCGTCAGTTTTACCCCACCCTAACCCTCCCCTTGCAAAGGGGAGGGAACTAGATTTTCTTGTTTCCCCCCTTTGCAAGGGGGGATTAAGGGGGGTAATTTGACTTGTGTGTACACGGTAGCCTTATAAAGGGGAAGGAACTAGATTTCTTGTTTTCCCCCTTGGAAAGGGGGAAAATATCCGGTTCTCCCCCTTGGAAAGGGGGAGTTAGAGGGGGTGAAAATGACTTGTGTGTACACCGTAGCTTTTTTAAGGAGGTTAGGGGGAATCAAGAAATATTTGATACTTCTCAGACATCCTCTAAAAAAACCTTTAAATCATTTTTCTCTACGTCTACTTTTTATAAATTAATTTGCTATAGATTTTGTTCTACTTTTCTAAACTCCAACCCAAGGCTACGGCTACTTCAGTAGCTAATTCTAGAGGATTGAATGGTTTAGCGATCGCACTAATCATTCCCATCTGATTATAGCGGCGGCGATCGGAAGCCTGGATTTTGGCAGTTAACAAAATTACTGGAATCGCTTTGGTTAATGGATTGGCTTGTAACTTTTCAAATGTAGTGATGCCATCCATCTCTGGCATCATTACATCTAGTAAAATTGCATCTGGTTGGTAAGTCTCAGCTTTAATTATGCCTTCTTGACCAGAACTCGCAGTCAATACTTTCCAGCCTGCGACTGTTTCCAAGCAAATCTTGGCAACTTCTTGAATATATTGCTCGTTATCAACCACTAGAATTTGCTTTGTTGTCATCACTGCTATCCTCTTGTTGGTTCAGGGAAATTCCCTGAAGTAACTTCATCAACCGTTGTTCAAATTCCTTGGTAGTCACACGCCCTTTGTTCAACAATTCTGTATCTGGACTTAGTTGGTTATTTGTGGTTGGCTCATAACTACTATGCATTAAGGGAATGTTGGAAGAGTCTTCTAAATCGGTATTTTGGAAAGCCCTAAATAATGGCAGAGTGACGTAAAAAGTGCTACCTTCACCCAATGCACTTTCAGCCCAGATGCGTCCGCCGTGTTGTTGCATAATACTCTTGCAAATTGCCAAACCTAAACCAGTCCCATCATGGTTGCGTGAATCTGAAGAGTCAACTTGTTGAAAGCGCTCAAAGATACTCTCGAGTTTGTCTGTTGGGATACCGCGTCCGGTATCTTTGACTGCCAACAAAACTTCATTCCCTTGTTGTTGCGCCTCTAACCAAACCGTAGATCCAGGAGAGGAGAATTTAATGGCGTTACTCACTAGATTAGTCAATGTTTGGACAATGCGATCGCAATCTGCCAATACTTGGACAGATAGAGCAGAAACAGATACTTTCACACCTGCTTTGTCAGCCAGAGGCTGCATGACATTTACTGCTTGAACGATCAAATCAACGATATTGCAGATTTCTGGTTCCATCTTCGCCTTACCCGACTCAATCCGCTCAATGTCTAGGATGTCGTTGATTAAACGTACTAGGCGTTCGCTGCTATCAGTCGCAATTTGCAGTAAGCGTTTTCCCTGCTCTGAGTCTGTCGGTAGCAAACCACTGGCTAGCATTCCTAGAGAGCCGTGAATCGAAGTTAAAGGTGTGCGGAGTTCATGACTAACAACAGAGACAAATTCATCTTTCATGCGTTCAATTTGTTTCCGTTCTGTGATATCTCGTAAAATCACCGTATAAAATATTTCCTCAGCCATCTCTATTTTGGAGATGGAAGCCTCCGCTGGAAATTCAGTACCATCCTTGCGGCGTCCATAGATTTCACGCCGTTCTCCCATCCGACGGGCAACATTGGGAGATTGGCCAAAGTCAACCACATGTTGACGATGCGCTTGAAAAAAGCGCTGCGGCAAGAGTAAATCAAGGCTATGTCCAATCACTTCCTGGGCAGAGTAGCCGAAAATCTTCTCTGCTCCTTGATTAAACAAAGTGATGCTTTGGAACCCGTTAATAGAAATAATTGCATCATCAGCAATATCTAAAATTCGTGCAAATCGGGCTTGAGAGAACCGTAATTCTCCCTGTGTCCGTTGACGTTCGTCAAGTTGTGACTGCAATTGTTGATTCACCCGAATTAACTCAGCAGTACGCTCTGCTACTCTCAATTCCAGTTCGTTGATAGCTTGTAAATTGAGAGATAAGGGAGTCAAGGAAGAATTTATTTCCCTATCTCCCCCTGCTCCCCCTGCTCCCCCTGCTCCCCCTGCTTCCCCTGCCCCTCTGCTCCCCTGCCCCTCTGCCCCTCTGCTCCCCTGCCCCTCACGCTGCCGCAATTTCATCCGTTCTAAGCGATTGACGATCCGGGTTACTAGTTCTGGCCCGACAATGGGCTTACTTACAAAATCATCAGCACCAATGCTAAAAACTCGATTTACCATTTCAGCATCGCTATGCACAGTGAGAAATAGAATGGGTAACTCACACCAGTGCGAATCGTTGCGTACTAATTGGCAAAGTTCTATACCATTTGTATAAGGTAATTCCACATCCAGAATCAGCATATCTGGCGTAACTACTTCTAAGGTTTCCCAGAACTGACGCGGATCTTCAAGAGCGATCGCTTTTAGTGCCCAAGGACTAAGTAAGGTTTGTAAAAATGCCTGAATTTGCGGATCGTCATCGACAACCAATATTTTAGTTTCTATATGGAGGTCATTTTGCAGTGGTTGTGTGACTGTTTCTAAAACCTGTGGGGTTGGTGATGAAGATATTGCCACAGCTTCGTTTCCGTCAATTTCCCGACGCAATAACTTTACCCAACTTTCGAGGTTGCTAATTTCAGATTGACTCAAGATTTGACCAGAACTCAGTAACAATTCGATATTGCGTGCCAATTTTGAGCCAACAGGCAAGCCAAAAGTACCTAAATATCCCGCCAAGGTATGCGCCTCTTTGGCTGCAAGCGATCGCAAATCGAGATTTAAACTATTGTGATTTAAAGTTGCGATCGCCTCCTCCAGAAGCCTCACCTGCTCGTCTACCCGCCCTTGAAATCGTTGCCAAATTTCCGCAACTGCGATTAATGTTTGCTGTTGTGATTTGAGATTGGGAACCAAAGATTTTTCACACTCTAATTCCCCCCTGCCCCCCTGCTCCTCTGCCCCCCTGCCCTTCTCCTCCTCTGCCAATGGTTTCAGCCGATAGCCAATACCGTAAACTGTTTCAACCAAATCACTAGGCGCTCCTACAGCTTTGAGTTTGTGTCGTAACCCTTTGATATGGGTGCGAACAGCTTCTTCTTGTGGAGTGTCTTCATAACACCAAAGATGTTCTAAAATCATGCCGCAGCTAAACACCCGGCGAATATTTCGCAAGAATAGTTCTAACAGAGCATACTCTTTGGGAGTAAGTGGCAGCAGATTTCCAGCATAGATCGCTTCACAGCTACTAGGGTCTAGCCGCAACTTCCCATACTCCAGCACTGGTTGCGAGCTTACGCCTTTGCGACGCAACAGTGCCCTAACACGAGCAATTAATTCTTCTGCGTTAAAGGGTTTAACTACGTAGTCATCTGCACCTGCATCTAATCCGATCGCTTTTTCATGACTACTATCGCACCCTGTCAATAACAATATTGGCATTTGCAGACCACTAGACCGGATTTGACGACAAAGACTAATGCCATCCAGTTTGGGCAAGACTACATCTAGAAGGATTAAATCATAATCGTAAGTTTGAATAAAATTCCAAGCAGTATCTCCATCAGTGGCAACTTCAACCGCGTAGTTTTGGTTAGTTAAAACGCTGGTAAGTGAGTATGCATTTAACTCATCATCTTCGACAACTAAAATTTTCATGTTAAAAGCTTTCCAAGTTAAAATGGATATCACAGATAACAAGCAATCAATTTAAATTATAAAATTGATATAATATCAATTCAATGCTGAGTTTTAAAGCTCCAAAAGGCTTATATTTGCGGTTCATACTCATTAATCAATATCAATATCGATTGATATTAATTGGATTTTTATAGCTACCTTTTCAGGAGCAAATGCTATAGTGGAAAGAAACATTTTGCAGACGCTAGCTTTATACTACCTTACTTACAAGTTTTTCTAATACAGAGAGGCTCATCTCCCGAACTTTTTCAAGAAGCCGGGGATCTTTTTGTTCGTAACTCCTGTACTAATTGCTATAGTTTAACGCCATAACACGAAATCCCTGATCTTGTAGGGGTGTACAGCTGATTTATGTGTTGTAAAGATTTTTAGAAATGATGCTATGTATGTTGAGGTAGGAGCAGTGTTTTTCTCTTACCTTGCTCGTTCGTGCAACTTCCCATAAAAAAGGACTGATAAAACTCTCAATACGCTACAACAGAAAAAACCTTCTGCTAAATCTGTGAAAAAACGAGTAACACTCACCTTCCCGAAACGCGCCGTGCAAATGCCAGTCACTTACGTACTGGCTAAAGAGTTCAACGTCGCCGCCAATATTATCCGCGCCCAAGTTGCCCCAAATCAAATTGGCAAACTGGTAGTGGAATTATCGGGAGACATCGATCAATTAGATGCGGCGATCGAGTGGATGCGATCGCGTAATGTTAATGTTTCTTCCACATTAGGCGAAATTGCGATCGACGAGGATGTATGTGTCCACTGTGGCTTGTGTACTGGGGTTTGTCCTACCGAAGCCCTCACCCTCCAGCCAGAGACGTACAAGTTGACATTCACGCGATCGCGCTGTATCGTCTGCGAACAGTGTATCCCCACCTGTCCCGTACAAGCAATCTCTACTAACATTTAACAATCTAAAATCCCAAACCCAAAATTGAAGTTAGCCCAACTTAAACACATCAGCAAGTACACCACCATCACCCACCAGCCTACTTTTTGCTGGAGAGTCATAAACTACCAATAGCGAAGGTATACCAACTACATCCTGAAACAGCGTCATTCCCTCAGCGTGTTCTTCCCGATTTCCATAAGGAATATCTTGGACAAAATCGGGATTGCTGAAGACATTTTCTCGCAAATTTACACCATTTACCCAGCGATAAACTTGCACGGGGCCATCTAAATCCATCGTTGGCCCGGCTAAAATCAACAAATCTTTATCATCTACATACAAATCCCGAATTCCCAAACCATTCAACCAGATAAAATGCTTTTTATATAACTCCTGCAATTCTCCAATTTGCTTTAGTTTCATCAGTCCAGGAGTAGAATCTTCTAACTCTATTTCCAGCACCATAGCCCAACCCCGCAATACAGGTCCGCGCAAACCCAGAAAGACGCGGTTTTGATAAATGCCTATTCCTTCAATATCAAAGCCATTATCCTTTCCGGGAATTGCTGCTTGAATAAATAAGCCTAAATGGTTGTCATTGGCTAAAGCTGTCATTAGCAAATTCCCCTGATTAGTCACCTCTAATTTAGCCGCATTCAATTGCACATCTGGCTTTTGGGGGTGTGGACAAGATGAGAACAGCTTTCCGTCTATTAGAGGAATCCGTCCTAAGAGGTAACGGTTAGGTTCTGATTCAATTTTCCCGAGCCTTTTAAAGTTTTTGGCATCTGTATTTTCAGGTTTAAATTTTTTGCGTTTGTAGCTGTGAGAACCAACAAACCATAAGTAATGTTCACTATAAGCCAGTCCTTCTATATCGATTTCTTTGTCTTCTGGTGCAGGTAAATCGATAAATTCTGCTACTCTAAATTGTTGATGCTCTGTAAAATTATCAGGATCAACCAAAGATAGACGCTCAATAGTAGAGGTTTCATCTGACCCTAACCATAAATACTTCTGATGTGTTAGCAGCACTGCTGATAAGTCTTTTCTATGTTCTTTAAAAAAATCTATAAAAGTCAATAAAACTTGATTTAGCAAATGTAAACTTGTCATTTTAAATTATGTTTATATTTATAAATATATTAGCTATCCTATCATAATATATGATTTTATTATAGTAAAATATTTATTTCAAAACCATCTATAGTTCATATCAAATTGACGGATGAGATACTTATAAACCTTTGACAGATATTGCATATTTATAAAATAGGGTGCAACTATCAATAGTCATAAGCATACCTGACAATCTTGATGGCATAAAAAATATCAAAAGTATATGTAAATTTTTAAATAATATTGTTATTATGCAATAACCTCATGAGGTAATCATTCAGACCCATTATGAAATTAGCTACACAAACTACAGTAAAAACTCTCGGTGACTACGCCTACCAAGCGATTGAAAAACACTTTAAGAAAACCTTGAAGTGGGAAAAATCAGTGAAAAAAGATGAAGATCCAGAAGCACTGCACCAAATGCGAGTGGGAATGCGCCGCCTACGCACAGCGGTAACTCGGTTTGGGATAGCGGTGGATGTATCGAAACCAATCAGCGATAAAAATATTGGTAAAATAGCCCGTCGTCTTGGTAATCTGCGAGATTTAGACGTACTCAAAGAAAGTTTGGAAAACACTTATAAACCAAACTTACCCCGGAAAGAGCAAGAATCTCTGCAAACAGCTTTTACAGCTTTGGCGAAACAACGTGAAGATGTAGAATCGAGTGTGCAGAAAACATTAAATGATGAATCTTACAAGTCTCTTAAAGATGCTTTAGAGAAGTGGTTAGAGAAACCCAGTTATCAACCTTTGGCATCCATTGCTATTCAGCAAGTGTTACCAGACTTGCTGTTACCAGAAGTGAGTAACTTCTTTCTGCATCCGGGTTGGCTAATTGGGACTGAAGTTGTAGAATCAGAAGTTAAAATCCAGAAAAACTGGAAACCGAAAAAGATCGAAAAACAATTGACAACCGAAGGTGAAAGTCTTCATAGTTTGCGAAAAGAAGCTAAACGTATACGCTATCTGATGGAGTTATTTACTGACTTATATGGCGAGTCTTACGCAGCTTATATTACAGAAGTGAAAAATATCCAAGAAATTTTGGGTACGATGCAAGATAGTGCCGTTTTAACTGACTGGCTTGCAGATGTATACAAGTCAGAAATTCAGACAGAGTTGCCCACCTTTGCTAATTTGTTAACTGAAAATCGTTACCAGTCGTGGCAGCAATGGCAACCTTTGCAAGAACGGTATCTGAAAACTGAAACCAGACATAGTTTTCATTTAACAATACTGCACCCGCTTTCAGGAGTAATCAGTTAAAAGTTACTCTTGATGGAGAAAGGATTGGATTAACGAACAGATAAATAAAAAATAAACACTGCTCTGGGGACTTTGTACAATATGGGTCTTTTCGGCGGAACCCAAACCGGAAATTAGTTTAATAGTGCTTTCTAGTATTGCTCCCCGCTCAATTTGTCCGGGGAGCATCTTGGCTGAAAAAGCCCCAGGTGCTTATAACCAATCCTGCTCTAACAGAGCCATAAAAAAACTGTAGGCAGATTTCGAGTACTTTATTCATCCTCCACTAAAAGCACTGACTCTGTATCGTATAAATGGAAATTAGCCGATTTTTGGCTCTTTTTGGGAATGTTTTGGTTTGAGGGCAATACTAAAGTTGGATGCTGAAATCTCAAAACCCTTGTATTTAAGATTTTGCATTACAAAACTTTATAACGTGGGTAATTTTGCATGTATTTCGTTCTTGTTCCATTGCTACTTGCGCGCGTCTAACACATCGCCTCGCGTTAAGCTTTATATCTAAAAACACTAAATATTACTTAGTAATTAATATTGCCTAAAGATAACAAGTCGAGCATAAACACTGATGAGAATTTGTAAAAAAACTCATATTCTTGTACTTAAGAGACAAAAACAACTAAGTTTTAAGTTGTGAAAAGAACATTAGTTCAAGTGAATAATAAAGATGAATATTCTACTGCTTTAGAGCAAAAAAGTAGTTTATGTAAATCTTATTAATCATTGGTGAAAACTAAGATAACCTCACTACTCAACTAAAGTTTTACTCTAATACAATCGCTTTTTGGACTAAATTACAATGTCTACTAAACTAATTCGTCGTGCGCTAATTGCTTCTGGTATATTTATTGGTGCAGCAGTAGCTTTTTCTCCGACTGCAAAGGCAGCTAATACTGCTGATGTGGGACTCGGAGGTTCAGTAACATCAACAGTTGGTATAGTGACAAATAATACCACTGGTACTGGACTCAATTTAGGCGGTGATGGCACCACTCCTACCCCGCACGTCGTTCAAGTAGCTGATTTCACTATGTCTACCAATAACGAACAAGGTCTTTCCTTAAGTGTTCCCGTCGGAACTATGACCAAGACGAATGGGACTACTATTACTTATCAAGTAAAAGTAGTTGATCATTTAGCAACTGCTCCTGAAGCAGTTGATTTTAGTTCTGGCGATCAGACATATACAACTAACGCAGCCGGTCCAGCAAATAGGGATCTTTACATCAATTACACTCCAGCAAATTTTCAAGATCCGGGTGCATACACTGGCTCGATCACTCTAACTGTTTCAGATAGATAATAGCTTGGCTAACTTATATGTTGGGTGTTGCACATTGAGCTTAATCGCATGAAACCTTTATGCTGGCAAATTGTACCCGCTCTCTTACTTGTCCTTTTAGGGGTACAACCTGCATTTAGCTTACCCACTATCATATCATCCACGACAAGTGTTGCCAGAAATCTGACGTTAGATGGTGAGGGTAGCGCCAGTACCCGTATTGTCAAGGTAGCTAATCTTGAACTCTCAACTGCCGACCCTGATGGATTTACCCTAACCATCAGTTCTCAAAGTTTGACCAAAAGTGGTGGTGAAACACCTATTCCTTTTCAAGTAACCACAGTTGCTACTGGCTCTGGATCTCCATCTGCTTCAGATTTCTTGGTTTTCCCTGGTAACAACTACACCATTTCTACCACTTCCGCTGGTTCATCCTTAAAAGAGATGTACATTAAATACACTCCAGCAGCCCTTCAAGATCCAGGTGCGTATAACACATCAATTTCTTTGATTGTTACAGATAACTAATCCAGCTAACAGCTTCAAATATCTGCCCAGCTACTTTAAGCGAGCTGGGCATTTTCACTACAATTACAGGAGATTAACATCATGAAACTTTCTTTCAGACGCATTCTGCTGCCTTTCTTCCTTGTCCTTTTAGGAGTCCAACCTGCCTTTGCCTTCAAGCTACTCCCCATCTCGCGGACATTTACACCCATTGGTTCAGGTGCAACCCAGTCTTATCAAGTTGTCAATGATAGTAATGAGCGGTTGGCGGTACAAGTTTCTATAGTTCAGCGCCAAATGGACTTGGCAGGCAAAGAGGACTATAAACCAGCCGATGAGGATTTTCTAGTTTATCCACCCCAAATATTACTAGAACCTCAAAAGACTCAAACGGTGCGCGTTACCTGGTTAGGAGATCCACAGCCAACAAAAGAACTAGCTTATCGGATTATTGCCGAGCAATTGCCAATCGACCTAGAAAAACCCCAAGCTAATCAGACAAAACCAGTTGGTACAGTTAAGGTTTTACTTCGCTATCTAGGCTCACTCTATATCCGTCCAGCAAACGTACAGCCAGATGTGGTATTAGAAGGTGCAGAACTTCAAAAGGGAACGAATAGTGCCAACGAGCTAGCGATTAGCTTCAATAACCGCGGAACTGCTCGCGCAGCATTGAAAAATTTGAAATTGCACTTGACTGGGCAAGGAAAGACCATCGATCTCCAGCCGGAACAGCTTAAGGAAATAAATAACGCAGTCATTCTCGCTGGTAACAAGCGCCGTTTTGTTATGCCCTGGCCAAATAACCTGCCAGTGGGTGCAGTCACAGCAAAATTTGAGTCTGAATAAAACCGTTAACACTCAAATGAATTTTGCCATTGGATACTTGTTTCAAGACCTTCAAAAACTGCATTTGTAATAAAACTAGTATCAGTATCTAAAGACTGTCAACTAACAAAGGTAGGGATATTGGAGACTGAACACTATAAACATCTCTCTGGCAGTTTGCTTTGTCGCCAACTCATTGCTTCTGGTCTGTCCGTTGGTGTTGCTACCTCCATTTGCCGTAAATTGGTTTCTTCAGGTTTGGTGATCGCTTCAGTATCAGGGTTCTCACAAGCCGCGATCGCTAACTCAACTGCAACGATTCATTTGACGGGCACAGTACCTCTAATTCTTGATATCTCTTCAAACACGGTTCTGATTCAAGTTCCTCTCAATGGCTTAGATATCAATAACGCTATCATTAGTAGTCTTGCCATCCGCTCTAATTCAGCTGATGGTTACACAGTGATGGTGAAGTCAGTCAACAATGGTTTGCTGAAGCTGAATATTAATAATGTTGTTTATTCGGTTCCCTATACCTTTAGATATAACGGTGCATCAGCCATCAGTCTAAGCACAACTGAAATGGTTGTTGAGCATCAAAATTCTAAAAGCTCAGACGTTTTAGCCTGTGCTATCAGCACGGGTTGTTACCGATACTTGAGTATTAACGTCAATGGCTCAGATGCTAGTACTACGCCAACAGGGGTCTATACTGATACGCTCATCTTCGAGATTATAGATCATTAATGCCTCCACTTCTGAGGGCAGATGTTACCGAGTATCACCCAATTATCAGTGATATGATGTCCGGGCAATTAAGCATAGTACCCGGAACCCCAAAGAGCCAAAGCTGCGCTTTAGCTTCCCTAAGAGCCGGCTCTTAGGGGTTGAGTTCTTTTATTATGGGTAATTTGGTGGAGATGATATGACAGCCATTGAGCAAGTGTAGATATAACTCTCCACGAGCAAGTTGTAAACAAACTTAGCGGCTCCAGAGAGTTACCGCAAAGCTCTGATAATTTTGTAGTTCCTCCGTTCAAATCCCGATGAAGCCTAATGAGGTACTGATATTTGTCTTACCTGGCTGGGTACTTTAAGTAATAAAGGAGTTGACTTAATTCCATTATTGTCAAGAAACTTGTGTGAACTGTGTTCTAGCCAACCTAACATTTTTGTTTTTGGGGAGTGTTGTATTCCCGGCGCTTGCACTAGACTCAGTTCAAACCCAACCTCAACCCTCGAAATTCTTAGCCGAGGCGCAAGCCAAACAGCTAAATCCAGCAGTCAGCTTATCCAACTTACCAGCCCTAGCCCCAAATCAACCTAAACACTCAGCTTCACTTCTAGTAAAAGAACAAACTAAGCAGCCAGCCACAGCAGACAATTCAACTCCTCTACCAAACCCTGCTGATAATCAAACTGAGTTACCACCTCCAAGCACCAGGCAGCTACAGCAGTCTAGTCCAGAACAGCCACAAACCCCAGCAAATAACAATACAGACAAGCTATTTGAAACAATTTTTGGTCAGCCAAAGACTCGTGAGCATATCGCGCAGGTTGTAGTTCCCTTTTTTATCAACGAGCAACAATCAGGTGAAGTTCTGGTTTTGCTCTCCCCCGGCAACATTGCCACAGTCCGCTTTCAAGCAGCACCACTCCTCACACAAACAGCAAAAATTCTTCGCTCTGACATTCAACAAAAGCTGCAAGCAGCAGTAGACAGTGAAGGTAATCTCACGCTGGAGGTGCTGCGACAAAATGGTTTGGAAGCAACCTTTGACGATCGCCAGTTAGAGCTACGAATTCAGGTTCCTCCAGTTCAACGCAAGACTAGCATTTATAATTTACGAGAACAAGGACTGCCACCCGAAGCCGAAAATGCTCTGCGTCCTAGCGCTACGAGCGGCTATATCAATTTGCGGGGTGGGCAAGACTATCTGTGGTCAGGAAGACAGGGTACGGCAACAGGAAGACAACCCCTGCAATTAAATTTAGAGGGAGCCTTGAACTGGAAGGGATGGGTGCTAGAGGGCAGTAGTACATTCACTGAACGAACCTATCCTTCGTTGGTACGCGGCGATCTGCGGCTTGTGCATGATGCTCCCGACCAAGCTTTACGCTACGTGGTTGGCGATCTCTCAGTTCCGATTACTGGCTATCAAAGTAGTCGTCCTCTGCTAGGAGTTGCAGTTGCTAGAAACTTTTCCTTGCAGCCCTATCGAGTTACCCGACCAGTCAGTCAGTTTGAGTTTTTTCTAGAAACACCATCAAAAGTTGAAGTATTTGTTAACGGGCTGCCAGTGCAAACACTACAGTTACCTGCTGGTCGGCAAGATATTCGCGATCTCCCTCTAAGTGGTGGCATCAACGACGTGCAACTCATTATCACTGATGCTGTGGGTCGAGTCCAGCGACTGGATTTCCCTACTGCTGTTGCTAGAGAGTTGCTATCTACCGGTTTAAAACAGTTTGCTTATAGCTTCGGCTTCCCATCCCAAGCAGAAAACGGCGGCTACAGCTACTCTTGGGAGCGACCATCGCTTTCTTTAGCTTATCGTCAGGGGTTGACTAACACTCTCACAATGGGTGGCTACTTTCAAGGCGATCCAAAACAACAATTGCTAGGCTGGGAAGGAGCCTGGGCAACTTCTTACGGTAACTTGGGTTGGGATGCGGCCTTCAGCCATGCCAGCGACATTGGAACGGACTATGCTTTCAGATTGCGTTACGAATACCTGCAATCAGGACTAAAGAACTCCTCGCAACGGACGCTCAGACTTGCCTTAGAACATCAGGGCGATCGCTTCACTACTTTAGATGAATTAACTTCTCGTAAGAAATTTGGTTGGGATCTTTCCGCTAACTACAGCCAAAGAATTTTTGCGAACATCAACACTAACTTAGGTCTTGATTACCAGTTTGGTCGCTCAGATGTACTTGATACTTACGGAGCCTCACTAGGACTTTCTAAGGGTTTTGGCAATGGTCTAGGCGTCAACTTAAATTATAGCTATAGAAAAAACGACACAGGCAACGATGAACAAAGAGTTTTCCTCAATCTTTTTTACTCATTGCCTAGACAGCGGCAGTCTATTCTTGCTTCAACCAATATCAACTCTACAGGTAGTCCTAGCAACCAAGTAACCTGGAACTACAATTCGCGTAAAACAATTGGTGGCATCAATGCTAGTGTCGGTGCGTTGCTAGGCTCCAACAATTACGGCATTACCAGCCGATTGAATTACACAGGTTATCGCTTCACAACTAACCTCTCTCATGATTTAAATATTTTGGGAGGGAAGAATGAAAGTATCGGCAATCTAACTAAACTCACCTTTGGGACAGCCCTAGTTTTTGCGGATGGTCATTTTGGATGGTCGCGTCCTATTAGCAATAGCTTTGCTCTAGTTGTTCCTAATCAAAACTTGAGAGGTCAGATTATCGGCATTAATCCAAGTGGAGGCGGCTATACTGCTCGTGCTGATCGCCTTGGTCCGGCAGTTGTTCCCGATTTATCGTCCTACTCTGTTTCCTCACTACGAATTGATGCGTCAGATTTGCCGCTAGGATACGATTTAGGTGGAGAAATTTACAACCTTTTACCTAGTTATAAAAGTGGCACTTTAATTCGTATCGGTACAGAAGCTACTGTTTTTCTCAGAGGCGTATTGCTAGACGCAAAGGGAGAACCTGTTGGATTGCAAGCGGCTGAAGTCAGGTCACTCTCCGATCCAAATTGGCAGCCAGTTACTTTATTTACTAACAAAGTGGGTAAGTTTGCCTTGGAAGGTTTTAAGCCTGGTAAGTACGAACTCCGCCTAAATAGCAATCAACAGAATGTCATCCACTTTGAGGTTCCTCCTAAACAAACTGGAGTCTACGATATTGGCCCTCTTAAAATCCCTGTTCCTGTGAAATAGACTGATTTTTGATCATCTAACAAGAGAACATAGGGTATTGAATAAAGACTCTAATTTCATCAAATTTGTTCGCGTGTATTTTACGAGAACAAAAACAGCTAAAATTGATGGCAATGTCTTCGCAAGTTTTACCTCGTTTCCAGCCGGAGGCTGGGAATGCAGATTCGTGCAGGGTTACAATGAAAGAGCATTGTCAGTTCTACCCGGAAACAAGATTTAACAAGATTTTAAAATGATCCAAAGATAAAAAAGACGGGTTGCAGCCCGTCTAAATAGCTTGAAAGTGCAAATACACCTTGTATAGTATTGAAAATAACACGGTTAATTTTCTTAGAGTTGCCAATTTGCCAAGTCAGAAAAAGAACAGTAGGTGTTGGTGTAGCCTCTGCAAGAGTTGCCCGTCGTAGATATCGCACTCCTCACACTCATAAGCAATTTTCAGTTACTTTCTGATCTGAAAACAGTAATAATCGCCCTAACAAGATATTGCTTTGTCTAAATCAGTCATAGTATAAGTTACAACTAGTGGATATAGAAGCTCCTCTAATGTGTCATCACGACTGGTTTAGTTTGACATGAATTAAATCAGCAGCAACAATCAAGGTTTATAAACATCAAATATGAACGTTTTACTTCTATACCCCCGCTTTCCAAAAAGTTTTTGGTCTTTTGAAAAAACACTGGCTTTATTAGACCGTAAAGCAATGCTACCGCCTTTAGGCTTGGTAACTGTAGCAGCGATTTTACCGCAAGAATGGAATTTCAAGCTAGTAGATCGAAATGTTCGCGTCTGTACAGAAGCCGAATGGGCTTGGGCAGATTTGGTTATTATGTCGGCGATGATTGTGCAAAAAGAAGATTTGCTCTCTCAAATAATAGAAGCAAAACGGAGAGGTAAGCGGGTTGCTGTGGGTGGGCCTTTCCCGACAGCGCTACCGAATGAAATGACATCCGCAGGAGCTGACTATTTGATATTAGACGAAGGGGAAATTACCCTACCCTTATTTGTAGCAGCGATCGCACGCGGCGATCGCACAGGCATTTTTCGTTCTGGTGGTGAAAAACCAGATGTCACCAACACTCCAACTCCTCGCTTTGACTTGCTAGAGTTTGAAGCTTATGCAGAGATGTCGGTGCAATTTTCCCGTGGATGCCCCTTTCAATGTGAATTTTGCGACATTATTGTGCTATACGGTCGCAAACCCCGCACCAAAAACCCAGAGCAACTTTTAGCAGAACTTGATTATCTCTACAAACTGGGTTGGCGACGCAGTATTTTTATGGTGGATGACAACTTCATCGGCAATAAGCGGAATGTCAAATTATTTCTGAAGTCCCTTCTCCCCTGGATGGTGGAACATAACTATCCCTTTTCCTTTGCCACAGAGGCTTCAGTTGATTTAGCCCAAGATCAAGAACTGATGGATTTGATGGTAGCGTGTAATTTTGGAGCCGTTTTTCTGGGAATTGAAACTCCAGACGAAGAAAGTCTTACTTTCACTCAGAAATACCAGAATACGCGAGACTCACTCAGTGACGCGGTGAATAAAATTACCCGCTCAGGGTTACGAGTCATGGCAGGGTTTATCATTGGGTTTGATGGCGAGAAACTAGGAGCCGGCGCACGAATTGTCAAGTTTGTCGAGCAAACAGCAATTCCCACAGCCTTATTTAGTATGCTGCAAGCGCTTCCAGATACAGCCCTCTGGCATAGATTAGAAAAGGAAGGACGACTCCGTAATAAATCTGCCAACATCAACCAAACCACGTTGATGAACTTTGTCCCAACTCGGCCCTTAGAAGACATCGCTCGTGAATATGTGCAGGCTTTCTGTGATTTGTATGAGCCAGAGCGATTTTTGGAGCGTACATACAAACACTTCCGGCTTTTGGGCGAAGCAACCTACCCGAAAAAGGGTAAAGCTGCCAAGAAACCATTGAACTGGAAAGTACTACGAGCGTTTCTGATTATTTGCTGGCGGCAGGGTGTACGTCGTCAGACGCGCTGGCAATTCTGGCGCAACTTGTGGAGCATGTATCGACATAATCCAGGTGGGGTAAGTAGCTATTTAGCTGTTTGTGCCCAAATTGAGCATTTCTTGGAATATCGCCAAATTGTCCGAGATGAAATTGAGGCGCAAGTGGCTGAATTTCTGGCAGCAGAAGCTAGGGTAAAATCGGAAGCACAAGTGATGGAAGTATTAACTCATAGTACTTAGAGCAAGGGTTTAAGACTTCCACTGAATGCCTCTTTCAGCCTTCCCAATCACACCAGGAGATAATCATTATCTCCTGGTGTGGATTGAACGATCAAACTATGACACCTCTCGTTATCATATCCAGAGGAATGAGAGTGAGGTTAAAGCATCATGTACATCCCAAATGCTTTTCTTTGAAGATGACATTGAAAAACTTGTTGCCTTCATGCGTGCAAACAGTTTTGCCACATTGGTATCTATTCTCAATAATGTTCCTGTTGCCTCACATATTCCCTTGGTTGTCACAGTGCAAAATAATGTGGTTAAGCTATCGGGTCATCTTGCCAGACCAAATCCTCAAGGCAGGTGTTTAGCGTAGGTGAGGCACTTGCTGTCTTCACGGGGCCCCATGCTTATATCTCGCCATCTTTGTATGAGAAGCAAGAGAGTGTACCGACGTGGAACTACATCGCTGTACACGCATCTGGTGTGCCTCAAGTTATTACTCTTGGTGATTCACCGGAATTGATGGATAAGATGATTGAGGACATGATTGACACCTATGGCTCTGAGTATAAATCTCAATGGCATAGCTTATCCGATAACTTTCGCGAAGGAATGATGAACGGCATTATTGGTTTTGAGATGACCATCACGCGGTTGGAAGGGAAATACAAACTTAGCCAAAATCGCAGTCATTTTGACCAGAGTAATGTTGCACACACGTTGCTACAAAGTACAGAGCCAACTGTTCATGCCATCGGTGCTGCCATGAAACAGAATCTTGAAACCAGTGAACAATTGCCAGAGTAAAAACCCGCAGTTTCTAGCCTTGGGGAGAGGTCAAGCAAACCTAAAGTATTGTCTAATCAGCTTTGGGCATCATACATAACTATATACTTCGCAAACAAATAGTTTGCAATGCTTAATATTCGAGAAACTAATAATTAGCTTTCCATGAGATTGTGATTGCCAACACATCTTTTTTTGTAGCGATCGTGTAGGCTCATATCTGCTGGGTAAAATTACTAAATAAATTTATGGTAATTCGAGCGCCAAGCAGCAGCATCCTTAATTCTGCTGTGCTTTTAAACTTGCTTACAATTCGGTTATTTGATTTTTGAGCAATTATTAAATAACTGAACGATAAGCTTGGTTGCTAGAGAGCATTTCATGATTACATTCAGTGTGTAGCAACGGGTGAATGCCTGAATGACTGACACGAATACCTCAAAGTTTTATGGGGAAAAGATTTTGTCGATATGCTATCCGAGTATTTTTGGGACTTATATCAGCGATTTAAACCCTAATCCTGTCATCTTGTCATCAGTCAATTGCCATGTAGGCATCTGGATTTGATCGAGATGTGTCAGGCATTTGAGCAGTTAGGAATTAGCCAAACTATCGTAGCGGCAGTTAAATCATGACTGACGTAGCTATATACAAATCAGCGATACCAACCATAGAGCTACTGCTAAGGCAATTTTAAGAAAAGAAAAAAGCATGAGTACAACACGCAAAATTCGTTTAGGTGCATTCATTCAAGCTACCGGACACCATGTCTCTGCTTGGCGACATCCCGATACACAAGCAGATGCTGGACTGAATTTTGAGCATTATAAAGAAATTACCCAAACTGCTGAACGCGGCTTATTCGATGCAGTTTTCTTGGCAGATAGTCCAGGAGTCTGGGGCGGCGCTCCAGAAACTCAGCATCGCAATGGTAAAATTGCCCATTTTGAGCCTGTAACCCTCTTCTCGGCCTTATCCTCTGTAACCCAAAAAATCGGCTTCATTTCCACCGCTTCGACCACTTATGAAGAACCCTACACCCTGGCACGTAAGTTTGCTTCCCTAGACTATTTGAGTAAAGGCCGGGCGGGGTGGAATGTAGTCACAACAGGGAATGAGAATGCTGCACGTAATTTCGGACTTGAGCATCACCCAGAACACAGCCAGCGTTATGAACGCGCTGAAGAGTTTGTGGAAGTGGTGAAAGGTTTATGGGATAGTTGGGAAGACGATGCTTTCATCCGTGACAAAGAGTCTGGTGTCTATTTCGACCCTGATAAACTGCATACATTGAATCACAAGGGCAAATATTTCTCTGTAAAAGGGCCTCTAAACGTTGGTCGTCCGCCCCAAGGTTATCCGGTGATTGTTCAGGCTGGAGCTTCGGAATCGGGACGGGACTTAGCTGCACGCACTGCTGAGGTGATTTTCACTGCCAATCAAACCCTAGCTGATGCCCAGGAATTTTATGCTGATGTCAAAGGTAGGCTAGCACAATATGGGCGATCGCCAGAGGATCTAAAAATTATGCCTGGTGCTTTCCCAATCATTGGCCGGACTGAATCAGAAGCTCAAGAAAAGTACGAATTTCTGCAATCGTTAATCCATCCCGATGTCGCTTGGGGGATTTTAAATAACTATTACAAGGGTGTGGATTTGTCGAAATATTCTTTAGATGATGTAGCTCCCGAACTACCTAGCGACACCAACACTAACAAAAGTCGTCTCAAACTAGTCAAAGATTTAGCTACTCGTGGCAGTCTTACGCTGCGTCAGTTGTATCTCTCTCTTGCTACTGCACGAGGTCATCGCACCATACTTGGTACTCCCGAAACCATTGCCGACCAGCTAGAAGAATGGTTCAACAACGGTGCAGCAGATGGCTTTAATATCATGCCGCCAATCCTTCCCACAGGATTAGATGAATTCGTTAACCTAGTCGTTCCCGTCCTCCAAAAACGCGGACTGTTCCGTACTGAATACGAAGGCAGTACTTTGCGCGAAAATCTGGGATTGCGTCGTCCGACGAATCGTTTTGTCGCTAAACAATTAGATGAAAGATTGGTGTTGGCGTAAATGACTTTTCATATCTGCACTGTATTTATAGTGCTGTAGCGTAAATGAATTTTTCACGGATGCTTAAGCCATACCTTTTAAAGCGTACCTTCTGTAGATCGCCGCCTTACAGAAAATCGTAGGGAGACGCGATTGTGGAGTGGAGAGACGCGATAAATCGCCGTCTCTACAAGAAATGTATTTGTCAATAGCAGCATTGGATGCTGAAAAACTCTGTAATTTTTGTGCCGTAGGTAAGGAAAAAAACATGACTGAATATAGCCGATTGAAGACCTCACGTTCTGCTGCAATCAGAGCAACCCTTGATTATCCAGTAATCGACACCGACGTTCACACCAATGATTTCACGCCAGCTTTTGAGGATTACATCGCTAAGTACGGCGGTGTGAAACTTGTAGATGAGTTACGCAAGACTGAAGCCTCCCGTCTTAACTCTAAAAGCAACGGTAAAGACTGGTATCAACAAACTCCTGAAGAACGTCAATATAACCGCACAATCCGATCGCCTTGGTGGGCTAGAGTTACTAAAAACACATTGGATCTCGCTACTTACACCCTTCCCGGATTGCTCTATGAGCGTCAGGCGGAACAAGGATCGGACTATTCGGTGCTGTTTCCCAACAATGTTTTAGCACCAGCTGGAGCGAGTGCAGAGAATCGTCAAGCACTGCAACGCGCGGTCAATCACTATCATGCTGATATCTACCGGAAATATAGCGATCGCTTGACACCGGTTGCTGGCATTCCCTTGACTACTCCCCAAGAAGGCATTGAGGAGTTAGAGTTTGCTGTGAAAACACTGCGCTTAAAGGTGATTAATATCACTGGCGGGGTGAAACGGCCGATTAAAGCGATCGCTGATAAATATCCAGCCGATAAATTCCCCGAAATCGCCAAGTATGCTTCTTATATCGACTTCTACGGACTAGATAGTGAATACGACTACGATCCTTTCTGGGCCAAAGTCGTGGAACTTGGCGTACCCGTCACCACTCATTACGGCAGCCAGGGTTGGACTGGACGCTCTTCCATCAGTAACTACATGAACAACCATATCGGTCACTTCGCCGATGGTTCGGAAGCATTTGCGAAAGCGCTGTTCTTCGGCGGTGTTACCAAACGTTTTCCACAGTTGCGCGTAGCAATGCTGGAAGGTGGCGCAGATTGGGGTGCGCGTGTCTACATCCATTTAGTAGATCGGTTCTCCAAGCGCAATATCAAGGCACTGGAAAACTACAATCCAGCGTTGACGAATTCTGATGAGTTGTTTGAAATATTTGAGCGCTACGGTGCAGAAGTTACTCAAGGGTATTCCCTCGATAAGGATGAATTGACCAAGACTGTACTGGGAGCTTCATTCAGCCGTCATAGCCGTGCGCCGATTGGTAGCGAATTGGACGATTTTGCAGCCGCAGGTATTGAAACAATTGAAGACATCCGCGATCGCTGGGTGAACAGTTTCTTCTTTGGTTCCGAGTCTGACGATCGCACGATCGCTACAGCATTCAATGACAAAGCCAATCCCTTGGGAGTCAAGATCAACGCCATCTATTCCTCAGATGTTGGTCACTGGGATGTGCCAGACTTAACTTCCCCCTTGGCTGAAAGCTGGGATCTCGTGCAAGAAGGCGTTATTTCCGAAGCCGACTTCAAATCCTATGTATTCGCTAATCCCTACAAGTTTTACACCCAAGCTAACCCCGATTTCTTCAAGGGTACAGCGATCGAATCCAAGGTAGGTAACACCGAATTTAAACAAGTGGACAAGAGTTTAGTGGTGGCGTAAAAGGCGAGGTGAATAAGCAAGGGAGGCAGGGAGCAGAAGGGGAAAGAGGTAAATTAATTACTCATTCTCCCCCTTGCACCCTGCCCCTCTGCCTCTTGTACCCAATCCCCAAATTATTATTAGGAGTCAACAATGCCTGTCGAACAACGCTCTCACGACACCAACAATGGTTCCTTGCCTTATCTTTTCTCGCCTGTTTCTGACAATGCCAACAAACCTGCACCCTTAATACTTTTTCTGCACGGAGGACGCGATCGCGGGACGGATTTGAATGTGCTACTGAAATGGGGTCTACCTCGTTTCGTGGATTTATCCAACTCATTGCCTTATGTCTTTGCTGCGCCCCAAATTCCGGCTGAACAGACTTGGGCAGATCGAGCAGATGATGTGCTTACTTTGCTTGATGAACTGATTGTTTCTCAGCCTGTCGATCCAGCGCGAGTGATATTGGCTGGGTTCAGCTTAGGCTCGGCGGGTATCTGGCATATCGCTGCTTTACATCCCGATCGCTTCGCAGGTTTAGTACCTGTTTCTGGACGTGTACCAAAAACATTAGCAGAAAGCGAACTAGCTGCACTCAAAGACATTCCCGTTCAGATATTCCAAGGTGGACAGGACAAAAATCTGCCGATTGAGGATACAGAGAATTTTGTTGAGCGCTTACGCAAAGTCGGGGGGAAAGTTGATTTGACAGTGCTACCGGAAGGCGATCATTTTATTGCAGATGAAGTATACGGCGATCCGAAGTTACAACAATGGCTAATTTCCCAGAACCGTCGTGAAATTTCTGTAGTCGCTTGAAGTAAAATGTTCAAAAACTAACTTGCAATATTCTGTGAGGTAGGCAGCGTCCTGCCTGCCTAACATAACAATATATTAATATCTTCTAGAATCATGAACATAATGCTTCTTCTCAAGTCAAAACCGAACTTTTTCGGCAAAATTCAGTTGACTTATGTCAGATTCTCGCAAAGAAATCAGAATTTGTTTTATCGGTGAATCCTTTGTCAATGGCACAGGCGATCCAGAGTTTTTGGGTTGGACAGGTAGAGTGTGCCGCAATGCTGAGTTAAGAGGATACGCTATCACCCATTACAACTTGGGGGTGCGGGCAGAGACAAGTCGGTATCTCAAACAACGTTGGTACTCAGAAGTCTCCTATCGTCTCCCCAGAGAATCCGATGGTCGAGTAGTGTTTTCTTTTGGGGCAAACGATTCAGGATGGGCGGGTAAACAGCAAGGAATCGAACTTTCTGAATCGATCGCAAATGCTCGCACTATCTTAAGCCAAGCAAAGCAACTCTATCCGATCTTGATGGTTAGTCCGCCACCTTGTGGTGATGTCGATCAAGAAAAAAGAAATCAAATTCTTGCAAATCTCTCAGAGGAATTCGCATTGGTTTGCGATCAACTAGATGTTCCGTATCTCGATGTGTTTTCTAGTTTGGTGAAGTCACCAATCTGGCTAGCAGAAGCAAAAGCTAATGATGGCGCTCACCCAAAAGCAGATGGTTATGCAGAATTTGCTGCGATCGTCCAAAACTGGGAAGGTTGGTTAAATTGGTTCACGCCTTAAAAATACCGACTATCCTATTGGCTAATTATGGCTTAGTCGATGTGTCAGGGTTTTAGTTTTGCGTTAGCGTACCCCTGCGGGGAAGCAAGCTACGCGTAGCGAGAGAAGCGGGGCGGAACACACGTCGCATTCTATTTAAAAATTTCCACACTTTCTCAATCAACAACATTTTTATGACCTTATCAACTACTAATCTCGGTAAAACTGGATTGACCGTTTCGCGTCTTTGTCTCGGCACTATGACCTTTGGTTTGCAGACCGACGAAGAAACTTCCAGGCAGATCCTCGACACCGCCGCCGATGGTGGTATCAACTTTTTAGATACAGCCGACGTTTATCCCCTCGGCGGCGGGCTTGCTACTGCGGGACGCACCGAAGAAATCGTTGGGCGCTGGCTCAAAGGCAAACGCGAACATTTTATCTTAGCTACCAAGTGCGTTGGTCGAGTTGGCCCTGCACCTTGGGATCAAGGGGCTTCCCGGAAACATATTTTGGATGCGATCGATGCTTCTCTGCGGCGGCTGGGAACCGATTATATCGATCTGTACCAGTTGCACTCCGACGATGCTTCAACTCCCCTTGATGAGACTTTGGAAGCGCTCGATGCAGTGGTTCGTGCTGGCAAAGTGCGCTACATCGGGGTTTCCAACTTCTTAGCCTACCGACTTGCCCGTGCTTTGGGTCGTGCTGAGACGCGCAATCTAACTAAGTTCGTCTCTATTCAGCCCCGCTACAACCTGTTATTCCGCGAAATTGAGCGAGAACTATTGCCCCTGGCCAAAGAAGAAGGATTGGGTGTAATTTCCTACAATCCCTTGGCAGGTGGTCTACTTACAGGCAAACACAATTTTACTCAAGGCCCCACATCAGGTACACGTTTTACGCTAGGTGCTGCCGCAGAACGTTATCAAGATCGTTACTGGCGCGATCGCGAGTTCAATACTGTCGAAGATTTACGCACAGTAGCGGATCTCGCTGGATTTTCTCTCACCACTCTAGCAGTGGCTTGGGTATTATCTAATCCCATTATCACTGCCCCCATCATTGGCGCTAGCCGTCCAGAACAACTTGCTGACAACCTCAAGGCGCTAGAACTAAAACTTGACGACAATTTGAAACAAAAGTTAGACGACCTAACCGCCGAATACCGGAGGGGAGATTCTCTTCGTTAGTTTCTATTGATAAAAAATGATTTTCATGATTATGAATTACGTTAGCGCAGCACTAGCGATGTAGGAGCATCATTACGAATTGGTATTAGAGGTTTGCAAACCGGAACTTTCATGACAAAAAAGACCAGACAATCCAAATCCTTTCAACGTGCTCCTGATGCACCAGATTTGCCATCAACTCCATTCAGGTTCATTTGCTATTTTGTTAACCAGTTTCGCTGGTGGTATGTGTTAATGGTGATCCTGGAGGTAATACACGCAACCTGTGGCATCATGCTGCCTTATGCTATTGGTGAGATCATTCGGGGCGTGACGCGATCGACGGGCGACAGTAAGCCCATTTTTGATGCCATGAAGCAACCCTTGATGTTGTTCATCGGCTTGAGTGTGGGTGAAGTGGTATTTGGGCGCTCGGCTGGACTCTTGCAGACAATCCTCCATCCCATCCACCGACAACATATTGTGCGATCGCTATATGCCTACTTGCAACACCATTCGCATCGCTACTTAAGCAGCAGTTTTTCTGGGGCATTGGCACATCGGATTAGCGAAACTTCTCTAGGTGTTACCCAGACGATGCAAATGATGATTACTGAATTTATGCCAGTAATTGTTGTGTATACTGTCGCCACGACGATACTGTATCGCGCCTATCCTCCACTGGCTGCACTCGTGGGAATATGGGCAGTTCTCTTCATCAGTATTTCGTTCTGGCTGGCAACTCGCTGCCGATTTTACTCCCGCAAAGCCGCAGCCGCCAGAAGTGAGACAACTGGCATCATTGTAGATACAGTCACAAATCTCACTAGTAGCCGACTATTTGCTCGCTTTGGTTTTGAACGACGTTATTTGAATGAGCAATTAAGGCACGAACTCAAACACGTGAGAGAGTCCAACTGGTACTCAGAGCGCATTCGCTGGTTTCAGTTCATCTCAGCAGCTATTCTAAAAATCAGCACCCTGTATTACTCGCTTTCTCTGTGGAGTCAAGGAAAAATCGCTACTGCTGACTTTGTTGTAGCAACCAGCTTATCACTTTTGATCATCAGTGAAGCGCGGAATTTGAGCCGCCGCTTTCTGGAATTTTTTGAACATGTTGGGAATGTCGCTAATGGTGTTTTCACCATCGTTCAACCCCACGAGTTGGTCGATCGCGAGAAAGCGATCGCCCACTCAATCACCCAAGGTAAGATTGAGTTTCGGCGGGTAAATTTCAACTACACAGATGAAAAGAAAGTTTTCCACAACCTTTCTGTCACTATCCAAGCGGGACAGCGTATCGGACTAGTGGGCTTATCTGGCTCTGGAAAATCCACCTTTGTGAATCTGATTTTGCGTTTATTCGACCCACAATCTGGACAGATTATCATTGATGGGGTCGATATTCGAGATATGACTCAGGATGCCTTACACGCTCAGATCAGTTTGATTCCCCAAGATCCGTCTCTGTTCCATCGCACTTTGCTAGAAAATATTCGTTACGGACGCTTGGATGCAACCGATGAGGAAGTGATGGAGGCTTCGCGAAAGGCTCATGCTCACGATTTCATCGTCCAAAGTAAGGATGGTTATAATTCTTTGGTGGGCGAACGTGGTGTCAAGTTGTCTGGAGGGCAGAGGCAGCGGATTGTAATTGCGCGGGTAATCCTCAAAGATGCGCCGATCCTGATTTTAGATGAAGCCACCTCTAGCCTCGATTCAATCACCGAAAAAGCAATCCAAGATACCCTCGACTTAGCAATGAATGGGAAAACGGTCATTGTAGTAGCTCATCGATTATCTACCATCGTGCATCTAGATAGAATTTTGGTGTTCGACAAAGGTCGGATTATTGAAGATGGTTCCCACGCCAAACTGCTGGCACTCGGCGGCGCTTACTATAGATTATGGAAAATGCAAGCTGGTGGATTTCTACCGGAAAATCTCGACGAGGTTCGTACTGGCACAGATAACGTCGAAAAGGGAATGATCGCTTGACATTTGCCGCTACTTGAGGTTTATTTGTAAATTCAATTCAAGAATTGTCCGGGAAAGAGTCCACAAAACTAAAGTAATGTAATTGAACTAGTGGCGTGTCAAGACTAAATCTGTGCATTAGCAAACTCTTGTGGGATGGGCTTCTAGCCCGTCCTAATTTGCGGGCAAGATGCCATTGGTGTCAACTTAAGCTAGAAATGGCTTCTCGCTTGGCTTGAGTACCCGTCGGAAACTGAAGTTCCCGCCTAAAGAAGAAAGTCTACTGAAGTAGACTTAAGATTTTTGGGGATATTTAGTCATCTTTAGATGACTTCGGCTATGAGCCAGGAATTTCAATTCCTGGTGGACGTGCAGTTTCACCTTAAGTTGACACCAATGGCAAGATGCCCGCCCCACAAGAAAATTTATTGCAACATTTTAGCCTTGACACGTCACTACGTATATTTCAAAAATTAAATATGAGTTTTATATCATACTTCTAGTGGTGAACAAAACCAACTCAGTTTCCAACTTATCTCATTAAAGCTTGAAAACCTGCTTGTACAAAATGCCGATCAAAACTTAAAGCTTGAGAGACTTCAGCTTGCTTCATAACTACAAACGAAATACAATCAACTAAACCCCATGCTTTATCTTGATGGTTTTTGTAAAGTGTGAATGCTTGTGCGAATAATTCTGGAGTGAGTCGCACAATTTCCACTTTATCTGAGCCAAAGAAATGCTCGATAATTTCAACAGCCTCATTTTTGTAGTTACGAGTTAGTGTATTAAGTAGGTGGATCTAAATAAATATAAGATAGTTCGTCATTGCGAACGAAGTGAAGCAATCGCAAAGACTGAGATTGCCACGCTTCACTTCGTTCCGCTCGCAATGACATCTTATATTTAATTGCGTCTGCTTACTTACCAATTTCTAAAAGTACTGCATCAGTTGTGATTAAGAGTTGAGTTTCTAAGCTATCGGCTAATTCGAAAGCTCGCTGGTGATATTGGTCACGCTGATTAATTAGTGCTACCACAAATAACGTATCAACAAAGATTTTATTTCTCACCCTCATCCCCAGCTAGATAAGAATCAAGATTGCTAGCGAAATCCTCTGGGGAATTTATCTTGATTTGCTTCAATTTTGACATGAAACTCGGTTTTTTAAGATGTTGTTTAGATTGGGCAAAATCTCGGATTAAAAGATATAGTTCATCTAGATATTCTTCGTTAAGACTATCAATTTCAGCGTTAATTTTGTCTTTTGCAGTCATTTCTGCCTTTCTTGTAAATACCATACTCATTGTAACTTTTAAGGATAACTGGAGAGCGATCGCACCTCCACAAAACCCAATCGCACCTCCCCACAAACCCAAAACGCGTAGACGCAACGCGGCTTGTCGTTAGACATCGCACCTCCACAAACCCAAATGCGATCGCTCTCCCAAACCAATCAAGCAAACGCGATCGCCCTTACCCACAAAACCCAAAATGCGATTGATTACTCCTCACTATTGATTATTGTCTCCTTCAATTCCTCCACTGTTGTCCCTAATATCTTCGCTACTTTCCTCAATAAATCCTCATCCTGGGTAGTTTGATAAAAACGGGCAAGATTACGCAACGAAATACCCAAACCATGCTCGTCATTAAACTTAGTTGTAATTACCAAATCTTGTAGGTAATTGGCTTTTGCTTCCTCTAACTCTCCTAATTCTTCTGCTACTTTCCCAAGCTGATAGTAAGTGCTAGCACTGGAATAGCGATCGCCAAATTCGATTTTGATTTCTAGGGCTTGTTGATAATAATCCCGTGCCTGGTCGTATTTCCGCAACTTTTGGGCAACGATTCCCAAATTGTGGTAAGTGCTAGCACTCGCATAGCGATCGCCAAATTCGATTTCGATTTCCAGGGCTTGTTGATAATAATCCCGTGCCTGGTCGTATTCCCGCAACTCTTGGGCAACGATTCCCAACTGGTGGTAAGTGCTAGCACTAGCATAGCGATCGCCAAATTCGATTTTGATTTCCAGGGCTTGTTGATAATAATCCCGTGCCTGGTCGTATTCCCGCGACTCTTGGGCAACGCTTCCCAAATTGTGGTAAGTGCTAGCACACTCATAGCTATCGCCAAATTCGATATATATTTCCAGGGCTTGTTGATAATAATCCCGTGCCTGGTCGTATTCCCGCAACTTTTGGGCAACGATTCCCAAATTGTGGTAAGTGCTAGCACTCGAATAGCGATCGCCAAATTCGATTTCGATTTCCAGGGCTTGTTGATAATAATCCTGTGCCTGGTGGAACTGTCGCATATCCAGAGACACATTACCTAAAAAAAACAAGGAATTGACGACAGCAGGACGATTTTTCTGCTTTTTGGCAATATCTAAAGCTTGTTGATGATAGCTGTTTGCACTTTCAAACTGTCGTTGCTGCTGATAGCTTTTACCTAACTGATTGATAACTTCGATTTCTAAGGAATAATCAGGAAATTGATTGGCAATTTTCCCAGCTTTCTCTAAATATTCTCTAGCTTTGATTGGTTTGTGCTGGCTTAAATATGCTTTGCCCAATTCATTTAAAATATTACAGCAATTACGGAGATGTTCTGGGCTGGGTATTTCTCCAGTTGGGTGATATTCCATCAACAGTCCATGTAATAAATCGATCCGTTCTTGTTGTTCTGGTGTTGGTAAGCGTTCTATATTTATGTCTGTATTCAGAGTATTGGCAATTGCCCTATCTCTAGTCAATTCTGTGGTTTTAAAGCGAAATAAACCTGATTTCCAAGCCCAAAAATCAGGTGCAAATTTTGCTAACCGCGAAATCGCATAATCTGGCAAGATAAATAAAAGCGGATGAGGTACGGTTTGGCGATAAGAATCGCGGACGAAGTTTAAATCCTGTAAAACTGGTGGATAATCTCCAAAAACACCAATCGATTTTTCTAAATTCCGAATTAATAAAACAAGTTTTTTATTTGTTTCTTTAGTAATTTTGGCTAATTGCTGCACCAATTCATCCCGCAGAAATCGCAAATTCTTCTCAGGAAAATCTAAAACCACAAATTGGATCTCTTGACATTGAGGATTCTGTTCCAATCCAGCAATTAATAAGTCTATATCGGGCGAAAAGTTAATTTCAATAAAACCTAACGTAAATTTTTCTGCAAAATCGACAAATGTCACTAATTCAGAAAATTCATCTTGATTATAGGCAATAAACTTACCTATTTCGGCTTGAAGTTCACTGCTGTTGTGCTGATTGGAGAGCTTCTTGGAAGAACTCATTTCGCTTCACCACCGGATTTGGATAATTCCATCGTTTATCGCCGTTATATTCCAACACCGAAGTATTAAATAACATTAATTGTCCAATTTCATCTTTACTGACATTTTTAGTTAAACAAACCTGAGCTAAATGAGCATAATGTTCTTCAGGAATAAACCGCTCAAAACTAAATTGTTGCTGTTTAACTGCATACTCTATATCTTCAGACATAATTTTTGCGTGTTTTTTGGTACTCGCTGTTTGACATGCAGAGCGCATCATTTGCATTAACTGACGCACATGGCCACCACTTGCTTTTGCTAATTCTAATAATTGATTACGGCTCTCGAAAATTGCATCAATATCAACCCGCTTTTCAATTACACTTGCCATCGCATCTAAGCCCGTCTGATTATAATTTAAATCACATTTATGCCGTTCAAATTCATAGATATTAATCATCGGCACAATATGAGGATTACCATCAAATTGATTTAGGGGATTTTTCGGCGAGCAAAGAATTGAAATTGGTACTGTATAAATGATTGTACAATTTAATTCTTGCATCTGAGCCGCATAATCAAAGAACAAATGTTCTGCTACGACAGGAGGAACCCGATCCAAATTATCGAAGATAATTAATAAACCTTTACACTCAGGAAATTTTTGCCGCAATTTTGCGTAAGCGTCGCTTAATAATAGATTAGTATCAGATTTGAGGCGAGATAAATCTTTTTCTAGAGTTTGCCGAATAGTTGTCTTTTGCTTGTCCGAGCCTTTAATTTGTGCCAGCAATTTGACCATTAGTTTGGCGAGAAATGGTGCAGTAGGGCTGAGAGTGGCTTCTGCCTCAACGTTGACTGATTTTTCGACACTTTGCTCGTTTTCTTGAGTAATGTCTTTAAACCATGATTCAAAACTTTTTAATATATCTTGATTAAAAGTTAAACCTAATTTTCGTAATTCAAATTCAACTTGTTTAATTACAATCAAATATAAATCTGTATACCGGGTATCATTAATATCTGTTTCTTCATTCGCTTCCAAATAAATAACCCGATAATTGTTTTCCCAAAGACTCTGAATTTTTTTTAACTCCGTACTTTTACCACAACCGCGATGTCCGGTAAATAAAATTGTTGTAAAATCACCTGCTTCTTGAAAATCCAAAATTGTACTGACATTATCAATAGCCGAAGTTTTCCGCACCAGCGACAAATCGACATAATACCGTTCCATTTCTGCTGGTTCAAGCGGCTCAACATTACAAGCCAAAAAAGCCGCTTTAAGAGTATTGGCACGCTGAAAACTTGACTGAGGCATTCTTTTGAGCAGATAACAATCACCAACTTTTAAATTTTAAGCGATCGCCCATCAAATTTAGCAAATACAGCTATAGCACTCATAACACTCCGCGCGCAAGGAAAGGAAGTTAGTTGTGATTCTTACAGTCATTGCACCCCAAAGAGCCAAAGCTATGCTTTGTCTCCCCTTTCCTTGGTATCAGCACTTGTAACTCGCTTAACCCTGAAAACTAGTTGCCAAAATTGAAGGGTTTGCAACAATTGCTCTTTCATGTATAAGAAAGGCTTAAGTATTTCCAGGAAATGTATAAATAATTGCTGCAAAGGCTTCATACTTTGCAACAATTGCTTGTTCATGTATAAGAAAGGTTTAAGTATTTCCAAGAAATGTATAAGCAATTGCTGCAAAGGCTTCATGCTTTGCAACAATTGCTTGTTAATGTATAAGAAACGTTTAAATCATTGCAACAATCGTTGTAATTAACTTATCAGTTGCTCTATAGCGCGTCACTTCGGCTACGCTCAGGACAGGCTCAGTGACCGTCTTAGACATCGCAAAACGTCTTGATGAGAATCGCTTGGTGCGGACAGCATTAAGTCTCGGTAATTACTGCTATAAGTCAATCTGGTAGAGAAACAGAAAGTGCGATCGCAATCAGCTGAGAAAGATTAAATTTACGTTAACAGTGCTGTTGTTTTTTGAAGAGTGACAACAGCAAACACACCATTCCCATTACTATCAACGACACTGAAGAAGCAGATTCTGGGACAGGCTGAGGGTTTTGCACAGGCTGATAATTGATGAAATTTCCTTGAATTGGACTGAGTGATGCCAAAAGTTGCTCAATATCGCTAGATATATCAGTATCATTACCAACACTTTTAGAAGAGATGAGGCGGTTAAAGGTTTGGCTACTCGATTCATCAAAATCTCCTGTGAACCCAAGAAAATTTTGACCTATTTTACCTATAAGAGAGTCAATCAGATTGTTAACATCAGTTTTTATCCCTAATGAGGATAACTTTAAACTGCTGAGATTATTGACGTTTCCAATCTTTGTGTTATCAGTATTCGCTAACCAATTACCATTACCAATAATTTCATTTCCACTGGTAAAAACCCAGTTACCATTACCAATAATTGTGTTATTAGTACCAAAATCCCAATTGCCGTTTCCAATGGTTGCGTTGTCACTGCCGAAGTGCCAATTTCCATTACCTAGTGTTGCATTATTACTGCCGTTGTCCCAATCCCAGTTGCCATTACCAAGGGTTGTGTTACTCTTTCCAAATAACCAGTTGCCATTACCGATGGTTGCATTGTCATTATTAAAGTTCCAGTTACCATTCCCAATGGTTGCGCTGTTACTGCCATTATCCGAGTTAAAATTACCAATAGTCGCGTTATTACTACCAAAGTTCTTATTACCTTTCCCAACCGGTGCGTTGCTCTGATTAAAGGTTTGGCTACTTGAATTAGATGTATTCCCAGTGTTACTAAAGGGTATATTGTTACCAAGGACTTCTTTCAACGGATCGAAAGGCGATTGTTGAAGCAGACTTCCAGCAACTGCGATCGGATTGCTGTTACCTGCAAAGGGATTGGTAGCCCCACCTATAATAGAATTACTGTTACCTGCAAACGGATTGGTAGTCCCACCTGCAATCGGATTACTGTTACCTGCAAAAGGGTTGTTAGCGCCACCTGGAATGGGAAAACCACTGCCTGCAAACGGGTTACTACCTCCTGCTAATGTGTTATCAATACCCTTGAAATAGTTATCACCCAGAACTAACTTTAATCGCTCAAAGATTAATTTCTGAAGCCCACTGCCACCATCACCTGCAAACGGGTTAATACCGCCACCTGGAATCGGATTGCTACCGTTACCTAATAACAGATTGCTACCACCCATCAACAGGCTGTCCTTAGCAGCAGACAAACTGTTATTGGCAGCAAAGGAATTACCGTTATATAGATTGCTAGCGCCACCTGCATTTAAGTGATTAACTCCACCATTAATGGGATTGACAGCAGACGCTTCCATTGGCACTAATTCTCCTATTTTTAGTTAAAAAATTATGGAGTCTTCAGTACTTCTTATACCAATTATGAATTTGCTAAATCCAAAATATTTCTAAAATAAAGGCTTTAATAATCTTACCATCAAACTAACAGAAGATATTGCCTAAACCTTTACCTGAGAAGAGTTTCGGGCGTAAAATAGCAAACTAGTACAATAAGGCAAAAGGCACATCAGCGATAATACACGCTTTTCTGGTTTATCGAATAATATGTTTATTTGTGCCAAGCTGTACTAGCATACTATGTACTGAAGAACTCATCATTGTTCTCTTCTATTTATCTACTGATTTTCGCAAGGATTCTATTAAGCGAAGGGGTTTTGTCCACTAGTAGGAAATGGCGAGGTTTGTCCACCAGTTGGAAATGGCGAGGTTTGTCCATCAGTAGGAAATGGCGAGGTTTGTCCACCAGTTGGAAATGGCGAGGTTTGTCCACCAGTTGGAAATGGCGAGGTTTGTCCACCACCCACTTCCTTGTCAAGCTTTGAGTTAACTAGCCTGTCAATAGTAGCCCTCAAAGTGAACCCGTCCGGTATTTCAGTTGTGCTAATACCATAGGTCTGGCTGCTACTACCAGTCAAAGGGTCGTAGCCACTACCTTGGTTTCCGCCGCCTGTGGATGGGCTACCACCAACTGTAGATGGGATACCGCCGCCTGTGGATGGGCTACCACCAACTGTAGATGGGTTTACACCGCCTGCAAAGATATTCCAGAAGTTGTCGCCAGCGAAAGGATTACCACCATAGGCTAAATCAGGCTGACTGCCACCAGCAGCAGCACCACCAAATGGGCTACCGCCACTTTCTCCATTACCAACACCACTAAATAGATTGGCGAGGTCTTTATCACTAAGAACTTCTGTCAAGCGACCAAAGGGTGATTGTCCGAGCGGATTGTTCCCACTAGTAGAGGAGTTACTGCTACTGCTATTACTCAAATCTTCTGCCATTAGGATTAATCCTCTTATTGTTTTGATGAAAATTTTGCTAGTTTGCAACATAAAATAGACAAAAATTAAGTGCGCTTTATAACTTTATTGTTGTCTTTTTGTTAGCAGAACTAGTTAGTAGTTATTAGATTATTTGGTTATCTTTGCTAAGTGGAGATAATCTATTTTTAATCACTGCTACTCACAATTACAATGTATATGATTTGATTTTTAAGGGCAATGAAAAATATTTTGATAAATATATCAAAATTGTAGATATTTTTAGACATTGATTTCAAAAATAAACTGATATCTTTATCTAATAAAATTAAATTTAGATTAAAGATTATATTGCAATGAACAATCTTTTGATAAATTTGCCAAATTTTTAGATATTTAATTAATTTGCGTTTAACCGGGGTTCTATTACTTTTATCCGACGGAATACCGCAAAACTGATAACAATAAATAGTACGGTTTCTAGCACTCCGCCATACGTTGCATCATATTAGCACCACTACGAAGTGCAGCGAAAAAAGGTTCAGGTGCAGGGATTACTTCAGATAAATCAGCAAATTCAATCCCGGAATTGTACGCGAAAGTGTCCACAAAACCAGTGTAATGTAAATTAAACCCAAACTCCATTGATACCAAGCAAGTGCAGAGATAATACCGGGTAAATGTTCGTCTCGCAGGCGAATGTCGTTAAATCCTAATTTAACTAGGTTGTTGAGGCTAAAATCATAGTAGTTAAGCCAGTTCCAACGGCGATCGCACAACAAGGGCATATATCGTTCACGAAACGTCTGATTCCTTGGTATCACTGGCAAACGTCCAATCAATAATCGTAACTGGCGAAATGTGCCGTCTTCTGTAAAGTAAGAAACGTTCATTAAGTCATGATAACGACCTTGTTGGTAAAGTCGGATTAATAAAGCCATTGGGACGGGGACAATAATTATCAAAAGACATCCCAATGTCAGCCAAGGTTGTTCAGCATTCCGAAAGATCGCTAGTAAGCTGAAGAATTCTAAAACACTAAAACTGACTAATATCGAAATGGTTTCGTAGGATGTGGGAATAATTGGTACGGGATGCAGCCGACGATAGCGATCTACTAGCCAAAATAGTAAACCGAAATAAGCGATCGCTAATCCTCCCACACCAAAAACTAACCAAAAATTTGTCCCATAGCCACTCAACAATAACAATACACTCAACGCCAACCAACTCCAAGCTTGCAGCAACCACCCAACTATAGAAAGGGTTTCGCCAACAATTAAGCGATCGCTTAGTTGGGTATATTTTTCTAAATCAATGTCTGCTATGGTGAGTAACTCACTACTGTTACGAAAGGATTTTACCAGACGACGCTGGGCGATCGCTTCAGCTTGAGTTGCAGAAAAACCCAGATTCATCAAATTTGCAACAGTTGCACTATTAATATTTGTAGCCGTCAAACGATGCCCAAACTCGATTAATCGCAGTCGTTGTTTTGTGTATTCCAGTTCATTAGCATCGGCTACTTGCTGTTGCTGACGGAAATTTTGCCCCAAATTCCGCAAGATGTTTTGATTACCTTGCAATGTTGGGATGCAGAACATCTGACCAATCTCACCGGGATTACCTAAAATTTTCGCTTTGTTAGAGTTAAAAGTTAAACCGGGTACGCTTAAACAAGCCTCTTTCGCAAACCTCGCATCACTAAAATCTGCTTGGTTCAGAATATTCGCACCCTGCAAATTTACTAATTGGTTAAACTCCGCTTCTCGGAAGCTTACACCTTGCTCAAAAGTCGCTTCTGTTAAAAGGAGGAACTGATTAAAATCGGCTTTAGTAAACTGGGCTTGATTGGCAAAATCCACTTCCGAAAAATCAGCATTCCCTTGCCATTGGACACTACTGAATTTAGCCAACTGTTTAAAAATTGCTTGGTTAAAGTTGGCAGTTGTCTCAAAGATACTACCTTGAAAATCAGCGAGTTCCCGAAATTTAATTTTTTTAAAGTTAGCTTTTTCAAAAAATATACTGCCCTGAAAATTGCTTGGTTGCTGGAAGTTAGCACTGATGAAACTAACAGGACGAGCAAATCTGGTTTCAGTCCAGTTAGTGGGTTGGAGAAAAGTTGCACCTTGGGCATCCACAGACTGAAGAAAAAATGTATTGGAGAACTTCACTTCGCCGTTGAAGCGAGTTTGCACCAGGGTTAAGACACCACGAAAGACGGCGATTTCACTGGCTGGGGTTGACTCTGTTCCCAGAAGCGATCGACAATCTTTGGAGTTAGGTAAAGCGATTGCCAGTGACTCTAGACAAACAAAGCGCAAACGTTCTAGTTTTTCTTGTTCGGTAGCGGTGAAAATGGGTGCAATGGCTTTTGCATACAGTAGTGTTCTTAAACCCAAATCGCTGCCGACAAAATCCCCCAGAATCAAAGCATAGCTGAGGTCTAAACCTAAAGGTTTTGTACCGAGTTCTTTTCGCAGCAGTTGGTAAAAAGCATCACGAAAGCTGGCGTTTTCTGGGCGTAAATCGATCGCCATTTTTTGCAAATCTACGGTCAAATTTCCTTCGCGGAGTATTGGTGTGCGTAGTCGTTCTTGTAATAATTCTAGGGTTAAGGGTGTGCGTTCTGGTTGTGTTTGTGCTGCCGAAGCTGGTAGGGGGAGGAGGAGAAGTAAAACGCAAAGGAACGCTAAGGGAAGCGCAGAGGTACGCAGAGAAACTCCTTTGTGTACCTTTGCGTTTAACCTCTGCGTGCCTACCCTGCGGGAAGGCGTTCGCGTAGCGTCTCGTAGAGAAGCGCCTATGCGTTTAAAAAATAAATTATGCAAATTGTTCGATCATTCGTCACTAATCAGCAGAACAATTTTACCTGCCACAGACCCACTTTCAATTAATTGGTGGGCTTTAGCTGCTTCTTTTAAGGGAAATTTGTGACTGACGTGGATTTTTAATTTGCCTTCATCGATCCAGGTGGCAGATTGTTCGAGAATTTCTGCATGATGGTGGAGACTATCCTGTAATCCTAGCAATGCTGGTGCCAACATGAATTCTAAACCAATGCGGAGGTTGCGAGTTCTAGCAGTTTTCCAAACAGTATTGGCATCTGGTTCGAGAATTGTCACAACATCGCCATAGACTCGCACTGCGGGGAAGGTTTTGTGAAAGGTTTCGCCGCCTACGGTATCAAAAGCCAAGTCTACGCCTTCGCCGCCAGTCCAATCTAATACCGCTTGTACAAAGTCTGTTTGTTTGTAAAAAATTACATTATCGGCACCGAGTTCTTTGACGAAATTAGCTTTTTCCTCAGAACCCACTGTGGTGGAAACAGTAGCACCTTTGAGTTTCGCCAATTGAATTGCTACATGGCCAACACCACCAGCACCCGCATGAATCAAAACCCGATCTCCAGGTTCTAATCGTCCCCGTTCATATAACGCTTCCCAGGCGGTGATTAATACTAAAGGCGCTGCTGCTGCTTCGGCAAAGGAGATAGAGGCGGGTTTACGTGCCACAAACCGTTCATCCACAACGGTATATTCAGCGTAATTTCCTTGGTGTGCGCCCAAGCCACCATAGCAAAAATATACTTCATCACCTGCGCGAAAACGCTGAACGCCAGCACCCACTGCTTCCACGATCCCTGCACCATCACATCCTAAAATTGTCGGCGTGCGATCGGGGTAGAAACTGCCTCGACTCCGAAGTTTAGTGTCAATGGGGTTAATGCCAGCCGCCACCAAACGTATTAAAAGTTCAGTATTCCCTACAGGAACAGCAGGGTTTGGCACATCCTGTACTTGCAGAACTTCGGGACTGCCAGCTGCTGTCATCAAGACTGCTTTCACAACTCTTTCCTCCTGGCTTTAGATGCACGTTCTTATGCAACTTTAGCGTAAGAGGGTAGATACAGAGCTATGTTTGAGGGAAAACTGCGATTTTTGGCGACAAGGCGCGATCGCCCTACATCTATATTCAACAAAAAACTGGCTACTGAAGCTTTGAAAATTATCGATTATCCCTTAATTACTGCTAAATTCAATACATAATCTTAGATTCAGTAATATTTGTTTATTTTTGACTCATAATTTAGCCATTTTGTAAAGTCCCTAAACTCCGACTTCACGATGGCGACAGCCTGATGAACAGATCGAGTAAATTAAGATAAGTAAAGAAAACGCTTTGAACTAAATGGCAGCTCTAAGCTTACAAGAAATTTCTACTCAGCTAGAAAGTCCGAATTTACGCGATCGCATGGTAGCCCTTGCTAATCTGCGTCACGTTGCGGCTGAGGATGCAGTCCCTTTGATTAAAAAGGTACTAGACGACGAATCTTTGCAACTGCGATCAATGGCAATATTTGCTCTGGGAATCAAGCCAACGCCAGAATGTTATTCTATTTTGGTAAAAATTCTCGAAAATGACCCCGATTATGGTATACGCGCTGATGCCGCCGGTGCTTTAGGATATTTGGGTGATGCCAGAGCCTTTGAGGTGCTTTCACGGGCATTTTATGAAGATACTGATTGGCTAGTACGTTTTAGTGCAGCCGTTTCTCTAGGTAATATTAAAGATCCTCGTGCCCGTCAAATTCTTCTTCAGGCATTGGATAGCAAAGAAGTTGTGTTGCAACAAGCTGCAATCTCTGCACTGGGAGAAATTCAAGACATCGAGTCTGTAGATAAGATCCTGCGCTTTGCCGAATCAGATGATTGGTTAGTCAGGCAGCGTTTGGCAGAAGCCTTAGGAAATCTTCCTACTCCCAAGAGTGTCTCAGCTTTAAAATACCTGGAAAAAGACAATCATTTCAACGTTGCTGAGGCAGCCAGAATTGGCCTCAAGAAGCTTGAGGAAATAGGCAATCAAGCTTAATATTAAAGCCTCCTGTTACCTTTTAATAATAATTAAGTGGGAATTTTAGCATTTTGATGCAGGGTAATTTCATTCATGAATATTGAAGAGTTTTTTCAGTTAAGTACTGGTAAATGGTTTTCTCATCGTACTAGTCAACATTTGGCTTTTAACCAATCGGAACATAGCAAGTCAGATATCATCATTGAGGCACTGGCATTAGATCATCCAGAAGTTATCAAGCTGTGTCAAAGTTACAACATTAATCCTAGTTCTGCTTCCTGTGCTACCAAAATTACCTGGAACGGCACAATGGATAAGGATCAAGCAAAACACACTGGTTCAACTGTGTTGGTTTCGGTACCTGATGCGGATAATCCGGCCCAAGGCAGGTTACTCCGAGAAATAGTTGATGCCAATAAAACTCCAGTTCCCGGACGCTATAAATTTGACAGTGATGGTGCTTTAATCCTAACTACAGAGGATGAAACCATCTTTTCAGAGGAACGCCTGTGGTTTGCTAGCCCCAATTTGCGAATGCGGGTAAACGTCCTCAAAAGTTTTGGTGGATTTAGTATCACTTCCTTCACTTCTGAGATTCGTATGGGTGGCTTTCCCCCAGCCGAGAAGGCTTCTGAGGTGGCTAATTCAGTATCTAGTTAAATTCGATCGCAAAATAATTCCCCCCGTTTCTGGCTACGGTGTACACACAAGTCAAATTACCCCCCTTAATCCCCCCTTATAAAGGGGGGAAAAAAGAAATCCAGTTCCCTCCCCAATGCATCGGGGAGGGTTAGGGTGGGGTAAAACCCTAGTTAATCAGCTATTTCAGACTTGTGTGTACACCGTAGCCGTTTCTGGGGGGGAATTAAGTAGAGATGGGTTAGGGTTAGGGAAAGTTTTTGTTAAGCCTGTAATACCTTAAACCACTTATTCAAAACTGTGCTGATGGTTTTCTTAATCTGATGGTTACGACTCCATTTTTGGAATGCCATTTCATACTCTTCACCTTTAATTTGAAAAGTATTCCAGACATCAAGAGCTACAGGCAATCCGCAGAATAGTAAAATGTACAGCGACCAAGAAATTCCGCCACCAGTGATTAAATCAAGCAGTATAAAAAAGCCATTTAAAATGGCATATTTGCTTAGACGCTTCTGAAATCTTCTGATGCGATAAGCATCAAAAGCTTTTCGTTGTTGGAGTTGCCCCTGTTGTGCTACCCAATCGCGTTCTGCTAATTTTAAAGACTCAGGTGAAATTTCTAACTCAGCAGCAATTTCTAATATATGCTCATAAGAAAATTCTGTGTCTTTATCATCTGCTTGACGAGCGATCGCTAAGTGCAGAATTTGTTGGACATCTTCTTGGCTATACGAGCGGATGCTTTGAGGTTCAAACGCCGTCATAATTCTTTCTCTTATATTACTTTTAATAGAAATTTGCTGCCCGATAGATTTTAAGCAGATACGCCAGTACTATCTCTATTATTCTTAGATTAACAAATCTAGATGCTGTCCGGCATCGAAATGTATGGGATTTTTAACTTTGGGCATTGGGATTAGGGGAGAGGTAATAGGTGACAGGTGATAGGGAATAATCTTTACCCTGTAACCTGTAACCTGTAACCTGTAACCTGTAACCTGTAACCTGTAACCTGTAACCTGTAACCTGTAACCTGTAACCTGTAACCTGTAACCTGTAACCTGTAACCTGTACCCTGTAACCTGTAACCTGTAACCTGTACCCTATTCCCTATTCCCTTCCTCACTCTCCACCAATATAAAGACTCTCCAAACATCCAAGATATTATCAAATGCAGCAGAGCATAATAACGAAATAACAAGCATTAACAAGGATGTAAATCAATGGTTGAAGAAAATGGATCGATTCGTACCCTATCGGTTGATATTGGCGGTAGTGGCGTTAAGGCTATGGTTTTGGATATTACGGGGCATCCTGTAACCGAAAGAGCGCGTTTAGATACACCGCAACCTGCAACACCGGAGGTTGTAATTAATGCAATTGTAGTTTTAGCTGCCGCTCAAGGTGAATTTCATCGCGTTTCGGTCGGTTTTCCTGGTGTGGTGAGGTGTGGAGTCACGGAAACAGCGGTAAACTTACATCCAGATTGGATCGGATTTGATTTGGAAACAGCATTATTAAAACACTTAAACAAGCCTGTACGGGTGATTAATGATGCAGATATGCAGGGATTTGGTGCGATCGCAGGTAAGGGTGTCGAATTGGTGATTACTCTGGGTACGGGGTTTGGTTCGGCTTTATTTGTGGATGGTAAGCTGGTACCAAATATGGAAATGGGGCATCATCCGTTTCGCAAAGGAGAAACTTTTGAGCAGCAGTTAGGGCGTGCAGAGTTAGAAAAAATTGGTGAGAAAAGATGGAATAGGCGTTTAGAAAAAGCGATCGCATCCTTGCAACATCTGTTTAATTATGATTACCTTTACATTGGTGGGGGTGAAGCTGTGAAAGTGAATTTACAGCTACCGTTAAATGTCAAACTCATCCCCAATATCACTGGTTTATTAGGCGGTATTGCTTTGTGGCGAGATGATAAAAAGTAAAAAGTTTTTCAAGATCCACAACTGAGAGTACTAAACGATATCTAAGGGCGGCCTACGCCTACACACTTTTTGAGTAAGGTGCATTCTTTCTCAAAGTTTCAAAATGATATAAAAATTAACACAGATTAGACAAGAGAATTGCACAAACATTATGTTCAGTGCCCCTGTGTAATTTTGTCATGTAGTATCTAAACTTTAACTCAAATTCCATACCGTGCAACAAGGTTGTGCGGTTTCATTCTTTTGATGTGAAAGTGTGCGCTTTTCGAGAATAGCTTGAAAGAGCGACATAAGTTGCAATACAGTTCAGAATGAGCAACAAAACCCTTATTGTAGAGACGCGATTTATCGCGTCTTCAAAAACCAATAATCCTTAACCCAAGCGTATTGACATAAGTTGTGATTGATAAAAAGTATTTCAAATTAAGAGCTTTTAATCAATAGTTAAAAAACTGCCTTGATGAATCCAGTAGTATTTTTACTGGCAGTATAAACATGATAAAAGCAACATCAGTATCCCAAGCACGAGCTAAATATAACTAGGTAAATTTGTTTGATGGCATTCCCGCGATCGTATAGTATGTTATTGTCTAAACGATTGATAACTTGATGGCTTGATTAATGATATTAATCTGATTAAATGGAATCGGGGGTGAGCAAATATGAACATAAAAATATTACCTGGAAAAATTAGTACATGACTTTTTTATTTGGTCAGTATGTACTATCCCGGACAGCAACTGTTGGTTAAAAGAAATATTGGTTGAAGTAAAATAAACGAAAATGAATGAAATTGGCCTGATGATGACGGGCGTGTTAACAATAAGACAAGCATCTGGGACTAATTTGTCACAGCAGCAATTATTTCAGATGGAAAATTACGTAAACCAGTCAAAACAGAGTCAGTTAGAGATAGCTGCTAAAGTTACGCCACCTGAATTTATGCAGACAGATGAGATTTCCCAAGCTTCTCTCTCAGCGCTGAAATTAGAAAAAGAACACATACTTCAGAAAATTAGCAAAAAGAATCTGGGACTAGTTTCTTCTAACTTAGGTAAGCCTAAGAAGTCTTTTCAGTCTGAAGGTAAAGTCCGTACAAAGGCTACAGGAAGGTTCCAGAAGTTTAGTAGCCAACCTCTACCGACTCTTTATTTTGGTAGTTCTGGTATTGCTGTCAGAGCCTTACAACAGTTATTAGTGACTAACGGTTATGCTGTGAGAGTAGATGGGATTTTTGGCGCACTAACAGAGACTGCTGTCAAAGCCTTTCAAAACCAGCAAAATTTAGGTGTAGATGGAGTAGTTGGTCAACGAACTTGGAGTGCGTTGACAATTTAGTTATTTGTTTATTGTCCTTAGTCATTTGTCTTTAGTCTTTAGCTAATGACAAATGACAAATGACAAACTAACGGTGTTTATGCTGTTCTAATAGCTGTTGCGCTCTTGGCTTGTAAATTAAATAGAACAAAGCCTCGATATAGCGCAACAAATCTTCCCGATTTTCCTTTGAGGTAAAGTTCCAGAAGCCATAAATCCGTGCTAATGATAACAGCTTGCTAGTGTGGATTTTCCAAGTATAAGTGCTATAAACTCGCTCAATTCCTCGCTGGGCAATTTCATTCCAATAGTTAGGATTTTGCTCGCATTTAGTGATGAATTCCACAATTTTTGTGGCTGTTTCTTCTAAATTTGTTGGGTTAATCAAAAAGCCATTAACCTTATCTTGAATAATCTCTAATGGCCCACCAAACTGGGTGGCAAAAGTCGGTAATCCTGAAACCATCGCCTCTAAAATTGTCAAACCAAAAGCTTCAAATAAAGCTGGTTGTACAAAAATTCCCTGATGATCGGCAATGACTCGGTAAATTTCACCAGAATCAGTTTTAGTCAGGCGCACACCCAACCAACGAATCTTCCCGTGGAGATTGTACTGGTCAATTATTTGGTAGAGTTTGATAATTTCGTCACGTTCTTCGTTGTCGCCTGATTCTTCGACGCGTAATTTACCGGCTACCAAAATTAAGTTGCAATGCTCTTGTAATTCTTTACTTTGACCATAACATTCAGCTAAACCTGTGAGGTTTTTGATGTGATCGAGACGCGCCATTGAGAAGAGAGGGCGCTTGTTAGGATCGTCGAGTTTGCCAAAGATTTGTGTGGGATCTTCTAGAGTAAAGAGGGTTTCTGCAAGGCGTTGGCGATCGCTCTCTACCCGGTCTTTATTTCGGGTGTAGGGGAAGTAATTATTTTCGTTTACTCCCGGCGGTACAACATTAAATTTGGGACTAAATAATTCAATGCCATTAGTAACATGATACAACTCCGGCATGGTAAAGCACTTATAAGATTCGTACTGTCCCACACTATCTGGTGTTCCGACAATTTCTTGGTAGGTGCTGCTAATCACAAAATTGGCAGCATTCATCGCAATCAAATCAGCTGTGAATTGCAAGGAAAAATGATATTTATCCTCCAATTCTTGCCAGTAAAGGTTACTGAACAAGTATTTAGATTTTTCTAAAGCATGGGCAACGTTGCATTGAGTAACTTTTAAACGCCGCGCCAGCAAGAATGCTATTAAGTTCCCATCAGTATAGTTTCCAACTATTAAGTCAGGTGTGCCGTGAAATTCTGCCCGTAGTTCTCTTTCGGAATCAATGGCGAAAGTTTCTAGGTAAGGCCAAAACTCAAACCGAGAAATCCAGTTTTGAGTCATGTTAGGGTTAAATTCCCGTAAAGGCACTCGCAAAATCCAGGCATTTTCGGTACCGTGGACTTTTTCTAGCCGTTGATTACAAAGGGTCCCATCACTATTGGGAATCAAGCGGGTGAGAATAATTACCTTTGGCTCGACATTCAATTTCTCTAAACCCGCAAGCAGGACATCTTCTTGTAGCTGCTTTTCTAGGCTCTTTGCCTGGTCGAGAACGTAAACTACTTGACCCCCAGTATCGGGACGCCCTAAAACTCCCTCTTGCCCAAACCAACCGTGAGCTGACACCAGAACGATTCTAAAAATCATCGGGACACGAGAAATGAATGCTTCTAGGGTCTGAGGATCGGCAGAATCAATCAATTCATCGAGAATATTTAAGGTTTCCCGCACTCGCGCTGCGGTGTTACCCCAACCCGGCTCAAAACCCATTGACTGCAATTGGAAGCGGAATTGTTCGTAGGGTTCATCTTCGGGGCGATTATTAACAAAACCGATAGCTTTCTTAACTTGCTCAGAAAGTTGCTGCTGTGATTGAATGCGATCGTTGACTAGCAGTTGCACACCGTTGTAGTGGTGCAGGCGCAAGAAATTCAACAAGCTGTCCAGCAATTGTTTGGAGTCTTGAAAGATTTTGCTGGATAGATAGCGGTTAAGAAATTGCACCCCCTTACCAATATTTTTGGGGTCGCGGATGATTGGGGTGTAGTCATAAAACGGGCCGAAGTCCAATTCTAGCAGGTCGCCCTCGTTGGGATGATATTTGTTCACCAAGCGATCGCGCAGATCCAACAAATCCTGCACCGTCATCGGCTCAATGCTTAAGTCTGATGTCAACCAATAAACTTCTTGGCTGGCAATCTTAGAACGGATGATGAAACAGAAGTTTGAGTCCTCCTGAATTATTTCCTGAGTATAGTAAATGAGTTTGCCTAACTCCGAGGAAGTGTAAAAGCCTTCAGGTTTCTGGGATTTGGAGCAATATTCACTATATACATTGAGTATATCGTTCCGTAGCAAGTACTTCTTTTCTTGTTGGCGTAATTCACTAATAAAGGAACGTAAATCACTTTTTTCTTCACTATCTAAGACTGCTTGAAGCAATTCAGACATAGCAACTCCACTAAATGACGATGTTTGCATTGTTAACTTTCTAGGTGAGACAAATAAGCCCCACCTTTTGTTAGACATATATAAACACGAAACAACACAGATAAATTATATTTACCTGTGTACCTACAAGTATCAACTTTTCAGCAGGCACTTAAATCATGTTCTACTTTACTTAAAGTATCTATGACTCAGTATTTTTGGATCTCACTAAAGGAATACAATTTTTATTTCTTTTGATAGATGTTAGTTAAATAACTGCATAATAAGATTTGGGGCACAAATTATCACGCCCTCAATTGCTTCATGCGATCTTTACTATATCATTTATTTGCGTATATATATATTGATTATCAGCACATACAGCATAATTCAGAATTCATTAATCAGAATAGGCTGCGCTAACAGAAGTACAAGAGGCTTTGATACTTAGCTTGTATAGTTCACTAACTTGAAATATGCTGTATGTAAGGTAAATAATTTCAAAAATCAAATATGATTTATATATTGTGTTAATTTGGGAAATAAATAATAGTCTTGCCATAATCTCTTTTTAAATACTTGAAATAAAAGTTAATACTTTTGCTGAAGTTTAACTATTTAGTTCAACTTAAATGAATTAAAATCAATTTTTGTTTAAAAACAGACTAGTATTGATTTGCCATAGTTATAATTTAGGCATAAAAGTTGTTTAAATTTGGTCAATTTATATGGCTACCAATACAGATAAGTTAACAGCTTCTGACCACAGTATAGGCAACATTCTGATTATGTCTTTACTTGCCTTCTGTGGGCTGACTTTGATCATTCTTCTAGGCATTTTTTAACAGTTAAATGTGCGTTCAAAAACTTCTGACACTCAAATTCCCGACTTCTCCAAGAAATCGGGAATCTTAATATCAGTAGCTCATGCTCCAGAGAAGTATGAACATCTGCTTAGTCTGATAGCGTAGTAACAGGTACTCTATCCTTAGCCAGTCTCGTAGAGAAGTAGCTAAAAAGTAGATTTGCTTATATACATCAACTTTTGGATAAGATAAAGTAATGAATTATTATAGATTTGTAACCCTTCCAAGTCTATGAACTCGTAGACAAGAGATAATTGCTAAAGTAATGGTTATGAATGTTCAGAACCACAACCTATCTTTATATAGGAATATATATATCAATATGAGATTATATAGGGCGAACGATGGGAATCGAACCCACGAATGGTGGTACCACAAACCACTGCCTTAACCACTTGGCTACGCTCGCCATTCAACAATTGAATTATAGCAATAATTTGGCAATCGATCAAGAGTTTTTGTTCAAGGAACGGACTTAGTTGATTTAGAGTCTCTGGAATCTAACGATTACAATGAATTTTACTTGGCAAATATGAAACCATTGACCATCATCGCGTATACTGGAGCAGCAGTAGGCCTCGCCGCCTTGGGTGTGACAATGGCGAAAACCAATCCTAGTCAAGTTGAATATGAAGAATATGCAGTTCAACGCCTGACAAAATACTTAAAAACCGATGTATGTAAAAAAACTACGAATATTATAGAAAATTTAATCCGTTTTAATTGTGATAAGTTAGTTGACTCCGCTAACCCACAAATCCAAGGAATTATTGCCAAGACTACAGAAAGGCAAGATTTTATGATTTTTAGCATTTACCGTACAGATTTAAAAATAAATTCTTGGATACCTTCATACAAATTTGAAACGGTAGGAGCTTTTGATCAATTTTATACTTACACTGCCGAAGAACAATAAGGTAAGCAGCAGGGGAAGAATATACAGCAGAATTTAGGAGTCAGAATTCAGGAATCAGAATCGGCTGCGCTAACAGAATAAAAACAAGCTTTATACCTGCTTTTGAAACAAATAGTTGTGTACTTTACAACTTGAAATCTGCTGTAAAAGTGATTAAGAATAATTCTGTTTAGTAATTGATAATAGTTTCAATAATTACTAGAGTACTTATGAACCCCGGCTTAATCTTAAGTAAGATATAGTAACTGAAAGTTCGAGCTTTACCGATGTCATCTGCCTATCTGTTATTATCTCACGGAAGTCGCGATCGCCGCCCAGAAATTGCTATGCAGCAACTAGCTAGTCTGGTATGTCAGAAATTGTCAAGCGAACATTTGGTTGGCATCGCTGCTTTAGAAATGAGTCCTCAACCTTTACACGAGCAGATTCAACAATTTGCTAAAAACGCTTTTGGCGATTGCTCACAGTCTCAAAATGAGAATCGCCTCAAAATTGTACCGCTATTTTTGCTGCCGGGAGTGCATGTGATGACAGACATTCCCGCCGAAGTAGCACTCGCACAACAGGCTACTGGTCAAGATACAATCGTTGAGTTGCAACCATATTTAGGTTCTCATCCTAATTTAGAAAAATTGTTGGCAAAGCAAATAGCTCCTATCAAAGCAGAAGCATGGATTCTCTTAGCTCATGGTAGCCGTCGCCCAGGTTCGCAAAAAACTGTGGAAGCAATGGCGGCGAGTTTGGGAGCCGTGACTGCTTATTGGGCTGGACCTCCTAGTTTAGAATCACGGGTAAAAGAGTTGGTAACTGCTGGTTATCGGGAAATAGCAATCTTGCCATACTTTTTATTCGCTGGTGGAATAACCGATGCGATCGCCACCTCAATAGAGGATCTAAAATTACAATTTTCTGCGGTGAATTTCCAATTGGCGGAGCCACTGGGAGCAAGTGCAGAATTAGCCGAGCTAATTTGGGATTTAACACAGAGATGAACCGCACAGAAAAACAGGAGAACAAGTATTTGGGAAAGGTTTATTTAGTAGGTGCGGGGCCAGGAGATCCAGGATTAATTACCTTGAAGGCGAAAGGTTTGTTGGAATGTGCAGATGTAGTCATCTATGATGCCTTGGTGAGTCCGGCAATTCTGGCAATGATTAATCCTCAAGCCGAGCAAATTAATGCTGGTAAACGTGCGGGAAGACATTCGTTATTGCAGTCAGAAACAACTCAATTGCTGATTGAGAAAGCGCAAGATCATGCAATTGTAGTGCGGCTCAAGGGTGGCGATCCGTTTATTTTTGGTCGCGGTGGCGAAGAGATGGAAGAATTAGTCAAAGTTGGAATATCAACGGAAGTAGTGCCAGGCATCACTTCGGGAATTGCAGCGGCAGCATACTCAGGTATTCCTTTGACGCATCGGCTCTATAGTTCATCAGTGACATTTGTAACTGGTCATGAAGCGGTGGGTAAGTATAGACCGCAAGTGAATTGGAGTGCGATCGCTCACGGTTCCGAAACCATTGTAATTTATATGGGAATTCACAATCTGCCTTATATTGTGGAAGAATTAAGTACTGCTGGGTTGAATTTAGAAACGCCGATTGCTTTAGTGCGCTGGGGTACGCGACCAGAACAAGAAGAATTGATAGGGACATTGGAAACAATTGTCGAGCAAGTAGAGGAAACTGGATTTAGTGCGCCTGCGATCGCAGTTATTGGGCAAGTAGTGAAGATGCACAGTATTTTATCTGGTTGTCGTCCAGTTTGATAGTTGGTTTGAAGGTTGTCCAACATTTGACCTGCACATAAAATCATTCTCGCAAACGGTCGGTTTTGCGAATACTTAATCTCTATACTTAATAGTGATTGACATAACCACTTGATAATGATAGTTATGGTATAAAAAAAGTTTCGAGAACGAAATGAAAAACTATCCCTATTTGTCCACAAAGGAAGCTGCTTCAAAAATAGGTATTTCTGAGCAAAGGGTTCGTACTCTATTGCGTAGTGGGGATATCAAGGGACAGCAGGTAGGGAAAGTGTGGGTTATGGAGCCGGAGGCAGTTGAAGATTACATTAACCGGACCAAGGGAAATTATCCTGTAGATAGGACGAGCAAGGAAAATCATCACCAAGCAGTTAAAGCCATTTCTTTTTTCTCAGGCGCTATGGGACTGGATCTTGGTTTTGAGAAAGCAGGTATCGAAATTTCCCTTGCGTGTGAGGTGGATAAGCACTGCCGACAGACCATAGTTGCAAACAAGCCAGATATTGCACTTTTGGGGAATATAGCGTCTTATACTGCTCAGGATATCCTAGATCGTGCCAAACTAGCCAAAGAAGATGTAGATATTATGTTAGGCGGACCACCCTGCCAAGCTTTTTCCACAGCAGGGGCAAGGCGTGGTTTCAAAGATGAGAGGGGCAATATATTCTTAAAGTACATTGAACTTATCTTAGAAATAAGCCCAAAATATGCCGTCATCGAGAATGTAAGAGGTTTTCTTTCAGCACCATTACTGCACCGCCCTCACTCAGAAAGAGGAAGCGGCAGTATTCCCTTATCCAGAGAAGAAATGCCAGGTGGTGCTTTGAAATATATTGTGAATGAACTTCGTAAAGGTGGTTACAGTATCAGCTTTAACTTATACAACACGGCAAATTATGGTGTCCCCCAAATTAGGGAAAGAGTGGTCATGATCTGCCATCGTGGAAAGAAAAAGGTTCCTTATTTATACCCCACACATTCAGAAAGTGGTGATTTTGGTCTTGATACGTGGATAACCCTACGTGAATCTATTGCAGATTTAAGCCAAAGTGAGGCAGAGTATATCGAGTTCCCAGAAGGGAGGCTAAAGTATTACAGAATGTTAAAAGAGGGTCAATATTGGAAACATCTACCTGAAGAATTGCAGAAAGAAGCATTAGGAAAATCCTATTACTCAGGTGGAGGGAAAACTGGTTTCTTTAGACGCTTGTCATGGGATAGACCAAGCTGTACTTTAGTGACATCCCCAGCCATGCCAGCAACGGATATCTGTCACCCAGAACATCTGCGCCCGTTAAGTATTCAGGAATATAAACGTATTCAGCAATTTCCAGATAGTTGGGTTATATGTGGTTCCCTCATCGAGCAATATCGGCAGATAGGGAATGCCGTACCTGTCGGTTTTGGAGAAGCAATAGGCAAAGCGATCCTTGCACACATGAGTGGTAAGATAAAACATCCCCCCTTGAACTTTCCATTTTCACGTTATAAAGGTAACGATGATGTTTTATGGGAAGCTAAAATTAGTGAGTCGTTAGAAGAGATAAAACCGATCCAAGGTTCGCTTTTTGCAACAACAGCATATCCTGTATAAGAGTTAGGACTTTATCTCTCTTAAAGCAACAAAGTATTTTTCAACATACGATTTGAAGCCTTCTTCTGAAAGCTGTTCTTTTCCTTCCAATGAGGGGAATTTAGACCAGTTGTCCCCCTTTCTTTTAGAAAAAGTTCGGAACCATTTTTTAATTGGGGTTCCCTTACGGATAGCGGCAGAAGAAGAGTTTTCAGTATTATCTCTATTTTTTACTTGTAGCGATTGCCAGACATTTTTGTTATCAAAATATATAAAATCAACTGCTTTAACTATATAACCAGAACACCATATCCATCCATGCGGCTCAATAACTGTCGCAACGTACCTTTCTAGCAAATCCCCTACAATGTTCTCAGCCCCCATTGATAGGCGATGCAATTCTTCAGCTTTTCCCAATTCCTCATACGGAACTTCAAAATACTTATTCAGGATGATACTTACCATTTCATCCGGTATTGTACTAGGTGGCAAGGGTGTTCTTGGGTCACGACCTGTTTTGAAATTTGTAGCACTGGCAATAATATATTCTTCTGTCCCGACGATAGGCTGATTTTTACCTTTTCGCGGTGAAGCTGCAGCAGGGTTATCCGAAAGAAATCGTATGACCATTGTAAATTTATCGCTAAGTGATGGATCAACACTATCCATTGCCTTCTTTGCAATCTCTGCTGAACTTGGTATAAATTCCGACATAGGTTTCTGAAATAAAGCTTGTTGTTTCGTATTCTCCGATAACCCTAGTGTATGATCGATAAGGTTATTCGGTTCTGGTGGGAGTCAGCTACCAGAGGTAACGGGGAAAGTTCGGTGCAAATCCGGCGCTGTCCCGCAACTGTGAACCAATTTGAGATTCAGGAACTAAATCGAAAATCTCAAATTGAGTTAGTCAGGATGCCCGCCGAAATAGATTTATCAGTTTCACATATCTGCGAGGTACAGATGACTACGACTGTAAATATTTCCCCAACCATTCCAATGGAAGTTGCTGAACATACTTTATTTGTTTGCAAAACCTGTGCCAGTGTTTGGCAAAATGGAAAACGCTTAGGTGAAAGTGGTGGTGAAAAACTTTTACACCAACTTCAGCAGCTGGCACAAGAATGGGAGTTACGAGATCAATTTCCGATTCAGGAAGTTGAATGCATGAGTGCTTGTAATCGTTCCTGTGTAGTCGCCTTTGCTGCTAAAGGCAAATTAACATATTTATTTGGTGATTTAGCCGTTGATGGTAGTGCCTCTGCGGTACTGGAATGTGCTAGTCAATACTATGCTAAAGCAGATGGTTTACTGCCTTGGTCAGAGCGTCCAGAAGCAATGAAGAAGGGCATTCTGGCAAAAATTCCACCGTTATCTATCTAAATAATGCGCGTTTTGATTTTGGGTGGGACGGGTGATGCAGCAGAACTAGCTGCCAAAGTTACTACTATCCAAGGGTTAGAAGTAATCACCTCTCTAGCTGGACGCACCCGCGAACCGTCAGTACCGCTGGGCGATTTGCGGGTTGGAGGCTTCGGGGGTGTGGCTGGATTGGCTAACTATCTGCGAGTTATGCAAATCGACTTATTAATTGATGCAACCCATCCTTTTGCGACTCAAATTTCCTTCAATGCAGCAGATGCGGCAACGGAAGTTGGAGTACCCCGTCTGATGTTAATCCGTCCGCCTTGGGAAAAAGAAAGTGGCGATCGCTGGATTGAAGTTGACAGCGTTGCAGCCGCAGCAAAAACCCTGCAAAATCAGGCACAGCGGGTATTTTTGACAGTTGGTAGGCAAGAACTCGCCGCCTTTGCTCGCCTAGAGAAAATTTGGTTTTTGATGCGGATGATTGACCCTCCTACCGATGATGCTTTAGTACCACCGGGGATGGTATTGTGCGATCGCGGGCCTTTTACCCTCAATAATGAGAGACAAATTCTGATTGAGAATAATATTGATACCATCGTCAGTAAAAATAGTGGTGGCGATGCCACAAAGCCCAAGATTATTGCCGCGCGAGAACTAGGCGTGAAAGTTGTAATAGTAAATCGTCCAGCCATACCGCCAGGGGAGCAGGTTAGCAATGTTGATGCTGCTTTGGTATGGCTATGCGTAGGCGTAGCCCGCCGTAGGCATCGCTGCTAAATAATATAGGCAAGATTGATAATACGATCTTTCCTAATTTCCGTATAATACACGGGAACGATCGCAGTAACGACTTCCATGAAAAATCTAGTTTTATCTGCCATAGCCCTCGCCACCACATCTGGATTAGTTTTCGGGACAATGCCAGCCGCTTCTGCTTTAAGTTGGAGTTGGAATTATTCTGGTACTGGCGTAGCCGCAAACGGTACTTTCACCACTAATGACACCCCGAACAATTTGGGTTTTTACTTAATTACTGGAATTACTGGTAAGCGAAATGGTGAAACAATTACTGGTTTGCAACCCGCCGGGACTCCGATACCAGGAAACGAACCTTTTAATGTTGATAATTTAATTAGTCTTAATACTCAGCAGTTAACAGGTGATGGTTTTGGGTATTCCACTTCGGGAGGAAACTATTCTAGTCCATTTTTCGCGAGTTTTTTGCCGACACCAAGTTATTTAGAGGTTTTTTCTGCGCCGCCAATCACACCAGGTTTTGAAAATTTGGGATTGGAAGATAGTGAGTTACCCATTAGTTTTTCTGCAACCATAATTACTGTTTCTGAACCTACTTCTATCGTTAGCCTACTCATTCTTGGTACTCTTGTTGGCGCACCTTCATTACTCAAACGCCACAATCTATCCAAATTGACTCAGAAGAAGCTCGAAAAAGTTTCCTAAAACCATCAATAACAATTCAAAATTGTACCCTTGCAGGAAAGCAAGCTACGCGTAGCGTCTTGTAAAAAAGAGAGTTTCAGATGGGAATTTAAAGCCCGATTGTAGCTTGCCTTTTGTAAAGTAACTTTAGCTAAGTACAGTTTTGCGTAAAAGCGTAGCGTTTTTAATGCAAGCCGACGTATTAACAATGCAAGCCGACGTATTAACAATGCAAGCCGACGTATTAACAATGCAAGCCGATGCATTAACAATGCAAGCCGATGCATTAACAATACAAGCCGACGTATTGGCATTGTAGGGTAGTGCCAAATTTAATTCGCTATGAATTTATAAAATGCTGTAAGTAGGTGGATCTAAATAAATATAAGATAGTTCGTCATTGCGAAGCAAGTGAAGCAATCGCAAAGACTGAGATTGCCACGCTTCACTTCGTTCCGCTCGCAATGACATCTTATATTTAATTGCGTCTGCTTACTTACTAAATGTTGACGTTCGGTCTTAAACCCTTAAATTTATGAGAAAACTTGCGATCTCTCTAGAGGCTCTCTGAGACACACAGATTAAAGTAATATAGCAACGGTGGTATCATTGCATCAAAATGATCCCGTAATTTTGTCTAGATATATAATTCTATCGCCCTGCGGACGGTAGATTATTTCTAAAAGGAGTTTGCTGCAATGTCCACAAAACCAACTACTCGACTAATTTTAGAGACTTTACTCCCCCATCTCAAAGTAGCAGCAGCCTATGCCAATGTTCTTCAACCAAAAATTGCTGCACTTCCCGCCAAAGAACAAGGAAACAACTTTTTTAGTGCTGCACTTACTGATGCAGATGTGGCTATTCAAAATCTGGTAGAAGTAGTATTACTAGGAACTTTTCCAGATATTCGCTTTTATGGTGAAGAATATGAAAGTTCTAATAACACCAAGTATTTTCGTGCTACCGAACTCGGTTCAGAAGGTGATTATTTAGTCACACTCGACCCGATTGATGGCACGAAGTTTTATATGGATGGACATTCTAATTACCAAATTATTCTCAGTATTCTAAATGCGGATGAGTTTGAAGCAGTAATTGCCATTTCTCCTGCCCAAAACATTTATTTTTACGCTCTTAGAGGTGAAGGTGCTTTTAAAGGCACGCTGGACATGAACTTAGAAGCCTGTGCCCCGTTAGATATAACATCCGCCAAACCTTCTATTTTATTGGGATGGGGAATGAATTCTATCGCACATTTATTAAAAGATCGATATAAAGTAATCGATATAGCAACTGATTACTCTAGTGATATTCAAATTCCCAATCTCAATGGTATTCTTAGTGGCGACTTGAGTGGAGCAGTCATTAAATCGGGCAAATTTCTTGATAGTGCTGCACTCGCTTTTATTGCAAAAGAGGCTGGCTGGATTGTAACTACTCTGGACGGTTCGACTTTACCGCCACTGCATACTTGTCAAAACTATAGTTTGCCTGGATTGATCGTAGCTGCTTCAAAATCTGTTCATCAAGACTTATTAGAAGCGATGCAAAGCTTTAGGAGTGCTGAGTGCTGAGTATTGTGAATCTTCCCACTCTAAACTGCTACGGTAGGCAAACCGTGGATTTACTCCCCTTAATCCCCCGATGCATTGGGGGGAAATATCCGGTTCCCGGTTCTCCCCCTTGCCAAGGGGGAGTTAGAGGGGGTGAGAAGGACTTGTGTATACACCGTAGCTCTAAGCTGGAGAATTCACTACTGGATACCGTTTTCCACAAATCATATTTTTTGGCTAAATGAAAATCTGTATTGTTGGCGCAGGTGCGATTGGTGGATATTTAGGGGCGAAATTGGCACTGGCAGGTGAAGCAGTGACACTAATCGCACGTGGTTCTCATTTGGAGGCAATTCAAAAAAAAGGGCTGAAGTTACTCATGGCAGACGGTTCCAGCCAAATTGCTACTCCGGCTTTGGCAACTAGCGATATTCAGTCAGCTGGGCCACAGGATGTAGTAATTTTAACTGTGAAGGCTCACAGTGTACCCGCGATCGCACCCTTTCTCCCTGCACTCTACAATCCTCACACAATGGTAGTGACAGCCCAAAATGGCGTTCCTTGGTGGTACTTTCGTCAACATGGCGGTGAGTATGAAGGTACACGGATTCAATCTGTCGATCCAGATGGGATTATTGAAGCTAGTATCGGTGCTGAACGCGCCATTGGTTGTGTGGTTTACCCAGCAACAGAGATAATTGAACCAGGTGTAATTAAACATATTGAAGGCGATCGCTTTACTCTCGGTGAAATCGATGGTAGTAAAAGCGCTCGCATCCAATTATTGGCACAGACTTTAAAACAGGCAGGATTCAAAGCACCAATCCGCAATCAGATTCGCACGGAAATTTGGATCAAGTTGTGGGGAAATGTGGCATTTAATCCCATCAGTGCCTTAACTGGTGCGACTCTAGAGGATATTTGCCGTTATCCCCTCACTCGTGAACTAGCGCGACAAATGATGACAGAAACTCAAGCGATCGCAGAAAATTTGGGTATAAAGTTTGGCATCACTTTAGAACAGCGAATTAATGGGGCAGAAAATGTTGGTGCCCACAAAACCTCAATGCTACAAGATATTGAAGCCGGACGCGCTACGGAGATAGACGCGATCGTTGGCGCGGTGGCAGAATTGGGAAAACTTACTCAAATTCCTACACCTTATATTGATGCTATTTATGCCAGCGTTAAGTTGCTGGAGGCGACTAAAGTAAGAATTTGACGAACCACAGAGACGCAGAGAACACAGAGTGAGGAGGAATAGAGAGGATTTTTGCGTCAGTTGTGGGATATTTCTTTATTTGGAATTCTCTTAAGGTGCGGAATGTAAATTATAGAATTATCAAGTCTATGAAGAAAAAAAAAGCATGGCAATTAACAATACTGGTTATAGCAGTAATAGGAATCAGCATTATCATCGGACATAGTAATTCTCTAAAGGCTGCTTCACCTTTAGGGAAAGACACGCTGACGATGATTACTTCTCCAGATTATCCTCCTTATGAGTTTTACGATACTAAAGGAGGCGATGTCTACGACGGGCTACGCCTACGCCAAATTGTTGGCTTTGATATAGATATTGCCAAAACCCTTGCTGAAAAACTAGGGTTTAAACTTCAAATAATGGAATCTGATTTTAATGGGTTAATTCCTGCACTCCAAGCAAATCGCGCTGACTTTGTAATGGCTGGGATGACTCCGACTCCAGAACGTCAGAAAAATATTGATTTTTCCATTATTTATTACGAAGCTAAAGATACAATTGTCGCTCCTAAAGGTAGCAACCTGAAACAACCCCAAGACTTATTAGGAAAAAAGCTTGGGGTACAACTAGGAACGATACAAGAACAAAATGCTCAGAAAATTGCTAAAAAAGTTGCAGGTATTCAGCTAAAGCAACTCAACAAAGTGCCGGAAGTAGTTCAAGAAATCAAATCTGGGCGAATTGATGCCGCAATTGTTGAGGATACCGTCGCTAAGGGATTTGCCCAAGCTAATCCAGATTTAGAATTTAATACTATTCCGTCAGAGGAAGCAAGTGGATCTGCGATCGCTTTTCCCAAAGGTTCTTCTTTTGTAGAACCGTTTAACAAAGTCCTTCAACAAATGAAGGACGATGGCACATTGGCTAAACTAGTAACCAAGTGGTTTTCACAGAATACCGCCGCCAATCCTGTATCCTCAACTCCTGCTAAAGGCGGATTGAATCTCGACTTCACCAGAATTCTTCCAGATATTCCTTTTATTCTGCGGGGAATCCCTTTAACTTTGTTGTTCACGCTATTATCTGTAACCTTGGGGTTAATTTGGGGAACAATTCTGTCTCTATTAAAAATTCTCGGCATCAAACCGCTTACCTGGGTTGCTAACGCCTACACCTCTGTTTTTCGAGGTACACCTTTGCTATTACAGTTGGCATTAGTTTACTACGCAACACCTCAGCTTACAGGCTATGACATTTCCGCATTGGAGGCTGGGGTGCTAACTTTTACCCTGAATTCTGGCGCTTATATGTCGGAAACCATCAGGGGTGGGATTCAGGCGGTGGATAAAGGGCAAAGTGAAGCGGCGATGTCTATGGGTGTTCCTTATTGGTTGATGATGTGGGATGTGATTTTGCCCCAAGCATTGAAGAATATTCTTCCAGCATTGGTAAATGAAACTATCGGATTGCTTAAAGATTCCGCGCTGGTGTCAACGATTGGGGTGGTGGAAATATTACGCAGTGCCCAAATTGTTGGTGCAAACAAATATATTTATTTTGAACCACTGCTATTTGCAGGGTTAATCTACTATGTTTTGGTAATGGGTATGACCTTGGGTGCATCCGCTTTAGAAAGGAGACTACGGGAAAGTGAGTAATGTAGTAATTCGCACGGAATTCTTATCTAAATCCTTTGGCAAACTCGACGTACTCAAAGATATTTCCACTGAGTTTTACCAAGGGGAAGTGGTTGCCATATTAGGGCCTTCTGGTTCAGGTAAGTCTACCTTTTTGCGATGCATAAACTTGCTAGAACAACCCACCAAAGGAAGAATCTATTTTCACGACCAAGAAATTACCAATCCCAAGGTAAACATCGCTAAAGTACGGCAGCATTTGATGATGGTATTTCAACATTTTAATTTGTTTCCCCACATGAATGTGCTGCAAAATGTCACCTACGCACCCATCAAGGTAAAAGGAATAAACAAGCAAAAAGCAGAAGAACATGGCTTAGAATTGCTTGCTAAGGTAGGTTTAGAAGAAAAAGTGTCTGTCTATCCATCCAAATTATCTGGGGGACAGAAACAGCGAGTAGCGATCGCTCGGGCATTAGCAATGGAACCAGAGATGATTTTGTTTGATGAACCCACCTCTGCATTAGATCCAGAAATGGTCAAAGATGTGCTGGAAGTGATGAAAGCTTTAGCGCTATCTGGGATGACAATGGCGATAGTTACTCATGAAATGGGGTTTGCAAGAGTTGTTGCCAATCGGATTATGTTCCTCGACCAGGGGATTTTAGCAGAAGATGCTACTCCTGGTGAGTTTTTCCAAAATCCTCAGTGCGATCGCGCCAAGCAGTTCTTAGAAAAAATGCTTTAGAACAATTGAAATTTGCCGCTTTTCTTGTATTCTTGAACTAGCCCTTTCAAGGTGAGTAAAAATTTTGCTCAAAAAATTCCTCTTTAATCTCTTAACTCTGTGTTCTCTGCGTTTCTGTGGTTAAATAAATTACTTTTAAACCGCAGAGGCACAGAGAGCGCAGAGAGAAAAACAGAGATTTTACGAGTTACCTTGAAAGGGCTGTTCTTGAACTTACGCATTGACAAAAAATACTAAATATACATAAGTTTAAAAACCACATCTTTTCGTAATGTTAATGCGTTGACTTGCATTGTTAATGCATCCCAATGCAATGCCAATGCGTTCCTCTGAAAGGGGATTATCCCTACTTTCTCAAACGAAAACGCACCGGCATTCTATCAGGCGGATAAATCAAAAGGTTCTGCTGTAACTGTTCCAGAGATGATCGACCGTTGACCAACTCCCAGTCAAAGTAGTAAAGCAGTAGTGCCAGCATCATCGTTCCTTCCAGCATTGACAAATGCTCTCCCAAGCAACGATGAGAACCTGAGCCAAAGTCTATCATTGGAACTACACTACTTTCCTTACCCTTCTCTAACCAACGCTCTGGCAGAAATTCATCGGGATGAGAATAGACTTCAGGATCTCGTCCAGCAGCAAGCATTGACCAGAATATTTTCGTGCCACGAGGAATAACCGTACCCTCAATAACAGTGTCACGTTGAGCCTCCAATGAAGTCGAGCCTGAAGCGACTGAATAAAGGCGCAAAGTTTCCTTGAAAATAGCGCGGATGTAATTCAATTCCTTAAGGCTTTCTCCATTAATACTGCCTTGACTTTCCCAAGCTTTGTCAACAACGGCCTGGGCCTGCTGAAAAACTCTTGGATTTAAGGCCAACTCTCCTATTGCAAAAGATAAAGTATGAGCCGTGGTATCAGTACCAGCGATTAAAAGTTCAATAACTTCTGCTATCAGTGTTTCCCGATTGTATTTTGGTTCTTTGGCAGCTATTTTCACTAACATTGATTCCTGGAACAAAGGACTTACCTGTGGTAAATCGGTCTGATTTTGTTCTCTCATTTGTAAAGCTAAGTATACACGGGGAGTAATAAACTCCTCTAAATATCGCCTTGCTGCCCAATAATCTCGTGAGTTCTTAGTTGGCAAATATTTCATCCATATCTTCTCGCCAGTAGCTACCCGTAGGAACCGATAGCCAACAATAGACATCGCCTCGTACACCTTGAGGACATCAAGGGGTTGTCCTTCATGACTAGCAATGTTTCTATCCACAGGAATGCCCAGTACTAAACAGGAAATTACCCTCATTGTTAGTTCTACAAACAGAGGATCTACCTGAACTTCTGGTGAGGCAGTTGACTGAATTTTCTCAATTACTTGTTCGCAAGCTTGACTAATAATTTCTACATATTTGGAGAGACCGCTAGAACTGAATTCAGGATTCCAAGCCTTACGTCTATACTGCCACTCACTTCCATTTTGACCTAAAAGAATGGGCCCACTAATGTCGTTCCAAGCTTTGCTAGCTCGTTGTGACCTAACTAGGCTACCGTCTCTCATCCCATTGATAATAGTGTCTTCGATAACTTTTGGCTTACTCAAAACAAGAGTTGGCTGGTCAGTCCAGCAAACATACATTGGGCCTAGCTGCTGGCTCCAATCAAACAATAATTGGAAGAATTTCTTCTCTTTGACTGCTGCTAATACTTGAGGAATATTTCCTAATAGCCAGTGTCTCTTAGGAGAAGGAAGGAACTGTAGAGATTTGTAAGTGTTCTTTTGCTTCCACCACCGCCAACCTAATATTCCCACTGTGCTAGTAATGCCTAAAGCTGTAATTAAATATGGAAATGAGTCAGAAAAAGCAATTTGAGCAGCAATATCTTGGAACATAAATCTGCCTTTGCCTAACAAAAACTTAGATTATTCAGATACTACCGTATTGTTTCCAGATTGGTTTACCGAGATTCTCAGTTGAGTGGTTTCTAAAGAAAATCTAAAGTTAGCAAATAGCGATCGCCTGAAAACAGGATAATGCAGCTGAACAGGTTAATCCTTCCCATTCAACCTAGAATTATGGCATCTACACCGAAAATCCTCGCCTTTGCTGGCAGCACCCGGATTGATTCTTACAACAAAAAATTGGTAAAAATCGCTGCGGCTGGCGCTAAGGCAGCAGGCGCAGAAGTAACTTATATAGACCTCCACGATTTGCCTTTACCTCTGTATGATGAAGACTTGGAAGCTCAAGAAGGACTACCTGCCAACGCCCGTACTTTCAAGGATTTGCTGATTTCTCATCAAGGATTGCTGATTGCTTCGCCGGAATATAACAGTTCACTCACAGCAGTTTTGAAAAATGCCATTGACTGGGCATCCCGCCCATATCAAAATGAAGCGCCGTTGGCTTTGACTGCTTTTGCAGGGAAGGTTGCTAGTATTATGAGCGCTTCCCCAGGCGCTCTTGGTGGTTTGCGGGGGTTAGTTCACCTGCGTTCTATTTTGGGAAACATCAAAGTTTTAGTACTTCCCGACCAGATAGCAGTATCCAAAGCTTATGAAGCCTTTAATGCTGATGGCACGTTAAAAGATCCGAAACAGCAACAATCTATTGAACGGTTAGGCGATGGCTTAACAAAGATATTGCTGAAGCTCAATTAAACTCTTCAGGTGTTCAGTAAATAAAGAATACTTATAAGTAAATGTTTTAATTTCTAATAGGGATTTTAATAAATTGCAATCTCACTACCTATCGCCTCAATAATTGCCTTAGCTGCATGTTTCGATCCCTAATAGGGATTTTGATGAATTGCAATTTTGCCACGGTAGTAATTGAATACTTACTGTAAGAGTTTCAATCCCTAATAGGGATTTTGATGAATTGCAATGTAATAAATATTGGTATTTTCGGTACTGCTGGATGTTTCAATCCCTAATAGGGATTTTGATGAATTGCAATTCAAGCGCGATATTCTTCACTTGTGCGGTCAGTGTTTCAATCCCTAATAGGGATTTTGATGAATTGCAATCCCAGAAAACTCATATTCATTAGTCGGTGATGATGTTTCAATCCCTAATAGGGATTTTGATGAATTGCAATCCAATAGAAGAACTAGTAAAAATGCTAGTTGATGTTTCAATCCCTAATAGGGATTTTGATGAATTGCAATTCATACGGAGTACCGCTTTAGTATATACATCTTTGTTTCAATCCCTAATAGGGATTTTGATGAATTGCAATGGTAATTGCAGCGCAAAGCAACTATGTTATGATTAATCTATTGTTTCAATCCCTAATAGGGATTTTGATGAATTGCAATCAGCTTTCTTGAATTCTGGTTGGGGTGATAATTCCGTTTCAATCCCTAATAGGGATTTTGATGAATTGCAATTTAGTATTAGGTAACTCAGGGGGAGCCGCTAACAAGTTTCAATCCCTAATAGGGATTTTGATGAATTGCAATTCGTTTGTATATTACATCAAGCTATCATGATGTGTTTCAATCCCTAATAGGGATTTTGATGAATTGCAATACTCGAACACCTCAACCGCGTACAGTCACCGATCGTTGTTTCAATCCCTAATAGGGATTTTGATGAATTGCAATACTCGATTTGCACAAGTTTTAAGCGAGAAGCAAGTGTTTCAATCCCTAATAGGGATTTTGATGAATTGCAATTTAAGAGCCTTGTCATAGCGCTGCACACCCTCACACATGTTTCAATCCCTAATAGGGATTTTGATGAATTGCAATCTTGCAACTCTACAATCTGGTGAAAATGCTGAGATTGTTTCAATCCCTAATAGGGATTTTGATGAATTGCAATCGTCGGATTTGGAGTCCGTCCGCGACGTGAGATTGTTTCAATCCCTAATAGGGATTTTGATGAATTGCAATCCAGAAGAATTGCCACCATTACCACCATTGCAAGGTTTCAATCCCTAATAGGGATTTTGATGAATTGCAATAATTGCAGGATTAGATGCTGCATTATCTCCGGATTGGTTTCAATCCCTAATAGGGATTTTGATGAATTGCAATACTACTTATTAATTGCGATCGCAATTGGTGAGTGTTTCAATCCCTAATAGGGATTTTGATGAATTGCAATTTAGGAATCTTCACCCACCATTACCACGTCGTAGTTTCAATCCCTAATAGGGATTTTGATGAATTGCAATAGCGGGAGCCTGAAAGCCAAGCTATATTTAGTTTTCAAGGTACGGTTGCGCGATTCAAGGGCAATCATAGCATTAGAGAATTCGTTTGGAAAGAGCGCCAGGAAAATTTAAAGCCTGAAATCGTATTTTGATAAGCATTTCAGAGATTGCGCGGATGAGGATTAGGCGACTAATGGCTTAAAAGGCTTACTGGAGTTGGGATATAAGCACTTTTTTATGGCTGTGAAATTTCTACACCTACCCTTCCGCGCATTTGAGATGCAGGAACCTAGCTAGAAGGAGACTCAGCAAAGAAAATTGTTTCGTCCCGTGGCTGTTCTCCGCCAATGCGTTCGACTTTTCGCTGACAACAGCCACAGAGAAAATAAAAGCGCACGCTGTCTGTGTCGGGTTTAATCAATTTAGCTAAACGCGATCGCAGTTTAGCATACTGAGTGGAAGTGATATTGCACTCAAACACACTCAGTTGCATCCATTGTCCGTAAGACTTGAGAACCGAATGGATTTTAGTCCGACGCTTATCTTCTGGAATGTCGTAGCTGACAACAATATAATACATGGGTTAATGGGGAGTTATTTAAGAACTAAAGGGGGATATTTATCGATTTCGTTCATGAGGTACTTACTTAATAACCTCGCTTGAATTTCAAAGGATTCTTGGTAGGTACATTTATTTCCCATAACTGGATGCTTGAAATTAGATTGTTTCTTTTGTTCGTAAGCGCGAAGAAATGTATGCAGTCCTTCTTTGGTCAAAGACACAGCACCACTGAGCGGTTCGGTGGTAAAGTCAGTTAAGGTTAGCGATCGCTTGTTAATCAGTGACAACACTACAGCATCCACTATTAAAGGACGAAATTCTTCCATTAAGTCTAAGGCTAGGGAAGGTCTACCATAACGCTCGACGTGTAAGTATCCTAGATAGGGATCGAAGCCAACAATATTTAAAGCACTTTGCACGTCATGACGTAGTAATGAATACCCTAAACTCAGTAGGGCATTAACTGGATCGGTTGGTGGGCGGCGGCGTCTGGCTTCAAATTGAAATTCTGAGGTTTTGATTAGCTGTTGAAAGCAACCGAAATAGGCTGCACTACCAGCACCTTCTAAGCCTCTGAGGGAATCAATACTGTTCGTTTTTTCGATTGGTGCGATCGCGTTTTCCAATCGAGTGATGTTATTATTCAGGTCAGTATCAGGATGTTCTCGCTGAGTGCGAAGTAAGCTATGGCGGTAATTTTTCAATTTACCCCGTACAAATCCTCTGACTAAATGTATTGCTGGTTCGGATTCTCCCACAGCTTGCCATTGGGCTTTACGAACAAAGATATTTTTAGTAGTTTCTGGTTCTAAACGCCCTAAATATCGTCCGTTTTGTGTGAGAAATGTTAAACAAATGTGACGTTCTAAAAGTTCACTGACGACGGCGGGAGAAATAGTAGCCCGTCCTAGTACTACAATTCCCTCTATTTTAATTAAAGGGATATCTAAGATTGTTTTTTGTTCGGCTTTAACGGTGAGGCGTTCGTCAACTTTACCGATAAAAGCATCGGCTTGTGTTACGTAAAGTGTTCCCATTTTTGATTATTCCTAGTAATAATTGGAAATTTGGTGAATACAATTCGCCAGGGTATAACTCAATAGGGTTTAGTTAAGGCTAAAACCCTTTATCAAAGTTAATTGTTTTAACGAACCGCCTTCGCGCAGCGTCTCGGAGAGAAGACGCAGAGGACGCAGAGAGGAGAGAGAGATCCTTAACCGAACTGTATTGGGGTATAATTTAATTTACTTCTTGATAACTTTTGACTTTATCGGTTGCTTTGGGCAAACATTGCGAATAAAGGCTGCATCCTTGGCAGCGTTTGCTGTAAACTGGTTTTGGCATTGCTCCTGTTTCTAGGAGGTTTGTGACAGATTGAATAGTTGCGATCGCATTTTGCCGTAACTCCTGATTAATCTTTACTAATTGCCGTTGATGGGAGTGGGCATAATAGATATATCCAGTAGTAATAGGTTTTCCTGTCATCTCTTCTAAACATAGGGCTTGGGCACAAACTTGCAACTCATCGTTATCCCATTCGCCTTTGCGTCCCCGTTTGTATTCCACTGGATAAACTTGACCAGATTCGGCTTCAATTAAGTCAGATTTACCGATGAGTTTGTATTGCTCAGACTTTAGCCAAATTGCTCGAACTTGCCAAGTTTCTCCTCGCTGTATATCGCTTGTGGTGTGGACGCGATCGTGTAAAGTTGTACCTTCAATTGTGTATTGATTATCGGTAAACTCCCCTGCACAAAACATTCGCCAACAGCGATGCGGACAATAGGCATATTGATTCAATGCCGCAATAGAAATATATTCGGTTTGGTTCATAACTTAGGTTGTTTTTAAATAATTATTGAAATTAGAGAGAATACAGCCGCCGTGTCATCCCCATACCCATTGTTGTTTTGCGACCAATTCCTGCATACAAAGCAAAGTCAGCTAAAGCGTTAATTTGCTTAATTTGTATTGGTTCAATTTGTCCCAAAATCTTGTAGTTAACTTCGCCAATAATGCCAATAAATTTGCTGCGGGAGTCGGCTAATATTTCTGTATGAATATTGACAAATGAGGGAAATATTGACTCAATGGCAATATGAGAAAATTCTATACCACTGTATTTATTCCACCGCGAAAGTAGGGAATTAAAAACCGATTCTCTGGTAGGAAGGGTACTGTCATACTGTCCTTGACGGAAGGCGGTAGGCGTAGAGAAGCTAAGGTTAATGGAAGAATTGCGCTCGCTAGCTTCTTCGTATAATTGGGCGTAAGTACTAGCATTTGCCCAAGGTTGAATAGATTGGGGTGTGCCTTGAATGCTGGTAATATACAAGTCAGCGGGGCCAAGATGCCAAGGGCGATTGGGATTAAGATTTAGCCAGAGTTGGGTAAGTTTGCCAAATAGAGTGTCATCTAATAAAGAGATGCGCCACCAACAAGGTGTTCCTGCGGGAATGGGTTGTTGATGTGAGTATTGCAATTTAACTCCCCCCTTACCTCCCTTCAAAAGGGGAGAGTTTGTATTACTAATTTGTAGAGGGGAGAGAGTGAAGGCTTTATCAGCAGTGGAATCGTGCAAGCGATCGCCTAATGTGCTATTTACAGAACTAACGAGGGTTAAAAATAAGGCGTGGAGATGTCTACCTGTAAGATACTGTGGTGGAATGGGCGATTGGGGTAGCAAATTCAACACTAAACTATGAGGCATACTTTCTCTTTTTGGTTGTAGACTGAGTGCTTCTTGACTCTACAGTAAACTCAGGAATTTCCTGGAGTTCAGCATCACTCAAACTATACTGTTCACAAACGAGACTTAGGCGATTTCCTGGGGTTTTGACAGCGTTAACCGAATGGGTTAAATCACCTTGAAAATAAACTAAAGTATTGAATTGGGGCTTAATTTGCCCAAGTTGGCGTTTGTGCGATCGCAATACCAATTCTCCCCCTTCCATATCCGCAGGTACGCGCACATAGAGAACACTCACAACCGCAGGCGGTTCAATGGTTTTGCTGTAGGAACGTAAGGAGCGATCGATATGCGGATCGACGCGGGAGCCTTCTTTTAGCTGTAAAGGATTGAGGTAAAAAGCATTACAATTCGGTTGAAGAGCTAAATCTAGGTAAGGTTTGAAGTAGGGAAACTGCTGTTCTACTTTTGCTAATCCAGAACGTTGAAATACTACAGAAAATCCTTTAGTGGCGACAAAATCGCGGTTGAGGTTGTTGATAGCAAAGTAAGGACAAGCTTGGATTTCTCCCCACAAGTTGTTTAGGTAGTCGTTGGGGAAGGCGTTGGTTTGTTGTTGATAGTGTTTCACTGGAGATAGAGGAGCGATCGCTGAATGTGTTATCTAAAATTTTAAAGACTGTCGAGTGATGATAGTAGTATTCTTTTAAGTGAGAAAAACTACATAGCGAGAAAGACCAATGAGAATTGATGATTACAATGCAGCAAAGGCACTAACTGAAAAACTGAAAGAGAACTTACCCATTAAAGCACGAGCAGGGAAGGAGTTTTTGAAGATATTAAAGCAAAAAAAAAGTAAACGCCGATCCAGACAGAGAATTTGAAATTGATTTCGTTGGCTATTCAGGAGATGAAGGCGGGATTATGTGCGGACTAAAAGAGCCAAATAATCCCGAAAGTGAAGAAAAATATGTTTCTTCTATTACTCATCTAAAAATTGACTCTAATCATCCTCTAGCTGCTGAAGTGCAGGCTTACCAACGCCAGCGAATACGTAAGTTAATGTTGCAAGATACCAGAGGTTTTAAAGCTGATTTAATGACGATAGAGCCTCGAAAAAATAAAAACCGTAGTCAAGGCTTTGGTAAGTGATTAACTCCGAAAACGATATTCCAGCCGAACTGGAACTTTTAAGTTTTGAATGCCATCAAATTGATAGTATTGACCTCGCATTTGGACATTTTGAATTAAACTAACTGGAGGCATATTCACAACATCATAGCTAATCACGTGATTGGTGAACATGACATCTAACGGATTTAATGGATGTGTACAAGTGAATATACCTTCAGAAATTTTATGTTTCGGTAATGGTTCAACCGTCACTTCAGCCTTGCTCATCCATTTACCCAAGCGAATCCACCTTGGCAGTTTGAGTTCTTTTTGAGATATGACAAAAAACTCAAATCTACTTTCTGCGGCTATTTCTTTCGCTCTGCCAAAACTAGGAATATTTTTTTGTGTTTTCTCCATTTCAACGTGGTAGTTATTGTTAGCATACTTCCAGGTGTTGAGGATAGAAGAATGATTGAGCGATCGCGCCGGAGTTACATAAATTTGCTGTTGATTGAGTGGCGTTAGATGCTCCTCATATTTTGGCACTTGTTCGGGGCAAAAATAGCGATAAGAATGTTCTTCAGCAACTGTAGTAGAGTAGATTTGGCTATCAACTAAACCCAGTGCATAACAAAGAGCATAATTGTGGATTATTGGCTCTGTTTCATACAATCGCCCGATTTCACGAGTTGCGTAATAGAGGCTGTCATGAAGTTCTATTTTACAACGGGAAATAAACACCATTACTCTTTCCCCGCTTTAGCAGCAGTTTTCTTCTTGCTGATATGCTTCTTGGCATAATCTTTAGCCTCTGCATCAGCCTTCTGCAAAATTGCCTGAATTCCTTTCTCACTTCCTGTTAAAGTTTTGACTTCATTAATTAGGGATACAAAAGCATCACCAATGAAATCTGTATGAACAATGAATTCATCAGCCATTAACGCCTCAATAGCATTTTTCGCAGCAGTAATCACATCATCTTCATCTAGTGGGTCGGGAGGATTTATAGTATTATTAGATTTCATTTGGTCATATATTGCCTGAGTCCAACGCAGGTTACTGGTGATTTCTCCATCCGCAAATACAACACCAATTAACTCATTTCTGACGCGACCTGTACGGGTGGTTTGCGCTCCATAGTGACGAGTTCGCAGAATGTTATTAAAAACGTAAAGGAAGCTAGCTTCAGTGGGGTCTTTAAGTGTGACAATACTAGGAAAGAAAACTTGTGGTCTGATGTGGTCTTGTTCATTATATCGGCTAGCAACTTCACCTGGTTTAGAACCATTTTCTCCCTTAGAAGCCATTGTGCCATTTTCAAAAGGAGCATTAAGGGTGAAAGTTTCATGAGAATCATCGAAAGCTGTAATTGAAAATGCCGTATCTACTACAACCTTAGATTTTTCAGAACCAGAATCACCAATAGCAAATCCGTAAATAATGCAATCAGGATTATCCATTGCAAAACTCACGTTGTATTCGCATTCTTCAGCCGTCATTAAACCATAGTTACGCAGTAATTCCCGACCAACTAAACGCTCTGGTGTAGATTGTTTACGCTTGAACATTGACAAACGGCTAATTGTGGTTTTATCTTTAACTCCTGCTCTTACCCGTGCTTTATTCAGTTCTGCATCTGTCTGGAATAAAGGATAAGATTCAGTAATCCGAACAGTGAGAAAGTGAGCATATTTACCCATTGGTTTGTAGGGAATTTCAGCTTGGAAGAATTTCGGTTCAACAGTTTTTAAAAGTGACATAATTTATCTCCACAGAATTATTTACTAGTTGTTTAGGCAAAATGGAACTTATTGATTACCATCATCATTAGATTCAGTAGATTGTTCATTTCTAGCTGAGTTTTCTTTGTCATCTTCTAAACGGTAAATAAATTCACAAGTATGACGAATTAAGTTGACTTGACGACCAGTTAAACGAGCGCGATCGCCTGCAAATGATTTCTCAAATACCTCGGTTACAAAATACCTCGCAAAATCTAAAACAGCTTGTCGTTCTTCTTCTCGTTTGCTAATGATCCAATGTCCTTCAGCAGTAGAAGCATGAACACGATCCATGAGTTTAAAAACTTCTGCTGCAACAGCCACAACTAATGTTTCTCCCTGAAACACACTTGACTCAGCTTTGAGTATAGTTTCAGCCGCAATATCAATTGGTTTTAACACAGCATTAGACTTAGGATTATAACGCTTATTAGCTCGGTAAAATTTGCGGTATAAATCTGTTAATTTCTTAGGATGATTCAGATTTGATGCTTCTCCCACAATTAATTGCTCCATGTTATTGTCATATTTCACATAAGGGTCAAAACAAGGATAAAAATGATAGGCATAAAGCCGGATTTTTTCAATTCGCGCTGTTTCCGAACCCTGGTTACGCACCCAGCGATTGAGGTAAGAAAAGACGTACAGTGGACTGGTTTCAAAATCTTTAGCCAGTTCTGTAAATCTTCCCCAGTTGGCATCGTAACCAGTCTTACCCTGTCGCGCATTCACATCTAAATGAATGGCATAAGCGGCGGTAAGCACATTTAAAGGTGCTGGGTATTGGATGCCGTTTTCGTTCCAGCCTTCGAGGATGTAGTCAAGACGGAAGCGATCGCGCCTTACTAAAGCACGGAAAGCATGAGGCGCACTATCAAGGAAAACGCTTTCCTCAAATTCAGCCCCATCATTAAAAGGTGGAATTGGTGACTCAGAAACCACAGTTTTAACATCTAAAATCATCGGGAAAGCAAAGGCTAACCAAGTTGGCATTACCCAAGATTCTGTATCGGTGCTGTCTCTTCCTGGCGGCAGTGCCATGAAGTAAAATGTTAAAGGCTGGTCTTCAGGATAGGAAAGTTTAAAGGTGCGATCCTTGTCACGCTGGAGGTTTTCATCAATTAAGAAACTATCTACACTTTGGTAGCGATCGCGCCCCAAATTCGCTTGTAAATCCTTACTGATAAAGTGATTGCGAACGCTCGTATCAAAGCGAGTTTGAGCAATACCATTGTATGCTTTCTGCAAAAACTTATTAGTCTCTGGAGTAAAGTAATAAGTAGGATAAAAGTAGAGATAGCGATATTTACCATCTTCAAATCGCTTACCTACAGCTTGAGTTTGATTCATCAAGATTTGCCTCAGCATCATCTCCACGCCTGCAATACTGGAGATATTGCGTTTAGCGTTAGAACCTCCTAACATTTGCTTGTTTGTATAAACTTGTGGCGTAAATAAAACTGCTGATTCCATTTGCTCAGTAACCGTGTAAGCAGAATGAGAAATTGAGCAGATTAATTGTTTCCCTCTCCCTGCTTTTTTCGCAGCATTGTAATTATCTAACTCATTTAGGAATGTTTCAACTTGAGTTTGAACAGATGGCTCTTGATTAGTGCCTGGTAACATCACAACTCGTTTTACCCAAAGCCTTAAATCATCCCAACCATCAGGCAATTGATATTGAGAAATTATCGGATAAATTAAGGTTGTCAAATAGTTAATCACTTGCTGACAAGCTTCGCGTACATCTTCAATTCCTGGATGATGTTCTAAATATTTAGCCGCCAGATAGTACCATTCATAAGGTACTCCTCCCGTATTTCCCTTTAACTTGTTTTCTTTGAGACTTTCATTAATGCGTTGAATTTCTCTAATTTGGGGTAGGCATTCTGCTAAATTCCAAAATTCTGCAACTTTGTGAGTTAAATCAAAATCGGGAACTGCTGGCAGCTTTTTATCTTTCTTACGAGCAGAATTAACGTGATTAACTGTTTCTTCCCAAATCTTCCGGCTAACTAAATCACCAAATTCTGCTATTTGGTCAATACGGATATCGTCTTCAAATTTGAAGTCATAATCAGCAGATAAAACTTTTTGTTGCTGAAACTTATTCAGATTTTCGCTGCGACTTTTAGCAACAGAGCTTTTATTAGGGTTTAAGATGCGTAACGTAGCATCTAAGGCTACTTTCATCAAGCCTATATCATCAAAAAATAAGTTGTAATATTCGGCATATTTCATGCCTTTGCCATCTCTACTAAATCCTGTTTGTCTGAGGCGTAGTTGACCTGCACAAAGCGATTTAATACTGTTAACTACACGGTCTGGTAAATCTTCTGGCGAGATAGCTGGAGCATTACGTGAAGACAAGTAAATTACGCCTGTTGGCAGATATAACAAAGGTTCATAGTAGGTATGCTCATCAGTATTGAGACTAGTATGAGCCTGAATTAATGCATTATTGACTACATTAGTTAAAATACCACGATTCTCAGCAATGCTGTGATAGGTAAATTTCAACTGCCCATCACTGAGGCTGTGGATGATTTCTTTGAGTCTAGGATGTTCTGCATCCTGGGGATGTTTAACAATTGAGGCGAGAGAATCAGCCAAACAAGTTAAATCAGATAGACTGCGAAGGGTACGGTCTTTGAGAAGAGGATTTAACCCAAACTCAGAAAAATTCCAGTTAGTATCCCAGCGACGTTGAGCATTGTAAGCCATGCACAATAAATCATCTAGATACTCTCGATAAGCTTCAGGATTTTCTGGATTTATAAAGTTATCTAGTCCTAACTGGTGAACTTTTTTATCAATAATTTCACGGTGTTCTGTTAACGGTAGCTTGCGGCAGTTTTCAGGGACATCAGGAAACTTTTCAAAATCATGTAAAATAAATCCAGCAATTACTAATCTACGCTCTCGCTCTTTCACCACTCGCTGCACTGTGGTATTAAGTTTTTCTAAACGTTTCTCAATTAAATTAGCTGGGAATAATCCATTGAGTAAGTGAGTATTCAGGGATTGGTCAGCAGCGTTATCTCGTCTGACTTTAGTTTTTCCTTCAGCTTCTCGCTGTTGGTCAATTTCATCAAAAAACTTACCGCCTTTTGCCGTTACACCAATGGCTATCCGCAACAGATTTGGTAAAACATACTCACCAAAGTCTGCCATTACCTTATCATCTGGATTTTGAGATTGAATTGCTTCTCGTAATAGCTTTAGTGTTAATAACTCACCTTCAGTTTCAATAGTGCGGTCTGAAGAATCACCATCAAAACCAAAATCACCTGATAACCAATCATCATTAGACATTTTCAAACTCCATTTTTTACTCCACGCCTTCTAGCAACTTGGCAACTTGCTCTGGAGCCGGAAGCTGATTTTTTAATTCTTGAGGCAATGTTGAAACCACTTGATAAGTTCCTACACCAATTGGTTTATTAGATTCTCTCAACGCATATTCAACAATCGTTCTCTGCTTAGACTTGCAAAGAATAATTCCAATGGAAGGATTTTCATCAGGTAGCTTTACCGTGTCATCTAAAACAGCTAAATAAAACTGCATCTTGCCTACATATTCAGGTAAAAAATTACCAATTTTCAGTTCTATTGCTACCAAACACTTTAAGCGGCGATGATATAATAAAATATCTATACAATATTCCTCTTCATCAATTTGTAGTCGATATTGACTACCTATAAAAGCAAATATCCCACCCATTTCTTGCAAGAATGGTTCAACTCTTGTTAAAATTGCCTGTTCTAGCTGGCGTTCACTGTGTTCATCTGCTAGTTCCAAGAAATCAAAAGTATATTCATCTTTGACAGCTAGTTTTAATTGGTTACGGATTTCTGCTGGAACAGTTTTATCAAAGTTAGTCTGATTCAACAGAGTCTTTTCATAGGTTTGATTTTCAATTTGGTGAATCAAAACATTCTTTGTCCAGCCAAATTTACGAGTCATTCTGATATAAAATTCCCGTTCTAAGTCATCTTTGCACTTCTCTACAATGACTAGATTGTGAGTCCATCCAATTTCTCGCACCATTGGTGCGAGTTTTTCATTGTTGACATAAGATTCATAAAAAAGCCTCATCCGCCAGAGGTTAGCAGCAGAAAATCCGCTAATTCCTGGAAACTCTCCTTGTAAGTCTTTTGCTAACTGTTCTACTACGGATTTTCCCCAACTAGCGCCCTGTTGTTGAGTAACAATTATCTGTCCAATGTCCCAGTAGAGGTTAATCATTTCCCGATTAACTGCTTTTAGTGCTTCGTACTGGGCTGAACGAATACGCTGTTTTATTTCCATTAGCAAATCTCTGTAATTGTCTGAAATGGGGTTACTCATACTAAACTCCAATTTATAGAAGCTCCTAAATTATATTTTTATTAACTTGCTTGTAATCACATATAACCTGTAAAAAAGAATCTACTGTCTATTAGGGCAGAATGCCTGCCCTAATAGATATTTATAAATTATGAAATTGAGGAGGTTGGTAAACAAAGAAATTCTTATTTACAAACTCCTTAACTAACTAAGCAGCCAATTTTATAAACTCTAGAGGAGTAATACAGATTTGCTGCGGAAATAGATTAAGTTCAAGTTGCTCATACTTGCTTGATTGCTGAATCTCTTTAACCAATTCCGGTACATCCTCAGTTACAGAAGGTTGTTCTGAGGTGTAAGGTTGCAGGTCAAAGAGTTCCAACTGAACATAGTTGTCCATCAGTTAGAACCTCCACTTAATTTTTAGGAATGTTTTCTCAAGAAAATGAGATTTAAAAGGTCTTTTATTACGTCAGAACCTCCATTTAGATTTTGGGCTTCTGCTTGCTTCATAAAGAAGCGAAGCATTAGTTGGACGGCTGTGATTATCAGTTCAACTACGGGAGAAGCATAGCGTCAGACGGATGCAAGCATCGGTACAACGAATCTCCTTCTCTGTCCTTGTAAGCTGACACCAACAAGTAAAGAATAGCACATGAAAGTTTTCTGACAATAAATTCAAAGACCTTATAAAATTCTTGTGAATTCTCCTATATCATTGAGGGTGGAGAGCGATAAAGTATTGAGCAAACTAGAATCCCTATCAGGGATTGAAATCTCCTTTTCTGCACTTGAAGGCTTACGCCCTCCTACTGTAAATCAGTAACTAAAATCCCTATCAGGGATTGAAACCTTAAGCAACCCATATCTCATCTCCTTTGCTTTTAAACGTGTAAGCAAGCGTATCCAGCAGCAGCGCAGAGTGACCAAATGCGATCGCACACGGTGCAGTAGCATCATGAAAGCTATACTGATCGCTGATGCCATAAATCTGAAAATTCATCGGTAGTCTTAGCCGCATCCGCACTTCAGCAAGAGGACGGCGAATCACGTAACAAACCAAACCTTCCTTTTTTAGGCGTTTGTTAATTTCCCCAACCCAATAGTTGTCAGGTTGCCAAATTTCCACACCAGTCAAAACCTGAACTTTCCAAGCGTCAGCAATTGGCTGCAAGTTTCCAGAATAGGTAAACTTCCAATTCAGCCGTTCCTCTCGGTAGGAACGCAACTTCATAAATGCTAGACAATGAGCAAATCTACCTTTGGCAATGGGTTGTCCGGTGCGTTCTGCGGTTTCTTTGAGTGTCCGTATAAATGCCGCTTCCGTCCACATTTCAATCTCTAAATTTCCCAAAATACCAGGTAAATCGTAGGTTTTAAACCTATCTGCCTCGTTTTCTTCCGTTAAGTCGTATAAACCACATTGCAAAGGACTTGAACCGCGAAAACTAGCAGCATCCTCAGCAATAGGATTTCCTGATTTACCAGAAAGTGCTTGCCAATCTTTCGCCCATCCTTGAATACGTCCGGCTTGTGACTTCAGACTTGTTTCAAATACTTGTTCACAGGCTTCTTGAAACTTGTCTCGGCTTTGGGCATACTGTTGTTTAATTGTGCGATCGCTCAACTGATAAAACAGCCAAAATGATTGCACAGCCCCCCATCGACGATAATAACCACGAAAATCGTTTATTTGTCGATAATTCTCGGTAATTGTATTGTGAAAAGAGGGGCGATCGCAAATACTATTCACTTCTAATGGTGGAGTATCACTCTTAAACAATCGCTCTACCAAAAAGTTAGGAACTAGAGAAAAAGCTGTAAAATTCTCAAACTTAACTATCTGACCATCTTTTTCATATTCGTCATGCCTTCCTAAGCGTCCTAAACGTTGGATAAAGTTACCTGCATCGGATGATTCAAAAATTAGGAAATTGATTTTAAAATCAACTCCAACATCAATTGTGCTAGTACCAATAACCAAGTCAGCAGAAAGACTTCGCTCCTTTTCTCCTTTTCCCGATAGTCCTGTATTCTCTCCAACTTTCAATCCGTAAGGCTGTAACATTTCCCGAAAAAATTGAGTTAGGCGTTTAACTGCTGCAATTGAGTTAAGAATAATTGCGCCTTTACTTCCTGGATACTGCTGAAACTGAGCCAAAATCAAATCACTATTTTCTTTTAGCCAAGTTTCCGAAGCTTTAAACGATGGTTCCAAAGGAATAAAATTCAATGTAATTGTTCGCGCTACTTGCCGCCAGCCCTGTGTTTGCAGTTGCCGTCCTTCTTCTGGTGTATCGGGAAATTGATATTTATTTTGTTTTAGAGGATCAATTTCTTTACAACGAAATCCTGCTTTTTCTAATCGCCCAATTAAGTTTGTATCTGGTGTGGCTGAGAGAAACAGAAATTTCTTGCGGCGATTTGTACAGCGAATTAACAACATTGTGTTAATCACGCTAGCAATTTGGGGAGCAGCGAAAACGTGAAATTCATCAAAAATAAACAAGTCAAAATCTTTATCAATTCTGCCCCATAACTTATCTGGGCTATCACCACGAATTATATAAGCACCTCGATGTAGGTAGTGAAAAATATCAGGGTTAGTTAATAATACTTCTCTCTGGTTAGTGAGAGTTGCGATCGCAGCCCCTTTTTTCAATCCTTCATTTTCTGCATAAATTTCTAAATCAGCCCCACTTAGTCGCACCACACGCGGCTGATTTTCTGGCTGGAATTTCTCAATATATCCTTTAATCTGCGTTTCTTGATCGCGGGCGAGTTCATTAGTTGGGTAAAGTCCGATCGCAGAAAATTCACCCTGAAGAACTTCTAGGTAAGCCGCGAGACTTTTACCATCGCCAGTCATCGCAGTGTTGAACACGACATCAATATTTGGATCGCGCAACGCTTCTAAAGTTGCAGCTTGATGCCAAGAAAGCGACCAATTTTTAGGTAATTTCACCCCGTCAGGTGTTGGGACAGTTTGCGAGTAAACAGGCTTGAGAGTAATTTTGTATGCTTTCATCATTTGTCTTTTCTGTCCACCTCAATATCCTGATATTCTTGAATACTTCCTTGTCGAATTAGCCATAATTTACCAGTTACATCTGCTGCTTCAAGTCCAGCAATTAGAGTTTCTGTAACTGTACGATAATCTTCAAAACTAGGACGGGATGGTAAACGAATGACTATAATTCCTGTATAGTGAGAAGGATTATATTTAAGACGATTTCCAAATCCTCTATCTATCGTTACTAAACATCTATTCTCGCTACGGCAAATATCAATTAATTCCTCATCATGAGTTGAAATTAAACCTTGTTCTCGGACAGTGGCAACATCATGTCCTGCAAGACGCAATAATGTAGCTACTCGCAGACTACCAAGATTTTCATCAAGTTTAATATTCACTTTTTTGATTCCTTTTGCAATCCCAAAGGAATTTCTACATAGCTATCTCTTGTCATCTCCGCAGCGTATGCAATACAGGCTAGGATATCTTCTCCTTCCAAGCCGGGATATTCTTCTAAAATTGTCTCTATTTTTTCTCCACTTGCAAGAAGGTCGAGAATTAAACTAACCCAAATACGATGACCTTTAATACAAGGTTTACCGAAACAAATATTTGGATCAATGGAAATTCGAGATAGTAAATCGTTCTTAGTCATTGAAACTTCTCCAAATTTGTTGTAATTCTTTTCAATGAATCCTCTTCTCCTAATTCTATATTCGGATATACACTTAAATAGTGTCCGTAACTGGTTGTTAAAAACTATATTGGCACGCAAAATAGAAGTTGACAAGAGAAAGTATGTACAAAGTATACGGACAGTTTTAATGAGTCGAAAAGGTCAATCTATTACACTGTCGATATCAGAACATGATAAAGCCGAGCTAGAAGCGATCGCTCGTGAATTCGGTATGATGTGGGGAGAAGAGCAGCCTAACATCTCTAAGTTGATTAAAGCGATCGCTCAACGTAAGTTACTCATCGGTAACAATAACGATTGGAAAGAACCACGCATCAGGGCATTACATAGATGTATCAATGCGTTGACAGACATTGGGCAAATTGAACAAGCCCAAATCATTGCAAACTTACTTCTCGAACGCAGCGAACTATCATTACCGTTGAGAGGCGAAATCGAACGTTTCTTAGAGAATTTGCCCCCACCTTGGCGCTTAGAGATAGACCGCTACATCTTGCGCGAACAGCCTTTTCAGCTTTCCTATCAAGATGCAGCAGAGCGTGTATTTAATTTTACCGTTCGCTATGCCAAGGTTACACCCCACGAAAAGCGGGTATATCTTGATTGCTGGTGCGAAGAGACAGAAGGAAACTTTGATATCCCAGAACTGGTTCACAACTGGAGTTTGCGATTAGACAGGATTACAGAAGCTGCTGTCATGCCAATTTCTGGTGAGTGGCGAACTAATTTAGCTGAGATAGAAGTAGAAATGCATCTATTTGCTGGCTTGGCTTTTGCCTATCAAGCTAAACCAGAAGACAATATCAATGAGTGGCTACCAGATAAAGTGCGAGTCCGGCGAGTTGTTAGGCGAATATCTAGTACATTTTGGTTTATGCGGGAAGTTATGCAATATGCACCAGATTGCGTGGTGATATCGCCGGAGAGTGTGCGCGATCGCCTCAAACAAAAACTCCTCACCCTATGCAATTTATACGATATCGAAACTAGGAGTTAAGTCTTGTGGGTTAGGCATCTTACCTACTCTATTAATTATTTAGTTAATATTCCTGAATGACGAAAACTTGTTGGCTAGATTTGGGCTGATTCTGCTTTTTAACTCGAATGAGGCGATTTTTCAAGTCTTCTGTTTGTTGCAGATAGGCGTAGAGAGCGTGTATTTGCCCTGCATAGTCTCTATCAGTTTTACAAATAATTATGCCTTGGTGATAAATAGCACTACGGTGTAGGGCGATAAAGTCCTCACGATTGAGGGTAATGACGACTCGCTGATTTTGGGTTGCAAAGGTGAGAACATCTTCATCCGGGATTCCTTGATTAGCTTGTCCGGCTTCTTGGGAAGTGAGGATATCATAACCATACTGGCGGAGTTCTAGCACCATATCTATGGGAAAGTTCTCATTGGAGTAAAGCTTAAACATTATCATCCTCATTGATAGCAGCCAGCACACAATTTAATTCTTCCTCGTGCTGTGCGTAGTATGCCCATGCTGCCGTTAAATCATCTTTAGTGAGGGTGGGATAATTACGCAGCAATTCTGCATCATCTGCTCCTTGCTGACGGAAAGCTACTAGTGTCCATACGGGAATGCGGGTGTTGCGAATGCGTGGTTGTCCACCGCAAACACCTGGAGTTAATTGAACTGCCATACTGTTGAGGCGTTCTTGCAGTAAAAGACGTTCTTCCACAGTCAGGGAGGTAATGATTTGCAGCAGTGAATCAACCAATTGTGTATTCATTTGTTTCTGCAATCCTTTACTTATCGTAAAATCTGGTCAATCATTCGGTTGGCTTGGGAAGCATAACCGCCGCCAAATAAATTGAAGTGATTCAAAATGTGATAAAGGTTATAGAGGGTTTTTCGGCGTTCATAACCTGGCTCTAAAGGAAAGACTTCGTTGTAACCTTTATAAAACGCTGCGGGGAAACCACCAAACAATTCTGTCATGGCGATATCAACTTCTCTATCTGCAAAATGAGTTGCTGGATCGAATATCACTGGTTCTCCCGACGCTGTACACCCAGCATTTCCGCCCCATAAATCGCCATGTACTAAAGAAGGTTGTACCTGATGATCCGCCAATAGTTCAGGGATAGCAGCCAGTAACTTGTCTTGCTGGGGAAAATTACCTCCCCGTCGCCTTGCCAACTGAAATTGATAACCCAAGCGATGTTTAATATAAAATTCCGTCCAGTCTGCTGTCCAAGTATTGATTTGGGGTGTGGAACCAATGGTATTGTTAATTTTCCAACCAAAACCTTGACTGCTGCTAGCTTTATGCATTGCTGCTAACTTGCGCCCCATTTCTTGCCATGAATTGCTGTTACCGCTACCAAGTTCCAACCATTCCAGAACGATGTAGCTAGAATTATCAGCAGTACCCCAGCAAATTGGTTTAGGGATGCGAATACTAGCTGTTGCTAGCATTTCCTTTAAACCCAACGCCTCAGCTTCAAACATCGCAACTTGAGATGCCAGGTTTTGCTTGACGAAGTAGGTTATCTCACCATTAGAGACAGCATAACCTTGGTTGATGCACCCGCCACCAACCGATCGCCGTTGCTGACTCTGAAATTTTTCGCCAGTCACCTGACTAATATGGGTGTCGATTTGAGTCCACATTGTTGAATAAAAGTTAGGAGTTAGAAGTGAGGAGTTGAATAAAAAGTTAGGAATTAGAGCTAAATAAAACTTAGAGGTGAAAAGTGAGGAGTCACAATCATGGCTTTTTACTCATAATTCATAACTCCTAACTTTATAATGCCCCATTTTTAATTTACGGCTTAACAAAAACTACACCATAAGCATCTGGAGATAGATACTCTTTGGCTGCTTGCATCAAGTCTGTTGCATCTTGGCTCTGAATTATCGCCGGGTAGTTAAAGGCGGGTTCCAAATCTCCCACCAAAGATTGATAATAACCATACAACCCAGAGCGATCGCTTGGTGTTTCGTTGCCAAAAACATATCTGTTAGCTACTCGCCGCCGCACACGGGCAATTTCGGATTCTGTTACCAACTCTGTTTGTAGTTTGCCAATGTGTTGAGCGATCGCATTCTCTACAACTGGTAAATTTTCTACTGCACATTTGGCTGAAATATAAAATATCCCTTGTAGCTCGTTGCTGATGTTGTTCACAGAAATTGAAGAAACTAATCCCCGTTCTTCCCGTAAATCTCTCACCAGTCTTGATGTCAGTCCGTGTCCCAAAATTCCTGCTAAAATATCCAATCCATAGGTACGATCTAACTGAGTCATTCCTGGAACTCGCCAAACCATTACTAGCCTTGCTTGTTGCAGACTTTCATCGATAAATTCTCGACGGACAATTTCTGTAAATGGTGATTCAGGATTCAGTGGGGAGTCGGCAGAGACGCGATTAATCGCATCTCTACTGGGCTGGGGAGTAGCTTTTGTAAATCCTTCTGCAACAGTTGCAATTAATTCTTCTACTGGCAAATTGCCCACAGCCACAGCCGTAATTGACTGGGGTTGATACCAATTAGCATGAAAATCTCGCATCTGCTGGGGTTTTAGTCCGGCAATCACCGATTCTGGCCCCAATACTGCACGGCGATAGGGCAGATAATCAAAGGCTGTCTCCATTGCCCGTCTATATGTACGCCGTTGGGGATTATCTTCTGAACGCCTAATTTCTTCTAAAACTACCAATCGCTCACGTTCAAAGGCATCATCAGGAATACTCGCATTTGATACTACATCTATTTGTAGTGGCGCAAGCTCGGCAAAATCTTTAGGGGCAGTAGTTATATAGTAATGAGTATAGTCTTGGCTAGTAGCGGCATTGGTAACAGCACCCCGTTCTTCAATTCGACGTTCAAATTCGCCGCTAGCCAGTCGTTCTGTTCCTTTAAAAATCATGTGTTCTAAAAAGTGAGCCATGCCGTTAATGGCATCAGGTTCTACAGCAGAGCCAACTTTTATCCACAAGTTGAGGTTTACGGCTTCAACTGGCATTTGCTCGGCAATGATTGTCAAACCATTGGGCAACTTGTGCAGCGTCGGAGCATTGAGACGGGGAAATTTCCGCAGGGTTGAGGTCATTGCTACTTGTATGTGAGGAGCGATATTACTTCTTTATCTTATCTGCGACTATAAAATAAGCACTGCGATCGCTTCTCCTATCAAAGACGCTTCTCTATGAGAGGCTCCGCCAGCGCGATCGCAAATGGCTTGCCATTAGGATGCCCGTTCGCCTAGCGTCTTCTGTCGGAGAAGGGCTGTAGAGCGATCGCATTAGCAAGAGACACAAAGAACACTTGACATTTGGGCATCTGCCTTAATTTGACGCTAATGGCGAGAAGCCCACCTCACAAGAAGTAGTTGAGTATTTTTTTATTTGTCAATCCCAAAAGAATGTTAGAAAAGTCAAAATACAGCAGAATTCAGGAGTCAGAATTCAGAAGTAAGTTTCTTAATTTCTGCTTAACTATATTAATGCAATACCCAGTCTCCTATCTGTCATATCTGTCGTTTCTATTATCTCTGTCATATCTATCGTTTCTATTATCTCTGTCATATCTATCGTTTCTATTATCTCTGTCATATCTGTCGTTTCTGCGATCGCCAACTGAAAACTCAGCTCGGCAACCATTTTTCACCCAAATACGATTTCTCCGATAGCCCCAATTTCCTCTACAACTCCTGTTAGACAATTGCCTAACAAGCCTCACTCTACCTCTTGCATTTACCGAACAAGTATTCCTTCGATTATTTTGGCTTGAACAAGTTATTATCTCTTGAGCCGAAGCTGGGGCAGCAATACTCAAAAGTGTACCTATACTAAGACTAGCGGCCAGAAAGGTCGCAGCAATTGTGGGAAGGCGCATAATCATAATAAAATGCTAGATTTCTTCCAAATCTTAGAAACAAAAACTATAGTAATTCTAGCAAACTGCATTCAGAGCCAATGAATAAATCACATTAAATGCAAAAAATATTTGCACTCCGAACTTCATCAAAGACAACAGGTTCTATCAAGCAGTTAAGTGTTAACATTGTTACTGAGTTTTGAATATTAAAATAATCAATATTGCTGTTGAATTATACAAGTAATACTCCAACCCAAAGAGCGCAAAGGGTTTGTTTTGCTTGCAAAACACTGGGTGATAGAGCGCACCTTGGGTTGGCTTGTTTGGTATTGGCAATGAAACAAACGATGTTGCTGTTGATGCCGCCTAATTGGATAAAGTCGGTTAAGACTTTGGTTTATAAGTCGAAGCAACGTGTAATTCTTTCAACTGTTTAGCATCTACACTCGAAGGCGCATCTGTTAACAAACAACGTGCTTGTTGTGTCTTCGGAAAAGCAATTACATCCCGAATGGATTCTTCGCCAGCTAGCAACATTACCAAACGATCTAAACCGTAGGCGATGCCACCATGCGGCGGTGTACCATATTCAAATGCTTCTAAGAGAAAGCCAAATTTATTTTGTGCTTCTTCAGGAGATAAACCGATCGCTTCAAATACTTGCTGTTGAATTTCTCGCTGATAAATCCGCAGACTTCCGCCGCCAACTTCTACGCCGTTGAGTACCAAGTCGTAAGCTTGGGCGCGTGCAGTTTTTAAATCGCTCAAATCATCAGGATGCGGTGCTGTAAACGGGTGGTGTAGTGCTTCTAGACGTTTTTCGTCAGCATTCCACTCGAACATCGGGAAGTCTGTAATCCACAACAAGTTGATTTTTTCAGGATCGATTAAGTTAAATTCTCTAGCGATCGCTTGTCGTAATCTATCTAAAGTTTTATTAACTGTAGCAGCATCACCAGCCCCAAACAACAGCAAATGTCCAGCTTTTGCACCTGTACGGCGTAAAATTTCTTGTTTTTGTTCTTCGCTTAAGTTGTCTTTAATCGCCCCAATGGTGTCAATTTCACCATCATCCCTGACGCGGATAAAAGCTAAACCTTTAGCACCGGCTTCGCTGGCTTCTTTAAATAAATCGCCACCTGGTTTAATGCGGACATTAGAAATTACATCGTTACCGTTGGGAATGGGGAGGATTTTGACGATACCACCATTGGTAACAGTGTCCCGAAAGACTTTGAAACCAGAGTCTTTCACGATATCTGAGACATCAACTAATTCCAAACCATAGCGTGTATCTGGTTTATCACTACCGTAGCGTTCCATCCCCTCGGCATAAGTAAGACGGGGGAAAGGACGCTGTAACTCAATGCCTTTAACTGTTTTGAAGATATGGCAAACTAAGTTTTCATTCAGTTCGATAATTTCTTCTTGGGACATGAAGCTCATTTCCATGTCCAACTGGGTGAATTCTGGTTGTCTATCGGCGCGTAAGTCTTCGTCACGAAAGCAACGGGCAATCTGATAATATCTATCTAAGCCGGATACCATCAGCAATTGTTTAAATAGCTGGGGTGATTGGGGCAAAGCATACCACTCACCAGGATTGACGCGACTGGGTAGAACGTAATCCCGCGCCCCTTCTGGAGTAGAACGGGTAAGAATTGGGGTTTCGACTTCGATAAAACCTTCCAAATCTTCTAGATAACGACGCATGGCTTTGACAATTTGATGACGCAGTTGCAAATTTTGCGCCATCCGTTCGCGTCGCAAATCCAAATAACGATATTTCAGCCGTAAGTCTTCCCGCACTGTCTCGGTGTCAGCTACAGAAACTTGGAAAGGTAACTGTTTACGGACAGCATTGAGTAGTTCAATTTTATCGGCGTAGATTTCCACCTCGCCTGTGGGGATGCGGGTATTCAACGATTCTTCGGGACGTTGTGTTACCCTACCAGTGATTTTGACAACATATTCATTTCGCAGGGCGTTCGCCTGTTCGTAAGAATCTGGGGTGCGTTGCGGATCGCTGACGATTTGGACAATTCCAGAGCGATCGCGTAAATCTAAAAATATCACACCACCATGATCGCGGCGACGGTCTACCCATCCGTAAAAGGTAACAGTTTCTCCAATATGTTCTTTTCGGAGTTCGCCGCAATAGTGAGTTCGCATAAGTCTTAGTTATTGTTTCCGGGCTAGATTGGCAAGAAAATGTCAAAGCCTTCCCATTATCTAGCATCAATAGTAATTGTAGTAGTTCTGGTGAAAGAAAAAATCAAATAATCTCACACTATATATATACAGCAGTTTTCTTTTAGAGGCAGGAGGCAGGAGGTAGGGGGCAGAAATTCTTTACATCTGACTTGGATGTACTGTGGCGCAGATATCTAGCTTTGTTTCAGGGGACAGTGATGTTGTTGGTGATGTCTCTTTTACTAGCGATCGCACGCTTTACAGCAGTTTTCATCTATTTGAACCACACCTGTCGTAGGGGCGCAAGTTCTTGCGCCCCTAGCACATGGTCTATTTACTATTTTGGTTGATTAGGACGGTTTCCTTGGGGAAAGGCTCCACCATCGCCAGGAGGATGAGGTGGAACACCTAGCGCGTCGATCAACTGTTGTTCGGTGACACCCAGCTTTGCTGCTGCGGCTTTCAAATCAGGTCTGGGTGGGCGTTGACTGCGATCGCCTGGATTTGGAGGATTGGCAGGAACTCCTAACGCCGCCTTTAACTGGGCTTCTGTAACTCCTAACTTTGTTGCCGCAGCTTTCAAATCAGGTCTGTGTGGGCGCTGACTGCGATCGCCTGGATTTGGCGGATTGGCAGGAACTCCTAACGCTGTTTTTAACTGGGCTTCTGTAACTCCTAATTTTGTTGCCGCGGCTGCAAAATCTGGTCTGTGTGGGCGTTGACTGCGATCGCCTGGATTTGGAGGATTGGCTGGGACTCCCAATGCCGTCTTTAACTGGGCTTCTGTAACTCCTAATTTTGTTGCCGCGGCTGCAAAATCTGGTCTAGGTGGGCGCTGACTGCGATCGCCTGGATTTGGAGGATTGGCAGGAACTCCTAATGCTGCTTTTAACTGGGCTTCTGTAACTCCTAACTTTGCTGCTGCGGCTTTCAAATCAGGTCTGGGTGGACGCGGCCGTTCGTTTGATGCTTCGTTGGGCGGTTGTTGCGCCTGTGCAATTCGATCGAATTTATTACCGGCATTTGCTTGATTGAGTGAAATCAAACCAAATGTGCCAACCAGAACAGGAATCGCTGCTACTACTAGTACTCTACGAATATTCATCATTAAATCTCCAAAGGTTTATATTTCTAATTAAGTCTTCTCAAAATAACAGTCTGCCCTGTTTATAAATTACAGTTTTGTAATTTATAAAAAACGATACTCTGACGAGATCGCCGCGGAGGGCGAGGTGAAATACAAGGGTACATTAATTAACGGTTATTGTGTTCTACCCGATTTTGAACTGCTTTCTGATTATGAGCTTGGGGACGTTGGGGAGAACGTTTTTTCTGATGTGGACGGGGTTTAGAATGTCTGATTTGTGGTTTTTTATCAGATATTTGCCGTTTGTTGGGCTGTTGTGAAATCTCTTCGTTCCGATGAGACGGATTAGCGGCATTTGCCTGATTGGGTGCAACAAAACCGAATGTACCAATCAAAAAAGGAATTGCGGCTATCGCTAAGATTCGACGAATATTCATAAAAATAAACCTTCAAAAGCTAGGGTGTTCATATTTCTAATTGAGCCACCTCAAAATTACAGCTTTCCTATTTTCTAAATTACAGTTTTGTAATTAGAATAAAAAATAATGAATTTAGAATAGAAGAATATATGAATTAATAAATGCTGTGAATGTTCTGTTTGTTGAAGATGAAGCGAAAATTGCTAACTTTGTCCGGGCTGGATTAAAGGAGCAAGGATTTGTTGTAGACTACTGCGATAACGGTGATGACGGATATCTGCGGGCATTAGACAACGAATATGATGTGATTATACTCGACATTATGATGCCGGGAAAAGATGGACTATTGATTCTAAAACTATTACGGCGGCAAGGTCGGAATGCTCCGGTGATTTTGTTGACGGCTCGGAATGAACTAGACGATCGCTTGCAAGGGCTAAATTTGGGAGCGGATGACTATATCGCTAAACCGTTTTTTGTGGAAGAGTTAGCGGCTAGAATTCATGCAGTTGTGCGCCGGAGTGTAAGCGAGCGCCAAAATCTACTTTGCGTTGGGCCGATCAAACTCGATCGCATCACTAGAGAAGTCACTTGCAATCAGCAGGCGATAGAACTCACCAGCCGCGAGTTTAATCTTCTGGAATATCTGATGCGCTCTCCCGGAAGAGTTTTCACTCGTACCCAAATTTTGGAACACGTTTGGGGCTACGACTTTAACCCCAACACCAATGTTGTGGATGTTTGTATCCAGCGAATTCGTAAAAAGATTGATCCTATTGATGAAGTAGTTTGGATTGAAAGCATTCGAGGGGTTGGATATCGATTTCGCAAACCAGATTCTTCATCATGAAACTTCCTTCGTTTCGACTCCGCATTGCTCTGTTGTCTACGGCTCTAGCTGGAAGCACATTAGTCGGATTTGGCGCGGTTTCCTGGTTTCAGATTTACAATGCTAAGATTAGCCGCCTGGATGCAGAACTATTAAATCACTTGATGCGGGCAACTCCGAACTTTCCTCCACGAGAGGAACCTCCCGTTGGTGCAGCGTCTCCCAGCAGAGAAAGCTTACGCGTAGGCGCAGCCCGCCGCAGGCATCGCTCGCGATGGCAGTTTTACGAAGATTCATTATCTTATACTTTCGGAACCAATACAAAAACCCCCGTCGCCCTGGTGGTGCTGGACGCAAATAACAATATACTTTATCAATCCAACTCCCTACCTACCGATCTTGAGGTGAATCGTCTGTTGCTGGCGCATCTCCAGTTGACACCTCTAGCATCACCCCCGAAGAGAGAATCACCACCTTTACCCTCTAATACAAATCCATCCTTCGAGCGGCCACCACTGATTCGGCCACGCCCACCTCAATTTGTTACAGAGAAGACGGCAATAACAGCCTGGCGGATTGGCGCAACTAAATCACCCAATGCTCAGGTTGCCATTGCCGTTAGCTTGCAAGCCGTAGATCAAGAAATGGCTACCATTCGCAATATCTTCCTGGTTTCAATTCCGGGAGCGCTACTGCTGGTTGCGGTGGGGGCATGGTTGGTTTCTGGTGGTGCTTTGCGTCCCATCCGGCAATTAACAGGTGTAATTCAACAGGTAACTGTCAAAGGGCTAGATCAGCGGATTCCCATTGGGACAACTGATGTTGAATTTGTTGAACTGATTCAGGTGTTTAACCTGATGTTGTCACGCTTGGAACGTAGTTTTACCCAAGCTTCCCGTTTTAGTGGCGACGCGGCTCATGAACTGAAAACCCCACTAACTATTTTGCAAGGCGAACTAGAACGAACACTCCAACAGGTCGATCCCGGTAGTGAAGTACAACAGCGCTTAAGCAACCTGTTAGATGAGGTGCGCCGCCTAAGTGGAATTATGCGGAAACTCTTGTTGCTATCTCTGGCAGACGCCGGAAAAATGAGCTTGTATCTGGTTGAAGTGGATATGTCTGAGTTGCTGATGGAGATGCTAGAAGATATAGAAATGCTAGCTCCCCAGTTGACAGTGGAAACTGACTTTATTGATGGGTTGCGGGTAAAAGGCGATCGCGATCTTTTAATTCAAGTTTTGCAAAACCTATTTAGCAATGCGATCAAATACAATCTCGCCAACGGCTGGATACAAATTCGCACTCATCAAACTCCAACGACTCTTCACATTACCATTGTCAATGCATCAAAAGATATTCCCCTAAGTGATCGCGATCGCATTTTTGACCGATTTTATCGCGGCGATCCCTCACGTAACCGCAATGTAGAAGGAATCGGACTAGGACTGAGCCTAGCCCGAGAAATTGCCAGGGCACATCGTGGCAACCTTACTCTTGACTTAACATCTTCTGGTCAAACAGCATTCACCCTTACCTTACCGATGAAGTAATACCAATTAAAAAAAGAATGCAACACATAGATATCGTAAACATTTTTTGAATTGGTATTAGATTGAGCGATCGCTCGGTATTGATATTAATTAAGTGGACGCAGAAGTGTAATTTTGCCCATGCCCGTCTCTTGGCTGAGTTGCGCCACGTAAAGATTTCCATTCGTGGGATTCTCAACCAAATCCAATGGACTTGGGTTAAAACCAGTAAAGCCACTAATAGCCGTTTGGGAATTTACAATATCCAAGTTTACGCCACCTGGTGTTAGCACAATGATGTCTTTCCCTAAACTGAAGCGTGTCACCAGCAGTTTGCCTTGCAGCTGACCACCTAAAGCATTACTACGATATTCAATGATGCCATTAGGTGAAAAATGCTCTCCGAAATCGAAGGCAATACCCTTCCAATTCCGGTCAGGTAGAGTCCCAATGGGATATTCATTTATCTGAACTGGGTCTGTACCAGATGTGGGATTTCCTCCACCCAACACCCACTCACAACGCTTCGGATTAGGATGACCATAATAACCATTTTTAACAATGCGAAACAGAAAGTCTCGCTGCGTGCCTAGACTGCTAAGTCCAGGTACAGATGGATTAGTATAAGCCCCATTAGTAACCTTATCAATCCGATTTTGGCAGGCAAGCGGTAGAGGGATAGGTGTATTTGGCGTATTGCCACCAGCCGCCGAACCATTTGTTGGCACGTACAACTGACCATTGGTATGCCAAACCAGATCGTAGCCATTACGTATACCGCTAGCAAAGATAGTTACAGGCGCTCCCGGATTAAAGGGGTTATAAGTACCTCCATTATCTGTCTTAACGCTTAAAGGAGGTGAGGTGATTTTGGACAGGTCAACTCGTAATACAGCAGCAGTTAACAACTGCTCAAGACGATTACTCCAGGCAGTGTTTGGTGCGCCTGTACTATTATTACTACCCTGCAATACATACAGCACGTTTGGCTCGTTGGGCTTGAACTCAATGCTATTGGTTAGATGATCCCGACTCGATCGCGGTAAATCAACCACATAGTCTTTTACTATCTCTAGATTGGTGCCGCTTAAACGAGTAATTTTACCACTCCACTCTGGTGCATCAATAGTTCCATTCCAGTAGTAGTTATTTGTTACCCAGAGAATTAGGTTGCTGGCATTGGTTGATGAGGGATCAAAGTGCATACCAATGATCGTTCGATTACCACCATTTGCAGTCTGCAACGAGGAAATCGTTTGTGGCATACCCAGAGTACCATCAGCATTGATCGGGAAACGCAAAATCTCACCTAGTAGGGTGGCAGCATAGAGTTTATTATCAGGCCCAATCAATACTGTGGTGTAAGATTTAGCAGGTACATTCGCTAGTGAGATTTGCTCGAAAGTAATATTGCTTACTGGGTTCACAAAGGTACCTGTTGTGAAACTGATGCTATAGGGTAAGAATGCAGCACCATTGCTATCTTGAACCCCGTCGGTGATTTGTAGCAAATATTTGGTATTGTTCTTGAGACGATTTATCGGAGACACTACAATCACATCTCCGCCACCAGAAGTATTGTAAGTAGCATTGACTTGCGTGTTAGTACTGCAATCAATCAGCTTGATAGTGGAGGCAGAAATAGTATTAACCGCAATCCCACTATTGGGAAGATTTAGGTCTGCTGTAATCGAGATATCTGGCGAGAGATTTGTCTGACCATCATTGGGATTGGTCGTTCTGATCGAGGGACGATTACCTGGTGCGATCGCAATATAGTTGAGTTTGGTATTTTTACCACCTTTAGCATCAATGGTGAGCTTGCCGTCAACAACATTAACAATTCGGGTAACTGCGGCAAACTTTCTGGTTGCCGTTGGTACAAAGCCAGAAATAGCAGCCGTCCCTTCTATATTGATCTGGTGCTTACTATTTACAGTATTACTAGCATCACCGACGCTAACAGTCACATTGTAAGAACCATTAGATAGGGCATATTCCCAAGCAGCAGGTATCTTAACTGCTGTTCCCGAACTGCTAAGAGGATATTGCAGATGAATCAGTCTATTGAGTCGTCGATCAATGCCACTTTGGTTGCGATCGCGTGTATTGAGTTGGATATCAAGGGGAGTGGGTGTACTATTGCCTAAGCTATCTTCACGCACCCAACCAAAGCCTCTCGTATCATTGTAGGCTTGACCGATATCTTTAATATACCCAGATGGTACAGGCGCGTCATTTGGTTGGAAAGCAATCCCTTGAACAATTGCTAATACTAGTATTTGGGGTTTGATCTTGTAAATCATAGTATGCCTTGCCGTTGTGTTCGTAGTTGATACGTGAGTAGTCCATTAACATTGACCAAGTATCTGCAATGATGATTTCTGGCAATCCTTCACTGGCTAGAAACGAACGTAATGACCGCAAGTCTCAGGGAACACATTTCTCTAGACTGTGTAAAAATTATTTAGTAAATACTTGAAATTACATAAATACTGAACTTCTTTGTTAAGAGAATTATAAAGGAACTTTCTAATTCCTCAAGTTGGTATAGTATTTTTACGTAAACAGCAATAAATCTTCAAAATTATTACCGTAAACCAATCTTTAATTAGTGCTGGCAGAGTTGATATTTTGATTCACTCATCTATCTGAGGGCGGATTATGCATCGATTAACCTAATTACCAAACAAATCAGGTTTATTTATAAGTACGCTACTGGGTGGGTTATTAGTTTACGATTACATAATATTAATCGGGTCTACATCAATAGTTAAACTTACAGACGAAGGACAAAGCGATCGCACTTCTTCCCAATCTGGTAATCGCGGTAAGGCATCTGGGGCAAATTTAATCAATATCTGCCAGCGATAACGATTAGCTACTCGTAAAATACTCGCTGGTGCTGGGCCCAATATCTCGAATTCTTCTTCTGTACTCAAGACTGTAGCAATAACTTGCGCTGTATTTTGCACTTGAATCGGGTCGAGACTACTTAAACGCAACAAAATTAACCGCCCATAAGGAGGATAATTGAGTGCTTGGCGTTGTTCTAATTCAGCTTGAGAGAAAGACTGATAATCGTGCGATCGCACTGCTGCAATTACCTGATGCTCTGTAGTATAAGTCTGCACAATTACTCTACCCGGATCTTCACCTCTACCGGCACGTCCAGCGACTTGAGTCAAGGTTTGAAACGCTCGTTCACTGGCACGATAATCTGATAAATTTAGCAATCCATCGGCGGCGACAACGCCCACAAGTGTCACCTGTGGTAAATCCAAACCTTTGGTGAGCATTTGCGTACCGACTAACAAATCTGCTTCGCCGTTGGCAAACTGAGTGAGTAGGGTACGATGTGAGCCTTTGTTGCGAGTGGTATCGCTATCAAAACGAATCAAGCGCAACTCTGGGAACTGTCGCGCGAGTTCCTGCGTTACCCGTTGAGTACCGCTACCAAAAAATTTCAGGTAAGGGGAACTACAATCAGGGCAGAATTTGGGGTGCGATCGCGCATAATTACAATAATGACACCGCAATAATTCCGGCGCTTTTTCTTCAGTGTGGTGATATGCCAATGACACATCACAGTGCGGACATTCCAACACATATCCACAACTGCGGCAAGAAACAAAAGTACTGTGTCCCCGGCGATGGATAAATAAAATTCCCTGTTGTTTTCTTTCTTGCAACTCTTGCAAAGCTGCTTGCAGCGATCTACTAAATATAGAACGATTTCCCTGTTGCAACTCTTGCCGCATATCGACAATTTCCACAGGCGGTAAAGGGCGAGAGTTGATGCGCTCAGGCAAACTTAAATAATGAGTGCTGTTAGCGGTAGCGGGGCGTTTAGCCCGTGCTGAGTTAGGAGTGAGGAGTGAGGAGTGAGGAGTGAGGAGTGAGGAGTGAAGAGTTAGGAATTCTCCCCCTGCCCCCTGCCCCCTGCCCCCTACCCCCTGCCCCCTGACGCTTACCCAAGTTTCCAACGAAGGCGTTGCAGAACCCAATACCAAGGGGCAATTTTCTAATTCGGCTCGCCACTGGGCAACGGTGCGGGCGTGGTAGGTGGGTATAGGGGAATCTTGTTTAAAGCTGCTATCGTGTTCTTCATCTAAAATAATTAAACCCAAGTTGGGTAAAGGGGCGAAAACGGCACTGCGAGTACCAATGACAACTTGGGGTTCTCCCGTGAGCATAAGCCGCCAAGTGTCGTAACGTTCACCATCTGAGAGAGCGCTGTGATAAACGCTGACTTTATTACCAAAACGGGCGCGAAAACGATCGGTTAACTGCGGTGTGAGTCCAATTTCTGGAACTAAAACCAGGGCAGATTTACCTTGATTCAGGAGAGGTGCGATCGCTTGCAAATATACTTCGGTTTTTCCTGAACCTGTCACCCCATGCAATAAAACGTGAGCAAATCCATCTAGTGTTTGGATTGTGGCTAAGGCGCTAGCTTGAGCTGTAGTTAAAGATTTAGCACCATCCCCTACTAAAGTTGGGCCTTGTTCAGTTCGCAATACTTCCCGTTCTTCAACAACGATGTAACCCTTTTGTGTCAGCGTCTTGAGAATAGAAGAACTAGCATTGCAAATTTGCAGTAATTCATTTTGCCACAACTCCCCACCCTGTCGCCGCAGCACTTCTAAAATCTCTCGTTGGCGAGTAGTTAACTCTTGGTCAATTGTACCTGTGAGCGTAACTGCTTTTTGTAACTTTGGTCGAGTTAGTCGCGGCGGTTCTAAATAACTTTCTACTAAACCAAATCGCAATAACTCCCGAATTCCCCGATAAGCAGATTTGACTTTTTGTTGAAGGTAGACAAAACTATAGTCCCCCGCCGGCTGCCCTTGCAAAAGTTCCCAAATTTGCCGCGCAGTCGGAGTCAAAAAAGCCAAAGGCTCGGCAGATCCCAGTAAATAACGACTCCCCCCTGCCCCTCTGCTTCCAACCAGGCGGATACGACGCTGCGATCGCCCCAGCAACCCTGGCGGTAGAGCTACCCGGATCACTTGAATCAGCGGCGTATAGTAATATGCAGCAACTCGGTTGAGTAATTCCCAATAAGCACTTGGGAAAAATCCAACGCTGACTATATCTTCTACTTCCCGGATTTTTTCTGGTGGTAAATCGATATTTGGTTGTGCCAGTAATCGAATCGCGATCGCTCCTAATTGTTGCGCCCCAAATGGCACGCTTAAAATATCCCCTGGTTTTATTTCTAACTGGGCTGGCAATCGATAAGTAAATAGTCCTGTACTTCCTGGACAGTCTACCAATACTTCAACCCACCGATTAACAGTTTCACTTGACTGGTATGACTCACTCGGTTCACTCACCACTAAAGGAGATAAATTTATGTCATTAATATACATACTTGCGGATTTTATAATTAAATATTTTCCTCACATAGCTGGTCAAAATCAACCTAGCTAGCTAAATTTTAGTTTTTCGCTTTCTTAAATTTAAATGGTATTTCTCAATACTGTTATTCTTCATAATACTTGATAATTTTCCTCTTATGTAATCTACTAGACAAATTCGTATCAACTATATATGCAATAAATATTTGGTGCCCACTATACAAATAAAAGCATGTCGGCTATTGCTGCAACAGTTGCTCTATCTACTAAATATGGAGTAGCCTTTTTCCGCCTATCGGTAGATATTCAACCCTTTCTGTATATGAGATGCTTTTATACAAAGTAAGATCGGATCAAAATTAAGCTGCTACTCTTGTAATTTGTATCATATAGGTAACTTGAAATCAAATCAGGAATGCGTAAAGCCATTAGTAGGTCTTCCTTTTATAGATTGGTCTCCAGCGCCTCAAGCATTATAAGTATTTAGAAAAATATATGAAAGTTTAAGAAATTTGGATGATTAGCTGGAATTTTTATATTTGTTAAGGTTGAGAAAGTTTGAGGGGGGTTTGACATATTTGATAATTCAGAAAAAAATGAAGAATATATCTGTTGGGAATCTAAGAAAAAAGTTTTGCTGGGTGCTAAGGTAAGTTTCGTTATAGGTTGTATATAACTGTAACCTATAGATACTAGGTAGATGCCGATTTTTATTTCTATAGACAAATTGCATCAGCCTATATTTCGCTATTCTTTACGGGTGCATCGTCCATTAGGGAAAACTACCAAGCCTCAAACGAGTAGGTGTAAATAAATGATGTACCAAACAAAGCAACAATCCCTAAAGGAAAATATGAATATTGTTGAATTGGGAAAAATGGAAAGACTGGAGAATGCTGCTGATATCGAAGAACCATCGCTCGATAGTTTAAATGCAGTGGCAGAAGAAGAATCTCCAATTGTAGTTGAAAATCTGGAATCAGACGAACGCGATGGCGATGACATGGCGGCGGCTCGTCCTTCGGGATACAACAAAACCGAACATGATGATGCTGTCGGCGCATTTTTTAAAGAAATGGCGCGTTATCCGCTTTTAAAAGCTGATGAAGAAGTAGAGTTAGCGCGGCGAGTCAGGTTTCTAGAGGAATTTAGAGAAATACAAGCGGCTTTAGGGTTAAAACTGGAACATGAAGCCAGCAAATTAGAAGTGGCTTCCGAGTTAGGAATGACGGAAAAGCAACTAGAAAGTCGCTTGTATCAAGGGAGAGTAGCGAAACGCAAAATGATTCGCTCGAACTTGAGATTGGTAGTTTCTATTGCTAAACGATACTTGAATCGGGGAGTGCCTTTTCTGGATTTAATTCAGGAAGGAGCGATGGGTTTAAATCGCGCTACAGAAAAGTTTGATCCCGATAAAGGATATAAGTTTTCTACTTACGCCTATTGGTGGATTAGACAAGCGATTACTAGAGCGATAGCTAACGATGCGCGCACAATTCGGCTACCGATTCATATTGTTGAAAAGCTGAACAAGCTAAAAAAAGCTCAACGGGAACTCAAACAAAAACTCTGTCGTAATCCTACCGAAGGAGAAATGGCAGAATATTTAGAGATTAGTGTGCAACAACTACGCCAGCTACAACAGCTACGGCGACAAGCACTTTCTCTCAACCACCGCGTCGGTAAAGAAGAAGACACGGAATTGATGGATTTGCTAGAAGATGAAGATAACTTGTCTCCAGAAGCAAAAATGAATGAAAACATGATGCGTCAGGAGATTTGGGAAGTCTTGGGTGATGTGTTAACTCCACGAGAGAAAGATGTGATTTCTCTGCGTTATGGTTTGACAAGCAGCGAACCATGTACCTTAGAAGAGGTTGGCAATATGTTCAATCTTTCTCGTGAGCGAGTGCGTCAAATTCAAAGCAAAGCCATGCGGAAATTGCGTCGTCCTCACATAGCCAAACGCTTAAAAGGTTGGTTAATTTAACTACATTGCTCAAGATAGAGATGCAATCTGGAACTTAATTAGCTTTGCAATTCGCAAAAATCGGGCGTTTTGTAGCGTTTTTCGGCTCTTGTTTCGTTGATACTCAAAAAAAATTGCCCAGTTGCCTATAGACTATGGACTATAAACTATGGACTATAGACTAATGACTTCGGGTAGCAATTTGATTGTGCGTTTTGCCCAAGCAGACGATTGCAGCGTACTGTTTAAATTAATTGAAGGGCTTGCAGAATATGAAAAATTATCTCACGCGATCGCTGGCAATGCTCTAGCACTTCAGGAGCATTTATTTGGTTCGCGGAGGTATGTAGAGGCAATATTAGCAGAATCTGCGGGTGAATCTGTCGGTTTTGCGCTATTTTTTCATAATTATTCAACATTTCTGACTAAGCCAGGAATTTATCTGGAAGATTTATTTGTTTTACCAGAATATCGCAGGCAAGGTATTGGTAAAGCTCTCCTAACTAAAGTCGCTCAGATAGCTGTAGAACGTGATTGTGGGCGATTAGAGTGGAGCGTCTTAGATTGGAATGAGTCAGCCCAAGCATTCTACCGTAGTATGGGAGCATCTATATTAGATGATTGGCGAATTTGTCGCGTCACAGAAGATGTGCTTACTCAATTAGGTTCCGTAAAATAAAAAACACAGGATGAAGTATAAAGAATGAATCAAGAAAATTTTCATCTTTAATATTTCATCCTTAAATTTTAATCATTTTTTTTTATAAAATATTCAGAATTATATAAATTGGGATTTTAATCATCAGCATAAATGCACATTTTTGCAAATAAGTAAGCTAGGGTATTTTGCAGAGAAGCATATTCTCTTTACATATTGCTTTGTGCTAATAAACCTAAATCTAAAATCACCAAGATTCAAAATCCAAAAACTTTATTTAATAAAGCAAAGTTTGACAGCTTGTCATTTGACTATGGCAACGGGTCAACTCACAATTATGGAGGATATTGCACCGAATAAGCCGTTATTGCAGAGAGAACACGAAATGAAAAAAATGATTACAGTCATGCTGTTAGGCATAGCAATCTTCACTTTTGCCTTCAGTCGTCCAGCATTGGCAGCAGATGCTGCTAGTGGAGCTAAAGTATTTAGTGCCAATTGTGCCTCTTGTCACGCAGGAGGAAAGAATCTGGTTAAAGCTGAAAAAAGCCTGAAGAAGGACGCTTTAGAAAAGTATGGTTTGTATTCAGCAGAGGCGATTATTGCCCAGGTTACAAAAGGTAAAGGTGCTATGCCTGCCTTCGGCGCTCGTTTAAAAGCTGACCAAATTGAAAATGTAGCTGCTTATGTTCTTTCACAAGCAGATAATGCGTGGAAGTAGACTAAAATCTAACTTCAAAAATTAATAATTCGCGGGGCTTTGTGTCCCGCTAATTTTGTTGCTACTGAAATTATCAAATAGGATGCTTATACCAATTTTGGATTAGAGTCTTTACAAAAAGACTGTTCCAAAAATATCAAGCAATACTACCTATCCTAATTTGGTCTTATGAGTGATTTCTGGCGATTATTTTTCAGTATAATTATTGCTTTACCCCTCACTTTTTTGACTTTACCTGCACATTCCTCACCCATTTTAATTACCCAAATTACAGCAGGTGATTTCTTAGAGTTGGGTGTAGATAAGATGCGGCGCGGTGATTATCAGGAAGCAATAAAGAATTTAAACCAGGCGATGCCTACGGCGGTAAACTACGCACTTAAGAAAGATTTGGCTGTAGCTTATAGCGATCGCTGTCTTGCTCATCTCCAATTACAAGATTACCATCAAGCGATCGCAGATTGTACTCAAGCGATAAATTTTGCACCGGATAACTTTGAGGCTTATCTGAACCGGGGAGTAGCATACTACAGACAAGGAGATTATTCTGCCGCTATTGTCGATCATAATCGAGCCGTTACACTTAAACCCTCCGATTTTCGAGCTTACTATAACCGAGGGCTAGCCCGTGCCGGCGATGGGAAAGACTCGGAGGCAATTCTTGACTTTAATTTAGCCCTAACTCAAATTCCTCGAATCAGTAGCTTATTGCTTGCAGATATCTATAATGACCGAGGTTTAGCGCATTTTGTCTTGCAAGATATCCAAGCTGCGATGCTCGACTTTAATCTAGCAATTCGTCTCAATGCTAACGATTATAGAGCTTACTTTAACCGGGGTTGTGCTTGCGGACGAAATGGAGATGACTTTGGTGCAGTGCGTGATTTTTCTCAAGTCATCAGACTGAACCCCAGTAATGCCCAGGCTTATGTTAATCGGGGAGTAGCTCAGTATCGCTTAGGATATCATTTAGGAGCGATCGCTGATTTACAAAAAGCATCTGAGTACTATGGACAGCAAGGAAAAAAAGTTGCTTACGAAAAAACTCTAGATTTACTGAAGAATCTGCGACAACAAATTTCGTCTGTAACGGAAGTCGCTCTTTTTTAACAGTGTAATAACTATAGAGGATATCCACCAGCTTGAAAAATCTGTTCGGCGGTTAAGTTTAATTCGGGGAAAAGAGGTGAGATAATGCGTTGTTTACCGCCGCAGGCATCGCTACCTCGAAACTGGCTAACTTGGTATTCTCCCTCAATTAAAGTGTAGAGAGAGACAGTTGGTTGTTTAGGGTTGCCAATAAATCGCCTACCGCCTAAAGCCGCATAGTCTACAATCCAGTATTCTGGTATGCCTATAGCCTCATAGTCAGCAGCTTTTTTTAAATAATCATCACGCCAATTGCTAGTCACTACCTCAACTACTAAAGGTATTGATTCCGCTTGGCTTATAGTAGATTCTTTTTTCCACAGAGGTTCGTTTACTAAATTAGGGCGATTTAATATCAGCACATCTGGTGAGTAAGCAGATTCATTTTCAGGCGGTTTGACTAATGCTGTTTTAGGTATGAAATAGGGGAGATTTAAACGAATACACTCTCTAGTAACTTCAAAGGCTAAAAATCCAACTACCTCTTCATGATCGCCTGTGGGTTGCGACATCTCAACTATTACTCCATCATGCAATTCATAACGTTTTCCTGTGTTGTCAGGATATTTAGCAACGAATTCATCGAATGTAACTAGTTTGCGTAAGGCTTGAATCATAAATTATTGTCTTCTATTGTGTTTGCAAAGTATTCATTTTTTCTCAATCTTAACGTAATTCGTAATTGCTATATATAGCGGTTCTCGACAAGCGCCAATGCATCGGGGGGATTAAGGGGGGTAATTCGACTTGTGTGTTCAAAGGTCAGCAGTTTTTGAGTTTTCGTCCTTTGGGTCATTTGCTTTGCCTTCTTACCCTACATAGACTACCACTAAATGATAGTGTGGTGAAGAAGACATCATAATGACTGGAAAAACAAACTCCACTACAAGTCAAATTACCTCATTTTCTATGCAGTTTTCCCATTCTTATCTGATGCTTGTTCTGCAATATTTTTTAAGCGGCTCGATCTCATTTTACGGATGCGATCGCTATTACGAACACCACCCGCCATTTCATATTCAGCGCTGTCTTTGCCGTACTTGATAGCAACCACCATTAACATTTTCTCAGAAAGCTGCTTCAAGTTTCTTTCCATCTCTTCAACTTCTGTTAAAGTAGAGTCAACTATAGCTAGAGCGCTATTATGAACATCAATTTGGTTGCGTAACTGTTCGATTGAATCAATCAGTTTTTCTAAAGTATAATCCTCTTCAAATTTAATGCTTGGAAGAATCGATTTCATCCCAGATGCTCTTAATTCAGCTTTTTCTAAAACGCGGGATGTACGTTTTTGACGAGACATAATATTTGCTCTTTTAAGATACTTCTAGAGCTAGTTTGCCTCAATTAAACCCGATTCCGGTTCAGCATAAATCGCAAATTGCGATCGCAAAATTTTTAGCCTATACCAGTAATATCTCGGTATATAATTACTCATGCACGAAGGCAAGAGGTAGGAAACACGAGAGTAGTCGCTACAGACTTGGGAGTAGTCGCTACAGACTTGGGAGTAGTCGCTACAGGGTTGAGAGTAGTCGCTACAGACTTGAGAGTAGCCGCTACAGGGTTGAGAGTAGTCGCTTACAGGGTTGAGAGTAGTCACTACAGGGTTGAGAGTAGTCGCTACAGGGTTGAGAGTAGTCGCTCCAGGGTTGAGAGTAGTCGCTACAGACTTGAGAGAAGTGGCTAAGGTTTGCGCGGATCGCTTGCTTGCCCGCAAAACAGCGCCAGAAGCATGTTAAAACTGCTTGCTGATGAAAACCTTTGATAATCTATTTGTTAAGGGTATGTTGTTGCCCAAGTGTTGAATAATTCCATATTGTAAATTTGCTGTGCTATTTTGCATCAGCTTGGCAACACTTTATCAAAGGTTGTTTAGCTAAATTCTCTAAATCTACCGATTGAAGCAAATTCATCCACTCCACCGCTAGAGTTGGATCTTCAGGTTTGCTAAGACGTAATTCAGCCAAAGTAGTCAAGGCATCGTACCAAATACCATTCTCGGCATAAAGGTTTACCCGTTGCTGAGGAGTTGCTTGCTTCAAGCTATCTACTAATTGAGGATTTGGATTGACCCGTTGCACCCATCCTTCTACATACTCTCGTTCTGGAGGTTGTTGGGGATTGCAAATGACTTTTATCTTGAAAAACCAGTGATACATCTTGTCTACTTGCAATGGGGAAGTATTTGCGTTTAAGCGAATGCTAACAATTCCTGGTACTTCTGGTATTGTAACTATTGTTCGGTAAAGTGTTTGACTTTGTTTACCTGACTCATCTTTGACAACAAACTCAATCGAATCAATTAGAGACTTTTGATAGGGGACAAAAAACCAAAAAGTTGGATATTCTTCATTCGTCAAGCCCCAAACTTTAGTAACAGCAACAGCTTCTGTTTTCCCTTGATTAAATGTCTCTTTGTATACAGGTACAAATGCAACAACAGACTGATTCCCAACACCACAACCACGACTTGCAGCCCCTCCGCGATCGCCTGCGGCCCCTCTATCAGGAGGAGGCGGAGGAGGCGAAAATTTCTTAGGAGTGGCCGCAACTGGTGTCATCCAAATCATTGGAGAATAGCCGATAATTCCCAACAAAGTCATTCCCAATGCAGCGATTAATTGTATTTTTTGCCAATGGCTTTTCATAAAACCTCCTAACACTTGCTTGCTGAACGGCGATTTTCATGCTTCAAATTAGCGTTATTATTAGAGATTGTTTTAAAAGTGGTTAGCTGTGATTTTAATCACATTTTTACCCCCCTTAATCCCCCCTTGGAAAGGGGGGAGACTAATACTAAGCTGCAATCAGATGTAGTATTTCTCACCCCTGCTTCCCCTGCTTCCCTTGCCTGCCAAAACTAATATTTTTGAATGCAACTCGGTATAAATAATCTATTTCCCTCCCCTTGTAAAGGGGAGGGTTAGGGTGGTGTAAAAAAATATTTGATACACTACTACAGACTTTTCAAACATCCTCTTAATTTTTAAATTTCATGTTTAAGTAAGTTGTAGCTATTAAACTATTACCTACTAAAGCCAACATAGCAGGAATTAGCGGAACCCAACAACTATATACAATTAAAAATATAAAACAGCTAACGTATAAACTGATAATAGCGATTCCTCCTGCCAAGCTTAAGTAAATGAATCGGTGCAGATAAGCAGTAAATAAACCGCCTAAAAAAGACCAACTCCAAACCCAAATTACCTCACCCCAAAGCGGCCAAGTCCATAACAGAGGTTGTCCATCCAAAGCAGCCCTGAGCACTTGACTGACCATCTGGGCTTGTAAAAATACTCCTGGTATTGCCTGTAATTTTCCTTGAGGAGTGATGTAGGGAGTTAACCAGTAATCACCAAAAGTTTCTGCTGTTGTGCCAATAATTACTATTTTGTCTTTGACTGCATCGGCATTTAGCTTACCTGTTACCACTTGTTGTAAGGTCATACTTGGTGCGATCGCTTCTGGTGAAGGAGAAGAACGATAATTTAATAAAATTTGGTGTCCAAAAGCGTCAACTCCTTGATAACCTCCAGCATGAGGTTCTATTGGTTTAAATGTCATCTTCCCTAATTGCCATGCGCCATCAGGGGTAAATTGCAACTGAATTCCCTTTGCGTACAGGTAACGCAGCGCAAGTTGAACATTCAAGGCATAGGTCGCAGTACAAGGAGATGAGGGCGCAGGAGTTAACGCTAACAGATGGCGACGCACGACATTATCTGAATCTATGGCAATATCGCTAAAACCGAGATTGTGTGAAGAAAGTTCTGGGGGTGGTTTTACACCTGGTTTTCCGGCTTGAGAATCGCTGAGTTGACACACCCCTACAAAGCGATCGCTTTTTCGCATTCTTGCTGCCAATGCTGGATAATCCTTATCCACTGGATAATCTCGGTATATATCCAAACCAATAACTTGTGCTTGATATGCCTCTAATTTTTCTAACAGTTTGGCAAGTGATTTGTCTGACAACGAACCTTGAGGTTTTTCCGGTTTTTGCGCTTGCACATCTTCTTCAGTCACAGTGACAACCAGTAGGCGTGAGTCTGGTTTTTCAGGAGGGCGCAAGCGTATCAGTTGGTCAAATGCACTTAACTCTAATGTTTGCAGCACGCCCAAATATCTTACCCCGATTAATATTCCAGTTACTACCATGCTCGCCAGTAAGATCGATGGAAAGCCAAGCCGATTTGTGGTTCCTCTAACAGGCGTAGTTTGAGACAAAGATACAGGAAGATTGGGTGGATTTCTAAACAATTCCCCCCAATTCAACGGCATCTCAGCCGGATTTTGAAAGATGACAGGCAACCATGTAGCGCAGGGAAATTGGTTTTCTAGTCCCTGTAACCTTTCTCGTGCTTCTCTTACGGCTAAATACAATGAGCCTCCCCGCGCAAAGGCTTCTAAAAAATACTTTAAAAACTGTTGCGCCACGCGATCGGGTACAGGCTCTCGCATCACGATAATTTGGGGAATATGTAAATCTGCAAACTCCCATGCCAATCCCAAGCCATCACAGGAATTGAAAATCGCTAGTTTTAGACCTCGCTCTACTGCCTTTTTTAAGGCATACTTTAACTGGCTAATTGTTAGACTTTCAGTTTGATTGATGTAGATTTTTCCTGTTTGATTCGTTTCCTGAGTAGAACTATGTCCGGCGAAAAATAGAATCTGCCAATTCTGCTCCCATAGCTGGTCAGTCAGGTCAAGGCATTGTGGTTCAACTAAAAAAGTGATATCTGTATTGGGTAACAAATTAAGCAGCGCTTGGTCTGCTTTGGTATCAATACCTTGACTGTTACCCAAAATCGCTAAGATTTTTACTTTGTCAGATGTAGTTGCTATGCGGTTAGGGTTGACTTGTTCGTAGGCAGGAGCGCTCAGGGCTATTTCCGCCTGGGGATAGCGTTCTATCAAATCCCAAAGATGCCAGGGAAATTTCTGTAATCGCAGGTCTTTGGTTTGTAAAAGCATCCGAATATTATCCGCAAGCACGAGTTTTTCTAACAATTTCTCGCGGATGGAACGAAAGGAATCGGAAGCAAGCCAAGTATTAAAACTTACTTTAAATTCCTCACTCACCTGCTGGCAGTATTCTAGGCTGGGGGCTTGGTTAAGTTCTTTAGCTAAACCAATCGGACGAGATGGCAGCCTTAAATTACGATAAATAGATTGCCAACGGTGATAATCGCGGAGAATTTCCGGGTTGGGGGGAAGCTCACCTGTGATTTCCACAGTCGGGCGGACATTTTCATCGCCAATCTGTAGAGTCACGGTAAACCCTTGTTCAAAGTTTCCCTCCCCTAACTTTAAGATGATTAACTTGTCCACAGCTAGTTCTCCCTAGATGTTGAGTTGTATCTATGTGAGGTACATCCGTCGGGTTAGGGCACTAAACTTAACCTCAAACGCTTGTCCCACATGCGCTTTACCCCACCCTAACCCTCCCCTTGCAAAGGGGAGGGAACTGGATTTCCGGCTTCTCTTCTTTGCAAGGTGATAAATATCAAAACATTAAGAACTCGATCCAAGGAGGGAACTGGATTTCCGGCTTCTCCTCTTTGCAAGGTTAGTTAGTGGACGACAATTCTCCAGCCCCTTTAAGAGGGAACTGGATTTCCGGCTTCCCCCCTTTACAAGGGGGGATTGAGGGGGGTAATTCAACTTGTATGTACACCGTAGCCTTGGTAAAGGGAAAGGCGGTTTTGGGTTTAGACAAAACCGGGGTGAGGTGACGCTGTGAGTAAGCATAAGTGAATGAACTCAATATTACGTCTTGACAAGGGTTTCACGTTAAATTGACAACTTTAACCCTGCTATATATCTTGGTTCCTAAATAGGTTGCTGTGTGTAGTTAAATTCAGTTTAAGAGCAAATAATAAAGGCTAAACGTGAAGATTTCTGAAGGTAATATTTAAAACCGCAAAATCTCTCGTTCATAGTCTTCAGGTGCGGGTTCTATTTCCCAAACTAATCCTTCTCCTAGTTCCAAAATTACTTCCAAATACAACATATCTACAGGAGTTGTTGCTGTATCTTGATTATTTTCAAAAGCTTGTAAGTCTTCTGTTAGTAGTCGAAGCTTAAACCCAGCCGGAATTTGACCATCAAGAGTTGTACTTCGCAATTCAAAACGCCAAACATAATCCTCAGAAGCGCTTTTTGGGAAAATGCGTAACTCGTATGTTTGCTCTGCAATTATTATTTGCCGAGACAAGCCGAGAACTGGTTCTGCACTCCGCATTCCGGCAGGTACGACAACGAATTCTCTTTTTTCCCATCCCCACTGTTGAGCTAAATTGGCTACTCCTGTCTGCAACCATTGCGGAATCGATCGCTGTATGAGTAAACCCTGACGCAGTTCATACAACTTTTTTCGCCAACCGCTATGTGCCAAGAGCGCACCCCAGAGTGAAAATGGAACTGCTAAACGCGGAAATTTCACATCGCGATCGCCCAATCTTTCTAAGAGGTTTTCTGCCTGGGTTTTGCCAATAGAATCTAAAGGTGCAATCTCGGCACGTAAGGTTTCTGACCGATTTAGTTGGCGTGTAACCCACAGCACATTAATATCTGGAATTAAATCTTCACTTTCCAAGCTGTAAGTGCGATCGCCAGCATCATAAACCCCTTTTGTTTTCAGAATTTGATGAGTTGTGTAGCCAAAAATCTTCATCCAGCCATCATCGGGATTAACTTGTACTGCTATGTAATAGTCAGCAACCCACTCTGGTATATCTACCCATTCCTGCGGTACGCGTAACTCATCGTCATCCATCGCCAGGGTGGGAATTAATACCAGGCGATCGCGATCGAAAGTAATAGCTGTGCCATTGACTACTTCCCAAAAACTCGGCAATGCCGCACTGTGAAAATAAACCTTGGCGGTGGGAGCAATTTCCTCCTGGAACCAAGGCAAAAATGCTTGCAAGCATTTTTGATTTATCCACCCACGTTGACAAGCACCAGCTGTTGAGTATGGTTGATCTTGCACTTCTGGAAATTGGGTAATTTCCAAGTATAAATGCTGTGAGTCAATAGTGAATGGGGCAGGTGGGTTCAACATAAAAATTCTAGAATGGCTCCATATAAAGACCAATATTGGGGAGAGGGGAGAGACAAAATTATTTCTTGTCTGCTGATTGAATTTGGGTATGGCTATATTGGACTTTGAGCCATTCCTCTAAACTTGTGTTTATGGCATCTACTACGTCGGATTTAGGGGAAATATGCAAGGTGTTTTGACTCCATTGCGTAAGAGTCAGGAGCAATGACTTTTTAATGCTGCTCAGGCGACGAGAAACAGTATATTGCTTAATTTCTAGCTGTGCAGCAATTTCTTGTTGAGTCAGTTGTTGAACGTAGTAAGCTTGTAGTACTTTTTGGGACTCAGCATCGAGTGCAGCGATCGCTTGGGACAAAACTTGGTTTAACTGAGCTTGCTGCGATCGCATATTCACCGCTTCTTCCTGCTCAATAATTTCCGTTAGTAAAGATGTTTGCAAATCTACAGGCAATATATCTAATAAATTACCCTCATCTTCTTTAAGGGGAGCGTCTGTGGAAACAAACTTAGGATAGAGGAAAGTACGGGCAGCTTTAGCAGCAGATAATACCCAGGTTTCTATAGTTTGCTGATTGACTGCGCCAGTGGGCGAACTCAATCGGCTGAAACGTTCTGCATTATAAAGATTACTAATAGCCTCCCAAGTCCGAGCATCTGGTTTGGGAAGCTGACGAATTTTTGTATTGTCACCTGTGTAGAGTTCCTTAAAGCATTCCCAGGCTAAAACATAACTCTCGATGCTTTCTTTGTTAAATCCGGCATTTTGTAATGACTGCACTAGTCGTTTGCGGCTGAGTTTATGCAATAATGCCCAGTCTGAGCAAATGTCTGCTTCCCGGTGTAAGCGCAGTGCATCTTTGATAATCGATTCAAAAGTTAATTGTGCATAGGCTTTTAAATGGGAACTATATTGAGGGTTGAAATTTTTGAGTATTCTGTTAATGTGAGCGATCGCCATCTGAAAACAGTCTGCTACAGACGACTGCGTGGGAAAGTTGAGGGCGAATTTTCTGGCAGTCCAGTAGCACACCTCTTGTAGATAAGCAGAAATATGTGCAAGTGCCACAGCACTAGATTGAGTCTGCCAAACTCTATACCAGTAAAGCGCCCAAAAGGTATCTGATTTCTCAGTTGACGACTCCAGGCAAACTTTCATACTGCGTCGCAGTTTGGCATCTGTTGCCCAACCACTAAATTGATCTACATCAAATTGCACAAAGGTAGAAAAGATTTCAACAATGCCCTGTCGGGGTTGCATGGAATACTTGCCGCTGTTTGAAACATAGCTGATTTCAATTATACAACAATAGGGACAAAAGCTAATTCCTTACTGCGTAAGGATTTTACAGATTTTTCAAAAATTTTCCGATCTCAGTGCATAAAGACTAAAAGTCATCGTAGAGAGTGATATGCAAAGAAGTTCATTTAAAAAGATGCTTTCTTTGGGGAATAGCGGAATCATTGAATAAGTTCGTCTACAGAACAAAATTTCGATAGTTACATCCGCAAATTCATCCCCCAATTATGCAACTTCTTAAAAGTTACCTAATTATCTCTGCATCACCTAATTAACAAAGAGAGAAAAACCATGTTGACTAATCAAACCTGCCTAGAATCTTTTGGTTTAATTGAAGAACTTGACGAACAAGCTGCTGAAACAATTAGTGGCGGAGCTACCGAGGTGTTTACGGTTAAAAACAAAACGCCATACAATGTCTCCTACACTCTCGATGGTACAACAGCACCACAGTATGCCGCAAATCCTAATGATGGTTATGCTGTATGGACTGCCACTAGTGGAGGAATCATTAGATATGACAAAGACAGTCGAAATGACTTTGAGGATTACGTAACGTACAATTTGGCCGATGGAGGAGTATATGAGTTTCAAGACAACACAAGCACTGTTGGCAATCCATACGATATACAACTCTATACTGTTGCGTAAATTTGAAGCAGATTTATTGATTTGAATTTTCGAGGTTAGATTGTCCTATCTCGGTTCAGATTAAAGATGCAACCACTCAAAAATCTGGGCTAAAAAGCTAAATACAATATAATGTCGGGGCACTGAGTGCCCCGATTTTTTCATGCATAAGGATTTGCCCGATTTATCAAAATAGTTCTGCTCCAAGTGCATAAAAACTCAAAGTAGTCGTAAAGAGTGATATGCAGAGAAGTTCATTTAGAAAGATACTTTCTCTGGGGGCTAGCGGAATAATTGGATAACTTTGTCAAATATAGAACAAAATTTCAATGGTTACAGCCGCAAATTAATCCCACCAATATGCAACTTTTTAAAAGCTACTCTAATTAACAAAGTAGCCTAATCTGCAATTCTCAAGTGTACTTAGTAAATTACAATCAAGGATAAAATCCATGTCAAAAATCATTTCTACTAACGCTGCTGTTGTTGCTCAAGAACAACTTTTCACTAACCTAACGCCAGAAGAAGCGGCTATCATTGAAGGAGGATATAACCTCTATGTAAGTAGTATAGTTTGCCTGAAAGATGGTGCAGATACTTTTAGCCAAGACGATGTTTATGCTAACGTCACTGTTGACGAGATAACCAGTAGACTCAATGTAGGTGGTATGAGTGCAGGAGATGGTAAAAATCTAGGTTGGGAATTTAACTTTTTTGAAAATGCAGAAATCAGCTTTTTCGATAGTGATTGGCCAGACTCTGACGACGCTCTAGGCGGTTTTTCCGTCTCCGGCCCAACAAACGGTATACAAAGAACTACTATCGCTGGGGGCGGTTCTAGGTATAGAGTATCTTACTCAGTCAGTTGAAAAGGTTACAAACCCACCTGAGTAGTACTATTTGGGATTTTAGATTTTGGATTGTAAAAAGTTAGTGATTAATGGGAACTCCAAGAAATAAATTATCCAATATTGTGGGGTGGGCAACATGAGCGCCCAATAAATAAAGGCGGGCGAGACTCCCACCCCACAATAAATAATTGAATATTTTTTTATTTGGAAGTCCCTAAGCTTTTGGGCAATCCATATATTGCAATCATTTTACAAATTGGTAGAACTTTGCAGAAATAGCCCAGTACTCAGATGTTTAGGTTTAACAAACTAAATATCATCTCTAGTCGGGGTTTTCTCCCCGACTTCTCTTTTTCCATCACCATTCGTCTTGACAATGAAATACCAAATAGTCCTCCAACACAGTGAAGAAGACTGCGGGGCTGCGAGTCTTGCCACCATTGCCAAACATTACGGACGCACATTTACCCTTAACCGCGTCCGAGAAGCCGTAGGTACTGGTTCCAGAGGAACATCCTTGCTGGGATTGAAACGGGGTGCAGAAGTACTAGGATTCAACGCCCGCCAAGTTAAAGCCAGTCCCCAATTAATTGACCAATTAGATCAAGCTCCTTTACCAGCAGTTATCCACTGGAAAGGCTACCACTGGGTGGTATTATACGGGCAAAAAGGCAAAAAATACATCATCGCCGACCCTGGCGTTGGTATTCGTCATCTTACCCGTCAAGAGTTAATGGCAGGTTGGAATAATGGCGTCATGTTACTGCTGACTCCAGACGACAGTCGTTTTTATCAACAAGAATCAGATAAAATTGGCGGACTGGGAAGATATCTGCAACGGGTTTGGCCTTATCGTTCTATTCTCGCTCAAGCGATCGCCATTAACATCGCCATTGGACTGCTTTCTTTGGCATCTCCTTTTATGATGCAACTCCTCACCGATGATGTCTTAGTACGAGGTGATACCCAACTACTAACCACCGTCGCAATTGGCGTTATCGCCATGAACTTAATTAGAAGTGCCATTAGTTTAGTCCAATCTCACCTCATCGGTCACTTCGGTCAAAGATTGCAATTAGGACTAATTCTAGAATACGGACGCAAACTCTTACATTTACCCCTATCCTACTTTGAAGGACGACGCAGTGGGGAAGTTGTCAGCCGCATTGCCGATGTCAAAGCCATCAATAACTTAGTTTCCCAAATTGTCCTGGGATTACCCAGTCAATTCTTTATTGCTGTAATTTCCTTGGGTTTTATGCTCTTTTACAGTTGGGAACTAACTCTCGCTTCCATAGTTGCATTTATGGTTGTCACGGGTGTTAACTTGCTTTTCTTACCCGCAATGCGCCAGAAAACCCGAAATTTAATTGTTTCTGGTACAGAAAACCAAGGCTTTTTGGTAGAAACATTTCGCGGCATCCAAGTATTAAAAACTACCCAAGCCACTCCCCAAGCTTGGTCAGAATATCAAGGGAATTATGGTCGCCTCGCCAACTTAGGCTGGAGTATGATGAAACTGGGACTGTATAGCAGTACAGTTACTGGCATTCTTTCTACCTTCATTAGTATTGGCATCCTTTGGATGGGTAGCTATTTGGTCATTAATCGCACCTTAACAATCGGTCAGTTAATGGCATATAACGGCATGAGTGGCAACTTTCTCGGCTTCTTAGGTGCTGCGATCGGCTTAGTAGATGAGTTTATCACAGCCCAGATAGTCCTGCAACGGATGACAGAAGTTATTGACGCTACCCCAGAGTCCGAAAATGACTTTAAAAAGCCTTGGGCACAAATTCCTGGAAATGCAGATATTACTTGCACTGAACTTAACTTTCATCACGCAGGTAGAGTTGACCTCCTACAAGATTTTTCCTTAACTATTCCTGGCGGTAAAGTTATTGCTTTAATTGGCAAATCTGGCTGTGGTAAAAGTACCCTGGCAAAATTGCTAACTGGCTTATATAAAGTCGAGTCTGGCAATATTCGTTATGGTTTATATAATCAGCAAGATTTATCCTTAGAATGTTTGCGTCAACAAGTGGTATTAGTTCCTCAAGAACCCCACTTTTGGAGTCGTTCTATTATTGATAACTTCAACTTTAGCTATCCCCATATTAGTTTTGAAGAAATTGTCAAAGCTTGTCAAATTGCAGGTGCAGATGAATTTATTAGCAAACTCCCTGATAAATACCAAACTGTTTTAGGAGAATTTGGGGCAAATCTTTCTGGTGGACAACGCCAAAGATTAGCCATAGCCAGAGCCATAGTTACTCAGCCAGCAGTCTTAATTTTAGATGAATCCACAGGCGCACTCGACCCAGTAAGCGAAAGACAAGTATTAGATAGACTTTTATCCCATCGTCACAATCAAACGACTATTTTAATTAGTCACCGTCCCAAAGTAATACAGAGAGCAGATTTAATTGTATTTTTAGAACAAGGACGCTTAAAAATTCAAGGCACACCAGAAGAATTGCGCTCTTTACCTGGCGAACATTTAGATTTCTTAGATGATATTTTTCCCTCTCATAATGGGTTGGCGCTGATATCTTCCCCGGCTCATCATAACGGCAAGACTGCCACTATTAATTAAGATAGCAATTCGTTTAGCAGTTGTAAAAATCTCTGTTTTCTCTTTCTCTGTGTTCTCTGTGCCTCTGCGGTTTATTCATATTACATCATGGTTAGCAACACAAATTTTCTCCCCCCAATTCAAACAAACGAATTTCTCCCACCAATTACTCGTTGGACAACATGGGGCGGAATGTTTATTCTCTGCGTTCTCGGACTAGCTGTGCCACTTGCTGCTATTAGTAAATATAAGGTTACAGTCCAAGCACAGGCGGTTGTGCGTCCGGCGGGTGAATTGCGAATTGTGCAAGCGGCAACTGAAGGTCAGGTTATGCACATTTATGTCAAAGAAAATCAGCTTATCAAAAAAGGAGATGCGATCGCAACTATCGATGACTCCCGTCTGCAAACCAAAAAAAGCCAATTGCAAACTAGTATTCAACAATCTCAGTTACAACTAGTGCAAATCAATGCCCAGATTAGTTCCCTTAATAGCCAGATTCAAGCCGAAACTGACCGCCTTAACCGGATTGTTACTGGCGCTCAAGCCGAATTGAGCGGTCGCCGTCGCGAATATCAAGATAAAAATCTTACCACTGTTTCCGAACTCCAAGAAGCTGATGCCAACGTCAAAATTGCTGAAAAAGAATTGCTGGCTGGGGAAGCACAGTTAAAAACAGCACAAGCAAATCTCCATGCGACTGAAGCTGCATTAGGTGTAGCCCAGTCAAAACAGAAGCGATATGAGAGTGTAGCCAACCAAGGGGCGCTATCTCAGGATCAATTGGAAGAAGCACAATTATCTGCCAGACAGCAAGAGCAAGCGGTAAAGGCGCAACAAGCGGCAGTGGAGGCGCAAAAACAGACAATTGAACGGTTACAACAAGCGGTATCTGCGGTGATGGCCAGAAGACAACGCGCCCAAGTTGCCGTCAATCCAAGTAATGCAGCAGTAACTGTTGCTACTGAGCGAATCGCTCAAGAAAAAGCGGGAGGGGAAAGCAACAAAGCAACAATAGAAAAGGAACGCCAAGCCTTAGTTAAGCAACGGATTGAAATTGAAAAGCAGTTAGAGCGTGATACTAGCGAACTTAAACAAGCCAAAATAGATTTAGCTCAAACTGCGATCGCAGCTACCGCCGATGGTATCATTTCCCAACTCAATCTGCGAAACCCAGGTCAAACTGTGCGTGCTGGCGAGGAAGTATTGCAAATTGTCCCCACTGATGCACCTCAAGTTTTGAAAGCTGCCGTGGCATCTGAAGATCAAAGTAAGTTAAAAATTGGTCAAAAAGTCCAAATGCGAGTCAGCGCTTGTCCTTACCCAGATTATGGTACTCTAAATGGTCAAGTGCAGACCATTTCTCCAGATGCGATCGCTCCTCAAAAGAATGGCACAAATACATCGATGAATGGGACTACTAGTCCAAAAGCTACTGCGCTTGGTGCTTTTTATGAAGTCACAATTGAACCGGAAACTCTGGTTTTAGGTAAAGGGAAAAACCAGTGTCACATTCAATTGGGCATGGAGGGTAGGGTTGATATTATTTCCCGTGAAGAAACTGTACTGCAATTCTTCCTCCGTAAGGCGAGGTTGATTAGTGATTTGTAACTTTTTCTTTAATGTAACTATTATCGCCCGCGATCGCATATATTTTTATACCCTACCCTAACCCTCACGCCACTTGCTTCTTTGTAGGAGTACAAGTCGGCAGAGCCGACGACAGTCGCCTCAAGTCGGGAAACCCGCCCCTACTAATTGTCTCCCCTTGGGAGAAGACTGCGACTCCCTCACCGATGCAGCGTCTACGCTTTGTATCAGTTGAACTGTTGCGTTTTCGCCCTTGGCGTTGGCAAAGCCATCGGTTTTGTGTTTAATAAAAGCAAGTTTGCTAAATTCCTATATTGAATTCGGGCAGTTGTTGATTGAATTCCGACAGTCGTTAATTGAATTCGGGCAATCGTTAATTGAATTCGGGCAATCGTTAATTGAATTCGGGCAGTCGTTAATTGAATTTGGGCAGTCGTTGATTGAATTCGGGCAATCGTTGATCGAATTCGGGCAGTCGTTGATTGAATTCGGGCAACCAATGTGTAACGGAATGTAACATATTCACAGATGAAAATGAGCAAGCAAGGCTGATTCTGATATGACTACCTGTAAAAATAGAAATTGGCACTCAGATTTATTAGGAGTTTTTAGTATTATTGGAGTGCTTGCTCATGTCATATTTTGTTGTGATAATCACGCCTTAGCCCAGATTACCCCTGATGGAACATTGGGTAATAACTCTTCAACGAGAACCCCCAATGTCAATATTAAAGGACTTCCGGCTGACCGGATTGATGGTGGAGCAGCTCGCGGTGCAAACCTGTTCCATAGTTTTCGTGAATTCAATGTCAAAAAATCTCAGCGAGTTTATTTTGCCAATCCCACAGGAATTAAAAATATTCTCACAAGGGTAACGGGAAGTAACGTCTCGAATATTCTCGGCACACTGGGGGTAGATGGTGGCGCAAATTTGTTTTTTATTAATCCCAATGGGATTTTATTTGGGGATAATGCACGCCTAGATGTAGCGGGTTCCTTTGTAGCAAGTACGGCGAATTCTTTTGTGTTTGGCAATGGGTTGGAATTTAGTGCAACTAATCCTCAGAATCCTTCTTCATTACTAACAGTTAATCCTTCCGCTTTACTATTCAATCAACTTCAGGCTGGCAGAATTGAAAACAGGTCAATTGCACCAGCAGGAATAGATCCCGCAGGTTTGAATGCCTTTGGTTTACGAGTAGGAAATGGTAAAAGTTTGCTGCTAGTGGGCGGTAATGTCAGCATGGATGGCGGCAAGTTAAATGCTTATGGTGGGAGAGTTGAATTAGGGGGGTTAGCAGCACCTGGAAATGTCAATCTTCTTTTTAATGGCGATAATCTCAGCTTGAAATTTCCTGATAATGTGACTCGTGCTTCGGTATCGCTTATCAATCAAGCGCGTGTGTATGTAGAAGCTGCTGGTGGCGGTGATATTGCGATTAATGCCCGAAATGTAGAGATATTAGGCGAAAGTCGTCTTTATGCTGGTATCGGAGGGGGTTTGGGAACACCTGAGACTGTTGCAGGGGATATTACGCTAAATGCTACCGGATACATTACAATTGCTGGTTCTGGTAGCGGGATTGGCAATTTTGTAGGAGAAGGAGCAAAAGGTAAAGGAGGCAACATTACTATCGATTCTGGTGAGTTCTCATTACGAGATGGCGCTCAACTTTTTGCCTCAATTCTTGGACAAGGGAATGCAGGGAATGTGACAGTGGGTGCAAAAAATACTGTTTCCCTTGCAGATGCTCACATCCTCAGCAGAGTGGAAGCCGGATCTGTGGGTAAGGGGGGCAATATCGACATCAATGCTACTTCACTCTCACTTACTGATGGCGCTCAACTTTCTGCCTCAATTCTTGGACAAGGGAATGCGGGGAATGTAACGGTGCGTGCAAAAGATGGTGTTTCTCTGACAGGTAATACTGGCATTTTGACCACGGTGGAAGCCGGATCTGTGGGTAAGGGGGGCAATATCGACATCAATGCTACTTCACTCTCACTCACTGATGGCGCTCAACTGTTAACCTTCGTTCAGGGAACTTCTGATTCGCTCCCTGCTGGGCGTGGCGATGCTGGCAATGTGAATATTAATGTCCGTGATGCTGTCACTATTGATGGGGTGAATAACGAACGTGTCAGTGGAGTTTACACCTATGTGAACAACGGAGCGATAGGCAATGCGGGTGACATCAATATCACTCCTGGGTCGCTGTCTTTAACTAATAGCGCTAAACTTGATGCCAGTATATATGGACAGGGGAATGCCGGCAGCGTATTTGTGCAGTCGTCTGACTCGGTTTCACTCACAAATAGCAACATTCTCAGCGCTGTAGGAACTGAAGCAGTCGGCAAATCTGGCGACATCAATATTAAAGCTAAGACACTTTCCTTAACTGATGGCGCTAGACTGGATGCCAGCACATATGGACGAGGGAATGCTGGCAGCGTATTTGTGCAAGCCTCTGACTCGGTTTCTCTCATCAATAGCATCATTGGCAGCACTGTAGGAACTGAAGCGGTCGGCAATGGTGGTGATATTAATATTACTGCTGGGGCGCTTTCTCTAAGTGATGGCGCTGGCCTGTTTGCTAGCACCCTTGGACAGGGGAATGCCGGTAACGTATTTGTGCAAGTTTCGGGTAGAGTCTCTCTCGCAAACAATAGCTTTATCAATAGTAATGTAGGAGAAGAAGTAGTTGGCAGCAATGGTGGCAACATCAATATCACTGCTGGGTCACTCTTCTTAACTAATAGCGCTTCCCTATCTGCCATTACCTTTGGGCAGGGGAATGGCGGCAGCATTTTTGTGCAAGCGTTGGACTCGATTTCTCTCACGAATAGCAACATGTCCAACGGTGTAGATAGTGGAGCAGCGGGCAATGGTGGTAACATTACTCTTAAAGCTAAGACATTTTCCTTAACTGATGGGGCTATTCTAAATACTGGTATCCTTGGAAAAGGGAATGCAGGCAGTGTATTTCTACAGGCATCGGGTAGAGTCTCGCTTGCAAGTGGCAGCTTCATCTTTAGCAATGTTAACGGAGTAGGAACGGGGGGCGATATCAATATCACCGCCGACTCGCTTTCCTTAACTGATAGCGCTGCTCTACTTACCGCCACTAGTGGACAGGGGAATGCAGGAAATGTGATGATTAAAGCTAATGGTGCAGTTTCCTTTGATGGTGCGGGAGTAATAGATGGCTTTCCTAGAGCTAGCGCGGCCTTCAGCGGGGTGATAGCATTAGCAATTCCAGGAAGTGTGGGCATTGGCAATGGTGGCGACATCAATATCACCGCAGGTTCATTCTCTCTAACCAATGGCGCTCAATTGAGTACCTTCACTGGTGGACAGGGGAATGCAGGAAACGTAACTATTAAAGCTGATGGTGCAGTTTTATTGGACGGTGTGGGAGAAATAAGTGGCCCTATAGCAAGTAGCGTTTACAGCGGTGTGGGAGGGTTCTCAGCTAGCCAGGTCGAGGCTTTCGGATTTTTAGGATTGATACCAGATCAAGGAATTGTGGGCAATGGCAAGGGTGGCAATATCAATATTACTGCTGGTTCACTCTCCTTGACCAATGGTGGTCAACTAGTAACCAGTACTGCTGGACAGGGGAATGCTGGTAGCGTATTTGTCCAAGCGAAAGATTCGGTTTCTCTAGCAGGCAGTGGCACTGGTATCCTCAGTAATGTATTTCCTGAAGCGGTAGGCAAAGGTGGCGAGATCGATATTACCACTGGCTCACTCTTTTTGAACAATGGTGCTGCACTAATTTCGAGTACTAGTGGACAGGGGAATGCTGGTAGCGTATTTGTGCAAACTAAAGATTCGGTTTCTCTGGCAGGTAGTGGCACTAATATCTTCAGTGCTGTAAACCGTGGAGGAGTCGGCAAAGGTGGTGATATCGACATCTCATCCCGGTCTTTTTCTGTAACGGGTGGCGCTGAATTAGCAGCTAGCACTCAAGGACGGGGAAATGCAGGAAATATTCTGGTCAATGCAACAGATTCTGTTGAACTCTCCGGAGTTGCTTCGTTCCCAGTCCTTGAAGATGGTCGTGCAGGCGGATTCTCTAGTGGGTTGTTTACGACCACCAACAAAGGAGCCAGTGGACAAGGTGGTGAACTGGGCGTTAATACTGGTATCTTACGTGTATCAGATGGGGCGGTTTTGAGCGCCCGCAGCCAAAGCGGCTCCAATGGTGGTAATATCACTGTTAATGCTAATGTGCTTGAAGTAACAAATGGTGGGCAATTTCTTACCACTGCCTTCAACAGCGGCGATGCAGGTAACATCATCGTCAAAGTTAAAGACCGGATCACTATTTCAGGCAGTGATTCCACCTTCAGCGATCGCTTTAACTCTGTTGCTAAAGTTTTTGGTGAGGAGCAAGCCAAGGCTACAATTGATCCTGTTCGCCCAGAAGCAGGGTTGTTTGCCAACACCGCGACTGGCTCTAGTGGAAATGGTGGTAGTATCTTCATTGACCCGATGCGGTTAGCGATCGCAGATGGTGGGGGTATCGCCGTAGATAGCCAAGGAATCGGAAAGGGTGGCAGCTTACAGGTACAAGCAGGCTCTCTTACCCTTGACAATAAGGCTTTCCTCTCGGCAATAGCAAACAGCAGTCAAGGTGGAGATATTGCGCTAACGGTGCAGGATCTGCTACTACTCCGTCGCAACAGTCAAATCTCCACCACTGCCGGGAATCGCGAATTCGGTGGCAATGGCGGCAACATCACGATTAATAGCCCTTTCATTGTCGCCGTCCCAAAAGAAAATAGCGATATCAGCGCTAACGCCTTCACAGGGATAGGTGGTAAAGTTGACATTACAACAAACGGTATTTACGGTATTCTTCCGCAAAAACGCCCAACCGAAAAGAGCGACATTACAGCGAGTTCGGAATTGGGAGTGAGTGGGCAGGTAACTATCAACAGTCCAGATACTGACCCTAGTCGCGGCTTAATTCAACTACCCTCTAACCTCGTGGATGCATCCCAACAAATTGCCCAAGGTTGCACTCCCAGAGGACGACAAAATGCTAGTCGTTTTATCGCTACAGGACGCGGTGGATTACCTCTTAATCCTAACGAGCCGTTGCGGGGGCGAGCAGTGATTACTGGTTGGGTAGATTTGCCCGAACAAGCAACAGCCATCACGGATAAATCATCTACTGCATCTATGACCAAATCTGATGATCAGATTGTGGAGGCTCAAGGATGGATCGTTGATGGTAACGGTAATATTATGCTCGTGGCTCAATCTCCTGAAAGTTTTTTTATTCCCTCTGCCATGTCCTGTAGTCAATAATTTGTTACTCCAAGAGTTGGGGGAGGAATTACGATGAAACCCAAGAGCGATCAAAGAGATGCATTACCTAATTTTAAGTTTTAAAAACTTTCCTCTCATCGAATTAAAATATCTGCTGAAATTAATTGTAGAAAAATTTATCAGTACGGCTAGCATAAAACCCTTGAAGATGTGGCTCGAAGCCGTGGCGTGATTGATTACATATTCACAGGAATGAAATGAGCGAGCGAGGCTGGTTATGATATGGCAATCTGTGGAAATAGGAATTGGCGCTCAGATTTATTAGGAGTGTTTAGTATTATTGAAGTGCTTGCTCATGTCATATTTTATTGTGAAAATCACGCCTTAGCCCAGATTACACCTGATGGAACATTGGGTAATAACTCTTCAATAATCACTCCTAATGTCAATATTAAAGGACTTCCGGCTGACCGCATTGATGGTGGAGCAACTCGCAGTGCAAACCTGTTCCATAGTTTTCGTGAATTCAATGTCGAAAAATCTCAGCAAGTTTATTTTGCCAATCCCACCGGAATTAAAAATATTTTCACAAGGGTGACGGGAAGTAACGTCTCGAATATTCTCGGCACACTGGGGGTAGATGGTGGCGCAAATTTGTTTTTTATTAATCCCAATGGGATTTTATTTGGAAACAATGCACGGCTGGATGTGGCAGGTTCCTTTGTAGGGAGTACAGCGAATTCTTTTGTGTTTGGCAATGGGTTGGAATTTAGTGCAACGAATCCTCAGACTCCTTCCCCATTACTAATAGTTAATCCTTCCGCTTTGTTATTCAATCAAATTATTGCTGCACCGATTCAAAACAACTCAGTCGCACCAGTAGGAATAGATCCGGCAGGTTTTAATGCATTTGGTTTACGAGTAGGAGATGGTAAAAGTTTGCTGCTAGTGGGCGGTAATGTCAGTATGGATGGCGGCCAGTTAAATGCTTATGGTGGGAGAGTTGAATTAGGGGGGTTAGCAGCACCTGGAAATGTCAAACTTGTTTTTAGTGGGGATAATCTCAGCTTGAAATTTCCTCTTAATGCGATTCGTGCTGATATATCGCTTACAAATCAAGCGGGTGTGTATGTAGAAGCTGCTGGTGGCGGTGATATTGCAGTCAATGCCCGAAATGTAGAGATTTTACGTGGAAGTAGCCTTTATGCTGGTATCGGAGGGGGTTTGGGGACGCCTGAGACTGTTGCAGGGGATATTACGCTAAGTGCTACCGGAGACATCAAAATTGCTGGTTCTGGTAGCGGGATTAGCAATTTAGTAGAACAAGGAGCAAAAGGTAAAGGAGGCAACATTACTATCGATTCTGGTGACTTCTCATTACGAGATGGCGCTCAACTTGTTGCCTCAACTTTTGGACAGGGGAATGGTGGGAATGTGACAGTTAGTGCAAAAAATGCTGTTTCCCTTGCTGGTAATGCTTACATCCTCAGCACCGTGGAAGCCGGAGGTGTGGGTAAGGGTGGCAATCTCGACATCAATGCAGCAAACCTGTCACTCACTGATGGCGCTCAACTGATAACCATTACTCGTGGTGCATCTGATACCCAACCAGCAGCAAGAGGGGATGCAGGCAATGTCAATGTTAAGGTAACAGGCGCTGTTGATATTGCTGGGGAGAAAAACGGTTTGAAAAGTGCGATTCTCAGCAGGGTGCAAACGAAAACAGTTGGCAATGCGGGTAACATTAGCATCGATTCTGGTGATTTTTCATTACGAGACGGCGCTCAACTTTCTGCCTCAACTTATGGACAGGGGAATGGTGGGAATGTGACAGTTAGTGCAAAAAATGCTGTTTCCCTTACAGGTAATGCTTACATCTTCAGCACCGTGTCAGCCGGAGGTGTGGGTAAGGGTGGCAATATCGACATCAATGCAGCAACTCTGTCACTCACTGATGGCGCTCAACTGCTAACCATTACTCGTGGTGCATCTGATACCCAACCAGCAGCAAGAGGGGATGCAGGCAATGTCAATGTTAAGGTAACAGGCGCTGTTGATATTGCTGGGGAGAAAAACGGTTTGCAGAGTGGGATTTTCAGCTTTTTGGATACAGGAACAGTTGGCAATGGGGGTAACATTACCATCAATTCTGGTGATTTTTCATTACAAGATGGCGCTCAACTTTCTGCCTCAACTTATGGACAGGGGAATGCGGGGAATGTCAATGTTAAGGCAACAGGTGCTGTTAATATTGCTGGGGAGAAAAACGGTTTTTCCAGTGGGATTGACAGCAAAGTGTACACAGGAACAGTTGGCAACGGGGGTAACATTACCATCGATTCTGGTGACTTTTCATTACGAGATGGCGCTCAACTTCAAGCCTCAACTTATGGACAGGGGAATGCAGGAAATGTGACAGTGGGCGCAAAAAATGCTGTTTCCCTTGAAGGTGCTTCCATCCTGAGCGCGGTGGAAGCCGGAGGTGTGGGTAAGGGTGGCAATATCGACATCAATGCAGCAACTCTGTCACTCACTGATGGTGCTGAACTGCTAACCATTACTCGTCGTGCATCTGATACCCAACCAGCAGGAACAGGGGATGCAGGCAATGTCAATGTTAAGGTAACAGGCGCTGTTGATATTGCTGGGGAGAAAAACGGTTTTTCTAGTGGGATTGGCAGCAATGTGGAAACGGAAACAGTTGGCAATGGAGGTAATATTACTATCGATTCTGGTGACTTCTCATTACGAGATGGCGCTATACTTTCTGCCTCAACTTCTGGACAGGGGAATGCGGGGAATATTCGCATCAATGCAAAAGATACGGTAACTGTTTCTGGAACTAGTCAAGAAAGCGGAGGTTCTAGTGCTTTATTCACATTTACTAATTTGAATTCTCAAGGTAAAGGTGGTGATATCACCATAAAAACGAATAATTTTCGCATCTCGGACGGTGCTTTACTGGTTGCAGGCACCACAACTAATCAAAAGGGTGGCGATATTACGGTAAATGCAAATATTTTTGACGCTTTCAATGGTGGACAACTCACCACCACTACCTCAAACAATGGACGTGCAGGTAAAATAACTGTCAATGCTAAGGATAAGGTAATAATTAGTGGGATTGACTTGAGTTATGATGACCGAGTTACTAACTTTCCTGACAACGTACTAAATATCGATGCTAACAGTGGCTTATTTGTCAGTTCCACAGGTTCAGGAATCACAGGCGACATCGAAATTAACTCTAACCTAATTACCCTAGACAACCAAGGCAAACTCAACGCCGAATCTGCATCCGGTAACGGTGGTAACATCAACGTCAACAGCGACTTACTCTTACTCCGTCGCAACAGTCAAATCTCCACCAATGCAGGTACAGAAAAATTAGGTGGCAATGGTGGTAACATCAATATAAACTCAAAATTTATCGTTGCAGTTCCCAACGAAAATAGTGATATCAGCGCTAACGCCTTCACAGGGATTGGTGGTAGAGTTGACATTACAACAAACGGTATTTACGGTATTCTCCCGCAAAAAAGCCCAACCGAAAACAGTGACATTACAGCAAGTTCGGAATTGGGAGTCAGTGGGGAAGTAACCATCAACAGTCCAGATACTGACCCCAGCCGCGGCTTAATTCAACTACCTTCCAACCTCGTGGATGCATCCCAACAAATCGCCCAAGGTTGCACTCCCAGAGGACGACAAAATGCTAGTCGTTTTATCGCTACAGGACGCGGTGGATTACCTCTTAATCCTAACGAGCCGTTGCGGGGGCGAGCAGTGATTACTGGTTGGGTAGATTTGCCCGAACAAGCAACAGCCATCGCGGATAAATCATCTACTGCATCTATGACCAAATCTGACGATCAGATTGTGGAGGCTCAAGGATGGATTGTCGATGCTAATGGTAATATTATGCTCGTGGCTCAATCTCCTGAAAGTTTTTTTATTCCCTCTGCCATGTCCTGTAGTCAATAATTTATTACTCCATGAGTCGGGGAAGGAATTACGATGAAAACCAAGAGCGATCAAAACAATCAGATGCATTACCTAATTTTAAGTTTTAAAAAGTTTACTCCGATCTAGTTCAAATATCTGCTGAAATTAATTGTAGAAAAATTTATCAATACGGTTAGCTGAAAACCCTTGAAGATGTGGTTCAAAGCCGTGGCATAAGAAAATTGCATATTCACAGGTAGGAAATGAGCAAGCGAGGCTGGTTCTGATATGACAACCTGTAAAGATAGGAATTGGCACTCAGATTTATTAGAAGTTTTTGGCATTATTGGAGTGCTTGCTCACGGCATATTTTGTTCTGAAAATCACGCCTTAGCCCAGATTACGCCTGATGGAACATTGGATAATAACTCTTCAATAATCACTCCCAATGTCAACATTAAAGGACTTCCGGCTGACCGCATTGATGGTGGAGCAACTCGCGGTGCAAACCTGTTCCATAGTTTCCAGGAATTCAATGTGGGAGAATTGCAGCGTGTTTATTTTGCCAATCCCACGGGAATCTCCAATATTCTCACACGGGTGACGGGAAGTAATATCTCTAATATTCTCGGCACTTTAGGGGTAGATGGTGGCGCAAATTTGTTTTTTATTAATCCCAATGGGATTTTATTTGGGAATAATGCACAGCTGGATGTAGCGGGTTCCTTTGTAGGGAGTACGGCGAATTCTTTTGTGTTTGGCAATGGGTTGGAATTTAGTGCAACTAATCCTCAGAATCCTTCTTCATTGCTAACAGTTAATCCTTCTGCTTTACTATTCAATCAACTTCAGGCTGGCAGAATTGAAAACAGGTCAATTGCACCAGTAGAAGATAATATCTTTGGTTTACGAGTGCCAGATGGTCAGAGTTTGCTATTAGTGGGTGGAGACGTTGCCATCAACGGAGGTAAATTGAATGCTCCGGGTGGGCGAGTGGAATTGGCAGGAATTGCAGGTGAGGGGACAGTCGGACTGAATGTGGATGGTAATAATTTGAGTTTGATTGTTCCTGATAATGTAGCTAAAGCCGATATCTCACTCAGTAATCAAGCCTTGGTCAGTACCAGTGGCGAAGGTGGCGGCGCTATTCAGGTGTGGGGTAAAGGAGTTACAGTCAGTGGAGGTTCCCAGATTGAAGCCAGCACTTTAGGAGCATTACCTGGAAAAGGATTGAGTGTAAATGCTTCCGAATCAGTGCAAGTCGTTGGAGAATCACCTACTGGAATTCGTAGCGGTTTATTTGCTGAAACTTTTGGGACAGGAAGCGCAGGAAACCTGACAATTAACACCAGACAGTTACAAATCTTAGCAGGAGGAAAGATTTCATCTAGTACAACGAATGCAGGTTTGGCAGGAAATTTGATCGTGAATGCCTCAGAATCAGTGCAACTAATTGGTATTCCAGATAATCCCAATTTAGGTTCTAGTGGTATGTTTGCTGCATCTAATGGAGTGGGAGACGCCGGAAACATCACGATTAACACTAGACAGTTACTCATCCAAAATGGAGCCGGAATCACAACTGATAACGAAGGTAAAGGGGTTGGAGGGAGTATAACAGTAAATGCCGAATCAGTGCAGCTAGTCGGTACTGCGATTCTGCCACAGTTTCCTAATAGATGGTATCCTAGCAAAATAAGTTCTAACGCTTATAGCACAGGGCCCGCAGGAAAGATTACGATTAATACCAATCAGTTGTTAATCCAAGATGGAGCAGCGATTTCAGCTCGAACTAGCGGTAGTGGGGCTGGAGGAAGTTTGACGATAAATGCCTCCCAATCAGTTAAACTGATAGGATCTGCTACTAATAGTAATAGTCTATTTCCCTTTCCCAGCAGCTTGGTGACTCAAACATTGAGTACAGGAACAGCAGGAGATTTGGTAATTAACACCAATCAGTTGATTGTCCGAGAAGGACAACTATCTGCCAGTACTTTTGGACAAGGGAATGCTGGCAATATAAACATTGAAACTGTCACCATGAATATCATTGATAGTCAAGTGGGAAGCAGTGTTTACCGTAAAGGGTTTGCAGGAAATTTGACTATTCACGCTGCCGAGTCAGTGGAAATCAGTGGAAAAATCAAATCGTTTACATCTAATATTGAAAATCCTGCTGGCTTATTTGCTCAGGTAAACCCTAGAGGTGAGGGTCGCGGTGGCAACTTGACCATTGAGACAAAACGCTTGAGTGTCAGTCATGGAGGCAAAGTGCAAGTCGCTACTTTTGGTCAAGGCGACGCTGGTAATCTCACAATTCGGGCTTCTGAAGTAGAAGTATTTGATACACCTGTTGATAACCTCTATGCTACAGGAATCAACGCAGGTATTGAACTAGACGCAGACGAAACAGTTATTCCACCTAGAGGCAATGGTGGCGATTTAACAATTGAAACCGATCGCTTGAGTGTGAGAGGTGGTGCAATAATATCGGTTGGCACTGCTGGAGTGGGCAATGCAGGTAGATTGCGAATTCATGCGTCGAAATCTGTCGAAGTTGTTGGGAAATCACCAAATGGTAACTTTAACAGCCAAATCAGCGCTGCGGTGACGCCAGAAGGTACTGGTAGTGGGGGAAGTTTAAAGATTGAAACTGAGCAGATGAGTGTTCGGGATGGAGGTGAAGTCACTGTCAGTAGTACCGGAGCGGGGACGGCAGGCAACCTTGACATCCAAGCTCGTTCTCTGAGTCTAGATAATCAAGGAGCGATCGCCGCCATAACCAGATCGGGGAATGGTGGTAATATTACCCTGAAGTTGCAAGACTTATTATTACTACGCAATCATAGTCAAATTTCTACCACTGCCGGCAGTAGCGAATTCGGTGGCAATGGCGGTAATCTGATCATTAATAGCCCTTTCATTGTCGCTGTTCCCAAAGAAAATAGCGATATCAGCGCTAATGCCTTCACAGGTATTGGTGGTAAAGTTGACATTACAACAAACGGCATTTTCGGTATTCTCGCGCAAAAAAGCCCAACCGAAAACAGTGACATTACAGCGAGTTCGGAATTGGGAGTAAGTGGGCAAGTAACTATCAACAGTCCTGATACTGACCCTAGTCGCGGATTAACTCAACTACCCTCCAACCTCGTGGATGCATCCCGACAAATTGCTCAAGGTTGCACTCCTAGAAGAGGACAAAATGCCAGTCGCTTTATTGCCACTGGACGCGGTGGATTACCCCAAAGCCCTAATGAACTGTTGCGAGGACGAGCAGTGATTACTGGTTGGGTAGATTTGCCCGCACAAATAACAGCCATCACGGATAAATCATCTACTGCATCTATGACTAAATCTACCGATCCGATTGTCGAGGCTCAAGGATGGATCGTTGATGATAACGGTAATATTATGCTTGTGGCTCAATCTGTGCAAAGTTCTTTTATTCCCTCTGCCATGTCTTGTAGTCAATAATTCATTACTCCAATCGGGGGAGGAATTTCTATTTATCTAAGTATTTCTTCAGAAAAGTTATTACTTTTCACTACTCCTAGCAAAATAAAATTAGGCCAAAGCATTAAAGCGAATCGCCAAAGCGATGACACAGCTTAAAATACCCATCACCACAATCACTATACAAACTAACCTTGATTCAACAATTGCTGTTTCTGTGGGGATGGGTATTGCGTGGCTTTCCGCCGTAGGCATCGCAGCTTTTTGGGCAAATTGCGCTTTTGCTCAAATTACCCCCGATACCACTCTACCGAATAATTCCACCATCAAACTAGAAGGGAACACCAGAATTATTGAAGGCGGAACCAAAGCGGGTGGCAATCTGTTCCACAGTTTTAGCGAGTTTTCTATTCCTACTGGTGGCACTGCTTTTTTTAACAATGCTCTTGATATTCAGAACATTATCAGCCGAGTAACAGGTGGAGCGGTGTCTAATATTGATGGGTTAATCCAAACTAACGGCACCGCTAACCTGTTTCTACTTAATCCCAATGGAATTATTTTTGGACGTAATGCCAGTTTAAGTGTCGGTTCTTTTTTGGCAACAACGGTCGATGCGATCGTGTTTCCTAATGGTGCTCAATTTAGTGCAACTAATCCCGGTGAACCGAGTAGCTTACTGACGATAGTAGGCGATCCGAGTGGTTTCCTGGCTTCTGGGCGGCAACCTGGGAGCATTCAAACCTTCGGTAGTTTCCTCACAGTTCAGGGAAGGCAGAGTTTGGTCTTACTCGGTGGAAATCTCAGGTTCGATTCTGAAGGCAGTAGTCCAGACGGTACATCAAGCGTTTTAGGTACCGCTGACATTCTGGAAGGGCAAGTTGAACTGGGGAGTATCGCTGGGGCTGGTATTGTCCAACTCTCCAGAATGCCAACACCGGATAATAACCTTCTGAGCCTAAGTTTTCCAGATCAGTTGACACGGGGAGATGTATCATTCAGGCACGGAAGTACAATCAGTGTTCTTGCTGAAAGTGGCGGCAATATCTCAATTTATGCACAAGATATCCGCATTTTGGAAGGCAGCAAACTTTTAGCTGGGATTGGGGGAGGGTTAAACGGAACGCAGGCAGGAGATATTAGGTTAAATGCAACGGGTGCAATTACCTTGAGCGGTCAATCCAGTGATGGGGAAAGGAGTCAGCTTTCTAACACGGTGAGTCAGGCGAATTCTGTTGGCCATGCCGGAAACATTCTGATTACAGCCAGATCGCTCTCGGTCACCGATGGCGGCGAAATCAACACCAGCACCTTTGGGCAAGGCAATGCAGGCAATATCGCGATCGCCGCTCCAACGGTTTTCCTGGATACAGGGTTTCAGGGGGGTGGGATTTTCAGTAATGCGAATCCGGCTGTTAGTGGAGAAGGCGGGAGTATCTTTATTAAGACGAATACCCTTTCTCTCACGAACGGATCAACGCTAAATGTAGCTACCGCTGGACAAGGAAATGCAGGCAATATTTTCATTGATACGCGATCGCTCTCGGTTACCGGAGGTGCTAAAATTGCTGCCAACACCACTAATGGATTGAATGCCGGGAATGTAGTGATCAATGCCAGGGATACGGTTAAGGTGGATGGGTTTGGAGTGGATCAAAATGGGCAAGTGATGCTTCGAAAAAATGGAGAACCTGCACTCAGTCAAATCATTAGTGGTGTAGACGGTGGCAGTGGGCAAGGGGGAGATATTCGCATCACCACCGGATCTCTATTCGTTACCAATGGTGGACAACTCACCGCCAACACCTTTGGGCAAGGGAATGCTGGAAACATTATCGTCAATGCCCGTGACTTTATTTCTCTCAGTGGAAGACTCAACCAAGGCTCCGTCGATGAGCCAAGCGGACTGCTTGCTAGAACTACAAATAGCGGACAGGGTGGAAGCATTATCCTCCAACCCCAAGCTGTTAATCAAGTATTGTCTGTGTTTGTTCAAGATGGAGCCACGATCTCCGTCAACAGCCAGGGCAGTGGCACAGGCGGCAACATCAACATCACCACAGGGTTACTTTCTATAACTAACAGTGCTGAGTTAGCTACCAGTAATATAGGACAGGGTAATGCAGGTGACATAGGAGTTACAGCCCGTTCTATTCGTCTTGATAACAAAGGCAGTATTCAAGCTAGAACTACATCAGGCAATGGTGGAGATATTACGTTTAACGTGCAAGACCTGTTAACCTTGCGTCGTACCAGCCAAATCTCCACTACTGCTGGTACTGACCAAAAAGAAGGAAATGGCGGTAATATCACCATCAATATCCCATCGGGCTTCATCGTCGCCGTTCCCAAAGAAAATAGCAATATTACTGCCAATGCGTTCAAAGGCTCTGGTGGTAAAGTCACAATCAATGCTACTGGTATTTTTGGTATGACAGTGCTGAGTCGAGAAGACTTGGTGCGACTGTTGGGAACTAACGACCTAGCTGAACTCGACCTTCAACGGCTTCCAAGTAGCATCACGGCAATTTCCCAGACAAGTCCTACTTTAAACGGTCAGGTAACTATCAACAGTCCAGATAATGACCCTAGTCGCGGATTAACTCAACTACCCTCCATGCATCCCGACAAATTGCTCAAGGTTGCACTCCCAGAAGACTACAAACCGCTAGTCGTTTTATCGCTACCGGACGCGGTGGATTACCCCAAAGCCCTAATGAACCGTTGCGAGGACGAGCAGTGATTACTGGTTGGGTAGATTTGCCCGCACAAGCAACAGCCATTACGGACAAATTATCTACTGCATCTATGACCAAATCTACCGAGCCGATTGTCGAGGCTCAAGGATGGATCGTTGATGGTAACGGTAATATTATGCTTGTGGCTCAATCTGTGCAAAGTTCTTTTATTCCCTCTGCCATGTCTTGTAGTCAATAGACTTCTTGGCATTGTGGGGTAAAGGGGAAGGGGTAAAGGGTAAAGGTATGGAATTTTCACAAACCCAGTAACCTTTAACCTTTCTCTGACATCTTGCAAAAGCAACTTCTGCAAGAAGTCTATCGACCGATAATACAAAATTTCTGCTTGGGGTGCATAAAAAATAAAACTCATCGTATATGAGTTTAGCAGGGAGATTCACTTAGCTCAACTTTATTCAACAAAAAGCCCTGACTCTTGGGCAAATGCTTTTTAAGTAAAACTATCTTCCCTTAAAGGTTTCAGGGATAGTGTAGACCTTATTTAGCGTTTTGTTGCAGATATCTTGTTGCCAACAAAACCGATAAAGTCGAGCTAAAACCGGACTTCCAATTACGTCTCTATGTGATGAAATATCACCCTAGATAGACCTTGCTGAAACCAAAAAACTAAAACCTTTTACTTTTACTACTCAGAGGAATAACTAAAATGCCAACCTATAGTGGAACTAACGGAAATGACAATATTATCGGTAGTATTTTTACTGATAGTATCTTTGGGTTTGGAGGAAACGATACCCTTAATCCTGGGTCTGGACTTAATGATTATATAGATGGCGGCACGGGAATCGATTTACTCGTAGCCGACTACTCCAATGTCAGCAGTCCCTACAGCTTTTCCTTCAATAATATCGAAAAAATTTCCTTCAAAGGCGGTAACGGAGTTGATAATTTTACCTTCAACAACACCACTGATACCCTATACGGTAATGGTGGCAACGATATCTTGGATGCTGGGGCTTTCGATGATTATCTTAATGGCGGCAGTGGAAGTGACTCTATCTACGGAGGCGATGGTAACGATACCCTTAATCCTGGATCTGGAGTTAATGATTATATAGATGGCGGCACGGGGATTGATTTACTCGTAGTCGACTACTTTAATGTCAGCGATCCGTACAGCTTTTCCTTCAATAACATCGAAAAAGTTTCCTTCAATGGCAGTAACGGAGTTGATAATTTTACCTTCAACAATACCACTGACACCCTATACGGTAATGGTGGCAATGATGTCTTGGATGCCGGGGCATTTGATGACTATCTTAATGGCGGCAGTGGTAATGACTCTCTCTACGGAGGCGACGGCAATGATATTTTAAATGGTCGTACAGACAACGATTACCTTGTGGGAGGAAGTGGAGCCGATAAATTTGTCTTCGATTCTCTGTCTGATGGAATTGATTACATTGCAGACTTTAAGTACTTTGAAGGAGATAAAATTCAGATTTCTAAATTTGGATTTGGTGCGAGTTCTACCAGTCAGTTTAGTTATAACAACAGCACAGGTGCTTTGTCTTTTGATAAATCTCCGTTTGATGCGATCGCATCGGTTCAATTTGCCTCTCTCCAAACCAACTTAGGGAGCGGATTTCTTCCTAGTGTTGACATCGTTTTGGTTTAAAACAGGACTAATGTTAACAGGAGTAAGAGTTACATTTAAGAGTTGACCAAGTTCATTGATGATAAAACGCTTTACAGAAATCATCTAGATGACAAAACATAGGACAGGTTACTGGATTTGTTGTTATTTTCAGCTACCTGTCCTTTTCCTGATCCCGAACTCAGGTTAATTAGATTGTGGAGGCTCAAGGATGGATTGTTGATGGTAAGGGTGATATTATGCTTGTGGCTCCATTTGTGCAAAGTTCTTTTATTCCCTCTGCCATGTCTTGTGGTCAATAATTTGTTACTCCAAGATTCAAGGGAGGAATTCTGATGAAACCCAAGATTCATAAAAACAATCAATGGCAACGGATATGTAACGGATTTAATATATGGTTGATTCATCCCTTTAAAATCCATAAGTTGCCTGTTTTCATGCTCTTGGTTCTGGTGACAGCTTTTTTGTGCGTTATTGCTTTTCCTGTTGCTGCAACTATAGAGACACAAAATATCGCAACTCTTGGAGTGTCAATCCAAAATCCTCCTGCACAAACACAAGACTTGCTGCAACAGGGTAAAGTGCTGTATGAGGCAGGACAATTTGCAGAAGCGGTTAGAGTTTTGCAACAAGCAGTTAAAAGTTTTGGCAGCCAAGGCAATGAATTGCAGCAAGCTGTGGCATTAAGTAATTTGGCGTTGGCATATCAAAAACTGGGTAATTTGCCACCAGCGCAACAGGCAATTACGGATAGCTTGAAGTTGCTCGAAAAATCCTCTAATTCTCAAAATCTTCAGGTTTTAGCTCCAGTTCTAGATATTCAAGGTAGTATTCAACTAGACTTGGGACAAGCTGAACAGGCACTTAACACTTGGCAACGTGCGGAAGCCAGCTATAAGCAATTAGGCGATCGCAATGGCATTATCCGCGATCGCATCAATCAAGCTCAAGCATGGCAAGTTTTGGGATTTTACCGTCGGGGTTTGACAATCTTGACTCAATTGCAGCAGCAGTTACAATCAAAACCTAATTCAGTTAGTAAAGCAGTAGAATTACGGTCTTTCGGGGATGCTTTGCAATTGGCAGGAGATTTGGATCAATCCCGTCGGATATTACAGCAAAGTTTGTCAATTGCCCAAAAATTGGATTCTCCTCAGGATGTGAGCGCGGCTTTGTTCAGTTTAGGCAACACGGCACAAGGACAGCAAGATTTTAAGGGTGCAATAGAGTTCTATCAGCAAGCTGCTGCGATCGCTCCTAACCCGATTAGCAAAGTTCAGGCTCAAGTTAATCAGTTGAATTTACTAGTGAACACGGGACAAACAACCGCCGTGCAGACACTATTGCCGCAAATTCAAACTCAATTGACACAACTACCTGCTTCTGTAACAACTATTTATGCCCAGATTAATCTAGCTCAAAGCTTGATGAAATTTGGGACTACACCCCAAGCGATCGCTCAAATCTGCGCGAGAGCCTTGCAACAAGCTCAAAATTTGGCAGATAAACGAGCCGAGAGCTTTGCCCTTGGGACTTTGGGCAGTGTATACGAGCAAACAAAACAATGGTCAATAGCCCAGAACCTCACCCAACAGGCACTGAACATAGCCGAAACAATCAACGCCCCAGATATCGCTTATCGTTGGCATTGGCAGTTAGGACGCTTGTTAAAACAGCAGGGAGAGATTGAGGGCGCTATTGCCAGCTATGATACTGCGATCAGTGAGTTGCAGACTCTCCGTAGTGACTTAGTAGTTGTGAATCGAGATGTCCAGTTTTCCTTTAAAGAAAGTGTAGAACCTGTATATCGAGAGTCCGTAGAATTATTGTTGCAGTTTCAGCAAACTCATCCGAGCGAACCAATCCTAGACAAAGCTAGACAGAGGATTGAAGCACTGCAACTGGCCGAATTAGACGACTTTTTCCGGGAAGCTTGCATTAATGCCAAAACTGTTTTGCTTGACACAGTGGTAGATAAAGATAATCCCACAGCCGCAATCATTTATCCAATTATTCTGCCTGATCAACTGCAAGTGATTGTCAAAATTCCTAAACAACCACTGCGTAATTATACAGTAAATAAGCCCCAGAATGAGGTAGAAGGTACTATTAAAAAACTCAGAGAGTATATATTAGAACCCGATCGGACTGAGGAAGTGCAAGCGTTATCACAGGAAGTCTATGGGTGGTTAATCAAGGAAATTGAGTCAGATTTAAAAGATGGTGGAGTCAAAACCCTTGTATTTGTACTGGATGGCATATTGCGAAATGTGCCAATGGCTATATTGTATGACGGTCAGCAATATCTGGTAGAAAAATACGCTGTAGCACTCAGCTTAGGACTTCAGTTACTCGCACTCAAACCCTTGACACAAACAAAACTCAATGTACTAGCTGCCGGGTTAGTGCAACCACCACAAGGCTTTCAACAGCAATTTCCACCGCTACCAGAAATTAAATCAGAATTCGACTCTATTTCCCAAGCGATCGCATCTACCACCCAGTTACTAAATCGAGACTTCAACAGCAAAAACCTAGAGAGTAAGGTAAATACTGTGCCATTTAATGTGTTGCATCTGGCAACTCATGGTCAATTTAGTTCTAATGTTGAGAATACTTTTATACTTGCAGATGATGGGCCGATCAACGTTACGCAATTTGATAGCCTACTGCGCCGTCGAGATCAAACTCGCTCAGAAGCCTTGGAAATGCTGGTGTTAAGTGCTTGCCAAACCGCTACTGGTGATAATCGCGCCACGCTAGGGCTAGCAGGAGCATCCGTGAAAGCTGGCGCTCGTAGTACCTTAGCTTCACTATGGCATATCAGCGATAAATCTACTGCTATCTTAATTGGTGAATTTTATCGTGAGTTAGTTAAAACTAAGGTGACAAAGGCTGAAGCCTTGCGTCGTGCCCAAGTAAAGTTGTTAAAAGATTATCCCAATTACAGTCGTCCTGGTTACTGGGCACCTTATGTTTTAGTTGGTAACTGGCTTTGACGAATATCCACTTATTGAAGTTTCTAGAGATTGCCCTTTTGGAGTGTAGTACAAGAGGGCTATGGAATGTAGTGAACTAATTTTAAATATTTTTAATTTAGAACTAAAACTTATGTCATTTAATCAAAAAGTTAACTTACCAAAGGTAAGGCTTCCTAATAGTAGTGAGATTCTTTGTCTGCAAAAAAATGAAGAAATATTTTTAATGTACGAGCAAGTACAAGAGTATTTTAGATATGGAATTGAACTAAATGAAGGTGATACAGTGTTTGATGTAGGAGCTAATATTGGTATGTTCTCTTTATGGGTATACAAATTGTGTAATAAAAATATAAATATTTATGCCTTTGAGCCTATTCCTCAAACATATCAAGTGTTGGAACAGAATGTTAAAAGCCTCGATCCAGAAAAAATAAAGACAATAGCTTGCGGTATTTCACAAACATCAAAGGTTGAGACATTTGCTTACTATCCTAATACTACATCTATATCCACTGCATACCCAGATGGTTCAAAAAAGGAAATAGATAAATTTAAAAAAGCTGCTTTTCAAAAAATCGATGCTATTCGCGATCGTAACGATTTATCTTCACCTTTATATTGGTATACTAAAATACCTCGTTTCTTGCTTTCGTTGATACTTGACTATAAATTCAAGAAAGCTTTCATCGTAGAACAAGTTACCTGTCATTTAAAAACTTTATCCGAAGTTATACAAGAGTACAAAATTCATAAAATTGACTTACTAAAAATAGATGTAGAAAAAAGTGAATTAGATGTACTTTTGGGAATCAAAGAACAAGATTGGTCAAAGATTAAACAGATTGTTCTTGAAGTACACGATCTAGAAAATAGAGTAGAGAAAATTTCAAGATTATTGAGAGATAAGGGATTTAATAAAGTTATAGTAGAGCAAGAAAAATATCTCAAAGGTACTGATATCTGCAATATGTATGCTTTGCGAGAGTTCGGTACGCCGAGTTGAAAAAACAACGATAGCTTTTTGCCACGAACGTATACATACACAGAACTTTAGTATCCAGGCATTGGGATTTATATTCTATCGGGAGAAGCGATCGCAGAAATCGACAAAGAAGAATTAGAGGTTTTCCCAGGAAATTTTATGGCATAGTAAAACACGGTAAGGTTTAGGAGTAATATCTTTGATGAAAAATATTTTCATCTGTGCAGTTGTAATCTGCACAACTTGTATTTACCCGATTAAGACATCAGCAGGAGAAAAACCTTCTGCGATTTTTCATGCATTTAATCAGCAGTACACTGATATTGAAAAGTTTGTCTGTGAAATAGGGAAGCAAGGATATTCTCACATTCAAATTTCTCCAGCCCAAAAATCTAATCCTGCTCCAGAATGGTGGGCACGCTATCAACCTGTAGACTACAGTATTATCGAAGGTAGAGGTTCACTCTTCAATTTAAAAAAACTTATTAGTCAAGCCCACAATTGTAATGTCAAAGTGATTGCTGATGTTGTTTTCAATCACATGGCTAATTTAGATGGCAATGATGATTTTGAAGATTTAACTAAATTTCCAGGTCTTTCTATCAATGACTTTAATTCGGACTCAAACCGTCCAGGAAAAAAATCTTGTAACATTAATTATAGTGATAACAACAGAGATTCAGAAATTAACTGTTGGTTAGGTGGACTTCCTGAATTGAGATTTACCAATAATGTTAAAAAAATTCAAAAAGCTCATCTAAAAAAATTGCTAGATTTAGGGATTGATGGATTTCGGTTTGATGCTGCCAAGCATATCCCAGCAGATGTTGTCAAAGAGTACATCAGCTATGTGGATCAACAAAGTCAAGGAAAAGCATGGAATTATCTTGAGGTAATCACAGATAGCGACACCAGTGCAGAAAATTATAACTGGATTGCTGCTGTCACAGATTTTGTTCTCTACAATTCAATGAAAAATGCCTTCAGCTTTGATGGAGATTTGCGTTCTCTGCGAGTTCCCACAGCCATAAACGATCCGCGTAGTGTCACTTTTGGCAGAAATCACGATACTATCCGCGAGATTAATTCCAATGCCATTAACCCCTATAGCGATCTTTCTGACTCTTTCCTCGCAACAGCATATATCCTGGCGAGAGAAAGTGGCACTCCTTTAATACTGAACTGGGATAATAGAGATGCTGCTTTTATCAAATATGGTGTCAAATTCCGCCAAATTATGCATCAACGAGGAACTCAAGGAAAAAATACCAAAGAAAATGTTTTAGCAGCAATTGATAGTCCGACTGTATTACTAATGGAGCGAGGCAGTGAAGGATTCTTTGTTGTCAATAAAGGGGAGAATAAATTTAATATCCCAGCACTAGATTTGACCTTGACGAATTTGGATGGATGTTATCGAGAACTCCGTAATAATTTTACTGTTGCTATTGAACGTCGCGATCGCGGGAAAAAATTTATAACTCGTTGGGGAAACCGGAATAGAGGCGGTATGGAAGTTCAAAAACGCGATGCACTCTATTTTATTCGAGAACCTTTTAATCAATGTCAAATGTAGATGCTCCCTCCTGCTCTTAGGCAAGAGACGCGATGAATCGCCGTCTCTACAATAATTAGTCTGGCAATTTATGGCGTCTTGGTGATGATTTATGATTATTGCAAGCGTACAGATACACTACCTGCATGGGCTGGCAAACCTTCTGCTTCTGCTAAGGTGACAGCTGCTTTGCCTATTGTGTGTAATGATTGTTTGTCACATTCTAAAAAAGTAATTCGTTTGAGAAAGTCGTAAACACTCAAACCAGAGGCAAAGCGGGCAGAACGGGCAGTTGGCAGTACATGGTTGGGGCCTCCTAAATAATCGCCAATCGCTTCTGGAGTATAGCGTCCTAAAAACACGCTGCCGGCACACTTAATTTGATTGGCAAGGAGTTGCGGGTTATCTACACACAATTCCACATGTTCTGGAGCTAGTTGATTGAGCAGTGGTATACTCTCGGCTAAATCACTGACCAGAATTACGGCTGCATAATTTTGCCAACTTGCACTGGCAACTTCTCTGGTGGGTAAATCGGCAAGAATTTTTTCAACAGCCTTGATTACTTGTTGCGCGAAGATTTCGGAATCAGTAATTAAGATTGATTGGGCACTAGGATCGTGTTCTGCTTGCGATAGTAAATCCCAGGCAATCCAATCTGGGTTATTCTGGCTGTCGGCTACCACTAAAATTTCTGAAGGGCCAGCGATGCTATCAATGCCAACAGTGCCAAAGACTTGACGCTTGGCTTCAGCAACATAAGCATTACCAGGGCCAACAATTTTATCTACCGGGGCAATGCTTTCTGTACCATAAGCTAATGCTGCGATCGCTTGCGCCCCACCAATGCCATATATTTCTGTAACACCAGCAACTTGAGCAGCGGCCAATACGACAGGATTAATCTCACCGCCAGGCATCGGTACTGTCATGACAATTCTTTCAACACCAGCAATTTTGGCTGGTAAGGCATTCATCAACAAAGAACTCGGATAGCTAGCCCGTCCCCCTGGTACATAAATTCCCACTTGCGACAGCGCTACCCAATTCAATCCCAGTTTTACCCCCACTGCATCGGTGTAGCCAATATCTTGCGGTAGTTGTTTTTGATGGAAAGCCACAATCCTTTCAGCAGCAAGCTCCAGCGCCGCCAAGACATCGGCAGGACATTGTGCCGCGTGTTCGGCAATAAAGGTTTCGCTTAGATGCAAAGACTGGAGATTGTTGCGATCGAAGCGGCTAGTATAGTCCTTGACTGCGGCATCACCACGCACTTTGACATCAGCTAGAATCTCGCGTACTGTCCCACTAACATCAACTGTAACTTCCCGGCGATCGCTTACAAGGGTTTTGAATTTGACAGAAAAATCTTTGTCGGTAGTTTGAAGTAGCTGCATGGACAGTATCTTAAAAGCAGTGAGGTCAATAATTAGTTTAACTCCTGATTAACTTGCTAGATATGACTGTGGTTTATATCCATCACTCTTTTTCAGATGTAAGCTAAAAGCACAAAAGATTATGAGTTAACATCCTATGCAGCAGTCTACAAGAGGCAATTACCGGGATCTTTGGCGGCAGCTTGTTACTTTGGCTGCAATCTTTGGTGCTTTCTTTATCAACGTAGTATCGAATATTTTTCCACTCAATGGACTTAGCATCGGGGAAATTTCCAATACTTTGTTTAAAAATGTCCTGATTATCCCCGCCAATTACGCCTTTGCTATCTGGGGGCTGATTTACCTGGGGTTGTTTGCTTTTGGGGTATACCAAGTTCTACCTAATCAACGACATGAGCCTGATTTACGTAAGACAGGTTATCTGTTGGTAATCGCCTGTGTTGCTCAAAGTATTTGGGTATATCTGTTTCTGTCTCGGCTTTTTGCTCTTTCTATAATTGCAATGCTCTTGATTCTGTTGCCGCTAATTGCTGTCTATGTGGAGTTAGAAATTGGCAAATCGCGTGTACCTCGGCTGAAAAAATGGTGTATTCACTTTCCGATTAGTATTTATCTAGGCTGGATTAGCGTGGCGACCATTGTCAATGTAGCGTGTGCCTTGGATTTTCACAGGTGGAACGGTTGGGGAATTTCTGCTGTAATCTGGACTCTCATCATGGTATTGATAGCAACAGCAGTTGCAGCAGTTATAGTCATCCAGCGTCGAGACATCGCTTATACAGGAGTAACAGTCTGGGCATTAATAGCGATCGCACTTAAACACTTTGATAACTCAATGCTCAGAAATACCGTATTGGTTTTGGCAATTTTCCTAGTTTTAACCGCAACCATTAACAGCTTACGCACCCAACAAGAACATATTTAAGTGTGATAACTTACTCGCCCAGCGTCGGTCAAGAGAGAACTTTCAGCAAGCGTTCGTTAAGCACGCATAATAATGGTCGGTTGTTACACACACCATTCTGATTGTTATTAGCCAGAATAGATAGTTAGAGCCGTAATCGCTGACAAATTCAAAATTTATAGAAATGAAAAATATTCTCTCGAATGGTTGGAATAACTGGTTAAAACGGCATAAAGAATTTGTTTTACTATTTGACTCAATTGCTGCCGCTAATGAGATTGCTCTAATGCTTAACGGTCAATGGGATGGCTGCAATGGTGTAATTGTGGCTTCTAGTGATGAGGTAGCTGTTAACACTGCTGCCAAATTATTACAAGCTACATGGTGTTATCAAGGCGCATCAAAAGCTGTTTTAGACAGAGTAACAACTGATGCAATTTTACGCCGTTATGCAATCGGAGAAAGAAATTTTGTTAATGCTAATTTGAGGTGTGCAGTACTTGCATCAGTGAAACTGAGTGAAATTAACTTAAGTTATGCCTCCTTGAGTTGGGCGGACTTAAGTCAAGCCAATTTAAGTAAAGCTGATTTAACAGCAGCAGACCTCAGTCAAGCTAATTTAAGTGGAGCCGACTTGAGTAAAGCATACCTGATGAGGGCAAACCTAAGCGAGGCAAACCTGCAACAAGCTTCACTTCAGGGGGCTAACCTAAGTAGTGCTAACTTAACTGAAGTCAACCTCACTGGTGCTGATTTAACAGGAGCTAATCTGTCACTAGCAGACCTAAGAGGAGCAAATTTTCACTTGTGCAATTTGAGTGGGGCTAACCTAACAAATGCCAAATTAATTGAAAGTGACTTGGCTTTTGCTCAACAATGATCGCCGAACTCCAGTATTACCTTTAGTCAGTTCCACCCCAAGTCCAGGTAGGATTGCCATTCTTTAAACTATTTTTTAGCACTACTAGGGGATAATCATTAGCATCAGAGCCGCCAGCCAAATCTAAGATGAAGTAAACTTTACCTTTAACAAAGTGCATCCGTAAATAATTAATCTTTCCAGAATATTCTTGCCCATCAACCTTAGTCATTCCAGCAGAAGCAAAGCATCTAGCATATTTTGGTTTGAGTGTCCCAACCCATGTAACGCTAAAGCTATTACTGCCTTGAACAGAGATATTACTGGCATAGGCACTCAGGTTAATAGAGCCATCTGTTGCAAAACTGCCTTCTTGATAAGGACGGGGTTTTTCAGTGACAATAACCTTGCTTGGACAGCTTTGTTTTTGCTCGTTTTCACTATAAACTTTTAGCTCAATGTTTTGTGATTGATTTTGTGCTTGGACGCACCAGTTGGACAACAGAGGCAGTAAACCAATACTTGTGCCTATAATCAAAATCAAAGGTTTAAATGAAATCATACTCAATATCCGACCAAATACTAAATTGAATCTAGTATTAGATTTTAGTAATTAATTGGGGAAATTCAAGTCAGGATAATTACTGATAAAGGGAAAAGGGAAATGTTGAAGAAAAAACTTTTCCCCACAATCCCAACAAGTCTATTTTTATTAACCCAAGCAAGATGGGACTCACAAGTTTTGCTCGAACATTCTTGAAAAAATTGCGTCGCGATCGCTTGTAAGAGGTTGTTTGAAAAGTGTTTCGCTGTGACTTTAGGCACTTTTAGATCCCCCCTAACCCCCCTTTTTAAGGGGGGAACCGGAATCAAAGTCCCCCAATTTATCGGGGGATTGAGAGGGATCTAAAATTTTTGATACCGACAAGAGGACTTTTCAAACATCCTCTAAGCTAAAACATCTTACTAACTACATAGACCGCAGATATACACGCACTCTTCAAGTTAATTCAGACTTCGCATACTGTTGAAATACCCTCAAAGCGAGTCGACAATTTCATGCAATACCGAATAGGAATGAAGACGTTAAATATTGCTCCGATTAAGGCTGACCAAGAAAGTCTCCTTTACCAAGTTCTACACCGCAGTGTCGAAGAATATCGTATGCTGTTGTGACATGGAAATAAAGGTTTGGCAAAATAAAATAGAACAGATATGAAATTCCTTCAAAAGATAGAGTATTGTCACGCATCTGTAGAGTAATTGTTCTCTCCTCTGAACCGTCGATTTGCTCAGATTTAAATGTATTTAAGTGAGAGATAGTTTTTTGAATGCGGTCAATAAGTTGGGGGAATGTAGTTTCATTATCCTCAAACTTGGGTGCTTCTATCTCTGCTAATTTTGCAGCACCTCTATTTGCGATATCACAGGCAATTTGTACTTGTTTCGATAATGGAAACATATCTGGGGATAGACGACTATTGATTAACACAGAAGGATCTATTTTTTTTGTTTCTGCATAAGTAGCACCTTTTTCAAGAATGTTTTTCAGGTTATTCAGTGTACGAATAGACACGGGGATTGAAGCTTTGTACATTGATATAGTCATTGATATTTTTCCTGGGTTTTGTTAGGTGATTTGGATTGTAGTAAGATTGCGATCGCTAGGGCAATCACAGCCGTGTTAATGGTGTGGTTAATTTACAGGCTTGGTTGTCAGTGTTTAGGGCTTAAAATTATGAGAAGGAATGTAATCACTAAGTTAAGCTGAATATTTGTCCTACTTAATAAGTAAGCTACGGTGTATACAGAAGTCAAATTACCCCCCTTAATCCCCCCGATGCATTGGAGGGAAACCGGAAAATCTAGTTTCCTCCCCAATACATACGGGGAGGGTTAGGGAGGGGTAATTCAATGACTGGTAGTGATTCCATAACTTGTGTGTACACTGTAGCCATTTACGAGCATCGAACAGTGTCTTTGTCAAGCAATAGCCTCTTGCTTAGGCTTTCGCACCGGACGTTTGCGTTCGCTTCGACGAACGCCCCCCGCCATTTTGTACTCATCGCTATTCTTGCCATACTTCGCAGCTACACTTAGTAACATGTGTTCTGTTAGTTCCATCAGCGACTTTTCGGCAACTTCTAATGCTCCCTGAGTCAGATCCACGGTGGAGAGGCTTGAGTTATAAGCTTCCAACTTGTCTTGCGTTGTTTTGATGACGGTTGCAAAGGAGTCAATTGTTACCCCATTGCCTAAGTCTAAGGTAGGACTGATCGATTTCAAAGCCGCAATCCGACGCTGTGCTTTATCAATTACTTTAGACCCGCGTTTTGGACGTGACATAAATCACTTTCTTGTTATTAATAATGCGTCAGGATAAAAACTGACTTCTACCCTGAACTGTACAGCACTAGGATAAACAGATTTAGGGTTACTTGACACCCGCATGATTCAGTATATATTGATTTATTTACGACAAATATATTGAATGGATTTATGTAAATACCCGGGGTTTGTCTAAATTCAATCAACGGCTACCCGAATTCAATAAACAACTGCCCGAATTCAATCAACGGCTACCCGAATTCAATTAACGACTGTCCGAATTCAATAAACGGCTACCCGAATTCAATAAACAACTACCCGAATTCAATAAACGGCTACCCGAATTCAATAAACAACTGCCCGAATTCAATAAACAACTGCACAAATCCAAAATTCGCCCACCCTGCGGGATCTTGCTACATCCCCCAACCCCTTCTCCCAATTTTGGGAGAAGGGGAGCCAAATTTAAAGTCCCTCTCCCAAGCTTGGGAGAGGGATTTAGGGTGAGGGCAAGGGATTCATGCAAGAAGTCTAATGTGAAGAATATGCTTTAGATGTGTTTTTAAGCAAAGACATCTAAGTAAATACGGTAGTATATGGTTAGTGTTAGGTCATTTAGGTATTCTGTATTTTCAAGGTAGATATGCACACAGAATTTCTCAGAACGAGGGTATAAAAATCTCATTATTTCTCAGTAGTTAACTATTGACTTGAATTTACACCCTGATTAATTTGTACAGTGCCATTCGACTTAGATAGGTTGAGAAAAAATCAGTACTACTGAAAAGCCTTTTCATAGGGTAAATCTTTGATAAATATTACTGCTCCTAATTCTTAAGGTATACGTCAACTTCGGTAAGTATTTTGTGTCCAAAAACAGCACTAAATTCAAGGTTGAGAACTGAAATTACTGAAAAAATGGAATCAGGTAGGTAAAAATTATGGCAAATATCATTGGAACCGACGGCTACGACTTACTACAGGGTGGTACTGGGAATGATACTCTCATTGGTGGTCAGGGGAATGATTATTTAACTGGTGGCGGTGGCAAGGATAAATTTGTTTACAACTTGGGTGATGGCACTGATACAATCACTGATTTCGGTGGCATAGGTAAAGGAACCAACCCGACAGCAGCAGTTATTGCTGAAGTGGATACCATCAAATTCCAGGGTGCAGGATTAACTGCTCAAAATTTATTGCTGATTCAGAATGGCAACGATCTAGAAATTACCTTTGAGGGGAATACTAATACCGTAGTTATTCTGCAAAACTTCAAACTAGAAAACTTGGAGAATCTGAAAGCTTCTGGAGGCAACCCAGCACTTGGTAATATCCTGTTTGATGGGCAAAATAGCATCACTGACAGCTTTAATGTCCTCAATTCCAACTCTACTGATACTAGCCTGGGCATCAAGAACACAGTAACTTTCCTCAATGACCTCAACAATAACATTACGGGGTTAGAGGACTCAAATGATGTAGTTAATGGTCAAGGCGGTAATGACAAAATCGATGGCTTGAGTGGAAATGATTTACTGCGAGGTGGTGCGGGTGATGATACCCTCATTGGTGGTGCGGGAAATGACTCTCTCATTGGTGGTACGGGGAATGACTCCCTTGTTGGCAATAATCTGCTTTCTGGGGGCTATGGCAATGATTATCTCTCCATCTCTGGCTACGAAAGCTTTAGCTACCCAGACTACGACTACAACTCTCGCTCGTCTGGTAAGAACACCCTCAATGGTGGCGCAGGTGACGATAACTTGAGTGCTAGCGGTTCAACAGGCAATAATTTGCTCTCTGGGGACGATGGCAATGATAATCTCTCCATCTCTGGCTATTACAATGGAGGTAACTACGGAGCCGACGACTCTCGCTCGTCTGGTAAGAACACCCTCAACGGTGGTGCAGGTAAAGATACCTTGAGTGCTGGCGGTTCAACAGGCGATAATTTGCTTTCTGGGGGTGATGGCAATGATTATCTCTCCATTTCTGGCTACTACAATTACACTCCTAGCGACCCGTATTCACCGCGCGATGTCTCCATTACATACGAGTCTCGCTCGTCTGGAAAAAACACTCTTAATGGTGGCACTGGGGACGATAACTTGGATGCTACTAATTCAAAAGGTAATAACTTACTGGATGGTGGCGCAGGGAATGATTATATCTCTGCCTCTAGCGCCTCTGGTAAGAACACAATCTATGGTGGCAGTGGGAATGATACCCTTATAGGTGGCTTTGGTAATGACACCCTCTATGGAGGCACTGATAGAGATACCTTTGTTTTCAATACTTACAATAAAGGTGTTGACAGTATTTATGACTTCAACGCGACTAATGAACTGATTCAAGTATCGGCTGCTGGCTTTGGCGGGGGGTTATCGCTAGGTTCACTTAAGACAAATCAGTTTACCCTCGGAACATCTGCGACGACAAGCAATCAACGATTTATCTATAACAGTGCTACAGGTGGACTGTTCTTTGACCTTGATGGCAGTGCGTCTGGGTTTACTCAGGTAAAATTTGCACAATTATCTACTGGTTTGTCAGTCAGCGTAAACAATTTTGTGGTTGTTTAATCAGAATTAGCGCTCTTTGATCGCCAAACGGTACGGTTTGCGAGGTGCTATTTTTAGCGTCTCGCATTCGATTATTTAATGCAAGCCATTTTGTTAAGCGATCGCGATTCTTGCAGAGATAATACAGTAGAATTCAGAATTCAGAATTCAGGAGTAAAACACAATACGATTCATTTCCTTAAAGTTGTTCTTGCTCAACTTGTGGCAGATCATTGGGTGCGCCGCAGGCAGAAATATTACCTGTAAAATTGATATCCGCCACCAGTTCTGGATGTTCTTGCTTTTGTTGCGTGATTTGTTCGCGGGTGAAAATCTTCGATTCATCAAAACCTAGCTCAATTTCGGTGTGTAAGCCTTTGTACTTAACTCGTTTAAGGTTGTAGAAACGTTTGTTGAGAGTGGTTTTTACGAAAGCTTTCAAGCAACCTAAAAGATACTTGCGTTTAAAGGGGTCTTTAACAAACCAATACTCAATGGTTTTGCGGAGGTAAAAACGGGCATAGTTTCGCAGTACTCCTTTGAGAACATCCTCCCGTTCCATTGCATCTGGTTTCATTATTGGGGTGACAAAGTTATATTGGGAATAATCCCGAACTTCTACGCGATCGCCTAATTCTTCAAATAACTCGGAAAATGGCCAAGGGGTAAACATATTCCAGTTGGCCATGTCTGTTTGCCAATCCAAAGCCATCTGATAGGTTTGCTCAATCGTCTCTGGGGTTTCATTCTCTAAACCCATAATAAATTGAGCCTCAGCAACCATGCCGTTTTGCTTTAACAGTTGAATAGCCCGCTTGTTTTGTTCGATAGTCGTTTCTTTACGGAACAAATTCAACTTCAACTGTGCAGCTGCTTCTGTACCCAAGGAAACATGAACCAATCCCGCTTTCCGGTAAAGAGGTAATTCTTGCTCATCCCGCAATATATCTGTTACCCGTGTATTGATTCCCCAATAAACACCTAGATTGCGTTCGATCAACTCGTTACATAGGTCAATAAATTTAGGTTTATTAATGGTTGGTTCTTCATCGGCAAGAATGAAAAAACCAACTTTGTGCTGTTTCACCAAGATTTCAATTTGATCGACAAATTTCTTGGGAGTGCCAGAACGGTATTTGCGCCAGAATTTCCACTGGGAACAAAAACGGCAGGTGAAGGGACATCCTCTAGCGTAGTTGGGAACCGCCACTCGCACGTTGAGGGGAGTATAGATATATTTACTCCAATCTAATAGGCTCCAATCTGGGGTAAGGGTATCCAAGTCAGCGATTGGGGGATGGGCTGGTGTAGCGATAACTTGCCCATCTTCTAAGAAGGCAATGCCTAAGATATTGCGGCGCTCTGTACGATCTGTACCATTAGCGATCGCATTCAGCAAATTAACTGTAATCTCTTCTCCTTCTCCGCGAATAATGTAATCTACCCAAGGAGCTTCGTTGAGAACTTCATTGTACATATAGGTAGGGTGAACCCCACCCATAATTGTCTTGGCTTGAGGGCAAACTTCTTTAACTATCTTCAGGGTTTTTTCAGATTGGTAAATCATCGGCGTGATTGCTGTTGCCAACACGACATCCGGCTGATGTTTAGCGATCATTTTTGCTAAAGCATCATCTGAAATATCATCAGTCATAGCATCAATAAAGCAAATATCGCTCAAGCCAGCCGTCTTTAATGCCCCACCAACATAAGGAACCCAAGAAGGTGGCCAATTACCAGCAATTTCTGCACCACCAGAATGATAATTGGGTTGAATCATCATAATCCGCATAATCTACCTCCTAATTCTTACGAGACTAGTACCGCAAGGCGGAATTAAAAATTAAAAATTAAAAATGAATACAGCATAAGGATTTCGTTGATTTGGAATGATTGGTTTATTTCTGCCGTGTTGTACTAGAGGAATCAACAATTGAAAATATCTTGCCTTAAACAACACAAAAATCAAAATAAAAACAGAGAAAGACTGATGGATAAATTCTTGCTAATCGAGATGAAATAAATATGCAAAAACCTACCAATTGAATTGCTGGTAAAAATTTGTTATTTTACGATTATCATTTTTACCATTTAAATCTATTCACTACATAACTATACAGCTATGCAAACTTGATGACAAAGAAATTTTCTCAAAACTTAATCTTCATAAACCTTCTACTGAGTTGCATTTGCAATCAGGTATCATAAGGGATTAACCAGACTTCTAATGAACTGCGGTTAATTATTTCTTAATAGAGGAATCGCCAGTTAGAGACTTGATGTCAAAACTAAACAGTTAAAAATTCTTTTATGCTAAAAATTTCTAACCTCAACGTTTATTACGGCGAAAGCCATATTCTCCGCAACGTAGATTTGAGCGTACCATCGGGGCAAATGGTTTGCCTAATTGGACGCAATGGTGTCGGAAAAACGACCTTACTCAAAACTATCATGGGTTTACTCAAACCCCGCAGCGGTACTATTAATTTAGCTGAAGAATTAATCAACTCCAAATCCCCAGACCAAAGGGCAAAGTTGGGAATTGGTTATGTGCCTCAAGGGCGAGAAATTATACCTCGGTTGACAGTTAAAGAAAATTTACTGCTGGGGTTGGAAGCTAGACGCAAACCAGTAAAAAAAGCAGAAATTTCAGAGGAAGTTTTTAGCTTATTTCCGGTGTTAAAAACAATGCTTTCGCGGATGGGTGGTGATTTAAGTGGAGGACAGCAGCAACAATTAGCGATCGCACGTGCTTTAATGGGAGAACCTCAATTACTCGTTTTAGATGAACCTACCGAAGGTATTCAACCCTCAATTATCCTAGAAATTGAAGCCGCAGTCCGTCGCATCGTTGAAACCACAGGTATTTCGGTATTATTAGTAGAGCAACATTTACACTTTGTCCGTCAAGCTGATTACTATTACGCCATGCAAAAAGGTGGTATTGTCGCCTCCGGTTCCACCACCGAACTTAGCCAAGATGTGATTCAGCGCTTTTTAGCTGTTTAATTTTGGAGATATCTATATCAATAGTATCAGAAGCAATCAAGTCTGCTGCTTCTTGTAAAAGCTCATGCTGTTCCTTTTGAATTGCTTCCAAGCGATGAGAAATTTCTGCTAATCGCTGTTGTTTCTTTGGTTGAAAATTTTCAGGTAGTAAAACTGGTAGATTATCAGTTTTTTTTGAGTCTGTGATTTGTTGAACAGCAAAACTGCCAACTTTAGTTAAGGATTGAAAACTAACTTTAATCAAAGCCTGAAGCAATTTGAACGGAACTTTGAGTATTGACCAACTAGCAGTTTCAATTAAACGGACAATTGCTTTGATGATGCTCCACAGTAGAGCAAGTGCAAACAGCAAAATTACTACACTAATAATTGGGTGATTAGTCGCCCAACCTAGTATTTGAACTAACCGAAAAAATATCGGGTGTTGTGTCAACCAATCACTTGCAGAAGATGCCATTGCATCTTTAACTGCGCCCGATGTTGTACTCTTAAATTTATCAGCAGTTTGCCAAGTTTGTTCTAAGCTTGTCGTAACTGTATCAATTGCTTTATCAGTTGTTGTAGTGGCTGTTGTCTTCAAAGACTCACCAGCTTGTTGTGCTGAGTTACTTAGAGAGTTAACACTTCCACCCACAAAATCTTTCACATTTTGCCAGCGTTGTAAAACTCCATTAGGTAAATGTACGTCTATTTGGGATGTCATAAAACATTTTACCGAGGTTGAAATCTAACCCGCAACCCATCTTTAGGGCGATTAGTGGGAACCACAACTTCCTCTAAACTTTGATTGGGTAATATCTCCCAATGATAATTGCGTAGAAGATGAGCAGCAACAATCTTCATTTCCATTTTGGCAAAGGCTAGGCCAATACAGATACGTGGCCCACCGCCAAAACCAACTAAACTAAAAGGATACTTTTTATGTTCTTGGCGCTGGGGACTGAAACGGTCTGGCTCAAACAGGTCTGGTTCAGAATAAATTTCTTTAATTCGGTGAGTAACTGCAATTGAATAGTATAACTGCCAACCAGCAGGAACGTGATAACCTTTAAACTCAAAGTCTTTAATTACGCCACGAAATCCGCCTCCGACAGGTTGATGCAATCTTTCAACTTCCCACAAAACCTGCTCTAAATAGGGCATTTTCCCTAATTGTTCTAAATCCAAATTACCTTTACTTGCAAGTTGCAATTGTTCAACTCTTGCTTTTTCGAGTACTTCTGGATGACGGGCTAACTCTACACACAACCAAGTCAGCATCGAAGTAGTAGTTTCATGTCCAGCAAAGAGTAACAGCACCGCTTGGGCAATGAGTTCTTTTTCGCTGAGGCTATTACCATCTTCATCTCTAGCTTGGATTAACAAGCTGATGGTATCTTTTGTTGGGTTTTGCTGGCGTTCTCTGACAACTTGAGTTAGATGTTCTAAAATCTGATTACGAGCGGCTATAGCTTTACCAAATGTAGTAAATGGTAAGGGCAACGGGTTAATAGCAAACAGCCCATTGGTCAAGGTTGTAAACAACTCGCTCAGGCGCACGCATTCAGGCCCAGGACGCGTACCCAACAGCAATTGACTAGCAATATCAAATGTCAGCTGTTTAAATTCTGGAAACCAAGTAAACTCCTGTTTTTTCTGCCACTTTTGCAGATAACTACGTGTAATATCTTCCATTGTGGAGACATAATTCGCCAATGCTGGGCCATGCAATGCCGGCATCATCAAGCGGCGGTTTCTGCGGTGTTCTTCTCCATCTTGCAGAAAAAGTGATTCACCCAGTAATGTCTTGAAATTATCAGGCCATCCCTCGCGCCAAGAAAAATTCTCCATTTGGCTTGACAAAACCAACTCTAATGCTTCCGGCCCGACCATCACTACAGTCGGTCTGCCAAGAAGATGAGTTTTGAAGATGGGCCCATACTGGCGATAGCGCTTTTTAGCGAAATCGCGGTCGAAAAGAAAGGAGAGTGTTTCACCTAATACAGGTATACCAAAGCTTCCAGGAGGAATTTGATGACTTTTCATATCTCTAAGGGTAGCTATGAAAAAGTTAACACGATATTCCAACTCTGCTGCGTTAGCAAAGCTCGCCGTAGGCATCGCAGCACTCCAAAATATTCTTAGTACTTTCAAATATCTTTGTCTTTTGCACCCATAGCCCAAAATGTGTCATCTGTCATGACATTTCCCAAGATTACATAAGAAATTTATATAATTTTAATATTACTTTTTATTCAATAAAATTGCTGAACGTTAAGATGTTGTGGATCTATTGTTGAAAAGTCAAAATTCTATGCATTTGGATTTACCACAACTGATTAAATCACTTGGCTATTTTGGGGTCTGGGCGATTGTATTTGCTGAATCTGGCTTGTTAATTGGTTTTTTTCTGCCTGGGGATAGTTTATTGTTCACCGCTGGATTTGTTGCATCTCAGAATTTATTGAACATTTGGGTTCTAATAATTGGTGCTTTTATTTGTGCAGTCTTAGGTGACAATGTTGGCTATGTGACTGGGCATAAATTTGGCAGAAGACTATTTAATAAGGAAGATTCATGGCTGTTTCATAAAAAACATCTTGTGAAAACCCAGAACTTTTATCACCAGCACGGTAAAAAAACGATTGTTTTAGCACGCTTTTTACCCATTGTACGGACTTTCGCGCCCATTGTGGCCGGGATTGGTGCAATGCATTATCGCACATTTATGTCTTACAACTTAATTGGTGGCTTTCTTTGGACATTTGGCATTACCCTATTAGGGTTTTTCTTAGGAAAATCTCTGCCACCTGAACAGGTAGATAAGTATTTGTTACCGATTATTGGATTAATTATAGTTATTTCTTTAGTACCATCGATTATTCATTTGGTACAAGAAAATAGAGCAAACAAAAGTTGAAATATTTTTTGTAGCTCTTTAGTAGATGTTTTATTGTAGAGACAAGTATATTGATTTACTGAAGCCATAAACATCAGAGCTTGATCTTACCCTCGTGAACGACAAACAAAAGGATACAGAGCAACTAAATTTATTTATGGGAATTTTGAATTTTGAATTCGGAGTGTTCGCCCTTGCCGTCTCGAAGAGAAGCGACGTGACTTCCTTAAACATCAACCTGTATCTGTTCCTAGAAAATCTCCTCTTTTTCATTATTGCCACACTTTTTATTGTGGTTGTGAACTGGGGGTGGAAAAACACCAAGCCTTATACTCTACCTTTACCATTTCCCGGTTGGTATAAAATCTGGTTTGGCTCAGTGATACTGCTAGGAGTAGTGCCGCCATTAGTGGTCATGCTATTGTGGGGTGTATGGTGGGGCGATCGCACGGTCTTAATTGTGCTTGGTTGGTATTTTATCGTATTCGGGTTGCAAATCATCTCTGAAAGCGTGGCACTCAGGCAGTTGCAAAATGTCGTCTGGGTAATGGTTCCTTATATATATCTCCCTTACCGCTTTTGGCAGTTGTATGAGGGTTTGACACTTTTGGATTCTACAAGCGAGTTGCAGTGGGTACGATATGTATTAATTTTTGAATTGGTGATGTGGATTGTTAACTACGCTATAGATGTATCTCAATTGCCGCGGCTGTTTCGCTGGGAAGTACAATCAAATGACGCTAGCTAGGGATTAATCGCAGAATTAGCCATTTTTACTAAAGAAGTGCGATCGCCTGCTTTTAATCCAAAAACATATTGCACACCCTGTTGTCTCCAAGTCAAGGTAGCATCTGAGCAACCAGCACCACAAGTAAAATCTACAAAATAAGCAGTAATGCCCTTAGCTAAAGATACACGTTTCCCCGTCAGGCTCGGTGTTTTGTGGGTTATGGCTTCAGCGGAAACAACGCCTAAACGACAGGCAGAAGCACCATTACAGTCTGGACTATAACCCAGTAAAATATCATACTTTTTTTGCGTAGCAGCTTCTATAGTTGCGTAAATTGGATTTTCCCCATCCGACTCAGGAATGAACTTTGGTAAAAGAATCCGAATTTGAGTTTTTTGCTTTAATTTAGGCAGAATAGATTTAAAAACTGGGTGTGACTGAGTTTTACTGTGCTGTGCTATCAATTGGGACTGGTTGTTTATATTGGCTATGGCTGACTTGTGAAAGCTGCTGACACTGATTAATAAAAATACGGCACACACAGCACTAGTATTTCTAAAGCTTAAAATCATCTTTGAAAACCTATTCGATCAAAAGTACTTATTTGTAATACCCAGTTTTAGTATAAAAATACGCATTGAACAGATGAAGCGATCGCTGGGAATAATAAATACAAAATTAATCAGCCAATACCAATATACAATTTAATAACTCTTATCCGCCCACGGTCTAAATTACAGCAATCTTAAGTACTGACAAAGCAACACAGTTAGCCCTGGATGGCAGCAATCGACTCTAATTGTGTAGCTTCGAGATTTAATTCAGCAGTTTTGAGAGTGGTAAACAGTTGTTCCATTTGCCATGTGTACACCGTATCCCTTTAAGCTATTTAGCATACACAAGTGCTAAAAACCTTGATCGCTTCAGGTAATTTAACCGTTTTTATACCCAGATGAATATACTCTCTGCGTATTTTTTATGAAAAAAAGATTCATCCCAATGTATATTTCTGCATTCTTTTGGGAATCATAAATCGAGGAAGAATTATACACCATAAGGTATTACTTCCTGAAATATCACGTAACTTTTAGAGGATAATTATGTCTAAACGCAAGTTGCCCAAAGGTCGTAGTGTTAGTTCAGTTGCTCTAGAACCAGAAGTTGCGATCGCAATTCTTGGGTTGTTTTCTGCTGCGGCTGATGGTGAAGGTATTTCTTCCACAGAAGAATATGCTTTGAGTGAATTTCTCGGTCGGGTTGACTTATTTGAAGATTACTCTGAAGAAGACTTTGAAGAATTGACCGAAAAAGTTGTCAACTTGATTGAAGAAGAAGAACCAGAAGATTTAATCGCCCAGTCTATCGAATCCTTACCCAATAGAGATTATCGTGAAGCTGCATACATCACAGCTATTTTAGTAGTAGGGATTGACGAAGAAGTACCCGAAAACGAACAAGATTATCTCTCTGAACTTCAAGAAGCCTTAAATATTTCAGACGAACGCGCACAAGAACTTATAGACGCAGTGTTCGGAGAAGAAGAAGAAGAGGAAGAAGAGGAGTAATATTTTTTGACTTGCAACCTCATACCATTTTGGATTTTAGATTTTGGATTGTGAAACATCCATTGGATAAGTGTTTCAGTTTTCCATCTGTCGCAATCATTTTTCAAATTGGTATCAGTCATCTACCATCTTTAATTTGGGGTTGCTAAATTTAGAAGATGAAATAATTTTGTTTGAGTTAAGTTGTTCAGATTCCCGACTTCATGAAGAAGTTGGGAATTTTGCATTGTATCAAAATTAACATTTTTCCCATAAAAGTAAAATATCCTTGAGCGATCGCCATTCAACTTTCACATCACGTTATCATCGGATTTTGTGGAATTTCCGTGCGTAACTCGATAGCATCTATGACCGCCTCTCACTCTGAAACTCCATCTACCAAGCCCGATGCAAGTACTTTTATTTCTGACCATCTACAGGTGGATCGCACTAAGCTAAGTCAAATGTACTTGCATTATGTCGAGACGAAGGATAAATATCCTCACGCGGTATTGCTGTATCGGGTAGGAGATTTCTTTGAATGCTATTTCCAAGATGCTGTAAAACTAGCGCAAGAATTGGAATTAGTTCTCACTAGTAAGCAAGCTGGGGAACAAGGACGGGTGGCGATGTCTGGTGTTCCGCATCACGCTTGGGAACGCTACGCGACGATGTTAGTAGAAAAAGGCTACGCAGTAGTAATTTGCGACCAAGTGGAAGATGCTTCTGAAGCTGCTGGGAGATTGGTGCGGCGAGAAGTAACGCGCATTCTTACACCCGGCACTTTGCTAGAAGAAGGAATGCTCAAATCCAGTCGCAATAATTACTTAGCAGCAGTAGTAATTGCCGCAAATCATTGGGGTTTAGCCTATGCAGACATCTCTACAGGGGAATTTCTCACCACTCAAGGTAGCGATTTAGAACATTTGACCCAAGAATTAATGCGCTTACAACCTTCAGAGGTGTTAGTTCCGACAAATGCGCCCGATTTAGGTAGTTTGCTGCGTCCGGGAGAAACTTCGCCACATCTTCCTGAGTGTTTGCCACCATCATTTTGTTATAGTTTGCGATCGCAACTTCCCTTTTCCCAAGGTGAAGCTAGACCTAGATTATTGCAGAAATTTAAGGTGCGATCGCTCGAAGGACTCGGTTGCGATCATCTTCCCCTCGCTGTTCGTGCAGCCGGTGGTCTTCTGGAATACCTGGAAGATACTCAAAAAGAAAACCCTGTCACTCTTCAGAGGCTCCGCAGCTATACTGTCACCGACTATCTAATTGTTGACAATCAAACCCGCCGTAACTTGGAAATTACCCAAACCGTTCGGGATAACACTTTTCACGGTTCCTTACTTTGGGCGTTAGATAAAACTAGTACAGCGATGGGTGGGCGGGCTTTGCGGCGATGGTTGTTGCAACCGCTACTCGATATTAAAGGCATTCGGGCGCGGCAAGATACCATCCAAGAATTGATGGAAAATACGCCCCTGCGTCAAGATTTGCGGCATTTGTTAAGGCAAATTTATGATTTGGAACGTCTTACAGGAAGGGCGGGTTCTGGTACAGCGAATGCTAGAGATTTAGTAGCTTTGGCAGATTCCCTCTCACGTTTACCGGAATTATCCAACTTAGTAGTTGAGACGCGTTCTCCATTTCTCAAAGCTTTGCAGAAAGTCCCAAGTGTATTGGAAGAATTGGCACAAAAATTACACGCGCATCTTGTAGAGTCACCACCCATACTAATTAAAGAAGGCGGATTAATTCGCCCTAGTGTAAATCCCCTGTTGGATGAAAGAAAGGCGACTGTAGAAGCAGACCAGCAGTGGATTGCCAATTTGGAAGTTGATGAGAGAGCTAAGACAGGAATTTCGACACTGAAGGTAGGATTTAACAAAACCTTTGGTTACTATATCAGTATTTCTCGCACCAAAGCTGACCAAGTACCCGCTCATTATATCCGCAAGCAGACTCTGACTAATGAGGAACGTTACATCACTCCAGATTTAAAGGAACGAGAAGCCCGGATTCTGACGGCGCGAGATGATTTAAATCAGTTGGAATATGAGATTTTTACGGCTTTGCGAGAAGAGGTAGCGCAAGAGGCGGAAGTAATTCGCAATCTGTCTCGTGCAGTGGCGGCGGCGGATGTGTTGTGTGGTTTGGCTGAATTGGCGGTGCATCAAGGTTACTGTCGTCCCGAAATGTTGCCAGGAAGGGAGATAAACATTGTTGATGGTCGTCATCCAGTAGTGGAACAGTCTTTGCCTGCGGGATTCTTTGTGCCGAATTCGACGCAATTGGGAAGAGAGGAAACGAACCGCCTTCGCGCAGCGTCTCGTAGAGAAGGCGCAGAGGACGCAGAGGAGAAGGAGAAGAGTTTCTCCTCTGCCGCTCCTGACTTAATTATTCTGACTGGACCAAATGCCAGTGGCAAAAGTTGTTATTTGCGGCAGGTGGGATTGATTCAGTTAATGGCGCAAATTGGTAGTTTTGTACCTGCGAGATTTGCCAGATTGGGAATATGCGATCGCATTTTCACCCGTGTCGGTGCAGTAGATGATTTAGCAACTGGTCAATCTACCTTCATGGTGGAGATGAATGAAACCGCAAATATTCTCAACCATGCTACATCTAGGTCGTTGGTACTATTAGATGAAATTGGTCGCGGGACAGCAACATTTGATGGTCTTTCCATAGCTTGGGCGGTGGCAGAATATATAGCAGTGGATATTCGATCGCGCACAATTTTTGCCACGCATTACCACGAATTAAATGAACTGGCTAGCATTATCCCGAATGTGGCTAATTATCAAGTGACAGTGAAAGAATTACCCGACCAAATTATCTTTTTGCACCAAGTTCAACCAGGAGGTGCTGATAAGTCTTATGGAATTGAAGCGGGAAGATTGGCGGGTTTACCAGCCGTAGTTATTCAACGGGCAAAACAAGTGATGGGGCAAATTGAAAAACACAGTAAGATTGCGATGGGGCTGCAAAATCTCGATGGGTAATACCAAATTTAATGTGAAGCTGCACTAAATGAGTAACTCTCTATTCTTGGCGCTCTTCTCTAAGGAGACGCTACGCGATGGCGTACTTGGCGGTTCGTTTAATATTCTGTGCATCTTCATACAGAATTGGTATAAGCAAGTTCGTAGTAAGGACTTTAGTCCTTATTTTCTAAACACTAAAGTACTTACTACAAACCGAGGTGTTAATTACTGCCGAAAAATTTCTACTTTTTGTAACACCACTTCTTGATTCGGACGATCTCTAGTTGTAGGCACATTAGCAATCTTGCTAACTATATCTAGACCTTGGACAACTTCACCAAAAACACTATGTTTGTTGTCAAGGTGAGGCGTTGGTGCTTCTGTAATGAACCATTGCGAACCATTAGTACCGCGTCCGGCATTAGCCATCGACAGGATACCTGCACCAGTATGTCTCAATTCTGGATGAAACTCATCCTCAAATTGATATCCTGGGCCACCAGTACCCCATCGATTGGCTGTATCTAGATAACGACTCAGAGGATCGCCACACTGAATCATAAAATCAGGAATGACTCGGTGAAAGCGAACACCATCGTAAGCTGGAGTTCCCTTACCAGATTGACCCGTTTTAGGGTCTTTCCAGTCGATTGTTCCGGTTGCTAGACCGACAAAATTTTTGACGGTGTTGGGGGTTCGCTCTTCTTCTAAACGAACTACAATTTCACCCAAGGAAGTAATTAAACGAGCGTGCAGCTTCCCATCACCGGGAATATTAATTTCTGGAAAATTCATGAGGTATCCTATGAATGAAAACTAGCCAGTATTTGACCTACGATAAGCTTATCAGCATTCAAGTTATCTCATATCCACATAATTAGTTATGATTTCCACAGCCATTGCAACCCACCTCCAGCCTTGGTAAGGGAAGGGGAGACAAAGCGTAGCTTTAGCGGGGTGGGGTGATTCGGGTTTAATAAGTAATCAAGCGGACATAATATTACAGGTTTAGAGATTACGAAAAAACTGAACCAAGGAAACTTTAGAAAACGAATATTTTACTCTGGTAAATTTATCGCTGGATTCCGGCTAAAGAATCCTCTAGGGACTAGCTTAAAGCCAACTCGGTGAACAGGCATCACTGGCCAATCTTCTGATCGCGGAATATGAGTTACGCCCATTGTGTACCACAGTACGATATCTTCACCCAGCAAGGACTCATCGTCTGAGATATATTTTGGTAAACCCTGTCCGGGTTGAGTTTGGTTGGGATAATCTCCGCCAGCATAAAGTTCAGTAGGTTTATATTTTGTTACCCACACGTGATGAGTCGCAAATTCTGCCCGTTGGCGGATTTTCGAGCCTTCTACAGGGAAAAATATAGAATTTCCTCCAGGCATAAGCATATATCCAGGTGCAGTTCCTAAAGCATTCTTTTTGTCTGCATTAACAATCATCCACTCCCGACTGCTTTTCATATCCAAATCACGCACCGCAGCAGTTTCTTTGGCTAGTGAAGTTTCTGAAAGTGCGATCGCATTTCCTAAAGGATTTTTCTCATCCATCGCCAAAGCTTTCACATTCATTTCCATTGCAGAATTCGCCTGACCATCGACATCGAAATCTAGGCGATAGTTGAAAAAGTGCTGATGATTTACTCCAAAGATATTCTTAGCAATTAACCGACCGTAAGAATCATCGTCAGATTGCTTTTGAGCAGCCGTACCCTGCGCCAGTACGATACCTGTTAATTCATTTTGGACTTCCAAAGTCCCATCCTGGTGAAAGATCCAATTGATGCTGTAATCATAGTTGTCAATGGCTACCGTCATCTTCATCACTAATTCTCGACTGCGACGGACATCATTACGCTGAGTATTATACTCATAGTGTTTCCACAGCATTCCGTTATCGCGTTCGTAGATACCGATAACCCCTGGTATTTGATAAGGTTCTCCCTGCTCATTAGCAAATACAGCATTTAGCAACAAGCCATTTTCGGGAATTTCCTTACCTAATTCCATCGTATTTGCTAGTAAACCTAAGTTGTATTCTCCAACATCAAAGGCATTTCTGAACGACCAAGTAGGTTCAGGATCGCCATAAGGTACTACCATTTCTGAGAGGCTAGCGCGGTATAAAACTGGTCGAATATTTTCTCCGTCATTGTGTGTCACTTGGTATAGCATTAATCCATTACGAGGATGCATTGAATAGCGAAACTTCCAACCTTGCCAGCTAATTTCATTGTCTTTGATCTGGAAACTTCTACCATTAGGTTGGAAGATTTTCAATGCTTTAAGTGGTGACAGTAATTTGCCCAAGGACTTGACATCATAATTCCAATTTTCTTTAGAGAAAGGTACGTTTTCTCTATCAATAAAACTGGCAACTTTACCTGTGTTCAAATTGACTGTTGCCAAGACTCCTTCGATGGGACTACCGTAATAGTTCCAGCCTTTGCCTTTGTAGTAAGATAAGCCGCGACAAAGACGATTACCTGTTGCTTGTTCCTGTTCGCTGAGAATTCCTGGTGCCCACCAACTAATTTTGACTTGATCGAAATCGTTAATTCCCCGCCTTTGCATCGCTCTTTGCCATCGGGAATCGGCTTTAACTACCTGAGTTGCTAGTTCATATTCTGAAATAACGATCGCAGGTTGAACTGACGGTATTTCTTTCCAAGAACTTAAGGTCTTGCTTCTCAGGTCAACGATACCTTCAAAAGTTTTGTTTTGCGATCGCTCATAGATGACTAAAAAAACTTTTCGCTGGAAAACTTTACCAGGTGTAAAATTTATAACTTCTTCTTTATCTGGTTCTTGTAAGGCAATAAGTGGAAAAGCTGCCATTTCGCTCAAAGTTTTTTCTCTTTGGATAACCGAAACAGCGGTGCTAATTTCTACCTCAGTTAGCGAAGTGAGAGGATGGGAAATCGAAGGCTGTTGAGCCATCAATGTTTCCATTAATCCGATTGAGATAGAAATGACGGAAATGATCGCAATAGATAGCCACAAAAAACGCTTTAGCCGCTTAATCATCTTTTACATTTTTACAAAAGACTTATAGTTACCTATTTCCAAACCTAAGATTGAAAACCGATAAATTAAGAGGCTAAAGCGGAATTAATTATAATAAAATAACCCCACCCCGCTAAAGCACAGCTATTACAGGGTGGGGTTTCGGGTATTATGCTTAATTACCTGGACATTATTTTACGCAGAAACCAAACGGCGTAAAGATTCAGCACGACGTTTAGCAATAGAGTTATTTGGAGCTAATTTGAGTGCTTCTTCGTAAGCTTGTAACGCCTGAGTAGTTAATTTTTTCTTCTCGTAGGCGTGACCAAGATTATTGAATCCTGTCACGTAGTCTGGTTTAGATTTGAGAGCTTCTTTGTACTGGCGAATTGCTAAGTCATATTGCTCTTGGGTAAAATAAATATAGCCGAGTCCGTTGTAAATGGGGGCGATATCTTCTTCTCCCTCTTCTTCGGCAGCTTTGAGAGCTTTTTGAAGTAGCGCGATCGCTTGAGAGTACATTTTTTTTTCTGAATAAATACTGCCTAACTCATAATATTCTTGAGTCGTACCCTTTTCTTTCTCTAATTTCTTTCGCAATCTTGCAAAAGAGCCTTCAACCTTGCGAGTTTTGAAAATCTGGCGAAAAACACCCACGGCTGCAATTGTGAGTATAACCACCAAAATTGAGAGATAAACAACGGCTAGACTGTTATCCATTACTGCAAATACAAATATTATAAAGTTTGTTATTTGTCATTTATCATTTGTCCTTGGTTATTTGTTAATGACGAATGACGAATGACGAATGACTAATGACCAATGACCAATTTACGGTAAACCCCAATATTGAGAGCGTTGCTGGAGCCAACCTTTTTCTAAATAACGAGCGATCGCTTGATTCACATTTCGTCTAAACTCATCGTACTGCAATCCCTTGGGCATTACTACACATAAGGGTTCAGTTGATAATTTTGTTGGCAGTAGCCGATATTGAGGATATTGTTGCACCCAACCGCTGAGAACACTAGCATCTGCGGCAAAAGCTACGGCGGTATTATTTTCTATTCTCTCTCGCGCTTCTTTATAGGAATCTACTCCTACTAACTCGGCGTTTGGCAGATAGTACCGCACTTGAGCAATGGTACTGGAGTTGTTGAGTACGGCAATCTTTTGTTTTGACAAATCGCTCAACTGCTGTACAGAGGCATCTTTTGTAACTAATACAGTGCCATCCAAATAGTAGGGAACACTGAAACTAACTATGCGGGCGCGTGACTCGGTTGCTGTGACTCTAGCGATCGCAAAATCAACTTTCTTGTCTAAAATTACAGACAGGCGATCGCGATTCGCTACAGGTTGAAATTTTACAGCTTCGGCTTTACCAACCAAGTCAACTGCCAAATGCTTGGCTAAGTCAATTTCTAAGCCTTGCAAATTTCCGTTGGCATCTTTAAATCCCAAGGGACGCAAGTTATCTTTAACGGCAACATTTAAATAGCCCCGCTGCTGAATTTCTGACATTTCGGCAGCAGATGCAGTTAATCCCGTTCCCACTAGAGAAAAGCAAAAAATCCAAAAGATAGTGGCGGATAATACCAGATGTAACCGAGTAATTGTTTGCCGTCTGTTACATCTGTTATACATCCCTCACCACCTTTATCCTTTAGCTTGAAGTGCCAATTCAGCAACTTTGCCGAAACTAGCTGGATCGAGGACTGCCAATTGCGCCAACATCTTGCGATTTAGTTGGATATCAGCTTTTTTCAAGTTACCGATCAACTGGCTGTAACTCAAGCCGTGTTGCCTGGAAGCAGCGTTGATGCGGGTGATCCAAAGGCGACGAAAATCGCGCTTCTTCTTTTTGCGATCGCGGTAGGCACTCCGTAGTGCCTTCATCACTTGTTGGTTGGCAGTTCTAAACAGAGTTGAATGGGAACCGCGAAAACCTTTAGCTAGTTTGAGAATTTTATTGCGGCGTTTGCGAGCTACATTACCGCGTTTTACCCGAGTCATAACTTATTTCCTAAAATACTTACAAATATGGGAGCATCAAGCGCACGTTAAGTTCGTCGCGTTCGTGTACAAGCGCACTCTTACGCATACCACGTTTTTTGTCAGAAGATTTGTGTTCTAAAAGGTGGCTTTTGAACGCTTTGCGACGGACAATTTTACCGCTACCGGTGGCACGGAATCGTTTTGCCGCGGCTTTACGAGTCTTTAGTTTAGGCATGGTCTAGCTTTGATTCGACACGATCCATTATTATATACTATTAAAATTGCTATAACTGCAATTAAATAAAGGATTTAGCCAACGGCGATCACTGTAGATAAACTTAGCTTCACTTATGGATGAGGTCAATATAGTTGAATATGACCCACGTTGGGCAACTTTGTTTACAGAAGAAGCCGAGCGGATTTGGCAGGCACTAGGCAATGACTTAGTTGTAGAAATTGAACATATTGGTAGTACCGCAGTACCAGGAATGTCAGCCAAACCAGTTATTGACATCATGGTGGGAGTGCGTTCCTTGGTAGATGCAAAATCTGCTATTTTGGCTTTAAAATCTTTGGGATACGTTTATTGGTATGAAGACCCGCGTCCTGGACGAATGTTTTTTGTCAAAGGAATGCCACCATACGGAAAGCAACGTACTCATCATGTTCACATAGTCGAGATTGACAGCGAATTTTGGGAGCGCAAGCTATTTTGCGACTATCTAAGAAAGCATCCTCAAGAAGCGAGACGTTACGAAGTTCTAAAACGCAACTTGGCGGCAAGTTTTCGGAGCGATCGCGAAGCTTATACCAATGGTAAAAATGACTATATCCGTGCTTTGATGCTCAAAGCACGGAATCAGGATATGGGAAAAAGCCAAAGTCATTGATTTATTTAACTTTTTTCAGTGGCGTTGGCTTTGGGATCTAAAATTATTTGCGAAGTGGATTTATTCACATGGTAAGTCCAAGATTGCTCTTTAACCTTGACAATCACTTCCCATCCTTCTACGGGGTCGTACTGCTGGGTGCAGACTTCGCCAAAGTTGAATTGGCAAAGATTTCCAAAGGTTTTTGGTGTAGTTTGAGTAATTTTTAAATCAGTAATTCCCACCCCAGAACGGCTTGAGGCATCGCTCAAAATTGCATCTGCGATCGGCTTCGGCAATGTTTGTGAAGTACTCACTTTGGGATCTAAAATTATTTGCTTTCCAGATTTATCTACATGGTAAGTCCAGGAATCTTGGCGGACTTTGACAACTACTTCCCAGCCTTCAATGGGGTTGTATTCCCTAGTACAAACTTCTCCAAATTTGAACACACAGGGATTACTAAAGGTTTTCGATGTGACTTGGGTAATCTCTAATTTCCGTTTACGTAGACCGGAATTATTGGACGCATTTCGTAAAATCTTATTAGCGATCGCTTTCGGTAACTCGTTTGCTTGGGATTGGGATACTTGAGTGCCGTCTGGGTAAGGAATAGCACCAGCAGAATTGTTTTCAATGAGTCCAAATCCACAAGATAGCAAGCTTGTCAACACCAGCGTCAAAAAAATTCCTCTGGGTGACTGGAAGGTACTTTTAATTACGGTAGATGCTTGGGTGATTGATTTCATATATAGGTATTGATTGTTAAAAATTGAACAGATAATATTGCAATTGCAATCATAGTTTGTTTGACGTTGCACTCTTAATTCAGTTTCTTTATTAAAGAGTGGGGGAGGAGGGGAGAAGTTGCAGTAAGTCTTTCCCCCTCTGCCCCTCCGCACCTCTGCCTCTTGTGCCCAATGTCCCATCTCTTATACTTGTTTGCTCATTGCACCTAAATTCATCACACATTCAGGAAATTGGCGTTTTAATGCTGGAAACACCGGACAAGGCGCTTGTTCTTGTAAATTGTCCGGTTTACTCCAAGTAAAGGGGGCTTTCTGCGCCGCAGACATCCATAACAGAAGCTTTGCTCGTGTCATGGCAACATAGAGTAAACGATACTCTTCAGATGTTTTCAAATTTTTTGCCACCTCCCATGCCTGACTAACATCCGGTATGACAGATTCTTCGTGGAGAGTCGCGCGAATTTGGGCGCGTGCTACTTCTGATAAGGTAAAGTCGCCTAAAAATTGGCTTTGGGGAGGAACCCAAAATCTGCCAGGAATCAAGTTTTCGTGGAGAAAAGGAAGAAACACATAGTCCCAATCTAGCCCTTTAGCTTTGTGCATAGTGATAATCGTCAGTTGACCGCGACGGGTATAACGTTCTTCCGAATCCTCGGTTTCCACTGGTTCAAACCGTTCGGAACTAACGATTTCACTTAAAGCTGAAAGCATTCCCCCCATCGAACTATTGCCAGCTATCTGCTGGTTTACCCGTTCTGCGAGTTTATCAGCAGTTGCCAATTCTGCCTGGTCATAATTTAAAGTCAAGGCGAGAAAGGAAATTAGCTGGTAAAGAGGCAATTCTAAACGAGCGCGGAGTAAGCTGCGACACAAGCGGGCAGCTTTTTGTACTGTTTCTGGCTGGGGTGCTGCTAGGGGGCCAGGATACAAAAACTCTTCTGGAAGACTAGCAAGGGCGTTGAGGTCTTGGGTAGGAATTAATTGGCGCTGTACTAATGCTTCTAGGGCAGCTTTGAGGTAATCGGGGGAGTGAGGGCGATCGCAAAATTGCAATAATGCCAAAATCTCTTGAGGAACATGGGAACGGCGATCGCGTTCTCCCACATCATAAAGTGTAATTTTATGCTCTTTGCACAGAGGTGTCAGAGCTTCTGCTAACCATCGTCCTTGACGATTTTCTCGGACTAAAATCGCTGCACTATTTTTTGTTGGATCTTCACCAAATAACTCAATCACCCTTTGAGATAACAATTCAACGGTGTGAAGAATATCGCGCGGTGTATAAAGTTCTAATCCTTGTCCTACGGGTGCGGGGTTGGCGTTAGCTTGCGGATCGCCAACTTCCACAGGGCGAATTGTCTGTAAGCGAAATGGTACTTGTCGGTTATCAGCAGTCTGTTGTTTGTTGTTAGTTTTGGTTGTTGCTAACCACTGATTATTGATCCATTTGAGGGCAAAGTTAGCGGCTTCAATGATAATTCTAGTACTGCGACCAGCTCGATCCATCGTTGCCAATCGTTCGATGCGATCGCACTCTTCGCAAAATTGCCGGAAATAAATCGGATCGGCTGGAGTAAAGGTAGAGTTAATCGCCTGGTTAGGGTCGCCAACTCTGACTAAATTGAGTGGGGAGTACGTAGAGACGCGATTCATCGCGTCTGTATTCATCCCCTCATATTCTCGATTACTTGCCAAAATTTCTAATAGTTGCGTCTGAAGAGGGCTAGAATCTTGGGCTTCGTCTTCAAAGACGGCGAATATTTGGTTTTGCTCGATGTGACGGGCACTGTCGTTTTCTAAAACGCGCAGTGCGGCTAAAATCATATCGTCGTAATCTATAAAATCACGCGATCGCATCAAGTTTTGATATTGCTCGTACAATCCCGCTGCTACGCTCAAAATTGCATATTCGTCTGTGGTTTGTTTACTCCACTCCCGCAACAATTCTGGCGATATCCCAGAACTTTTTGCTTCATGAATTACTGTATTAGCCAATTCCGGTAATACTTCTGTTCGCAGCACCGATTGACGACGCAACCTTTCTGTCTCTTCTCCATCAAATTGATGACCTTCTAATAACCGCAAATATACATCTGGATTATTTACAATCCATTGTTCTACAGCAGTTCTGATAAAGCGGTGACTTTGAGTTGGTGTAATTAATATGACATTTTCTAACTGCAAACCCGACAAATCAGAATGACGGTTGGCAATGTTCAACGCTAGACCATGTAGGGTATAGACAAAAAATCCTGTCTGAGGTAGAGATAAATCATCTCGTAAAAATTTACGAATCTTCGCTTTAATATTGGCAGCAGCGGAGCGAGTAAAAGTAACGACTACCAACTGACGGCGGGAGGATGAACGCTCATATTGACGGGCGATCGCGATCGCTGCTGCCGCCGCCATCCCAGTAGATTTGCCTGCACCAGGAACGGCTGAAATAGCCAAAGGCCCAGATTGCCAATCAGCCATTTGCTGCTGTCCAGGGCGGAGACTGTTGCGGATTGCGAGAATCTTCTCCTGTAAAGAAGGAATAGGCGATCGCTCAGACAATTCTGAGTCAAGTAATTCTTGAACAACAGGAGCAGTAAATTTAGAGTCGGACATTATCAAATTATATATTTTAAATAGATATTGAATTTAATTCCCAAACCACAGATATGAATAATTTTTGGTGATTCTTAATCCCAAATTATTAAATAAATTACTCCCCTCTTCTTGCCCTAATTATTCTAGGACACAAGCTATATCAAAAATATTATGTCAATCCCCTGACTGAAGATATAACGCTTGGTTGATTTGTTCAGTTAGGGGATTGTTAACAAAGTTAGACTAGTTCTTTGATACTTTGCCGTTCATCCGCAGTTGATTCACTAAAGATCGCTACGTACAACCATCCTGCTAAAATAGCCCCCAAGATTGGAGCTATCCAGAACAGCCAGACTTGTGAAAACAGTTGTACACCCGCAAATAGAGCAACTCCAGTACTACGGGCAGGATTAACCGAGGTATTGGTTACAGGAATGCTAATCAGGTGAATTAAAGTGAGTCCAAAACCAATTGCCAGCGGTGCAAATCCTTTAGGAACACGACTATCAGTCACACCCAGAATAATCAGCAGAAACATGAAAGTCATTACAACTTCACTAATGAAGCAAGCAAACAGTGTGTAACCACCTGGAGAATGAGTACCGTAACCGTTGGTAGCCAGTGGATTGGAGCCAGTCAGGGTAAATCCAGTTTTGCCGCTAGCAATCAGGTAGATAATGCCCGCACCAACAACTGCACCGATTACTTGAGAGGCGATATAAGGTAGTAAGTCAGATCCCGGAAAGCGCTTACCTGCCCACAGTCCAAAGGAAACAGCTGGATTGAAATGACCACCAGAAATATGACCAAAAGCATAAGCCCCTGTGAGGACAGTAAGCCCGAATGCCAAAGATACACCTACTAATCCAATACCCAATGGAAAAGAAGTATTCTCGCTGATTTTTGCAGCATCTGCTGTGTAGGCTGCGGCTAAAACAGCACTACCACAGCCACCTAAAACAAGCCAAAATGTGCCGATCAATTCTGCCAAACAACGTTTTGTGAGAGACATTTTTGGAAAATTCCTTGTTCCACTACATAATGAGTAATAGTTACGTTACACAATGTTTAAGTCATTGCTGTCAACAGAAAATCTATTGCCTTTTTTTTGTGATGAAACTAAATTGAAAAAAATAGGGATTTTTTTCTCAATAGTTAATTGTGGTGATAAGATATGAAAATACAGGAAAAGTTGAAATAACAGAAAAAACACTTAATTTCTTAATAATTTTGCTCTCATATTGAAGAAGAAGTCAGAAGTCAGAATTCAGGAGTCAGAATCAACACGTGACGCTCGTTCGCCCTTGGCGTCTCCCCTTGGGAGAATACTCGCTACCGCTTCTCTGCGAGACGCACTCGCGTTCGTTTGTGTAGCCGCGATTTCTAATCGCCTGGTATATTTGCTTAAATTACGTAACTTGCTTATTTAGTAATCGTATCAAGGCAAACCCAACAAATCACCAAAAAGGTTGGGTTTAGTTGTTCAACCCAACCTATGATTTTCCTTAACTCAACCGTATTGAGATTTTTGCTCCAGTTAGTTTAATTTTCAACACTCCCACACCTAAAAGTGTGGGAATGTTACGCAGTTAGCTCGTCTAAAATTGAATTTATTCGTCAATCTGCCATGAATCTTTAGTTAATTCTTCATCCAGAATTTTCTTAGGACGAACAATGATAATAATTTGTCCTAGTAGAGGAATTTCTGGCTCAGTTTCAAACCATTGAAAATCTAATTCACCACCATTTTCAACGACAAAATAGCTGGAGGCATCCCATTCTCGTTGGGCACGATCTATGACAACTACGACTGGCCCTATTTGGCTTTGGGTTTGGATGGGGAAGCGATCGCTATTCGCTAAAATTACTACTGGATCTTCTGCCGCCAATAGCACTTGCCAACCTGGTAAGGGTATCCAAGCTTGTTCTCCAGAAAACTTGACCATCCGAAATGGTTCGATTTCTGTCAGTATGGGCACAGCTTGCAAGTCTTGGCGTGATAATGGCAACTCGCCTACTACGGGCAAAATTCGGGGTAACTGTTCTTCAAATTCCAGGCGGTAAAACGGTAAGATTGGCGCTGGACGCTGGGGAACGGTAGTAAAATCAGTTAGTAACTGTTCGATTTTTTGCCTTGCACCTGGCGTATGAGCAAAACGCAAACCTTTGGCGATTAGGCGCGATCGCTGTTGTAAATCTGCATTTTGGCGTGCCAGTTTCCAAACTTGATGAGCAACAGCATCCCCAGGATGGGCAGAAAACCCTTCTGGTAAAGTGCGGAAATAGGAGAACTCTTTAAGTGCTTTTGCTATATCCCGTGCCTCATCAGCATCAACATTGTGGACGAAGATTAGTTCGGCGGCAGCGGCGCGTTCTTCTTGAGTAAGTAAACGTAGCTCGTACAAAACATCGCTGCCGCGTGTAGTATAGTGCGATTGCGTTTCTGCCGATACTCCAAACTTTTCCAAAGAATTGTAAACTTGAGAACCAACAACCACCTGGTTTTGTTGAATCGGCTCAAATCCAGTCGCCTCAAAAATTTCTTGGGGGTTGTAACCGATTTTTAGCAACGAGGCGATCGCGGTTCCCCATTCCACCCAGTTGCCTTGTTTTTGCCTCAGTCTTCGCAGTAACTCTTGTGCTACATCATTGTTAGCATTATCTTCGGGATTCTGAGTGTTGGGTGGTAAATCAGTCATAATCGGAGTGCAAGCTTCAACTTGAGAGGTTAATTAACACCTCATGAGCAAGTATTATTCTAATCTATACCCAGACCTACACCTCATCCACGATCAAAACTGCCATAGTTTTGCTGATTTAGTTAGTTTTTCTGGTGGAACATTTTTTAATTCAGATATTTGGGCAGATAAATTTCCTCTGTAGCGCTCACTATTCGCGTTCTAAAATATGCAAAATAACTCCGTATAAACCCTTGGCGATTTTCGGCTATTCTCAACTAAACTTGGTATGGAATATAACAAGAGAGTAAATATTTAAAGGAAAATCTTATGGATAAACCTAATCTCGAAATTGATAAAGTCCAATCTCAAGTTATGACTCTCGAACGACCAAAAAAGCTGAAAATACTGGTAGTTGACGATGAGCCAGATAATCTCGATTTACTTTATCGCACATTTCGACGCGACTTTAATGTTCTGAAAGCTGATAGTGGGGTGAATGCTCTACAAGTTTTGGCAACAGAAGGGGAGGTAGCGGTGATTATCTCCGATCAACGGATGCCAGAAATGAAAGGGACTGAATTTCTCAGCAAGACTGTACCTCAGTTTCCCGACACAGTAAGAATAATTCTCACTGGATTTACTGATATAGAAGACTTGGTAGAAGCAATTAATGCCGGACAAGTTTACAAATATATCACCAAGCCTTGGGACCCAGGGGAACTGAAGGCAGTGGTGCAAAGAGCAGCCGAAACCTACGACTTGCTCAAGCAACGTACAGAAGAATTACGCCGTGCTCATGCTCAAATGGCGCTGCTGAGTGTTTTGGTACAGGTAACTCAAGCCGCTTCTAGCTTAGAAGAAACCCTCGCTCCCATTGCTAGAGCTGTGAGTGAAACTTTTGGGGCAGACGGCTGTATCTTACAACTTACCGATGGAAATACTCTGGTTGCAACTCAAGGAACTTACAGCGACACAGGTACAATAGAAAATTGGCTATCTCTTGACCCACTAACCAGGGAAGCGATCGCCACGGGAGAAATGCAACTTTCCTTAAATGTACTTAAAGACACTAAATTAGTTGATGCGATTCACTACCAAAATACTGGTGTGCAAGCACATTTAGTGATCCCAATTAGCTACCGTAATCAACTTTTGGGTGTATTGTCGCTACAGTGGAAACAACCTTGCACTTTGCGAGAAGATGAATTGGTGCTAATTAATTTATCAGCACAACTGGTGGCGATCGCTCTGACTAGTAGTCACTCTCATTAAGGTATTGTGTAGTTGTCATTAGTCATTTGTCCTTTATCCTTGGCAAATGACGAATGACTAATGACCAATGACTTATTGACCAATGACTAACGAAATTCAATCCATTTTTAACCGTATTGCTCCAGTTTATGACCAGTTAAACGATTGGTTGAGTCTGGGACAGCATCGAATCTGGAAGGAAATGACAGTAAAATGGAGTGCAGCTAAACCAGGAGATACTGCATTAGATTTGTGTTGCGGTAGTGGTGATCTAGCTTTACGTTTGGCACGGCGTATAGGAGCAACAGGACAGGTGTATGGAGTGGATTTTTCCCAAAACCTGCTAGAAAAAGCTCAAGAACGCTCACATTGGCAGTATCCCCAACCAGCTATTAGCTGGGTTGAAGCTGATGTCCTCAATTTACCCTTTGAAGATAACCAATTTGATGCTGCAACAATGGGCTATGGTTTAAGAAATGTTAAAGATATTCCCCGCAGTCTCCAAGAGCTATACCGGGTTTTGAAGCCGGGAGCTAAAGCCGCAATTTTAGACTTTCATCGACCGATTAATCCTCAGCTACGCGCCTTTCAGCAGTTGTATCTGGACAGTTTTGTAGTGCCAGTTGCCAGTTATTTAGGCTTAAAAGAAGAATATGCTTACATCAGTCCCAGCTTAGATCGGTTTCCCATCGGCAAAGAACAAATAGAGTTAGCTCATCAAGTTGGTTTTGCAGTTGCCACACACTACCCCATTGCGAACGGTATGATGGGAGTGCTAGTGCTTAGTAAGTTAGGAGTTATTAGTTAAAAGTTATGAATTATGAGTAGTGATAAATTCTCATTTAAAATTTATCATTCCTAACTCCTAACTCTTGTACAGACGCGATTAATCGCGTCTGTACTGTTAACTGCTAACTCTAAGCTCTAACCTCCTAACTTTTTTAATTCTTCCCTTGGACTGGTCTCATCTTTGGCTTTATGTGTCTCCCCCGGTACTGGGTGGAATTATTGGCTATTTCACAAATGATATAGCCATCAAAATGTTGTTCCGTCCTTACCGAGCAATTTATATCGCTGGACGAAGAGTACCCTTCACCCCTGGATTGATCCCCCGCAATCAAGAACGTCTAGCTAAGAACATTTCTAATACAATCATGGGGTCACTATTGACACCACAAGAATTGCAAAATCTGGCACGGCGTTTGTTGCAAACAGAACGCGTGCAATCAGCAATTCTCTGGTTGTTGCGGTTGGCAATTGAACAAATCAAGACAGATAAAAATGAGAAAAGTGCCAAAATTGTAGCGGGAATTTTGCGGGATTTACTAGGGGAGTCCTTGCCACGATTGCTCAAGGTTTTAGCGCGGCGTGAAGATTTTTTAGAAGCGCAGATAAATCAAATTTTTGACCAGATATTGCTGGAATTTCAACTTAGTGAAGAACAATCTACGCGGCTTGCTGATTGGTTGTTGCAAGTAGTTTTACCGCCGGATATTTTACGCCAAACGATAGTTGATTTTTTGACCGATCGTACCATTCAAATTATCGATGAAGGCTTCCGCGAAAAAACCAGTGGGACTTATTGGGTAGTAGCAAATTTGTTTGGCTTACGTAATACTCTTACACGCCTACGAACTTTTTGCTTGGATGAAAAAGAGGCTGCTAATAGTCGTTTACAGGAATTGACTCAAGATTTGCAGATCCGCGATCGCATTCGGAAATTACTGCAAAATTTATCATTACAAAACTTGCCAATGGGTACGGTGCGCCAACTCCGAAAAACCACCCGCGAAAGTGTCCGCCACTACCTGCAAAATAGTGGCAGCGATTTTTTACAAGGATTAACTGATTCTGTTGATTGGGAAAATATTGCTGTCGTGCTGCTGAATCGTGTTAGTGCTTCACCAGTTGTCAGTACTTCTTTAGAAGTCATGAGTCAAGAGTTGGCTCTAATTTTAGAGAAATATTTGGAAAAAGATTTAGAAGCAATTGTGGCACAGGCGATTCCAATTTTATCGATAGATGAAGTGATCGTTGACCGGGTAAAATCAACTTCACCTGCTGATTTGGAAGCTGCCATTGAAGGAATTGTGAAAAATGAATTGCAGGCGATTGTGACTTTAGGTGGTGTTTTAGGTTTTGTTATCGGGTTATTGCAGGCGGTATTTTTAATATTAAGTCAATATTAATTTTTTGTTTTTACCTGTAAAATTTTATCAAATTATAGTTGCAATTTCGTCAAATTATGAAATGAAAGAAATTTGCAGATGTTATCAAACATCCAAAAATCCTATCACTCCAAAGCTTTCAACTGGTCGTGGTAACAAAAAAACGGTTTTTAATCACGCAAAAATTGGAATTTTGAAACAGCGATCGCTTAACTCAATATCTGTGCTAAATTCAGCACAAATCCTGGTAATACATCTTCTCCTGATAAGCTAGTAGGCGATCGCAGAATCTCAACATCCTGTCCTGGGCGATAAATTTCCACCTGTTGGTTCTGCGGATCAATCAGCCAGCCTAAACGTACACCGTTGTCAATATACTCCTGCATTTTTTGTTGCACAGTCTTTAAGCTGTCTGAAGCAGAGCGCAATTCTACCGCAAAATCTGGAGCCATTGGTAGGAATCTTGCAGGGTCTGGATTCAGGGCTTCTAATCGCTCTCGGCTCACCCAGGATGCATCAGGAGAAGGATTTGCACCATTAGGAAGTTTGAAACCTGTAGAAGAATCAAAAGCCAAACCTGTGCCATCAGCGTCAGCCCAATTACCTAAGCGCTGTGTCAGTTTACTATTGCGATTTCCGATTCCCCATCCAGTTGGTGGCATGATAATTAATTCTCCCTCTGCCGTGCGCTCAAGTCGCAAATCTCGATTATTTTGACACAGTTGGAAGAACTGCTCATCTGTTAGTTCAATGGTGGGGCTGAGGTTCAGAATCAGGGCAGTCATAGTTGCCTCTCAATCTTGCTAACTGTAGCGTAGCATTTGGTTGACATACTAGGCTGACCATCTAAATAACTACGATGCTTACTAGAGAGCTATTTTCAGTTATGTAAAAATTTGTTTCATTGTTATCTGTCTGATAATAGCAGATGAGAGTTGATGTTTTTCTCTCAGCTTATACTAGCAGGATGCTGTATTCAATCACACCCTCTTATTATTCTGTTGACTTAGCAAATTTATTCTAAATTTCAGAAGTTGCCTCGCTCAAAATTAAAACAGAGAAAGCGTTATGGCTCTCGTTGAATACTTATGTCATCATTTTGCTACGCATCAGGTTTTTGGTATTAAATTTTACATATCCTTTAAAAGTATCTGGGTTAAAAGCTTATATTGTAAATCTGATTAATATTAGAGAGTATGTTAAATGAAAGAAAGACAAAAAATCACTAGGTTTAACGGAATATCAAACTGGTTATCTAACTCAGTTAGCGAATCTGAAGATAAGCGGTACACACATCGTCTGCTCAAAGAAGATAAAAGCCAACGAGATATAATTCTCAATGAATTAATATTAATTGTTCAAAAAGCCCATGAAGATGCTCGATATCGCCTTCGTAAATTAGCAGGAAATTCTCTTTTTCCATTTGGGGATTTTTCAGAAAGCGATCCAAGCTATGGCTATCCTGAACGTCTTAATATTATATCCCGCCAGAGTTATTTTGGAGATATATTTTCAGGAATTATTGCCGAAAATTTTGCTCATTTTGGACAGGATGATTGGGAAGTTCCTGCTTTTCTTTTCCGATTTCATCTAGTTGAGTTTCAACATTTAGAATTTCTAAATCAAACTGAAGAGATTGCAAAAAAGCGACCTGGACGTACAGGTGATGATTGTCTTGCTTTTTTACGCAACAGCGAAGGAGTAATTATTGCTTCTCTATTTTGTGAAGCTAAATGCACAACTAATCATTACACAATAATGATAGCTGAAGCACACAAAAAGGTAAGTGAACCACATATAAAGCCTGTTGACATCCCACAAATAATTGAGATTTTGGGGGATTACAATGATCTTTATTCATCTGAATGGGTTGATTCTCTAAGAGTTTTATGGCTAGAAAAAGTTGATATAAATTATGAACGCTACGATTTAATTAGTTATATTTGTGGTAAGCATCCTGTCGAAAATCCAACCTGGATATCTCCTGAAAAACCACACGAACAATATACAGCAGGAAGAAGACTTGAAGCAGTTGAAATTCATCTTCATGAAGTTGAAAATCTTGTTACAACTGTCTATAGTCAGCCAGCAATTGCAACACTTTCAATAGATATTCCTACCCAAACAGTTCAACAACCAGATGATGCAGAGATTGCAAAAGCCAACTCTGATGTCATAGTAGAGGGTGAAGTTCTGCAAAATGAGATGACTCAACCAAGTAACGAAGTCATTGCTTTAGCGAAAGAACTACAAAATAGTCTTGCAGGCAACAGACTAACGCCAGCAATTGCAAAACTTTATAGCCAACATACCAGACTTCGCGCAGGAGGAAAGGGATTAACTGGGTGGCGAGAAGATGAAGCAGGTGAAAGATTAAATGATGCTATGCGCCTTATTGAGGCTGCATTTATCCAGCGAGAAACTGGAGACACTAACTGGCGTAATGGAATGCTACGGGCTGGTGAGTTATTTGAATGGCTATCTCATCCCCAACTAAACCCGGATATTTTACCAATTCGTTTACTTGCAGCAGCTGTATATGAACTTGCTGGTTATCCTGCTAGGGCTGCGGGTTTACTCAATGAAGATATAAGTGAGGGAGTAGAGTCAGAAATTTTACGTTCTTTGCTAAAAGCTGATTTTCCTACTTTATTGCAACGACTGACAGAATATTGGGCAACTGTAACATCATCAAATTTCCAAACTGAAACAAGTCTTCTTTGGGATGACGCTGATACAGGTGCTGACAGATTTAACAAGTTGATTGTTAAAGAAACTGCTAGTTCTTTAGGAATTTTATGTGCAAAAATGCGCTGGGGAAATGAACCAAGATTAGAAAGAGCTATTGAAAAGCTTTCTGATATTGCTAAGGTGCTTCTTCATGGACACGACACTTATTCTTGGCTTTTAGGAAAATTGTGCGCTGAAGTTACATCTGTATATATACAAACTTCTCTACGACATCATCTAGAATTGCTTTCTCAGATGATTACTCCAAATGGTAGAAATTTCTTAGAACGTTATTTACGTCAAAGTTATCAAAAGTGTAAAGCTTTAGCATGGCGTTCTCAAGTTTGTGGAATCGAACGACTAGCAAGAGCAGAATCGTTTGCTCTTTGTACCCCTACAGGTTCAGGAAAAACAACGATAGCTGAAATTGCAATTCTGCAAAGCTTGTTCTTGGAAACAACAAATTCTAACAATTTTAGTAGTTCGGCTCCTTTAGTAATTTACTTAGTGCCAAGTAGAGCGCTTGCCACAGAAGTTGAATCAAATTTATCTCGTGTTTTAAAGCGTTCTACTAATAACAATGTCATAGTTACAGGTTTATATGGAGGTACTGACTGGGGGCCAACAGATGTATGGCTGACATCAGAACAGCCAACAGTTTTAATTTGCACTTACGAAAAAGCAGAAGCTTTGATGAAATTTTTAGGATCTCTATTTATCCGTAGAGTATCGCTTATTGTACTTGATGAAGCCCATGCAGTTCAATTTGATGGTAATAAAGATTCTTTGCAAAAAGCTGAGAATAGATCCTTACGCTTAGAATCACTAGGGGCAAGACTGTTTACTTATGTAGAACAAAATCATAGAGGATAATTTTTTAATATGGCTGGAAAAAACTGCACCACTTGACCCTGGTAACAATCTTTCTGATGCACAATTATCAGCTATTGAAACTCTCGATTCGCTGGATAGTATTTTATTGTCTGCCATTGTCGAAATTGAACAGCTAGAAGCTAAAGATTTAAGCCCTAATGAATTGGAGGAGCATCTGCAAAAAATTTGGCATCGAAGCTTTGCTCATTACGCTAGCCGCGAACAAGAACGATTAGAAAATTTATTCATCAGGCGAGGTAGAGCGTTAAAAACAGAAATTTATAAAGATGTTTCACAGCGTCGGCGCTTGTATCGTACCAGCCTACCACCACGCGCTGGAAATGAGCTTTTAACTCTCTATCCTAAACTTAAAGAACAATTATCTGTGAGTGGAGATTATGCTATTTGGACACCAGAAGAACGCTTTAACTATGTTCAAGATATAGTTAGCAATTTAACCAGTCTGTCTAAATTTAGACTCAGTGACCCATCAGGAAATATTTCTTGGAATGAAATATTATGCTGGTGGCTTGACCCCAATAAAGCAATGAAAAAACCAAACCTAACTCAAATTTCAAAATGGCATTCATACATTAGTCAAAATTTTGGATATAGATTTAATTGGGGTTTGGGGAGTGTTATTGCATTAGCAATGGATGAAGCTTTTCGTGGCGAGTTAGTTGAATCCTCATTGGAAAACTGGTCACAAATTGGGCTACCTTGGATTGTTTTCTGGATGAAAGAACTTATTGTATGGGGAACTTTAGACCCAGTAGCTGCATACTTGCTTGCTAAAGTAGAAGATGTAACAACTCGTAAGCAAGCTGAAGAACTAGCGCAAACTTACTATCACTACATTAGCGAAAGAGAATCGGAACCAAATGAATATCTTAATGCAGTTAATATAAAAAACTGGGTAGAACAATCATTTTCCAGTGTTGAACGACATTTACCAACTCCCAAACCTGCTAATCAAATTAACGTCAATTTGCTGAAAGATTTCAGTAAAGCTCCAAGTAAAAATTGGAGAGTAGTACCAGTAGAAATTGGAGATGAAATTCAATGGTTTGATTTAGCAGGATTTCCACTCGCAATTTGCCAAAAGCCTGAAAAGTGGCAGTCTGATTTTCTAAATACCTACGATTTCATGCTAGATGCAGAAAATCGATTTGTTTCATCAAAGATTTATGTTTGACTTTTCAAAGGATGCTTGATCGCCAAAGGTTCAATATATGCTTGTAGAGTATCTTTAACTTTAGAAGGTTGACGAACTGGAGCGATCGCAGAATAATCCGGTTTTACTGTCCAGTCATAATGCCGAAGCAGTGTAGAAAGCACAATTTTCATTTCCATCTGGGCAAATTCCATGCCTAAACAACTGTGCGAACCATAACCAAAACCCATTAGTGCTAAAGGATGTTTTTTATCTTCTTCACGAGGTGGTGCAAAGCGATCGGGGTCGAAGCGATCGGGATCTGTGTACAGTTCTGGTAAACGGTGAGTCAGCATCGGCGAAATAGTCACAAACCAACCTGCTGGGATACGATAACCTCCATACTCAATATCTTTAAGGACACCACGATTATAGGCATACACTGGCGGATAGAGCCGTTCTGCTTCTTTTAGGACGTTGGTTAACTGTGGAAGTTGTTTGAGATGGGATAGGTTAAGGGGATTATTTCCCACAACTGCTAATTGTTCTTGGCGCAGTCGTTCTCGCCACTCTGGATGATTACCTAATTCAAAGATTACCCAAGTCAGCAAAGAGGCTGTTGTCTCGTGTCCAGCAAATAGTAATAATAGTGCCTCATTGATTACCTGTGCTTCGCTCAATTTATTGCCGTCTTCATCAACAGCGGCTAACAGCAATCCCAAAACATCTTTTGATTCTTCTAAGTTACCCTGCTCGATACGTTGGGCGATCGCTTCACGTAAGAAAGTCACTAACTTACCCCTAGCATTTTGACCGCGACCATATAAAGTAAAAGGGACATTCCATTTCAATATCGCCATACTGCTATCTAGCAGTTGTGTAAACCACTGACTGGTTTGCTCAACTTCGGTCTTATTCTGACTTCCCAAGAACAGGCGAGTCGCAACCATCAGGGTAAGCTGACGGAAACTAGAATTTAAGGGAATCGTTCCTCGCTCTCCCCAATCTTTGAGGAAGTCTTGCACAATATTTTGAATGGTATCGAAGTATGTAGCGATCGCTTTTCCGTGAAATGCTGGATACATCAAGCGACGGGTTAGGCGATGTTCTTCCCCATCTTGTAATAAAATATTGTTGCCAAATGTTGATTCTAAGAAATACCAACCGATCCGCGACGACATATTTTCAGCTTGTTCTACCAGCACCAGCCGATTAGCATCAGGGCCAATTAGATAAGCACGTTTGTATCCCATGACACTCGTCTTAAAAACTGAACCATGCTGCTGGAATCGTCGCCATAGATACAGTTCTAAATCCCGAAATATTTCTAAAGTCTCCCCCAAGATGGGCAAGCCATAACTACCAGGCATTTCCTCGGCTGATTTTAGCTGCCGCATATTTGAGTACCTCCAGCAGTAATTAGCTACAGTTTAATTGTAAAGGGCAGTTAGGCTTTGCAAATCAAAATTACCAATTGTGGTAGAGTTTTTCTGCATAGAACATAATCTCTTCATTTGGCAATCTAATTTTTGGTTTTTGTCGAGGATATAAACTTTCGACAGCACTTGTATCTTGCTCAATAACAGTGGCTGCTGCTTGTAAAACTGAATTTTTAAACAGAAATTTCATCACAGGATTGACGATTTTGGCATACATCAAAATAAACGTCTTGGTAATTTTTTCTGTTTCCGGGTAGAGAATATGAATTTGAGCAATATCACCAATAGGGGTTTCAGCCAACAAAGCTGTAGTTGAAGGAAAAGCGTATTCGAGTGTGTTAGCAAGCGTTTTCGGGAATATTCCCAAAATAGGATTTTTGATAATTTCTCCTAATGTGTTGCTAGCTCTTGTCAGTTCTTGTTTGACTGTAGCAGAGTATCCTTTTTCTTCAAAATGACTTACATTACAAGATGTAATTTTGAATAGTTCTTTATGAGTACCATTTTGGTGATTATAGTCATAGTTAACCATTAGGTTACTCAAAAATTCACCTTGAATACTTTTTTCCCCAGTTACTCCAATGAACTCGTATTCATCGACAATTTTCTGATGCAAATCTGGGATGGGCAATCTTGGTTCAAATCCAGCATAAGTCCAGATGCAGTCATTGCTAATAATTAACTCTAATGGTTTGGTAATTGGCTGAGTGTCTTTTTTATCTCCTTGCTGTAGTCTGCCTTGCCCATCAAATTCTAGTGCATGAAAAGGGCAAGAAATAGTATCTCTTTCCTGACAAACCCAGCCGCCTGATAATGGTGCTTGCATGTGCGGACAGATGTTATCAAGGGCAAACACTTCGCCTTTTTGGTTTTGCCAAATAACATAATCCTGTCCATTTAATGTGATTTTATTTGGTTTATTCACTTCCAATATAAATTTGTGCGCGATTAACCAAGGCGCACCAGGTAAAATTGGTTCCATTTTTTCTCCAAAATATTGATTGATAGTTTTTTGAAAAATCGCTAGATGAGTTAGTAAAAGGCAACGCAATATTGAAACTTAAAAGTTGTAGGCAAGCTGGTGTCACCTGTCCTACATCACTCTTTTGAATGGAAATTGGGATAATTAAAGTCTTGTCTGCAATGGACGAACTAATACAACCGCGCATTTGCTCGGTTAATTTTGGTTACTACATTGCTGAATAGTGCAGCAACTAACTAAAAAATTAGTTAGTAAATATTAATTTAATAAATTTTATCTTTTATGTCAACTACTAACCAAGTTTTTAGTTAATATATTTTCGTTATGCTGATGGAGCAATGTGGGTCGTTCAACGCAGTCAAAATTCTCATCTAAAAAGCCGCGTCAGGTGCGCGATGCAGAAGCAACGAAAAAGCAAATTCTTGATGCGGCAGAAGCGGAGTTTGCCAGAAATGGACTTCAAGGGGCGCGGACAGGAGCGATCGCTAGAGGTGCAGGTGTCACTACAGCGATGATTTACTACTACTTCCAGAGCAAGGAAGGACTATATCAAGCAGTTTTGCAACGTCCGGCGGTAGAAATGCACGAAGGGTTTGAGCAGCTAAATTTGGATCGGTTCCCACCAGAGGAAGCCTTGAAACTGCTAGTCAAAGGAGCGATCGCTTATGAAGCTGCTCACCCACACAGGGGGATGCTTTGGTTCCAAGAAGCAAACCAAAACCAGGGAAAGTATTTTAAAGAGGGGAATTGGCAAGAAAATTTTAGCTATCTAATCAAGATTTTAGAGCGGGGGATGGCGGAAGGTTGTTTCCGTCAAATCGATCCATTTTTCACCACCCTGCATATTATTGGAGTTTGTAATTTATACTTCAACGCTTACGAAAACATTAAGCATACTAGACCCGATTTGCAACTGCTAAGTTCAGAAATGATTGAGCAGCATACTCAAGCAGCAGTTAATTTTATTTTGGCTGGTGTGCGACGTACTGGAGATTAGGGATTGAATATCGGGAAACTGCGTAGGCGTAGCCCGCCGTAGGCATCGCGTGCCAAACCGTGATAAGGGAACTCCAAGAAATAAATTATCCCGCTTAAAGTTGCTGACTGTTAACTTTAAGCGGGATAATTTTTTATTTGGAAGTCTCTAATAAAAAAACTAGAGGAAGTAACAAACTTTATCTAAAACTTAACTTAATAAAACTAAATCTGGCGAACTTACTCAGCGACTATTCAGGGATCGCATCTAAAGCTGGGTGTGGAGTCAGCCACTATTAAAAAAGTCTTGAAATTATCGGAAAACCGAATGATTTAACAAGTAAAAAGCAAAAATTAAGAAACGCTTGCGGTATCAAAATAGTAAGTGAGTTACCACAAGCGTTTCTCTTTGAGAATACTGTGTAACACTTTTACGCGACAATAGCTAGTGTTTGGCTATAGAAACAAAGTAAGCTAAAAGAGAAAAATTCTGACCTGTTTTTTGCTTGTCACTGATTAAGGCATATCCATTAGAAGAGAGAACTTAATCATTTTCCTCATCTCTAGAATTGCTCTTAGATAAAGCTACAGAATTATAATAGAAACCAGTAACTGCTGTAGCTAATGGGCCTATTAACGAGTATAAAGTTTTGGCAGTATCATTGATTAAAGCTGATGATGTTTCAGATTTCTTTTGAACCTCCTCAATTGAAGAACTTGTTCCCCAGAGACTCTTCGATATGTAATTTATTGCCAAAGCGTGCCAAAATATTACTCCTATCAAAGTACCCCACAACATCAAAGCTAAAGTACCTGCTAGATAAGTATTGAAATTTTGACGTTTATCAGCAGGACTAATATTTGTTGTTGTTTCGCCAAACTGGGGAATGAGATTATTTAAAGAATCACTTGTTTTAGGAGTGTTGTCCATTAGCAATTACAAAATTACTAATGTTTGATCGCCACTTTTTTCATTTTTGAGTATGAGTGAATTTTCCTCATCTTCAGCATAAAGTGCAATCAGTTTTAACCCTTTTCGGATCACTTCAGACTCAGATGTGTTCATTTTTTGGGCAATTTCTTTCAGATACTCTGAATCTTTCTCACTCAAATTAACTCGAAATTTACGTGCTGACATCGTTACAATCTCCTTCTTACAAAGCCATGCAAGGATATAGGTAGACACACCTTAACTGAGCAGTTGTTCACTGCCCATACCATAGTTAAATTAACTCTCGTCATCTAAAGCGTGAGTGCCATAAGCAGTAAAAAGCTAAATTATGACTATGAGAGTGGAGAAGATATAAAAGTGTCACCCAGAAGTTGCACAGTAGTATATATACTTGGTACAATAGTGTACCTCTTTATTATCCCTATAATAACCCCTAAAGAGAATTCTTTCAATACGTTCACAAAATGCTTATATTCTTTTTTATGAATCTTAACCAAATCTTTATATACTTAAGTCGTATTTTACATACTTGTTTGTAGGCATGATTTTATTTTTTCACAACAAATTGCAAACCCTGCTATATAAGGTTTTCCTATCTAGAAGGAAAATATTTTTTACGTAACCTTAAATAGAAAATCAATAAAAATTATACTAACTATCAGACACTAGGGATCAATGGTTATAACAATTCAAGCCTTTTTTCTTCCGTCATAATAAATAAAAAGGACTATCTTTAGAAATAATTTTTAATTAGCCGCCAAATATCTGTATAACTCGTTAGAATGACAATAGGACGTTTTTAGTCCCTTTTAAGGGTATCTTTATAGAACATAACAAGGGGGGTTATTATGACTATTAGTGTATTTTATAACACCAGTAATGAATCAAGTGACCCTCATGTGATGTTAGATGAAGAAACTTATAGCCTAATTGAGTCTATTGGAAATAAATTGAATATTCCGACTGATCAAGTACTTGCACTAGCAATTGAACGTCTTCGAGTTGCACAGGCAACAACTGATCAATTAGAAAGACAGCTGATTGAAATATTGACTGGATAATGTTTGTATAATTTGATAATCATAAAATTTTTATTGATTTGATATTTTAAATAGTTTTTGTAGATTTAATTCAGGAGAATAGTGACAATTAAGTTGAATATTGTAGCAATAGTATTCAATGCAATTTAAATTAATTATTATCTGTGCTTTTCAATTGAAAGTAGTTAAAAATCCCCTCTATATAGTTATGGAGGGACTTTTTAATGCGAGTGTTCGCATCCTTAGCAAAATTACAAATTCCGCACAGCACTACTAGCCTTCAACTTCGGATAAGCAATCCGTTTGTGATGAAATTGCTGCCAAACATCCACAAATATCTGGGCAATTTGTGACATCTCTTCCCGTTTTAGTCCTGAATCTACAAGTTGATTGTCTTGCCATTTGGCACGTAGAATATTATTCAGCATTGCTAAAGCTTGTTCGCTGGAGACATCTTTGAGCGATCGCTTCTCTCCTGCAGATTTAGCCGATGCTTGCAGCGATCGCAGCGCCGCTTCACAAGAATCTGCTAACATCACAATTCCGGTTTCCCGTGACTGGGGAATTGGCCCATCGTAGCGAAAATCTGCGTCGTCTACAGTTAAACTTGGATCTGACTGAGCCATTTGCTGGGCTTGGTGATGGAAATAAGCAATCAGCATCGTTCCCTGATGCTCTGGAATAAAAGCTTGAATTGCCGTAGGTAAAAGGTGTTTACGCGCCATTACCAACCCTTCCGTTACGTGCTTTTTGATAATTTCTGCACTCTTCCAAGGATCTTTAATCTCAGTATCGTGTTTATTCGGCCCTCCCATTTGATTTTCAATAAAGCCAAGAGGGTCGTGCATTTTGCCAATATCGTGATATAATGTTCCAGCCCTGACTAGTTCAACATTGCATCCTAATTCTTTAGCAGCAGCTTCAGCAAGAGTAGCCACAAGTAAGGTATGTTGAAAAGTTCCGGGAGTTTCAGTAGCAAGTCGTTTTAATAAAGGGCGGTTAGGGTTTGCCAATTCTGCTAGGCGAATTGGGGTAACTAAATCAAACACTTTTTCTAGATAAGGACTCAAACCCAAGGCTACAATACTCCAGCCTAAGCCGGATAAAGCAAATAATCCCGCTTCTTGGAAGACAATATACCAGGTTGAACCAAATATTTGACCAATTAAAATTTTAACAAGAAGGTAAATGCCGCCTTGAGTTAAGGCGATCGCAACGCCTAATAATGCTAACTCTTCACGCGATCGCAATCGTTGGGCGATGTAACTACCTAATATTCCTCCCCCCACACCAGCTAAAAGCGCAGCCTTGCTCATATCCAAGCTAATGCCTAATATTGGCCACAGCAGTCCGACAACTGTCAACCCCAAAGTTGGGCCGTAAAAGCTTCCCAACAATAAACCAAGGGCGCTCCAGGTAGTATAGGGCAATCCGATGACGATTACTCCTGGCACACTTAGAGTTAGCAATAACACCAACAGGCGATCGCGTTGTCGCAATTCGTAATCAATATGGCGTTCTACCCAGACAAAAATGCCAATAGCGATCGCAATCACACCTCCTAACTTCACCAACTCCTGCCACTTTACCTCCCGGCGAATTAGGCGATAATGCTCCAGCACCTCAAAGTTCCATGCAGTAATTTGCGCTCCTTTTTTAACAATCACCTCACCATGCCGTACCTTCACCATCACGGGTGGCACACCAGCCGCCGCCTTTTGAGCATTTTGTCTAGTTTGTTCTTCATCTTTTTGCAGATTCGGCTTGAGTACAGCTAACAACAGATTTTTTGCCAAAGTTTCAGCGGATTCTGGTACAAAGGTCTGTAATTGTAAACTCACCGCATCTTGCAAGATATTTTTTGGCAGTCCTTGTGGGATGCCTTGGGTGAGAATCCGCTCTATACTTTCATGGATTCCCATTTGGGTTTTTTCCCATTCCACATCTGATAAATCCAAAAGTAGAGATTCTTCATATACTGCTTCGGGGCTAACAGTCTCTAACTTTAAAAGTTTGGCAGTGGCTTGGATGTATCTTTGACGTGTTTGGGAAATTTCGGCAATCACTAAGGACAAGCTTTTCTCAGAAGTTGTGAGGCGGTAAGATTCTAGTTCTGCTACAGCTTGAGTAAAATCAGTGTTTTGAGAAAAATCTACTGGCTGTGTCTTCTCTAGATTCTGAGTATCAGATTTGGATGTGATGCGCGGCTGGCGTTTTTGATTGGGTGCAGCTGGGGTGGTTTGTCCGATTCTCTTCTGCTGCTGATTTTTAGTATTTTCTACAGCCGATAGCAATGCTTGCCATTCCAACTCAGAACAAGAGCGGAGGTAACGTTGGGTAGAGATGGATAAAACTACAGGATCAAAAAAAGGAAAAGCTCCAGCAACAGCACGAATTTCGTTGCCATCATCTAGAAGTTGTTGCAAATTTTCGTTGATTGTTTCGTTGATTCGCGCATCAAGCATTAACACCTGTAAGGATCTTTTACTGACAGCTTTGCGCTCGGCTTCGGTTTTTTTCTGATCTTCGATGCTAGCTGTGTAAGGCGCTGTAATCGTTTGGGGTGCGGGATGTCCTATTTGGATTTGAGTCTGATTGTATAATTTATGCCCAATAATACCTGTGAGGGACACTACAGCGATCGCCAAAATCACCGAGTAACGCTGTTTATATGCCCAATCCAAAGCAACTGCATAAATACTACTCTTAATTTTGACCGATTTTGCCTTTGACCTTAGCGCTCTTTCTTGTTTTCGGCGTTCGCTTTTCTCATTGGTTTTTGATAAAAACAGGAATACATTCTTGAGCATAGTCCTTAGAAGTTCCCTTCTATGGGTTTTACCTTTGGGACTTCTCATTAACTTTCCCTTACGGCGTAGTGTTTTGTACTGTCGCCGCCAGTGAGTCAATTGCTGGTTCAAGAACTGCAAAAATTGATGCATTTTCATTATCTCTGCCTGCAATTGCCAACTTTGATAGTTCAAAAAAGACAATCATCAGGAAAGTTTGATCTGCGGCGGCTGCAAGTCGGTTAATTTGCCACAATAGTTAGCTACAGAATCAGTCCAAGGGTTTACTGCAAAAATTCTAGTATATGAGACTAATACACTTTGGCGGAAGTTTGCCTACCTTTAATCCCTTATCTGGTTAATTTGAGATTAACGCGACCGAATAACGCGAGGAGCTGCGTAAACTGAAAGCGGAGCTAACTCACATTCCTCTTCTGTTAACTCTTTTGGGTTTAAGGTAAGATTATACACTCCTGACCACACTCCCACAAATGCATCGGTCAATTCTAACATTTGGGAAAAGCTAGTTAGTCCCCATACTGGAGAATTGCTCTGCAAGAGCAGAACTTGCCAATTTACGGGAATTCCGCCTGTCCCGTTATACGCTCCCGACAAAGCACCAGTAATTGCACCTGTAGCCTGTGAGCCTAGAAACGTAGCATCTTGCACTTGAGAATTGTCATTGTGAGTAGCCTGCAAAACTGTCAGGCGAAAGTCTTCTAAGGTACTTAAAAAGCAGTAGAATGCCATAGCAATAATGTTACTGAGCTTTTCTTCCTTAGCAAACTCAGCTTGTGCCGTTGATAATCCAGCCCCTTGCTCTAATAAATTCTGGATTCTTAATAATTTTTTTGGTATTGATGTCGGTGTTTCTCCGATAAAAGAAATTGTTTGGGGGATAAGAGTTAGAGGGTCAAGTTTTTCAGTTAGGGCAAGAGCGATCGCATACCCTACTGCTAGTGTTCCATCCCTGACTACTGGATCATCCTCCCAGATTTTCAGCACACGCAGCAAGTTTTGTCGGAGCTTAATTGGATTTTCGTGAAAAAAAAGTGCTATTGGTAATGTGGCAATAATTATTTTTATCGAGATGTCATCAGTTGCGGCTGAATGAGCAGATTCTTCTTGCTGACGCTCTATCCAATCATCTAAATCTAATCTACCCAAGGCAATTAAACTCTGGATACCCAGAACCGCCATTCTGCCTAAATCTAGGTAACTCTCAAACTGTACTTTACCACCAGAAGCTAAACTTCCCCCCAGCAATGCTCCGAGTAAAGTTCCTTTAAACCGACTTATAGGAGAGTAACGCATAAATTATGTAGTTAAAAGTGAGGAGTTAATGAAATATTACTAATTCCTAACTTTACTACCAACTACCAATTCCTAACTTCTAACTCCTAACTCTTAAATGATCTATCAAAGCTTGTAAGCCCAATAAGTAACTTTGAACGCCAAAACCACTTATTTGCCCGATCGCAACTGGGGCGATATACGAATGATGGCGAAATTCTTCCCGGCGGTAAATGTTACTTAGATGTACTTCCACTGTGGGCAAATTAACAGCAGCGATCGCATCTCGCAAGGCCACACTTGTGTGGGTGTACGCTCCTGCATTAATCAGAATTCCCTGATGTTGCCCTAACGCGCCATGAATACTATCTACCAAAATTCCTTCATGATTTGACTGCAAAGGAAAAACTTTCGCCTGTAATTTGAATGCTTCTGCTTCTAACAGGCGGTTAATTTCAGCTAGTGTCAACGAACCATAAATTCCTGGTTCTCGCTGTCCTAGTAAATTTAAGTTTGGCCCATGCAGTGCCAGAATACTTAAGGGTTGCAACGTCGAATTTGCCACTTTGGGGTTAGTGGCGACGGCGCGAGCGATCGTTCACAGGAATCGGAATCAGTTCCGGTTCCGGTTCAGCCTCTGGCCCTAATAGGCTTTCAATTAGCCTACGAGCTAATTCCTTAAGCTTTTCCAGCACCTTTTCTATATAGTCCATGAACTGACCGCTCCTGAGATACTACCTCAATTTTTGATTAACAGGTACGCAGAAAATAACATACTTTCGCACTTCTGCTTCCACTCCGGCTGATACACAATCCCGTATTTGGGATATAAGCCACTTCTAAAATTTAGCGTTGTGTTTTCCCTTACTTTTTAGAGTATCACATTTGAATCTACAGAACTGTATCCTATCAAGGATGGATATCAAGGGTCAAGAGTTAAAAATCGGACTTTAGATAGACTATTGAGTACGAATTTTAGATTTTAGATTTAGAGAATTTTGGGATTCATGCCTTGCCCGTTATCGGCGAAATAAATCTCAAAGACGCTACGCACAGTCGCTAACGCTACCGCTAGCGTAAATCTAAAATCCAAAATTGTTTGACTTGCCACTAGCCTTCTGTGCCCTTTTTCTTTGCCGCGGTCGTTGAGGATTTAGCTGTTGACTTAGATTTGGAAGTCGTTGATTTACTCGTTTTGCGAGTCGATTTCCCAGTCGATGCCTTAGCTGCCAACAAGTTCAGCGCTGTCGTCAGAGTTACATCTTCTACCGTTTGACCTTCTGGGATACTTACATTAGTTTTGCCATGCTTGATGTAAGGGCCATAGGGGCCATCGTAGATGTTAATTGTTTCTCCGTCCTCTGGATGCGTACCCAATTCGCGTAAGGCTGCTTTGGACTTGCTGTTGGTAGAACTGCGCCCTTTTTTTGGTTCGGATAACAGTTCCAATGCACGTTCTAGGCTAATTGCCAATACATTATCAGCAGCTTTCAGGGAGCGGTAGTCTTTCCCCTCCTTACCCTGGTCATGAACCACATAAGGGCCAAAGCGTCCTAAACTTGCTTGAATTTTGCCGCCAGTAACTGGATGAACTCCTAATGTCCGGGGTAGTGCCAACAGACCAACAGCCATCTCCAGGGTAACGGTTTCTGGGGTGACACCTTTGAGTAGGGAGGCTTGTTTCGGTTTGGGGTTTTCGTCGGTTTTGTCACCCAATTGGACATAAGGCCCGTAAGCACCAATTTTTACATAAATTGGTTCGCCAGTTTCGGGATGGCGACCTACCTGGTCAGGGCCTGTGATTTTTTGCCGCAGCAATACTTCTACCTGTTTGGGGTCGAGGTCAGCTGGTGTCAGGTCTTTGGGAATTGAAGCGGTGATAACTCCTTCACCATTTTCGACTTCAATATAAGGGCCATATTTCCCAATGCGGACTTTGGCATCTAAATTTTCAAGTTCTACAGTCCTCGCTTTGGTGGCATCAATCTGACTTTCCCGTTCTTTTACCAGGGTTTCTAGCCCTTTTTCTCCCAAATAAAATTGTTGCAAATAGGGCAGCCATTTCGCTTCACCTGTGGCAATGTCATCGAGGGTTTGCTCCATTTTCGAGGTGAAACTAGGATCAACAATGTCTGGGAAATGTTTTTCCAGCAAGTCGGTGACGGCAAAAGCGGTGAAGGTGGGAATGAGGGCGTTAGTCACCAAATGGGCATAACCCTTATCGATGATTGTGCCAATAATGCTGGCGTAGGTACTGGGACGACCAATACCTTCGCTTTCTAAGGTTTTCACCAAAGAAGCTTCGGTGTATCTAGCTGGCGGTTGAGTTTCGTGCCCAACGGCTTCTAGCTCTGTACAATTTGGACGATCTCCCACTTTCAGATTCGGCAAAATTACTTCCTGGTCTTCCAGTGCTGCTTCCGGGTCGTCTGAGCCTTCGACGTAGGCACGTAAGTATCCAGGAAATTCAATCCGTTTGCCAGAAGAACGGAATCCAGCATCCTCGACTTGCAATTGCACAGTAATTTGAGTTTGCCGAGAATCAGCCATTTGACAAGCAACAGTCCGCTTCCAAATCAAATCGTAAACGGCAAGTTCCCGACCGCCCAAAGCAGTTTCTTGGGGGGTGCGGAAGGTGCTACCCGCTGGACGAATTGCTTCGTGTGCCTCTTGTGCGCCTTTGGATTTGGTGGTGTATTGCCGGGGTTGAGGACTGAGGTATTGTTGACCGTAAAGCTTTTCTACACAACTGCGAGCAGCTGCGATCGCTTGATCTGACAAATGTACCGAATCTGTCCGCATATAGGTAATATACCCTTGCTCGTACAAATTCTGGGCAACCCGCATTGTGTCACGAGCTGAGAGGCGCAGTTTCCGGTTAGATTCTTGCTGCAACGTCGAGGTGGTGAACGGTGGCGACGGTTTACGCGTCACAGGGCGTTCCTCAATGTCGTTAACATTCCAGGTTTTCCCAGTTAGGCGTTCCTTGAGTGCTACCGCTTGTTCTTCGTTGAGCAACAAGACATTGCGACCTGCGGTAATTTGTCCGGTCGTTGCGTCAAAATCGCTGCCGTTAGCGATTTTTGTTCCTCCCAATGTTACCAACTGGGAACTAAAGGGGGTTTTTTCCTTTGACAAACTAGCTTTCAAATCCCAGTACGTACCCTCATGGAAAGCACGGCGTTGGCGTTCCCTAGTGACTAAAAGTCGCACGGCTACAGATTGCACCCGCCCAGCAGATAATCCCCAGGCGATTTTTTTCCATAACAGGGGAGACAGGGTATAGCCGACAAGCCGATCTAAAATCCGCCGGGTTTCTTGGGCGCGAACCAACTGCTCATCAATATTGCGGCAGTTTTTCAACGCTTTTTTAATCGCCTCTTGGGTAATTTCGTGAAACACCATCCGCTTAGTCGGAACTTTCGGCTTCAGCAATTGGTATAAATGCCAACTAATGCTTTCACCTTCTCGGTCTTCGTCCGTTGCCAGAATCAGTTCATCTACATCCTTGAGGGCATCTTTGAGTTGGGTAACAATTTTCTTTTTGTCTTTCGGGACAACATATACCGGTTCAAAGTCGGCGTCCACATTTACCCCTAGCTGCGCCCATGATTCCCCTTTGACGGCAGCGGGAATTTCACTAGCCGACTGGGGTAGGTCACGCACATGACCCATAGACGCCTCCACCCGATAGCCTGCTGGCAGGTAGTTGCGAATGGTACGAGCTTTGGTTGGAGATTCGACGATGACGAGAGTTGACATGGAAATTTCAATAAAAAGAAGAGCTACTAAGCTAAACAGTCAAATTGAGGTAACTTTTGCAAATTGTCAAGATAAATGGTCACGCTTAGGGCGGTGATTTAATCCTCACATAAACTGCCTGCTTGGGAGAAAATCCGCTGAACTTAATGCCCAGTCTGTCCCAGAGGATAAATGAGGGTACGCTGGGTCTGAATATCCAGCTATTTCAATCTTTAACTTATCTAACGCATAATTGGCGACTACAGTTTTCAAAATATTCCAATTGGGTATTGGGTATTGGGCATGGGGCATGGAAGATGAGAAAGCAAGGAACAGGGAGACAAGGGGACAAGGTGACTTGAGTGAGTACTTATAACAAGTCTTTCTCCTTGTCCTCTTCACAACGCCCAATCCCCTATGCCCAATGCCCATTTAATAGAGCTTGTGCCAAAATTAAATCAAACTTGAGAGCAAAAGCGAAGTGGGATTTGTACCCATGTCAGGAAAGCAAAACCATGAAACCAATTCGTCAGGGTGATGTTATCTTACTACCTGTGCAGCAGGTTGAAGGACAAAAAATACCTCACTTAACTTTGGCAGAAGGCGAAGTTACGGGGCATAAGCATCGCATTACTGAGGGAAACGCCGAATTATACGAGAAAGATAGCACACTTTATTTACGTGTGTTTTCAGAGTCGGCATTGCTAGCTCATGAAGAGCATAAAGCTATTTATATTCCCCAAGGTGACTGGATGGTGAAAATTCAACGGGAATACGAGCCTAAAGGTTGGCGTTATGTCGCTGATTGAGAAGTTAACGCCTGAGCAAGAGGCTTTGATTCCAGTTTATCGGGAAAAGTGGCAAGTGATCGCGCTTTCAACTGAGCGAATTGATCGTGAAAAAGCGGCGGAAGCGGTCAAAGCTACTTATGTTTTGATTGGTATGGAAGAACCTGAGATAGTTTTTTATGATAGCCCGAATGCTGCTTTGATAAACACTTTAAGCAAATTATCACAAGAACTTGGTAGCGATTGGGATACTGGTTCGGCTCTGTGGGGGGAATTATGTATTTATGAACTACCGCCTGCAAACGTATGTAACAACCTAGAGGATGAATTATATAAACAAATTGATGGCGAACTTCTTTCTCTACTGAGCTTTGAATTAAAAACGAAACTAGAGAATAGTATCAATAATTGTAACCATTGCTGGGAATTATGGAGCGAATTAGATAAAGAACTGGAAAGTCAACTACAACTTGAAGTAGAAAATGCTAAGGATGACTGTATTGAATATGAAATATTGGCTTGCGCTGCAAGCTTCAATGATTTTTGTATTTCGGTTTTGAATTGTGTCTACGATCAAGTTAAATGGAATTCCTTTGAGTCAGTAGTCAAAGAGTGCGGCTGGATTTTCGCAGGTAAAAATACTTGTATAGTATGCGATCGCCCCACAAAATTATCTTTTGACAATGAAAATCGCCTCCACGCTGAAGGCGAACCCGCCATTGAATTTATTGATGGATATAGCTTGTACTCATACCACGGTGTAACTTTGCCGGAAAAATACGGTAAAATACACCCTCAGCAATGGCAAGCTGAATGGCTTTTATCAGAGGAAAACGCCGAATTACGCCGAGTGTTAATTCAAGGTATTGGTTACGCTAGAATTTGTGAAGAATTGCAAGCTATTGAATTAGATACTTGGGCTGAATATACACTATTAAAAATTGATGCTGATGTCGATGAAGAACCAATTTATTTATTAAAAATGACTTGCCCCAGTACAGGGTTTATTCATGCCTTACGAATTCCACCAAATACCAACTCAGCGCGTGAAGCGATTCGCTGGGTTAATTGGGAAATAGATCCAGAAGAATTTTCCGTGCAAACATAATTCCTCAATGGACTTTCCCCATTTAGAAATTGTTCAAGAATCGCTACCTAATTTCTTGAGAAAATCCCCATGTTCAGCAGATTGCAAACCTGCTTGTAAAACCTTCAACACACTCTGCATATTACCTGCTAATAACTCTGTCGCCGCTAACCACAACCCTGGAAATACGCGACTTCGCAAAATGCCTTCATTGTCAGGTACTAATTCCAGATATTCACCCTGTACAAGAGAAAACCAAGTTAATTTTTGGTCTAAAACTTGCCAAACAATATATTCTTTGACACCGTTGCGACGATAAGCCTGTTTTTTGCCATGAAGATCGATTGCCGTACTACTAGCAGCAATTTCCACAACTAACTCTGGCGCACCTTCAATATAATCATCTTCACTCAGCCGCGTTTGACCACCTGCTTCCGGTAGAATCAACAGAACAGCATCGGGTTGAGGTTCGTTATCTAAGTCTAAGCGGACGGTAGGTTCAATTCCCAAGGCTACACCAGGAGTTGCAGCTTCGTAAGTACCAAGCCATGTCAAAATCCAACCATGCGGTTGACCGTGACTTCGGAAACGCAGAGCAGCTGGCATAATATAGACAATCCCTTCGATTAATTCAGCTTTTTTCAGGTTAGGGGTGGCATTGTAGCGACGCTCAAATTCATAGCGGGTGAGTTTGTCGCCATTTTCCAAAGGAGGAATTGTCCAAGGCTGGGAGGGTGTTTTCACCATAATTTTTGTGAAAATAAGCTTGTGTACATCCTAGCGAATTAGGTAAAACGCAACTGACTCAGGGAATGAGGGACTTCTGACCTCACTCCAAACCTCTCTCCTAAAAGGAGAGAGGCTTTGAATCTTACTCTTGCAGGGAAGGGGCTGGGGGTTAGGTCTAATTTACTGGAACATTAAGATTTTTTTACAAAACGAACAGAAATGTTGTTTAAATTGATAGCTGTATCCCAAGCAGTAAAAAGGTTTCAGGCATATCGCTGCCCTAAAACCCGCAACAAACCTTATTTTTTTTCAGCCAGCAGGTTTGAGAAAATCAGAAACGATTTAATAATCAAGCACTTATAAGTAAATGGGCCGAATTAAAGATAGATACCTCTCTCCAAACCTCTCCCCTTCTGTACCAACGGCACGCTGTGCGATGCCTACGGTGGTAAACTACGCACCGAAGGGGTTGGTGGTAAGCTCTATCTTATATTTTTTACGCCCACTTACTTAGTTATTTCTGTTTAAAAGGGAGACACAAACATGAAATTGGCTTACTGGATGTATGCTGGCCCAGCCCACATCGGCACTCTGCGAATCGCTAGTTCTTTTAAAAATGTTCATGCGATTATGCACGCTCCCATTGGCGATGACTACTTTAACGTCATGCGCTCCATGCTATCGCGGGAGAGGGATTTTACTCCGGTGACAACCAGTGTCGTCGATCGCAACGTTTTGGCACGCGGCTCCCAAGAGAAGGTAGTAGATAACATCGTCCGCAAGGATGCCGAGGAACACCCAGATTTGATTGTGTTAACTCCTACCTGCACCTCTAGCATTTTGCAAGAGGATTTGCACAACTTTGTGGAACGGGCGCAGTTGGAAGCGAAAGGAGATGTAATGCTGGCGGATGTGAACCACTACCGCTACAACGAACTGCAAGCCGCCGATCGCACTTTGGATCAAATCGTCCAATACTACATTGAAAAAGCCCGGAAGCGGGGCGAATTGGCTGAGGGCAAAACAGCAAAACCCTCGGTTAATATTATCGGTACTACTACCCTTGGTTTCCACAACAATCACGACTGCACCGAACTCAAACGGCTGATGGCTGACTTGGGGATTGAGGTAAATACCTTAATTCCCGAAGGTGCTTCGGTGAATGACTTGAAAAAGATGTCCCAAGCTTGGTTTAACCTAGTACCTTACCGCGAACTCGGTTTGACTACAGCGCGTTACCTGGAAGAACAATTTGGCACACCTTATATAGACATTACTCCAATGGGTGTAGTGGAAACTGCCCGTTGTATTCGCAAGATTCAGCAGGTTATTAACGCTCAAGGCGCAGAAGTTGACTACGAAAACTTCATCAATGAGCAAACTCTCCATGTCTCTCAGGCTGCTTGGTTCTCTCGTTCGATTGACTGTCAAAACTTGACTGGCAAAAAAGCTGTGGTCTTTGGTGACAATACCCACGCCGCCGCCATTACCAAGATTCTGGCGCGAGAAATGGGGATTCATGTTGTTTGGGCTGGAACCTACTGTAAATATGATGCAGACTGGTTCCGCGAACAGGTGAGTGAATATTGCGATGAAGTGCTAATTTCCGAAGATCATGGTGCAATTGGGGATGCGATCGCTCGTGTCGAACCCTCTGCCATTTTCGGTACGCAAATGGAACGCCACGTTGGTAAGCGTTTGGATATTCCCTGCGGCGTAATTGCTGCACCAATCCACGTCCAAAACTTCCCCATTGGTTACAAACCATTTATGGGTTACGAAGGCACTAATCAGATTACAGATTTGATCTACAATTCCTTCACTTTGGGAATGGAAGATCACCTATTAGAAATCTTCGGTGGTCACGATACCAAAGAAGTTATTACTAGAGGAATTTCTGCTGATTCTGATTTGAATTGGACAAAAGATGGTCAAGCAGAATTGAATAAGATTCCGGGATTTGTGCGCGGCAAAGTGAAGCGTAATACTGAAAAATTTGCCCGCGATCGCGGTTTCAAAGAAATCAATGCTGAGGTATTGTACGCCGCGAAGGAAGCTGTCGGGGCGTAGGTTAGGGATTTAGTTTATATTGCTTGGAAGTGAGGAGTCAAAAATACTCCTCACTGTTAATAAAACATTATTTAAATTTACAAATAATTTTACATATTAATTTTACATATACTTAATAGCCAAAATATGTATAATAAAAATCTGATACATTATTTCTACATTTATGAAGTTTATTCGATTTGGTGATCGGCTTATTAACTTAAGTGCCATAGTCACTATTGAGCTTTCTGAAGATAAGATTACTATCCTATTAGCAAATTCTAATCAAGAGCGTCTTGAGTTTTCTGGGCAAATAGCCCAAGATATCAAAGATTACTTTAATAATCCAACATTAGTGGATATAGTACCACCACCACCAAGACCACCTCTACAAGCATTATAAAACTTGGCATTATGACTAAGTAAGTCGGCGTTAAAAAATCAACCTATGTGACGAAATGTAAAATAAGCAAACAGCTTATAAATCATTAATTACAGAGTTTTTACAAAATTAAACATACACAAGTTTTATCGTGTCGGTCTACTTAAATTATCTACATTCATACAGAAACAGCACTACTTATAGTGTTAATTGTCTATTTTCGCAATCTTTAATATAATTTAATGTTCTTTGATAGTCTTCCATATCGCCTTGCTCTAAGAAAAAATTTGCAGCCTTTTGGAAGTCATCCATTGCACCTCTCTGATCACCTAAAATGTAACGAGCCATCGCACGATATGAGTAGGCTGGAGCAAAATTAGGAGCAAATCTTAATGATTGATTAAAAAGCTCAATTGCGCTTTTAGCATCTTTGCTCATAAGCATAGAGATCAGTCCTAGACCATAGTATGCATAGAAATTGCTAGGACTAATACAAGTAATTGATTATAATCTTCCATTGCTCTGGAATAATCTTCTAAGATGCCATAAGCAAAACCTCTATATCTATAAGCATCTGCTAATTTAGGATAATTGATGATCACTTGAGTGAAGTCTTCAATTGCTATTTTATGGTATCCTGCTCTTAAATAAGAAAGTGCCCGGTTATAACGAGTAAATCCATCGTTTGGATTAAGACCTAATACCCGATTGCAATCTTCAACTGCTGCTTTGTAATTTCCCAATTGAAGATAAACAAATCCCCGATGAGAATAAGCTACAACATGATTGGGATTGATTTTTATTGCCTGGTTAAAATCTTGAACAGCCCCGTCATAGTTTTTTAATTCACTACGGACAAGACCTCGCCTAAAGTAAGCAATAGCATTATTAGGATCAAAATTAATTGCTTGGTTAAGGGCTTCAAGTGCTTCCCCAGTATTGCCTCGCTCTAAACTACTGTCTCCCCAACCAGCCAAAAACATACTCAAAAAATTTTTCACTTTATTTTCCTCTTCGGTAGCTAATCTCATTCTGAAGGTTAACTAATCAGTTATATCTCAATACATTCAGATAAGCCAAAAAAACATACGCAGATGTGCGATTAAGTGAATTAGAAGTTTTACGTCCTATTCATCAATGATTTCACCTAACAGAATATAAATCTAGTACAGCACTGATTTTAGCTAATACACAATTCTCCAACTAGTCAAGCTATTATGTACTGTAAAGCCTACAGCATTAGGAAATCTCCCACCATGTCCAAGCAGACAAACTTGACTGATGCTCGTAACAACCTAGCCGAACTCTGCAATCAAGTAGTTGCAGATAGAGAAGTGGTAATTATCACGCGACAAGAAGGCGAAAACGTCGCCCTAATTGCTGTTGATGAACTAGATAGTTTACTAGAAACATCTCATTTACTTCGTTCACCTAAAAATGCAGTCCGTCTGTTAACTGCTTTGGAAAGAGCAAAAGCTAGAACTTTAAAACCTCAAAATATTAACGAACTACGTCAGGAGTTGGGAATTGACGAAGAAGAAGGATGAAACCCAACCTCAAGACAATAAAGTTCGAGATGCTGTATTTCATCCAGAATTTCGGGAAGACCTCGCCTATTGGGTAGAGACAAACCGCAAAACAGCACTTCGCGCTTTTAACTTGGTTGAAGCGATTATGCGAGATCCTTTTACAGGTATCGGCAAACCTGAACCATTGAAATATTTAGATTCAAATGCTTGGTCGCGGCGACTTACTCAAGAACACCGGATTGTTTATCTAGTAAGTGATGACCGAATGATTTTCTTCAAGCTCGATATCATTACTGAAAATGCTAGTTATATTTGGTAACAAGGCTGAAAAACAAAAAGCTTTTCAGTCCGTGATAATTTGTTGCACAGCTTCGGTGACTGCGGCTTAATCTCGCTTTTGTTTTTGGATTTGTTCCCATTCCCCTTGAATACTTTGTAATGCCTTCAAGGTACGATTTAAACGGGCTTTCTTTAACTCAGGAGTCTCTTTTTGGAATAAACTCGGAGAATTTATTACTTTATGTAGTTCCGATTGGGTGGAATGCAAGCGATCGCTCAAACAGCGTTCAAAGATTTCATCATTACCACTGCTCACATTTTCTACTAATTGGCGATATATATACTCTTTAGAACTGATTTGACTGTTGAGGGCGGTATTAACAATTTCCTCGATCAACTTGTGGTATGAGTCAGATAAGAAATTAGATGCTGTGGCTGGCGTAGGTTCTGCTGCTAGATTATTTGTTTCAGAAGTAGAGGGATCGGATATTTCTTCTTTAGTTGGCGTTACGAAAGTTTCCTCAGAAGTAGGGGATTCTTCTTTAGTGGGTGTTGGTAAAGTTTTCCGAGAATTTTTAGGTGAAGAATTTGCTTTGGAAGTAGATAAGTAATAATCTGCTAAAGAACCGCAGAGAAACTCTTCACGAAAGCGGTTTATTTTGGCACGTGACTGGATTTTGTGGTAACGACGTTTTTGATACCATAAACCAGAAATCAGTAAGCCTGCAATGGCTCCTATGCCAACTTCTGCCATAGCAACCTTGGCATCTTCTAAAGCTTGATTTTCTTGCTCAGATTCAACAGTCGGATTGGAAGATGCACTTTGAGCAATAGCATAGTTACTTGCTGAATTTAGCTGGACGCTAGTGGCGATCGCTGCAACCGACAGTATAAATCTAAATATTAACTTTGATTTCCACATAATTTTACAGTTTAAAAATATGTTGTCTATTTCTGGAGACTAATCGCCTCCCGAAGGAGTGAATAGTTAAGAATCAAATTAACTAGATATCTCTTTTACCAAGGAAGTGCCACTCCACTCATATAGAAAATAAACTTTGTCAACAGTAGTTTACGGAACATGTTCTTATTTTTTAACATTATTTCTGTGTCTAGGAATCTTGACAAAGGCAGATATTAATACCATTTATCAAAGTATCTGTATGAGGTGTTTCGTAGAATGGTTATGATTTATGGCGATCGCATTATCAAACAGCATTTAGTTCAGTAGTCAATAGTCGAGGATGTGCGATCGCTGCTAGGTTCTCCGTTGGTATCGCATATTGCTGGGTATAAAATCTATAATGACCTTAAATTGCAAGTGCTGTAACAAAAGCTGACATAAATAGCACTAGTACGCCACCGATAGCGCAGTGTTAGCGATCGTCATAGTCCATTGTAGACATCGCCTCTTGGATTTGGAACGTATGAGCCAATAAAATGTAAACTTTCAGAGAATTGCACCAAGTTTTTAACTACCTTGCTCTTTAATTTCTCTGTGTGTAGTTCTATTTATAGAATAGGTACTTCCCCGAAAGCTCAACTTATGGGTTACTCGTGGTGTAATGATTCCATTCGATTGGGCATTGGGATTGGCGCAAACAAAATAAGTACATCCTCGAAAGCTCAACTTATGGGTTACTGATGGTGTGGTTTCCCCATCTAATTTGCTATTGAGGTCATGACGATAGCAAGCCCCACGGTAGATTAAGTTATAGTCTGGTTCCGATTTGGGAACAGGTTGTTGTGTATATTGTGTTTCCCTGCTGACTAGTTTGCTTGTATAATATTCGGAGCTTGTACTGATAAGAATAAGAATTAATAGTATAAGTAAAACCTGCCAAGGAGCTAACATTAAACCCAAAATCAGGCTGATAGCTGCAAATACAGTTACTAAATGTGAGATTTCATTATTTCTATTTTTGAATAAAAAATAGCCAGTGATGAAACAAACACACGGTAGAATCAAAAAGTACAAAGCCATATTTCCTAGATTCGGAATTAAAAGCAAGGGTTTATAAAGCAGATTGAACTTATTTGAAAAGTTGTTGTTTATTTTACCTCCAATCAGCTTTAGAAGTTACCGTGCTACTTGAGTAAAAGTGTTACGTCAAGGTATCTGTATTAGTCGCGATCGCAAAGAAAAATTAACACTCAAGACTATCTCAAACCTTTGGAGCAGTGAGCGTTTTTGTCTTTATTCATTCCGAGAGGTTACAGGCGTAGTACAGAGTGAATGCTCAGTGTAAAGCCTTTGCTGGAGTATATGAAGATATTACCTTATAGCGATGTTATACTGCGATCGCATTCCTTAACGCAGAAATTTACTGATAAATAAAAATTAAAAGCGAACAAATATCACAATACAAAATTATTACTTCGGGGATCTAATAGGCAGAATAACCCACTACAGTTCTAACCGATGTGTCTCCGGCAACGAAGTAAAAAAAGCATCATAAAAGCCTCGCAATATCGCGTATTAAAAAAAAGCAGATGCATGTTACTGTTTTAATCTCATTGTCTTCCCTTCGCGCCTTTCCCTATGCATCTGCACTATTTACACCCCCAACACCTTGAAGAATTAGTCAAGAGTAGTGGTATAGACTTACACTTAGTGCATCTCAATTTTAGGTCGCTCCAAGGTGTAACAGCTTATGAGTACCTGTTAATTTCTGAGCTACTTCCCCGCACCAATACCGGAATGGTGAAAGCCGGATGGTTACAGCGTTACGCTCACATCACTGAAGGCGGTTGGTGGTGTTCGGGACTAGACCCTCTGAATAATTGGCAAATGATGGAATGGGGATGCTTTAAGCCAAACCAACCCCGACAAAATCACAATGGCAAGTCCATCAAGTACGAGCATCCCCCCAGCACGCCAACGCGGGTGTTTTGTTTGCGGGTAACGTTGCAAGTGTGGCAGCAAGTCGCTGGGCGTTACAATCTGGTCATGCCTGAAAATATCACCATTACTCCTGATGGCGAGGCTGGAGGCTTTTGGCAATGGGTGATGCAACAGAACATCCCCCTCGTCATCTGCGAGGGTGTAAAGAAAGCAGCCACGTTGTTGACGCAAGGATATGTAGCCATTGCCATTCCTGGAATTACCAGTGGTTATCGGGTTGTGAAAGATGAATTTGGTAAAGTTACCCGTCGTCAGCTAATTCCTGATTTAGCCGCGTTTGCGATTACAAAGCGCAGCTTTTACATTTGCTTTGATTTTGAAACTCAACCCAAGACAATTGCTGCTGTAAATAATGCTATTTCTCAACTTGGCTGTTTATTTCAGCAAAAAAATTGTCCTGTAAAAGTCATCGAACTTCCGGGTATAGAAAAAGGGGTTGATGAGTTTATTGTTGCTAAGGGTGCAAGTAGTTTCGATAAAGTTTATCGACAAAGTGTTGATTTAGAAATTTATCTCGCTCAAACTAAACCCCACACCGAGTTAAGTATTCCTGCTACACTTATCTTTAACCGTCCTTACATAGGTGAAATACCTTTCCCCACCTCTGGATTAGTAGGAGTAAAATCAGCGAAAGGAACGGGAAAAACTACGGCATTGCAAGGCGTTGTTCAACAAGCAAAAAGTCGAAACCAACCAGTTTTATTAATTACTCACAGAATCCTACTTGGACGATTCTTGTGTGAAAAAATTGGTATTCAATGGGGAACACATAAAGACGATGGGGAAAAAAGGATTGATAAAACACTTACCCCCGCTCCTCCCATACTGCGCTCTCTCTTTCCTCAGCAATCCCTCGGTTTGTGTGTTGATTCAATTTGGAAACTTAACCCAGAAAATTGGCGGGGAGCAATAGTAATTTTAGATGAAGTAGAGCAATCTTTATGGCATCTGTTAAATAGTAACACTTGTAAGCACAAGCGGGTAAAAATATTAAAACTATTCCAGCAACTAATTGCAACAGTTTTAACCAGTGGAGGGTTAGTAATTGCTCAAGATGCTGATTTATCAGATGTTTCACTTGAATATTTACAGGGATTGGCAGGAATTAAATTAACACCTTGGGTAGTTCTCAATCAGTGGAAGCCTCAGCATGGTTGGGATGTGACTTTTTATGATTCACCAAACCCAACACCACTAATTCACCAACTGGAATTGGATTTACTTGCTGGACGTAAATGTTATGTTACTACCGATAGTCGGGCTGGGCGTTATAGCTGTGAAACAATTGAACGTTATCTGAAAGAACGGCTACAAAAATTACGGCGACAATTTCCTAAAACTCTGGTAGTTAGTAGTCATACTACAAATACACCTGGTCATGCAGCAGTTGATTTTATTGCAGCGATTAATCAAAAAATATCGGAATATGACGGCGTTTTTGTTACCCCTAGTCTTGGTACAGGAATTAGTATTGATGTCCAACATTTCGATCGGGTTTATGGCATTTTTCAAGGGGTAATTCCTGACTCGGAAGCAAGACAAGCGTTAGCAAGAGTCAGGGATGATGTACCGCGTGTTGTCTGGTGTGCTAAACGAGGTATTGGTCTAATTGGTAGTGGGAGTACAAATTATCGCTTGTTATCTGATTGGTATCAAGAAAATCAAAAAGAAAACTTAGCTTTGCTGAGTCCCCTACATAAAATAGATGTGGATTTACCTTTAGTTTATGATCCGATTCATTTGCGAACTTGGGCTAAGTTATCTGCAAGGGTAAATGCTTCTATTCGCCTTTATCGGCAATCGATGCAAGATGGTTTAATTGCTGATGGACATCAAATTCAGGTGCGGAGTAACGCGGTTCACAATAATATTATTCGAGATTTACGCCTGGCCTTTTTGGCAACCGATGTAGATGATTTAGCTACCCGCAAAAGGTTAATTTTAGAAATTGTTAAGGTTCAAAAAGATTGGGCACAAAGTCGTCAAAAGGCTAAAGAAATTAAACGTAAAATTAAAGATATTAAGCAGCAAAATCAACTATCAATAGCATCTGCTGTTGCCAATGCTAAAGATATCGATTATGTGGAATATGAGCAGATGTTAGTTAAGCATTCCCTAACGGATGGAGAACGCAACCAAATTAATAAATATGTTCTTAGACAAAGATATGGTGTAGAAATTAGTCCTTGGCTGAAATTGCAGGATGAACAAGGATATTATCGTCAGTTGTTAATCCACTATTATTTAACTCATGAAAGCGAGTATTTTCACGTTAGAGATGAGCAAGAATGGCATCAGCAATTATCTTGGGGTGAAGGAAAAGTTTTTCTCCCAGATTTAAAAACTTATACGCTCAAAGTTGAAGCTATGAGAGCTTTAGGAATGCTTCAGGTTCTCGAAGAAAAACGCGAATTTCATGAGAACGATTCAGATTTGATATTGCTGAAAAATATTGCTTTTCAGCATAGTAAACATATTAAAAGAGCGCTTGGTATTAATTTAGTCGGGGAGAAAGAGCAGGTTTCGGCAATAAAAATACTCAGCCGACTGTTAAATTTGTTGGGTTTGAAGCTGAAGCGAGTAAATGAAGTTTATCAAATTGATTTAGAAACGCTATATGATGGCAGGGAGAAAATATTTGCTGTTTGGCATCAACGAGATGAGTTGATGTTGGCTCATGTTAAGAGTGTTGGTTATGAGTTGCCTGATTATTCTTCAGACTGGAAGTTTGAAATTTTACAACCGAAGTCTGAAAAGGTAGACCATAGATTATCTATGTCTACTGTCCCATTATCCAAGATATAGCAATCCTGAATTACCTTCTTCACATTACTCTGCTATCAATGGGTAGTGATAAGTCACGAGACCATTCATTCCAAGAGCCAAAATAATTTTTGGCATAAATTCCTGCCTCTTCGAGGGCTATTAATGTATTGGCAGCCCTTGAACCTTTAAAGCAGTAAATGTACACAATGGACTCTAAAGTAATACCTACAGATTGACAAATTTCTCTGATTTCATCTGGCGATCTGAAAATGCTGATGTTGTCTTACTATTAGGCATTATCGCCCTCGCTAGAGAGAGCCTTTTGTCATGCAAATCACAGAAGAATGGATGTTGAATGTTATGAGATAACTTTTGTGCCTATGTTGTTTTAAAACTGACCAAATCAATACATTCTGTTTGCGCTTTTGCTCATCGCTCCACCAATTATGTTCACAATCAGGTCTGCACGTAAATTTCGAGGCACTACAACGATGTGTGCAAAGGGATTTGGGCAATCTCATAATCCAAAAATCAACAAGCGAGTCTTAAAGGGAGTAAGCTATTGCGGCAACGCAGTCTAGAAGCTCCAATTAAAAGCATTTGTTTAGTTATGTCGCAAGAATCGGGAAAATGTTAAAGTTAAAAGCGATCGCTACGCGAAAAATGTAAATAAGATATGGCTGACCAAAAAGATAAAGCTCAAGAAAAAAACCGGCTTGAACAGCTCCAAGAAGAACAAGGCAACACGGATTCTAAACACTCAGGGGGTGCTGGTGCTTCTGGTGGTAACTCCGGTGCAGGTAAATCTGGTACATCAAAAATTTCTGCCACTGGTACACCTGATGACATCGAAAAAGTTGATCAGGAGTAAAGCTGACTCCGAGGACGAGTCAAGGTTTAACTGCATCGGTCATTAGTAACTCAACTCAACAATGGTGGATTAAATGCCTAATATCATGTCCGCTTGATTAATTATTAAACCCGAAGAAGCCCAAATAGCCAGGTGCTAACAGCGGGTTTCCCGACTTATACCCCTCCGGGGAAGCAAGCTACGCGCAGCGTCTCCCCCTGGGAGAAGCACCTCGCGGGTGGAGTGCAATGACTCTGGGAATTATAGCTAATTATACGTACATAATTATGATTATTTAGTCCACCATCGCGATCGCAACGCTTACGTCAGAAGGCGCACCCTAAACTTAAGTAATGTTTAGCAGGATTGAAACAAAAATCAATATGCACTTTCCTATAACAACAGCAAACTTTCAAATAAATGAAATCCATTCGCGGAATTGAAATAAAAAATCCTAGCAACAGCCACAACAGTAGTTGGAATGATTTTCAAAACATATCGTTAAGAATCCTGATGCTTTAGGCTTGAGAATGTCAAAAGCCAAAAAATTATATGAATGCTGAAGATTTTTTTAACCAAGGATTAAACCAAAATTTGCAAGGAGATTATCAAGCAGCGATCGCAGCTTACAGCCAAGCAATCAAGTTAAATCCTGACTATCCCGAAGCTTACCATAATCTAGGGCTGATTTTAAGTGGTCAACTCAAAGATTATCGCAATGCGATCGCTAACTTCAATCGCGCCATCGAAATCAATCCCAATTTTGCCACAGCCTATTACAACCGGGCTAATGCTCGTTACTTTTTAGCCGATTATGAAGGAGCGATCGCAGATCATAACGTAGCATTACAAATCGATCCTAATCTGGCGCAATCTTACCACAGCCGCGGGAATGCCTACTTTGCTTTGGAAAACTACGACAAAGCGATCGCAGATTATATCCAAACTATCGAAATGAGTACCCAATTAGCTGATAATATTAATATTGATATTGCCAACGCTTATCATAATCGCGGCGTAACTCTTTTTGAGTGCGGCGATCGTCAAGGAGCAATCGCAGATTTTCAGCAAGCTTTACAATGGCATCCCCATTTTGCCGCAGCTTATAGCAATCGCGGCAATATTCACCATATTTTAGGCAATTATCAGGAAGCGATCGCTGACCACAACCAGGCATTAGAATTAGATCCTAACTTGGCGGAAGCTTATCATAACCGAGGTAATGCTTACTACGCTTTAGCAGATTATCAAAGTGCAATCGCAGATTACAACCACGCCCTAAAAATCAATCCTAACTTTGCCGGAGCGTACTATAATCGAGGTCTGGTGCTTGCTCACCTCAAGAACTATCATGAAGCAATTGAAGACTTTAACCAAGCATTAAAGCTGAATCCTGATGATGTGCAAGCCTATTCTGAGCGGGGTTTGGTTCGTAGTACTCTTGAAGACTATCAGGGTGCGATCGCAGATTATAACCAAGCATTACAAGAAAACCCGACTCTAGCTTTAGTATATGGCTTTCGGGCTAATGCTCGTCGGCGATTGGGAGATTATCAAGGTGCAATTGAAGATAGCAATCGCCTATTACAACTCAATCCTAACTTAGCAGAAGGATATTGCGATCGCGCGGCGGCTCGTCGTTCTGTAGGAGATCATAAAGGCGCAATTAAAGATTACGATCAAGCATTGCAAATTAATGATAAATTAGCCGCAGCTTATTATGGTCGGAGTATTGCTCGTGAAGCCCTGCAAGATTTACAAGGAGCAATTGATGATAACACTCAAGCGATAAAGCTTGTTCCTGATTTTTCCCAAGCGTACTGCAATCGGGGAAATGCTCGTCGTCTTTTGGGGGATGAACAAGGAGCGCTCGCAGATTATAATCAAGCATTAAAAATTAATCCTGATTTAATTGAAGCATACTATAACCGAGGTTCTACCCATTATGCTTTAGAAGCTTATGAAAGTGCGATCGCAGATTACACCCAAGCTTTGCAAATCAATCCCCAATCTGCTGCATTTTACAGCGATCGCGCTAATGCTCGCTATGCCCTAGAAGATTATCAACGCGCAATAGAAGATTACAGTCGAGCGATCGCGATCGACCCCAGCTTTGCCGAAGACTGGTACAATCGGGGCCGTAGTCGTTCTCTGTTGGGAGACTTACAAGGAGCGCTTGCAGACTTAAATCAAGCCTTACAGCGTCAGCCTAATTGGGCTTCGGCTTACATTCTTCGAGCAGATGTCTATCGCAATCTGGGAGACTCTCAAGGAGCAATTGCCGATTTCCAGAAATCCGCAGACTTATATCACCAAGAAGGGAATATCCAGTATTATCAACAAATTGTTGAGCTAATTGAACAGCTTTGAGCTTTTACCCCACCCTAACCCTCCCCTTGTAAAGGGGAGGGAACTAGATTTATTTCCCCCCTTTACAAGGGGGGATTAAGGGGGGTAATTCAACTTGTGTACGGCCTGCGGGGAGGGGATTAAGGGGAGCCACCAGCGCGATCTTGGGGGTTTCCCCCATGAGCAACTGGCGTGTGGGGTGCAATGACTGTGGGAATCGCAACTAAATTATCCAGACATGATATTATTCAAAGCGAAAGCGTTCCATAAAGCGGCGGTCAATCCAATCTTTGTAACGCCACAAGAGTTTGTGGGGTGGTAAAGTAAAAATTCCTCTGGTTGCGTAGGCGTTGCCCGTCGCAGACATTGCTCGTCCATCTCCTGTACCAATTAAACTTAAATATTGTTTCTGTGGTTTATAAGATTTAAGCGGCTTGCCTAATAAAATTTGCTGCAAATTCTCAAATAAAGGTTTGCCTTGTCTAACAGCAAATACCCCAGCTTTCGGACGCGGATGATTTACCATTGTGGCAATGTCACCAGCAGCAAATATCTGTGGGTGTGTTTGAGATTGTAACGTATCTTCTACCAAAATAAAACCTTGCTCATCAGTTCCTAGTCCAGCGTTTTTTAACCATTCGGGCGCTGATGCTTGTGTTACCCAAAAAATTTTATTGCACTCTCCCGTCAACCCAGATTCACATTTAATTTTAAATACTTCTTTACTTTCCTTGTGGGTTGTAGGTGCAATTTTACACACAGTTTCCCCAAGATGTAACTTAATACCTCGCTTAGTTAAAATTTGCTGAAGTTGATGCCGTACTGATTGGTGATAATTGGGCATCAGTTCGTGTCCACGCTGAAATAAATGAATTTCCAGGTTTTGAATAGTTTGTTGAGTTTGATGTAAAATCTTATGTAAATAAGATTGCATTGACAGCGCTAATTCTACACCGCCAGCACCTCCACCAACGATCGCAATGCTAATTGTTTCTTGAGGATTTTTACCTACGGCTGCAATTAGTTGATGCCAATGCTCTAATAGCTGCGATACTGGTTTTGCTGCGATCGCATATTCTGCCGCACCTGATACAGACAGTATGGCCGGAGTGCTGCCAATATCAATAGACAGCACATCAAAATCTACCGCAAGTCCATTAGCACAAAGAACTTTGTTATTTTTCAAGTCAAGGGCAACTACTGTGTCAATATACAATTGTGCTTGAGCAAAGTTCGCCAAGGGTCGCAAGTCAATATGACATTCACTGTGGCTGTACAATCCGGCAATATGTCCTGGTAACATCCCAGAGTAGGCTGTCTCTGATGCTGTGGTAATCAGTGTCAAATTTACTCCCGTTAACGGTTTCATGCCGAACATTTTCATAACAATAGCATGGCTGTGACCACCACCAATTAATACCAGTTTTTTAACTATTGGTTGTATTTTTTGCTGCATTTTAATACTCGGCTTAAGTTGATAACTGATTATAAATAAATCAAAATTATCATGATGATAGTTAGTTGTCAGTGAAGACTAAACACTAGTGAATACAACTGATGATTGGGAATGGAAAGAGTATGTATGATTATATTTACTTACTCAACAGTTCTACTTTTTGTTTTGTTAGTTAAATTAGGATTTCCAATGTTAACTATATATGAAACAATAGCAGACGCAAATAAATCCTTCAAGAAGAAGCGACTGTTTAAATTTATTTTCATTAATTATTAGTCCTCGTCATCCTATGAAAAATATTTTATCAAAAACATTTCTGCGGATACCTCTTTTACAGAAAGAAATTAAACAAACTCAGCATCAGTTGCTAAGACGACGCTTAAGAATAGCAAGCGAACAGCTTGAAAATAACACTAGAGAAATTAGTTTAGCTGTAATTAATGATTTAGAGCAAATTGCCCATAGTCATCCACAGTACCACTGGATAATCATAGAGATTCTTACTACTTTTGTACGAAAGAATACTCCTTATATGCCCCAGGAGAAAGTAACAAGCAAGCTGTCAACAAAAATTCGTATAGATATTCAAGCCGCCCTGACTGTTATCGCCAGAAGAGATGCAAATAAAGACCCAGCAAATGAGCAACTTGATTTGAGTTTCACAGATATGAGAGGAGCAAACTTGAAAGGGGCAAATCTACAACAGACAAATCTTTATCAAGCTAATCTAGCTGGGGCCAATCTCTACCAAGCTAATCTAGCGGGGGCAATACTTAGCGCAGCTAACCTAGAAGGAGCTAATTTATATTTAGCGAACTTAGAAGGAGCAATCCTCAGTGCAGCCAACCTAGAGAAAGCTAACCTTTCTGGAGCTAACCTGCATCGCGCCAGTTTATATCTAGCTAGCTTGCATGGGGCAATTCTCAATAACGCCATACTTGATGGCGCAAACCTCAGAGAAACCAAATTCTCTGAGTAATATCATATCCGCTTGATTGTTTATTCAACCCGAAAAACTCCACCCCAGCAAAACCACACTTTGTCTCTTCTAGTAAAGCACGGCGCAAGAGCTTGGAATACAATTCTTTTGACTTTTGACTTTTAACTTTTGACTTTTGCTTTGCGGTACTACCCTTATTAAAGAGACGGGATTAAGGGGTAAAGTGCAAGTAAATGACAATTTTTTCCCTACTCCCCTACTGTCAGTGTAATTTATAATTCTTGTAGCGCAAGCGTTTCTTGATATCGTGACGTAAAAGTATATTCGATATAATTCCCTAGTTCAATGAGTGTTTTGACACCTATTATAATTTTCTGCTAAATGCTATACTATTTTTCCGCAACATCTAAGTAATAATTCTAGGTTGTAAGGAAAATTTTTACCATGTCTTCTAAAAAGACAGACGTTCTTTTGAATTGGTTGATAACTTTAACAGCTATATTTGGCTGCTCGTTGACTGTAATTTTCTTCGCCTTGTCCAATATTAAAGAGTTGTCAATTCAAGAAAAAATCCAGTATAGAAACCAGGCTTTAACAACTACTGCAATAGTTTTTCTTGCATCGGCAGCAATGTTTAATACTTATTATGCAGCAAGGCGCGCCCAAGCGATGCAGAAGAGTGCGATCGCATCTGAGAAAAACCTCGAAATTGGCCTGCAAAATGCCAAACTCAATCAAGACAGATTGATTGCGGAACGCTTTATGGGCGCAATTGCCCAGCTTGGCCATGAAAAGGTTGAAACCCGGACAGGCGCAATTTACGCTTTAGAAAGGGTTGCTCAGGATTTTCCTCAAGAACACTGGACAATTATGGAAATTCTCACTGCCTTTGTGCGAGAGAATGCACCCATCCAGCACGTAAAAGGGGAGCAACAAAACTCGGAATATCAAGGAGCAGTTTACTCAAGTCGGCGTAGAGGTGGGTCGCGTTCGACACCGCAGGTAGAGCCAAATCTCCATGAAGAATTCCCAAAAATACGCACCGATATTCAAGCAGCCCTGACTGTTATTGGTAGGCGTAATTTACTCGAAGACCCAAAAGATCAGAAACTTGATTTACGTAATACCGACATTAGACAAGCCGACCTGCTAAAAACTAACTTGCAACAAGCAGACCTGCGTGGGGCTGACTTGAGTGGGGCTGACCTGCGTGGGGCTGACTTGAGTGGATGTGACCTTAGTGGCGCTAAACTCATTAGGTCTATTCTCTATGAAACCAAATTACTCAAAGCTAGTTTATATGGAGCTAACCTTTGTTGGGCTAACCTGAATCGTACTAACCTCTCTGGAGCCAACCTGCGTTCAGCCAACCTCTCTGGTGCAACTCTGCGTGCAGCTAATTTACAGGGGGCGAACCTTTATAAGGTTAACTTGCAACAAGCGACCTTAAAAATGGCTAACCTCTCTGGAGCAAAATTGTTTTTAGCTAATTTGCAAGGAGCAAAATTGGGTAAAGCCAACCTGCACCAAACGGGTTTGATTGGTGCTAATCTCTGCGGGGCTAACTTAAATGGAGCTAACCTTTCTGGAGCTAATTTGAATGCAGCCAAACTTCACCAAACAGAAGTATATTTTGCCAACCTTTCGGAAGCCAGCTTAACGGAAGCTGACCTGTATCAGGCTAATCTGATTGGAGCAAACCTCTATAGGGCAACCTTTTATCAAGCTAACCTAACTCAGGCAAACCTCATGGGAGCTAACTTTTCAGAAGCTAATCTCAGTGATGTCAAACTGGAAGGGACTATTTTGACAGGAGCGAAAAACTTAGAGTTGCAGCAGATTAGAGAGGCACTTGGCGATCGCACCACTCGCCTACCTGATTATATCGAAGCACCGGCACATTGGCGGCAATTGGGTTAAGTTATCACAGCATCATTAGTTATTTGGGCGTATTCTACCGTTTTCACTTAGTGCTATAGTTTTTCCAAAAATTCTCCGTAACAATTCTGGAGATGAACAAAATGAAACCTATGTCTGATAACAAGACAGACACACCGAGAAATTTGTTTATAGTTCTAATTTTATTTATTAGCAAGCTACGCATAGCGTATCGTAGAAGCATATTGATTCTGACTCCTGTTAGCGCAGCGGGGCGTAGCCCATTCTGACTTCTGAATTCTTCTTCAATCATTTAACGAAAAACAAGAAATAGATGAGAGTACTACCGCCCTCTAAAGGTTGTAGGAGAATATAGAAGAGAACAATCTTGCCTACAGTATTAATAAATTTTGAGGGAAAAACCATGCAATCAGCTTTACGTATCACAACCAAGGTTTTACCCGGAAACAAAATAGAAATTGAAATTCCAGAAGCTGAAATAGGCGATAGCGTTGATGTATTTGTGATTTTACCAGAAAAAACTGAACCCAAACATCGTTCTGTACTGGACATTATAGAAGAAAGCCGTAGGAGACACCCTTCTCGATCTGCTGAGGATATAGACAGACAACTACAAGAAGAACGCTTATCATGGGACAGCTAATACTTCCAACAAGCGGCTCTATTTATATAGATACTTCGGTGGCTATTTATACTATTGAAGGCAACCCTGATTATTACTCTATTCTGCAACAACTCTGGTCTAAGTTTTATACAGGAGACATTCAAATCATCAGCAGTAAACTAATATTAATGGAGGTTTTAGTTGTTCCATTGCGTAATGGCAATAATTCTTTAGTAGCAGACTATGAAGAACTATTATTATCATCTCAAGTGCAGTTAATTCCTATTAGTCAATTACTACTGCGACAAGCTGCGAATCTTCGGGCTACAAATAACCTCAAAACACCCGATGCTATTCATGCTGCAACAGCTTTATCTGTTAATTCTAACCAATTTATTACTAACGACAAAGGCTTTCGTAATGTTCCTGGTTTACGTGTTGTTATCCTCAGTGAAGTTTTAGCATCTTGAACAATGCCTACCCACGATAGAATTCACAATCGCAATTAAAAATTAGTAGATCAAATTAAACTCATTCTTAGAAGTTGTTTGAAAAGTGGTTGGCTGTGATTTTAGGAACTTATTGATCCCCCCTAACCCCCCTTAAAAAGGGGGGAACTGGAATTAAAGTCCCCCAATTTATCGGGGGGTTTAGGGGGATCTAAAACTTTTTGTTACCGAGAAGAGGACTTTTAAAACATCCTCTTATGGCGATCGCACAACCATCCTACCGGAAAATCTTCAACTACCCGAACATTAGAAAGCTCAAGTTTCACCCTTACCCTTAGATACTGAAACTTGAACCTCTGAGCATCATCGTTGAATCTTTTAGCTTCACCGTTGAATCTTTTAGCTTCACCGTTGAACCTCTGAGCATCATCGTTGAACCTTTTAGCTTCACCGTCGAACCTCTGAGCATCATCGTTGAACCTTTTAGCTTCATCGTTGAACCTCTGAGCATCACCGTTGAACCTTTTAGCTTCACCGTCGAACCTCTGAGCATCATCGTCGAACCTTTTAGCTTCATCGCCGAAGCTTTGAACTCAAACGGTTCACTTCGAGACGGAAACAGAGAAAATATTTCCCAAGTAAGAGACAATGAATAAGACATCTGTCCTACGCTAATTATCCTATCGGGATAAAATACAGAGATGTCTGTAACAAAACGGCTAAAAATTTTAGATTTAATTCGGGCACTTCGTCAGCAAATCAATCTTTCTCAAAAACAGTTTGCTGCTAAAGTAGGAGTTTCCTGCAAAACAGTCAACCGTTGGGAGAAAGGTCATACAGTCCCTTCACACATAGCGCTAAAACTAGTAGAAGAAACGTTACCGAAAATGGGTGAACCCGGCAAAAGACTGCTAAATCAGTATTTTCCAGAAGCAAAGTAGGGTTATGAGTCGTCAGGCGAAGGCATCTGAACCCCAAAACATCTTTGCTGGTGGTAGAGACAAAAGCACATTCATCCGAGAGAAACTGCTGCACTATAGTGTTGCTTTGCTATCCGTTGCCTTAGCACTGTGGACAACTCTGCTACTCAATCCATATCTTATTCCAACGCCTGGGGCGCTGTTTTTTGCTGCGGTGATGGTGAGTGCCTGGTACGGTGGTTTAGGGCCAGGATTAGTTGCAACCCTTTTGTCTACTTTTACGGTCAATTACTTCTTTTTTAAACCACTCCATCCGCAGAACATTACAAATCCGAATATTGTAGTTCCCTTGTTAGTATTCATGCTGACAGCAGGGTTAATCAGCTGGCTTAACGAATCACGCCGCACAGCCCAACAGCAAGCTGAGGCGAACCTGAAGTCACTACACGAAAGCGAAGCACGGTTTGGTCGCTTAACAGAGTCCAGTATTATTGGGGTGATTGTGGCCGATCTCAATGGCTTAATCATTGAAGCCAATGAAGCCTTTCTCAAAATGCTCAATTATACACGCGAGGATTTGCGCTCTGGTCGAATTCGCTGGGGCGAGATCGTTCCACTCGAATATATTGAGGTGAGTGAGCTATCAATTCAAGAACTGACAATTACTGGGAGTTGTAAGCCCTTTGAGCAGGAATACATTCGCAAAGACGGCTCTCTAGTTCCCGTTCTACTCGGCTTTGCTAAACAAGGAGATCGGACAATCATTGGTTTTGTTCTTGACTTAAGCGAACGCAAGCAAGCCCAAGCAGAAGCCCAGTATCGCTCCCGCCAAGCAGAAGAAGCCCAGAGCATTTTGCAAATGCTCCTAGAACACGTCCCAGAGGGAATTACGATCGCTGGTGGCCCCCCTGATTTCCCAATTATCGCTAACAGCAAACTCGCGCAAAAACTTTTGGGCAGACCGAATGAATCTCTCGTGGGTATGTCTTCTGAATCTTATGTTCAGCTCTACAGCCTGTTCTTGGCTGATGGTGTCACGCCCCTCACTTTAGAGCAACTACCTTTATACCGAGCTACGCGCTATGGTGAAACGATCCGCGATGAAGAATGCATCATTGAACGTCCAGATGGCACTACAATTACAGCGATCGCTAATGTAGTGCCAATTCGCGATTCCCAAGATCAAATTATCGGTGCAATAGATTGCTGGTGCGATATCACCAACCGTAAGCTCATGGAAGAAGCACTGCGGCAACGAGAAACAGAACTTCGTTTAATTACAGATACGCTGCCAGTTCTGATTACCTTTGTAGATTCAGAACAACGCTACCGCTTCAACAATCGAGCCTATCAAGATTGGTTTGGGCATTCGACGGTAGAAGTTTATGGGAAGCATCTTTGGGAAGTTTTGGGTGAACCCGCTTATGAAGTGCTTCGTCCTTATGTGGAACAAGTACTAGCAGGAGTGCAGGTTACTTTTGAAAGTGAAGTTCCTTATAAAGATGGTGGGACACGTTACATTAATGCTATTTACGCTCCCCAGTTTAATAAACAGGGAATCGTTGAAGGGTATGTAGCGTTAGTCACCGATATTAGCGAACAGCAAGCTGCGCTACGCGAACGCCACCAAGCAGAAGCAGCGTTGCGCGAAAGTGAATCGCGCTTTCGGCAGATGGCAGATACCGCTCCCGTACTGATTTGGATGTCTGGCACTGACAAACTTTGTAACTACTTTAATAAACCCTGGCTAGATTTTACCGGGCGAACTCTGGAGCAAGAGATGGGCTATGGGTGGGCTGAAGGTGTTCATCCTGATGATTGTCAGCGTTGCTTGGATACATATACCAATGCCTTTGATGCCCGACAAAATTTTAAAATGGAATATCGTCTTAGACGCAATGATGGCGAATATCGTTGGGTTTTTGATACTGGTGTACCTCGGTTTGCACCAACAGGGGAATTTCTCGGCTATATCGGCTCTTGTGTTGATATCCACGATCGCAACTTGGCAGAAGCAGCGCTACGTGACAGCGAGGAGCGATACCGAATTTTAACGGAAGTGTCGCCACAGGCCATTTGGATGGGCAATAGCGATGGTGGTATTACCTATTGCAATCAATACTGGTTAGACTTCACCGGACTGACGATGGAACAGACTGCTGGCTATGGCTGGATTTATGTCATTCACCCAGATGACCGCGATCGCGTCTTGAAAAGTTCGATGCAGGCTGTTGCTAACGCGACTAACTACGAAATAGAAATTCGCTTTCGTCAAATTTCTGATGGTAGCTATCGTTGGCATATTGTCCGGGGTTTACCATTTCGAGATGCAGCCGGACAAATTATCAAGTGGGTGGGCATCGCCAGCGACATTCACGATCGCAAGGTTGCCGAAGCGGCTCTGCAACAACTCAACGAAATGCTAGAGCAACGGATTCAAGAGCGCACTATGCAACTCGAAGCCGCCAATAAAGAACTTGAATCCTTCTCTTATTCAGTCTCTCACGACTTGCGGGCACCGCTACGCCACATCGCCGGATTTATCGAATTACTTCAGAAACGCCATAGCTCAACAACCTTAGATGAAACGAGTCAGCGCTATTTAAAAATAATTGCCGAAACTGCCAAACAAGCAGGAATACTGATTGATGAGTTGCTGACATTTTCTCGCATGGGGCGCACCGAAATGCGCTACATCAACCTCAATATGGAGGAATTGGTACATGAAGTAAAACGCGATTTGATTGCAGAAACTCCAGGACGTATAATCCATTGGCACATCGCATCACTGCCAGAAGTGCAGGGCGATCCCTCCATGCTACGGCTCGTGCTTCGCAACCTGATGGGCAATGCCGTAAAATATACCCAGACTCAAAACTCAGCAGAAATTACTGTTGGCAGTATTGACCATGAAAACGAAGTTGTCTTTTTTGTACAAGATAACGGCGTAGGCTTTAATATGCAATATGTCCACAAGCTATTCGGAGTATTTCAACGTCTGCATAGCGACCCACAATTCGAAGGCACTGGTGTTGGATTGGCAAACGTGCAACGCATTATTCATCGGCATAATGGTCGAGTTTGGGCAGAGGCTGTAGTTGACAGTGGCGCCACCTTTTATTTCTCGCTGCCTAAATTGTCCAACAAGGAGAGTGAATGAAAGAACTGAAGCGAATTCTGCTAATTGAAGACAGTGCCAACGATGCAGAGTTAATCCTAGCCGCTTTGTCAGAAAACCATCTCGCTAATGAAGTAGTGGTGGTACGTGATGGCGAAGAAGCACTAGATTATCTTTATCGCCGGGGGTTGTTTCGGTTGCGAATGGAGGGGTATCCTGTTGTAGTGCTGCTCGATTTGAAACTGCCTAAAGTCGATGGGCTAGAAGTATTGGCACAACTCAAATCTGACCCAGTAATGCGAGTGATTCCCATCGTGGTACTCACCTCTTCCCGCGAGGAACCAGACCTAGTTCGCTGCTACGAGTTAGGAGTCAATGCTTATGTTGTAAAGCCAGTAGATTACCATGATTTTGTCGATTCTATTAAGGGTGTTGGCCTGTTTTGGGCAGTGCTAAATCAGCCTCCCGTTGGTGCTTTACCTCCCGCACCTCATCCTCAACAGGAGAGTAAGTGATGAATGTCCTCCGTTTTCTCCTTTTGGAAGATAGCCTGTTAGATGCAGAGCTAGCCCAAGCGATACTAACTGAAGGGGGAATTAATTGCCAATTGATCCGAGTCGAAACTGGTGCTGATTTCCTAAAGGCTCTGGAAACAGAGTCTTTCGATTTAATTCTTGCCGATTATGCCTTACCATCTTTTGATGGAATTTCTGCCTTAGAAATTGCCCGAAATCGCACTCCAGAGGTTCCTTTTATTTTTGTTTCGGCTGTACTGGGTGAAGAATTAGCGATCGAAGCTTTGAAGAACGGTGCAACCGATTATGTATTAAAGCAGCGACTAGGGCGCTTAGTTCCCTCCGTGCAAAGGGCATTGCGGGAAGCTCAAGAGCGGCGTGAGCGCAAGCAAGCAGAGGAGTCTTTACAGAAGAGTGAAGCCAAGTATCGCCGAATTGTTGATACCTCTTATGAGGGAATCTGGATGATTGACTCTGAAGCCCGAACAGAGTTTGTGAATCAGCGGATGTTGCAGATGTTGGGTTATCCGGCAGAAGAAATACTCGGTCGTTCGATATTTGATTTTATGGATTGGGCTGATGATAATATAGCCGCCGCAGCAAAATTGGAGTGGTTCAAAGGAGAAGAAAGCGCTCTTAAAGAAGGGCGATTGCGCTGCCAGGATGGTTCGTACATCTGGACATTGATTTCTGCGAGAGTGATTTTGAACCAACAGGGTGAATGCTTAGGCGCGATCGCCATGTTAACTGATATCACCGATCGCAAACGCACCGAATCAGAACGCGATCGCCTTTTGCAACTTGAGCAAACAGCCAGGGCGGAAGCTGAAGCTGCTAATCGCATCAAAGATGAGTTTTTGGCGGTACTTTCCCACGAATTGCGATCGCCCTTGAATCCGATTCTCGGTTGGGCAAAACTGTTGCAGAGCCGGAAATTTGATGAGGCATCGCTCAACAAAGCCCTGAAAACTATTGAGCGCAATGCCAAATTACAAGCTCAACTCATTGAAGACTTACTAGATGTTTCTCGCATCCTCCAAGGTAAACTCAGCCTCAACACGATCCCAGTCGATCTGGTATCCACCATTGAAGCCGCAATGGAAACAGTGCATTTGGCAGCAGAGGCTAAAACTATTCAGATTGAGATGATGCTCGATCCCAGCGTGGGGAAAGTTCTGGGCGATCCAGCCCGCTTACAGCAAGTTTTCTGGAACCTTCTATCGAATGCCGTCAAGTTTACTGAGACTGAGGGAAAAGTAAGTGTGCAATTGGAGTGCATCGATGCTCAGGCGCAGATTAGCATCAGCGATACAGGTAAAGGCATTAACCCGAATTTTCTACCTCATGTATTTGATTATTTCCGTCAGGGTGACAGTACAACAACTAGAAGGTTTGGTGGATTAGGGTTAGGTTTAGCGATCGCTCGTCACTTGATTGAGATGCACGGGGGAACAGTTTGGGCGGAAAGTCCAGGCGAGGAGCAAGGAGCGATCTTCACAGTGAGGTTGCCCCTCATCAAAGACAATGCAACAATCAAGGATGACACAAATACTGATTCCTCAACTGCCGTTTTTCCCTCCTCTCCCCTCATGGGTTTACAAGTGCTGGTTGTGGATGACAATGATGATACCCGCGACTTTTTCAGCTTTGTGCTGGAACAGTTTGGTGCGATCGTCACCGCAGTAGCATCAGGATATGAAGCATTACATGCACTAACCCAGTCAAAGCCAGATATCTTACTTAGCGATATTGGGATGCCAGAGATGAACGGCTATATGCTGATGCAACAGGTGCGGACTCTGGAAGCAAAAATCGGGGGAAAAAAGATGCCTGCGATCGCTCTGACTGCTTATGCAGGCGAAATCAATCAGCAATACGCACTAAGGGCAGGGTTTCAACAGCACATCGTTAAACCTGTAGCACCAGAGGAATTGCTCATAGCGATTTCTAACTTAGTCCAATCTACTTAGGGTTTATTATCAACCTGAGTAATTAGATAAAGCTGATTAATGTTATCGATTTTGAACTATTCTTCACAAGTAATATGGCTTTTTCAATTGCTTGGAATACTCCGGGTAATGCAGAAAATGTTGTGTTAATACGGTTCGGTTAAGGTTTTTTGATGAAAATTCGAGATCGCAAAGACGCGATAAATCGCCGTATCTTGCCTTACAGTTATTTTCAGATAAATAGACCAGTCTTAGGGGCGCAAGGGCTTCATTGGTGTCAACTTAACGCGAAATGGGCGGTTAGAAACCGCGTCTACACAAACAAAACCCACGGAGGTAGGTTTCAAAACTTTGATTTGACCTTAGTCCGCGGAGGCGGATTTTGCCTGTGTAGCTGCGAATTCCATGAGACTGTTGGCGAATTAATAGGGGGCCTAACCCATCATTATCTATTGCTCTTGATTTCCCTGATTGGAGTCCGTTGAAACGGACTTGAGCTATTAGCCCGAAATTTATTTCAGAGCGGGAAAGGAACGCCAAACCAAGGTTTTAGGGGTGAGGGGTCAAACCCATCGAGAATTCGCCAACAGTCTCATTCCATTTGCTAAGGCTTAAGTTGACTTATCTAAAAAGTCGATAATCTTGTCGATTGCGAATGATTCAGGATTGTTATATAGATAATTTTCATATAGTAGATTTAATGGTTCGCAAATTTTATCCGTGTTTGTACTCTATCATAACCTTACGGATACTCTTAGAATCAACCTAGATTTACTTCCGTAAGGAGTCGGATATGAAGACTTATGACATGTCTTTCATAAAGACCAATGGACTCACCACTTTGTTGGCATTTGTCTCAGTTATATTTATTTTATCATTCACTTTAATTATTTTATTTTTTGAAAATATTCAAGGATTTTCAAATCAAGAAAAAATTGAATACATCACGCAAGCCTTAACAACGATTGCCATAATTATTGGAGGATTGGCATTAATTATTAATGGTTACTACACCTCCAGACTCTCTCTGGATGAGAACCACAGCTTGTTAACGCAACTCTTAGCTGGAACACTAGCTTGGGATAACAATACCGGAAATTGTATCAATCAGACACAATTAACTCCCCAAAAAATTGTTTCCGAACGCTTTTCTAAAGCGATTGAACAATTAGGAAATGAAAAGATTGAAACGCGATTTGCCGCCATTTATGCTTTAGAACGAATTGCCAAAGATTCTCCGAAAGATCATTGGACGATCATGGAAATCCTCGCTGCTTTTATCCGCGAGAATGCCCCGGTGAATAGGGAATATGAGGATGAGTCACTGCAATTATCAAAACTTCCTACAGATATTCAAACAGCCTTAACTGTTATTGGCAGACGCGACTCATATAAAGATCAAGTCAATCAAAAACTCGATTTACGCAATACAGACCTCAGTAATGCAGACTTAACCGAAGCTAACTTTTCTAGAGCAATTTTTGTCGGGGCAAACTTGCAATGGGTCAATTTTACCAGAGTCAACCTCTCTGAAGCAGACTTATCTGTTACCTGCCTTTGTGGCTCAATCTTCTATGAAGCCAACCTGCAAAAAGCAATCCTCCCAGAAGCCAATCTCCAAGGCGCAGTTCTTAGAAAAGCGAACCTTTCCCAAGCCATCCTTTACGATGCCAACTTGGAAGGGACAGTTCTTTGTGATGCCAACTTGGAAGGAGCAATCCTTTGTGATGCCAACTTGGAAGGAGCAATCCTTTGTGATGCCAATTTAGAAGAAGTCAACTTCGAGGGTAGCAATCTCCAAGATACAAACCTGATTGGTAGTAACTTGCAAAGGGCAAAACTTGCTGGTGCTAATCTAGAAAGTGCATTACTGAGTACAGCTAACCTCCAAGAAGCTAATTTCCAAGAAGCTAACCTCTGTGGAGCTAACTTGAATGGCTCAGAAAATGTAGAATCATACCAGATTGAACAGGCTATTGGCGATCGCACAACAATCCTACCGGAAAACCTGAAAATACCTCAACATTGGTGGTAATAACAAGCGAAAGTTTCAGCATCTAAAACTGGATTACACGATAGGGACGCATAGCTATGCGTCCCTATCGTGTTTAATTTAGTACTTAAAGCTAAAAAATTGCCAAAAACCTGATAAATATTCTCTATCAGTCTAAATTTTCCGCAATTTAAATCACGAACAATTATGAAACGCCGAGAGGTTTTTAACACAGCTGCGATCGCCACTGCAACTGCTGCTAGTCTAGTTTCCTGTGGCCAAGCTGGTAAATCCCCTAGGGTACAAGCAGGATTGCCGAATATTCGTTGGCGGATGGCAACTAGCTGGCCCAAATCTTTAGGTACTTTTATCGGCGCTCAAACAGTTTCCCGGCGAGTTGAAGAAATGACCAATGGACGTTTCCAGATTACGCCCTTTGCCGCTGGAGAGTTAGTACCGGGATTGCAAGTACTCGATGCAGTGCAAGCCGGGACTGTTGAATGCGGACACACATCTAGTTACTATTACATCGGCAAAAGTTCAGCATTAGCCTTTGCCACCTCCGTACCTTTCGGTTTAAATGCTCAACAGCAGAATTCTTGGCTTTATAACGGTGGTGGATTAGAAGCCATACACAAAATTTATACTAACTTTAACGTGATTAGTTTCCCTGCTGGTAGTACTGGGGCACAGATGGGGGGATGGTTCAAAAAAGAAATCAAGTCTATTTCTGACCTCAAAGGTTTGAAAATGCGAATTCCCGGATTGGGTGGCGAAGTCATGTCCCGTTTAGGGGTAAACGTGCAAGTATTACCTGGAGGCGAAGTTTATTTAGCATTGGATAGGGGAGCCATCGATGCTGCTGAGTGGGTAGGCCCTTACGATGATGAAAAACTCGGTTTAAATAAAGCCGCGAAATTCTACTATTATCCTGGTTGGTGGGAACCAGGGCCGACTTTGGATGTGTTAGTTAATCTCACCGCCTGGAATCGCCTACCCAAAGAATATCAACAGATTTTGAAGACAGCGAGTTTTGAGGCCAATTTGAATATGCTGAGTCAATACGATTCCTTAAATGGACAAGCGCTGACGCGGTTATTAGCTGGTGGTACAAAGCTAGTTCCTTACAGCCAGGAGATTCTACAAGCAGCTCAGAAAATCTCCTTTGAGTTATTTGAAGAAAATGCCAGCAAAGATGCGGCTTTTAAACAAGTTTACGAACAGTGGAAAGCCTTTCGCCAGCAGATTTTTAATTGGAATCGCGTTAACGAATTAAGTTATGCCAATTTTGTCACTTCTAATAACATAAGATAAAATCTTTGCTTTTCTCTCTGCGCTCTCTGTGCCTCTGTGGTTCAAAAGTAATTTATTTAAGCGCAGAGGCGCAGAGTCCACACAGTAAAGAGAAATTCTTTGCTAACAATTTTCTCGGTTAATTTGGTCGTCAGATCGCTAATCCCCTCCATATCATAAGGTTATGGTAGTTTTGCCACTGAGCGATCGCTGATCTTATAGATTGGGTTGACATAAGAAAATCCAAGACCCTCAGAAGGAGAATTAAACGCTGTAGGATGAGGGATAAATAAATTCTCCCAAATCCAGAGAAAGCTATCACAAATTAGCTCTGAACTTGGATATGAATTACCAGTCATCTGTACACCCTATGAGTTAATGGGATACGATTTTACAGGAGAATAATCTATGTATAAAAACGAAATTTTAGAGGAAATTCACAAGTACAGAGAGGAATACGCTAGCTCATTTAACTATGACCTAAACGCAATCTTTAACGATCTACGAAAGAAACAGATTGCTCATGGGCATAAAGTTGTAAAACTTCCGATCAAACGTCGGTCTAACAAATCACTGCACCCGACGCAAACTGAGAGCGTGTCTCCTTTAGCGTAGAGTATCTTTGCGCGAGTGATGATACTGCTGGGGGATCTGACTTTTTAAACATTATTATTGGGTTCCTTGATATTGCGCGATGTTTCTTAAAGGCGCTAGTTTCCCAAAGAAGGTAAGAAACTGACAATTCCAGGGAAAACAATAATTAACACCACCACCAATAGTTGCAACAAAATAAACGGTATTACACCGCGATAGATATCTTTTGTCGTAACTTCTGGTGGGGCGACACCACGCAAGTAAAACAGTGCAAAGCCAAAGGGAGGGGTGAGGAAAGATGTTTGCAAATTTGCTCCCAAAACTACACCATACCAAATCAAATCAATACCTAAATTTTGGGCAACTGGTACAAACAACGGCACGACAATAAAGGCAATCTCGAAAAAGTCGATAAAAAAGCCGAGGATAAATACTACCGCCATGCTGACAACCAAAAAGCCAGTTTTACCACCGGGGAGATTGGCAAGGACATCAAACATGAAGCGATCGCCATTTAATCCCCGAAAGACTAAACTAAAAGCTGTGGAACCAAATAGGATAAAAACTACCATGCTGGTAATTCGCAAAGTAGCATCACAAACTTGACGCAGAGATTCTAAGGTAAGTTTACGATTTGCAGCCGCCAGTGCGATCGCACCGCCACAACCCACTGCACCCGCTTCTGTGGGCGTAGCAATGCCAAAAAATATACTTCCCAAAACTAACAAAATCAGTATCAAAGGCGGTATCATCACTTGAATTACCCGCCTTCCCAGAGCTTTACCACCAATTTCTCTGACCTCAGCAGGTAAAGCTGGTGCTAAATCTGGCTTCAAAAATGCCACAATCAGTACGTGTAGGGCAAATGCACTAGCCATCATCAAACCGGGAATCACTGAACCGATGAACAAATCGCCCACCGATACACCCAATTGGTCGCCTAGCACTACCAACACCACACTCGGCGGGATAATTTGCCCCAAGGTTCCTGATGCAGCTATCACACCAGTAGCTAATTCTTTGCTGTAACCATAGCGGAGCATAATTGGCAGAGAAATCAAACCCATCGCCACTACAGTTGCCGCTACTACCCCAGTAGTTGCTGCTAACAGCGCCCCCACCAAAATTACAGCTAAAGCCAGTCCGCCGCGCAAGCGTCCCAACAAAATCCCCATTGTTTCTAAGAGTCTCTCTGCTATACCCGATTTCTCTAGCATTGCCCCCATGAAGATGAAATAAGGGATAGCTAATAAGGTATAGTTTGCCATGATGCCAAAAATCCGCTGTGGCATGGCAGTCAGAAACACTGGGTCAAATACACCTAAGCTAATTCCCAATATTCCAAATAAAATTGCCACACCACCCAAAGAAAAAGCCACCGGATAGCCCAGCGACAGCAGCACCAAAGCCCCAGCAAACATCACTGGCCCCAGCCATTCATAAGCCAGTGTCATGATTTTCCTCCTTGCCTTGAAGAATTACCAAGTTTTTGATTGCCTGAGAAATTCCCTGGAAAATCAGCAGCACAAAGCCGACAATAATCATTGCTTTAATCGGGTAACGAGGCAATCCCCCAGGATCGGATGAGGCTTCCTTGATTTGCCATGAAGCCACAACCGCATCCCAAGAAAAAGCGATCGTAATGATACAGAAGGGGATGAGGAAAAATATAGTCCCTACTAAGTCTGCAAGTGCTTTTCGTCGAGGCGGCCAATTACTGTAAAAAATATCAACCCGCACATGTTCGTTGTGCTTGAGGGTGTAAGCTGCTCCCAACAAGAAAACTAAATCAAAAATATACCATTGAGATTCTATATAGGCGTTGGAAGTGAAGTTGTTACCGCTAATTCTTCCGAGATATCGCCCGATAACATTCCACACGCCAAGTACGATCATTACTAGCACCAGCCAACTAGTAAATCGACCAATGCGTTCAGTGCAATTATCAATAATATTTGATATTCTTAATAATTTTTCCAATAGTTATTTTACCTCTTGAATTGCTGTAAGAGACTTATTTGCAGTTTTGAGGGTTTGTAGTAAGCACTTTAGTGCTTAGAAAATAAGGACTAAAGTCCTTACTACTAACTTGCTTACCCATCAATTTGAAATTTATGGGTGAACTCATTGTTAACTTTTCTTCCTTTGCGCTCTTTGCGTCCTTTGCGGTTCGTTCTTTTATCCCTCAAAATTAATGGGACAGACCACTACCCTTAATTCAGAAAAATCGTCTATGTGGTTTCACTAATGCCAATCTACCAACTCATCTGCTAGAGATTTTAAAGGTTTACTGTTATATAAGCAATGCTTGCTAGAGTCTGGAGTGCATCAATTGTGGGCATCGATGCCGTCAAAGTAGGCGTGGAAGTCGATGTGTCAGGGGGATTACCGGGAATTGTTGTCTTGGGACTGCCAGATTCAGCGATTCAAGAATCAAGAGAAAGAGTCAAAGCAACTCTGAAAAATACTGGCTTTGCCTTTCCGATGCGTAAAATAGTCATTAATTTAACTCCGGCAGATTTACGCAAAGAAGGCCCCTGTTTCGATTTGCCTATTAGTGTGGGAATTTTGGCGGCTTCTGAGCAAGTTAGCGCTGATTTGTTGGGAGATTATCTATTTTTGGGCGAAGTCTCTTTGGATGGCAGTTTGCGTCCCGTGGCTGGTGTATTACCGATCGCAGCAGCAGCCCAAAAGATGGGAATTGCAGGTTTAGTTCTTCCTGCTGATAATGCCCAAGAAGCGGCAGTGGTTGAAGATTTGGCTGTTTACGGCTGCAAGCATTTGTCTGAGGTGGTGGATTTTTTAAATAATCCGGGGCGTTACAAACCTGTGCAGATAGATAGTACAACACAGACAGCAACAGTATCCTACCCTGGCACAGATTTGCATGATGTGAAAGGACAAGCTCATGGGCGTCGTGCTTTAGAAATTGCTGCGGCTGGTGGGCATAATCTTATTTTTGTCGGGCCGCCTGGTAGTGGGAAGACCATGCTAGCAAGGCGCTTACCAGGAATTTTACCGCCTCTGAGCTTTGCCGAATCTTTGGAAGTGACTCGCATTCATTCGGTAGCTGGTTTATTGAAAAATCGTGGTTCATTGGTACGCGATCGCCCTTTTCGCAGTCCCCACCACTCGGCATCCGGGCCTTCTCTAGTTGGCGGTGGTAGCTTCCCTCGTCCTGGAGAAATCTCATTATCTCACAGAGGTGTGCTGTTCCTTGATGAGCTGACAGAATTTAAACGAGATGTTTTAGAATTTTTGCGTCAACCTCTAGAAGATGGCTACGTCACAATTTCCCGCACCAAATTATCGGTAATGTTTCCCGCGCAGTTTACTTTGGTGGCGAGTACGAATCCTTGTCCTTGCGGTTACTATGGCGATACCATCCAACAATGTACTTGTTCTCCCCGCCAACGCGAGCAATATTGGGCAAAACTTTCTGGGCCGTTGATGGATCGAATTGATTTACAAGTTGCAGTGAATCGTTTGAAACCAGAAGAAATTACCCAACAACCAACGGGAGAAACATCAATATCAGTACGCGAACGAGTCCAACAAGCAAGCGATCGCGCAATAACCCGTTTCCAAGGAGAAGTAAATCTGCGTTGCAATGCCCATCTACAAAGTAGTCATCTCCAGAAATGGTGCAAGTTAGATGATGCTAGCCGCAATTTATTAGAAGCAGCAATTAGAAAATTAGGCTTATCGGCAAGAGCAAGCGATCGCATTCTCAAAGTAGCACGAACTATTGCAGATTTAGCAGGAGAAGATGAGCTAAAAACCAATCATGTAGCGGAGGCGATTCAGTATCGCACGATAGATAGAATGCAATAAAAGGGAAAAGGGAACGCTAAGACGTAGGAGAAATTAACTGACCAATACGCTTGAGAATTTGCAAAACGGCGTACAGTTCTCTCGCGGATGCAAACGGAGCAAAGACTCTTTAATTGCTGTGGTCTGTGTCATTGCTTTGATCAACATCAGCGCATCTTTATTATCGCCAATTGGCAGGTAGGCGTATCCCGTCTTAAACATCGCATTGTCATGTGACTATAAAATTCTAAATTCCTCCCCAAGAACGCTTCACAAATACCTTTGGGAGGATGCCACAACTCACGAAATCAGTATCCAATATATCAGGGACTAAGCAACATCCCCTACAAGGAGACTGATTGGATGAATTTGCAAGAAATTTGGAAGTTATTACAAGAGACGTTCAAAGAGTGGAGTGACGATAAAGCCTCACGGTTAGCGGCGGCGTTAGCTTATTACACGATTTTTTCCATTGCACCATTGCTAATTATTGTAATTGCGATCGCAGGTGCAGTATTTGGAGAGGAAGCGGCAAGAGGTCAAATTGTCGGCCAAATCCAAGGTTTAGTCGGGGTAGATGGCGCAAAGTTTCTCGAAACAGCTATCAAAAATGCTAACCAACCAAAAACAGGAGCGATCGCTTCGATCATTAGTGTTGTAGTTCTCCTATTAGGTGCTACAGGCTTATTTACTGAGTTGCAAGATGCCATGAACACGATTTGGGAAGTTAAACCCAAACCTGGACGTGGCATAAATAATATGATTCGCCTCCGCGTTTTGTCTTTTGCAATGGTGATCGGAATTGGCTTTTTACTTTTAGTTTCTCTAGTAATTAGTACGATATTAGCAACATTAGTAACGTACTTTAGTAACTTGTTGCCAGGTTTCGATTTCATCTGGCAGATTGCCAATTTAATTATCTCTTTTGCGATCACGACAGTGCTGTTCGGACTAATTTTTAAAGTTCTACCAGATGTCAAAATTGCATGGAGTGATGTTTTAGTTGGAGCGGGCCTCACCTCAGTTTTGTTCTCTATTGGGAGATTTTTATTAGGACAATATTTAGGTAATGGCAGTTTTGGATCGACCTATGGTGCTGCTGGTTCACTAGTGGTAATTTTAGCTTGGGTTAATTATGCCGCACAGATTCTTTTCTTCGGTGCAGAATTTACTCAAGTTTATTCCCGAAGGCATGGAAGCGGTATAGTTCCAACTAAAAATGCTGTACATATATCTGATAACACAAACTATAATGGCAAACCTCCAAGAGAACAAGCATCGACTAATAAAAAGCCATCTTCTCGCTTTATCAATCGCTTCTTTCAGTATTTTAGAAAGCCCAAACGCTTAAAGCAGAAAAGAAAAAACCAGCGATTTTAATCATTGATTACTGGAGATTTATATTTGTAAATCTGATAGATATTGAAGTATCTAAATATCTAGTCCAGTTAATTATTTTTTCTTGCCACAGTTTATGAGTAGAGTATTCAGCAATTCTGAATTCTTTTTATACTGGATTTTTTCCAGAAGTCCATTGAACAAGCCAGAAGTCCATTGAACAAGGAAGAATATCAGTGCTAATGGAAAAATGGTTTTTTATCAATTGGCAAGCAATTTTTATTCCTAGCATCAGCATCTTTGAGTTGATTATCCGCGGGTCGCTGGTTTATTTAGCGCTGTTCTCAGTGCTACGCCTACTTCCTAGCCGACAACTAGGAACACTAGGAATTACTGATTTACTCGTAGTTGTGCTATTTGCGGAAGCTGCTCAAAATGCTATGGCAAGTAATTACACATCAATTACTGAAGGCGCTATCCTGGTAGGAACAGTGATTTTTTGGAGTTACTTGCTGAACTGGTTGGGTTACAAACTTCCCCAGTTCCAACGTTTCCTGAATCCGCCACCGTTGCTACTGGTAAAAAACGGTCGGATGATTGAGCGCCATCTGCAACGAGAGTTAATTACAGATGATGAGTTGATGAGCAAGTTACGTCAGCAAGGTGTAGAATTTTTAGCTGATGTGAAGTTCGCGTATATAGAGGCTGACGGCAGGATTAGTATTATCATGTCGGATTCAAAAACTAGTTCCGTCCCTGAGCAAAAAGTAGCGTTAAAAAGTGATCTACATTAATTAGACTGTAAAATATGACGGTTGTATTCTGTGCCGAACTGTGATTGAGCGTTATACTTTACCCGAAATGGCTAATCTGTGGAGTGAAGCCTATAAACTAAAAACTTGGTTGCAAGTCGAAATTGCTGTTTGTGAGGCTCAAGCTGAACTTGGTTACATTCCATCTGAGGCGGTTGACGAAATTAAGGCCAAGGCAGATTTTGATCCAAAACGGGTGCTGGAAATTGAGGCTGTAGTCCGCCACGATGTCATTGCTTTCTTGACAAATGTCAATGAATATGTTGGTGATGCCGGACGCTACATTCATTTGGGTTTAACTAGTTCGGATGTTTTGGATACAGCTTTAGCACTGCAATTAGTTGCCAGTTTAGATATATTATTGCAACGTCTGGAAGATTTGATTGAGGTAATTCGCCAAAAAGCACGGGAACATCGTCATACAGTGATGGCTGGACGATCGCACGGTATTCACGCTGAACCGATTACTTTTGGTTTTAAACTAGCTGGTTGGTTAGCAGAAGTGTTGCGACACCAAGAACGCCTAAGAATACTCCGCAAAACGATCGCTGTGGGTAAGATTTCTGGTGCAGTGGGAACATACGCGAATATTGAACCGCGTGTAGAAGCGATCGCTTGCCAAAAACTCGGACTCGAACCCGATACAGCCTCAACCCAAGTTATTTCCCGCGATCGCCACGCTGACTACGTGCAACAATTAGCTTTGGTAGCCGCAACCATTGAACGCTTTGCTGTAGAAATTCGCAACCTGCAAAAAACAGACGTTTTGGAAGTTGAAGAATTTTTCGCCAAAGGTCAAAAAGGCTCCTCAGCCATGCCACACAAGCGCAACCCCATACGTTCGGAACGACTGACGGGAATGGCACGACTCGTCAGAAGTCATGCCGGTGCAGCTTTAGAAAACATTGCTTTATGGCATGAGCGAGACATTTCTCACAGTTCTGTAGAACGGGTAATTTTGCCAGATGCTTGTACTTTGACGCATTTTATGTTGTCAGAAATAACCGATTTGGTCAAAAACCTGTTGGTCTATCCTGAGAACATGAAACGCAATCTCAACTGTTACGGCGGCGTTGTGTTCAGCCAAAAAGTGCTACTGGCTTTAATAGACAAGGGAAGCAGCCGAGAAGAAGCTTATGCGATCGTTCAAGAAAGCGCTCACGCCGCTTGGAATCAGCCAGAAGGAAACTTCCAAGACTTGATTAGCAAAGACCCGCGTGTTACCCAAAAATTGTCTTCAGCAGAACTAGAGGTTTGTTTCGACCCCCAGCAACATCTGCGGCATTTAGAAGAAGTTTACCAACGATTAGGTATTTAGGATTAATTTGCTTGTAGTAAGCGTTTAAGCGCTTACTACAAACCTGTTACCCAAAAAATACGCAGATATCACAAAAAAGATATACAGCGAATTTCAAGTTAGTGAGGTACTGAAGTTATACCATTTTGGATTTTAGATTTTGGATTGTGAAACATGCATTGGATAAGTGTTTCAGTTTTCCATCTGTCGCAATCATTTTTCAAGTATTTGAAGCACACCCGTCATCGGGGCGCAAGGCCTTGCGCCCCTACCGCGTGGTCTATTTACCTAAAAATAGCTGTAAGTCTCAAAGCCAGGTATAAAGCCTGTTTTACTTCTGTGAGCGTAGCCCATTCTGACCCTGAATTCTGAATTATGCTGTATAAAGATACCAATAACATTTAAGATTGCAATCTGTTTAATGCTGGAATTATTGATAGCACTGGGTAGTATATAGAACAAATACTTACTTATTTATTAGTGTTAACAGTGCTTTGATGATTGAAATCCTAGCCACACTTTCTGCCTCTGCGGCAGCAGGAATGAGAATAGGCATACCTTTGCTAATTATTGGATTATTGCAGGGTAGCAACTTGTGGTCACAAGTTCCTATTTTATCTCACATTTCTCCACCAATATTATTAGGCTGCCTCACTAGTTTGTCATTAATTGAATTATTAGTCTCAAAAAAGCTATGGGGGCAAAGATTGCTCCAACTGATTCAGTTACTTATGTCTCCCTTCGTGGGCGCAATTATGGGGTTAGGAGTAGCTACAGCTACAGCAACCCCAAACTGGCTGATTGCCATAATTGGAGGTTTATTAGCTTTGGTACTCCAGCTTGTCCAAATTGGTTGGTTCTATCGGTTACGTGGCTTACCGTTGTGGGCAGTTTTTCTTCAAGATACCTTGTGCATTGCTCTAGTACTATTTGCCTTTGATGCTCCTTGGCAAGGAGGAGTGATTGCTTTAATAATGCTCTGGTTCGCAGTTCGTAGTGCGAAGCAGTGGTATGACTGGTGTCACAAAGGCAGAAAAGGGCATAGGCATAGGGCATGGGGCATGGCAGACAAGTGAGATGAGGAAGTATGGGAAGTAGGAGAACTAAGGGGAGATTAGCACTAAGCTTTTCGCCTCTGCCCAATGCCCAATGCCCAATGCCCCATTCCCCATTCCCTTTATTGCAAAAGCCCAATCATGTGCAAAAAGCCGTGACCGGTAATCAGCTCTACGATTAAGGCAATAAAACCCAGCATCGCAATCCGACCATTCCATACTTCAGCACTAGTTGTCAGACCCCACTCCCAACGCTCTTGAGGGTACATCTTGACCATCTTTTTCATTTGGGCAGCTTGCGAAAGCTTGAAACTGGGGTTTCTCAGCGCGTCAATCACTAATTCAGCTAGTGCATTAATAAATACTGGATGGGTATTGGGAGCCGGTACGCGGCGGAAGTTGTGAATTCCTGATTCTTCAGCTACTTCTCGATACTCAATATCAATTTCTTGTAGTGTCTCGATATGCTCTGAGACAAAACTGATAGGCACGACAACCAAATCTTTCACGCCTTGTGCGCCTAGTTCTTTGAGGGCATCTTCAGTATAGGGTTGGAGCCATTCTACTGGGCCGACACGACTTTGGTAAGCTAAGGTGTGGGCATTGGGTCGATTGAGAGTCTGCATAATCAACGCAGTACATTCTTCAATTTCCGCTTGGTAAGGGTCGCCTGCTTCTTCAACGTAGCTTTTCGGAACGCCATGAGCGCTGAAGAAGATATGAACCTCATCGGGGTTAGGGTACTGCTCAAGTTCCTGGGCTATGAGTTGCGCCATTGCTTGAAGATAGCCTGGTTGTTTATACCAAGAAGGAATGACGGTGTAATCAATAGGTTGAAGTTTTGGATCTTCTTGCCAAAGCTTGTCTAAAAGCCGGAAGCTGGAACCACTGGTACTGATAGAAAACTGGGGATATAGTGGTAATATTACCAGGTGTTCTACCTTATCTTGGGTAATTTGTGCGATCGCTTCTTCTGTATAGGGATGCCAATAACGCATTCCCACGTAAATATTAACTTCTTGCCCCAAAAAACCTAACTGTTCTTTTAAAGCTTCCCCTTGGGCTTCTGTAATCCGCCGCAATGGAGAACCACCACCAATTTGCTTATAATTTTCTTGAGATGTTCTGGTTCGCCGCGTGGCAATAAACCAGGCTAGGGGCTTTTGCAACCAGCGAAATGGTAGGCGAATAATTTCCGGATCAGAAAATAGATTGTACAAAAACGGCCCAACATCTTCTAGCTTATCAGGGCCACCGAGATTGAGTAATAAGACGCCTACACGACCCATAGCAGTTACTTTCCCCCAATCTTTTCAGGTTTTTTACTAATGTTAACAATATATCTTTATTAAATATAAAGCTTAATAGCAAGGAAATATGCAATGGCAACAATTTTAAGAGATTGGAGTTACCGTTATCAGTGGTTATATGATGGTATCTCTCGTTTAGCAGCCTTAAGTGTAGGTGGTGAAGCGCGTTTTCGGCAACTTGCTTTGCAAGGCTTAACAATTCACTCAGATTCTCAGGTTTTAGATTTATGTTGTGGTAGTGGTCAAACAACGGAGTTTTTAGTAAAAACTTCACAAAATGTAACAGGTTTGGATGCTTCACCAAAGTCTTTGCAACGGGCGCGGCTAAATGTACCGCAAGCTTCATACATAGAAGCTTTTGCTGAAGAGATGCCATTTGCAGATAATTTGTTTGATGTGGTGCATACCAGCGTTGCATTACACGAGATGCAGCCTCAGCAATTACGAAAAATTATTAATGAAGTTTATCGGGTGCTGAAGCCAGGAGGAGTGTTTACGCTAGTGGATTTTCACGCTCCGACAAATCCGATATTTTGGCCTGGAATATCGGTGTTTTTGTTGTTGTTTGAGACAGAAACAGCTTGGGAATTACTGAAAACTGATTTAGCTGAGTTGTTAGCTAAGACTGGCTTTGCAGTGATTAAGTCTACTTTATATGCAGGTGGAAGTTTGCAAGTGATACAGGCGAATAAATGAACAATACTACTTTATTAATGGCAGCTAATAGGTTGTTTGAAAAGTATTTAGCTGTGATTTTAGGTACTTGTTGATCCCCCCTAACCCCTCTTAAAAAGGGGGGGACTGGAATCAAAGTCCCCCTTTTTAAGGGGGATTTAGGGGGATCTAAAACGTTTTGCCACTAAGAAAAGGACTTTTCAAACATCCTTTACGAGACTCTGCTATTAATAAAGTATAGGTTGTTTTTATATAGTCAGGATTTACGCAAAATTATGGAAAAACGAACCGCATTCGCGCAGCGTCTCGTTAGAGAAGGACGCAAATGACACGAAGGGAAAAAGGTTTCAGAGAGTTATTGCGTAAGTCCTAATAGTAATTAAGCAGGTAGGCTGTGAAAAAATGACGCAGGAACTAATAGACCTCAAAAAAAGTATTTTGGAAGGACGTTATGCAGATGCCTTAGCAATTGTAGATGAATTAGAAGGCATGAGTAAACAAGCTATTCTGCGGAATATCCAAGCCTATTTAAGGATTCTACTGATTCATTTGATTAAGAACCAAGTAGAACAACGATTAACTGGTTCATGGGCAAATTCTATTCGTAATTCAATCCGAGAAATTAAAAGTCTTAATGTCAAAGATAATAAAAAATCTTACTATGTTAATTTAGGTGAGTGGGAGAATTTGATAGAAGAGGAAGTGATTGAAGATGCGATCGCTGATGCCAGTGATGAAGTAATGAATGGAGTATATAATCAATTTCAACTGTCTGAAATAGTGGATAGGAACCAAATTATTCAGACTGCATTGAGGTTTTTGGCGCTAACTTATTCCTATTCATCTAAGGAGTTACCCGCAGTTTTGGCTGAAAATTTAACTCAGTTATCCGGTGGAGAAGATTGGAAAGCAGGTAGGCGGTAAAATATTAATTGCAATTTGGTAAAGCGCAAGCGCAAGATTTTTATCAACCACTTTGGCTAGGTTTCAATCCCTAATAGGGATTTTGATTAATTGCAATGTAAGTAACTGTATCTCCTACTAAAAATTCTTTGTTTCAATCCCTAATAGGGATTTTGATTAATTGCAATCAATTGGGGTAACAATATCGGGGAGGTGGAATTGTTTCAATCCCTAATAGGGATTTTGATTAATTGCAATCCCAAGGGGAGGCAATCGCTAGCATGAAGAAGTTTCAATCCCTAATAGGGATTTTGATTAATTGCAATACATGGAGCATATTCAGTCAGTTTTGGCACTGTAGTTTCAATCCCTAATAGGGATTTTGATTAATTGCAATCTGATTGTATTGATATCCGCCCAGCTTGGGAATGCAAGTTTCAATCCCTAATAGGGATTTTGATTAATTGCAATTAGAAGTAGACTTAAGCGAATCAGAAATACGCTCAAGTTTCAATCCCTAATAGGGATTTTGATTAATTGCAATTTTTCTTTAAGCATTACTTAAAGTGATAGTATTCTGTTTCAATCCCTAATAGGGATTTTGATTAATTGCAATAAAACACTTTGTATCATGATGAAAGGATTTTTTTGTTTCAATCCCTAATAGGGATTTTGATTAATTGCAATTTCGTTGGACTGTTCTTTTCGGTGATACTCTTCGTTTCAATCCCTAATAGGGATTTTGATTAATTGCAATTTTTGCATTCCAAATGACAAGAGGATTGTTCCAATCGTTTCAATCCCTAATAGGGATTTTGATTAATTGCAATTCAGAATCATTTACAAATTGATAGTTCTATCCGTGTTTCAATCCCTAATAGGGATTTTGATTAATTGCAATAGCGGGAGCCTGAAAGCCAAGCTATATTTAGTTTTCAAGGTGCGGTTGCGCGATTGTAGAGCAATCATAGCATTAGAGAATTTCTTTGGGAAGAGTGTTGGGAAAGGTTGAAGGCTAAAACTCAATTATTGTAAGCATTTCAGGGATTGCGCGGACGAATTTGGACAATTAGTAGAGTGAAACGCTTGCTGGTGTTGAGATAGAAGCGCTTTTTTTCGGGTGTGAAATTTGTACATCTACCCTTGCGCGCATTTGACCATACAGTAACCTAAATATAAGGGAACTTAGTAATTCAACGTAGAGATGATGAAAGAAATAACGCGCCGCAAATTTATTGCAACAGCTACAGTGGCGACAGGTTTTGCCCTCGCAGTACAACCCATTTCTGCCGGAGTCATCACTACTGATGCCAAGGGGTTAGTAGCTGGTGCAGTGAAAATTCCCGTCAAAGATGGTGAAATTCCTGCCTATAGAGCAGCACCAGCAACTGGTGAAAACTTCCCAATTGTTCTGGTAATCCAGGAAATCTTTGGTGTACATGAGCATATCCAGGATATCACTCGTCGATTTGCTCGGTTGGGATATTTAGCGATCGCACCCGAATTATTTGTGCGTCAAGGCGATGTCTCGAAGTTAAGCAACATAGACGAAATTCGTCCAATTGTCGCTAAAGTACCAGATGCCCAGGTGTTATCCGATCTTGATGCTACAGTAAACTGGGCAAAGAAGTCAGCTAAGGGTAATGGCGAGAAGTTGGGAATTACAGGCTTCTGTTGGGGCGGTCGTATTACCTGGTTATATGCTGCACATAATCCCCAGGTGAAGGCAGGTGTGGCTTGGTATGGGAAACTTCTGGGCGATGCTACTGAACTTCAGCCCCAGTATCCCGTCGATATTGCATCAAAACTGACAGTCCCTATTCTCGGACTTTATGGTGGGAAAGATACTGGTATTACTCTTGATACAGTAGAGCAGATGCGTGATCGCTTAAAGTCCAGCAGTAGCAAATCTGAAATTATCGTCTATCCCAATGCACCCCACGCATTTTTTGCCGATTATCGCCCCTCCTACCGCGAGAAAGAAGCTCAGGATGGTTGGAAACGCCTCTTGGCATGGTTTAAGCAAAATGGTGTTTAAAAAATTAGCTACTCATGAACTGTGACGCTGAAAAAAGTCCCAAATTGTTTCACTGGCGTTTAGTCCCAGCTTGGCATTGAATTTGTTTAGGCTCTCGTCAGTTGAAGAACCACCAGGCCAGAAATGTCCACCGTTTACTACCGCTAGCTGCCAGACTTCGGAGTTGCCACTACAACCTGTGTAGATAGCGGTTTTCACTTTATCTTCAGAAAAATTCAAAGATGCATTCGATAAGGTACATCGATCGTGCGATCGCCAAAACTCTACCATGTCTGAGATCGAAACTAGCGCTCCTCGTTGAGTGTGGTCATCACCTTCAAAAAGTACGTCGCGATCGTTTGTACCGTTGATTGTTAACATCGATATGGGAGTTTCAGGCTGGCAACTAGGTTTAAGTCTGGCTGGGAGGGAACCAGCTACTGATGCAAAACCAGCAATTTTATTAGGTAACTTACAAGCCAGTGCTTGGGTAAGTATGCCACCTCTAGAAAAACCAGTGGCATAAACTTTATGACTATCAATATTAAGTTGCTGCTGAAGATGATTAATCAAAGCACTGATAAACAAAACATCATCTACCTTTCCTTGAGCGTTACCTCTAAGACTCCATTTTTGGTCAATTCCATCTGGGTAAACAACAATAAATCCTTTTTGCTCTGCTAATTCATTGAAGCGGGTCACATTACTGATAGACCGACCATTACCATCATCTCCATGAAACACTAAAACTAACGGCATCGAGCGGTCTAGATTATAAGATTTTGGAGTGTAAAAATAGTAAGTACGTAATTTACCTTGATCGTATAGTTCTCCATAATTATCACCAATCAAGATTTTGTCTTTAGTTATACTTTTTTCATCAGCCTGAATTGAATCACAGGCTGTTATTAAACTAATTCCTAGTAGAAATATCAAAAGTTTTTTAAAAAACTGAGAATTTTGATATATATTCATGTTGATTAAATTGACTTATGTCAGCTACTTGTATTTACTTCTAAGTCTTATTCAGTAACCAAATTTTAACTAATAGAGGCTAACAACTTTAGTTGTTAGCCTCTATTTAGATATTAAACTCTGACATTTACATAACGAGCAGGAACTCTAACTTTAACCCATCTGTTACCGCGTCGTACTGTTTCCCAATGTGCAGGAATTAACTTTCGTTCATATCGGACGACAACAGGTCTACGCACAATAGCAGATCTATGAACATTGGGTCTAACAATAATTTCTGCTGCTGATGCTTGTGACGGTAAGGAGGAAATTGCAAATGGGAGAGCAAGTAATGTACCTAATAAAATACGTTTCATCTTCAAATCTCCATTCCATTATTTTTTTGAGTTTTATACAGTATTTATCAATATTTTGTGAACAGATATTCTTACCTATTAACTTTATAGGAAGCTTTGTTTGTTGCACGAGTTAATTGATTTGCTGTATTGTTCTGAGTTTAAGATACTAAATCAGAAAACACAGTGGAATAAAGTCATAATTTCAGTATGACTTTATTCACATTTGGAACTTTGAAAAAAAAAGGAGTTTAGAAACTCCTCTAGTGTTAGTATTATTTATTACTTAACTAGTTAGTTTTACTGAATTTTATATACGATCATAGCAATCAATACCGCAAGACCTAGCGCTCTGCGAAAATAATTAACGCCTTGAAATATCTCCATCCATGCCCAAGTAAACAAGGAGCCATTTGCCAGAAAGTCTAACACTGTATTGATTTTACCACTTGTAAAAACTAGGGTTAGTAAACTAGCTACTATCCAAAGAATCAGTGGTGGGTTTGGCATTTGAGCCAAAACAATTTTGCCATTGCTGTCACGGAAGGTTTTATCAACTAACGTATTTTCCATTGTTTGAGATTGCTACTTAGGTAATAGTGATTAACTTGCAAAAATTACTGAGTGATGTATTGATAAGAGGCTGAGGTTTAATTGCAAGTTCTTTAATAATATTAAAACATTAAACCAATTCTATTTTCACCCATCTAATTGCTGAGATTAGAGCAGTAAAGGATATTCATATATAACTATATTGAAAGGCATACTTGTACCAATTCAATTAATGATTGCAACACATCTTTAGGTCAAGATGTGATGAATCGCGTCTCTACAAATGGTCTATTTGTTGTATTCTTTTTTCTGGTATTGCACAAAATTCACCAATACATATTTGTTCCTTTTCTTTCTTCTATATCAGATGCTATGCGTAGCTGCTTCTGCGTAAGAGTATGCGTCCTGAGCATAGAAAAGCCTCCCATTCCGGGAGGCTAAAAAGTTAGCGGAGACAACTTGTTAAACTACGGTGCAACTACACCAATCGCTCCTCCTAATGCAGAGAAAATGGCGGAGACGAATGCTGTGGCAAATAGCCACCACGCTGCTGTAGCTGCGGCTTTGCGGGTTTCTTCTGCTTGCCGCTGTGCTTGATGCTTGACCTGTTCTAGACGGCGTTGGGCTTCATGCTGTATGCGTTCTGCACGTTGCAATACTGTGTTGCGTGCCCGTTCAATTTGGTCGATGATCCCGTTGGCATCTTCTTCGGAGATGTCCTCACGAGAACTCATAATTGCCACTAGGGTATCACGGTCAAAGGAGGACAAGCGATCGCGCAGGGCATCAAATCCCGCCTGGGGATCGTCAAAAACTGTGCGAATATCGCGCTTAATACTATCATAATTAAGTTCTGGGCGATCCAAGGAGTTGAGATAGTTACGAATGCGGCCAAAAACCCCATCAATTGCATCTTGAATGCCCCGTTGGATGTTCCGCACTTGTTCGACAAATTGATCCCTTACGGACACCATATTATCGGCAATCCGCGCTGCTTCTTCATCAGAAATATCTTCCCGAATTTTCAGTAGAGCGATGATGGTATCACGGTCAAACTGAGAAAGGCGATCGCCAAAACTTTCTACCCCAACTCGCGGATCGTGCAACAATAATTGCAAGTCGCGTTTGATACCTTCGGGATTGAGTTCTTCTTTGCCAGTTTGGCGGAGATACTCTTCTAGATAAGCTTTGAATGTTTCTGCTCTTTGTTGTGTACGGCTAGCTAGGCGACGAGGCGCACGCACAAAGTTACGAATCGAATTCTGGGTGGAATCAATGATTTCATTGACTTGTTCTTCACTCAAGTCTTGGCGTTGACTGAGCAATTTCACCAGTGTATCCCGGTCTAACTGCGACAAGCGACGACGCAGTGCGACGGCTCCCTCTTTGGGATTTTCAAACAATTTGGTCAAATCTCGCTGAATACCTTCTGGATTCAGTTCTTGTTTACCAGTATTCCGTAGATAATCTGCGATCGTTGTTGTTACAGAGTCGTATTGCTCTTTAGCTTTATCTACTACAGCTTGGGGTGTGTGGCGAATATTATGCCATGACTCTTCAGTAGTATTGATGATTTGATTAACTTGATCTTCACTCAAATCTTCTCGTTGACTCAACAATTGCACTAAGGTATCGCGGTCAAAACGAGACAAGCGCGCCCGAATTGAGCTAATCCCAGCTTGAGGATCTTCTAGTAGCTTTTTGAAGTCGGCGCGGATGGCATCAGGATTCAGTTCTGATTTTCCGGTGTTACGCAGATATGATTCTACATTCAGCCACAGGGTTTCTGCTTGATATTGTGCCTGTTCTGCTAGTCCTTTGGATTCTACCAAAACGCGATCGCGTTGTTTTTCCAACTCATCGACAATGCTATCTACTTCATATAGCTGGACATCATTACGCTGTAGCAATATCTCCCGAATTTCTTGGCGGTCAAGGTGCGCTAGTCGCAATGTCAGGGTTTCATAATCTGCCTCTGAGTCGTCCAACAGTGGTTTAAAATTCTGCTCAATGCCTTCGGATGTCAAATCTGCCTTGGGAGTAACGAGTAGATAACTTTCTACTGCGCGTTGCAAGTCTTGAACTATATCTCTTTCTTCAATAGCTCTGACTGTTACTAGCACTTCTTGGCGGACAGTTTCTAGCTGATTGGCAATGCGCTGGATTTGACCTTGGGTAAGCAATCCCCGTTGTTGCAGAATTTTGACGAAATCATTGCGGGATAGTCGTTCTAGTTCCCTACGGACGATTCCAGGGTCAGCGGCTGGATCGTAGATGACATCATGAAATTCCTGGGCAATTCTTTCTGGACTTAGTTGCCAAGCATAAGTATTGTACAGGTAGTTTTCGATATCAGCTCGAATTGGGCTATAGGGTTGTGATGGTGTTGGTAAGCCTAGCTTATCTGCTTGTTCGGTGACTTTATCTTTAGCGCTAGTGAGACTACCCAAGATTTTTTCCACATCCAAGTCAGACAAATCTGTGCGTCCCAACACAATGCCGGTTAAGGCAGATAATCCTTGTTGGAGTGTACTTTGAATTGGCCCGGTAGCTGCCTTTTGGTCAGATTCTTTGGAACCATGCTTTTCTGCTAATAACCTATCTAGCTTGGCGTTGAGTTCGTCTGTCTTGCTTTGTCCTGGCGGAAGTGATTTCAGGTAATCCATCAACTCACCCAAACGGTCTTCGGTTGGCGGTTGTTGACTTACCACTTGCTGCCAAACTTTATACAAGGTATCAGCAATCCGGCTAACGTCTTTTTTGGAAAGATCGGTGCGGCTGCTGACTAACTCGATAAACTTTTTGCGGTCGATGTTGCGGATATCTGGAGTCCCCGCGATCGCTTTTAATTGTGGATCGTTGAGTAAATTTTCAAAATCACTCCGAATCTTTGACACATCGAGTTCTGGAGGACGGAGCTTTTCTAAGTAATCTTCAATGTTTTCCCGGATACTCACGGGGTCAATGGCGCTTCCTAGTTCTCGACGGACAGCGGCGGCGGCGGCTTCGGCTGTGGCTACCACTTGGTTATTCACAGCTTTCGCACCTAGTGCGGCGGTAGCAGTCCCCATAATCGCTTGAAACCCAGATGTTGCCGTATTGACAACTGAGCCAATTAAGGAGCCTACGGTGGTGGAACTTACCCAAACTAGGAGCAAAAAGTAAGCACCCCAAATCACCAAACCGAGAATCGCTCCCAATCCTCGGTCTGAGATCACAAGGCTCAATTTTACTGCTAGATAAGAAGCGATTAATAAGGCGACCGTCACAGTGAATAATGTCCAAATCCCTACTGCTGTGCCGATTTTGCGAATACTGCCGCCCAAATTTCCGGCTTCCCCATTATCTGAATCCGAATCAGATGAGTGCCCCAGGTAGGAAATACCGGCTGCAAGGGAGAGATTAGTTAGAACTAATTGGAAAGCAAAGGCTAGAATCACACCGGAGATTAAAGCCACAAAAAAACGCGGCCCAGAAATGAGAGCCGAGGCCTGTACTGGCGTGACATTTGAGGGTTCTCCTGGAACCTGTGCTAACCATAATAGTGGTTTATAGAGTCCCACTATGATTTCCGTACTTTGGAACATTGGATTTCCTTCTACCTACTAAGTTTAAATTTGGGGGAATTAAGAATTTCTTGAGAAGCAACTCTAAGTATTTATTGTTTGTACCTATGGCAATACCTAACTCTTTAGATCAGAATCGTAGAATTTAGCTGCTTAAAGCATCTCTCCAAGGGCTGAAAATTGTATCCAGCGGAAGATATAACTTTTAGTTTCTCTCAGTATTAATAATTGATAAAATTAGCAACCATTATTTATTATGTAACGCTAATTTTTAATTTTAATTGCTTACTTTATAACGAGTGATTCTATTTAAATACTAGTTTGCTTGCAGATAATAGTTTAAATTTATTTAAATATCTATTTTTTATCACCGTCTCTAGGTGGATTTATTTTAACAATACCTTTCCGATGTCGTCCATAAGAAGTGCTTGTGGTTTGTGCCTACAGGCAGAAAGCATTCTAGTTATTAATAGCTACATTAAAGTTAACAAACGAATCGTTGAGGTCAAAAAGTGGCAACTTGGTTTTCCAGACATTTGCCAATAATTTGAACAGAATAAAATGGTTGCGATCGCAATGATTTTCTGTTTGCTCAAACTCCTCAAGCCGAGATATGGAACCGTCGTTTGGCAATAATTAGCTTTATTGCGTATTTACTTTGGGGCTTAGTTGACTATAGCGTTCTGCATGACATTTTGCGCTTGATTGGTTAGGAAAGCATTTAAAGAATCAAAAACTAACTTGATTTGGAAGGAAAAACAATGGAAACTCGTTCATCTACTGATTTACCACCTATTCCTAAAGCTTACAATGGCCGCGATCGCAATGAATTTCTGTTTGGTTTTACTCCCCAAGCCGAAATTTGGAATGGTCGCTTGGCAGCCATTGGATTTCTTGCCTATTTACTTTGGGATTTAGCTGGTTATAGCGTCCTGCGTGATGTATTGCACCTAATTGGCTACTAGAAACTAAACACCTAAAAAGCTACTAAATTTTGGAGAAAAAAATGGCAACTCAAGAAACTCGTCCTTCTACCGATTTAACAGTTGTGGCACCCGAATACAACGGCGTAGACCGTAACGCATTTTTATTTGGTTGGACTCCTCAAGCCGAAATTTGGAATGGTCGTTTGGCGGCTATTGGATTCCTTGCTTATTTACTTTGGGATTTAGCTGGTTATAGCGTCCTGCGTGATGTGTTGCACCTAATTGGCTACTAGTAAGTAGGTAGTCTGCCACAAGCATTATCACAGGTTAAGATAGTTCGTAGCAAGTACTTAAGTACTTGCTACAACCTTATCAAAAAATTGAACAACTTGCCCTTTTACTGATTTACCAACTATTGCACCAGAATACAACTGCGTCAGTTTTCCATCCTTCCTTCCCGAAGTTTAATTGGTTATATGGTAGTGAAAAAAGCCACCTAGTTTTAGGTGGCTTATCTATAATAAAAATTACTTAAATTTCAAACAGCGATTACTCCTCAATACAACTGGGAATACCCAAAACAGCACAGGGAAAATTAAAACCTAAAGCCTCAATCATCGGATGATTGACAGAGTTGCAACCTAGAAATAGAATATCAGCAGTTTCTGATTCAACAACTTTCTTAAGTTCTATAGCAATAGAGCCAAACCGCAGGTGAGATTTGAAGGAACCTTGCCATTCTTCGGCCAGACTTCGGGCTTGCCAGAGAATTATATCTGCTTGTTGTAGAGGAGCGATCGTTGTCTGTAATTTGGGTTGAGTTAATACCTGTGTGACAGACTTTGATACTTGACTAACTTCACATTCCAACGAAGGCTGTTGTTGGGGAAAAGTCAAGATATTTGGATACTGAATACTTTGATTATCTTCTATTACATAAACGGCTTGAACTGTAACTTCTGCATTAGTGGCTAAACGCGTTTGATGGGCAATCCAAAAGGCAATATCTAATGCTGTATGACTGTTAGGAGATGCGTCATAAGCAACAATTAGATTAACTCCTTTTGCTGTTTGAGGTTTTTTAGAAAAAGGTTTTTTTGGTTCTGGCAACAGTACCATTTGTTCAATTAAGTCATCCCGACCTGTGGCACTTTGCAGACGTGCTAACATTGGCTTGATTTGCACAGCTTTACTTCTCCAATGAAATGAATTAGCAATGAGAAGCAGGGCGACCAATTTTAGATTTTGGACTTCGGCTACGCTCAGTCGAAGGATTTTGGATTTTAGATTGAGTGACGATAACCAAAATTTCAAATCTTAAATCAGTCAAGGAAACCCCAATAATAACTGTATTACAGCCAAAGTCTTGGGGGTTCCTTCCATTGCCTACGGAGTTAGCTGACGGGCTAAGACTGGAAGGTGTCTCTCTCTGAGCAGTACTGAGTGCTGAGTGCTGAGTGCTGAGTTAATATTAATAATTCCTAACTCTTAACTCCTCACTTTCTATGAGATACGCCCCACAATATGGTTCCTCCGTTCCAAATCCAGCTTTCATGAATTTGAATTAGGCTACCCACTAAAAAAAATGATAATCTAATTTACTCGTCTTGGGCAAAATATCGATCCAGGAAATTCAGGGCGTGGTTGCGGAGTTCAAAATACTCTTTTGAGTTTCGCATGGCGGCGCGATCGCGTGGATGCTCAAAAGGAACTTCTAAAATTTCCCCAATATTAGCAGCCGGGCCATTGGTCATCAAGACGATGCGATCGGACATATAAATTGCTTCGTCTACATCATGGGTAATCATCATCACTGCTTGACGATTATTTTCCCAAATATCCAATACCTGCCGCTGCAATTTGCCACGAGTTAGTGCATCTAGCGCCCCAAAAGGTTCATCCATTAGCAACATTTTGGGGCGAATTGCTAAGGCTCTAGCAATACCTACTCTTTGTTTCATACCTCCAGAAATTTCATCGGGATATTTGTCAGCCGCCGCCGTCAAGTTTACCATTGCCAAGTGTTGATTTACAATGCTGATTTTTTCAGAGCGATTAGCATTTTTTAACACTTCATCTACGGCTAAACGGATATTTTCTCGTACTGTTAACCAAGGTAACAGCGAATAGTTCTGAAATACCATCATCCTTTCGGCTCCCGGCTGACGAATTTCTTTCCCATCTAGCCTGACTGAGCCGGAAGTGGCTTTTTCTAAACCAGCTACTATCTTTAATAGAGTTGATTTCCCACAACCTGAGTGACCAATTACAGAAATATATTCATCTTCACCAATCGTAAGATTAACCCTATCTAAGACAACAAAATTATCTTTATCAGGTGTCGGATAAGACTTGACTAAATTTTCAATTTCTAAAAATCCAGGGCGGGGCAGAACTTGGTTCTGAGTATTAATCGGTAATGAGGTATATTCCATCATCAAATGCTCCGCAAATAATTTAGTCAATCAATATTTAAACTCGGAATTTAAGACATGAAAAAGCGAGTTGGAGCGTTAGCCCTGATGGCAAAACTATTCAGATAATCCACAGGATCGCTGGGGTCGAAGCCTTTCTTATCTATAAATACTTCTGGTGGTTCGACCTTGTAATCATCCTTGGGACATTCGATTCCCATTTCCGATGCTATCTCCCGATATAAATCTGTTCTCCAACCTTGTTCGGCAAGTTTGTCGGCATTTTTGGGGAATTTATGAATTTGTCCCCACCGCGCTGCTTGTGTCATTAACCAGATACTTCTGGATCTCCATAAAAATGTGGAGTGTTCTCCTGGCTGTTTGGGAAGGTTGTCAGGAATATCGAAGAAAATCGTGGTGTCAGCAGCTTGAATAGTGCGGTCTTTGCCGTCAAAGCCGCCATAGTTATAGTTACCGAGAATTCCGGGACTTGTGAATTTTGCAATTGGGGCATCTTTCTTTTTGGGTTTAGCACCTGTAAAGGAACGTTCTGTAAGCAGTTCGGCTACTTCTTGACGGTTTTCTACTTTGCTGCAATATTGACAAGCTTCAATCATCGCCTTGACGAGGGAACGATAGGTTTTAGGATATTTGTCAATGAAAGATTCCATCACCCCCAATAAACGATCTGGGTGTCCCAACCAGACTTCTTTACCTTGTGCGAAGGTAAAGCCGATGTTTTCGTTACCTGTTATTGCTCGTGTATTCCAGGGTTCTGCAACCATGTAAGCTTGCATAGCACCAATCCGCACGTTTGTTACCATTTGGGGGGGCGGAACGATGATGATCCGAAACTCCTTCAGCGGATCGACACCAGCGGCGGCGGATATGTAGCGGACAAAGTATTCGTAAATAGCAGAACTTAAAACTACCGCCCAAACTTTGCCTTCTGACGGCTGCTTGTCAAAGTAGCCTCGAAAATCGCGCCCAAAGGCTTCTAGCGCGCCATCGCCATATTGTTCTTGATACTCGTACCACGGACGCAGCCCAAAATCCCACATGGCTTTGTTCATCGTCATGGCGTTACCGTGGCGATGGATGGTCATAGCTGCACACAAGGGAGCGTGGCGTGCGCCTTCAGCACCAATTCTGGCGTTGGTGACGGCACCAGATACTACGGGTGAAGCATCCAGACGACCAAATATTAAACCGTCGCGGGAAGTAGCCCAACTCGCTTCGCGGTTGAGTGTGACGTTCAAACCATATTTGCGGAAGAAGCCTTTTTTCCAGGCGATCGCAAATGGCGCACAATCATTAACGGGAACGTAACCAATGGTAAGGTCGGATTTTTCTAGGTCTTGGGATCTAACTACTGGTTGTACAGCTAAGGCTTCTTCAGTTAGTCCTTTCGCGGATCTATCTCCTGAAATCCCACAGGAAGATAATGCTATTCCCGTTGTGGTTGCTCCGATTCCTTTGATAAAGTCTCGTCGAGTCCAGTTATGATCGCCCATTCTTGTAGCTCCACTGGTGATTAATTACTCACGCTCTAGGTGCAGAGGATCGTTAAATTTTGCTGTTCTGAACGCAGCCAAATTTTGTTAGTTGGAAGTTGTAGGGCGATGGGTAACAAATTCTTGGATTTTACCCACGGCGTAATCTAAAATTAATCCAGTTAAGCCAATTATAAAAACGGCTAAAAATACTGAACTTAGGTTTAAGCGGCTCCATTCATCCCAAACAAAAAAGCCGATACCAACACCGCCTGTAAGCATTTCTACGGCGACGATTACCAGCCAAGCTATCCCCAAACTAATTCGTAAACCTGTAAAAATGTACGGTAAACTTGCAGGCAAAATTATTTTTGTAATCCGTCGCCAACGCGGCATTTCCAAAACTCGTGCCACATCTAAATAATCTTTGGGAACGCTAGAAACTCCTAAAGCGGTATTAATAATTGTCGGCCATAGGGAAGTAATAAAGATCACAAAAATAGCAGAAGGGTCTGCTAAGTTGAAAATTGCTAAGGCGATGGGTAGCCAAGCTAGAGGCGATACGGGTTTAAAAATTTGAATGATCGGATTAAGCGCTAGCATTGCCGGTCTGGACATACCAATTAGAAACCCCACAGGAATCGCTACTACAGCACCTAACAAAAAGCCCAGTAATACCCGACGCAGACTTGCTATCAACAACCAACCAATTCCTAAATTGCCTGGGCCCCTCTGGTAGAAGGGATTTAAGATGTAGTCTAGATTCGCAATTAGCGCTTCTGGTGGAGTGGGCATTAACTCATGATTGGCAAGTGCAATAATCCACCACAACACTATTATTCCCAAGAAGCCCAATACAGGTAAAAAGAAGACATCTCTAAAGATGACAGGTTTTGTCTTTTTCCAAGCGGCTTGTCCAGCGATCGCCGCGATCGCTGCTAAATTTAGTTGAAATATCATTTTACGACCCCAACAGATTTAAGTGCAGGTACACAAAAATGAGCAGTACCAGCCTTGGACACTGATGAGATCGGAACATTATAAAAATGCCGTCTCTTCAGTCTCCTCCCAATGCCTACGAAGTTAGCTGACGGGCTAGGGCTGAGAGATGCCCTTCTGAAAGAAAGTTATGAGTTATGAGTTATGAGTTACTAAATTTTATTTAATTCCTAACTCTTTACTCTCAACTCCTCACTTTCTATGAGATACGCCCCACAATTTGGTTCCTCCGTTCCAACATCACGCACTGCGATCTGTTGAATTAGGCTGACTTACTCTAATTAAATATGAAGCTATGTAGATTATAACATTGATATACATAATATAACATCCATGCTTCAGTGAAAGTATCTGTTTTCCGAGCTATATTGTTACTTTTGTTACTCACATTAACTAGCTACCCTGACTTTTCGGTAATCCAGAAAATTTATAATTTTGGTTCTCTTGTGAATTAAATTCTTGCACAGCTAGCTAAATACTTTCACCAGGTCAACCATCAAGGCTGTTAACGGCTAGATTTTAAGTTTGCTAAAATTAAGATGTATATTATACCCTTTGAATTTTGTATACTGCCATTAATCTAGCTAAGGAAAGAATCTATAGAATCTCTTTCTTTTGATAGGTGAAATATATTACTAATTTTGGTAAAACACAGCTCTAGTCGCTAAACTATTGGGATATGGAAGTTTACTCATCTATCTCCTAGCTGAATTTAACATAATGGATTTTAGTCAACTACTGGCTGAAAAAACGGATAATATCCTTGAAAAATGGATTTTAGCAGTTCGCAAGGATAGACGGATTGAAAGTGCTGATGACCTATCTTATACAGCGGTAAAAGATCATATTCCTGATGTTTTGAAAGCTATGGTGACAGTTCTTTCAAAATCTCAAGAGAATGATATTCAGTCAATGGTTATTGCCAGTTTTCAGCATGGAGCGATTCGAGCCGAACAAGGCTTTGATCCAGCAGAAATTGCCAGAGAGTATCATCTGCTGCGAACAGTAATATTTGATGCTCTACAAGCAGATTTATTGAGTGGAACACCTGTAGAGATAATTCGTTCCATGCGTTTGATTGACGCTATTATAGACGAAGCGATCGCTCGATGTTTCAAGAGTTATGTTGACGAACGCTTGCGGGAATTACAACAGTTGCAAGCATCACTAACGCTCCACAATGAAGAACTCATGCGGCTAATTAGCGCTAATCAAGAGTATCTTTCCCAATTAGCCCACGAATTAAAACATCCTCTAACTTCTATTATTGGTTATTCGGATCTGTTTTTACGCCAACAACGACGAAAGACTGAGATCAAGGATAAATCTACCAATTTAGAACATATTGAGCGGGTACTACGCAATGGTAGACAATTACTCCATCTAATCAATGATGTATTAGAACTTTCGCGCTATGAGGCAGGGCAGATAAAACTCCAATTAGCACCTACCGATGTGCGTGAATTAATCGATAATGTGTGTGAAATGTTGGAACCTTTAGCTGCGGGAAAAAATTTACAAATTGTAGTCGATTGCGATCGCATCCCGGAAAAATTAATCACAGATTCTTTTCAGTTGCAACAGATTGTTACAAATCTTATTAGTAATGCGATTCGTTATACAAAGTCGGGGACTATTATTATCATGTGTCAGGTGTTGGAGAAGCAGAGATGGGCGATCGCAGTTTCTGACACTGGAGTTGGCATTGCTCCCGAAAACCAAGCCCAGATATTTGAACCCTACTTTCGCGTGAGTTCTAGCGATCGTCCCTATCTTCCTGATAGTACAGGATTGGGGTTAGCGATCGTCTCACGCTTAGTAAAACTATTGCAAGGTGAAATTAACCTAGCCTCGCAGCTAGGCGTTGGTTCTACTTTCACCGCAATTTTTCCTTTAGAAGTGGAATTTTAAAAGGGCGACTGGAAGTCGCGGCTACACAAGCAAAGTCCACCTCCGTGGACTAATACAAAACCAAGGATTTTAAACCCACGGAGGTGGGTTTTGTCTGTATAGCCGCGATTTCAGTCGCCGGGGCTTTTCTTAGGGATGGTGTCTACCATCGCCATTTCTATCTTTCGATTTCATCTATTTCTTTGGGAACCCCCGCAGTTAATACCTCATGTCCTCCAGGTGTAACTAACACATCATCTTCAATACGAATACCAATCCCAACCCATCGAGGATCAGTCTCTGGCTGGTCTTCTGCTAGTTTGGTATCTGGGACAATATATAGTCCTGGTTCTACTGTCAAAATTTGACCTGGTTGTAAAATCTGTGGTTTGTCTTCACCATGCTGATAAACACCGACATCATGGACATCTAAACCTAACCAATGGCTGGTGCGATGCATATAATATGGTTTATATTTCTCTTCTTCAATTAACTTATCGATTTCACCTTTGAGAATGCCAAGTTCGACTAAACCTTCTGTGAGAACGCGCACTGCTGTATCGTGAACTAACTTGAAAGGATTACCTGGTTGGATTTGAGCGATCGCTTGTTTTTGTGCCTCCAAAACAATCTCATATAACGTCTTTTGTTCTGGCGTAAACTTACCTCCCACAGGAAATGTCCGGGTAATATCCGAGTTGTAATAACCGTAAGCACAACCGGCATCAATTAGCAGTAATTCTCCATCCTGCATTTGACGATTATTTTCAATGTAGTGGAGTACACAAGCATTTACACCAGAAGCCACAATCGAAGGATAAGCAGGCCCTAACCCACCCCGCACTCGAAAGATCCGTTCCATCTCCGCCTGGATTTCGTACTCATAACGTCCCGGTGCGGCGATTTCTTGGGCATAATTGTGTGCTTCGGTGGCGATCGCAGCTGCTTGACGCATCAATTCCACCTCAGCTTCGCTTTTGATCAATCTCATACTGTTGAGGACAGGGCCAGTATCTTCTATAGCGATCGGCCCTGTACCGCGCTTCGGATAAGTCCGCAATAAACTTTGATAATGTTTGAGGATTTGATCGTTAAAATTGCGATCGCGTCCTAAATGATAATAAATCCGGCTGGCTTTTTCTAAATACTGCGGCAACTTTTCATCTAACTCGCTAATCGGGTACGCTTCATCAGCACCATAAATTTCTTTGGCTGCATCTACCCCACAAAGATAACCAGTCCATACTTCCTTTTCGCGATCCTTGGGTTGGACAAACAGCACAAATCGATGTTCTGAATGATGGGGCGCTAACACTGCTACTGCCTGTGGTTCATTAAAACCAGTCAAGTAGAAAAAATCACTGTCTTGGCGATAAACATACTCGACATCGTTGTGCATCACTGCCATTGGCGCACTGCGAAAAATGGCTGTTCCATCACCAATTTTTGCCATTAATTGCTCGCGACGCTGCCGATATTCTGCTTGCATAGTTGATGTACTTTTAAAAGTATTGTATTATTTTACACTTTTAGCAACTAACAGATGTACAGATAATGCCTCTTAATAGTTGCTAATCTAAGTTATTCTAACCAATATTTGTTTCCACTCAAGTTATACAGCAGAATGCAGAATTCAGGAGTAAAAGATGCTTTATACCTGGGTAACACAATTAGCTTGTATACCTCACCAACTTGAAATCTTGTGGTTATCAAATGATTTAGGATATTCCTGAAGTTAAATAAGTTTTAAATATTTATTTTATACAAATTTTGGTATTTCATAAATCTAACAACACACAGTAAAGAATATGTCTACTCAACCCATAATAAAAAAAGCGATCGCTTACGTAACCAATAAAGATGAATTAATGGTGTTTACACATACTGATTTTCCTGACGCTGGCGTGCAAGTACCTGCTGGTACAGTTGAAGAAAGTGAGGAGCCATCTGAAGCTGTGCTGCGAGAGGTTTATGAAGAATCTGGTGTTAAGGGAGTTTGTATTATTGAGTTATTGGGTATTTATCAATACAATATGACTCCCTATCGCAATGAAATTCAAGAACGTTATGTTTATCATCTCGAATTAACTCAGTCTACACCATCTACTTGGCGGCATTGGGAAATACATTCAAGTACGAGCAAAAACCCTATAGCCTTTGATTTTTATTGGGTTAAATTGGATAGCTCAAATGTAGCTCTAGCTGGTGGTCAAGGTTATTTTTTATCTAAGCTTGTTCGCAAAATAAAAAATAGTGGCTCTTCAACCAATGCTTGAGAAAGTGCCAAGAAAACAAAGGTAAGATTATACAAATATACAGCACTTTGCGCGACTAACTGGTACAGTAGCAACAATGAGAAAAGTAGTTTTGGAGTTGCTGGCTTGAGCATAAGAGAACTCCTAGAGACAACAGTTGTACTACTGCCAAAATATTTTTAGGTGAAAACTTGCGGATAAATGCTTTGAGTTGCCACCAGAGATGTTCGATGGGGTTAAATTCAGGTGAATAAGGTGATAAATAAACTACCCTTGCGCCTACGGACTCGATCATTTCAATAATCCCCTTGATTTTATGTGCTTTGAGATTATCCATGACCATTACTGCCCCTTTCCA
>LXQE01000097.1 GCA_003326195.1 Nostoc punctiforme NIES-2108
TATACACCTAATAGAAAATCTGGATCAATTATTGGTAATCCATTCGTTTGAATACTAGTATTTCTAGTAATAACTAACACTATTTTATTTTGATAAGAAACAACAGGTGGTTTGCCACAGTAAGGATTATAAGAACTGTGCCCTCCATGAATACCTCCGTATAAACCATGCGGGTTACGAATACTATAGGTGTCATGCAAACTGCCATAAATCCCATCAAGATTGCTAATGGAGTTCATATCATATCGGTCACTTGATAGCAATCCTAAAAATTGTCCGTCAGCAGAAGACCATAACTGAGCTGTGCCATTAGCAGCAGCAAGAAATTGTGGAATAGACATAATTTTTTGCGATCCAAGCTTCAAATGCTTCTCTAGCTTCACTAACTATTACTGCTAACCGCATCAGTAGCAATAATGATATTTATTCAAAATATTGTGAAGAAAGAAGTGCGACGCTCTAAAACATCCTATCAAGTAGCTGTGTAATCTTTTGCTGTGTTTATAGCGTAAATCATTAGTAGCATTGAGCTTTGCAGAAACTCTGACTATAAATGCAAATCGTCCAGGGTTAACCCTTTAATCAATCACGCTATTCAATTATGGTTTCTTAACTAGATACAACAGCTTAAAAGCATTGGCACTGGGATGCTTCTGAACGATTTCCCACTTTTGAACCGTTGATAGACTTATATCCAAAATAGCAGCAAATACTGCCTGACTGATAAAAGATTTTAAAGTAAATCTAATAGTAGCTTTTATTAAAGTTCTGGTATCGCGCCGTAACTTTATCGGACGTAATCAAGCCAGATAAAAATATCAATATGAAAATGTGGTTTTAACTACGCTATTCCATTGAATTAGTAAGATAAACTTGCCGTATTATATGTCATCAAACTACTTAGCTTCATCTAGTAACCAAAAAGGCATAAGCAATGAGTAAAGAACCAGTCAAAGTAATATTATGGGAAGAAAATCAAAAAGATTTTCT
>LXQE01000098.1 GCA_003326195.1 Nostoc punctiforme NIES-2108
CTAGGATTCTCCACTGCGATCGCCTACTAGGCACATCTGACAGCAGCTTTTCAGCAGCTTTTCTTTGTGCGATCGCTAACCACTACCACCAAACATTTTTTCGCTTCTCAATTTTTCCCAGCGCGATCGCTAACTCCTAACTCCCCATTTTTACCCGTGGCACGACCGCACCGCCAACTCTTGGAGACGCTTCGCGTAGCAAGATCCCCGAAGTGGTACGGCATTGCTGTACTAGTTTGACAATGCTGGCTTTTATACAATCTTTGGTAGTCACCACTGAAGGTAGCGGAATTTTGTATCAGATGTTGATCCCGTAGTCACGCTCTCTATATAAATAAAGATTAATCATCGTGACTACCAAACCCTGACTACTAAAACCCCTAAACCTCCAATCTATTTTTATGGCATTGGACGATCGCCTTCGGTAGCAAGCTACGCTCTCCCTACCCCTGCCACAATTCCCTACAGCAAGTTTGGGGTAACATTCCACAGCCAACACTCTACAACCGCCTGGAATCCCAAAATTAACCTTACTCATGTTTGAAGTGAGAGTTTGGGTATTGGGGACGAGGGGCGATCGCTCCTCCTCATTCCCCCATTGTCGGCTCCTTGACCCTCACAAAGGCATTAGTCATCACAAGGGCGCAATCACAATCCCACACACCAAAAAGCCTCGCAGGCGATTCTACGAGGGGGGAGTAGAGGGTGATAAGAGCGGGGACAGGGGCAGGATACACTTGTTTTTGACTGTTAGCTTAAATTTCCATTTTCCTGAACAACTCTCTTTAACTGCTCAAAGGTGATACTACCGTCTTTATCGCCGTGCGTAGCTAGCAATTCCTGCGGACTACTCACACCCGTTACTGCTGAGATGACCGCACTTAAGCCAGGGCTAAAAAAAAGCTCATTAATTGATACTTTGCCATCCCGATCGCTATCCAAGGTATTAAAAAGAGATTGAAGCTCTTGCTCGGTTGCC
>LXQE01000099.1 GCA_003326195.1 Nostoc punctiforme NIES-2108
AGGAATGCCTAAACCAACTGCATTTTTAATTTCTTGTTCCATGACTGGATTCTCCTTGTTGAGAAAATTGCTCTACCTGCTCGATTGCGTCCACTATTTCTCCCAAAATAYTGAAMGCATCGTTTAGCACCACATCATTTGAGGTAGAAAAGTGTTCTAACGATTGAATTTTACGATAATCTCGACTACTCCCTACAAGCCGTAACGTATATTGACAACCTTGCAAGATAGCCCGAATCTCTGAAGTAGTTAATTTGATTTCAATTGGTGTGTTTTAACCTTAGAAAACTGAATCGATTTCGCCGTTATCAATAGCATTTTTGGCATGACTAACAGCTTGTGTATGATTGTTAAAGGTTTTAGTTGAAGGAGATGCCCAGGTTGTTTTCAAAAAGCTTTGCTTCCCAACGTGAACATCTACAGCACCATCTGGTAATTCAGTAGTTTCGATTTTGTAGCCACCATGTTTGGTTTTGTACTCTTTCATTGCCGTTAACTCATCTAAAATTTATCTCGTTGAATACTGAAACTTGCACCCACCAAAGAACTGCCCAAAAATATAGAGCAACTAACCAACATTGCACCCAAGCAAATGTTTTTCTGCTGCTGCCAACCAGAGATGGTGATGTTGGAATTAGCATTTGTTTCGATAATCTCTATACCCCAACATCCCATTGCCGCTACTCCTGAAAAGCTAGTTAAGAGCAGAGAGATAATTGCAGTTGTTTCTATGGTGCGGTCAATCAAAATCCTGGGGTTGAATCTTTTTCGAGTCCGGCGTAGAACTAATTTACTACGAGTATTTGAAGGCAAAGATGATTGATAGGTTACTTTCTGTATTTTCACTTTGCATCCTCCAACTGGACATAGAAGCCTGCACCTGTATTGGTATTTTCACTTTTCTTTGATTGACCAAGCTTTGAATCACTCCCAGGCTAAATTTGATAGTACATAATCGAGCGCTACCTC
>LXQE01000100.1 GCA_003326195.1 Nostoc punctiforme NIES-2108
TCAGAGTCGCAGAGTCGAATCAATAAAACTAATCCCTGTAACCTCTCCTGTGCGTGTATGTAAAAAACAACACAACAACATTAAACACCTTCGCGTAGCGTCTCGAAGAGAAGGCATCAGTTCCACAAACCTGGTGTAGCTCACCAAGTTGGGAAACGCTCCACGCCAACTTTGTAGCACGTGCAAGGTGTAGAACTCCTTGAAAGTTTTATAACCACTACCGTGAAATGCGATACCTTCGGTAAGCTTCGCTAACGCAATTGTCATCACCTCTGATAAATGCATTTTTGATTTGCTGCGGCGCTCTCCCTTTGTAGATGGTAACTGTGGCACTTGTTGCCACAAGTTCTCCCACTGGTTGCAAAAATCATCTACGTCACAGAAGATTTGTACGATATCGAGGCGAGATACAATGGTAGACTAAGCCCTGACCCTCATTTTTCTTAGATATTTTTAGTCTCGGCGTTTTTTTGTGCCTTTTTTGCTCATTCTCAATTAATCTTAGCGATCACACTTCGCCTGCCCAGTTAAGCAAATTCCTATCTAGCAAGCTTTTTGGGCTTTTCTATCCGTCGAACTCACGTATCTTTAGAACAAGAATTTAGCCTTAGAACTTTTTCTGATCAAGTGCAGCAGATGTCCCGTGAGCAAGCTCAAGAGTTTTTGCAGATACTGTATAAGCAGATGATGATAAGGGAAAAGACTTACCAAGAATTGCTCAAACATCAGTGGGAAGTTGGTTCAGGTTCAATCTTGGGTTAAAACAAACCTTGCTCCCGTTACTTTAAGCGACTCAGAAGATAACGAACACACAATTGTCTTTTTCATGCAAATCCCTCTAAGCGTGGGCGCTTAGAGGGATATTTGGTATTGGGTTTTTGGTATTGGGTTTTGACTGCTAGGTTAAATTACTTGCTTTTTTGACTACTTCCTTTAACTCTTCAAAGGAGATACTACCGTCTTTAT
>LXQE01000101.1 GCA_003326195.1 Nostoc punctiforme NIES-2108
GGGAAATGCCCACAGACATACCTGTATATGGGAAATGCCCACAGACATACCTGTATATAATGTGGAGCAGATAGATTTAAAAACTCCAGCAGCTACTCAACTGCTAGAAACCGCAGAATATTTAATTACCGTAGCAGCACTTGAAGAAACAACACCTATACAATGGCAAAACTGGATTGATACCATCAAAGCAAAAGATGAGCTTTGGTACGAGCACACAACAAAGTCAGGCAAGAGCCAGTTAATAAATCTGCGCGATCGCTTATTTGAACTGGAATTAGTAGAAACCCACAAAGGCATTGCAGAGTCTATATCTGTTATCCGTTATATAGGTAGCTATCGCCAAGATGGTTTTCTGTTGCGTCCTGAACAAATCCTGTTTATGCTAGGGATAGTGGGTAGTGGAGAATTTCAACTCCAGCACATCCACCGCAATCGGCTAATTTTAGCGGTATAATCCCTGTAGGGCAGCTTGCTAGTAGTTGTCCTAACATGTTACATCGTCGGAATTGATTTTTAGCAAGGTTGCGTTAGAATGGGGTGAAGAGAATTTTTCTGGCGCTGCATTGAATTAGCTGGTTCACTACCCTGGTGTTCAGGGGGCGAAAGCAAAGATATTAGAGTGCAACTTCTAGGATTTTATCCCAGACAAACTGAGGCAGATTAAAGAACACACTCTCTCTTTATAGCTAACTTGTGAATCAGTAACTAACAGCAGGCTCGGTTAGTTTCTCTAAATCCATACTTTTCCAACAACTGCTGAATGTCTAATCCACAGTATTGCCCAAGAGCTAGTGCGTTACTCTTCTAGAGTTGTTCGCCCTTGGTGTTACCGTAGGGTAAACAACTGCTGTAGGTTAAGCCGATTTGCAGACGTTCACGAGACGCGCAAAGCGCGGCTTAAAAGTAGGGTAGCAGCTGGCGTTGCTGAGTATAACCCTAAGAATAAATCCAGGGAATGGA
>LXQE01000102.1 GCA_003326195.1 Nostoc punctiforme NIES-2108
GACTGTCTCTTCAGCATTAACTGAAACAGTATTAGAATTAACACAACAACTTTCTCAAAATCAGCAGCAGGTAGAAGCCGGAAGAACCATATTCGACAACCTGGAAGCAGCGATTGTTTATTTGGAGCAACTCCATAGATCGCAAAAAACAGTGGATGCAATTGCTCTTAATAAAGCTCAAAATTTAGCCATAGATAAACTAAAGCTAAAATCTAATCAAACAGCAGAATTATATGAGTATTACAGCACCGATTTGCAAAACTTATTAGTGACTGACCGAGATAAAGAAATTGCTATACAGGCGCTCAAAGATAATAAACTACCCCAAGATGTTGAAGAAATTCTCMAAGCCAGTCCAGCCGGATGGACACAAGATGAAGCCAGAGAATTGGTACTTATCGCTAGCAATCAACTGGCAACTCAAAAGTCAGAGCCAGAAAATTCACTCACAGAAAAGCAGCGTCAAGAGCAAGAATTATTAGCTATAGCTGTGCCTATTGCTGTTGAACTCATCAATTGGCAATTAAAAGAAAGTAGTGAGAATAGCCTTAGATTTAAACGTGCCACTCTGGAAAAGCAGGGGAAAGAACTGGTATTTACCCATGATGAACGAGGTGAAATTTTTCGGGTGGCAGTTAACCGAAACCATTCAGGTAAGCTTGAGTATTCACCGATTAATGTGGGGGAAATAGAAAGAGAAGATATTCAGCTTTGGCAAAAAGCAGAGCGTATATTGCAACAAATAATAGAAGAAAAGCGGCAACAAGAAAGAAGACAGAGTAAAGGAATTTCCCTCTAGGTGATGGCGCAACTCTTAACCGCTTCGCTCAAATAGTCGGTGTCTGCCACTGCCACAAATCCACTCGTTGAGACACTCAGATTGTTACAGGCATCGGCAGACACGGAGCTTCGCCGCCTAGAACTTAAGAGTT
>LXQE01000103.1 GCA_003326195.1 Nostoc punctiforme NIES-2108
TGAGTTTAGAGAATTGAATAGGAGTCGAGTTTTCTGACATTTCTTCTGCCAAATAAATCATTATTTGCCTTTGAAGATTACTTAAAAGTCCAATTTGTCCAAATTGCTGATGTAGCATTGTTTCAAGTTGAGGATCAATCATAGTAGTTTGATATCTAAAAAATGTTTTCACACTCCCCTCAAAAAAACGATTAATTCTATCAGCCAACGCTTCTAAACTTGATGGATTCCCAGAGTAATTTTCAATTAATCGCTTACATTCCTGTCCAGTTAAACCTTTTTCTTGTAATATTTGCATTCCAGCGTTTACATCTAAACCTTCTAATTTGAAAGAGCGAATAGGTAGTTTTGTAGTCACAGAAGCAAATTCTTTTAAAGGCAACTGACTTGTTATAATAATGCAGCTTTCATGCTTCCCTTCTGTAAGTTTTAAAAGGAATTTTTCATATTGTAATCTTTTTCCAAAATCATCGGCTAACAATAGCTTTTCAAATCCATCAATTACTAGTAGACAACGATGTAAGTGAAGCTGTTTTGATAGTAAAGATATGCTATCTATAAAAGAGTTTTCACTTGCTTCTATGTCTACTTGAAAAATTTTATTTAAATCAATGACTAACTCATCAATTGACAAAGAATGATTAATTGTTTTCCAGATTATACATTCATATATACTACTTAAAGAATCAAAAGTTATTTCTTCAACCAATCTAGAGGCTAATAAAGTTTTTCCTATTCCTCCAACTCCAGTAAAAACTATACAGCGTTCTTTAAATAGAGTAATTTGTTTCTTAAAATAGTTAATTTCATCCTTTCGTCCATAAAAAGATTTTATTTTAGGTAGTTCCCCATGAATTCTGATATTGCCAACGAAACTATCGTTATCCAATCTGGATGCCTCTTCCTTCCGATAATCGCTCTTTGCTAG
>LXQE01000104.1 GCA_003326195.1 Nostoc punctiforme NIES-2108
GATTGAGACGAGAGCAAGCGTTATAGAATGCTTCGTCATCAAATTGGTTACGGTAGTTGCATAACTTAAGATATTCACCCAGAAATTCTGATATCCGTTCTCCTTCAACGCGCATTGGTTTGAGAGTGGATCTGGTCAGACCTTTAAGTTCCCCTACTACTCGTGATGTGAAAACTAAGGCATTAATAATAGGATTTTCGGTTATTGCAGCAAGGATTTTATTACGGGTTGACTTTTCCATCTCAGAAAAGTGATCAATAATCACTAAGACACGTCGCTGATACAACAAGTGAATGAGAAATTCTTGAGTAATATCGTCATTTCCTGTATTTGTCAGGTCTTGTAGTTGCTTACGAATCATTTGCAGGAGGTCTTCATTGTCTTGCAAATCGCGATCAATGAGTACAGGTAATATCCGATGATTAGCAAGCTTACCTTCTATTCCCCAATTTGCAATTTGACAGGCCAAGCTGGTTTTACCTGCACCACCTTCTCCTTCAATCAGTACACAAAACTGTTGCTCTCTCTGCATCTCTGCTTTGAGTTCTTTTTGGAGTTCTTTGTGTTCTAGTGCTTCTTCTGTCGAGTTATCGTTGTTCTTAAGTTGAGGATACTTGATTTTGTCTTTGAATTCAACAGGTTGCGGAATATGGCTTCCGCTATCACGCTTGACTATATCTTTCAGCAAAAATTCTGTTTTAACTGGCTCAATATACTTTTCTACCCACGTATCTAATACCCTCGGCTTGTAATTTAAAAATAACAACCACTTTACTGCTATTTCTTGGTTGATTATAGGTATTTTCCATGTCTGGGGCAATACTTTATTTAGACTAAGTAACCACAATGGACGAATACTAAATATACTCAAATAAGCAGCCACTGCCAATAATATAAATATTCCGGGATTTTTAATTACCCACT
>LXQE01000105.1 GCA_003326195.1 Nostoc punctiforme NIES-2108
TATATAAATTTTACGTACAGAATCTCCAAAAAAAATGGCATTTGGATACTTTAGAAGCCAATCAACATTATGAGCTAATTGTATAAAATATTTTAAATTGACATCTGATAATTCTAAATAATTATTTATCTTGGTCTTTACTGCTTCTTCTGCTGAAACTAATCCACAATAGTGATGACCTGTTCCTAGCTCAGTTTTTTGTAGAATAATGTTATGTATTAGACAAACTTCGACTCCAGGAACTTGATGTATGCGATGCCAATAGCATTCACCAAATTGCTTTTATCTTCTAATATACATTGAGGACAAAAACGTAAATAATTCATATTTCTCATAAAATTTTCAAAACGATTTAAAGTAACTTCTGGATTATTTTGTTTTATTGCATCTCGGAGCATTTTGATTAAGTATGGTGGATGAAATGCACTATAAAATGACAATGAAGTATGCTCATCAATTAAGCGATCGGCTGTGTAATTATTTTCGGCGGGTAAAGATGTAATCAGATAATCTAACCTAGTAACTAAATGTATATAGATACAAGAAAAACTTTCTCCAAAAATGTCTTGGAATACGTGCATGTTATTCTTGTAATTCATCCGTTCAGAGTACCGCGCACAAACACTGTAAAATAATTCATCTGGATAAGGATCTGGAAACCAACCAAGCATTTTGTTATATCCTACAGTTGGTACTCACTAACAGATTTTATATAACCTGCTTCCTTGAGAGCTTCATAGCATGAAACACCTGTTGAAGCTTTTTTAGCAACTATTTCTGGTAAAGTATCTTTTGAGTCAGTCTGTTTATTACGTGTCCTTGATTTCTGAGTAGCCTTAATAGGAACTGAATTAGAGCTTATCTCTTTTTCTTTTGGTAGTTTTGAGTTTGCTAACTCGGAT